>MAAQ01000008.1 GCA_002162685.1 Flavobacteriales bacterium 33_180_T64
GTGGTTCTTACACATATTGTGGAGGAACATTAGAGGTAGACTGGACTTACACTGATGATTGTCAGAGAACAATCACAGCTAAGAAAGTAATTACAGTATTACCAGCACCAATAGCTGAATTTGATGAAATTGATGATACTTCAATACAATGTGAAGAATTACCAACTTACCAACCTCAGTTCTTATCATATACAAATGGAGGAACAGGAGCTTGTGAGATTTCAGGATCAGTTCAAGGTGAAGCACAACCTTTCGATGGAAGTTGTGGTACTTTTGATGTAGACTTTACTTATACTGATGATTGTGGACGTACTATTACAGCTAAACATACAATTACTGTAATTGACGAAACTGCTCCAGAATTAGTTGGAGAATTACCTCAAGGTGAATCTAATTTAGATTTATGTTTTGAAAATCGTCCATTAGGACCAACTGAAGCAGAAATTGCTGCTTTATTTGATGATAACTGTGGTAACGTAAATGTTACTAAAACAGAATCTGCTCCTCAAGAAGATGATTGTCATTGGGCAGTAATGTACAGATATGAAATCCAAGATGATTGTGGAAACTTTGCTAATCCAGTAAAAGTATTCTATAATGGTGGAGATTATTCTGCTCCTGAATTAACAGGGACATTACCAGAAGGTACTACAGGTTTACAGTGTTTAAGCGAAAATCCTGGTGCTCCGGCATTAGCTGATATTGAAGCGGCATATACTGATAACTGTGGAACTGTTATAGTTACTGCATTAGATCCTTCAATTGTAGGTGATGATTGTGGATGGACTGCAACATATACGTATACTGTACAGGATGCTTGTGAGAACTTTGCTGATAACGTAGTAATCGTTAATAGTGGAGCAGATACAATGCCTCCAATGTTAGAAGGTGAATTACCAATGGGTCAAAATACTTTAGACTTATGCATCGATTCTGATTTAGGAGAACCTTCTGAAGAAGATATCGCAGCACTTTTCGGAGATAACTGTAGTGAAGTAACTGTAGTTAAAGAAGAGAAGACTTACGGTACAGACTGTGAGTGGATAAGAGTATTTGAATATACTGCAGAAGATGCTTGTGGAAACAAAGCAGCTCTTGTGAAAGTGAACTACCAAGGTGGTGATAATACTGCGCCTCAACCAACAGGAGAATGTGATAACGAAGTTATTATAATCGGAACTGAAAATGGTGCAGATTGTCCTCAAGATGCTTCAATTTCATTACTAATTGGTGATGAGATTTCAGCAGGAGATAACTCTTGGTCTGTTGCAGGTTTAACTGTAGCACAAATGAATGGTACATTGATACCATGTTATGCAGATAACTGTGCAGAGGTTGAAGAGTTAGTATATAGAGTGATTGGAAAAGATGAAGATAAAGGTGACTGTTCTACAACACTTACTGTAACTTTTGAAGTTGAAGATAACTGTGAAAATGTATCTGAACCTTTTGTTTGTACATTTATTATAGTAGATGATACTGCTCCAGTTGTTGAGTGCCCAGATGGTCAAGACTTTGGTCTTATTGATGAAGCGCCAACGTCATTAGCTGATAAAGCGCCTTATACAGATAACTGTCAAGGAGCTGGTCAAACTCATGATTTCACTGATGTAATAAGTTCATCTACAAATAGTGATACAGGAATTGAAGAGTATACTTTAGTAAGAACATTTACAGCAGATGATGGATGTGGTAACACAGGTTCGTGTGATGTAACTTATACTTGGTCTATTGATCCATTCGATCCATGTCTAGATGCTGATGTATTAGAATGTGGAGATACTGTATTAGGAGATACATCTGATGCAGGAGCTGAAGATGTTGCAGGTCCTAATGGAGGTGTTGGAAACTGGTACACGTTTATAGGTACAGGTCAAGATATGGTTGTATTGAGTACATGTAATACAGCAGATTATGATACACGTATCACAATCTTTACTGACTGTGGAGAAACTCAAGTTGCTGATAATGATGATGCAGCAGGTTGTGCGTCGTTCTCATCTGAAGTTAGTTTCTTTGCTGAGTTAGATGTTGTATACAACGTATTCATGAGAGGATTCTTATCTGATACTGGTGCATATGAATTAAGTGTGATTTGTCCAGAACCAGTATGTGAATTACCATCTTTAGGTGAGTTATTCTGTGGAGACTCTGTAATAGGAGATACATCAGATGCAGGAGCAGAAGATGTTGCAGGTCCTAACGGAGGTATTGGAAACTGGTACACATTTATAGGTACAGGTCAAGATATGGTTGTATTGAGTACATGTGATACAGCAGATTATGATACACGTATCACAATCTTTACTGACTGTGGAGAAACTCAAGTAGCTGATAACGATGATGATTTTGCTAATTGTAGCGGATTTACATCTCAAGTTAGTTTCTTTGCTGAGTTAGATGTTGAGTACAATGTGTTCATGAGAGGATTCTTATCTGAGACAGGTAATTATGAATTGAGTGTAATATGTCCAGAACCAGTATGTGAATTACCATCTTTAGGTGAGTTATTCTGTGGAGATACTGTATTTGGAGATACGTCTGATGCAGGAGCAGAAGATGTTGCAGGTCCTAACGGAGGTATTGGAAACTGGTATACATTTACAGGAACAGGTGATGATATGACTGTGTTTAGTACATGTAATACAGCAGATTATGATACTCGTATCACAATCTTTACAGACTGTGGAGAAACTCAAGTAGCTGATAATGATGATGGTTCAGGATGTTCAGGATTCTCATCTGAAGTTGCGTTCTTTGCGGAAGATGGTGTTGTGTATAATATCTTTATGAGAGGATTCTTGTCTAATACTGGTAATTATGAGTTGAATGTAAGCTGTAATAGTGTATTAAGAGAGTCTGAGTTAGCTCAAGAAGATGTGAAAATCGACTTTACTGCTTATCCAGTACCATTTGATAAAGAAGTTAATATAGCTTACTCATTTGAGTTTGAAACTAAAGTAACTATTGAGTTATTCGATACTAAAGGTCTATTGATCTTAACAGAGAATAATAACAACTATGTTGCTGGTTCTAAAGGTAGATCTACATTTGATTTATCAAGAATCTCAAACCAAATGTTCTATGTGAAGTTAACGACGAATCAAGGTTCTGTTACTAAGAAAATTGTTTCTTCTGGTAAGAAGTAATTGATAAATAATTAGGGAATTATCCCTAAGGGTCATATTAAAGGCAGCTATTTTATAGCTGCCTTTTTTTTGCTTAGATGTTATATCTCTTAATTAGATAATAGTATAGATGTAATCTTTCTTATTAAATAAAGTGTTCTTTCTATCAAAAAAGAATAGTATAAAGTAATAGTTTTAAAGGAAGAATTTCCGAAATGGAAAAATAAAGTGTTTAGTGGATTACAGATTTTGTCCAACTGATAGCTTCTTCGAGTGTGTCAAAAATTTCAAAAGGGATGGTATTTAAAAATAGTTTTTCTATTTCAGCAGTACTCTTTGCCATGAAGTTTTTAGAGACCACACAAAACCCTACAAGATTATTGATTTTTGCTGTTTCTTTATATGTAGAAGGATCTACAGAATAGGAGTTTATGCGATGCGTGATATAGACAAATGGTTTGTTTTTGAAATAAGAATCAGCAACACCTTTCAGGATATTATTATGATACACTGTCATGTTTATTCCCATATTTACAGTAACTACCATATAGTAATCATAAATATGAACCTTGCAAAAATCAAGTGTAATTTGATCTGTCATCATTTAAAGTTACTGATTATAAAAGCTTGAAACAAAAAAAAAGCCTCTTATTTAAAGAGGCTTTTTTAAATTTTAAGCTAATACTATGATTCTGTTTGCGTTTCAGATTTAACAATTTTGATGGTTAATTCCTCAGATTTGGTATCTAAGTCCATTTGAATTGTATCCCCTTCTTGCAATTGAGAATTGATGATTTCTTCAGCTAGTGCATCTTCAATATATTTTTGAATAGCTCTTTTTAAAGGTCTAGCGCCATACTCTTTGTCAAAGCCTTTATCGGCAATATAATCTTTAGCTTTTTTACTAAGTTTTAATTGGTAACCTAGATCCTCTATTCTTTTAATAAGATGCGCCAACTCAATATCAATAATTTTGTTGATGTCTTCTCTTTCTAAAGCATTAAAGACCATAACATCGTCAATTCTATTTAAGAATTCAGGAGCAAATGCTTTTTTAAGCGCATTTTCAATAATACTTCTTGAATTATCATTTGCTTGAGCAGCTTTAGCAGAAGTGCCAAAACCTACACCTTGACCAAAGTCTTTTAATTTTCTAGCTCCAATATTAGATGTCATAATAATGATTGTATTTCTAAAATCAATTTTGCGACCAAGACTATCAGTTAAGTAACCATCATCTAAGACTTGTAAAAGCATATTAAAGACATCTGGGTGTGCTTTTTCAATTTCGTCTAAAAGAATTACAGCATAAGGTTTTCTTCTAACTTTTTCTGTTAACTGCCCGCCTTCCTCATAGCCAACGTATCCTGGAGGTGCTCCAACTAATCTAGAAATAGCAAATTTTTCCATGTATTCACTCATATCTATTCTAACAAGTGATTCTTCACTGTCAAAAAGTTCACGGGCTAATACTTTTGCTAATTGTGTTTTACCAACTCCTGTTTGACCTAAAAATATAAATGAACCAATTGGCTTGTTTGGATCTTTAAGTCCAGCACGATTACGCTGAATTGCTTTTACGACCTTTGAGACAGCTTCATCTTGGCCAATCACTTTGCCTTTAATAAGTTCAGGTAATTGTGCTAGTTTGTTACTTTCAGTTTGTGCTATTCTATTTACAGGAATTCCAGTCATCATAGAGACAACGTCTGCTACATTGTCTTCGGTTACAACTTCTCTATGTTGTTTCGTTTCTTCTTCCCATTTTTCTTGAGCAATAGCTAATTCTTTTTCAATGCGTTTTTCATCATCTCTTAATTTTGCAGCTTCCTCATACTTTTGTTTTTTAACAACTGTATTTTTTGTTTCCTTAACTTCTTCAAGTTTATTCTCGAGTTCAAGAATTTGCTTAGGAACATCTATATTAGTAATATGAACACGAGATCCTGCTTCATCTAAAGCATCAATAGCTTTATCTGGTAAGAATCGTTCTGTCATATATCTATTTGTTAATTTAACACATGCTTCAATAGCTTCAGAGGTGTAATTAACATTGTGATGTTCTTCGTATTTGCCTTTAATATTGTTAAGAATTTCTATAGTTTCTTCAACTGTTGTTGGTTCTACGATCACTTTTTGAAAACGACGCTCTAAAGCACCATCTTTTTCAATGTACTGTCTATATTCATCAAGTGTTGTTGCCCCAATACATTGAATTTCTCCTCTTGCGAGAGCAGGTTTAAACATATTAGAAGCATCTAAGCTACCTGTAGCTCCACCAGCACCAACAATAGTATGAATTTCATCAATAAAAAGAATAATATCATCATTCTTTTCAAGTTCATTCATAACCGCTTTCATACGTTCCTCAAACTGTCCTCTATATTTAGTTCCAGCAACTAAGCTTGCTAAGTCTAAGGTTACAACGCGTTTATTAAATAATGTTCTTGATACTTTTCTTTTAATTATTCTAAGTGCTAAGCCTTCAGCAATAGCAGATTTACCTACTCCTGGTTCTCCAATTAATAATGGGTTATTCTTTTTTCGTCTACTCAAAATTTGAGATACACGTTGTATTTCTTTTTCCCGTCCAACTACTGGATCAAGTTTGCCTTCTTCAGCAAATACAGTTAAGTCTCTTCCAAAGTTATCTAGAACTGGAGTTTTAGATTTTTTTGTTGATTTTGCTGAAGACTGACCAAAAGGGTTTTCTTTAGCTTCTCCTTCATTATTTGGTTCGTCATCAGAAAATGATTCTGCTTTTGGAAGATCTAAATAATCATCGTCATTTGTAATCATAAATTTGAATTGTTCTTTTACGTTATCATAATCTACCTTTAACTTGTTTAAAAGTTTGGTGGTAGGATCGTTTTCATTTCTTAAAATACACAACAGTAAATGTGCAGTATTAATAGATGTGCTTTGAAATAATTTAGCTTCTAAAAAAGTTGTTTTAAGAGCACGTTCAGCTTGTCTAGTAAGATGTAAATTCTTTTTTTCATTAGAAGCTACTGTAATATTGGGGTTTGCCGGACTTAAAATCTCAACTTTTCTTCTTAAATGATTAAGGTCAATATCTAGCGCATTTAGAATATCTATAGCTTTACCATTGCCATCGCGAAGCAGACCTAGCATTAAATGCTCGGTACCAATGAAGTCGTGACCTAAACGCAGGGCTTCTTCTTTGCTATATGCAATTACATCTTTAACTCTTGGGGAAAAATTATCATCCATAGTAATCTCTTTCTGCATTAAAAATAATAAAATCTACCTATAAAAGGGCAAAAATTATACCTTAAATATAGGACTGCTACTAATAGAGTGAAAAAACTTTACAAATTCAAAGTTTTTAACAACATACTTATTAAAAATAAAGTTAAAATTTGTTAATAAAAAGTTTCAAATTTCGAAGATATAAAACGCTTAAACACTATGGAAATCGTTATCTTAGCACGATTTGAAAACCTACAAAAATCTAATTTATAATATATATGGAAGACGGAGAGAAATTGATCCCTATTAACATTGAAGATGAAATGAAATCAGCTTACATTGATTATTCAATGTCGGTCATTGTGTCACGTGCATTACCAGATGTGAGAGACGGTTTAAAACCTGTTCACAGACGTGTACTTTATGGAATGCATGAATTAGGTGTTAGATCAAATACTGCTCATAAAAAATCAGCAAGAATAGTTGGTGAAGTTTTAGGTAAGTACCATCCTCATGGTGATACATCAGTTTATGATGCTATGGTTCGTATGGCTCAAGAATGGAGTTTACGTTACATGTTAGTAGATGGCCAAGGTAACTTTGGTTCAATTGATGGCGATAGTCCTGCAGCAATGCGTTATACTGAAGCAAGAATGAAGAAGATCTCGGAAGAGATGCTTGCAGATATTGATAAGGAAACTGTAGATCACAAATTAAACTTTGATGATACATTACAAGAACCAACAGTTTTGCCTACAAGAATACCTGGGCTTTTAGTAAATGGTGCTTCAGGTATTGCAGTTGGGATGGCTACAAATATGCCACCACATAATTTATCTGAAGTTATTGATGGTACAATTGCTTATATTGAAAATAATGACATTGAAATTGATGAGCTAATTCAGCACGTAAAAGCTCCAGATTTTCCTACAGGAGGAACAATTTATGGGTATGATGGTGTTCGAGAAGCTTTTAAGACTGGACGTGGGCGAATTGTTATTCGTGGAAAAGCCAGAATAGAAGAAGTTCAAGGACGAGAAAGTATTATTGTTACTGAAATACCTTACCAAGTTAACAAGGCAGACATGATTAAAAAGACTGCCGATTTAGTTAATGACAAAAAGATTGATGGGATATCTCTAATAAGGGATGAATCTGATAGAAATGGTATGCGTATTGTTTACGTTTTAAAACGTGATGCTATTCCTAATATTGTATTAAATATGTTGTATAAATATACAGCATTACAGTCGTCTTTTAGTGTCAATAATATTGCATTAGTAAATGGACGTCCACAATTATTGAATCTAAAAGAAATGATTCATTATTTCGTTGAGCATAGACATGAAGTTGTTGTTAGACGAACTAAATATGAATTACGTAAAGCAGAAGAACGGGCTCATATATTAGAAGGGTTAATTATAGCTTCAGATAATATTGATGAAGTTATTGCTCTTATTAGAGCCTCTTCAAATGCTGATGAAGCTCGTGCTAAATTAATTGAAAGATTTGAACTTTCAGAAATACAAGCTAAAGCAATCGTTGAAATGAGATTGCGTCAACTTACAGGGTTAGAACAAGATAAATTGCGTTCTGAGTATGATGAGTTGATGAAAACTATTGAAAACTTAAAAGATATTCTTGATAAGCAAGAACGTCGTTATGACATTATTAAAGAAGAGCTTTTAGTTGTTAAAGATAAATATGGTGATGAGCGTCGTTCATTAATTGAATATGCTGGAGGGGATTTAAGTATCGAAGACATGATTCCAGATGAACAAGTTGTAATTACTATTTCTCACGCTGGATATATTAAGAGAACATCTCTAACCGAATACAAAACTCAAAATAGAGGAGGTGTTGGTCAAAAAGCATCTACAACTCGAAATGAAGATTTCTTAGAACATCTGTTTGTTGGTACAAATCACCAATACATGTTATTCTTTACTCAAAAAGGAAAATGTTTCTGGATGCGTGTTTATGAAATACCAGAAGGCAGTAAAACGTCTAAGGGTAGAGCGATTCAAAACTTAATAAATATTGAGCAAGATGATAAAGTAAAAGCATTTATCTGTACTCAAGATCTAAAAGATGAAGACTATATTAACAATCATTATGTGATTATGGCGACCAAGCAAGGTCAAGTTAAGAAGACATCGTTAGAACAATATTCAAGACCTCGAACAAATGGTATTAACGCCATTACAATTAAAGAAGGAGATGAACTACTTGAAGCTAAATTAACAACAGGTAATAGCCAAGTAATGTTAGCTTTGAAATCTGGTAAAGCCATTCGATTTGAAGAAGCAAAAACGAGACCAATGGGTAGAAATGCTTCAGGTGTTAGAGGTATTCGTTTAACCAATGATACTGATGAAGTAATAGGTATGATCGCTATAGAAAGCCCTCAAGAAGAATCTGTTTTAGTTGTTTCTGAAAAAGGCTATGGAAAACGAAGTTATATTGACGATCCAGAAGATGGAGAGGCAGTATATAGAATTACAAATCGAGGAGGGAAAGGTGTTAAAACCATTTCTATTACTGAAAAAACAGGTCATTTAGTCGCTATTAAAAGCGTTACTGATGAAGATGATTTAATGATTATTAATAGATCTGGAATAGCTATTAGAATGGAAGTTAAAGATTTAAGAGTGATGGGTAGAGCAACACAAGGTGTAAAGCTTATTAACTTAAAAGGAAATGATTCTATAGCAGCAGTTGCTAAAGTAATGAAAGAAGACGAAGAGGAAATAGACCCTGAAAACATTGATATTGAAGATGTTAATGAGGATGGCACAACTCTTGATATTAACGAAGAAGAATAACCATTAACCCTAATAAAAATAACTAAAAATGAAAAAACAAATTGTAGTTGCTCTATCACTTTTGGTAAGTACCATTTCATTTTCACAAAAAAGCGAAATTAAAGCTGCTGAAAAGGCAATTAAAACTGGAAATTTTGCAGATGCTAAATCTGCAATTCAATCTGCTGAATCTTTAATTGGAAGTGCAGATGCTAAAATGAAAGCAAAATTCTATTACCTTAAAGGACAAGCTCTATATGCAAACGGAAGTGCTTCTAACGAAGATATTTCTAAAGCAGTAGAGAGTTTCAATATGGTACAAGAAATCGAAGGTTCTGCTAAAGGAAAATACTCTGGAGGTGTTACCGAATTAAAGTCTAAAATCATAAACAATTATCTAACTAAAGCCAATTCTGCTTTAGGGAGTAAAGATTATGCTAGAGCTTCAATAGGTTTTGATTATGCCTATAGAATGTCTCCTAAAGATACTTTGTATTTATACTATGCTGCATCAACTGCCGTAACAGGTCAAGATTATGTTACATCTTTAAAGTTCTATGAAGAACTTAGAGACTTAGATTATCAAGGTGTTGGTATGTTATATACGGCAACTAATAAAGAGTCTGGAGAAGAAGAAGTATTTGATAATCAAATTATACGTGATACTTCAGTGAAATCTGGAGCTTACATTGCGCCGAAAGAAAAGCAAACAGAATCAAAATCTGCAGAGATAGTTAAAAATATTGCACTTATTCATATTAGTAATGGTGATAATGAAAGAGCTATTGCTTCTATGAAAGCCGCTAGGGAGCAAAATCCAGATGACTTAGGTTTATTAATTTCAGAAGCAAATGTTCAACTCAAAATGGGGAACAGAGAGAGGTTTAAGGAATTAATGCAAGAGGCTACAACTATGGATCCTGACAATGCGGAATTACAATATAACTTAGGTGTGATTTCGGCAGAGGCAGGAGATAATGACGCAGCAAAAGTGTATTATGAGAAGGCAATTTCATTAGATCCTTCTTATGCTGATGCATATAACAATATGGCCGTATTAATATTAAGTACTGAGCAACCAATTGTTGAAGAAATGAATTCGTTAGGAACATCATCGGCAGACAATAAACGTTATGATGAGTTAAGAGCTAAACGTAATGATTTGTATTTGTCAGCGATTCCTTTTTTGGAAACTACTCTAAAGTTAAAGCCAAAGAATATTCAAGCTGCACAAACACTTATGAATATTTATAGTACTACATCTCAAATGGATAAGTTTAAAGCTATGAAAGCAAAAATTGATGAGATGGAAGCAGGAAACTAGTTTATTATAAAAGTAATTAAGAAAAAAAGCGATTAGTATAACTAATCGCTTTTTTTTATATAATTTTTTTTATCACTCTCAATTTATGAGTGTGAATTTGTTTATCAACATTGTAAATACCAGAATGATCAAGTCTGTCAATTCTCACTTTACCATGAGCATGGATTATATAGTTGTCTTTCATGATGATACCTACATGAGTTATCAATCCTTCTGCATTATCAAAAAAAGCTAAGTCACCAGGTTCGCTTTCTTCAATAAAACTCAAAGCTTGTCCTTGAGTAGCTTGCTGTGAAGCATCACGCAAGATAGGATAGCCATTGAGTTTATAGACCATTTGAGTAAAACCAGAACAGTCAATACCAAAAGGTGTTTTTCCTCCCCAAAGATAAGGCGCATTTAAATAAGTAAATGCCGTCTCAATTAGGCTAGATTTATCTTGTTTAGAAGAAATTGAATTCCCATCAAATGTATGATTCAATATCTCTAAACCATTTAAAGAAGAACCTAGTGGAATTGTATGTAATTGCTGGTTTTTATCTTGAATATATTCTATTAAATCTGTAGATAAAATATAATCTTGCTCTTTAATTTCTTTGTAAGTGTTTTCATTAATTTCTAGATATTGTTTATTATCTATCCATCCTTCGTACTTGTCAAAATTTAATCGAATTCTACTCCAAGATTTACGTTGCTCTAATACTTTAAAAATTTCACCATAGAGTACCTGAGAGACTAACTCACACGAATCACTAGGTTCAACTCTAAGTGGAACAATACTCAGATTACAAATTCCATATTGCATTAAACTATCTTAATTACGTTCTATTACAATTGCAGAAGCACCACCACCACCATTACATATAGCAGCAGCACCAATTTTCGCATCGTTTTGTTCTAAGACACTTAATAATGTTATAACAATTCTTACTCCAGAGCATCCTAAAGGATGTCCTAAAGATACAGCGCCACCATTAACATTAACATTACTGTCATCTAAACCTAATATTTTCATATTAGCCAAACCTACTATAGAAAAGGCTTCATTAAATTCAAAAAAATCAACATCATTAATAGCAATACCTGCTTTATTTAAGGCTTTAGGCAATGCTTTTGCGGGAGCTGTAGTAAACCATTTTGGTTCTTGAGCAGCATCTGCATAACTTTTTATAGTAGCTAAAGGCGTTAAACCTAATTCATTTGCTTTTTCTTTACTCATCAAAACCATTGCTCCAGCACCATCATTAATAGTAGAAGCATTGGCAGCAGTAACAGTACCTTCTTTAGTAAATGCAGACCTTAAAGCTGGAATTTTTTCCATCTTAACATTAGTGTACTCTTCATCTTTAGAAACAATAACAGATTCTCCACGACGTTGAGGTACTTCAACAGAAACAACTTCATTATTAAACTTTCCCGCATCCCAAGCAGCAGCAGAACGTGTATAAGATTGTATTGCATAAGCATCTTGATCTTCTCTTGAAAACTCATACTCTGTAGCACATGCGTCAGCACAAACACCCATAGCATTTTGGTCATAGGCATCAACTAATCCGTCTTTTTGCATACCATCAATTAAGCTAGCAGGTCCAAATTTTGTTGCAGTTCTTGCATGAAAATAATGAGGAATCATACTCATGTTTTCCATTCCGCCAGCAACAACAATATCAGTGTCGCCAAGTGCAATAGATTGAGCGGCTTGCATAACAGCTTTCATGCCAGAAGCACAAACTTTATTTATAGTAGTACATGGAACCGTATTAGGAATACCAGCATAAATAGCAGCCTGACGTGCAGGAGCTTGACCGGTTCCAGCTTGAACAACATTCCCCATTAAAACTTCTTCTACCAGTTCAGGTTTTAAATTAATTTTATCTAAAGCACCTTTTATGGCAATAGCGCCTAGTTTTGGTGCAGGAATGGTTGATAAAGCTCCTAAAAAACTTCCTATAGGAGTTCTTGCAGTTGATACAATTACGACGTCTCTACTCATTTTTAAGTCTATTTTGTTTTATAGCTGCAAAATTAATCATTTTTTTAATTAAATGACCGCTAAGATTTGATAACATAAGTTCTATTATATTTTCTTACTTTTGAATGCCTAAGCATACATTAAAGTTGTAGAATTCTCTATTAATAATTTGTGCTTTAATAGTTGCTGTAATGAATGACTTAATTAATAAATGGTATAAAAATCATGCACTTTTATATAAAGTGCTTTTGTTTTTAAGTACCACCTTTTTAATTGTTTATCTATTTCCGAAGAGCGGGAAATTTAGATACGATTTTGATAAAGGAAAACCTTGGCAATCCGAAAGCCTTTTAGCTCCTTTTGATTTTGCTATAAAAAAATCTTCTGAAGAAATAGAAAAAGAACAAATTGAAGCATCAAATGAGAGTGCCGTTTATTTTGATATCGATGCCTCAGTAAAGTCTTCTGTTTTAAACGACTATTCTGAAAAGTTCAAGGCTTCATTTGTCGATAGTATAATTAGTGAAAATAAAGCGCTATTAGGAGTTGGTATATCTGCAATAAATGCTATTTATAAATATGGAGTATTAGATGAAGAGTATGAGTATTTAGATAATAAAAATGTAATATTATTAGATGCCCAAACCCAATATGGAGAGACTGAATTTTCTAGCCTTACTAAAATTGATGGATTTAGAAGTGTTATTGAAGATCAGTTAAAAAATAATGACCTAGAAAGTTTTGATGCTACTTTTGTGTCTATATTTTTTGATGTTATAAAACCTAATTTAAAATTAAACTCTTCATTAACCCAAAATGCTCTCAATGAAAATCTTGAAGAGATTTCTAGCGTAAGAGGTCGTATAGAAAAGGGAACACTTATTATATCTAAAGGGGAAATTGTAGAAGGTAATAAATATGATGTTTTAAAATCATTAGAAATAGAATATGAATCTCAAGTATGGAACGAGTCTAATTATAATCTCATCATATTTGCTTATGCCTTATTAGTCGCTCTTGCATTATTAATGCTACTCTTATTTTTAAGAAAATATAGAATGGAAGTCTTCTTAGATAATACTAAAGTAACCTTCATATTTTTCAATATATTATTGATGATTTTATTAACCACTTTAGTGATTAATTATAATTCTCAATACGTATATGTTGTACCGTTATGTATCCTTCCTTTGGTATTGAAAGCTTTTTTTGATGCACGATTAGGATTATTTGCACATGTACTTACGGTGCTTTTATTAGGGTTTATTGTGCCTAATAGTTACGAGTATATGTTTCTTCAAATAATTGCTGGAATCGTAACAATTTTAACAGTTTCCGAATTATATAAACGCGCAAATCTATTTATTTCTGTAGGACAAATTACACTAATATATATTATTGCTTATTTTGCTTTTTTTGTAATTCAAGAAGGCGATATTACTAATTTAGATCCTTCTACTTTTGGCCTTTTTGTTCTTTGTGGATTAGCAACATTATTTGTACAGCCTTTAATTTATATCTATGAAAAATTATTTGGGTTGGTTTCCGATGTCTCTTTACTAGAGCTGTCTGATACAAATAGTAAACTATTAAAAGAACTCTCTAATAAAGCACCAGGAACGTTTCATCATTCATTAAATGTTGCAAATTTAGCTGAAGCGTCTGCAAATGAAATTGGAGCAAATGCTATGCTAATTAGAGTAGGCGCATTGTATCATGATATTGGGAAGATGAAGAATCCTACTTATTTCACTGAAAATCAAGCCACAGGTATAAATCCGCATGATGAATTGTCATCTCGTGAAAGTGCAAAGATTATAATAGACCATACACTTGACGGCATAGAGATTGCGAAAAAATATAATTTACCAGATAGGGTTATAGATTTTATAAGGACACATCACGGGAATAGTTTGGTGTATTATTTTTACAGAAAGGAAAAAGATTTAAATGAGAATACCAATGAAGCCGATTTTAGATACCCTGGACCAAAGCCATTTAGTAAAGAAACAGCTATATTAATGATGTGTGATAGTGTTGAAGCAGCTTCTAAAAGTTTAAAAGAACCAACCACAACAAAGATTGATAAATTTGTAGAATCAATAATTAGTAAACAAATGGAAGATGGTCAATTTTTGAATGCTAATATTACATTTAAAGAAATACAATCGATAAAGAAAGTACTAAAAACTAAACTAGCTAACATCTTCCATCTCAGGATAGAATACCCAGAATAATTTTTCAATAAAAAAAATGTAAAAAACTGTTGTATTGTTGCTAATGAAAAGTTACATTTGCATCCGCATTTGAGACAAAAATGCTAAGTTCTTAAAAAAATTGGAGAGGTGCCTGAGTGGCCGAAAGGAGCGGTTTGCTAAATCGTCGTACCTAGAAATAGGTACCCAGGGTTCGAATCCCTGTCTCTCCGCAAGATGTATTAGAAATTCATTATAAAAGATAATCAATTCGGGGTGTAGCGTAGCCCGGTTATCGCGCCACGTTTGGGACGTGGAGGCCGCAGGTTCGAATCCTGCCACCCCGACCAAAAGTAATATCAATTACGACTAAAACCTTGTTAATCATATGATTAACAAGGTTTTCTGGTTTTTAGACTATCATAAGAATTGATATTATATGATTTAATTCGGTTCACAGTTTACAAACTAAAAAGTGTGAACCGAATAACCACTTAAAATACTGTTTTTGAAATAGTTGATTTGACTTTCGTCTTGAATGAATGTTTAATTTAAAGACGACAACTATGCAATCACAAACCACCTTCAGTTTATCATTTTGGATAAACGCTACAAGAGCTATTAATAATTACTCTCCTGTCTATGCACGTATAACAGTAAACGGACAGCGTTCAGAAATTAGCCTTAAAAGGAATGTCCTATTCAAAGAATGGGATAATACTAAAAATCGCGGATGAGGCACTTCTACTAAAATCAGAACCTTAAACAAACAAAGCTATTTTAAATACATAATAGCTTGTATTTGAGCGAATTGATAGCTAGTGACATCGCGCAGCGTGTTACCCTCTTGCTTTTCCTCTACATTTGCAGAGTAAACTCCAATAGGAAAACAATTTGTAATTGCTATATAGTATCAAAAGCTACCTTTTATTAATTTTTTTTTAATTATTGCATTTACGCTTATAACACGTATCAAAATAAAGGTTGTTATAACCTATAACTTCTACTTGATTACTATCTTTTTTGTTGCGCTTCTTTTATTTGCAAATATTTTTAGAAAATATATCCCTGATTGCAAATGATTGACTTTTAGTTGCGAAGTTTCATTAGTACTTAAAACCTCTTTGCCTAGTACATTGAACACCTTTACTATCTCAATCTCTATAGAGGAAGAAATATTAATAAATTCTGAAGCTGGATTTGGGTAAATAGACATATTCTTTAAAATGACAGTATCCTCGATACCTAAAACAGAGAAACTAAAACTTTCCATGCCTGAGGCTAAACCTAAAAAATAGTTTTGGGTTGTGGTATTATCTATATTTGATTGAAAAAAACTATCTAAAGCATTAGAGGCATTCATTGCAATAGTTTCGGTATTTAATAAAAATCGCATGGTTCCTGTTGTTGGAGAATTACTCACATCAAAACTGACCAAATCTATTTGATCTCCTGTATTATGAGAAAGTAACGTTTGCCCTGGATCAAGAGTTATTAAAAAAGCATCTTCTGTACCATCACCTCCATAGTTAGCCTGAAGAATTGCTGCAGTAGCATTCGAATTAACTGCCCAAGGCCTTCCGCCTAATAAGCCTGTTAAGTTAGTAACATCTGCATTTCCATCTGGAAGCATTAATGTGAATCCTATGTTAGAAATGTCTGTATTTCCAGATGACGTGAAATCTGGTATAGCAACGACTTTAAAAGTATGGTCTGTAATATGGACAATACCAAACTCATAGCCTTGTGAATAACTCAAGGTAGTAATTAAAAGGACTGTGATAAATGTGTACAATTTTTTCATGATTTGTTGTTTTTTAGTGATTAATTTTCTGGTGGCACAGTTGTGTTTATTGTAAATGTTGGGAAATTCAAAAAGTTTGCAGGATGTTGCAATACATTGTCTTTTATAATATTACTATCATCTCCTGATCCTGAAAATCGTCCAATTCCATCAAGATTTACGTCCACATTTAAATAAGCTGTGGATGAATAGGTGATGAAATTTAAAAAGTTTCCTAAATCAGCAAGAATGTAGTCTTTAATAATATCTGCGCTACTTCCTGCACCTAGAAATTTTATTTGACTTGAATCATTTGTACTACCAGTCCAAAGTGCCATTACTCCAGAACCGACATCTACACGGGCATTACTGCCATAAGTTAAAAGTGCATTGTTTTTAAAATCTACAGAAGTTGTACTCGATTCAGATAAAGTCATAACAGTTGAAGTCATTGCGCCTAAATGATTTCTGTGTTTTACAACTACATAATAATTGGTTGGTGCTGCGTTTATTTTTAAGGTTGATATTCCGTCTAAACCCACAATATCACCATCGCGCTGTAAAAGAACAGATTGTGCTCTCACAACTTTAGTATTGTCATTTGCTTGGCGAATTTCTAACCAAACCCAATCTACAATATCATCTTGTGCTAAACCTGTTCCAGAAGTTCCTCCTGTATTAAATACCGTTGAAACAACTGTTACTGCATCTGCATAAGGACTTGTAGTTGGTAAATAACTACTTGCTCTTAAATTATCATTCATCAATCCTACAGTCATTGGGTTTAATAAAGGGCCTTGTAAAAATACTTGTGGATTGATGTTTACTTTAAAATTGGTGTTTATAAATCCTTCAGAAACCGAAATTCCTCCAGCGTTTAATTCTTGTACATTTACTTCGCCAATAGTATAGAGTATTTCTATGCCTCCAACTGTGGTTGCATCTCCTCCTGAGTCGATGCTATATTTCTCGATGGATTGTGCATGTCCATAAATTGAGCATAATGTAATCAAGAGAACTAACTGTATTTGTTTTGTTTTCATAGTTTTTTTATTAAAGTTTATAAATGACAAATTGAAATCTCACAGGTGCTAAACTACCAGAACTGTTAAATATTCTAACTTGAATATCACCACCAACCATTCCATTAGATGAGGTTCTGAATGCTGTAGAATATGGAGTAATTATACAAAAAGTATTAAACGGAGTCATATATTCTCCACTAATGCTTATATCAAATACATTACTATTAATACTAGCAGTAAAATTACCTGTACCACTTAATACGTTACCAGTAAATTCTATAGTGCCATATGCTAGAGGTATTAAATTTGAAGATTCTGTTAAATAATTTGAGTCAGCATATTCTTTGGTTATTAGTGCTTTATCACCTGCTGTATTTATAAGATTATTAGTTAATGATGGCGCTGTAATAGTCCCATTTTTTAAAACCGTTAATGCGTTATTTCTATTAGAATTGCTTAGCCCATTACCAATAACAAAGAGCCTGTCATCTACATCCCAATCTATTGCGTTGTCTGGCGTGTAATTTGTATTATTCCTGCCAATTACAGTTTCTGCATAGGATGGTGCTGTTGTATTGTATCCCATTGCTGTGGAAAAATCTCCTGAAGCGGTTGTATCACTTCCCATTGCTGTAGAAGCAACCCCTGATGCTGTTGTATTGAATCCCATAGCAGTGGAACGAGTTCCTGATGCTGTTGTATAACTTCCCATTGCAGTGGAACCAGCGCCTGATGCTGTTGTATAATTTCCCATTGCTGTAGAACTATATCCAGATGCCTTTGTAGCATCTCCCATTGCTATGGAAATAATCCCAGAAGCAGTTGTATAACTTCCCATTGCTGTAGAATTAATTCCTATGGCTCCTCGTCCAGTTGATGCTTCAGGTGATATACTTATATCTACTGCGTTTAAACCAATATTTCCATAATTTGCAGGCTCTGCACCAATCAATCGCCAACCATAGATGGGAAGTCCAGTTCCAGAATCTATGCTATCTGTAACTTTTTCTAAACCTGTAGGTAGTGTTGTTGGTTGGTTGGTTAAGTCGTTATAATCGCCACTAAAAACATTGGCTGCTATTTCTGCGGTTTTGGCATGTTTTGCGTATGGTACTGCTTTAAACTCGGTAGCATCAAAGTTTATAGTTCCACCACTATAAGTTACACTTGTTTGTAAAAAATGCAAGCCTGTTGCCCAATCTATTGCGGTAAATGTGCCTACACTTGGAGAACTGTCTGTACCAATAGTAAGTACCACTAAACCGTTGGCGTTTGTTGTGTAATTGTGGTCTTCTTGATATACTATAGTTCCTGCTACTGTGCTTTGATGTATGGTAAATTGCACATTCATAAAAGTACTAGCCAATACATTGCCATTTGTATCTTTTAGAATAGCCTTATAATTAATTCCTTGCTGTGCAAAACTTGAAATTGGTATTAAAATAGAAATCAATAATGTTATTAAAGTATTTTTCATAATAAGTTTAGTTTTAATTAGGTACGACTAAGATTTCCACTCGTCTATTTTTACTTCTGTTTTTATCAGAGTCGTTTTTTACCAATGGTTTGGATTCTCCATAACCTTTTTCAACCCATTTAAAGTTTATACTTGGTATAAATTGTCTTAATGTTTTAGATACGCTTTTGGCTCTTGCCAAAGACAATGCATTGTTTGTAGATTCACTGCCTACATCATCGGTATGACCTTCAACGATTACTTTACCTTTTTTTAGTACAGTAATACTATGTACTAATTCTTTTAAGGCTTCAATGCCTTCATGTTTTAAAACACTTTTCCCAGAATCAAATAGCACTTGACTATCAAGATTTAAACGCATGGCAGAGCCTATGGCAGCAATGGCATCTACATCGGCACCTGCTAAGGCACTTTGCTTTTTTAAGTCTGTAAGCCGCACGTAATAGAATAGTTCACCTTGTTTTACAAATTTTTCAATATCAACCTCTGCAACACCGCCATCTATCTTGCCTACTTTAATCCATTTTTTACCATCTTTTGAGATTTCTAAATTGGTAGGTTCTATTTGTCCGATTTCAAAAATGTATAAATCAGGACCATTTACATTGGTCAGAGCATTATCTGTAAACTGTATAGTGAGGCTTCCGCCAAGTCCTAGACTGTGAATTCCTGTAATATCCTCTGGAAGAAAACCTTTGATTACATCTGGTTCGTGCAATACATTTTTTACTTGCTGGGTCATTAATTGTGGATGATTGACCTTTACTACCTTATCTGCAAATGAGAGTTTGCCTAAGGGTAGGTAGACCGCTTTTTGCATGTGGCCTACATAGGTTCTGCCAATTTCTTCCCCAAAGTATAAATCGGGATTAAGTTGTTGAAATTTCTTCTTTGCAGTTTTAGCCTTTCTAACAAAGCTTTTATGAAAAATTTTGACGATTTTTTTCCGATGCTCTATAGTTACTTTGTATTTAGGACTAACCTTTAAATTACCTGAGGCAATGTCTTTTTCTGTTTTATTAAGTTCAGCAAGCAGTTGTTCAGCTTCTTTTACGCTATGCATTTGCCCAGATATTTTTTTTAGTGTCTTGATTTTTTCTTCTTCTTCAGGGCTTGCTTTAACTTCATTTTTGCGCTCTACATCTCTCATTACATAAGCCGCTTCCTTCAGATCTAGCTGTTCCATAACATTGGTGCCAGCCAAAGAATCTATCTTTTTTAATTTGGCCATAGTAGCTTCTGGTCCTGATTCTGCTTGTACTAAAAGAATAGCTTCTTCTAAAGAAACACCAGTAGATGTATTTTTAGATGCCAATTGCGCTTTTGATATTTTTCCTTTTAGAACAGGATCGTCTTGTTGGGCTTCCTCTCTGTCTTTTATTGCTTGTTGAGCAAGTACCTTAAGGCTGTCTGGATTGTTAACCAGTTTTTCCATTTCTTCACGAGAAACGCCGCTTTGCTCTAACATATCAAGTAATGAAGCCGTGTCAAAATGGATTCCTGATCCCTCATTTTTTTCAGACTCTTCTAGTAGGTCTTTACTCATATTAAGAAGGTTGTTTAATTCAGAACTAGAATCTTCACTTGAAGCATCAACAGTTTCATTTATTAAAACCTCTGAGTCTGGGTTCGTTTTAGAAGATGAATTCACATCAGCATCTTTAGGTTTTTCTGACTTGTTACCACAGGAATATGCAGCAAAGACAAGTACTAAAAGGAAAATTATTTTTTTCATAATTGTTCATTATTTATAAATTCTTGACGCTTTTAATGCTTCTAAAACACTAAACATCTGTGCTTCATATCCAGCTCTGCTATTAAACCTACCATTTGGACCTCCGTAACATGCGCTAATGCCTTCAAGATCTTCCTCCATTGATGCTATATACCCATCAAATCTTTCATTATAAACTTCTGTTAACTTATCCATTGATGGTCTCACTTTATAAAGTAAAATGGGACCCCAGGCCATCCCTCCGCCACCAGGAAGCGCAGACATTGCGTTACCATATTCTATCCATTGATTTAAGACGGTTACTCTTCTCAAATAGTATTTTTGCATAAAATCAAAATAAGCACGATGTTTGGAGAAAGCGAGTAATGTTCGCTCTAGACATCGTTGGCAAGCTTGTATGTCTTCACAATAAAGCAGCATTTCGCCACCGCCGCCATCATCTCTATCATAATCTTCATCATCTTGTGACAATAAATCAACTTGCTGCTGTAATTGTTGCACTTGCCGTCTTAGCGCGTCTAATTCCTCCTGAGTTATATCAACTGGCAGTGTTCTTTGATCACCCTCAGTATTTTCTCCAGGGCTATCTTCTCCATAATTTGTGCTAAACTCTTCATCTGAGGCTCCCATTCTTCTTGTAAGGTCTTCAACGTCTTGAGGTGATAATTCTATAGAATCTGGATTGGATTCTATACGTACTGGCCTAGTTTCTATAAAAGTACCAGACTCATCTAGAGGTATTGTTACATTTGTATCACGAACACGTGGTTTAAGTATAGGAACTGTTTTTTGACTTTCCACATTTTGAGTACTGTATTCATAAAAAACTGGTGAATTTCCTTGTCCATCAACGGGTACTAGTTTAGGTTCAAGCATTTGTGCATAGCAAAATTGTGTTGAACATAAAAGGGTGAGTATTAGTGTCGTGTGTTTTTGGCTTTTTCTTTTTAATAAAAAGACAGCAAGAAGAATGATAATAATTGATAAAAGCCCTATAATAATATAGTTAAGCGCGCTATTACCTCCATTTGAATTATTGTTTTCTCCGCTTGAGGGGGCAGAATAATTTGAATTATCATCTTCAAAAAGCTGACCACTAAAGCCCATTCTTCTCATATGTCGCACATATTCCTCTTTGTTATCTGTTACACGAATTAAAGATTGGGTGGAGGGAAACTGTAAGCCTACTTTTACGGTAATTAAATATGGAATTCCAGCCACTTTAGAAGATACGCCTAGTCCTGCTTCATTCATAGTTCTAAAGATTTTGTCTACAAACTTATCTCCATTTGTAGAGATTTTAGACTCCACGATGTCCCACTTATTTTTATGAAAACTGAGGTCAATATTATGGTCTGGAGCTTTAGAAATGATCCTAACCATTACCGGAGATTTAATATCGAGCCCACTTATAACAAATCGTTGCAGAGAATCTAAGCCGCCAGTAGCCCATTCTATGGCACCGGCACGGGTACCATCTTTTAATTTTTTGAGTTTAATTTCATGTGTTATTACTTTTCCAAATGGATCTATTAATTGTGCGTTACCAATAAAAGTTATTGTTAAAAAGGCAAGAATTAATAACAGTTTTATTTTATGAAATTCCATAGTTTTTATTTTGATTGGTTACTTAAATAAATTATCAGTATCAGAATATCCAATATTCTCAAATTTTAAACCTGTTATGGTTAGGACTGCGTTTTCAAGGTTTTTAAGGTTTTCTTTTTCATAATTAATATTGAGATTTTTTATTTCTGCGGTACCTGAAGCACTAGATGCATTCGATAAATCGATACTTCCAGACAGTTCACTTTCTGGATGACGTTTTCGCGTTTCAGGTTTTAGATCATAATAGCAGGTGAATAGACTACCATCTTTTTTTGGGAATTTTAATTGTAACGATGCGGCTATGAGTTGAAAAGTATCAGCATCATAAGTTAATTGAAGATGTTCACTGCCTTTTTCTAGTTTCTTTTTGAAGGTAATTAAAGCTGTACGTTTTTTAGTTTTTGCGTGTGTTGATAAAATGCCTGAAGCTTTAGTATAAGCCCAATCTATATCGTTTATTTTACATAGATAAGTAGTATTGCCTTTAGGTTTTACATTGGTTGTAATTTCTGTTATTTCGTCCTTTACAGTTTCATTGGTATCTTTTTTTGTTTCCGATTTACAGGCAACTAATAGTAGTATTGCAATGAGTATTATGTATTTATACATGGCTGTTTATGTTTTAGTTATTAATTGCTTCGAGATTTTCTAAACGTTTTAATAACGCTGACATTTGATCTTCGAACGTGTCGATTTTTGTGTTTTGTGAACCTATAATGTTTTGCTGTTCTTGTAGTGCTTTTATAAGAATAGGAATGAGTTCTGTATAAGATAATGCTAACACATCTACTTCCTTATTATAGTAGACTATGCTTGGAAATAATTCTTGTACCTCTTGTGATATTAAACCTAAATTACGTTTGGTATCTGTTTGGTCTTTCATGAGGTAACTTACGGGTTTAAGTTGCATTACTTTTTCTAGAGTTCCGTTATTTAAAGATGTGATGTCTTTTTTTACTCTTCTGTCTGATGCTTGTACATAAGCACCGCTTGTAGCATTCCAAGAGCCTTTAAAAACTCCATTTCTATATAGGTTTAAGTAGCTAGTAGTATGAAACTGCCAAGCGTTATTAGTATCTGTATTTAAAACACTTAATGATTGGGATAATGCAGAACCATTTGTATGCGCGACTTCCAATAAACTAGCTGGTTGGTGTCTGCCAATACCAACCTTACCATTTTTTAAAACGGTTAAAGCATTGCTTCTAGAACTATTCTTCCCATTACCAATTTCGAACAAAGGGTCTGTTTCTACCCAACTTAAAGTTGAACCTGGGTTATTAGGAACACCTGCATATCCACCACCAATATTAAGTCTCCCAATAGCAACTGACGAAAAAGATTCAGAAATAGTTCCAACTCCTAATGCTGTCGAATATATTCCAGATGCATTTGTCTCTATACCAATTGCGGTTGAATTTTTTCCAGAGGCAGTTGCATTTCTCCCAAATGCTACTGAATGCTCACCAGTTGCTCCACGAGTTGTTGATTGATTATGACTAACGCTTAAATCTACAGCGTCTTCACCTATATTTCCATGATTTGCAGGTTCTGTACCAATCAATCGCCAACCTATATTGCCTCCTTCAGTAATTTTTTCAAGGCCTGAATTACTAAGGTGGCTTAAACTTATAGAAGTATTTGAACTCCCATGACTTATACTTAAATTGTTTGTCGCTTGACTATAGGCAAAGGAATATTGGTAGTTGAAATCTGAGAACTCTTTTGTAACCAATGCTTTGTCATCTATAATTTCTGCTATATCAAAACTTGGTGCAGTAATAGTCCCATTTTTTAAAACTGTTAAGGCATTGCTTCTATTACTACTATTTAAGCCATTGCCAATAACAAATAAACGATCTGTTGCTGTATCAGTTGGCGTGTAGTCTGTATTATATCGACCTATAGCGGTTTCAGAAGAAGATGGTGCAGTAGTACTAACTCCTAAAGCTGTTGAAGCATAACCAGAAGCATTTGTTTCACTACCAGCAGCAAATGATTGACTTCCAAAGGCTATAGTTCCATTTCCAAAAGCTGTTGAATAGTTACCAATATTATCATAATTCCACTCATCACCTGCTGTAAATGAAACTTTACCTGCTCTAAAAGCGCCTTTTTGACCGCTAAAAAAGAATTTTACATCGTCGTTTTGTGTTGTTGGGTCATCATCAAATTGAGAATTACCAATAATAAAATCGACACCAGAGCCAAAACCTACATTTAGTGTTAAAGCATTTTTCCTTTCAGGACCACTTCCAACATCTGGAGATCCATTTCCTACAGCAAAAATTGTACTTGCGTTATCCACGTTATATGCTCCTAATGCTGTAGAATTAGCTCCACTTGCTATAGTACCATTACCCATAGCCATCGAATAAGAGCCTGAAACTTTTGTATTTAACCCTGCGGCAAAAGACGCAAAAGCTGTAGCTCCATTCTCGTTTGTATTAATCTGCTGGTGGCTTAAATCTACAGCCCATTGTCCTGTATCTCCATAGTTATTTGTATCTGTATTTAACAATCTCCAACCTGTATTTCCATTTTCCGTAATTTTTTCTAAACCACTAACATTGGCTGCAGTTGTGGCATGCTTTGCATAAGGGACAGCCTTAAACTCAGTAGTTCCCATATCTTCAAAATTTAGTCCGCCAGTAATGTCTATTCCTACTTGTAGGTAATGCGAATGGCTCCTCCAATCTATGTCATTAAACAACCCATAACTTAAAGATTGTGTACCTTCACCAATATTGGCAATGACGATACCGTTAGTATCAGTCATAACTGTATAATGGGTTTCTTGAGACTCAATATTGCCACCTGTAAGCGCATCTAATATGGTAAACCGGATGGCTACATTTTGATTGCCAACTACATTTCCCAGATTGTCTTTAATAAGAGCTTTGTAATTAATGCCTTGTTGTGCCGTTGCTGTATAGGTTAGTAATAATACCAACCCTAAAATGAGATGCTTAGGTGTTTTCATTATTTCGCTAATTTTTTTTGAACTTTGTTTTTTTTATTACTTTATTTTTATTTATAATTTTTAAAGTGTAAACGCCTTTCTTCAAATTATTTACATTTATATATATATTATCTGAGGGTACAACTTGTAATTTTCCTTCATATTTTTTTTTTTTCATATGAATGTTTTATTCCGTTTTTTGAATAAACTAAAATATTGGTAGTAAATGTATTACACTATAAATGGGAAGGTTGTAACTCATGTAACAAAAGTTATAACTCATGTAACATGGTTGAAAAAAGGAAAAAACCTGGTTGTATAAAAAGAAAAACCTCCTTAAAAAGGAGGTCAATACTATAATGTATGTAGTAGAAGCTAACTTTTATTAATGTACTCTGTTGGTGTACAATGATACATCTCTTTAAAACATTTACTAAAATAGGCATGGTCATTAAAGCCAACACTATAACCAACTTGAGACACATTGATTTTAGATTTTTTTAATAATTGTGCTGCTAGTTTTAAACGTTGAGAACGAATAAATTCTGTTGCCGATAACCCCGTTAATGCTTTTAGTTTTCTGTGTAATTGCATCCTGCTCATACCAAGTGTATTACTAAAATCTTCAATACTAAATGAAGATTCTATTAGTTTATTGTCTAATACTTTTTGCAAACGCTTTAAGAATTGTTCATCAATAGGTGTGATGGCAACATCTTTAGGTCTTAAAATTACTTCTTGACTGTAACGCAGTTGTAATTTTTTTCTAATTTCTATTAATTTTTCAACTCGTAAGTGCAATAATTCTTCATTAAAGGGCTTGGTTACATAATCATCTGCACCTGTTTTTACACCTTCAATTTTATTTTCTTCGCCTGCTTTTGCTGTGAGTAATATAATAGGAATATGACTTGTACGCTCGTCTGCCTTTAAGGTATTACATAGGTCAATTCCGTTTTTAATGGGCATCATAATATCACTAATGATGATATCTGGTATATGCTCTATGGCTAAATCTACACCTTCTTGACCATCTTTGGCTTTTAAAATTGTATAGGTGCTTTTAAATAAATGACTTACATATGTTCTTATATCGGCATTATCGTCTACAATTAATAAAATAGGATTTTCTTCTTTTTCTTCTACATCATTACCAATTTCAATAGTATTATAAGCTTGCTTGTCACTTATTTCTTGCTTAGATTTTATACTTACATCTTGAGATACAAACTCGTTTTTCGCAAAACTCTCTTTACCAATTGGGATGACTACTTTAAAAGTTGTCCAATCATTTGGTATGCTTTCAACGGTAATAGACCCTTTATGTAAAGCCACCAATTCTTTTACTAATGCCAAACCAATACCAACACCTTGAGCATTCTCATTGATTTGATAAAAACGTTCAAAAATAGTAGTAATATCTTCTTTAGATAATCCTTTCCCTGTATTTTTAACAGCGAAATGTAATGCGTTCTTTTTTATAGTAATATTACAAACAATAGCACCTTTTTCTGGAGTATATTTTATAGCATTTGAGAGTAGGTTTACTACTATTTTCTCCATAATATCGACATCAAAATAGGTGTCAACTTCGGTAGGGTTATGATGTATTATATAATCTATTTCTTTTTCATGTGCTTTAAATGTAAACCCATCAGCTAACGAACCTATAAAAGGAGTCAACCTATTTTCAGAAACTTTTAATTGCAAATTGCCAGCTTCAATTTTTGAAATATCTAGTAGTTGATCTACCAAAGAGAGCAATCTAGTAGAGTTTCGATGCATCATTTTAAAGGTTGATTTATCCTCTTCCTTTAAATTGTCTTTTAGCAACTGACTTTGCAAGGGGCCAGAAATCATGGTCAATGGCGTACGAAACTCATGTGAAATATTAGCGAAAAAATTTGACTTTGCCTTGTCTAACTCTTGTAACTTCTTTGTCGTTTTTTGACGATTACGGAATAAAAAGAAAAAGAACAAACCTGCCAAAGATGTTAATCCTGCAACTCCTAATAATTGATTACGTTGATTTTTTTGTTGTTGCTCAACCAATTCATTTTGAGATTTTAAAATGACAATTTGTTGTTCCTTCTTTTCTGTTTGATATTTGGCTTCTAGTTCTTTAGTTATTGCAATATTATTCTTTTTATAGATACTATCATTAATCTGCAAATAAAGTTGGCTGTACTTCAGAGCATTTTTATAATCCTTTTTTCCTATATAGGCATTAGTTAGTCCTTTCTTTACTTCTTTATTATGAGCAATAAAAAAATCATTTTCATTTTTATTAATAATACCATAAGCTTTATTGAAAAAAATTATTGCTTTTTCATATTGCTTCATATCTAAATATAATTGACCTCCATTTAAATAAAAAGACACAAAATCGTCTTTACCTTCTGAGTTTATTAAATTTTCTTCAACGTCTTTTAAAACTATTTCTGCTTTTTTATAATCTCCTATTGCAGAATAAGAATTAATTAACCTAGTTTGTGAATCTATCAATCGAAAATCGTCTCCATAACCTTGGTAAAAAACTATTGCTTTTTCAAAATTAGAAATGGCTTGCTTATGTTCATCAATTGAGCTAAAGTAAATTCCTTTCAATATGTAGTTATAGCCAACTCCTTCTTTATCATTTAAGCGTTGATATATTTTATTACTTTTCTCTATATAAATTATCGCTTTTTTATCCTTTATATCTGTGTAAATCGAGCCAATGTTATCATAACTATTAGCTAAAAATCGATCTTCTTCTTTATTTAAAGTGTAAAGTGAATCTGCTACTAAATAATATTTTAATGATAAATTAAAATCAGTCTTCTTATAAAATTGATTACCCAACATAATGTTAGATGAAGCTATTAGATGCCAATCTTTTGTTTTATTAGCAGCTTCTAATGCTAATTTACCATACTTTTCTGCGTCTCCGTAATTGAAATTTCTGCTACTTAATATTGCCAATTTCCTATATAAATCCGACTTTAGATTATTGTCTTCCAGTTTTAATGCAATACTAAGTGCCTTTTCAGTAAAATATAGAGAGCTGTCAAGCTGAGATTTATAATAATAATATCTGGAAGAAATGTTAAAAGTGTTGATTAAATCTTTTTCAGTTTTACTTGGAAGTTCTACAATTCTATTTTTATAAACCTTCGCAGAATCTAAATTAGTAAATAAATAGTCGTTAAAAATTTCAATTAAAACTTCTAATTTAATTTTGTTATCAATACTCTTACTTAACTCGATTTTTAAAGAATCTATTCTTTGTTTATCTTGCCCAAAAGATGAAATTGATATAAATAGTAAAAGTAAGGTGGTTAAATATTTCATAGTTAAGAGACTCATTTGCTAATTCTATAAATTTATGCAATTATATGTAAATGAGTTATTTAAACTTATAATATATGTAACCATTTTTGTTACAAAATTTATAGATTATAAAAAAAAGCTGTTTTGTTGGTTTAAGCTTTATTAAGATACGATAGACTTCATTTCATACTCATTAATTCAGAGTAAATCATTTTTTTTTTTTTTTTTTTTGATTAAAATTGATAATAAATTTAAAGACTAAAACCAGTTCTAATTGCAAGCAATTTTTAGATTTTAACAACTATATTCTGCTTACATTTTTAATCTACAAAGTGTAATTTTATTTATCTCTTTTTAATACAATTTGTTTTTAAATAGTTCTTTTTGACTTTATTGTACAATTAGGTGAACATATATTGTTGAGAGTTTCTAAAATACTATAAAACAATGGGTTATGTGATTTTAATTAATCCTGCCACCCCGACTAAAAAAACCGAACATTTTGTTCGGCTTTTTTATTTGTATGAATTTTAAGTTTACTTATAAATGAAGTGCAAGTACAAATAAAACTTTACTTTTTTTATTCTATTCGTTTATAATTTTCAGCATAAATTCTATTGCCATCCTCATCAATTTCTATTTGACTAAATGAATTGCCATTAATAATGAGTTCATGCTTAAATTCTTTTTTCTCTTGAATTATTTTACTCATCATATCTGATCCATATTCTAAGACTTCAATAAGCTCAGTTCCATTTACTGTATAACTTCCATAACCAAACCATTCAGAAGAATCTGCGGGAACTTGTTTGCTCCACATTACTTTTGACGGTGTATACATTTTTACCTGTCTATAGCCTTTACTAGTTTTAAAAGAATCTATAACCTTATTATCCATGTAATTATAATAACCAACTAATTCCCAAGTCCCTTCAAGTGGATTAGAAATTTCAGTTTCCGAAGTGGCTATTTTAGGTTCTGATACTTCTTTTTCGGGCTTTTGATTACAGGAAAAAATCAACAATATAATTAAGAGAGACGAAATTGTAGCTTTCATAATGAGATGATTTTAAGACGTGAGTTACTTTAAATTTACGAAAAAACTGTCAGTATTGCTAAAATTGCCTCATCATAATGAAAATTAAATGATTACTATTCCCAATTTATAGTATTGAGAAATCTAATGTAACTATTATAACTGTTAATAACTTTGATGTAAGTTATTATTCAAAAAACCTACTTTTGTCTATACTAAATTGAAATAAAATATGTCTGATACAATAGAAAATGTAAAATGCCTTATTATTGGCTCTGGTCCTGCAGGTTATACTGCAGCAATATATGCCGCAAGAGCAAATATGGCACCTGTACTTTATCAAGGAACACAACCTGGAGGTCAATTAACAACGACTAATGATGTTGAAAATTTCCCTGGATATCCGGATGGTATTACTGGTCCAGAAATGATGATAGAATTGCAAAATCAAGCAACTCGCTTTGGTACTGACGTTCGTGATGGTTGGATTACTAAAGTTGATTTTTCAGGAGATATTCATAAAGTTTGGGTTAACGAAACTAAAGAAATTCATTGTCAGACTATAATTATATCTACTGGAGCATCTGCAAAGTATTTAGGATTAGATTCTGAACAGAAATATTTAAAATTAGGTGGAGGTGTTTCTGCTTGTGCTGTATGTGATGGATTCTTTTATAGAAACCAAGAAGTGGTTCTTGTTGGAGCAGGAGATAGTGCGGCAGAGGAAGCACATTATTTGTCAAAGCTTTGTACTAAAGTTACCATGTTAGTTCGTAGAGATGAGTTTAGAGCTTCAAAAATTATGGCTAGTCGTGTTATTAACACACCTAATATTGAAATTCTTTACAATACCGAAACTGATGAAGTTTTAGGTGATGGTCAAGTTGTGACTGGTGTAAGAGCTTTTAATAACAAAACAGAAGAGAAATTTGAGATTCCTGCAACTGGTTTTTTTGTAGCTATTGGTCATAAGCCCAACACAGATATCTTTAAAGATTACCTTAAATTAGATGACACTGGATATATTATCAATGTTCCTGGTACTGCTAAAACGAATGTGGAAGGGGTATTTGTATCTGGAGATGCTGCTGATCATGTGTATCGTCAAGCAGTAACTGCTGCAGGTACAGGTTGTATGGCAGCTTTAGATGCCGAACGCTATTTGGCTGCTAAAGAATCTGATTTTGAGATTTCTACTCCTGTGTACTAAAAAATAAATTTATATAAATAGAAAAATCCGAAGTTTTGAGCTTCGGATTTTTTTATGAGTACTTCGGAACTATTTTACTTCTCTTTCTTCTGAAGTTTAACAGTATCCGTAAATTTATTGATTGTTATTTTTGGGTTTCCATAAAGGTATACTTGACTAGACCCTGAAGCTTCTATGGTAATATTATCGATAACTTCGAGATAAATATTACTTGCCATTTCAGCAATAACATTGCAGGTTTTACTAGTAAAATTTTTTCCATTAAACTGCGCATTATTATCTGTTCGCAATATTAGGTTGTCAATAAGGCCTTCAACATCAGCACTTGTTCGTTGATATAAATCCATCTTAACTTCAGTAGCATTAATTAGTGCATCCATTTTTGTATTATCACTAATTTCAACCGTTACATTAACAGCAGTAATGTTTAATTTTACTTTGGCTTTATCTGTGCTAATAAATTTAAAATTATCAGTTTTAATATTTAAATAAGCTCTTGATGCTCCTGTCGTTTTTAGTGAGGCATTATTTAATTCTAGAGATGTAAGAGACCTTACTTCGCCATTATCGTTGACTTCAATATCAGAAAAAGAATCACTATAATTAATTTTAATATTTAGTTTTTTAGCTCTAATCTCTTTGGTCGTTGTTAATGTAAGTATGCTATCAATAATTTGGATATTTATATACTCATGTAGATTGTCATCCGTTTCAATTTCTACCGATGGTTTTTTATTGTAAAATAATTCTACTTTAAAATTTTCGCCAACTACAATTTTTTTAAAATCATCGACATAAGTTTGTTTGATGGTTAAATTTCTATCACCTTTTACTTTTTCAGCATCTTGAGCAAAACCTACTACAGTATAGCCTAAAACCATTAATAGAAATAAAGTAATGTTTTTCATCATTATAAATTAAGTGTTACAACAAATATAAAACAAAAACCATCCCAAACTTAGAATTAAGTTTGAAATGGTTTCAAAACGGTTGGTTAGCTAATTGTTTTTATACTCTTATTGTTGTCTAATGCTACCTGAAACACCATCACTTTTATTCACAGTTTTTGGGTTTCCGTAGTATTTAATATCGCCACCACTAGTTGCATTAGCTTTTAAGTTTTCTGCTGCATAAACAGTAATATCTGCACCACTTGTTACATTAGCTGTGCACTTTTGAGCGATTAAATCTTTTGCTTTTATATCACTACCACTTGTTGCTGAAGCACTTAAGCTATGTGTTTTTCCTGATACTTTTATGTCACTTCCACTAGTTGATGCTAAGGTTGTTGATTGTGCATCAATAACAAGTTCTAAATCAGCACCACTTGTAGTCATTAATTTGATGTCATCTGCAATAATTGTGTTTGTTGAGTATACATCGCTTCCGCTATTAGAAGCAATAAGCTTGAGATTTGTCACATTGACCATTACTTTTTTAGATTCTGATGAACTTATATTTTCATCGGCATAGATTTTTAAAACGCCTTCTTCAATTTCTGTAATAATAAGGTCATGTAAGTTTTCGTCTGCTTGTACTTTTAGCATTGGTGTATCACTTTGAGTTAAATACACATCTAAGCCTCTACTTACTACAATTTGATTAAAATCGTCTTCAAGTGTTCGTTCTACAGTTGAGACATTTCCATTACCTGTAACTCCTGGAGATAGGTTGATGTCAAAGTTACAAGACGTAAGTAGTAAGCTTAATACTACTGCGATTGTGATTTTTGTTAATGTTGTCATGATTGATTTTTTTTAATTGATGAATAGTGTTATGATTTATTGTTTTATAGCTTCTTCAACTATTTTGCTATGTTCTCTTACAATGAATTTTTGAGTATTTCCTTTAGAATCTACTATAAACTCAAAAGTAAGTGGTGCTTTTTGATGCGTAAATAGCGTTTGTGATTTTGCATAAATATCTGCTTCCATTCCTTCAGCATTAATATGTAAACCTTTTTCAGTTCTTGAAATAATAATTAAACCAGAATCTTCAGCTTGATATTGACCTAAATAAGAATCAAGTATTACATCTGATACTTCTATGTCTTCTGCAATTGGTGTCTCTTGCATTTGATGATCAAAACTAATTACTCGTTTTAAAAACCACTGTCCGTTTTCTAAAATCCATAAGTGAGAAAATTTGGCAACACTTCCTGTAATTTCTTTTCCGTTTGTGGTTTCAAAAAACTTGTGAGTTCCATTCTGTAAAGCTCCATAGAGTTGACCATTATTTTTTAGCGGGAAAACAGCTAGACTACCGTCAACTAATTCTCGTCTTGATTTGGTTGTGTTATTAGGGTTGCAAATGCCATTTTGCATTACTTTAATAAATGCTTCTTTTGATTCTTGCACACCAGATTTATCATGATAAAACTCAAAATCATCTGCGATTAATTGGTCAAGAAATTGTGTTTCACATTTATTAAATGAGCGTTCAAAAAGCAAACTGTCTTTTGCTTTTAAAATAGTGTAAACTTCAGAATGATCCTCTTTTTGTACATTGATATTAAATAATATACTAAAGCATATTAAAGTAATCATGATTAATTTATAAGTTAACTGAAACATTTTTTGATTGATTAGGGTTCAAATATTTAAAAATTGGTTGGTTAGTTGAAATTTAAATATCTGAACCGTTGATTATTTATGATGAATTGTTAATTATTATTGTCTTCTGTTGTAATTTCAATACCGTCATTGTCAATGTTTACTTTAACATCGTCGGTTTTAGCTCTTAGTCCATCACTATCAATTTGAAGACTACTATTATCAGATTTAGCTTGTAGCCCGTCCTCGTCAATTTTAAAACTAGAGTCTTCATCGTTGATATTTACTTTAACTTTGAATTCTTCATCCTCAGGACAGTCTAAACATTCGACACCATTGGAAATAATTTTAAGATGACGTTCTTCCATGTTATGGTCTAATATATCGTTGAAATAAGATTCATTACTATGAAAGTTGTACGTATTTTTATCGGCATAAAGTACAGTGCCTTCAGGTAAGTATACTGTTATATTCACTTCTTGACCTTTACGAGATTCATCTAGTGGGATAGTTAGATAACTATCTAAAATCAGTTCTTTATCTGTTAAATTAAAGTTATAGTTAATACGTTTAGCTCTAGTTTTAGCATCTTCAAAATCAAATCCTCTTGCGCTACGTTCAATACGTATTTTCGCAATACTATCTTTTGTAGATCTTACAATAAGTCTAACACCTCTTGAGAATAATACTTTCGTATCGCTTTCATTATAGGCAGTATCAAAACCATAACTTCTATAGTAACTGTGATTTGTATATAAATCATTATTGTTCATTCTAATTCGAATAGTATCATTTGCAGTAATAGAGACTAGTTTTTCGGTTTTAATAACCGACCCTTCTTCTTTAAAACTTAAACCAAATCTTGCCGATAAAATGATTAATGATATAAATGAAATTAACCATAAACCTAACAACGTGTATTTAGCAATGTTACCAATAGATTTTAAATTAGTGATCAATATTTTTAATCCTAAATAGAATATAAAAAATGCTATAATCCCTATAAAGAAAAATACTAAAAGCGACATCAACCAAAGAGGGACATTAGTTGCTTCGGCAATATCAAAGAAATTAGTTCCAGGAATATGCACAGAATCGAGTAGGCTTACACTTATTAAGCTTACCACTAGAGAAACAATAGTAACAGCACCAACAAACATTAAGATAACTCCAAAAAACTTGGCAAATAATTTTAAAAAGAACATGATAATATCACCTATAGTTTCAAAAAAGGAACTCGATGTTGATTTTATACGTTCACCTTGACGAGGTAAATCGGCTTTTTTTACACCTTCGGAAATAGAATCGGATACAGAGTCAAAGCCTTCTTTTATTTTGTCGCCATGTTTTTTTAAATCTACATTTTGAACCGCATTAGTGACACTATCAAATCCGTCTTTGATTTTTTTTTCAATGTTGGAAATATTCACTTGCTTTCCCTTCATCATTAATTTTTCTGAAGTAGTTGATGCTTCTGGAAGAAAAATCCATAGTAAGATATATAATAATACTCCTGTACCAGCACCAAAGATGAGCAGTATCCAAACTAAACGAATCCAAACCGCATCAATACCAAAATAATGACCTAATCCAGACGATACACCACCAACATATGAGTTGTCTGTATCTCTATATAGTTTTTTTGAAGTAGAGGTGCTTTTAGTATAGGTGCGTTGAGGTTCATCTTCAAATATTTCATCGTCAACAAGGTAATCTTCAGGTTGTCCCATGATTGTAATCACATCATCAACTTCTTTATTACCAATAACTTGTTTTTCGTTTTGAACACGTTCACTAAATAATTCTGCAATACGTGCTTCAATATCTGATATAATTTCTGATCGACCTTGAGAGTCTGTAAATGAACGTTTTATAGCCTCAAGATAGCGCTGTAATTTTAAGTATGCATCTTCATCTATATGAAAGAATATACCTGCTAAATTTATGTTGACTGTTTTATTCATTATTTTGTGTTTTTTCTCTTGTTACTATATTAACTGCGTTTTGTAATTCGTTCCAGGTTGTATTTAGTTCTTTTAAAAATAATTGACCTGTCTCTGTAAGACCATAATATTTTCTTGGTGGTCCTGATGTAGATTCTTCCCAACGATAATTGAGTAATCCAGCATTTTTAAGCCTTGTGAGAAGTGGATAAATTGTCCCTTCAACCACAAGTAATTTTGCGTCTTTTAATGTGCCTAAGATTTCTGCTACATAAGCATCGTCATCTTTTAATACTGATAAAATACAGTATTCTAAAACACCTTTTCGCATTTGTGCTTTTGTGTTTTCTATTTTCATAAGTCTTTTCTAATTTTTTTTAAAGGTCTTATGCTATTCGCGTCTAAGACATTTAGATCGTTTGACAATAAATGGGATGATGCTCGTGTCATACTTTAATGAGATTAAGTTTTAATAAACTGTTCGTTTTTTGATTGATTGATTGATTGATTGATGCTATTTTAAAAAATTGATGGTTAAAGGATATTCATAAAGTTTCCCATCTCTTGCTTTTAAACTTGCAATTACAATAAATACGAGTTCAAGTATAAATCCTACTACAGCTAAAAAGCCTAAAATACCTCCTGAGATTAATAAGAGGGGAGAGAATTCATTAACATTGATATGAAAATCATGAATACCATGAAAATCTATAAAATCTAAGCCATTAAAAACTTTAAAGATGAAAAACGGAATTGTTAGTGTTCCAATAATTAATGTATAGAGTAATATGCTTACCTGAAAATTTATGGCTTGTTTCCCATGAGCGTCTATAAATTCTGATTTGTCTTTATTTATCATCCATAATATTATAGGTCCAATAAAGTTTCCTAATGGAATTATAAACCTACTAAAGGTTGATAAATGAATAAATGTTGCGATGTTTTTTTGATGATTGTCTAGCATGATTTTAAAGCATATAGTAATTTCTTATACAAATATATGTCTAAAAAAAGGTATTATGTTACGCATAGTACTTTAATTTAACATAAAATTAACATATTGTGATATCAATTATTTTCAATAAATTAGCTGAAATATCTAGTAAACATGAGTATTTCACCAAGGAAATTGAACGCATTCTTATTATTTAAATTACCATCAGCTTATTTTTGTGGTGTACGTACAATTGCACTTAATGATACCACTTGTGTGGTTTCAGTGAAGCATAGATGGTTTAACCAAAACCCTTTTAAATCTATGTTTTGGGCTGTTCAAGGCATGGCTGCAGAGCTCACAACGGGAGCTTTAGTAATGTCGAAAATTAGAACAAGTGGTAAAAAAATATCTATGTTAGTCGCAACTAATAATGGCGCTTTTACTAAAAAAGCTATTGGTAGAATTACATTTACCTGTGACCAAGGCGCTACTATTGATCAAGCTATAAAAAAAGCAATTGAAACTGGAGAAGGACAAACCGTTTGGTTAAACTCTAAAGGAATTAATAGCGAAGGTATTCAAGTATCCGATTTTAATTTTGAATGGACACTTAAAGTAAAAAGCTAAAACTATTGTAACAAATAGCAGGTACTATAAACATATAAGTAATCAATTAAAAAATACAAACATGACATCACACGAAATCGATTACAGAATTTACGGAGAAGAAATGCAATATGTTGAGATAGAACTCGACCCTCAAGAAGGTGTTATTGCAGAATCTGGTAGCTTTATGATGATGGATGATGGAATCAAAATGGAAACTATTTTTGGTGATGGTTCTCAAAAAGATTCTGGATTCTTTGGGAAAATATTAGGCGCAGGGAAACGTATTCTCACAGGAGAGAACTTATTTATGACTGCTTTTTATAATGATCTTTCAGGAAAGCGTAACGTTTCGTTCGCTTCGCCTTATCCTGGAAAAATAGTACCAATAGATTTAACTGAATATAATGGAAAATTTATCTGCCAGAAAGATGCTTTCCTCTGTGCTGCGAAAGGGGTAAGTATAGGAATCGAGTTTTCTAAAAAATTAGGTCGCGGACTTTTTGGAGGCGAAGGTTTTATCATGCAAAAATTGGAAGGTGACGGGATGGCATTTGTACATGCAGGCGGTACTTTGGCTAGAAAAGTATTGCAAGCAGGAGAAACCTTGCGTGTAGATACAGGTTGTATTGTAGGGTTTACCCAAGATGTCGATTATGATATTGAGTTTGTAGGCGGTATTAAAAATACCATTTTTGGAGGTGAAGGCTTATTTTTTGCAAAGCTTCAAGGACCAGGAGTAGTTTATATACAATCCTTACCGTTTAGTAGATTAGCAGGCCGTATAATTGCTTCTTTACCAAAAGGAGGAAATAGTAAAGGAGAAGGCAGTATACTTGGTGGTTTAGGTGATTTACTGGATGGAGATAATCGGTTTTAACAAATAATTGGCTGTTAAAATCTAAAGCGAATTGCCTAGAGAATCGTTTTTTTTCACTACATTTAAAATGTAATACTAAAACAAAAGCCTATACCGTAAATCTACTTTTTTAACCCTAAACCCAATTAAAGAATGGCAAGAGCAATGTTTGAGTACACTAAAACTGTACTTAATAAAGTGAGTTTTGACACAACATTGTTCTGTAAAGAATTACAAAAAGCACTTCAACGATTATTACCTTATGAAATTGAAGAGCTTAAGATTTATATTAAATCTTTAATTTTACAGAACCCAGAATTAGATCAATGTTTAATCTTATTAAATGAATAAAAAAAAGCGACTTACGAGTCGCTTTTTTTGTTTATCGATGTCATTTATTTAGGTAGCGGACTTATAATTTCTACATTTTGAAACGCGATAGCACCTCTTATGATTCCAGAGATTACATTATGTAGCGCATCAATGATTTGCATTTTGAGTTCACTCTTGTGGTAAATAATACTAACCTCTCGTGCTGGAGAAGGTTCGTTGAAATGGTGTAATTGATTTGCCATTTTTTCATTTAAATCTAAAGTATTTAAATAAGGAAGAAGTGTCATTCCTAAGCCCTCATTAGACAATTTTACTAAGGTTTCTATACTACCACTTTCGAGTTGAAACTGATCGTCTCCTTGTGTTTTAAATGCTTTACATAAATTAATGACTCCATCTCTGAAACAATGTCCATCTTCTAAAAGTAGCATGTCGTTTATATTCAAATCTGAGACATCAATTTTTTTCTTGTCTTTTAATCTATGATCATTAGGGATGTAACCAACAAATGGTTCGTAATATAAAACACGTTCTTTTATGTTTTCATGCTCTAAAGGTGTTGCAGCAATAGCAGCATCTAAATGACCGTCATTAATTCTTGTAATGATTTCTTCAGTAGTTAACTCTTCAATCTTGAGCTTTACTTTAGGATATTTTTTAATAAAGCTTTTGAGAAACATTGGTAATAATGTTGGCATTACTGTTGGTATTATTCCAATTTTAAATTCGCCTCCAATAAAGCCTTTTTGTTGATCGACAATATCTTGTATTCTATCAGATTCGTCAACAATATTTTTAGCTTGTAATACAATCTTTTGACCAACATCAGTAAGTTCTATTGGTTTTTTGCTTCTATCAAAGATGAGAATATCTAATTCTTCTTCTAATTTTTGAATCTGAGTGCTTAATGTTGGTTGTGTAACAAAGCATTTCTCTGCTGCTTTAGTGAAATTTTTATGTTCAGCAATTGCTAATACGTAATGTAATTGTGTTATCGTCATGATTATTCATTTAAACTATAAAGATATAAAAATTATTCATAAAAACTATAATAGTTAATAATTATTATAAAATATATTTGCATTAATAAAAACAATATATATGACACTAAATAGTATAGGTTTAGATACCAAAAAGACAAAATTGATAGCAGGAGATTTAAATAATCTTCTAGCAAATTTCCAAGTATATTATCAAAATCTACGTGGTATTCATTGGAATATCAAAGGAAAAGGATTTTTTGATTTGCATGTAAAATTTGAAGAGTTATATACAGAGGCCAATATGAAAGTAGATGAGATTGCTGAACGTATATTAACATTAGGAGAAACACCTTTACATACATTTGAAGATTATACCAAAGCGGCAAAAGTGCCTGTAGGTAAGGCTATTTCTAAAGATGAAAAAGCAGTAAAATTAATTATTGAATCGCTTAGTGAATTATTGAAAATTGAGCGTCAAATTTTAGAAACTTCAGGAGAAGCTAATGATGAAGGGACTAATGCAATGATGAGTGATTTTATTACGCAACAAGAAAAAACGGTTTGGATGATGAAAGCTTGGTTGGGAGAAAGTGTTTAGTAGTAAATTCACAAAAAAAAATAAACCCTTTAAAACTAACATTAAAGGGTTTATTCTAACATAATTAGCAATATAATTAATCACAATTTTCTAAAAGCTCAGCTAATTCATTTGGAGACGTTATGGTTACAACATCACCACCATTAAGCATTACATTAAAAGGATAAACAAAATTAGAAGTAGCAGGATTGTAAAGGTTATTTAATTCTTCATCAGAGTTTACAGTTATTACTGTGCTACCTTGAACAACAATGCTTATTGGGTATTGGAAGTCGATACAATCTGTAATTACAGTAGTGTTATTTCCATTACAGTCTTGTTCAAAAAGGATAGATTCATCTCCAGACTCTAAGCCTAATAAACCTTCTTCACAAATAGTAACTGTCCAATCATAATTAGATATAACATCATAAGGTGCTGGTAAATTAAAGAAGATATAAACCTCTCCAGTTTCATCATTTCTAATAATCTCCCAAGTTCCATCAATAGGTTCATCAGTATTTGTGTTTTCTGTAAGGATTAATGTGCCATCTTCATTAAATTCAAAACCAATAACATTATTCATTAAACTTGTAAAAGAAAACCAAGTACATTCAATTAAATTTTCAATGATTTCTTGATCATTACAGGTTCCTTGTTGAGTTTCACAATCAATAAAATCACTTTCATCAAAGCCTTCACACTCAGCTAGGCAAGCATTATTAAAAGTTAATATTTGTATACCTCCAATTGGTGTTTCGGCTTCAACGCAAACAGGATCAAATACTTCATCTTCACAGTCACATTCTGGGACTTCGTAATCATAGCAATCATCATAGATGTCTTCAAAATCTTCACTAGTTTCTATGGTAACGACTTCATCATCTTCTTCTAAAGTCACATCAAATGGATATACAAAATCAAAATAATAAGAATTGTATAAAGCATTGTCTAATTCTTCTTGAGAATTTACCGTTATGGTTTCATTATTATCTGTAATGATAGTTAATGGGAAATTAAATTCAAAGCATTCATAACCACCTGTATTATTATAATCGTCTTCACAGTTTTCTGCAAAATCATTTGGAGTAAACCCATCACATATTGCAAGACATTCATTTGGATAGCTTACTAAAAATAGTTCACCATCTGGAGCTTCAATTTCAACACAAACAGGATTATAATCATCTCCACATTCGCAATCAAAGTCATCAAAAGTACAGTCGTCTAATAAATCAATAAATGCTTCTTCATTGTTAATAGTAACAACCTCAATGGCGTCAGAATCTTCATTGTAAACTTCTACATCAAAAGGAAAAGCGATACCATCAATATATAATTGATCATTAGAATTGATCATAATATCAATTAAATCTTCAAGACTGTCTACAGTTACTGTAGTGCCATTATTGTAAGATAAATTTAATGGATATACAAAATCAAAACAGAAATCAAAAACAATATTACCAGTTGGGTTTGTTGTTGGAATGACGTAACCTTCATTATTAAATTGTTGTCTAAGTTGAGTAAGCGTAGTAGTAATAGATGGGCTTTCAGCAATATTTTGTTCTTCTACAACGGGTTCGTTGTTTGTACAAGATGTCATAAAACCAGCTATTATAGCAAAGCTTAAAAGGAGTAATTTAAATTTTTTCATCATAGTAATTTTTAAGATTTTTTTCTTTTTCGTCGATTAATCATAACTAAGACAATGCGAAAAATAAAAACCCTACTTTTTTCTCTAACTTTTTTTTATTTAGTTTTGGAGCATTCATTTTCAATCTTAATAATGTCCAAAGATCAATCTAATATATGTCATTCTAAAACCTTTGAAACGCTATACAATACGTATTCAAAAGATTTAAGGCGTTTTATTTTTTTTAAAACTCAAGATATTGATAAAGCCGAAGATATCTTACAGGAAACATTTATAAAGCTCTGGGATAACTGTGGCAAAGTAACTTACGAAAAAACAAAAAGCTATTTATATACTGTTGCTACAAATACGTTTTTAAATACTGTAAAGCACGAAAAGGTAGTTAGAAAACACCAACAACAAATTTCTAGTTTGGAAACAAATGAGTCTCCAGAATTTATTATGCTAGAAAAAGAATTTATGGATAAATTAGAGCGTACAATAAATGCACTTCCCGAAAAACAAAAAGAAGTGTTTTTATTGAATAGAATTGAAAAAAAGAGATACCAAGATATAGCAGAACAATTAGATATTTCGGTTAAAGCTGTAGAAAAACGAATGCATTTAGCATTGGTAGTGATGCGGAAAGAAATAGGAAATGTTTAAAAAAAAAAATTTAAAGTAGGGTTTTAAGAACCTAAGTTGTCTTAATAATAGATAAAGCATGAAAACACAAAATTTACATAGCGATAAAGACACTTTTTTAGCCAAATGGTTAGAAGGAGAACTCTCTAATGGTGAGCTACAGTCTTTAGTTTCTGAAGCAGATTATAATGCCTTTTTAAAAATTAAAAAGGGGATTGATGCTTATGAAACTTTAGAAGCTTCTACTGAAACGACATTTGTTAAAATTCAAGATGAAATTTCACAAAAAAAGCCTAAGGTTCGTAAACTTAATTCTAATACATGGTATATAGGTATTGCTGCCTCTATTGTATTGCTTTTTGGATTATTTACCTTTCTTGATGATAATATGGTGACCGTTACAACAAATTATGGCGAGCAAAAAACGATTGCTTTATTAGATGGTTCTGAAGTGGTATTAAACTCCAAATCTACCTTAACTTATAATGAAGATAATTGGGAAACCAATAGAACCTTAAACCTTAGTGGTGAGGCTTATTTTAAAGTTGAAAAAGGAAGTACTTTTACTGTAGTTACTACAAACGGGGATGTTAAGGTTTTAGGAACTCAATTTAATGTAAACTCGGTGAGTGATTTTTTTGAAGTCGCATGTTTTGAAGGAAAAGTAAAGGTTCAAACCAAAAATGAAAATTATGTTTTATTGCCAGCAAATTCAGTAAGACGAATTAATGGTAATGCTATTGAACAATGGAAAATTAAAACTTCTAATCCTTCATGGATTTCTGGAGAACGTACCTTTAAAAGCGTACCTTTAAAGTATGTAGTAGCTGCTTTAGAAACACAATATGACATTACAATACATTCAAAATCCATTGATAATACTATAATCTATACAGGTAGTTTTACTCACAATGACCTAGATACAGCGTTAAAAACTGTATTTAAGTCTTTGCAAATACGATACATTGAAAAAGAAAAAGGAAACATCTATTTGAGCATAAAGTGAAAAAATTGATTATCAGCATTTTATTAATTCTACCTTTTTTAGCCTTTTCGCAAGAAGAGGCTAAATTTTATATCTATTTTGATAACGAAACTATTGAAGACGCTTTTGAGCTTATCGAAGCTATTTATGATGTTCGGTTTTCTTATAATAATGATGTTTTAAAACAAAAAAGAATTGATCTAAAAAAAGAAAAACGATCCTTAACTCAGTTGCTCAGGATCTTAGAAACACAAACGGGTCTTAGTTTTGAAATTGTTGCTAATAGATATATTATTGTTAATAAAACGAAAACTAATGTGGTCATTGAAGCATTAGATAAAATTATTATTAATGGATATTTAACCAAAGGCATATCTAAACGAAAAGATGCTTCTTATCAAATAAGTCCGAAAAGTTTAGGGATTTTGCCTGGACTTACTGAGTCAGATGTTTTAGAAAGCGTTCAATTATTACCAGGAGTTGTGAGTCCAAACGAAACAGCTTCTGGCTATTTAGTTAGAGGCGGAAAGGTGGACCAAAACAGATTAATTTGGGATGGTATAAATATGTATCATAAAGGACATCTCTTTGGAATGATTTCGCCCTTTAATCCTAATGCAACTAAAGGCGTTACATTTATAAATAAAGGATCACATCCTAGATATGGAGAACGCGCTTCTAGTGTCATTTCAATGACAACTAATACCGCTATTGAAAATAGGTTTAAAGCACAATTAGGCCTTAATGGGATTAATGGAGATGCATTTATAGAAACCCCAATTATAAACAATACATTAGGGATTCAAGCTTCTATTAGGTCTAGTTATACAAATACATATCAATCGTATACTTTTAATAGATTGGCAGATAAAGTATTTGAAAGTACCAAAATTGAAAATGGGGATAATCCAAATAATGATTTTAGTTTTTTAGACTATAATATCAAATTGAATTATAAGCCTAATGCCTCTAATAGTTTTTATGCAAGTGTGATTTCTATTGATAATAATTTAGATTATACTGTTAGTGATGCAACAGCAACGTTTAATGATCGAATGTCGATTAAAAACACCGGTTATGGTTTAGGTTGGGATAAAATATGGAATGCTAATTTAAAGCAACATACATCGGCATATTTTTCAGAATATAAACTGAATTATAATTTTATTACATCGGATGATGGAGTAATGACTTCAGATTTTGATAAACGGAATGTTATTTTCGATTCTGGAATTTCTACTGAATTTAGTAAGAGAATAAATGATGATAATAGTATAACTCTTGGCTATCAGTATGTATTGAAAGATGTTGGCTTCGCATTTTTAAATACTACTAATTTAGAATTCATTTTAGATGAAGATAAAACGGTTGTTCAAACGCATAGTTTATATGGTAATTATAAGTATAAAAACCCAAAATTATTTGATCTTTCTTTAGGGTTTAGAGCAAGCTATTTTGAAGAATTAAAAGCTTTTAGGGTTGAGCCTAGACTTTTGTTGTATAAACAGCTTTTTAAAAATGTCAAGCTTCAAGTTTCTGGAGAAATTAAAAATCAAATCATTAGTGAAATCGATGAAACAATCATTAGTGATTTATCTTTAGAAAATCGACTTTGGCGTTTGGCTAATGGCAATGAATTTCCAATTATTAATAGTAAGCAGGTGTCTGTAGGTTTTATTTATACCAATAATGGCTGGACCTTAGATGTCGATAATTATTATAAAACTTTAGACAATATCACAGCATTATCTTTTGGGTTTTTAAATCCAAATAATAGTCAGTTTAATATTGGAGAACAACGAATTTATGGCGTTGATGTGTTTTTGAGAAAACGATTTAATGGTTTTAATTCTTGGGTGAGTTATTCGTTTAATAATTCTGAAAGTAAATATCAGAACCTTAATAATGAATCATTTTTTACATCGAGATCCAATGTAATCCATTCGGTAACAGCATCATTGGTTTATAAGTTGGCTAATTTTCAATTGGCTTTAGGCTGGAGGTGGCAAAACGGAAAACCTTATACAGCATCAACAACTAGTTCTAATGGGTTAGAATTTAATGACGGAATAAATACAAAACGTCTACCAGATTACCATCGATTAGATTTTTCTTCAACATACAAGTTTAAATTTTCAAGAGATAGTAGATTGCGTGCTAAGGTTGGTTTTTCAATTAGAAATGTTTACAATAAGAATAACTTTATAAGTCGTGAGTATTTTGGTAATAATGATTTAAATAGTGAGATAGAATTAGTAGATAAATTTTCTATTGGTTTTACACCAAATTTAATGTTTAGATTATATTGGTAAAAAAAAAGAACCTTTGTCTAAAAGGCTCTTTTTTGATTGATTGATTGATTGATTGATTGATTGATTGATGTGTTTTTTATTTAAAATCGAATGGATAATTTTAAATCTTCACTACCGACTTCAAATTTAGCATCTTCATAAACTGGAGGACCAAAAGCTCTTACGTTGTTTGATGTACCATAAGATTCTTTAGGCATTCCGCTACTTTCGTAATCCATTCTACCATTTTCATTTTTATCGTGTAGTGCCATAAGGGCATAGTTGCCAGCAGTAACGTTTTCAAAGGTAAATGTAGCTTTCCCATCAATAATTTTAGCTTCTTGATTCTGTACACCAGGACCTTTCATAAATGTATCTGAAGAATGTAATGCCAATATTACTTTTCCATCGGCACTTAATATGTTTTCTACAGTAACTGTAATTGTGCTTCCTTTTTTGCCTTGAGCGAATCCCAAAATTGAAATAAAAATTAATGCGATTGATAAAAATAAAGTTTTCATAATTATTATATTTTAATGGTTTGATTGTTATTGATGAGTCAAATATCAAACAAAATGGAAAGTTTATATAAAGAGACTAACCGAATCGTCATTTTTTATGGACGAGTTGTAGAAAAGGAGGTGTTTTAGATTTTAAATAGCAAGAATAGAGAGTAGTAGCTCCTTTACGAGTGTGCTAAAAGTATAAAGCGTTTTATTGATTTTCGAGATTTAATTTTTCTTTTTTAGTAAGTTTCGCAACCACCAAACTATATGAAATATCCAGCCATTCATAAAGATGTTGGTCTGAAATTGTATTGTCCATTATTACATTACTCCAATGTTTTTTACTGAAATAAGACGGTTCTTGCATTGCAGGATACTCTGCTCTTAATTCTTCAATAGTTTCAGGCTTACATTTTATACTAAAACTAGAAAAGGTAGTAATATTTGTAGCAGTAAACATTTTTCCAGCGACTTTAAAAACTAATACATCTTCAAGTTTTGGAAAAGGTAAAGATTCGGTAACCCCTTTTTTAGATAAGCAATATGTCCTGTAATCTTCTATATTCAAAATAAGATTTTTAACTATTAACTACAATAATCCACGAGCTTTAATCTCCAGATATTTATTTATGGTATCTATTGTTAAATCTTGAGGCGAGGTTAATATGGATTGGATGCCATATTTTTGAAGTTCATTAACAATTAGTCGTTTTTCAAAAGCAAACTTCTCTGCAATAACTTTATCATAAGCTTGTTGAACGGTTTCTGCTTTTTTAGTAATAATCGTGTTGAGTTCCGTATTTTTAAAGAAAATGACAACTAATAAATGGTTTTTAGCAATGCCTTTTAAATACGGTAATTGTCTGTGTAAACTCTCAAGTGTTTCAAAATTGGTATACAAAAGCATTAAACTTCTATGTGTTATGTTTCGTTTACAATCTGCGTAAAGTCTGCTATAATCACTTTCATAAAAATCGGTACTAATATTATATAGATTTTCTAAAATAAGATTCATTTGAGAGGTCCGTTTCTGAGCTACAACGATATTTTCTACTTTTTTAGAGAAAGCTAAAATTCCGGCTTTATCTTGCTTTTTTAATGCGACATTAGAAATAACTAAAGCTGCATTAATAGCGTAATCTAAAAGTGTTAAACTATCAAAAGGCATTTTCATCATCCGTCCTTTATCAATGATAGAATATACAGGTTGAGATTTTTCATCCTGAAATTGATTCACCATTAATTGATTCCGTTTTGCAGTCGCTTTCCAGTTAATGGTTCGTAAATCATCACCTAACACATAGTCTTTGATTTGTTCAAACTCCATGGTATGACCAATTTTTCTAATTTTTTTAATGCCGTATTGATGTAAATTATTACTAATAGCCATCAAGTCATATTTACGTAATTGCATAAAACTAGGGTAGGTTGGTACCATAGCATTATCATCTGATGTAAATCGACGCGCAATTAATCCAAAAACCGAAGTGACATAAATATTTAATTTTCCAAAGTGATATTCACCTCGTTCAACAGGTCGTAATTTGTATTGAATTTCTGAAGTGCTAGAAGCTTGCAATTTTCTTTGAATACTAAAATTACGGACTTGAAACTGCTCAGGAATTTCATCAATAATATTGACATTAACATTGAATGTATAGTAGTTGTTGATGACAAGATTTACAGGATTTTCATCACCATTAGAAAACTTCTCAGGGACTATTCTAGTGCCTTTTACACCATTTTTAGCAGCAAATAAAATAATGGTATCTAAGACCGTTAGGGTTATTAGAAGTAAGAGTATTAGTTTGACAACAGCAAAACCTCTAGGAAAGATAAAACTCAATACGAACAATACCATTATGGATATGCATGCATAGAAAAATCTGTTTTGTAAATAAAAAGGTTTAATGCGTTTCAAATTGATGCTGTGTTGTTAAAATGTATTACTGGTTTTTCTGATTTTTAAATTGGTATCGTATGATTTATTTCCCAAACTATCTTTTAAATGTGTAATATCGATATCATAATCAAAGCCATACATTTGAGATAGCGTATCTAAGATTGTTTTCTTTTTCTTAGCAATCTTTAAGTTTGTGTTATAGAGGTTTAAAGGTCCAAAAGCTATTGCCAAAGGGCCAAATCCTAATCCCATTATTATTAAGGGGACGGTAGATATAACACCTTTTTCAAATATATATTTTCCAACAAGAAAACCTCCTAAAAATAAAGCTAAAGCTATAATTGAATACAGAACTAAATGTCCAAAGGTATCTGTTTTAGTTTTGAGCACTGCTTCATGTTCTATATTTACGTTTTCAATTTCTGATTTATATTCAGTGTCTAATTGTATGACACCACATTTGTTTTGAAAGTCAGGTTTTTTACTAGTCAAACCGCAAAGAGTACCTGTCTTAAAATCGATAATTTTATGATCACAAAGTTTACAATGTTGCGTTAATTCCATATAAATTATCTAGGTATTTCTACGGCTTCAATAATTTGTTTAATAATTTGTTTTGTTGTTACACCTTCCATTTCTCGTTCTGGTGTTACGATGACACGATGCTGTAACACTGGTATTGCTGCACGTTTAATATCTTCAGGAGTTACAAAATCTCTTCCGCTCATAGCGGCAAATGCTTTACTTGCTTTTAAGATGGCAATCGAAGCTCTTGGCGAAGCTCCTAAATATAAAAAAGGATTACTTCGCGTACTTACAATTATATCTGCAATGTATTTGATAAGGTGAGATTCAATAATAATTTGCTCTATCAAACCTTGAAACTTATTTATTTGTGCTTTACTCAAATGTGCTTTTATCTGCTCCATTTTAGTTGCTCCTTGTAAATTTTGCTCTCTATTCAGGATTTCTATTTCTTCACTCAAATTAGGATAGTCAATATCAATTTTGAACAAGAAACGATCTAATTGAGCTTCTGGTAAACGATAGGTTCCTTCTTGTTCTATAGGGTTTTGTGTCGCTAAAACAATAAATGGTAATTCCATTTTGAATTTATTCCCGTCGATAGTGATTTGTCGTTCTTCCATAACTTCAAATAAAGCTGCTTGGGTTTTCGCTGGAGCTCTATTAATTTCATCTATAAGAATCATATTAGAAAAAATAGGACCTTGTTTAAATTCAAATTCTGAGTTTTTCATATTGAAAATCGATGTTCCTAAAATATCACTAGGCATTAAATCTGGGGTAAATTGAATTCTACTAAATCCAATATCTAGGGACTTCGCTAATAGTTTTGCTGAAATTGTTTTTGCTACTCCTGGAACACCTTCAATAAGAGAATGACCATTTGCTAAAACAGAAGCAATGAGCATATCTATCATTCCTTTTTGACCAACGATGACTTTGCCTATTTCATTTTTTATGAGTGCAATGCCTTCTTGAAGTTCAGTTAAATCAATACGATTTTTAAAGCTGATGTCACTGTCGTTAGCATCAAGATTTTTAGCATTTTCAGTAGCTTGTAAAGCATTAGGATCTCCTAATAATGACTCATCAAATTGCTCGATTTTTGATGTTAAATCTTCGTTTTTGTTGTCGTCTAAATGTTCCATAATTTATGTGGTATAAAAATCTTCAATAGCTTTATTTAATCGCAATAAATCACCTTCGTTACACGTTGTTTTTGCTTTTAAATATACAATTTGATTAATTAATTTTTTAACATCACCTGCATCTTTTCCAGATTTTAAAGTTAAATTCTTTGCAAATTTATCATCTAGTAATTGTGTGTCTAGATAATAGACGCGACGTATATATTCTAAGAAGTAAGTGATTTTTTTCTCTATTAAATTATCATGGTCTTTTGTTTCATAATACAAATTACCAATCGTTTTTGTGAAATCTACAGTTGTATTTCTAAGCGGTTCAATAACATTAACAATACGCTGTTTACGCTTCGCATTAAAAATCATAAAACATATGGTAGTAATAAGAGCAAAAAACCAAGCCCAACGTAAAGCTGGTTGACTTAGTATAAAACGAAGTGGAGATTGACCAAGCGTTTTTCCTATTTTATTTCTAGAATCAAAATAGATGGTATCATCACCTAAATATGACATCACGCTAGAGGCGTATTTTTTATTAGATTTTTTAAGTAAGTTATAATTAGTAAATACTGTAGGTTGTAAATGAATATAGAAATTGCCATCTCCCCAGCCTGCTTTTATAAAGTTGGTATACGTTGAATCTGCAAATTTTTGGTGTCCTAATACTGTCGTGTATAAGGTGTCAATAGTTGAAAAATAAATATTACTCAATCCTTTTTCTATAGTGATAGAATCGTTTTTAAAAGCAGGATTAGTAAATGAAAGTTCAGCTTTACCTTTAAAATTATAATCGTTTTGCGTATCAAATCCTAGTGAATCTAATAATCTGTCTGGGAAATAATTACTAGATATAAAAATGTCATTTCCATGAGATGCGAAATCTAATAATTCTTGGGCAGATGTATTATCTATATTTGGATAATCATCAATTATGATATACGTGCCTGTAGTAAGATATGTGCTATCTTCCCAGCTATAATAATCATCAAAGTACTCGTAAGGAGTTATGTTTATGTTTTCAACTTGACTTTCAGGAAACAATACGTCTAGTTCTTCGTAAAATATAAATGTGCCATATGGAATTTTGTGGGTTTCATTATAGGTTTTTTGCCAATTTACAGGAAGCGGTGTCGAGAAATCGATAGCAATTATGCCTATAATAAGCAGTGCTAAAATCCCAATGTATATTTTTAGTGGTTTACTCATTTTTTAAGAGAATTTAAAAATTGAGTAAAAGCGTCTTTGGCTTTGTTGTATTTACTTGTGTCAATATCAAATTCGCCATACCAAATATAATTGTAGAGATAAGAGGTGTATGAATATTCTTTTTTAGTGTTTTCATCTGCAATTTCAATGTAGTAATCACTATTGGTTTTTTCTACATCATAGTCAATGATTTCGGCTTCTGAGAGTGTTTTTAATAACCACAAATAATAATATCTAATGGCTAGTCTATGATTGTCTTCACTTTCAGCATTTTTGATAAGCGATTTAAAATCGGCATCGTGAATATTATTTTCAATATCTGTTACAGGAATAATGCTCTTATCTGACGATTTACCAAACACCCAATTTCCTTCTTTATTAATAATAGCTTTAACAATAAAAAAGACGACAAGCAGAAATATAATAACATAGAATATTTTTAGTATAATATCTGTAATATCGGCAGCTTTCGCATCAGAATTAATATCAAATAAGTTTTTAAAAAAGTCTGAAAGCCATTGCTTAAAGCGAGACCACCATCCTGAATTTTTTACAGTCCGTTCATAGATAAACTCATTACCATCATATTTGTCTTTTAGACTTTCAAAGTTGCGCTTATCAATAGGTTCTGTATCTATATAAACCGAATCTTGTAGTGTCTGAACAGGAATGCTAACGTTTGTGCTTAATGCATTAGCGTGTATTATTCCGAAGAAAAAAAGGATAATATGTATGTGTAAATATCTACTCACCTGATCCTATTAAGTCAATATCACTTTTGGTATTTATATTTTCATTGTCTTCTTTAAGACTATAAAACACAATACCTTGATTAAGTTGTAGAATAAGATTTAAAATACTGCTCAAAAGAAATGTCAATAGAAAGATAATCAACATCATTATTGTCATGGATTTTCCAAGTTCTTGAGGATCTGGAGTAATACCAGGTTCTATATCTGTAAAAATATTAATCATTTCTAATACATAAACGATAATTGTTATTGTGTTTTGCGCTAAGTAACTCATTAAATAAAAAAGCCCAACACAAGCGACAGCTGCCCAAAATTTGGAACTCATGAGTTTCCATGAATAACCAAAACTCTCCCAAATACCTTTTTTATTTTCCAGGTATTCCATTAAAGTTCCTTGATAATAGAGACTTACACCTCCTATTAATAAAGGCAAAGCTAGTATGCCTATAATTGTAATTGTTAATATAAATGCTAATAAGCCAACAAAAAGTATAATAGGAATACCAATTAGTAGTCCGCAAACTAAAAAGATTAAAATCTTGCCAACGTTAGCTTTATAAATAGTAATGATATCTGTTGTAGTAAAATGTTTTCCGTTATGTTTAATATATAATTTTAAATAAATAGGAATAAATGCATAGGAAATCGTTGCTGAGATTAAAGCAACAATTAAGAATATAAAAAATAAAGAAATAAATAGGACTGCATTTTCATTTAAATAATCTTCAACAACACTCGTAGAGTTTATTCCAAAACTACTAAATACGATATCGGTATAAAATTTACTAAAGAAGTAAGTCATAACCATTAAAATCAATAGGAAAATACCATTAATGATAAAGAAATGTTTAAATAGATGTTTCCCATTTTGCTTTAAAAATGCAAATGTATCTTGAAAATATTCACCAAACCCTCTTGATTTATATAGCTGCATAGATTTTTTTCATTTTAGAGTTCAATATAAAAGGATAAACTAAGTAATAAAACGAAATAAGACTTAGTGTAAACAGTATAATTCCAACCGATAACCAATTAGGCATTGTATTAGAATATCGTGTAACATAACCCTCTAAAAATCCTGCGGCAATTGTAAATGGGAAGGTGCTAATTAATATTTTGACACCATTTTTAAATCCCATTTTAAATGAAATCATTCTCGAATACGTTTTAGGAAATAAGATACTTGCTCCAAGTATTAAACCAGCAGCACCTTCGATAACAATGGCAAATATTTCCATAGAACCATGAATCCAAATTCCTCTAACGCTTTCCCAAAGGACACCTTCTTTGTAGAAAAAAAACTGAAATGCACCAACCATAATTCCGTTATGTAACATATAATAAGCAGTACCTAAACCTCCAAAAATGCCAAGAACGAATGAGTTTATACCTACCATAAGGTTATTGAGAGTAATGCCTATAAAACTGCCCCAATTGCTACCGCTTTTGTATACAGCAACGGGATCTCCAGCTTCAATATTTTCTAGTGTTTCATTAACATAACCATCACTTAAAATGAGTCTAACGAATGAATCATCATATGCAGCAGATAAAGCTCCAATGGCAACAAAACTTAAAAATATAGCAAACGCATAGAGTACATAACGTCTGTGTTCATAAACAATAAGAGGAACTTCAATCTTCCAGAAATGTATAAAACGGTTGGTGTCTTCACGTTTGGTTTTATAAATTTTTTGAAAAGCTTTGGCTGCTAAGTTGTTTAAATAAAGAATTGTTTTACTTTTGGGATAGTATGTTTGAGCATAAGAGAGATCATTTACTAACTGAATATAAAGTGATGCAAGTTCATCTGGATTTTTAAGATTTTTTCCAAAAATGGACTTTTCAAAATTGAGCCATTTTTCTTTATTTTGTTTAATAAAAGCAACTTCTCTCATAGGCATTCAAATTAAAGCAATTAATGGTAGAGTTACAAATAAATACGACACAAAACGTTAATATAAATTTCATCGCAGCAAGTGTAGGTGAACGCATATTAGCATACATAATCGATTTGATTATAAAAATTGCTTATATCGTTGTGGCATTTCAAATTGTGTTTAATTTATTTGAATGGGACAAAGCTATTGATGATATGGATGGCTGGTCTCAAAGGGCTATTTATATGAGTTTTTTATTACCAGTAATGTGCTATTCACTTGTGTTTGAATCTCTCCTAGATGGTCAAACTATTGGCAAACGTATCATGAAAATTAAAGTGGTAAAGATTGATGGCTATCAGGCTGGTATAGCAGAGTATCTTATGCGTTGGTTTTTTAGGATTGTAGACTTAAATATGATGTCTGGTATTGTGGCTCTAATTGCTATTGTGACTAGTAAAAAAAGTCAGAGATTAGGGGATATGACTGCTGGAACATCTGTGATTACATTAAAAAATAACGTTACTATAAGTCATACCATTTTAGAAGAACTAGATGATAGTTATATCCCAAAATATCCAAATGTGATTAAATTATCTGATAACGATGCACGAATTATTAAAGATACTTATGTAAGAGCAAGAGCGTCTAGAGATTATGAGACACTTGTTAAGTTACGTAAAAAAATTATTCAAGTTGTAGAGATTAAAGATTACAATGAAAGTGATATGGAGTTTATTGATAAGATTTTAAAAGACTACAACTACTATACGCAAGGCATGTAAGTAATGACCCTTTTTTTAGATATAGTGTTGATGGAATTTAGCGAATCACTTATCTCGAATTTATTTCGGAGTCTCCTCAATAGCGTATTAAAAATAAGATTAACACCAATCTGCAAAGTGCTTTTGCTTATAAAATAGAAACACGATTATATGTTTTTTCAAGTCATTGATATTTTAGGAACTATAGCTTTTGCTATTTCAGGCGTTTTAGTAGCATTAGACAAACGCATGGATGCCTTTGGTGTGCTTATCATTGCATTTGTTACTGCGGTTGGAGGCGGAACATTACGAGATGTTATGGTTGGTGTTGAACCTGTTTCATGGATGACTAACATGACCTATGTTTATGTTATTATTGCTTCAGCTGTAGGTGCTGTATTACTTCGGAATAAAATTCAATACCTTCGTAAATCCCTATTTTTGTTTGATACTATAGGTATTGGTTTGTATACTGTTGTTGGTATTGAAACAGGAATTGTAGCTGGTCTACATCCTATTATTTGTATCGCGTTAGGAACCATGACAGCCTGTTTTGGTGGTGTGCTTAGAGACCTTTTATGTAATGAAATTCCTGTGATTTTTAGAAAAGAAATTTATGCAACCGCTTGTATTTTAGGTGGATTTACCTATTTTTTACTTCGAGAATTCGTAGCAGACACCAATTTTATATTTGTAATTGCTGGATTAGTGGTTATCGTTGTGCGATTACTTGTCGTGAAGTTTAAGATTAGTTTACCTAGTTTATATAAGATTAAAGATTGATTAGTTTAAAATTTCAACACGCCTTATATACACATTCTGTAATGGCCAATCTCCATCATCAGTAGCTACCTTCGCAATTTTATCAGCAACATCTAATCCGCTAATCACTTTTCCGAAGATGGTATAATCACCATCCAACTGATACACATCTCTTAGCGTGATAAAAAACTCATAAGGCGAAGCCAATTTATACGGATTGTCAATATCGCTACTTGGCATAGATATCACCCCTCTATCATGTTTAAAACCACGTTTGGTATCTGTTGGTAATAAATATTTACCAATAAAGCGTCGTTTACGCATTACCGCTCTATCATCTGTACTTCCACCTTGAACGATATAGTTTTCAATAACACGATAAAACTGAGTATCATTAAAATAGCCTTTTTTTGCTAAGTAGATAAAGTTAGAACGATGAAATTTAGTTTCGTTAAATAGCAAAATGTCAATATTCCCATAATCAGTAACAATACGAACTTTATTCTCTTTGTGTTCCTTATCATATTGAAGAAAGAACTCCATAGCATTATCTTTTGTAAGTAGAAATGATTGGGAAATAGTATCGGTTTTGACTTTAGTAGAATCTACTGTTTGTGTAGTCGTTTTTTGTTGAGATGGTTTATTTTTACAATTGACAAGAAAAAAGCAACATGTGAAAAGCATAAAAAATCTCATAAGTGAATGAATTTTGAAACGTTTATAAAATCGGTGTCAAAAATAAAGAATCTAAATCTTCCAGGAGAAGACTCTCAATTTAAAATGTCTCCGCCATTCCGAATGGACCTTATTGAAGCGAATAGAGAAAAAATGAAATCTGCTAAAAGGGCAGGTGTTATGGCTTTGTTTTACCCTGATTTAAAATCTGAAACACATTTGGTGTTAATTCTAAGAAAGGCATATAAAGGCGTGCATTCTGCACAAGTCGGTTTTCCAGGTGGAAAATATGAAGCTAACGATCCGCATCTTGAATATACAGCATTAAGAGAAACAGAAGAAGAAATAGGCGTGCCAATACAGAGTGTTGAGGTCTTAAAACAAATGACACAATTATATATTCCACCAAGTAATTTTACTGTTGCTCCCTTTTTAGGAATTACACACAAGACACCATGTTTTATTAAACAAGAGGATGAGGTAGAAGATCTAATAGAGGTGAAGCTTACTGATTTTATGGATGATACCAATACTGCTGATGTCTCTGTGATGACATCTTATGATTTAGAATTAGAAGTTCCTGCTTTTGAACTTAATGGTCATGTGGTTTGGGGAGCAACTGCTATGATGCTAAGCGAATTAAAAGACTTGTTAAAAATGGTGATCTAAGCATTAGATTTTTGTAATTTTGTTTTTCCGCTAATAACTAAAATGAATGGGATTATTTAAAAGAAACCCTTTTGGGCATATACTTTTTGTTAAAAAATGGTTGATTAGAATTTTAGGTGCATTAACCCATCGACGATTTAGAGGTTTTAATGACCTTCAAATAGAAGGTTCTGAGATTATAAAAAATCTACCAGATACTAACGTTCTTTTTATTTCCAATCACCAAACGTATTTTGCCGATGTAATAGCTATGTTTCATGTGTTTAACGCAAGTCTTAGTGGGCGATTAGATAATATAAAAAATGTAGGTTACCTCTGGAACCCAAAACTTAATATGTATTATGTTGCGGCAAAGGAAACAATGAAATCTGGATTGTTACCTAAAGTATTAGCTTATGTAGGCTCAGTAAGTATTGAACGTACCTGGAGAGCCGAAGGTAAAAATGTAAATCGCCAAGTGAAAATGAGTGATATTTCTAGTATAGGAAAAGCATTAGATGATGGTTGGGTGGTAACATTTCCACAAGGCACAACAACGCCTTTTAAACCTATTCGTAAAGGAACAGCTCATATTATTAAAAAATACCAACCTATTGTTGTTCCTATTGTTATTGATGGGTTTAGACGATCATTTGATAAAAAAGGATTGCGTATTAAAAAGAAAAATGTATATCAATCTTTTGAAGTGAAAGCACCTTTAGAAATCGATTATGAAAACGAATCTATTGCTGATATTGTTGAAAAAATTGAATATGCTATTGAGCAACATCCTTCATTTTTAAAGGTTATTCCACAAAAAGAGTTGGAAGCTAATGAAGCCTTAAACAAAAAACGAGAGTGGTAACTAGGCGTTAATTTTCTGTCTTTGTCTTATGTCTTGTTATTTGAGCGTAATGCTTTTGTATTCAACAAACGTTATTTTGAAGTTTCTTTGATAAGTCAAAAATGGTTGATATGTTTTCTTAGAGAATGTTTTTTGATATCACATTTCCGTTGAGAACAATAGACTTAATGCCTTACCAATTTACATTATATGTTATTCGCTTGATTTTCAATATAACATGTTATAGATTCCATAATTAAACTTCCAATTTTTTAAGTTCTTTGTAGTTTCTATTGAGCCTGCGAAGTAATATACCGTAGATGATACGATAAAAAATCCAAAATACTAATACAAATGCAGCCGTTGCTAATAGCATTAGTGCCATGGCGAAAAACATTTGCTTATTTGAAAATTTAGCAAATTGCTGTGATATTTCAGGATTTTCATAAATCATATAATACAATCCAAAAGCCATTGATAAAAAAGCCATAACAAGATTGTATATCACATAATATTTAATGATTTTGCGTGTTTTTAAAATGCTCTCCATCAATCGTTTAGCGTTGTCCGTTACAGAGATGGATTTATAAGATTTGTAGAGCAGATAAACAAAGGCTAGTACAACAGCATAGGAGAAAATCGTTACACCTAATAGTATAGAATCATTACCATACATAGCTTCTAAATCTAATCGATATTGTTCCGAAGAAAAATAGGGAATACTATTTATAATTACCCAAAATAAAAGTTCTGCAACACTTATATAAAATAAGGTTTTGACTATAGAAGATGATTTTTTTAATAGCATTGGATAAATGTCCTTGCTAGATAATCTTGGCTCATCTTGCGCTGTATTGGATTGCCAATCCTTTTTTAATAATTCTAATTCATCCATATTATTACGGATTTAATATTGTTTTTATTTTTTTCTTAACCCTATTCATTTTTACTCTGGCATTAACTTCACTTATACCAAGGGTTTCACTAATTTCACTGTAGTTTTTGTCTTCTAAATATAAAAAGACTAATGCTTTTTCAATATCGTTTAACTGATGTACAGCTTTATATAATAATTTGAGTTGTTGTTCTTCGGTATCGTCATAATCTTCAGATTTAATTTTAAAAGAAACGGTTTCAAATTCTTGGGTTTTGATACTGCGTTTAGATTTTCTATAAAGTGTAATAGCGGTATTTAATCCTACACGATACATCCATGTACTAAACTTGGCATCACCTCTAAATTTTGGGTATGCTTTCCATAATTGTATGGTAATCTCTTGAAACAAATCATTGTGCGCATCTTTATTATTAGTATATAATCTACATACTTTGTGCACAATGTTTTGATGCTTCTCAAGCAATTCTACAAAACTATGTTCAAGTTCTTTATCCAATTTTTTTATTAGTTAGTTACTTATATGTAGTTATAAGATTTAAAATGTTACAAAGTGATAAACATTAATTCAAAAATAAACTTTTAACAGCGTTAAATCGTATCTTTGTAAATGTTATTTTAAGAGATTTTTTCTTATGAATATTCCTGAATCTGTTTTTCCTAGAGTAGTTATAATTGGTGGTGGTTTTGCTGGTATTAATTTAGCTAAGATACTTGCTAACAAAGACCTACAAGTCGTTTTGCTAGATAAGCATAACTACCATACATTTCAACCGTTGTTATATCAAGTATCGAGTTCTGGTTTAGAACCAGATTCTATTGCTTACCCTTTAAGGAAAATAATAAAAAAACATAAAAATTCATTTTTTAGACTTGCTGAGGTAGAATTAATCAATTCTCAAAGCAATGAAATTATAACAAATATAGGGACACTAACGTATGATTATTTAATCATCGCAACAGGGACTAAAACCAATTATTTTGGTAGCGCTTCAATTCAAGCCAATAGTATGCCTATGAAAAGTGTGCCTCAAGCTTTAAATATTAGAAGCTTGATCTTGCAAAATTTAGAAAAAGCAGCTATTGCTAATTCTGATACCGCTAGAAAAGCATTTCTAAATTTTGTCATTGTTGGAGGAGGTCCAACTGGTGTTGAGCTAGCAGGCGCCATTGCCGAACTTAAAAACCATATACTTCCTAGAGATTATCGCGATTTAAATAGCGATGATATGCAAATTCATTTGTTAGAAGGCGCAGATAGAGTGTTGCCTCCAATGAGTGAACATGCTTCAAAAAAAGCCGAGCAGTTTCTCAAAATATTAGGTGTTAATGTACATTCTAAAACTTTTGTAAAAGACTATGATGGTAAAGTCGTAACAACTAATTCTGATTTAGTGTTGCAAACAGAAACTTTAATTTGGGCCGCAGGAGTTACAGGCGCTCCAATAGAAGGGTTGAATGCATCAGTTATGCAAGAGCGTACCAACAGATATAAAGTTAATCGGTTTAACCAAATAGAAGGCTATCAAAATATTTTTGCACTTGGTGATATTGCATCTATGGAAACTGAAAACTATCCAAATGGGCACCCCCAAGTAGCGCAACCTGCTATTCAACAAGGAAAGCTTTTAGGTAAAAACCTTTTAAAGTTAATTAATAATAAACCATTAAAACCATTTGTTTATAACGACAAAGGTTCTATGGCTACCATTGGTCGTAATAAAGCTGTAGTAGACTTAAAATATTTTAAATTCGGAGGCTTTTTTGCTTGGTTTATATGGATGTTTATTCACTTGATGTCCTTAGTAGGTTTTAGAAATCGCGTTATTATTTTATTTAATTGGACTTACAATTATATCAATTTTGATAAAGCAGCTAGGCTAATTATAAGACCGTTTAAAAAGTAATATTTGGGCGTTTCCTTTCACCTTGTTCAGGCCAGGCTGTACACTATATCTTTTGCACGCAAAAGGATGTCGTTTCCATCCTTAACGCGAATCTTTTGATAGCTTCAAAATCCCTATAATAATAAAAAATTGTGCTAAGGCATACGTTAACATGATACTTATATTTGAATAGGCTAATGGTGCGTAAAATTTATTTAGAGCCAAAATGCTATCCGATACCATAAACATAAGCGCTCCTAAAAAAACAAAAATATAACTGCGTTTTACAACGTTATTTTTTCTTAAGAAAGCAGTTGTCGACATGCTTAAAATTACTAACATATATACAATTACAGGGATTAACATGTCATTTAAACCTCCTTTTAAAAGATAGAATAGACCTGAAGCATAGATCAATAAAATAGCAATAAAACCATAAGGTTTAAGAGTTTTGTTTCTATGTGTCAAGAATGCTATACAATACATTATATGCGCAAGTAAAAACGAAACCAATCCAAATAGAAAATAATTTGGAGCCACATCAACAAACATGAGTAATAGATCTCCAGTAAGAGAAAATAAAAGCGCTAATACTATTATTAATCTAAGATTAAACTTAAGGGATGCACTTTTCATCCAAAAAAAGATAAGAAGGGAAACTACAATTGCTGGTTTAAAAATATAATGTAAGTGTTCTAGCGTATCTATTGAACCACAAATTAATTCGGCACTAACAATACCACTAAATAGAATACTAAATGATGTTTCAGATTTGCTTAACATAAGTCATAATATGTTGGTGTCTTCCAAAAATATGCAATTCGGTAGTGATTTTTAACAATTCAGTAAAATAGAATTTATAGTTGAGGTGATCTTTAACATCTTTGACCTATCAATTAAAAAATAAACAGTAAAAATCAACCAATGAAAAATTTAGTTTCACTTTTAGTAGTTCTAATGTCCACAATTATGTTTTCTCAAACAGCAATTAGTGGTAAAGTAACCGACACGAAGGGTCAACCAATTATAGGAGCCAATGTTTATCTCGATGGGACTTACGATGGTGATACTACCGATGAGAAAGGCGTATTCAGTTTTACAACCGAAGAAACAGGATCACAAGTGTTAACCATTTCTTATTTATCCTATGAAACCAAAGCTATAGTAGGTGATGTGTCAACATTTAAAAATCTACAAATCAAATTACAAGATGATATGGAAGCTTTAGATGCTGTAGTAATTTCAGCCGGAACATTTGAAGCTAGTGATAATAGTAAAGTGTCAGTTTTAAAACCTTTAGATGTTGTAACAACAGCAAGTGCATTAGGTGATTTTGTTGGTGCTTTACAAACACTCCCAGGAACTACAACTGTTGCCGAGGATGGGCGCTTATTTGTTAGAGGAGGCGATGCAAATGAAACACAAATTTTTATTGATGGTATTCGCGTATTTACACCATATACACCTACAGCTAATAATACACCAACTCGTGGCCGTTACTCTCCATTTTTGTTTGATGGGATTACATTTTCTACAGGAGGGTATTCTGCCGAATATGGTAATGCTTTATCAAGTGTTTTATTATTAAATACAATTGATGAACCAGATCAAGAAAAAACAGATATTGGTATCATGAGTGTAGGAGCGAGCTTAGGACATACCGAAAAATGGGATAAATCGTCTTTAAGTGTTAATACATCCTATATTAATTTGGCGCCTTACATCGCAGTATTTGAAGATCGTAATGATTGGGAAAAGCCATACGAAGGTGTACAAGGGGAAACCGTTTTTCGAAGAAAGTTTGGTACAGGAATGTTAAAACTTTATGCTGCTTTTGATGCCTCTAATTTCGATTTAACACAAGAGGATATCAATGAGTCAGAAGGTGTACGGTTTAAATTAAACAATAAAAATTTCTATACAAATGCGTCATATCAAGGTCTTTTAGGTAATGGTTGGGCATTACATTCTGGGTTGAGTTATACTATAGCAAAAACAGATATCAACGTTTTTGGAGCAGATATTGAAGACGATGAAAACTCTGCACATTTTAAACTAAAATTAAAAAAACGTTTTAATAGCAGGTTTAAATTGAATTTTGGAGTTGAGCATTTTACAACCAATTTTGATGAAACTTTTGCTTCAGAAGAAATTAATAGTACTTACGGATTTAATAGTAACAATACAGCAGTATTTGCAGAATCGGATATTATTTTTAGTAAAAACTTTGCTATGAAATTAGGAATACGAGCAGATAATTATGAGCTTTCTAACGATTTTAAAGTTGCACCTAGAGCTTCAATTGCCTACAAAACATCAAAAAACGGACAACTATCTTTAGCTTATGGAGACTTTTATCAGAATGCGAATAATAATATTTTAAAGTTTAATTCTAAAGTAGAAACTCAAAATACCAAGCATTATATAATGAATTATCAGTATGTAAATGACGGACGATTATTTAGAGCTGAAATCTATAGAAAAGACTATGATAATTTAGTGAAATATGATACAGAATTTGAAAGTTTTGATGCTACATTTGATAACTCTGGAACAGGTTATGCTCAAGGACTAGATATTTTTTGGAGAGATAATAAAAGTATTAAAAATGTGGATTATTGGTTGAGTTACTCTTACCTTGATACAGAACGTAATTACAAAAATTTTCAAGAACAAGCACAACCTAATTTTGCAAATACACATAATTTCTCGGCTGTAGCAAAGTATTGGATTGATGATTGGAAAAGTCAGGTTGGTTTTAGCTATTCTTTTGCTTCCGGACGACCATATACCAATCCAAATACCAATGCGTTTCTTGCTGAAAAAACAAAGAGTTATAATAGCGTAAGTTTAAACTGGGCATATTTAATTAGTCCGCAAAAAATTCTGTATCTATCAGTTAATAATGTATTTGCTTTTAAAAACATAAATGGTTACCAATATGCGAATACACCAGATGTAAATGGCGACTTTGCAAGACGTTCTTTGCAACCTGCAGCAGATCAGTTTTTCTTTATTGGCTTTTTCTGGACTATAAGTGAAGACGGAACAGATAATCAGTTAGATAACTTATAAAAAAAACAGAGTGCTATGAAGTTTATTACTCTTCAATTAAATAGCTAGGTTAGAATAGACGTGTTAAAGATTTCATAAAGTGTTTTTTATAATGACCAGTCGTCATATATTTGAAATATGAAGCGAAAGATATTTAGAGAAGATATTATAAAAGCAGGTCGTGACTTGATGTTCGTTAATGGTTATTATGCTACAGGAATTAAAGAAATTACCAGTAGCGTAAATATTCCTAAAGGGTCTTTTTATAATCATTTCTCTAATAAAGAAGAGTTTGGATTAGAAGTCTTGAAAGACTACAGTCTTTCAGGTCTTGAGTATTTAAAAAATGTATTAATAACATCTGGAGGTTCGCCTTTAAAACGCTTAGATGTATTTTACTCAGGTATTATTGAGTACCAAAATAATATTGCGAAATGTAAGTTAGGTTGTATTATGGGAAATTTTTCTTTAGAACTTGGAGATGTCAATGAAGCTTTTAGAGAAGTCCTCGATGAGGAATTTAACGAATATGAAGCAATATTTACAGAATGTTTAAAAGAAGCTCAAGAAAAAGAAGAAATTAGAAAAGATCTAGATGTTGATTTATTAGGTGCTTTTCTACTTAACAGTTGGCATGGAGCTTTACTAAGAATGAAATCTACAGGAACAACAAAGCCATTGGAAGATTTTAAGACTTTTGTTTTTCAACAACTAAGTAATTAAGTTTTTTTATTCTTTATATGACGACCGGTCACCATTAAATTTAATTAAATAATAATTTAATTAAATAATAATTTAATTAAATAATAATTTAATCAATTAATATATATAACAATGAAACACATTTTAATTCTTTTAGTAGCCGTTTTTTCAATGTCTCTTCAAGCTCAAGACAGTAAAAAGGAAACTTTAGAAGCAAAGGAAAAGAGCTCAAAGTCAATTTTAGTAGTAACTGGTTTGCCTGATTCTAATGAGTCAGAAGCCATGGCCTATTATTCGGAAAGAGCAAAAAAACTTTTTGCTGAAGCAGGAGGGAAACCCATCTCAAAATATAAAGTGAAAGAGCAGCTTTATGGAAATCATTCAGCAGCATTAGTTTTTATTGCTGAATTCCCTAGTGATCAGGCCATAAAAAACTTTTTTAATAGCAAGGCTTACAAAGCAATATTGCCTTATAGGAATAAAGCTTTTAAATCTTTAAATATCTATATCGTTAACCAATAAATAAGAATATGAACATGGCAAAATTAAATTTTAGAAGCTTACTGCTAATTATAGTTGCATTTTTAACATTGCAAATGAATGCACAAAAAGAAGGAAAGGAAATAAAATTGAAAACTATTAAATATGAAATGGTCGTAAATGTAACAACCCAAAAGGCTTGGGATGTATTAAATAGCTATGGTGATATTGGAAGTTTTCATGCAGGCTTAGAGAGTTCAAGTGCTATTAATGGGAGTCCAAATATAGCTCAAATGGACTGTGAAAGAATTTGCTATATACCAAGAACAAAGAATAAGAAGATAATGGTTAAAGAAAAAATCATTGACTATAGCGAAGGAAATTATTATACTTATGATGTTTACGAATGGGAGAATTTTCCTCTTAAAAAAATGAACAATACATTTGGTGTTAAAACAAATGCCCAAGGTGAGACAGTGATTTACCAGGTTACAAATTTTAGATTAAAACCAGGGTTTTTAACCGGAATGATGAAAGGGAAATTGAGAAGAGGGGCGAGAACAACGTTAATGGGGTATAAACGCTATATGGAAACCGGTGATAAACGTATAGATATTAAAGAATTAAAAAAACAATATAAATCATTTTAAGATTTTAAGATACTTAAGTTTTTTACTCTTCTAGCTTTTGATTAATAGCATATGAAATAAGTGAAGAGAGTAATATTTTGATGGTTGGTTATAGCGAATTAGGAAATATATATTTCTAATTCGCTTTTTTCTTGAATTTTATTTCCATTTGATATTACAACCAATACTTGGTTTTTGAATTTCTGTTATTGGCAGCTGTTGAATTAAATTATCAAGTGTATTTCTAATATCTTGACCCGTTACTGGAATCCCATTCCCTGGCCTTGAATCATCTAATTGACCTCTGTAAATTAATTTTAAGGCTTCATCAAAAACATAAAAATCTGGTGTGCATGCAGCATTATAAGCTTTTGCAATACGTTGAGTTTTATCATATAAATACGGAAAAATAAAACCGTGATCTATAGCGTTTTGTTTCATCAAAAGGGGAGAGTCTTCAGGATAACTTTCTACATCATTACTAGAAATAGCAATACAATTTACGCCCTTAGAATGATAATCTTTTGCTAGCTGAGATAATTGAGCATTCACATGTTTAACAAAAGGACAATGATTGCTAATAAATAAAATTAAGGTTCCGCTGCTTCCTTTAGCGCTTTCTAAAGATACAAGTGTGTCATTAACTGTATTGACAAGCTCGAAATTTGGAGCTTTAGTACCTAATGGCAGCATGTTTGAAGGTGTAAGTGACATAATTATTCTATATTTAGCTTATGAATTCAATGGATAATATAATAACTTTCGAAGACTTTACAAAGATAGATTTAAGAGTTGGAACAATCATAGATGTTAACGATTTTCCTGAAGCACGTCAACCTGCTTACCAATTAACGATCGATTTTGGAGACATAGGAATTAAAAAGTCTTCAGCTCAAATCACAACACGTTATAATAAAGAAGACCTAATCAATCAACAAATTGTTGCTGTGGTTAATTTTCCTAAAAAACAAATTGCTAAATTTATGAGTGAATGTTTAGTTTTAGGAGCTGTAAATGGTATGGATGTTATACTTTTAAATCCTGAACATAAAGTAAAAAATGGTTTAACTGTCGCATAATACATGGAGCAACTAGATAATGTAAAAATCAATTTTGACAGTAACGGACTTTTAGTATTGAATATAGCACTTGCTATAGTGATGTTTGGTGTTGCGCTCGGGATTTCGGCAAATGATTTTAAATCTTTACTCAAACAACCTAAATTAGTAATAGCGGGAGTTTTAGCGCAGTTTATACTTTTACCTTTTTTGACATTTTTAGTCATTTTATTCATAAAACCACAACCAAGTATAGCTCTAGGTATGATGATGGTAGCTGCTTGTCCTGGTGGGAATATTTCTAATTTTATAACACATTTAGCACAAGGAAATACAGCCCTTTCGGTTAGTTTAACTGCCTTAGGAACATTGTTAGCTATGGTTGTTACACCTTTAAATTTTCAGTTATATGGGAATTTATATGAACCAACAGCTCAAATTCTTAAAAATGTAGAACTTCAGCCTTTTGAACTAGTAAAGTTAGTATTGCTTATTTTAGGAATTCCTTTACTGCTTGGAATGTTAGTGAGATATAAAAATGAAGCTTTAGCTATTAAACTTTCTAAGCTATTAAAGCCTATTTCTATTATTGTTTTTATAATGATTGTTTTGATTGCATTTTCAAAAAATATCGATGTTTTTAATACCTATATCCATTATGTATTAATTATAGGAATTAGTCATAATTTTTTCGCTATTTTGCTAGGTTTCTTTACTGCCAAAGCCTTTAAATTATCTTTTAGAGATCAAAAAACACTAGCTATAGAAACGGGGATTCAGAATTCTGGTTTAGGATTATTACTCATTTTTACTTTTTTTAATGGATTAGGAGGAATGGCAATAATGGCTGCGTTTTGGGGGATTTGGCATATCGTTTCAGGATTAGCTTTAGCCTTTTATTGGAGTTATAAACCACAAAAAATTGTAGAGATTTGAATCAGTTGTGCTTATATAGTGTGAGAGCGTATTTGCGTATAGGTCTCTTTTTTTATTTTAAAAAAATAGAAGTACGTAATGCATCTCGTATTCCGAAGAATACACCTGTTTTGTTTTTGGCTAACCATCAAAATGCCTTATTAGATGCGCTTCTAATTGCAACTAAAAATGGAGGGTTTTCATATTTCTTAACAAGAGCAAGTGTCTTTAACAATGCATTAGTTGGCAAAATTCTCGAAAGTTTACACTTATTACCAGTTTATAGAATAAGAGATGGTTGGGGCAATTTGTTCAAGAACAATTCTGTGTTTTCTAAATGCTCTAAATTGTTGAATAAAAAGCAAACTATTGTCATTTTTCCGGAAGGTAACCATAATTTAAAACGGACTGTTAGACCTTTAAGTAAGGGGTTTACACGTATTATTTTTGAAACTTTAGAAAATTATCCTGATGCACAAATAAGTTTAATTCCAGTTGGACTAAATTTTGAAAACGCCACAAACTATGGAGATAAGGCTTTGATAAATTTTGGAGATGCTATAAAAGTTGACAGTTCTATAGTAACTGATAAAAATAAGAATGTAGTAAAGTTGAAAAATACTGTTTTTAATAAGCTTTGTGAGTTAACAATTCATATTGAAAGTGAAAATTATGATAAAACATTAAAGCAACTTGAAGACTTAGATGCTGATTTTACCAAACCTAATGATATAAACAAATGTATAGCGAGCGGTTTTAAAACATGCAAATCTAATAAACCTAAGTCAGATAATATATTAAAGGTTTTATCTAAATTCTTATTAATAATCAATGTATTTGTCCCATATCTTATCTGGAAAAAAGTGGTGCAACCTAAAATCAATGAAATTGAGTTTACATCAACATTTAGGTTTGCAATAGCAATTACTTTAGTACCATTATTTATTGTATTAGTAATGTTAATTTTAACAGTTACTTTTCAGTTAAAATTTGGATTGATCTATGTGTTTAATGTATTGGTTTTAAGTTTGCTCTCAGTTAAATTATAATTCTTCTCTAAAGAAAATAGCATTCATCATTAATTTATTAGTTCCGTACCAAAAAGCTCTGAAATTTGTGTTATCTGTAAAGACAACGACTTTACCACTGCCTAAGCTTTTTACTTTAAATGGAACAGTTAACGCTAAACTGTCTAAATTTGATTTTGAAATGTAACCGCTCAACAAAGGATTTTTAGTATAGGTAATTGGATTGTTATAGCTTTGTTTATCAGCTGTCATGAACATTGTATTATTTCTGAAAAGTGAAATTTTTTCGTTTTTATATCCAAAACTTATCGGGTGAGAACGATCTATTTTAGCTTCAAAAATTGCACCTCCAATAACCTGTGCTCCACGATAGTTTCCGCGTTGCTCAAATGCAATATTTTTTGCTGTACGTTCTGTTTTTTTGAAATCTATTTTTATGAATTCATTATTTTTTAACCAATTCAATGCACTTCTGTATCCAATTAGTGTCCCTCCCTTTTGTACCCATTCTTTAAGTTTTTTTGTAGCATTAGCAGGCACAGTTCCACTAGGCAAAATAATAGTATTATAACGCTCTAGATTTTTTCTATTTAGTGATTTAGTATCTAGTTTAGTTAATCTCATGTCATAACGTTGATCAAATAAATACCAGATTTCTCCAGCATCATAACTTCGAATACCATCACCTATAATCACAGCTACTTTTGGTTGTTTTAATGCTCTAAATTGATTGCTTCCTAGATCTATACCTTCTGTTAGTCCAGTATCTACTGCATCAATATTTAAATGGCTATCTCTAGCAATATTTTGCAAAAAACTGTAAAGCTCGTCAGTGGATTTATTTTGATTTTGAACAGGGATTAATATGGTGCCATAATCATAGCTTTTTCCATTCATACTAAATTGCTTCATCCCAACTTTCGCTCTTAAACCACTATTTAAGATACTGTTTAGTGCTTTAGGAGAATAGTATTCATGCCATTCCATGAGATATGCATAACTGCTTTTTGCTGTAACATTTCCAGTTTGCATATGTAACGTCTCAACTTTTGCTCCTGCTTTTGACGTTGAAATACCTTCTTCATAATCTAAGCCAAAAGCTAAAGGGAATGTCCAAGCAGATACATCATAAAACAAACTGTCTTGAAATGTTGTTCGTTTTTCAAACATGGCATTGATTAAACGTGTGTTTTTTTGATGCTTCGGAATGAGATATCCATAGCCTTTTTTAAAATGCTTTCCGTTGCTTGTGAAATCATTTTTAAGATCATAGAACTCAATATTATGACGTACTAATATTTCAGCTAAATGATGTGTTTTTGCAGCATCCTTTTCATCTCCAAAAACAATTGCTTTTCCATTTTCCTTTACGGCTTCATTTCGTGCATTTTTATAGAAATCATGTTGGTATCTGAGAATGTCTTGACGCATAGCTTTACCAGCTTCTAATGTTGATAAAGCTGCAGTAAATTGATTGCGAATAGTAAAAGGAAAAGTTAAAATACCATTGTCACTTTCTTGAATATGTCCCCGAGAACTGGCTTGCTCAAATAAAATACCAATACCTCCATTAATATCTGGAAAGGTGGATCCTTTTCCATAGTAAAAATCATCAAAACTCTCTTCGGTATAATAGAGCGATCCAATTTTGTCAAATGCTTTTGCATGAAAAGCACCAATATTTTTAGTTAATTCTTGATTTAATTTTGGCGTTAATGGATGTGTACGAGATGGAATTCCTGGTTGAAAAAAGAAACTTGAATTAGTTCCCATTTCATGATGATCTGTTAAGATGTTTGGTAGCCATTTATGAAAACTAGCAATACGTGCACGAGATTCTGGTAGCTGAACCGGTAACCAATCTCTGTTCATGTCAAACCAATAATGATTAGTTCTTCCACCAGGCCAAACTTCACTATATTCTCTGTCGTTTGGATCTGGGTTTAAATTTTTACTCTTATTTGTATTGGCCCAATACGCAAAGCGTTGTAAGCCATCTGGATTTAAAGACGGATCAAATAAAATAATACTATTTTCAAGTAGATCTGTAACAGCATTACTTTCGGCAGCAGCCAAATAATAGGCAACTAATATTGATGCATTAGAACCACTAGGCTCATTACCATGTATTGAGAACCCTTGATATACTACAATTGGCATATTGCTAGTATCTACAATATTGGTTTCGGTAGACGCGATATGCGTTTTTCTAATAATTTCTAGATTATTTTGATTTGTTGGAGATGTAATGGTTAACAAAAGTAGAGGTCTCCCTTCAAAGGTTGTACCTCTGTTTTCAATGCTAATTCTGTCTGACGATGAGGCTAATACATTCATGTAATGTACTAACTTATCGTGAGTGATATGCCATTCGCCAACCTGATGACCAATTACAGACTCTGGCGTTGGAATGTTTTTATTGTAGCTTGTATTTTGCGGAAGGTAATATGATAAATTAGGTTGTGATTGCGCATTAAGCTTAAAAAAGCTTACTACGAGCAAAAGAAGAGTTAGTCTCATATGTTATGTTGATTAAAGTATAAAAATAAAAAAACCACTACTGTAATGTAGCGGTTTTATATAATTTAACAAAAGAGAAGGTTTATATATCTTCAAAATTGATGTCTGTGAATTTTTCTGCAGAATTAGAGTTGTCTGTAGATTCTTCATTTTTAGAGACATCCTCATTTGCTGTATAGTCTTCTTTTTTGAAGTCTTTTTGATGACGTTCACTAATCACTTCGTCTCCCTTTTCAGTGATTATATAATCTGTCATCTCTCTTAAAATTTCATTAAACTCAGAAAAATCTTCTTTGTATAAATAAATTTTGTGTTTTTTGTAATGAAACGACCCATCGTCGTTAGTGAATTTTTTGCTTTCTGTAATTGTAAGGTAATAATCTCCTGCTTTGGTTGCTCTTACATCAAAAAAGTAGGTTCTTCTTCCTGCTCGTAATACTTTTGAGAAAATTTCCTCTTTTTCCATCATTCCGTGATCACTCATAGCCAATTTTTGTTTTTTTGTTCTGATTGTGCATCAAAAATCTAAAAAAAAAGATTAGTAAACAACAAAAATTATAATTCTTTTGTGCTGAGTTGTTTTAAGTAGAGCTCTTTGTAGTAACCATCGGTGTTTACCAATGATTCATGTGTTCCGTTTTGAATTATTTTACCATCTTCTAGTACAATAATCTTATCTGCGTTTTTAGCAGAAGATACACGATGGCTAACTATAATTGTTGTTTTTCCTTTAGAAATTTCACGTAGATTCTTTAATATTTTCTCTTCAGTTTCAGTATCTACAGCAGATAAACAATCATCAAACAGCATGATTTCTGGAGCTTTAATTATAGCTCTTGCAATAGATATTCTTTGCTTTTGACCTCCCGATAGTGTAATACCGCGTTCGCCTAATTTGGTTTGGTACCCTTTACTAAAGGTTTTAATATTTTTATGAACATCTGCATATTTTGCTGCGGTTATTATTTCATTTTCAGTAGCATCTTCTTTACCAAACTTAATGTTGTTTTCAATAGTATCAGAAAATAAAAAGGCATCTTGTGGGACATAACCTATATGATCTCTTAAACTTTTGAGATGTACTTGGTTAATTTGAGTACCATCAATAGAAATCTGACCTTGTTGAACATCATAAAGTCTTCCAATTAGATCAAGAATTGTTGATTTCCCTGAGCCTGTTTTTCCTAATATAGCTAATGTTTCTCCTTTTTTAAGTGAAAAACTAACGTTGTCTAGTGCTTTAATATTTGTGTCAGGATAGATATAGGTTACATTACCAAATTCAATATTCCCCTTGATTTGTGAAGGTGATAAATTCAAGTTTTTTATTTCTGGTTCTTGCTTTAGAAATTCGTTAATACGCTTTTGAGACGCTTCTGCTTGTTGCACTAAGTTAGTAACCCAACCAACAGTTGCAACAGGCCAAGTAAGCATGTTTACATAAATTAAGAATTCTGCGATAGTCCCTATTTCTTTAATTTCGCCATTTATATATTGCATTCCACCAACATATGCTACTAAAATATTACTTAAACCTATAAGTAAAATCATTGAAGGAAAAAATAAAGCTTGAACTTTTGTAAGATCTATTTGTTTTTGTTTGCTTTCTTCTGAAAGTTTATTGAATTCGTCATAGTTGTTCCTTTCTATTCCATAGGATTTAATTACCGAAATCCCACTAAAAGATTCTTGCGTGTAAGTTGAAAGATGAGATAAATATTCTTGAACAATTCTACTGCGTTTATTTATAACTCTACTTAATTTATAAATAATGAATGATAAAATAGGTAAAGGTAAAACAGTATATAGTGTTAATTTAGGAGCTATACTTAGCATATAAATTAGGGCAACTATAAAAAGCGTTACGGTATTTATAGTATACATAATTGCTGGTCCAGCATACATACGAACTTTACCAACATCTTCACTGATTCGATTCATTAAATCGCCAGTTCTATTAGCTTTGTAGAAGTTTAATGATAAATTTTGATATTGCTGGTACACCTCGTTTTTAAGATCGTATTCGATATAACGCGAAACATTAATAATCGTTTGACGCATTAAAAAAGTGAAAAACCCTGCAATTACAGCAGCTCCAATAAGATATAGTATGTTAATAGCTAATTCTTCTTTGAATACCTCAGAAGTGATTTCATTATTTAGTTTTTTAGAAATTGTTGTGATTGATTTGCCAATAAACCTAGGTGTAAATAGTGCAAATATTTTAGCGCCTATGGTAATTAATATTCCCAATAAGAGTCTATAACGATACTTGAAAAAGTACTTGTTTATATGTTTTAGTTCTTTCATTTACTGTTTTGAGGCTTGATTTTTAGCAATTTGATATTTTAACATCCTTATTTTTGCTAATACTCCAATATTGAGTTAGCTTTGCAAGCTATTTTATGTATAATTTAAAATAGCCTTTTAATCTAAATTTAAATGACATCAGACGTTATAAGTTCTAAAGAACTCTCAAAAATTGACCCAGTCTTCGGACAATTATCTTTTGATAATCACGAGCAAATTGTTTTTTGCAACGACAAAGATACTGGTTTAAAAGCAATAATAGGTATTCATAATACAGTTTTGGGACCTGCACTTGGAGGCACAAGAATGTGGTCATATAATAATGAATGGGAAGCCCTTAATGATGTCTTAAGATTGTCTCGTGGGATGACTTTTAAATCTGCAATCACTGGATTAAATCTTGGTGGCGGAAAAGCGGTTATCATTGGCGATGCTAAAACACAAAAGACTCCAGAATTAATGAGAAGATTTGGTGAGTTTGTACATTCTTTAAGCGGAAGATATATTACAGCTGAAGATGTTGGTATGACTACTGAAGATATGGATATTGTAAGGGGAGTAACACCATACGTAACTGGTATTTCTGAAAGTAAAGGTGGTGCTGGAAATCCATCACCAATTACTGCTTACGGTGTTTTTATGGGGATGAAAGCGGCTGCTAAATTTAAATATGGAAGCGAAATTCTAGAAGATAAATCGGTGTTTGTTCAAGGGATTGGACATGTTGGAGAATCATTAGTTGAACATCTATTAAACGAAGGAGCTAAAGTGACCATCGCTGATATTAATCAAGAGCGTTTAGAAGCTGTAAAATCAAAGTATGATGTGACCATTTATAAAGGACAAGATATTTATAGCGAACCTATGGATATTTATGCACCTTGTGCTTTAGGTGCTACAATAAATGATGAAACGATTTATAAAATACAAGCCGATATTATTGCTGGAGCAGCAAACAACCAATTAGCAGATGAAGCTAAGCATGGAAAAATGCTACAGGATAAAGGTGTTTTATATGCGCCAGATTTCTTAATTAATGCAGGTGGAATTATTAATGTTTATGCTGAGTTAGAAAACTATGATAAGCAAGAAATTATTCGTAAAACAGAAAATATCTATAATACGACCTTAGAAATTTTTGAAGTTGCTAAGCAAAATAATGTGACAACTAACGTTTCAGCATTAACTATAGCTAAAGAACGTATCGAAACCAGAAAAAAAGAGCAGAAAAAATAATTTAAAACCTTATTTAAATAATTTTTCTAGACTTAAAATAATAGTATTTTTGCAAAGCGAAAGGAGATTTACTTTCGCTTTGTTAATTTTTTAGCTCTTTGCAACCATGTTAAATAGACGACACATTCGGATTAAAGTTATGCAAACACTTTACGCTTCTAAAGGAAGTGAAAGTGATAACATAAAAATCAATGAAAAATTTCTACATCAAAGTCTAGACAGCATGTATGATCTGTTTTTGGCACAATTATCACTTCTTATAGAGGTACATAAAAAATCAAAAGACAGATTAGAAAAGACACAAAATAAGCTCTTAGCGACTCAAGAAGAGAAAAACCCAAATTCAAAATTTGTAAATAATGAGGTTTTAGAACTCTTAAGTTCTAACCAAAGACTACAAGAAAGTATTGAAGATCAAAAAGAAAATCTTTGGTATCTAGATTTTGAATATGTAGATGTGATTTTTAAATCTATTTTGGAAAGTGATGTCTATAAAGAGTATATGTCTACAAAAACATCAACGTTTAAGGAAGATAAGAATTTCGTAATTGATATGTTTACTGAAATCATAGCGCCAAATGATAAGCTTTATGATTACTTTGAAGATAAGCGTATTACATGGTTAGATGATTTGCCAGTTGTAAATACAGCAATTCTAAGACTTTTAAAGAGAGTTAAACTTTCATCTGAAGGAAAATTCTTTACTCCTAAATTATTTAAAGATATAGAAGATAAAGATTTTGGTACTCATTTATTAAAAAGAACAATACTTAACCAATCTGTTTTTAGTAAAGAAATAGCATCAAAAACGAAAAATTGGGATGCAGAACGTATTACTCAAATTGATACTGTATTAATGCAAATGGCGATTTGTGAATTTCAGAAATTCCCATCAATCCCAGTGAAAGTAACCATTAACGAGTATTTAGAAATTGCAAAGGAATATTCAACACCAAAAAGTAGTAACTTTATTAACGGTATTTTAGATAAAATTACTAAAGAATATATTGCCGAAGGAAAATTGAATAAAATAGGAAGAGGTTTACTCTAAAGGTCTAGGTTTTATAGGTGATAGACTGTTAATGTTTTGTTTGAAAATGCCTTAAAAATTTTGATTAAATGAAATAATTAGTACATTTGGATTCTCGAATCAAAAATTATATAAAAATTATAGCAATGAAAAAGACAATTTTAGCGTTAAGCGCATTATGTTTAGTAGCTTTTACATCTTGTAAAGAAGATGCAACAAGCAAAATTAATTCAGACAACGTAGCAGCAGCTGCAGAAAGAGATGCAAGTGCAGCAGATTTCCCCGTGATTTCTTTTGTAGAAACTGAGCATGACTTTGGTACCATATTAAATGGGACTCCTGTTGAAACAAAATTTAAGTATACAAATACTGGAAAAACACCTTTAGTAGTAAGTAACATTAAGAGTACTTGTGGATGTACTGTGCCTTCAGATTGGAATAGAAACCCTCTTGCTCCAGGTGAGTCAGCTGAGTTTACTGTGAAATTTAATGGAAAAGGAGCTAACCAAGTTCAAAAATCGATTACATTAACAACAAATACTGAAAAAGGTTCTGAAATTGTTAAGATTAAAGCTTTTGTTCAACCAGATCCTAATGCACCAGCTAAAAAAGCAGGTTCAGCAGCAATTAAACCTGTAAGATAAATTTATGTCAATCGGAGATATTTTACCTTTTTTAGCAATGTTTGCTGTGGTCTATTTTTTTATGATAGCACCGCAAATGAAAAGATCAAAGCAAGAAAAAGCTTTTGCTTCAGGTTTAAAAAGAGGTGATAAAGTTGTAACTAAAAGTGGTATGCATGGTAAAATTGTTGATCTTAATGATAAAGACAATAGCTGTGTTATCGAAACGCTTGCCGGAAAAATTAAATTTGAACGTTCTGCCATTTCTATGGAAATAAGCCGAAAGTTGAATACTCCAGCAACTGTAAAAAAATAGAATAAAATTTATTCAATCAATTAAAAAACTCCGAAAGATAACTTTCGGAGTTTTTTATGTTTAACAATTTTTGTATTTGTCATGAAGGCCAACACCTCGAATAATCATAGGTGTTATTTTTTCTAATCGTGTTTGTTTAGTGGCTTCTCTTTTTGCGTCTTTAATATATTCACAATACTCTCGTTGTTTACCTGGAGTAAGAGATTTAAAGCTTGAATCGAGATCTGTATTTGATTTTAATACGTCTTTTAATTCTTTAGGTATAAGCACCTCTTTTGATTTTCGAACGGGTTTTAATTCTCGACCTAAGCGTTGATTTTCTATAGCTTCTTTAATGTAAGTTAATACAGCAGCTTCATTGATATCTGTTTTTGTTTTAAAACGCATCTGTCTTAATGCTTTTGTTTTGTTTTCTTGAGCATTAATTAAAAGTTTTTGTTGATCTTTAAGAAATACACCATTAAAAAACCAAATACCAAAATGCTGTTTAAAAGCACCTAAACCAACCACGTTTTTTCCATTTAGGGTATAGACAGGTGCATTCCATTTAATAGTCTCTTGAAGTTCAGTAGAGTCTATAATAGATCTCAAAATTGATAACTCTTCTGCATAATGATCATTGACTTCAATATATTCTTCTATAGAGTTTACTTTTTCCATTTTTGTCGTTTAATGTATTCATATGCACGATTAGTTATGCGGAGTACTAATTTACTAAATTACCATTAACAAATGTTTTTAAGCATTTAATTGAACTCAATTCATTTGTCTTAATCTTTAACGGATTTTTATCTAGAATAACGAAATCGGCATATTTACCTTTTTCTAGAGACCCAATTTTATGCTCCATATTAATTTGCCAGGCAGCATTTATTGTCAATGCTTTTATCGCTTCAATTACAGTTATGTTTTGATTGTCACCTAATATATCTCCTAAAATAGTTTTGCGCTCAACGGCTGTTTGAATTAGTTTAAATGGATTACTCTCAAACATGGGTTGGTCTGCATGTATGGAAAACATAATATTTGAATCTTTTACAGAAGCGATTGGTAAAATCTTTTCTGAACGTTCTTCCCCGAGTATATCTGATTTTAAAACATCGCCATAATAATATAAGTGGTTTATATGGAAACTTGGTGTTAGGTTAAGTCTTTTTATCCGGTCTATATTTTCAATAGGAAATAATAAACAATGTTCAAGTCTATGTCTTGATGTTGAGAAATCGAGCTCATTTTCAAGATCTTCAAATACATCAACAACCTCGTTTATTGCAGCATCTCCTTGCGTATGTAAGGCTATTTGCCATCCTTTTTTGTGATAGTCTTTTATAAATGATTTTAGATCATCTTTTTTTAATAAAGCGTTTCCTTTGTGTCCTTTTGAGATATGTAATTTTTGGTTTGTAATTTTTGAATTTAGATAGCTTTCATTGAGATACATTGAGCCAATATATGGTGAACCATCATACCAATGTTTAATACCTATAATGTCATAAAAGTCGTTTTTCCTGTCGTTGTTTTTAGGTAATAGATGGGCCATATCATGACGCATATAAATGAAATGCCTTGGATTTTGTTTTCTTTTAGGTAAGTATCCAATTGTTGCTAAAAAATTCCCAAATAATTCTGATTTGTCATTGGATAAATGTTTAAATAACAATAATGGTTTTTCATCTTGAATAGTTATTCCAGCAGAAACGATGGTTGTATTTCCATTTTTAGCATAATCTGACATTACTTTAGACGCTGTATTGCTTAGCTTTTTTGGTGTTAAAACCTCAGATTTTAAAATATCAAAAAATGGTTTTACTGCTTGTTGCTCTACAATTAAGCCGTTTAATTTACCGTTTTTATCTTTACCATAATAGCTACTACTAGTTGGGGCTTTTGTTTTATTATTAATCCCAACAATTTTAAAAGCTCTAGAATTAGCCCAGTAATTATGTAGACTTTGACTAAAAAAGAGGACTGGGTTTTCGGGAGCAATTTTATCTAAATATTCTATAGATGGTGTTATGAGATCATTTACTAGTAGTGGGTCAATGCCTTTACAAATAATCCAATCGCCTTTTTTTGTGTTTTTTACAATGTTTTCAAAACTATTCCAAACGTCTTTATTTGAGTTGTATTTAAATCCGGATAAATCATGCATTTCAGATAAAAACATGCTAATTGAAAAGTGAGAATGAGCATCAATAAATCCAGGAAGTATTGTAGAACCTTTTAGGTCTACGATAACTGTACCTTTTTGTATATTTCTTTCTAGTTGTTCATTTGTTCCTAGGTTTAGTATTTTTCCATTTTGAATATACATGGCTTCTACATAGGGCAGGTGTTCATCTAGAGTGATAATATGAGCATTCTTGTATAATGTAGGAGGAGTACGTTCAAAATCTTGTCTGAGGTATATATATGAAATACATATAACACCAATTATTAGTGAAATTAATTTTAGTGATTTCTTCATATTAGAACTTTTAATGCAGCGATTATGTTAGAATATCATCAATTCCTAGTATTGAAATGCAATATTAAACGAAAGTTCGACTATTTTTATAAGAAAGACAAGTCGTAAAACTTGTTAGTAGAGACTGTCCTTACGGCTTGCTTTTCTCGGCAGTTAACTCTGCAATTTTACAAATCACTTCGGTAGCTTTTATCATGCTTTCAACCGGAACATATTCATATCGTCCATGAAAATTATGTCCTCCAGCAAAAATGTTTGGACATGGTAAACCCATATAACTTAGCTGAGAACCATCTGTACCTCCTCTAATAGGTTTTATTAAAGGTTCAATGTCTAATTGTTTCATGGCTTCTTCAGCGATATCAACAATGTGCATTACAGGTTCTACTTTTTCTTTCATATTAAAGTATTGATCTTTAATATCGATAGTAATGACTTCGCGTTCATATTGTACGTTGAGATCATTGGTGAGTTTTTGCATTACTTCTTTTCGAGCTTCAAAATGTAATTTGTCATGATCTCTTATAATATATTGTAAAACAGTGCCTTCAACTTTTCCTTCGATACTGTAGAGGTGAAAAAAACCTTGATAGTCATCAGTGTGTTCAGGAGTTTCCATTCGAGGTAAAGAGTTGATGAATTCTGTAGCGATATACATGGAGTTTACCATTTTTCCTTTAGCATATCCTGGATGTACAATTTTCCCTTTGATAGTTATTTTTGCACCAGCAGCGTTAAAATTTTCATATTCAAGTTCACCTACCTGACTGCCATCCATTGTGTAAGCCCAATCTGCGCCAAATTTTTTCACATCAAATTTATGTGCACCTCGACCTATTTCTTCATCTGGAGTAAATCCAACTTTAAGAGTTCCGTGTTTAATTTCTGGATGATTAATTAGGTGTTCCATAGCAGATATGATTTCTGTAATTCCTGCTTTGTCATCGGCTCCTAAAAGAGTTGTTCCGTCTGTTGTGATTAAAGTTTGTCCTTTGTATAGTAATAAGTCATCAAAATAATCTGGAGATAATACAATGTTTTCAACGTCATTTAGAATGATATCTTTTCCATCATAGTCTTCTATAATTTGTGGGTTTACATTAGCACCAGTAAAATCTGGTGTCGTATCAAAATGAGAAATAAAACCTATTGTAGGCACATCATGATCTACATTACTTGGTAAAGTAGCCATAATATATGCGTTTTTATCTATGGTTACATCTGTCATACCAATGGCTTTTAACTCTTCAACTAATGCATTTGCTAAATCCCATTGTTTCGCTGTGCTAGGTGTTGTATTACTTTCTGGATCAGATTCTGTATCAACAATAACGTAACTTATAAAACGCTTTGTAATGTCTCTTTTGTTAATCATTTGTGTGAACTATTTTTATACATATGAGTAAGAAAATCAAAAAACCTTTAAGGTTTATTAATAGGACGAAAGTTAGCGATTTTAATGAAATGAATAGTATTTTTGCATTAGAAAATATTTCATATGTATAAGCTTTTACTAAGACCAGTTTTATTCACTTTTGATCCGGAAAAAGTTCACCATTTTACATTTTCTCTAATTCGTAACTTTTCTAAGGTTCCTGGAATGACGTCCTTGTTTAAAAGTTTGTATCTAGTTAATAATCCATCTTTAGAACGCGAGTTTTTTGGACTCAAGTTTAAAAACCCAGTAGGTTTAGCTGCTGGTTTTGATAAAAATGCAGTACTATATAATGAGCTGGCTAATTTTGGTTTCGGATTTATTGAAATAGGAACAGTAACCCCTAAAGGTCAAGTAGGGAACCCTAAAAAACGCTTATTTCGTTTAAAGGATGATAAAGGTATTATCAACCGAATGGGTTTTAATAATGAAGGTTTAGAAGCCGCAATAAAACAGTTAAAGAAAAATAAAGGACAATTAATTATTGGTGGAAATATTGGAAAAAATACGGATACTAATCCTGAAGATTATACCAAAGATTATCTTGACTGTTTTAATGGTTTACATCCTTATGTAGATTATTTTGTACTTAATGTGAGTTGTCCAAATGTTGGTAGCCATGCAAAACTGAATGATAAAGATTATTTATTAGAACTCATTTCCGAAGTACAGAAGGCCAATAATAAATTTGAGAAACAAAAACCAATTTTGCTTAAAATTGCACCAGATTTAAATGATAATCAATTAGATGAAATTATTGATTTAATTGCTGAAACTAATTTAGATGGCGTGATTTCTAGTAACACATCAACAGATAGAACAGGTTTAAAAGCATCAGTTGAGCGATTAGAAGCTATAGGGAATGGTGGTTTAAGTGGACAACCCATAAAAGACAAATCTACTAGAGTTATAAAATATTTAGCGAATAAGAGTAATAAAGCATTTCCAATAATTGGAGTAGGTGGTATACACTCTGCAGAAGATGCACTAGAAAAAATTGAAGCTGGAGCAGATTTAATTCAAGTGTATACTGGTTTTATTTATGAAGGCCCTAAACTTATACGTGACATTAATAGAGCACTTATAAAAAAAGCGAATTGATATGAATCAATTCGCTTTTTTTATAGTTAAAAGGAGTGTTAATTTTTTATAAATGGTAGTGTATTAGAATGATTTCCTTTAGATATTTTCAGATAATAAACACCTTCACTAAAAGCGTTTGTTTGAATACTTAAATCTTGAGCTTGATGTATTCTCTTACTCATAATTACTTGACCAAGCATGTTATATATAGTATAAGTGTCTGGTAAATTGTTTGAGTTAGATAACTGTATGTTTAGGGTATTTTTAGTAGGATTAGGATATATTGAGATTGAATTATTAGCAAAATAATCCTCAACACTTAGCACATCGTTTGCTAAATACACAATATTTCCGAAACCATAATCTCCACCACTTAATATTGTACTACCTTCTATAGTTGTCAAATTAAAAGAGCCAAAGCCAGAAGCGCAACAAATACCATCACCAAAGCTGTCAATTATTTCAAAAGAATAACACTCATTTGTTGCTACAGTAAAGTTTTCTGTAAATGTTTGAAAATCATCTATTCCTTCTACATAAACAGGACTAGAATATAAAATAGTCCCACTACTATCTTTAAATTCCCATGAGGTTTCAGCTGGCCAATCATCTGTATTAAGTGTAAGAATAATTTCAGATGTAGAAATATCTTCTCCACCAATTTCAATATACTCTTGAAATACTTTTGTAAGCGAACTAGAACCATTAAAAATGGTTAGTGTTACATCATATGCGCCTTCACCTGAATAAGTGTGAGATGGGTTTTGAGTTGTATAGTCTATAATATCATCACCATCAACATCCCATTGCCAAAACGTTGCTCCAATACTATTATCGGTAAAATTAACATCTAAAGTATTACTACAATCTCTAGTGTAACTGGATGCAATATCTACATTAAAACTAGGGCAAGCCATTACAGCTCTTGACGCTTGATATACACCATAAATACGAGCATATTGTTGAGGTGAGAATTCTGTACGACATACTTTACGAGAATATGACATAATATTTAATGGGTTTGGAGTAAATGCAGCTCCATTAGCATCTATAGCACTACCAGAATAAATACAAGAAGAAGATACGTTTCCACCACCTAATTGTGGGTCTGCAGGCGTATCACAAATGAAATCACCATCTGTGCTACAGTTAGAACCATCAACTAACTCTGATGTTAGTGTACCATTAGTATTTCCGTGCGTATGAGATAAAGCAAAGAAATGTCCCATTTCATGTGGTAAAGTACTTCCATTTAATGCACAAGAGTTATTCATTAAAATAACTTCTGGTCCACCAGGAAAAAAGGCATAGCCACATAAACCACCTCCATCTGTAGTGCTTACAGTATTAGCGAAATAGATGTTAATTACATTATCAACATTGTTTACATTTGTTAATGCGTCTTGTTCATCTGTTGAGTAATCAAAATACGTAGTACTATCTATATAGTTTATACCATCACATAAAAAGAACTCTATAAAAGCATTGGCATAATAGGTATTCATACTAGCTATAGCATTGTTTAATTGGGTTTCGCTTAAACCACCTGTTCCACTATCTGTTCTAATAATATGTGCTTTAATAGGAACAGAACTAATGGCAGTAGAAGAGCGTTGTAATGTTTTTTGGTAATAATCTTGTTCATATTGTCTTATTTGAGGCAATAAGTCTTGAAAGTATTTTTCTGATTCTGCTGTTGCAACAGTACCACATTGTGGTTCATGCTGAGCTGAAATAAAAGAAATTGAACAAAATACAGTTAATATAAAAAGTGTTTTTTTAATAAAGGCTCCTCGTTTCATAACAAAATATGTAGGTTTAATTTAGGATGTAAACTTATTGAAAAATCGATTTAACACCTAATTTCTAGACGAAATACAGGTTAACTTTAGTTGATTACGAGCTTCTTTGTAGATTGAGAACCATCTTGAAGCACCATTCTAACTAAATAAATTCCCTTATTTAATGATGTTAAATTGTAATTAATTTGATTTTTAGAATTTTTGTTTTCAATTCTAGCAACTTCTTTTCCCAACACATCATATACAAATGCTTGTTTGAGTGAATTTGCACTTGAAGTATTAATAGTAATTATCCCGTTAGAAGGATTAGGGTATAATAAGGCTTGATTTGCATTGTGTTCATCAATACTAAGGACTTGATTTAATGAGATTGTCATTGTACCAATTGGTTTTGCATTAAATGGACCTTCATTTATTAAAACAGAAATAGGTTCAAAATTTGGTACAGTTACCTGATTGGCAGCAGTATATGTTGTGCCACTATCTGTGCCAGCATCATAGGGGAATAATTGTAATATTATTTCATTTTTCCATGTATTCCCATCTCTTAGATTAATGCTATTTATAGCAATCATCCAATCTGGACTTGGAGCAATCATAGCCACCAAACTTAATAAAGGATAATCTGAGTTTACTACAACATTACTAAGCGTTGCAGAACTGATAGCTGCAAACGGAGAGAAGCTTTGTTGTAACCATTGGTCTGCATTTTCATTTGTGATTTGAGTATTAACTTCTGTCATTAATGCATCGTTATTCCCAAGTTCAGCAACATCTTTAATACCAGTAGAAGCTAATGTTCCCATTTCTACCATAGTGTAATTACTATTATGAGTTGTACCGACTAAGTTAGACCAATGTGCATTTCCTGGAATGGCTATAGTGCTATTACCTTTAATAGGATCAATGATTTCATTCTCCCAATCACTAGTAAATGTGATATTGTAACTTGCTGTAGACTGAGCAAAAGCTAATGTTCCAAAAAGAACTAATGCTAAAAAGATTAATGATTTTAAAGTCAAAGTAATTTTTTTCATTTCGCAGAAGATTAGTTTTGAGTTTATTAAGTCGTAAGTAGATAGCAATTGCTTACATTATTTTTATAAAAAATAACGATAATGAATTACGATCTTCTCATAATCATTTGTTATTGTGACTTCTGTGCTTGCTATTTTCTCAGAGTCAGATAATATATATGTGTTAATGCAAAGTATTGTAAATAGTAAAAAGTATGGATTGGCAACTGTAGTAAGACTCATGACAAGTTGTTTAGTACATACTAGTTTGATGACTTTTGGTATGTCTGCAGTGATAAATTTTTAAATTAAGTTATTGGGAGCGTTATATCTGTTGTACTTGGCTTATAAGGTCTTTATGTCTAAAGCAGAATTGAGTTTGAATGCTGATAATATTCCTAAGAAAAGCTTATCTCAGCTTTTCAAACAAGGGCTTTTAAGTTCTATTCAAAATTTGCTTTCGCAGTATATTCTTTATTATCTTTGAACACAATGAACAAAGCACTTAAAATAATAGAATGCCCTCGTGATGCTATGCAAGGGATTAAAGACTTTATACCAACGGAAAAGAAAGTGCAATATATCCAGTCCTTACTTAGAGTAGGCTTTGATACTATTGATTTTGGAAGTTTTGTGTCACCAAAAGCGATTCCGCAAATGGTAGATACAACTGAAGTTTTATCCCAACTTGATTTGAGTAAAACAACGAGTAAACTTCTAGCAATTATTGCCAATACGAGAGGAGCTATTGACGCTTGCAAGCACCCAGAAATAGATTATTTGGGGTATCCGTTTTCCATATCTGAAAATTTTCAAATGCGTAATACGCATAAAACAATTGCGCAATCTGTAGTGACGCTTTCTGAAATTTTAGAAATTGCGAATACGCATAATAAAGAAGTTGTAGTTTATATTTCTATGGGATTTGGAAACCCTTATGGAGATCCATGGAATGTTGATATTGTTGGTGAATGGACAGAAAGACTCAGTAAAATGGGAGTAAAAATTCTTTCGTTAAGCGATACTATTGGAAGCTCAAGCCCAGAAAGTATTAATTACTTATTTTCTAACCTCATACCTAAATATACAGCGATAGAATTTGGCGCACATTTGCACACTACACCAACAACTTGGTTTGAAAAAGTAGATGCAGCATATAATGCAGGATGCATGCGTTTTGATGGAGCAATTCAAGGATTTGGTGGTTGCCCAATGGCAAAAGATGAGCTTACAGGTAACATGCCTACTGAAAAACTACTATCGTATTTTACATCTAATAAAAATAACAATCTCAAAGCGATGAGTTTTGAGAGTGCGTATAACGAAGCGACTAAGGTTTTTACACAATACCATTAAAAGAAAACCCCTTGCCATTAGCAAGGGGTTTTCTTTTAATGGTTTAATCTAAAGGAGATTTTCCATATTAAAATGTGGTTACATTTGTGTTTGGTTGGTAAACATAATTGAACGTGAAATATGGGGTTGCGTCTGTAAAGGCATCTGGATTTGCAGGTGCATTTTCGTAATAGCTTAAAATTTCAACTTTTGCATATAACCCATTACGTGTTTTAAATACCAATATTTTGCCTGGTATAGGTGTAATTAAATGTGTTGGAGGACCTGCATAAGTATACCATCCATTACCACTTCCACTAGGAATTGCATATCCTACATCAGAATCTTGTGTAAATAATGATGTATCAACATCAGTAACAGATCCTATTGTGCCATTAGCAATATAAACTCCAGCATCACCTGTTCGGTTTGGCTCATCTATAGTTCCTAATGTTGTTCCTCCATTTATAATGATTGAAGTACCTCTAAAAGCAATATCCCAATCTGTATCACTTGTTGTTGTTTGACCAGTTGTAAAATCAAATTTTGTAAACTCGCCAGAGATAGGTTGACCTTGGCCTCCAGATTGTGGTGCATGTAAGTTAGAGATCGTTTCTGTCTCTATTTCTAATAAAGATGCTGTGTTGTCATCATCATTACTACAAGAATAGAAGCTTATACATAATAGTGTTGCTACTAATAATTGAATTGTTTTCATTGTTTTCATTGTATTTGTGTTTAAGTATTAAAATTGAATATTAAGTTTTCCGTATATAAGTCGTCCAGCAATATTGCTGATATTTTGTGTGTCTTTAAAATTGAAGATGTTATCAACTCCAAAGCCTAATTGATAGTTTTTATAAAATGTTTTGTTGATGGCAAAATCTATAATTGCATATCCATCTACGAAGTCATCATAAGTATCTAAATAACCATTTCCATTAGAGTCTAATAAGCCATATTCACTACGGTATGTTGCTCTTATGTTAGCATCTAGCTTGTATTTAGGAATATTATAAAACACTTTTAGATTGGCCATATGGCGTGAACGATTATACAAGCCAAAATAATCGTCTTTATCTAGTTGAAAAGAAGGCGAACTGGGTGTTTCTCTGGCAAATACTTCACCATTTTTAAATGCCTTTTCGGCAGTTTTATCTTTAGCGTATAGTAATTGATATCCAGCAGATATTTTTAATTGATTATTAGGTTTCCAAGTAGAATTTAATTCTAATCCTTGTGTATAGACTTTATTGATGTTGTAATAGCTAAATACATTTTGACCATTTGTTTTATTGGCTATAATACGCGTATCAATTAAATCATCTATTGTATTTCTAAATGCATTAATACTGAGTTTAATTGTTGAAGTTACTTTATAATCAGTTCCAATATTTACTGAAATAGAATTTTCAGGATTCAATTGGTTTTCAAATTCTGAAATTGGAACAATGATATTTGCAATTTGACCTTGTGCTTCCAAATCAGGTATTGCCGTTGAAACAGCATTATAACCTAAAACAGTATATCCTACAGTAGCATTGGTAAAGTCGAAATATAATTGTCTGAAATCGGGTGCTTTATACCCATAACCCACAGAGCCTTTAAGTGCTAATTTCTCAGTTAACTCATATCTTAAAGCAGCTTTTGGACTAAATTGTGATTTGTACTTACTATGATTATCAAATCGAGTACCTAATAAAATATTTAATTTTTCAGTTGGATTGCCATCATATTGAAGATATATATATGGCGAATTAAAAACAGGCTCTTTACTAAAATCGGTTCGCTTTAGAGTTTCGTGAGTGACTCCAATTCCTGCTATAAAATTGTTATTGCTATTTAGATTATAAGTTGTTCTAAATTCAGGTTTAATCAATAATTGATTAAAGAGACTATTGCTAAAACGTGATCCATTAATTTCATTGAGGTATTCTTTAGCTTTATAGCGTGATGCATAAAACTCTAAATAACTGTTCCATTTTTTATTATGTCTATGTTTTAATTGTATGTGTGAGTTCCATTCGTTGATATCACTTTCTCCTTTAAGAGTTTCTGTAGCTACTACATCTTGATTTTGAGTGTAATATCTTCCAGAGATAAATAGGTTAGTATCATCTGAAAAATTATAAGTAAACGTTGTATTAAAGGTGTAATTACTAAAAGGATCTACTGTATTTAGATTGTCGTTTTCGTTTAGATCATAACCATTGCTACTATATCTATTAATAAAAGTATTAATGCCAAATTTGTTTTTTTTATAATTGACTGCTGCACTTAAATCATTAGTATTAAAGCTTCCAAGTCTATTATTAATACGACCATTAAATCCTATTTGAGGTTTTTCAATTATAATATTGATAACACCACCAAGAGCTTCACTTCCATATAAGCTTGAAGAAGCTCCTTTTACAATTTCTATTTGTTTGATGTTACTAACTGTAATTCGACTTAGATCTAATGTTCCAGCTGAACGACCAATTAAAGGAACTCCATTAACAAGAATTAATGTATGTTGAGAGTCTAAACCTTGTAATTGAATCCCTTCGCCACCACCAAAATCTGGTATAGTAATTAAACCTGTTTGCTCGTTTAATATGTCACTTAACCGAATTGAATTAGAGCGTTTTAAGTCTTTTTTACTTACAATTTGTACAGGCAAGGGGAGTGATGATAATTGGCGTATTGTGCGTGTTGCTGTAATGATAACTTCATTTAAGTTTTCTGTTTTTGTAGAATCTTTCTTAATGGCTTTTGTTTCCTGAGAAAAAGTATATGTCAGAAAAAAAAATGCAAAATAAATGCTTAAATATTTTTTATTTAGACTCATTCTTAATTAATTTGCTGCAAATATATAAGTTATTTTAATTCAATCTAAATAAGAATAAACTTTTTTAAAAAAAATAATTTCAATTAATTATCATGAAAAAAAATCTAGTATTTCCATTAATTTTTTTAGCATTTTCATTTGTAATAAATGCTCAAAGCAAAAAAAAACAAGATCAAAATGCCATAAAAGAAATGTGTGGTTGTTTTGAAGTTACCTTCAATTTTGCAGAGACTTTTTCTTATAACCAAGACTCGCTTTATAAACCCTCAAAAACAAAAACAGACAAAGGGTTAGAGTGGGCGCAATTAGTAGTAGATGAAAAGAATAAAATTTCTATTCAACATTTATTACAAGTAGGGAATCCATCAGATCCATACATTGTTAAGCATTGGCGTCAAGATTGGTTGTATGAGAATGTCGATTTTTACATGTTTAATGGAGATAATTCTTGGGGTTTTGAAAATAAACCACAAAAAGATATTGATGGCCAATGGACTCAAAAAGTATATCAAGTAGATGATAGTCCGCGTTATGAAGGTTCGGCAACTTGGGTTCATGTAGATGGAAAAAGCTTTTGGGAAAATACAACAACAGCACCATTACCAAGACGAGAATACACCAAGCGAAGTGATTATAATGTTACTCTAAGAGGAAACCGACATGAGATTGTAAATGGCGGTTGGGTTCATGATCAGGATAATGCTAAGATTGTAAGAGAGCAAGGTGTTGAAGATGTGATTATAGCTAAGGAAAAAGGTTATAATACGTATAAAAAAGTAGCCAATAGTCGTTGCCAAGGAGCAATTGATTGGTGGAGTAAACATCACGAAAAATGGGCTGTTGTTAGAGCAAAATGGGATGAGGTTTATTTGAGAAATCAAGACTTATTATTAGAGACTAAAGTTGATAACAAATTACTTTATAAGTATTTGTTTGCAGAAGAAATGACAGATGAGACAGCAATTAATACAGTTATAGAGTCTTTTGTAAAAAAGTAAACTATGAGAGTAATTAAATATGTAATCGCTTTTTTTGTTTGTCTTATTTCGACATCCTTTTTTGCGCAAGAGTCTAATGTTTTTTTAGATAGAGCATTTTGGAAAGAGAACCCTTCAATAGAGACCATTCAAAAGCATATAAATTTAGGAAATGATCCTTCAGAGTTAAATCAACATGCTTTTGATGCGGTGTCATACGCTTTGTTAGAAAAAGTAGATAATGAAACGATACAGTTTTTGTTATTAAAACCAGGAAATGGAGTCAATAAAATTACTCACGATGGTAGAACTTATATTTTTTGGGCAGCTTATAAAGATAATCTTGAAATGATGGAATATCTAGTAAATAAAGGCGCAAAAACAGATATTATTGATAGTCATGGATATTCATTATTAAACTTCGCTGCAGTTACTGGGCAGTTAAATGCAAAACTGTATGATTTCTGTATTGAAAATGGTTCTAAGCTTTCCGAAGAAACAAATCACAATGGTGCAAATTCACTTTTATTACTAGCACCATTTATAAAAGAGATTAAAACTATAGACTATTTTATATCGAAAGGAATGGATATGAGAAGTACAGATAATAATGGGAATGGTATTTTTAACTATGCTACTAAAGGCGGTAATATAGATTTATTAAAAACATTAATTGCTAAAGATGTACCTCATAAAAGCTTAAATAAAAATGGAGGTAATACGATGTTATTTGCTAGTCAAGGTACACGACGTTATCAAAATACATTGGCCATGTACCAGTTTTTGGAAAGTTTAGGCGTTAAAGCCAATGTGACAACAAATAATAATGGTAGAAACCCATTGCATGCTATTGCTTTTGAAAATGAAAATTTAGAAGTTTTTAATTTTTTTATTGAAAGGGGTGTTGATGTAAATCAACAGGATGAGAATGGAAATTCTCCCTTTATGAATGCAGCGAATAGTAATAATTTAAGCGTTGTAAATTACCTTTCTACCTATGTAAAAAATATCAATTCAAAGACTAAAAATGGGCATTCTGCATTAACAATGGCTGTGAATAGAAACTCAGTAGATGTTGTTAAATTTCTTTTAGAAAAAGGCGCAGATATTAAGGAGAAAGATGCCGAAGGGAATACATTAGCCTATTATTTACTCAATACATTTAAAACAAATGCACCAGAAGTCTTTGAAGCGAAATTAAAATTATTAAAAACAAATGGGTTAGTTCTAAATACAATTCAAAGTGATGGTAATACATTGATACATCTTGCCGTTCAAAAAAATAAGTTAGCCTTACTTAAAACTTTAAAGCCGTTTCATATAGATGTGAATGCAAAAAACAATGACGGTTTATCTGCATTGCAAATTGCTGCAATGAAATCTAAAACGAAAGCGATTTTAGAATATTTGATTTTAATTGGAGCCGATAAAATGGTGAAAACTGAGTTTGATGAGTCGGTATACGATTTGGCTAAAGAAAATGAATTACTGAAACTAAACAATATTGATATTAACTTTTTAAAATAAGATAATGAAACTTATAAGGATTTTTAAAATTGCTCCACTTTTTATTCTAGTGTCATGTGTTTTTTTAGGGTTTAAATTACAACCTGAAATATCAAAGTATAAATGTATGATACAAATGAAAAACTATACAGGTGAAGGTGCCTATATTGTAATTTCACTTCTTAATCCAGAAGGGTTTTATGAAAAAACATTATATGTACAAGGTGATGATGAAGAATGGTATTTTGATATTTATGAATGGTGGCAATTTCAAGGAAAAGTTCGTCATGATATTGATGCTATAACTGGAGCAACAATTAGTGGAGGAGCACGTGCAATTAGTATTATTGAAATTGAGAATATTAAACTAGATAAAGGCTATAAAATTAGATTTGAGTCTGCTGTAGAAGATCAAGACTATTTTAAAGATGATGTAGAGTTTGAGTTGACTTCTGAAACTATAAAAAGTAAAATTGAAGGCAATGGATTTATACGTTACATACGTATGATACCACAGTAAATGAACAACATGACAATTTCTATATGGAGATTTAGTCATCTTATATTGGCTATAATATCTTCCGTTTTTATCATATTAGCATCGCTTACAGGTAGTATTCTAGCATTTGAACCGATAACTAATACATTAACATCTCAGCCTATTGACACTATTGAGAATGTGACTATTGCAGAAACAATAGCACATCTTGAAAGTAAATATGATGAGGTGCTTATGATTAAAAGAGATGAGAATGATTGTATTATAACATCTGTGATTACTTATAAAGGAGAAAGCGAGACATTTTATATCAATCCCATTTCAGGAGAAAAATTGGGCTATATTATTGAGAAAGCACCAATTTATAAGTTTGCTACTAATTTACATCGCTCTTTGTTTTTAAAATCTACAGGTCGTTTCATTATAGGCTTAGTCTCTTTCTTTTTGTTTTTAATAACGATTACAGGAATGCTTTTAATCGCTAAGAGGCAAGGGGGTTTAAAACGATTTTTCTCAAAAATTATAAAAGAAAATTTTGAACAATATTATCATGTTGTGATTGGACGTGTACTATTAATTCCAATCCTTATAATAGCTTTAACAGGTGTTTATTTATCGTTAGAAAAATTTTCTCTTTTACCAAACCAGGAAATAACTCATTTTATTCAAGAAGAAGAATTAAACATAGTTAAGATTCCAATTACAGAGTTTGATATTTTTAAAGCGGTTAAAATCTTAGATATTGAAAGTATTGAGTTCCCGTTTTCCGAAGATATAGAAGACTATTTTTATGTTAAACTAAAGGATAAAGAAATTATTATCAATCAATATTCTGGTAATGTGGTTAGTGAAAAAAGGTATCCATTGGTACAAATTATGTCACATTGGAGTTTGATTTTACACACAGGAAGAGGTAATTTACTCTGGTCAATAGTCTTACTTTTTGCATGCTTAGGGTTACTGTTTTTTATCTACTCTGGCTTTACGATGACTTTAAAACGCAGCCAAACGAAAGGAGTTATAAAGAATAAGTTTGATAAAGATGAGTCTGAATTTATAATCCTTGTAGGTTCAGAAACAGGAACCACTTATAATTTTGCAGTACTATTTTATAACGCTTTAATTTCAGAAGAAAAAAGGGTGCATATGATAGAGTTGAACAAGTATTCAACTTACAATAAAGCAAAACATATTGTTGTTTTTACAGCAACTTATGGTGAAGGTGAAGCGCCTGTAAATGCTAAAAAATTTGAAGCTTTACTTGATAGTACAATTCAAAATAATAATATGACTTATGCAGTCGTCGGTTTTGGGTCGTTGTTGTATCCAGCGTATTGTAAGTATGCCATTGTTGTTGATTCTCTTTTACAATTACATCAAAAATTTATTCCTAAACTACCATTATATAAAATTAATAACCAATCATTTGAAGCCTTTTCGAATTGGTCTAAACTATGGAGCAATGACCTCGGATTTGATATACACATTAAAATGCCAACGTTAAAATCGACGCAAGCGCATATTGAAACTTTTGAAGTTAAAAGTAGTACTAAATTAAATTGTGATAATTCTTTCCTATTAGAATTAAAACCACAAAAAAAAGTAAAATTTAAATCGGGCGATTTATTATCAGTCAAATTAAAAGAAAATGAAGCCGCTCGAATATATTCAATAGGAAAAAAGGATGGAAATATTCTATTGAGTATAAAAAGGCATGAGCAAGGTTTATGCTCAAATTATCTCAATAATCTCAATAAAAATGATAAGATTAAAGCCTCAATTCAGCAAAATAAAAGTTTTCGGTTTCCGTCTAATGCTAAAGCTGTGGTGATGATTGCAAATGGAACAGGAATTGCCCCATTCCTAGGAATGATTAATGAAAATAAAAAACGAAAAAACATCCATTTATTTTGGGGAGGACGCACAAAAGCATCATTTGATATGTATGAAGAAGTCATATATAAAGCTTTTGATCTTAGCTATTTAAAAGAAATACGTATTGCGTATTCACAGGAACAAGAACATAGGTATGTACAGAATCTTGTTCGTCAAGACACCTGTTTTATAGCGAAGCATTTAAAAGACGAAGGTGTTATTATGATCTGTGGCTCTATTGCGATGCAAAATCAAGTGTTAGAGACATTGCACCATATTTCAATGTCAATACTCAATGTGCCTTTGAGTGTATTTGAAAGTAAAGAACAAATAAAAATGGATTGCTATTAAAAATAAATATATGTGTCATAATATAAGAACGATATCAATAGTAAAAAGTGGTGAACTCTCTATTTGTGAAAATTGTAATGTATATCATCTAGAGTTTAATAATATCTATTTTGAATTCACTATTCAACAATTTAAACAGTTTAAAGACTATCTAGACGCCATCGAAATTGGGTTTTGGGAACGGAAATATACCTGCTCTAAGATGAAACGAAAAATACCAATTCCATCAATACAAAACAACCTAGTGTTAATGTTTAATAGGCAGGAAATCAAAGAATTACAGTGTTTATTTTCTTTAGATGCAAATAGCAGCACTAAGCTTTTGCTGCTTAGTGAAATTGACTATACATTAATCGTTAATTAAATTTATTTAAATTTAATCTAAATAAACTTTGGAGATGTTAATTAGTAACTTATTTTTGCACTCGAATTACAGATATTATTTGTAATAAGTCTAAATAAAAACAATTAATAACAAAAGTAAATTCGCAGATAGCGAAAATTTAAAAGCGTATTACCATGAATAAAAAATTATTAGCCCTTATAATTACTTTGTCAGTTGCATTTACCTATGCTCAAACTGTACCAGATTCTTTATATACAAATCCTCAAAATCAACAAAATGCAGCTCAACGTATTTTGTCAGGAAATATTAATACAGGAGTTACTGTTGGAGGTTATGGAGAAATTACATACAATCAACCAGAAGCAGATAATGGCGAGTTAGATGTGCAGCGTTTGGTATTACTTTTTGGTTATAAGTTTAATGATAAAGTACAATTTATTACTGAAGTAGAATTAGAACATGTTGAAGAAGTTTTTGTTGAACAAGCATTTATTCAGTATAGCTTAAATGATAATGTTAATCTTCGAGGAGGTTTAATGTTAGTACCTATGGGAATTGTTAACGAATATCACGAACCTACTACATTTAATGGTGTAGAAAGACCAAGTGTTGATGGAAGTATTGTTCCTTCAACATGGAGAGAAATTGGTTTTGGTGTTTCTGGACGTTTTGATAATGCTTCATTAAGATACCAGGCTTATGTATTCAACGGTTTTTCATCAGTAAATGGATCTAAAGTTTTAGGCGGAAAAAACGGATTGAGAAATGGAAGACAAAAAGGAATCCGTTCTACAGTAGATTCTCCAAATCTAGCGGCTAAATTAGATTACTACGGAATTAAAGGATTACGTTTAGGGTTATCTGGATATTTTGGTCGTACTCAAGCTGAAGATGATATAGAAGATATTGATGGAACTTCTGTAGGAATCTCTATGCTTGGTTTTGATGCGCGATATGCATATCAACGTTTTACTGCACGTGGACAATTTATTCATGCAAGTATCAGCGATAGTGAAGATTATAATACTTTAAATTCTGCAGATTTAGGTAGTGCTTTACAAGGGTATTATGTTGAAGCTGCTTATAATTTATTACCACTAGCTAAGGAGCAACAATTATATGCTTTTGCTAGATATGAAGATTTTGATACACATGCATCAGTTGATGGTGGATTAATGAAAAATGATAGCTACGATCGTAATGAATGGACCTTTGGTTTGAGTTATAAAATTGCTCCTGGAGCAGTTGTAAAAGCTGATTACCAAATTAAAGATAATGAGACAGATGCTGATGTGCCTAATCAATTAAATGTTGGTTTAGGAGTTTGGTTCTAAAACTATTTTGAATATAATTTATCCTATACTTAGCCAATTAAGAATATATATTCTTAATTGGCTAATAGGGTTTTAAAAGCTTACTTTTGTAATATGAAATTTATGCACGTTTTATTGGTATGTTTATCACTTTTATTTGTGAGTTCTCAATTGCCTAAAAACATTCTAAAAAAAGTTGATAAAGAAATAAAGAATACTTATAATGTTGAAGAATTTGTTTTAGAAGCTAAGGTTTTTGAAACTGAAATTGTAAAACATCTTCCTTCTAAATTTGGTGCAAATAATTTTTTTAAAATTAAAAAAGATACCACATTATTAGGATACGCTTATGTTTCAAAAGCGGCTAGCAAAACAGATCAATTTGACTATTTAATTTTACTAAATAAAGATTTAGTAATTGAAAAAGCTAAAGTCCTTATTTATAGAGAAAATTATGGAGGAGAAATTGGTAGTAAACGTTGGTTGAAACAATTTGTTGGGAAAACTCCTAAAGACGAACTTAAATATATGCAAAATATTGCTGCTATTTCAGGAGCAACAATCTCAGTTAGATCTCTAACAACAGCTATAAATGATTTATTAAGATCTTTACAAACTCTTCAAACAAAAAATAGTCTATAATGCAACTTAATGGAATGCTTTCTACGTTTCCTAAAGAGATAAAAATGTTGATAACAGCATTTATTATCGTATTGAGTATTGGGTTTTATACAGGCTTATTGTTTGTTAGTGAAACATCTTCGGTTCACCCTAACGGTATTGAAGAACAATATTTAGGGAACGAAGCTGATGAAGATGCTTTAATAATGAAATTTAAAAAAAGCGAACAAGAAATGCTAACACTTGTTCATGGTCATATTTTATCGATGTCAATTATTTTCTTTTTGGTAGGTGTAATTTTATGTACAACAAAACTTCCCCAAAAAATAAAAATAATATTAATAGTAGAACCGTTTGCTTCGGTTTTGTTCACTTTTGGAGGGCTCTATTTTCTATGGAAAAATATACTGTGGATGAAGTATATTGTCATGATTTCTGGAAGCTTAATGACGCTGTCTTTTACAATTTCTGTTGTAGTAATCCTTTATCAATTATTTGTACCTAGGAAGATCGTTCAGTATAAATAACTATCTTCGTATAAAACAGATTACTATGAATGCAGCTATTGAAAAATTACTAAATAATCAAATCAAATACGAAGCTCAAGCTTCTATGCAATATTTGGCTATGGCTTCTTGGGCTGATGCTAAAGGATATAATGGTGTAGCAGATTTTTTTTATAGCCAATCAGAAGAAGAACGTGTTCACATGACAAAACTGGTTAAGTTTGTTAATGAAAGAAGTGGACATGTTATTATTCCTGAATTAGATAAATCTAAACATGATTTTAATACTCTTAACGAACTTTTTGAAACCTTTTTAAAAAGCGAAATGTTTGTTACAGAACAAATTAACCATGTTATTTATGAATGCTTAAAGCATAAAGACTATAATGTTCATAATTTTATGCAATGGTATGTCACCGAGCAACTTGAAGAAGAAGCCATGGCGAGAACGTTATTAGATAAGCTAAATATTATTGGTACAGATAAATCAGGACACTATTTGTTTGATCGTGATATAAATGCAATTGCAGCGTCTCAGAATAAAACACAATAAAATAAGGTAAACCTGTTGATAACTATATAGTTTAAGATTCCTTTTTAGGAATCTTTTTTTTGTACTTTTGCGTTTATTTAGAATAAATTAAAATAATGAAAGCAGAATTAACTATCGATTCTTTTCCAATTATAATCACATCTTGTATTATCTATTGCGATATTGACAAGAAGAAAAAGTGTTGTAAAAAGTTTAAAAAGAAAGGGAAGATAAATTGTAAACGCTGCCCAAGGATTTAAATCTTCTATTTTTCATGAATAACATTTTATTTATTTATGAATGTACTATTTCATTTAAGATTTAATAAACTCTTAATAATATTCCTTATTTTAATTGTATCTTTGCATGCAATTATAACTGTAATTGCATCATGACAGCACACGAAAATAAAATTGTTGGAGAAGGTCTTACTTATGACGACGTACTCTTAATTCCAGCATTTTCCGAAGTTTTACCAAGAGAAGTAAATATTCAAGCCAAATTCACACGTAACATTACGATAAATATTCCTGTAGTTTCTGCAGCAATGGACACCGTTACCGAAAGTAAAATGGCTATTGCCATGGCACAAGAAGGTGGTATTGGCGTACTTCATAAGAACATGACTATTGAGCAACAAGCTCAGAAAGTACGTAAAGTTAAGCGTGCCGAAAGTGGAATGATCATAGATCCTGTAACCTTGCCGTTAACAGCTAAAGTGAATGATGCTAAGAGCAGTATGGCAGAGCATAAGATTGGTGGAATTCCAATTGTTGATGAACAAGGCACTCTTATAGGTATTGTAACCAATCGTGATTTGCGTTTTGAGCATGAAAATGATAGACCAATTGTTGAAGTGATGACTAGTGAGAATCTAGTAACTGCTGCAGTTGGAACATCTTTAAAAGATGCAGAAAAAATACTTCAGCAAAATAAAATTGAAAAATTATTAATTGTTGACGATAATTATAAATTAGTTGGACTCATCACATTTAGAGATATTACAAAAGTAACTCAAAAGCCAAATGCAAATAAAGATTCCTACGGAAGATTACGTGTTGCAGCTGCAATTGGAGTTACAGGTGACGCTGTTGATAGAGCATCTGCCCTAGTAAAAGCTGGAGTTGATGCCGTAATTATTGATACTGCTCATGGTCATACAAAAGGTGTGGTAATGGTATTGAAAGCGATTAAAGCACAATTTCCAAATCTAGAAGTTATTGTAGGAAACATAGCAACAGGTGAAGCCGCTAAATACTTAGTAGAAGCAGGAGCAGATGCTGTGAAAGTGGGTATTGGACCGGGTTCTATTTGTACAACTAGAGTTGTTGCAGGTGTTGGGTTTCCACAATTTTCAGCAGTATTAGAAGTTGCAGCAGCGATTAAAGGAACTGGTGTTCCCGTAATTGCAGATGGAGGAATTCGTTATACTGGTGATATTCCAAAAGCAATTGCAGCTGGAGCTGATTGTGTCATGTTAGGATCATTATTGGCAGGAACAAAAGAGAGTCCAGGAGAAACTATTATCTATGAAGGGCGTAAGTTTAAATCGTATCGTGGAATGGGTTCTGTAGAGGCAATGAAACAAGGAAGTAAAGATCGATATTTCCAAGATGTTGAAGATGATATCAAGAAATTAGTTCCAGAAGGAATCGTAGGACGTGTGCCTTATAAAGGAGAATTGTTTGAAAGTATTCATCAATTTGTTGGTGGTTTGCGTGCAGGAATGGGCTATTGTGGTTCAAAAGATATTGAAACATTGAAAGATATAGGTCGTTTTGTGAAAATTACATCTTCTGGAATTAATGAAAGTCATCCTCATGATGTGACTATTACTAAAGAAGCACCTAACTATTCGAGATAGAATTAAAGCTTATAACAGGTTTTATTTTTAAGAGAGTTTTCTTATGATTAAATCATTTATTGGAGTGTCGAGATTGTAATATTTTCCTAATAGTGAGATCATGCCATTTTTTGCACCTAATTCTATAGGTTTCTTATTACGCAAATCTGCTAGCATAGAACTTCCTTTGGTTTCAGGATAGTGCATTAATTTTGCTAGCATTTTTTCCACGAAATTACTTTCAATAATTGCACCATCAGCTCTAGCAACTTGTAAGCTCTCATTCATGAGATTTCTATATTGATCTTGTAGTTGTTTGGTCTTAAAAATTCGGCAGGTGTCATTATGTAAACAAAGAATAGCGCCAAGTGTAGCGCTTTCGCATAACTTTTTCCAACTTTCAGTTTTGAAATCTTTTACTTGATTGATATTAATATTTGTAGTATTAAATAACGATTTAAAATACATTCCTAAAGCACTTTCAGCAACAGTTAGTATAGGCATATTTGGACATTGATAGAAACCCGTTTTACTGAGTTGTGTTGGGCAATCGATAAGGCATTCTAATATTTTATTTCCCGATGTGAAATCTAATAAAGGCGTTTTTAAATGAAGTCCGTTTCTTATTATTACGATTTGTGTTTTAGAAGTAATAAGCATAGAAAACCAATGCTTTGCTTCTAAGTATTGATGCTCTTTAAGGCAAATAATTAACCAGTCTAATGTTTTTTTTGTCGAAATTTTAGTTTGAATACCTACAGGAATTTCAATAGGAGTATTTTCTATTATAAGATTTAAGTGACTCTTTTTTGTTCTACTGAAATAGTACAATTCATGTTGTGAATTGCGTTGTAAATGATAAGAAATAACAGTTCCAATTGCTCCTATACCTAAAATACCAATAGTTGTTCTAGTTTTCACTATTATCTAAAATTCTATTTTTTAATTTCATATTTGATATAATATGAAAATTTCACATCAAATGTTTCAAAAGCTATTTGTTGGTTATAACCTGATGTTACTATGTTTAAAGCGGTGTTTGAACTAAAATTACTTCGAGCAACTATAGCTTTTCTAGAATTATACTCTCTAACTTCAATAGGTTGTCCTAATTCTTCATCAATGGCTTCTAATAAATATTGGGCTTTTTCTTTAGCAGCTTTTATTGCTTCAATTCTAACTTCTTTTCTGATATCTGTGATTTTAGAATGTTCAGTTTTTATAATTGAAGCTTCATTAATGTTAATGTCGTTTAAGGCTCTAAAAACATGAGTGACTTCTTCTGAGGTGTGAACTAAAAGGATGAATTCTTTTGTGAGTTTAACACCTGTTTCTCGTCTTTTATTTCTTAAAATAATAGAGTTAGAATCTGAAAGTGCCAGTTTGTCTAAACTTATATTTAGAGTATTTAGTTTTGCTCTTAAGTTACTTTCTTGCTCAACAATAGTATAGTTTTTTCTATTGATTGCTTTTTCAGATAAGTTGATTTCTATAAAAATCATATCAGGAACTACTTCTTGGATTGAAGTTCCTATGACTTCAATAAATGGTTGTTCTTTGTTTTTATTGATTTCTTGAGCAAAATTTATTGAAGAAATAAGTATGATAATTATAAATAAAAGTGTTTTCATATGTTTAGGTTTAAAATAAGGTTTAGCTATTAGCTGGCTGTGTTTTTGATTGTTTTAATGCAATTTTACCACCAAGCCAAGCCATAGGAATATAGGCTATAATAAGATCTGTAATAGTAAACCATACTGGTCCAGGTAACATATAACTTATAGCAAGGCCTCCTAATAAAAATAAAAACCCAATAGCTAAAGCAAATTTCATTTTGTGCTTAACTGCAATTAAGCCTGCTACTGTTGCGCCAACTAACGTGCCCAATGCATGAGCTAAAAATGGAAAAATAAAATATTCAAAACTTAGAGTCGGCATAATTTCAGCATAAGCATTCATGTCATTTGGATCTAAGCCTTCAATAGGTATAAGCTTATGACCTAGTTGTATAAGCCCCATATTGATTAAGCTTCCAGATAGCCAACCAAGTATAACGGCCAAAATATTTTTTAGTATTGGATTCATAGTTGTTTTTTTAAGTTGTTTAATTAAGGTTGACGTTTTTACTAATTTTATTGCTTTCCTAAGGTAGGAAAAAACAGAGGATAATAGTTTTGTTATTCAATTTGATATTTAATAAATTTAACCGAGTTACAACCTAAGTAAATTTATATGGATGTGTTATTTAGAAAGGCCACAAAAAATGATGTCCCGGCAATTGTAGAAATGATTGCAGACGATGCGCTAGGAAAAGTACGTGAAAACTTTCAAATTCCTTTGCCTAAAAATTACTACAGCGCTTTTGAAAACATAATTGGTGATACAAATCAAGAGCTCATAGTAGTCGAAAATATAAATACTGAAATTATAGGGACTTTACAATTGTCTTTTATTCAATATCTTACATATCAAGGAGGTATTAGAGCGCAAATTGAAGCTGTTAGAATTAGAAGCGACAAAAGAGGTTCTGGCTTAGGAACTAAAATGTTTGAATGGGCTATTAAAAGAGCAAAAGAAAGAGGTGCTCACCTTTTACAGTTAACAACCGATAAAAAAAAGACCTGAAGCTATTCTCTTTTATGAAAAATTAGGATTTGTAGCGTCTCACGAAGGCATGAAAAAGAAGTTAAATTAGATGTATTGACAATCAATTTATATCCCTTTTAATATGATGAAATTAAGATATTCTGTAAGCGTAGTAATCAAACAAAAAAGAGATTACTTCTTATAATCTAACATCTCATCAATTGTATTGGCTGTTACCGAGTGATAATTAGCTCTCGCTTTTTTGTAAATGGCTAAGGCTTCATCAACTTTATTATTTCGCTTATAGGCTTTATATAAAGTAGAAACATACCAACGTCTTCCAACACGAATTAAAAAGGCTTCAATATTTTGATCTACAGAATTACCATGATAATCATGATTAATAGCTTGTTCAAACCAAACCATGGCAATATGTGAGTTTGTTGAATGTGTTAGATTAAAAGCGTCATCAATTCGCTTCATGTCATCGTTGGTTATCGTTTCTGGGAAGTTTCTAATAAAATGAACCCACTCTTGAGTTGTCCAGTCTTTAGTTTGTGAAACATCAACAGCTTTTGTGTCTAAGAATACGTGTAATATTCTTTCAGCGTTTTCAAATTTATCAGATACAATAATCGCTTGGTTTTTTGGAATACCAGGTTGGTAAATCCATTCATCTACATTAAAACTGATAGCGTTAGGTTGTAATAGATTTGTATTGAGATAATCAATAAAATCTTCAGTAGTCACTGTCGAAAACGCATTAGTTTTGAAATAGCTTTTAAGAAAAGCATCAAATTTTTCACGCCCAACTTTTTCTTCTAGTGTTCTTAAAAATAAATAACCTTTATCATAAGCAATACTGTTCATGCCATCATCTGGATTCTTATTAGTTAAATCTAATTTGAGTTTTGTCATATTAGGTTCATCTTTAAATCCTTCTACTTCTTCTTCTAAATCTTGACGACCAATTAATGCAATCATATTAGCGCGATCTTTTCCATAAAGCGCCTCCATAATTCTAATTTCAAAATAAACTGTAAAACCTTCGTTAAGCCAGAAGTCATTCCATGTGGCATTAGTAACTAAGTTTCCAGACCATGAGTGTGCTAATTCGTGAGCAATCAACGATGTTAAACTTTTGTCACCAGCAATAACGGTTGGTGTAGCAAAAGTTAATCTTGGATTTTCCATACCACCAAACGGAAAGCTAGGCGGCAACACAATCACATCAAATTGATCCCAATCGTAATTACCATATAGGTTCTCGGCAGCAACGACCATTTTCTCCATGTCTGAGAATTCAGCGTGCGCTTTATCTATCAATGACTTTTCGGCATAAACACCAGTTCTATCACTCACAGCTTTATAGTCGATATCACCAACAGCCAAAGCTATAAGATAAGGTGAGATAGGTTGTCTCATTTTAAAATGATAAACACCATCGTTTGTTTTTGTCTTCGGATTTTCTGCACTCATCACAGCCATTAATTCTGAAGGAACTTTTACTGTTGCGTTGTAGGTAATTCTAATTTGCGGACTATCTTGAATAGGAATCCAAGTACGTGTTAAAATAGCTTGACCTTGTGTAAATAAAAATGGATGCGTCTTGTCTGCTGTTTGCTGCGCGTTTAACCATTGCAGAGCTTCAGTTTTATTAGTAGTTTTATAATAAATCGAAATGGTCTTAGTATCATTTTCTATATTAATTTTTAAAGCTTGACCAAGTTGTTCATCAAAGTTCCCTAAAGAAAATGGAGTGTCTTTACCGTCAGCTTCTACACGATCAATATCTATGAATTTTGAATCTAAAACAATTTCTGAAGCGTCATTATTTTCAATAGTATAAGTGGCTATGCCTTCGATTATTTTTTCATCAAAATTAACATCTATATTTAAATCTAAGTGTTTAATAACAGAAATGTTTGGTTGCGCAAATGAATGTGCTTCTTCTACATAATTTGAAGTGGTAATATCTTCTTTTTTGTCATTATCACAATTAAATGCTAATACAATTAAAGCGTATAAAAAGGTTTGTTTCTTCATAGTGTTTATTCTGAATATAATTGTCCGCGATGTGGTTTTAGTGCATCCCTAATAGGTTTCATCTCATTGTCATTTACAACCATAAATGCAATACTATGCAATTCATTGAGTTGCTCAAAACCTGTGATGTTAAGATTGGTGTTTTGAATAGTAATATATTCTTTAAGATGTTTTTCGTGGTGTTCGGCTATTTTTAAAGCATCAGGGCCTCGAAAATCCCATATTAATTTTAGTTTACGCATTAGCAACAGATGTTCCATTTTCAGCAAAATCCTTAAAATCTTGCATGTATTTTAGTGATTGCTTTTTAAAGGTTCTTGGCATCATAAAAAGCATAATTCTCATCACCAAATTTAGTGGTAAAAATTCACTTTTAGAGATCCATTTTGTAAAACCTTCATTTGTCTTTTCAAAATAGTTTTGTTGTGCATTGTGCATGCTGTTTGTAGTATAGTTGGCATGAAATTCTTTAGGAAAATTACGTTTAGTAATCGTTTCAACAAGTTGCATCTTGCGTTTCCCAAATAGATATTTGAGTTTCATTTTTGAGCCTAACTCACCAGGAATACCAGAAATATGCTCGGCAGAAATGAATCCACGTTGCCAGTGTTTCATGTTTTCAATACTGTCCATTTTTTTTATAAACTCATCCAAAGGGATGTTTACCTTTATTTCTGTAGTATACTTCATTTTTGAATATAGAGGGATAATTCAAGATTAAAAGTACAGCCTTTTTTGAAATAAATTAGGGTATGAAAGTTCAATAACCATAATTTTAGACAAGTGGTTCTTTTTATGACTATTTGGATATTACTTTTAATGTCTTATGAAATGTTTTGGTAGAAACAGACACAAAATGAACTTGGTTTTTAGGTAATCCTAAATCTATCTTTTGAAGATTTGAATGACTTATGGTATTAATTGTTTTAATCAGCTTACCTGTTATATCATAAATTGTAACTAATAACGTTCCTTGATAATCATTTATAATAAGAGTATTATCAAAAAAAGAAATAGCATTAGAAGGAGAAAAATCCGCTACACTTAATGTATCATCTTTTACGGCATCATCCAAATTAATGTAAAAATCTAAAGTTTGGTTGTTTCCGCCACCACCAAATTGGTTTTGAAATAGGAGGTTAAACCCATAAACTGTTGTTCCATTTGGAACTCCTGTATAGTGTTGCGCAAGGTTAATTGTAATACTATAGGTATTTGGTTGTGCATTATTATCTCCATCTGTTAGTGTCAATTCTGGATGACTTACGATATCATTAAAGTCTGGAGCACTTTGAAAACCACCATTGTCAGTATCTAATCCGCCATACATGAAAATAGAGTTTTGAAATTGGGTATAGAAATTTTGAATAATATCTGAGTCTTCAAAAACAATAGTAATTGTTTGGTTTACATTAGAAACGGCATTTACCGATACAGTACTACCAGATCCATTATAACCTGAAAATGTTATAGTTTCTTGCGCTAAAAGGGGGGAAGTGAAAAATGTAATAAGGGCAAATATGTATAAATGTTTCATGTCTTTTTTTTGAAAAATAAGGATTATGTTCTTAGTTTAAAAATGAATATACAACTACAACGTTTTCGTGTTTATAAGTTTTTGCTCTTCACTTATGATTGTTATAGCATTAACTAACGAAAATGATATAATAAATCTTAAATATGACGTTTAAAAAACAACTTGTTTAATGTTTGAATTGTATTATTTTTGCTAAAATTGCTGTGTTCAGCATTTGTAATATATAAACACAAGCTTCTTTTAGAGAAAATGAGTTGTATTATCGATGTACATATGAATATGAAATCGAATAAAAAAACATAAATATGAAATTATTAGTGACTACTGTTTTGCTTTGTTTTACTTTGTTTTTACAAGGGCAAGTAAAAGATAAAGATGTATTATTTACTGTTGATGGAGCCCCAATAATGGCATCAGAATTTATAAGAGTCTATAATAAAAACTTAGACCTTGTAAAAGATGAAAGTCAAAAAGACATTGATGCCTATTTAGAACTCTTTGTTAATTATCAGCTTAAAGTAAAAGAAGCACGACGTTTAGGATTAGATAAAGACGCTAAATACCTAAGAGAGTTTAATAACTACAAAAAGCAGTTAACCAAAAATTTCATGTCTGATAGTAAGGTCACTGATGCTTTAGTTGAAGAAGCCTATCAAAGAACTACAAACGATATAAAGGCGTCGCATATTTTGATTCGTTTAGATGAAACTGAAACAGATACACTAGCAATATATAATCAATTGCTGAAGTTACGAGAGCGTGTTATTAAAGAAGGTTATGAAACAGTTCAAAAAGAAATACATAATGGAAAAACAATTTTTGCTGAAGATTTAGGCTATTTTACTGGTTTTAAAATGGTATATTCATTTGAAACAGCTGCTTTTAATACAGCTGTAGGAGAAGTGTCAATGCCATTTAGAACGCGTTTTGGCTATCATATTATTAAAGTATTTGAGAAACGTAAATCTTTAGGCGAGGTAACTGTTGCTCATATTATGGTGTCAAATAAACAAAAAGATACTACTGTTAGTTCGGAAGCGAGAATCCATCAGATTTATAAAAAAATTCTACAAGGTGAAAAGTTTGAATCCTTAGCGAAACAGTTTTCAGAAGATAAAAGTTCTTCTAAAAAAGGCGGTGTATTATCACCATTCACAGGAGGACAATTAAGTTCAAAAGAATTTGAAGACGTATCATTTTCTTTAGAAAATAAAGAAGATATTTCTAAACCTTTTAAATCAGACTATGGGTGGCATATTGTGAAATTGCTTAATAAAAAAGGAATTCAACCCTTTGAAGAGGTTAAAGCCGAACTTCAAAATAAAGTAAAACGAGATACGAGATCGAACCTTATTAATTCTGCTTTAGTAAAAAAGCTCGCGTCTAAATATAATGTAGAAGAGCATAAGGAAGCGTTATCTTACTTTGAGAGTATCATGACAAAGGAGTACTTTAAGCAGGCATGGAAAGCTCCTGAAGGGTTTAAAGCAGATGATGTCCTAATAGAAATAGAAGGTACTGAAATCTTAAATAAAGATTTTCTTGCACATTTAATGAGTAATCAGCGTAAGTATCGTGGTAGAAAATTTGCTTCTAATGCGTTAATTAGCAAGGAGTATATCTCATTTTACGAGACAAGTGTTTTAAAGTATCATGAAGCTAATTTAGAATTTGAAAACGAAGATTTTGCTTTTGTCTTAAAAGAATATAGAGATGGATTATTGTTATTTGAACTTATGGAAAAAGAAGTATGGAATGCTGCAGTTAAAGATACTGTTGGCTTAAAAAAATTCTATAAAAATAACACCTCTAATTATGTGTGGAAAGATCGTGTAAATGCTGTTATTATTTCTTCAGCTTCTAAAAATGATATAGAAAAAGTTAAGAAAGAACTTGAGAAAGGAACTTCAGTAGAAAACATAATGACAACTATAAATATTGGAGGTAAGTTAAACGTTTTACCTACAGCTGATGTTTTTGAAGCTGGTAATCAAACATTGCCAGAGCACTTTGAATTTAAAGAAGGTGTTTCTCAAATCTATAATCATAATGATGCATTTCATGTTGTAAATGTGAATTCTGTTATGCTTGCAGGTAATAAAACACTTGAAGAAGCAAGAGGGAAAGTGGTTAGCGATTATCAAAATTATATTGAAAAGAATTGGGTAGAAACACTAAACAAACGTTTTGATGTTGAGGTAAATAAATCGGTTTTAAAGCGTGTCAGGAAACAAATTAAAAAAAACTAATTTGAAACAATTATTGATTTTTACTATTTGTGTTATCAGTTTTACGTCGTGTGATTTTTTTAAAGCAAGTGACGATAGAATACCGATTGCTAGAGTTGGAGACGTTTATCTTTATGAAGAAGATATCAAAAACTTAGTTGCTGAAGGGACTTCTGCAGATGATAGTACATTAATTGTAAATAGTTTTGTAAATCGTTGGGCAACACAGCAATTATTACTTGATGGGGCAGAACGCAACCTCTCTGAGCAAAAACAATATGATTTTAATAAATTAGTTGACCAGTATAAAAAGGACTTGTATACAAAAGCATACTTAGAAGCACTTGTTAAAAAAAGTATAGATACAGTAGTTAATGAAATACAAGCCAGAGAAGTTTATGAAGCTAATCAAGAGGCTTTTAAGCTTAATGAAGAGTTAGTGAAGTTTAGATACATTACAATTCCACAGAATGCGATTAATGAAAAAGAAATTAAAGAGCGCTTTAAGAGGTTTGATAATCAAGATAAACGTTATTTAGATTCAATAGCTGTTCAGTTTAAAACGTATTCATTAAATGACTCTATTTGGATTAAAGCGTCACAAATCACAGAAAGAATTAGTGTTCTAAATTCTGAAAACAAAAAAGAACTGTTAAAAAAATCTAATTTTGTACAACTCAAAGATTCATTAGACCTATATTTGGTGCAAATAAATGACGTTTTATCTCAAAACGATTTAGCGCCTTTAGAGTACGTGAAACCTACAATTAGACAAATTGTAATTAACAAAAGAAAATTAGAGTTGATTAAACAACTTGAAAAAGATATTACCAAGGATGCAATTAAAAACAAACAATTTGAAATTTACAATTAAAACAATCATAATAGCATTTGTAGTATGCATTTTAGCGACTAATGTTTCTGTAGCACAAGAAATTATTGAAGACGTTGTTGATACTTCAAAAAAGCAAATGGATTCGACTAAAACATCAGCGCGAAAAAAAGTAGATGGTGTAGCTGCTGTTATTGGAGACTTTGTGGTTTTAGATTCTGATATCGATAAAGAATACATCCAACTTCAAGCACGTGGTGTTTCTATTGCAGAAATTACAAGATGCCAGTTATTTGGAAAATTATTAGAAGATAAACTTTATGCACATCATGCCATACAAGATAGTATTACGGTAAATGATTTAGAGATTCGTTCAAATATTGAACAACAAATCAATGCGTTTTTAGAACAAAAAGGAGGTTCAATGACAGAACTTTTAGAATTCTATAAAAAGGATAGTGAGCAAAGTTTAAGAGAAGAAATGTTTCTAATTAATAAGAATGCAAAGCTAGCTTCAGACATGCAGCGTAAAATTATTGAAGATGTTGAGGTAACTCCTGAAGAAGTTAGAGAATACTTTAATAGTATTCCTAAAGAAGAACGACCAACTTTTGGAACAGAACTTAAAGTTGCTCAAATTGTTGTCATTCCTGAAATTAACGAAGCGTCAAAAAAAGCAGTAATTGATAGACTGAAAGAGTTTAAAGCAGATATTATAGAAAATGGTGCAAGTTTTACAACTAAGGCAGTGTTTTATTCTGATGATAAAGCAGCTGCAAGTAAAGGTGGGATGTATACATTAAATAGAAAAAGACCACAAATGGTTAAAGAATTTCGTGATGTAGCATTTGCTTTGCAAGAAGGCGAAATTTCTGAGCCTTTCGAAACCGATTTTGGATATCATATTATTTTATTAGAAAAAATTAGAGGACAAGAATACGATGTAAGACATATTCTTTTACGTCCAGAAATTACTGAAGCTTCTATCTTAGCAGCTAAAGAAGAAATTACTAAAGTAAGAGAACAAATTATAGCTGGAGATTTAACTTTTGCAGATGCAGCTCGCGAGTTTAGTGATGAAAAGGAAACAAAGTTTGAAGGTGGGCAATTAATAAACCCTTACACGCAAGATTCTAGTATGGAATTAACAAAAATGGACCCTGAACTTTATGGGCAAATCCAAGACTTAAAAGATGATGAGATCAGTTTAGTGCTACAAGATCAAGATAGAATTAATCCTATAAAATTTAAAATACTTACTGTTACTGATAGAATTGAAGATCATGAAGCAGATTTTGCTCGCGATTATTTAAAAATCAAAAATTTAGCATTACAGGATAAACAATACAAAGTGATTCAAAAATGGCAAGAGGAAAAGATTTATGATACCTATGTAAAAATTAATGAGGATTACAAAGGATGTGAATTTAGTAGTAACTGGTTGAAAATAGAAAAAGAATAATATGTCTGATGTTGCTGCAATAGAACAGTTTGTTAAAAAATATAATGCCCTAAAAACAGAAGTCGCCAAAGTTATTGTTGGTCAAGATGAAGTTGTAAATCAAATTTTAATATCCATATTTTCTGGAGGTCATTCATTACTTATAGGTGTTCCTGGATTGGCAAAGACCCTAATGGTAAATACAATTGCACAAGCTCTAGGTTTAGATTTTAAACGCATTCAATTTACTCCAGATTTAATGCCTAGCGATATTTTAGGTAGTGAAATTTTAGACGAAAACAGACAATTTAAATTTGTAAAAGGCCCAATATTTGCTAATATTATTTTAGCCGATGAGATCAATCGTACACCACCTAAAACTCAAGCAGCATTATTAGAAGCTATGCAAGAACGTTCTGTTACAGTTTCTGGTCATCATTACAAATTGAGCTTACCATATTTCGTTTTAGCAACGCAAAACCCAATTGAACAAGAAGGAACTTATCCTTTGCCAGAAGCTCAGTTAGACCGTTTTATGTTTGCTATTAACTTAGAATACCCTTCATTTGCAGAAGAAGTGCAAGTTGTAAAAGCAACTACTACAGATGTACAAGCAACAGTAAATGCATTATTTACAGCTCAAGAGATTATAGACTTTCAAAATTTGATTCGTCGTATTCCTGTTGCAGATAATGTGATTGAATATGCTGTAAATATGGTTAGTAAAACAAGACCAAATACACCTGCCGCATCAGATTTAGTTTCAGAGTTTGTAGATTGGGGAGCAGGACCAAGAGCATCCCAAAATTTAGTGTTAGCAGCAAAGACACATGCTGCTATTCATGGAAAATTCTCTCCAGATATAGAGAATATCCAAGCCGTTGCTTCTGGAATTCTTCGCCACAGAATTATCAAAAATTATAAAGCTGAAGCTGAAGGAATTAGTGATGAGCAAATTATTAAAAGTTTATTCTAAGATTGATGCTTTAATAATTGTTTAATATCTTTTTTTAACGCTCTAAGTCTTCAGTAATAAGAATGTTATAAAGTTCTTTTATTTGTTTTTTTTTTTTGAAAATTTTTATGTTAGGTCAATCAATCAAAATATTTCGCATTGGAGAGCAAATACTTAAGCAAGGCGCAAAGAAACATTAGAAATAGATACTTTATCTTTTAGTTTCTGTTCTAAAAACTTACCCTAGTTGGTTGGTGAAACCTTCATAAATAATAATATTACACACTTTTTTTAGCATCATCAATGGTGTAAAATCAGTACAGGAAATTCATGTATTGAATAACTACAATTCAAAATCAAGATTTGTACACGTAAACAAAAATATCACGTTACTTTGAAAGCTTGTATGATTTCAATTTGTCATCCATTTCTTTGTCGTATAAAAATACAAACATGCTGGCCATCATATCTTGATTGACATCGGAAGTATTGTTAGTAGTAAGAACGAGTTCGTAGTCATGGTCAGGATATAACATGACACCATCTTTACTTGAAAAAGAGGAGACACTCTTTAAGCCAACTTTGTCACTATAATTTTCGACTTTGGAGACAAATAAGATAGAGTCAACAGTTTTATCTCTAAAAGCTAAAGTTTCAGCAAATGGATGCAAATGTGTAGCAATATGGTGTAAGGTTGTACTTTCTTTAAGTTGTAATTGATTTGTAATGGTATAACGGTATACTTTTTTTCCAGGAAAAATAACCCAATGACCTGAAAGAGATTCTCCTTTGTCATTAGTATAGCTATGATTTTTAGTTTCCACAGGTAAGCACATATTAGAATTATTATCAGTAAGTCTTTGAAATGGGTTTTCCGAATCGTATGGCAACATTATGAACACGGTTTTACTCATGAGTGGTTTCATTTGTTTTTGATGTGGTTGAAATCCGATAGTGATATCATGTTTTATGGTAAATGAATCACCTTTTATATTGTGGTTTAATGATTGAGTCGATAAAAATAAATTCTCATCTGTAAATACCGGAAACCCAAACCCATCAGGAAATCGATAACGCTCTATTCCATTACTCATAGAGGTTAACCGAGGGTATTGTTCTCCAATTCTATGGTTGAGCTGCCATTTTGAATAATGCTCATGATCATAAAAGTCAACATTAGTATGACAAACGTAATCATTTGAAAGTTGGTCAACTTCATTAGTACTTACAGCTTTGGTTTTAAAGGAGGTTATCCAAACTAAATCACTTCGGGTATGGTCTAGCTGAAATGAGTTTGTCACCTTAGGACCTTCCATAGATTTGTAGATATTGTCGATTACCAGTGTAGGTGTAACTAGGCGGATGAAAGTATCATTAGTTTGTATGTTCCAGCTTTCATCCACAATTCCAAAACCATGATAGAATTTCGTTTTAATTATGGCTTTGTGGCGGTTTGGAAGCTTTAAATAATAGATGCCAGCAACAATCATCAATAAAACGATGAACAGCGTTATATATTTTAGTATTTTGGACTTCATTTTATTTAACTTCCTAAACAAAACTAAGGCTTTTTTTAATGCGAATAGATTATGAAAAACGAATTTTCGGCTTAGATCTTATGCGAGCTATTGCTGTTGTTATGGTTGTGTGTTCGCATACGCTTTGGATTGTTCCAGATATGAGAGGTGTCATTCGAAGGGTGTTTAGCATCTACGGAGTTTTGGGTGTAGATATCTTTTTTGTATTGAGCGGATTTTTAATTGGAAGGATTTTATACAATATGTATGTTTCTAAAGTATTTAGTTTTAAGGATGTTAGCTATTTCTGGATTAGAAGATGGTTTAGGACTTTACCTAATTATTATTTAGCGTTAGTATTAAATATTTTAGTGGCCATATATATAGGTAATCAGTTGCCAGAAGCACTATGGAAGTATGGTTTTTTTCTACATAATTTTAGCACTCAGTTGCCTTGGTTCTTTCCAGAATCGTGGAGCTTGTCTGTAGAAGAGTTCGCTTACATTATTGGACCTTTTTTACTTTATATGGTTTTGTTTTTGAAAAGGAAAGTGTCTAGGTCGCGTTTATTTTTAGAGGTGACACTTTTTATCTTGCTATTTTTCTGCATAACAAAATTGTGGTACAATCACGAAGAGACCATTCGTCATATAAGGTATTGGTCACTTAATGTGAAATCTATTGTAATATATAGAATTGATGCTATTTATTATGGTGTTTTGGCAGCATACATTTCGATCGTTATGCCAAAATTTTGGTATAAGATTAGGTATTTAGCTTGTGCAATAGGTATTTTGACCTTGATTGGAATGAATCTTCTAATTCCGATAAAAAAATGGTATATAGAAACATATCCAGGCTTCTGGAATGTATGGTATTTTTTAATTAAATCTTCTGCTATTGTTTGTGTTCTACCGTTGTTAAGCCAGATGAAATCTGCTCCAAAACTAATTAGGATTCCAATAACTTATATTAGTATTTTATCTTATGCTATCTATGTATTGCATTATTCCATAATTATGCAACTCATGAAATATTTTATTCCTTCAGAGCAAATGGCAGGTTTAGATATTGTCATTTATATCTTGGTTTATGTACTCATAACCTTTTTGGCTTCTTATATAATGTATCGTATTTTTGAAAGACCAATGACCAATCTTCGAGATTCAAATAGAATTAAGAATCATTTTAAATAAGATTTAATTGTTAATTTAATAATTTTCATATATGTTATTTGTTAATTTTTCATTTTAAGTGTAAAAAACATGTGATTTATTGATTTATTTTCAATGTTTTTAGCGTTTTGTTACATATTTTAAAATACGCTATTAAATTCGTAATTTTGCTACACTTTTTAAAAACGATAATTAACCTTTAAATAATACATATGGCTTTTGATATAGACATGATAAAAAAGGTTTATGCAAATATGTCTGAGCGTGTTGATGCTGCTCGTGATATGGTTGGTAAACCACTAACACTTTCTGAAAAAATATTATACGCTCATCTTTGGGAAGGAAATCCTACCGAAGCATTTACTCGAGGAAAAGATTATGTAGATTTTGCTCCAGATAGAGTTGCATGTCAAGACGCAACTGCTCAAATGGCATTATTACAATTTATGCAAGCTGGTAAACAAAGGGTAGCTGTTCCAACTACGGTGCATTGTGATCACTTAATCCAAGCAAAAAATGGAGCAACTACAGATTTGCAACATGCAATTAATACGAGTAATGAAGTATTTAATTTCTTAGAGTCTGTATCAAATAAATACGGCATTGGTTTCTGGAAACCAGGCGCTGGAATTATACATCAAGTTGTTTTAGAAAATTATGCCTTTCCAGGAGGAATGATGATTGGTACCGATTCTCATACTGTAAATGCAGGAGGATTAGGAATGGTAGCTATTGGTGTTGGAGGAGCAGATGCAGTTGATGTTATGGCTGGTATGGCTTGGGAGTTAAAATTTCCGAAGTTAATAGGTGTAAGATTAACAGGTAAATTATCAGGATGGACAGCACCTAAAGATGTTATTTTAAAAGTCGCTGGAATACTAACTGCGAAAGGAGGTACTGGAGCAATTGTAGAATATTTTGGACCTGGAGCAATAGCAATGTCATGTACAGGAAAAGGAACTATTTGTAATATGGGAGCTGAAATTGGAGCAACAACATCTACATTTGGTTATGATGAATCGATGGAACGTTATTTACGTGCTACAGATAGAGCAGATGTGGCAGATGCCGCAAATGAAGTAAAAGACTATTTAACAGGAGATGCAGAAGTATATGCAAATCCAGAACAGTATTTTGACCAAGTTATAGATATTGATTTATCAGAATTAAATCCATTATTAAATGGGCCGTTTACTCCAGATTTATCTACAGCTATAGGACATACAATGACTGAGAAAGCAAAAGCTAATGAATGGCCATTAAAAGTTGAATGGGGATTAATAGGCTCTTGTACGAATTCATCATATGAAGATTTATCTCGTGCTTCATCTGTAGCGCAACAAGCTTTAGATAAAGGTGTGAAAATGAAATCTGAATTAGGAATTAATCCAGGTTCAGAACAAGTGCGTTTTACTGCTGAACGTGATGGTATTCTTCAAGTTTTTGAACAATTAGATGCTAAGATATTTACAAACGCATGTGGACCATGTATTGGTCAATGGGCACGTTATGAAGATCCAAAGAATGCACCAAAAAATAGTATTGTACATTCATTTAATAGAAACTTTGCAAAACGTGCAGATGGAAATCCAAATACGCATGCATTTGTTGCTTCACCAGAATTAACTGCTGCAATTGCTATTGCTGGACGTTTGGACTTTAATCCAATGACAGATAAGTTAATCAATGAAAATGGAGAAGAAGTAATGCTTGATGAACCAACAGGTTGGGAGTTACCTCTTAAAGGTTTTGATGTTGATGATAATGGATATTTGGCTCCTGTTGCTGATGGAAGCGGTATTGAAGTAAGTGTAGCATCAGATTCTGAACGTTTAGAATTATTGACACCTTTTGAGCCTATTGGAAACCATATTTCTGGAGCGAAATTATTAATTAAAGCTTTTGGAAAATGTACAACAGATCATATTTCTATGGCTGGACCTTGGTTGCGTTATAGAGGACATTTAGATAATATTTCTAACAACTGTTTAATTGGAGCGGTTAATGCTTTCGGAAAAAAGACCAACTTTGTTAAGAATCAAATTACTGGTGAGTTTGGAGGGGTTCCGGATACAGCAAGAGCTTATAAGGCTGCGGGAATTAGATCTGTAGTTATTGGAGATCATAATTATGGAGAAGGATCATCTCGAGAGCATGCTGCAATGGAACCAAGACATTTGGGTGTTGCTGCTGTAATTGTAAAATCGTTTGCACGTATTCATGAAACTAACCTTAAAAAACAAGGAATGTTAGGTTTAACATTTGCTAATGAAAGTGATTATGATTTAATTCAAGAAGATGATACATTTAACTTCGTAGATTTAAATGAATTTACACCAGGAAAACAATTAACTATTGATATTGTTCATGCAGATGGAAGCAAAGACATAATAAAAGTAAATCACACCTATAATCAATCTCAAATAGATTGGTATGATGAAGGTTCGGCATTAAACTTGATTAAAAAAGAAAATGCAGTATAATCTTTAAATAGATAAATAAAAAGCTCTTGAGAAATCAAGGGCTTTTTTATTGAAAAAATGTAAGGAATTTTAAATTATCCCGACTGTTAAAAAATCTAACAAAAAACTCTTAAAATGCAGTCAATATGGTTCTTTGACGATGTTAACCTTTTTAAGGTGCTCTGTCCTCATAAATTCAAAGCATATAAAGAAATTCATAGTTTTGATGCTTATAAGAAAAAAGATTACATCTATTTTGAGGAAGATTCAGCAAATAAAGTTTATTTAATTGAAAACGGAAAAGTTAAGATTGGTTACTATAATGAAAATGGTGATGAGATCGTAAAGGCTATTTTGTCTAAAGGAGAATTGTTTGGAGAAAAAGCAATTCTTGGAGAAAACGTGAGAGATGAGTTTGCGCAGTCCATAGATAATTCAACATCTATTTGTCCTATTGGAGTGACAACCATGCATGAATTAATGAGAGATAATCAAACCTTTAGTTTTAAAGTTTATAAGTTTATTGGTTTTAAATTTAAAAAATTAGAGCGCAGACTTCAGCTGTTATTATTTAAAGATACTAAAACACGTTTGGTTGAGTTTTTAGATGAATTATGTATAGATTATGGTTATGATTGTAAAAAGACAGGTGATCATGTCATTAAACATCCATATACACAAAAAGATATTGCTTCTTTAATAGGAACTTCTAGACCTACACTTAATATTCTTCTTAATGAACTTAGAGAGGAAAATTATATTAACTTCAATAGAAAGGAAATAAGAATTTTAAAAAAAACGGCCTAAAGTTAGATAGCTAACATTCTATAATTGTTAAGAGTTATAATTTTGAAATATAAATTTAAAAATTATAAGCGATGATTAAAAAAATGATTTTAGCGGTTTTGGCACTTGGAGTTTTTGCCACCTCTTGCAGTAGTGATGATGATAATAATACTCCTACAAATTCAGATTTAACTCTGAACCTTAATGGGCTTGAAGCATTGGGAGATGATTTTGTATACGAAGGTTGGATTGTAGTAGACGGTTCTGCTATATCAACAGGAACATTTACTAGTGTTACGTTTCCACAGACATTTTCTGTAAATACAACACAATTAAATAGTGCAACAACATTTGTGCTTTCTATTGAACCAGCAGTAGATCCTGATCCTGATCCTGCAGCAACTAAAGTTTTAGCAGGTGATTTTACAGGTAATTCAGCAGCTGTATGGGTAGCACCTGTTACAGAAGATGCAGACGATTTCACAGCATCTTGGGGACGATTCTTTTTGAGAACTCCTACAGATGAGGTTATGGGGTCTGGTAATAATTTAAATGATGAATTTGGTATATGGTTTGGGACACCTGGCACAAACCCACCTGCATCTGGATTAGGTTTGCCTACATTAGCTCCAGGATGGAACTATGAAGGTTGGGTTGTTGTTGAAGGAGTTGGACCTATTTCTACAGGGACATTTACTGGATTTACTGAGGTAGATGATTTTAATGGTTTTAGCGGAGCAGAAAATACAGTAGGCCCTCCAATTCCAGGAGAAGATTTTCTACTAAATGCGCCTGCGGGCTTTACATTTCCTTTAGATATTAGAGGCCGTACAGCAGTAATTACTATAGAGCCGTCTCCAGATAATTCACCTGCACCATTTGCGATGAAGCCTTTAAGTGGTACTGCAGGTAATGATACTGCGCCTACAACTTATGATTTGAATTTGGATTTAACATCATTGCCAACAGGAACAGTAACAAGAAATTAAGATAACACACAGAATTTAGAGTTTTTGTTGTTAGATTTGAAACGCATTGCCGACTATGGTGATGCGTTTCTATTTTATATACTATGGCAAAATCTAAAAAAGGTAAAATTTATAATCTGATATTCATTGCTATTTTTGCTTTGATTTTGATTCCTCAAACAAGGACGCCTATTCAGGTTTTTATAAATAAAGGTATTGCTTTAGTCGTTAAACCATCTGTAATTGAAACTTCAGAACGTAAGTCTATTTCTAGTTATGATTGGGAATTAAAAGATATATCTGGTAATGATTTTGATTTTAATACTACTGAAGGGAAAGTAATAGTAATTAATTTTTGGGCAACTTGGTGTCCGCCTTGTATTGCCGAAATGTCTAGTCTTGAAGCATTATACCAAAACTATAAATCAAATGATAATGTTGTGTTTTTATTTATTTCTAGCGAAGAAACGGCTGTTCTATATGAATTTTTGACACATAGGGATTACAGTTTTCCAGTTTTTCAATCTAAAAGTAATTACCCAAAAGAGTTTAATGTCTCTGCAATACCAAGAACATTTATATTAGATAAGAATGGGGCTATTGTAATAGATAAATCTGGAGCTGCAGATTGGAATAGTGAGCGTGTTATTACTACTATTGATAAATTATTACTGGAATATTATAAAGGAGTTTAAATAAGAGAAATCATTCTAATTTAGGCGACCTTATTTGTAGATTCAAATATATTGTTGGCCGATTTAGTAATAAAGCCATTAAACGTTTTATTTTCAATTATAAACCGTTCTGCGAATTCAACATAACAAGATGGTATTTTAACAGTATTTTTTTTGTCTTCAAACTTCACATTAATCTCATCTGCTAATGTGCTTGCCTGTTTTAGACCAAGTTTTGTGCTGCCTTTTATTGTACCACCAATAGTATTTAATTTAATACCAAACGTTTTTAATTGCGCACAAACATTTTCAATAGAATAGTTTTTTAACTGATTCACATTAATTGTAAAGTGATTTACACGGTGTCCATGAATGTATAACCATGCGGCATATTCAGATTCAATTTTAAGTGTTTCATAAGTTTTAAAATTGACATTCCATTTACGTCCTGAAGTATGGATACTATCATTCATATTATAATATTTGAAGGTATTTAGTAAGGTGCTTTTTAAAAATGAGGAACATTTATTAAGTAATAACTCACTAATAAATATTTTAGGACAATTTTTCTTTTCTAAATGTAAAGCTCTCAAGTTCTTTTCTTTAAAGAAGTAACGGTTCTTATATGTATATCCTTGTTCAAGAAATGGAATGCTCATTTTCTCTATACCATAATTTCCGAGATTATTTGGAGTAATACCGCTTTTATCATTGATAATAGTTCTAAAGGCTATATGATCACAAAAAGAGGTATAGTTATTAAGATTTAAAGCAGATTTAACGTCTTTTATTGTTGGGGTTATTTTAAAATAGTTTTCCCATAATTTTTGTATAGTAGTGTCCATATAATAGGTTTTTACATTGATCTAAATAAAATGTCGTTATCTTCTAATTCATGATTAGATAAATAAATAATTCCGAAATGTTTTCTAAAAGCTTTGTCTAGTAATTCTAATACCAATAACTTTTTTTGAATTGTCATGTTTGAAGTCGTAATTTCTTTGACTAAGTCTTGAGCTAATTTTTTGTCGGTATCTTTCATAATTCTAAATTTTATGCTGTTACAAGACAAATTTGAAGAATATATTCTTTCGATTTTAGAATTTTAGATGAAGTTGGTTAAACTTTAGATGGCTGGATTAAAAGTTTAGATGAATTGTAAAAAAAAAATATCGTTTATAATTGCAAAAATAACTTGAATTAGTTACTAAACACACCACCATGTTTATGAATACTGATATTTAAATAAAATCATAGTGAAGAAGATTAATTGTATTTATATGTTGCATTTATCACAAGTCCCTTTTATTAGCATATTTATATTTTCTGGAAGATAATTATCTGGAAGGTTTATTTGTGGGATTTGATGTTCTGTTAAACAAACGGTCTTTCCACATTTATTACAATGAAAATGTAAATGCAAATCATTGTGTTTTTCAGAATGATATTCGTGTTTACATAAAGCATATTTTGGAACTCCCGTACCATCATCAATTTGATGTGCCAATCCTTTTTCTTCAAAGGTTTTTAAGGTTCTATATAAAGTGATTCGATCTGACTTTTCAAAATGATTTTCTACAGCAGTTAAACTTACTGTTGAATTTTGTGAGGATATATATTGGTATACTAACATACGCATAGCTGTAGGTCTTATGCCATAGTCTTGTAATTGTTTCTCTATTGTTTTCATATATAATTAATGCGAATGTTCAGCTTCACTCTTTTTCATTTCTGCCATTAAGTAATAAGCACCGCTTTGTGCTAATAAGATGTTAGATGTTATCGTGTCTTTAAAACCGAAAGCGATATAACCATCACTTCTAGAATTTACAACAACTTCTTTAGGTACAAAGCTCCAAGTGTCATTTCTTTCTTTTTTTGCTGTAAAAACATAATATTTTTCGCCTTCTTGAAATACAGCATCTTCAGGTAGTGCTTGTTTTTCAATGCTTTCAGTTATAATTCGTGCATTGACGTACATACCAGGAATTAAGTTCTTGTCTTTATTTTCAATTTCTGCATGTACATGTAAAGCTTTTGGTCCTTCTTCAAATGACTTTCCAACTGAATAAATTTTGGCTATCATTTCTTCATTTCCTAAAGCTTCAATACTAAATTTAACTAATTGTCCATCTTTAACTTTACTAATATCTTTTTCAAATACCATCAAGTCAGCATGTATATGTTCGGTATTTACAACCTCAAAAAGTGGAGTTTGGGGCTGTACAAATTGACCAGATTTTATTTGAACTTTTTCTATAAAACCATCTATAGAGCTTCTAATTGGGGCTATTTGAACGATATTACCTTCTCTTGCATTTTTAGGTGATAACCCTAATAAACGTAATTGACTTTCATAACCTTTTGCTAAGCCTTTAGCACTTGAAAATTTAGATTTAGCTTGCTGGTAATCTCGGCCAGAACCTACTTTAGCATCATATAATTTTTTTTGCCTATTGTAATCTTGTTCTAAAAATAGTAGCGTATTATATGTTTGTAGATAATCAGTTTGTAAACTAATAATATCTGGATGACTAACATAAGCCAATACTTGTCCTTTTCTAACTTTATCGCCTTCAATAACTTTTATACTATTAATATTTGCGCCTAAGGTTGTTGTAACTACAGCTTCATTTTGTGGAGGCACACCTAATTGTCCATTAACCTGAATAAAACCATTCATGTTGCGTTTAGTAAGTGTATCTATTTTAATATTCAAAATATTAAGTTGTTTATTAGTTAAAGTGAGTTCTTCTCCATGATCTTCTTCTTCTTCTTCTTCTTCTTTTTCATCTGCATTAGAAGCATTTGTATGGTTTCCTTCGTCATCATGTTGATGTGTGTCTTTAGATGAAGTGTTTTTACAACTTGTAAATAATACTGTTGTTAACACTATAGCTATAATATATAAATTGAGATTTTTCATTTTTTAAGATTTTGTAGTTAAGAAATATTCTAACTGAATTTTGCTGTTTAAATATGAGTTAAGCATTTGCCAAGAGTCAATTTCTAATTGAATAGCAGCTTTCATGGTTTGCAAAAAAGCAATATAATCCATAGCACCTTCTTTATAAGATAAAATAGCACCATTGCGTTGCTCAATTGCTAATGGCAAAGCATCATTTTTGTAGTATTCCCAATTCTTCTGTAACTGTTCATATTGAATTATCATAGTATTAAAAGCATTCTCAAATTCTATTTTTTTTGCTTTATTTTCTTGTTCAATAATATTGATTTTTATTCTTGAAGCTTTTGCCTCTCCTTTAGTTTTATTATATATTAAAGGAATTTGTATACCTAATTGATAACTATTAAATCCAGATTGATTGCCTATCTTTTGTAATCCATATTGAGCAGATAGTTTTGGCAAAAATTGTGAATTAGCGACTTTATGCTTTGCTTTAGCCACATCTTCTTGTACATTCCAGTAAGAAAATAGAGGATGGGTTTTTAAATCTTCATTAGAAATAAAAAGAGTACCATCAAAATCGTCTAAATGTATTGATGCTACATCATACTTCTCTTTTGAAAGTATCCATTGATTTAAACTTTGCAATGCCATTTGATAATTTGTAAATGCTTGTTCTTTTTGAAGACTTATAAGTTTGCCTTGATTTGCAGTGGCATTGTATTCTAATTTAGAAATAGCTTCAGTTTTATAACGTAAATCAATGGCCTTATTTAGACCAGAAAACACTGAATCTATCTTAGCATATGCTTCATAAACACGTTTTTTGGAATAAGCTAGAGTCCATGCTATTTGAACGCTTCGTTTTACTTCTAATAGACTTAATTCAGCATTAGTTTCTGCTAATTTGATGTTTTCTTTGGCAAGTTTACTTTTTGAAGTTATACCAAAAACGTCAATGTTATTTTGGCCAATCCCTAATGTTGTATATGTTTGAGCATTGGTATTACCAATCTCTTCACCAGAGGTGAATAGCTGTGTTGTTCCAAAATCCCAAGCTGTTGTTTTTAAAGCTTTTTCTTTTTCTATATAGAATTGAGTAGCTTTAAGGGTTGGATGATTTTCGGTTGCTATTACAACTGCTTCATTCATTGTAATTGTATTTTGCTGAGCTTGCATACTTCCAAAGCAAAATAACAATAGAATAGTAGCAATGGCTGTGTTCGGTATTTTGATTCTCATTTTTATCTGTTCTTGATTTTCAATCCATTTATATAAAATTGGGATGATAAATAATGTTAATAATGTAGACGTCAGTAATCCTCCAATAACTACTGTTGCTAAAGGTTGTTGTACTTCAGCTCCTGAAGATGTAGAAAGTGCCATTGGTAAAAAACCAAGCATATCAGTTAATGCAGTTAAGAGTATAGGGCGTATACGTCTTCGAGTTCCTATTCTTATGCGTTCATTTACATCATTAACACCTTCAGCTTTTAATTCATTAAACCCGCTGATAAGTACTAATCCATTTAATACTGCAACACCAAATAATACAATAAAACCAACACCAGCAGAAATACTAAATGGCATATCTCTTAGTATTAGTGAAAAAACACCACCAATAGTAGCTAAAGGAATTGCTATATATATCATTAATGTTTGTTTAATCGACTTTAATGCAAAGAATATGAGTATAAAAATGAGTCCAAGTGAAATAGGTACTACTGTTTTTAGTTTACTTGTAGCACGTTCTAAATTCTCGAAAGCACCACCATATCTTATATAATAGCCTGTTGGTAATTTTACCTCTGCTTCAATTTTTTGTTGAATTTCTTCAACTAAAGATTTAATATCACGACCTCTAACATTGATACCTACATAAGTTCTACGTTTAGTATTATCTCTACTAATTTGCATTGGCCCTGGTTTGTAACTAATGTTTGCTACTTCTTTGAGCGGAATTTGATTGCCATTTGGTAGACTTACAAAGAGGTTTTTAACATTACTTAAATCTTGTCGTAATTCTTCCTTTAATCGAACAACCAAATCGAAGCGTTTTTCTTCTTCAAAAATGGTTCCGGCAACTCCTCCAGCAAATGCTGTTTGAATGAGATTATTCAATTCATTTATTTGCAAACCGTATTGTGCGAGTTTATTACGGTTATATGTAATAGTAATTTGAGGTTGACCCGAAATGGCTTCTACTTTCATATCTGCAACGCCTTCAACAGTCGCTATAATTTTACCCATTTCTTCTGCTTTTTGAGCTAGAATATCTAAATCATCTCCATATAGTTTAACAGCAATATCTTCACGAACTCCAGTAATTAATTCATTAAATCGCATTTCTATGGGTTGTGTAAACTCATAATTAACTCCGGGAACTTGCTCTACAGCTTCTTTAATTTTATTAATGAGCTCTTCTTTTGAAGTTGCGCTAACCCATTCCGACTTAGGTTTAAGTATTACAAATACATCTGCAATATCCATTGGCATTGGGTCTGTAGGCACATCGGCAACTCCAATTCTACTAATAATATCTTTTACTTCTGGGAAGTTGTTTTTTACAATTTTTTCAATTTTAGTAGTTGTTGCTATGGTTTCAGAAAGAGAACTGCCTGGTTTTAAAATAGCGTGAAAAGCTAAATCACCTTCATCTAATTGTGGAATAAATTCAGCTCCCATTTTGGAAAATGTAAAAACCGAAATACTTAATAAAACTAACGCAGAAATCACAATTAATTTTCCTTTTGTCAAAGCCCTTATTAATCCGTTTTCATACTTGTCTTCTAACCAGTACACAATTGTATCTCCCCAATATTTTTTTTCTTTTTTTGGCGCTTTTAAAAATATAGATGTAACCATTGGAACGTAGGTTAAACATAACACCATAGCTCCAATCATTGCAAAAATGAATGTCAATGCCATAGGAATAAACATTTTTCCTTCAATACCTTCTAATGCTAAAATTGGTAGGAATACAATTAGAATAATAAATTGACCGAAGAAAGCAGTATTCATCATTTTAGATGATGCTTTGTAGGTTATTTTATCCCTGTCTTTAGATGAAATAGCGCCAGTTTTTTGAATACGTTGATAAATAAGAAATACGGTACCTTCAACAATTATTACAGCACCATCTACTATAATTCCGAAGTCAATCGCTCCTAAACTCATTAGGTTTGCCCAAACATTAAATACATTCATTAAAATGAAGGCAAAGAGTAGTGATAAGGGAATTGTAGATGCTACAATTAAACCACCACGCCAATTGCCAAGAAAGAAAATTAAAATGAAGATAACGATAAGGGCTCCTTCAATTAGATTGTTTTTTACTGTAGAAGTCGTATTTGCTATTAATTTACTTCGATCTAAAAATGGTTTTATTGTAATGCCTTCTGGTAACGATTTTTGGATTTCATCCATTCGTTTTGTTACACTATTAATAACAGCGTTTGTACTCGCTCCTTTGAGCATTAAAATCATACCTCCAACAGCTTCGCCTTCTCCATTTTTTGTTAAAGCGCCATATCGAATTGCACTACCAAATTTTACTGTACCAATATCTTTAATTGTTATTGGAATACCATTTATATTCGTAACAACGATATTTTCTATATCATTAAGTGTTCGAGCTAACCCTTCTCCACGAATAAAATTTGCTTGATGATTTTTCTCTATATATGCGCCTCCAGTATTTTCATTATTATTCTCTAAAGCTTGATAGATATCTTTAATGGTTAAATTAATAGCGTTTAATTCATTTGGGTCTATGGTTACTTCATATTGTTTAGCACTTCCTCCAAAAGCATTAACTTCAACGACTCCAGGAACCATTGCCATTTGTCTTCGAATAATCCAATCTTGAATGCCACGTAACTCCCTAGTATTGTATTTGTTTTTAACTTTTGGGGCAACTTCTAAAGTGTATTGATAAATTTCTCCTAGTCCCGTAGAAATTGGACCCATCATAGGTGTTCCAAAGCCTTCAGGAATACTCGCTTTAATTTCGCTTAATTTTTCAGAAACTAATTGCCTTGGTAAATACGTATCTAAATCATCACTAAACACTATAGTAACAACAGATAAGCCAAAACGTGAAATAGAACGTATTTCAGTAACTTCAGGTAGATTAGCAACAGCGACTTCTATGGGGTAAGTTATAAATTGTTCTATATCTTCTGTACCCAAATTTGGTGCTTGGGTAATTATTTGGACTTGATTATTTGTGATATCTGGAACGGCATCTACAGGAACTTGTTTAATACTATAAATTCCGCCTATAATTAATGCAAGTGTACACAATGCAATAACAAATTTGTTATTGATTGAAAACTCAATAAGTTTATTAATCATTATAAAATTGGTGTTAATTCAATTAAAACTGCCCCTTTTATAGTCATAAAAGGGTATAAGTGTCTTATAAAAATTGAATTAAACCTGTGGTGGTTGTAAAAGGCTTTTTAAATATTTTTTTTCATGAAGAGTTTTATGAAAAAAGATTGCTTTTTTTTCTTGAGGAATTATTGCAAATGAATAATTGTTATTAGCAGGTACGAAAATGGTAGATATAGTTAAATCAACGCAATGATGATGGTGGTCAGAATTTTTGTCATCTTCACTATCATTTTGATGTTGTTTTATTTGATGGTTATCATTGAAGTTATTTGAAGCATCTTCATTGTGTGTTGTAATATCATCAAATGAAATAACATCCAGATGAGTTTGCACAGGAGGAGCAAGGATTAAAAATGATAATATGACTACAATTATTTTCACATCACAAATGTAAAAAGAAAACTAATGCAATGGGTTTGCAAACTATTTTTTTTGAATTGATAATAAGTTTTGTAAATATAATGGTGCGCACGAGAAGATTCGAACTTCCACATCCTTAACAGATACTGGCCCCTCAAGCCAGCGCGTCTACCAATTCCGCCACGTGCGCTTTATTTTAAGTAAAGATAAAAAAAAAGTTAAGCGAATGCTTAACTTTTTTTGTGACCAGTCTGGGGCTCGAACCCAGGACCCTCTCCTTAAAAGGGAGATGCTCTGCCAACTGAGCTAACTAGTCTTACATTGTTCCTGTAATGCGGGTGCAAATATAAAAGGTTTAATTAAAAAAACAATACTTTTTTATATAATTTTTTGTTTTTTTGTTGTTAAATATCTTATGTTTTTAATAATCAATTTATAAGGAGAAAATGGTACTATTTTTAATTGGCTATATGGGGTCTGGAAAATCAATAATTGGTAAGAAACTAGCTGAAATTTTAAAATATGATCATCAAGATTTTGATGATTATATAGAAGAAAGGGAGAAATCTACCATTTCTTCTATTTTTAAAACAAAAGGAGAAATTTATTTTCGAAAAACTGAGCATAAGTATCTAAACGAGATTGTTAAATTACAAAATACAGTTGTAGCTTTAGGAGGAGGCACACCATGTTATGGTGATAATATGAAAAAAATATTAGATTCTGAAAATTCACTTAGTATATATCTTAAAGCGACTATACCAACATTATCTTCTAGGTTATTTGATGAAAAAGCCAAACGACCATTAATCTCACATATTTCATCTAAAGAAGAGCTTAATGAATTTATCGGAAAGCATATATTTGAGAGAGCTCCTTTTTATGAGCAAGCTCTTGTTAGTATTAAAACAGATGATAAATCAGTTGATGAAATTGTAGAGCAAATAATGGTACAATTATTTTAAATAGGCCTCGTGTTGTTTTCCTGATAAATTAATTTCAACATGTTCATTAAGAGAAGTAGATAACGAAATGCCTTTAAAGTCTGCTTTTACAGGATATTTTTTATGATTTCTATTCACTAAAACAGCCGTTTTAAACTGTTTTAAAGGGACATTTAAAAAGTGTTTAACGCCATATATCAATGTGCTTCCAGAACTGAGTACATCATCTACAAGAACAATAGATTTGTTTGTATATTCTTCTTGACTTAATGATGTTTTAATTGTTGATAACGGATTCTTTTTGTCTATTTGTACTTTACAGAGTATGGGTTTTAAATCAGATATTTTTTCTAAACTTTGCTTAAGTTTTTTTGCGAAAATGTATCCGTTATTTTCAATTCCAGCTAAGATTAGTTCTTCTTCATACACATTACTCTCGTAGATTTGATAGGCAATTCGCTTTATTTTATGCTGAATTTCTTGATGATTTAGTATTATGTTTCTATTTATGCTCATACTTCTAATGATTTTTTCAAAGGTAAAAAAGAGTTTTCTGAATACTTGTATTAAATTTTAGATATCTTCTTCAGATGTGTCATAAAAGCCATCAATATCTCTTCTGTCTTTTTTTGTAGGTCGACCAACGCCTTTTTTTCTATAATAGTCTTTTGAATATTTTAATAATTCTTTGGCTTCAAATGCTTCTTTAGGCGTTACATCTGTTCTATATATATCTACTAATTTAGCACCAATTCTACTCTCAGGTAAATCATTAACTACAATCTGATAGTTAACTTGGTCTTTTCTAAATTCAATTTTATCTGTAGCATAAACATCTCTACTTGGTTTCACAACTTGACCATTTACTTTTACATGACCTTTTTTGCATGCATTAGTAGCGATGCTTCTTGTTTTACAATATCTAATGCACCAAAGGTATTTATCTACTCGCATATTAAAACTGTGAAATTGACGTTAATAGTATTGCACAAAAATATTATATTATTGTATCTTGCACGATAAAAATAAGCAATATTGAACGATTCAAATTTTTGTTTGAATTAAAGAAAATTTACGCACTATGAATTTAAAAAAGAACCTAATAGTTTTATTTCTTTTTGTGATTACTATTACAGCATGTAAACCAGATGAAGTTGAGTTTTCACTTGTACCAGATAGAGATAGAACAGAGCAACAAGCCGTTGATAGAGATTCTTTGTTAGGATATTTAGAAACACACTATTATAATTCTGGAGATTTAGATCTAGCAGGAACAGATTATTCTATTAGTGAAATCGTTATTACTGAGTTGCCTCAAGATGCAGAAGGAAATTATTTAGATTTACCAGATCCAGATAATAATACACTTTTAATTAATGCTGTAGATACGTATACAGCAACTTTTTTGGAAGTAGAATATGAATACTACATATTAAACTTGAATCAAGGCGGAAGCGAGTATAGTCCTAATTTTACTGATTTAGCCGAATTTGTTTACTCAGGAAACTTATTAGATGAAGAAGTTTTTGATAGTTCTATAAATCCTAGTGGTCCTTTTGATATGATCGCATTAATAGAGGGATGGAGACATGTATTACCAAAATTTAATATAGCGTCATCTTTTGAAATTAATCCTGATGGAACTGTGCAATACAATGATTATGGTTTAGGTGTTATGTTTTTACCTTCTGGATTAGCGTATTTTTCATCGCCTCCTTTTGGAATCCCTGTATATTCAAACTTAATATTTAAGTTTGAATTGTATAGAGCTCAAGAGAATGATCATGATGAAGATGGTGTATTTACACATTTAGAAGATTTAAACGGCAATATGGATATTAATGATGATGATACAGATGAAGATGGCTTACCTAACTTTTTTGATCAGGATGATGATGGCGATGGTGTTTTAACTATTAATGAAGATTTAGATAATGATGGCGACCCTACCAATGATGATTCAAATAATGATGGGATTCCTAATTACTTAGATGAAGATGCTACTGAATCTAACCAAGAAGATAATTAAAAACTAAAATGCACATAAAAAAAAGACGCTAATTTAGCGTCTTTTTTAGTTTTTAAATGTTTTCTTTCTTATAATGCTATTGATAAACTTAAAATTAATTGATCTGGTCTAGTGTCAATTCTACTCACAATATCTTCTCCTAAGTTATTACTAATAAAGGAGGCTTCATTATCGCTAAACCCTCGTTCATATCGTAAATCAATCCCTATTTTGTTTAAGTTAAGTCCAATCCCAAAATTTAATCCAACTGAGAATTCGTTGTCTATAGCGTCAATAGTAATCCCTTCAAATTCAGTATCTAATATATATTGAAGAGAAGGACCTCCAAAAACACTTACAGGACCAATAATTTTAAATCCTACTAATAATGGAGCGTCAATTTTTTTCATATCAAAAACAGCACTCTCATAATCACTTTTTGTACTTGTATATACAAGTTCAGGTCTAAAGTATAAATCATTACCAATCTTTCCGAAGACACCAATGTGATAGCCTATATTACGATCTGGGTTTTGTGCATTGTCGCCAATAGCTTCAAAATAGTCACCATTGGCATTATAATTTAATCCTCCTTTAAATCCAAAAGAACTTCCTTTTTGTGCATGAGCACTAAAACAAAATACCGTTAATAAAACCGTACTAATAACTAAACTTTTACTCATAACACTATCAATTAGTAGCGCATAGAGTTTTTTTGAAATTTTCATAATATTCGTTTTTTGTGATTTTGATGTATAATATCAAAAACGTTGCCAAACGAAAATTATTTCTTTCCACACCCTATAGTTTTTACTAAAATGATGTGAAACCTTTAAAATTTCGACTTAATAAAAAGTTGAATTAGACCTTTTAGTTTTTTCTTTTTACTACTTTTTCTGTGGCTTTAATAATAGCGTTAGCATTTAAACCATATTTTTCCATAAGTTGAGCAGGTGTCCCCGATTCTCCAAAAGTATCATTAGTTGCTACAAATTCTTGAGGAGCTGGATTGTGTTGTGAAAGTACTCTAGCAACACTTTCTCCTAAGCCGCCAAGAAAGTTATGTTCTTCAGCTGTAACAATGCAGCCTGTTTTAGATACGGAGTCTAAAATAGCTTTATCGTCTAATGGTTTAATTGTATGAATATTTATAACTTCAGCAGATATTCCTCTTTCATTTAGAGTTTTAGCGGCTTCTAAAGCTTCCCAAACAAGATGCCCAGTAGCAACTATAGTAACATCATTACCATCTGTTAATTTAACAGCTTTACCAATTTCAAATTTTTGGTCTTCAGGTGTGAAGTTAGCAACTTTAGGTCTTCCAAAACGAAGATAAACTGGTCCATTATGTTCCGCAATTGCAATTGTTGCAGCTTTAGTTTGATTGTAATCACATGTGTTAATTACAGTCATACCTGGTAACATTTTCATTAAACCTATATCTTCTAAAATTTGGTGTGTTGCTCCATCTTCACCTAAAGTTAATCCAGCATGTGACGCACAGATTTTTACGTTTTTATCAGAATAAGCAATACTCTGTCTTATTTGGTCATAAACTCGACCAGTAGAAAAGTTTGCAAAAGTTCCAGTAAATGGAATTTTTCCACCAATAGTCATACCAGCTGCTAAGCCAATCATATTTGCTTCAGCGATTCCTACTTGAAAAAAACGTTCAGGATGGTTTGCTTTAAAATCATCCATTTTTAAAGAACCAATTAAATCAGCACAAAGTGCTACAACATTTTCATTGGTTTGTCCTAATTCTGTTAGTCCAGCTCCAAAACCTGAGCGTGTATCTTTATTTCCTGTATTTGTATATGTTTTCATTTGTTTTTTAATTGATGATTAGTAATCTCCTAAAGTTTCAGCATTTTGAACTAATCCAATAGCTAATTGTTCATCGTTTGGTGCTTTACCATGCCAAGCATGTGTATGCATCATGAAATCGACACCATTTCCCATAACTGTGTTTAATAAAACACAAACAGGCTTTCCTTTTCCAGTAAGTGATTTCGCTTCAGCCATTCCTTTTAAAATAGCATCAATGTCGTTTCCGTTTTCAATATCAACGACAGTCCATCCAAAGGCTTCAAATTTTGCTTTAATGCTTCCCATTGGTAAAACATCATCTGTAGCTCCGTCAATCTGTTTCCCGTTTAAATCTATTGTAGAAATAAGGTTATCAATATTATTAGCAGATGCATACATAATACCTTCCCAATTTTGACCTTCTTGTAGTTCGCCATCACCATGTAGGCTATATACTAAATGGGTGTCATTGTTAAGCTTTTTAGCTTGAGCAGCACCTAAAGCAACACTAAATCCCTGACCAAGAGAACCAGAGGCAACACGAATTCCAGGTAAACCTTCATGAGTTGTTGGATGACCTTGTAATCTTGAATCTAGAAGTCTAAAGGTATTTAATTCATCTACAGGGAAGTATCCTGATCTTGCAAGGACACTATAAAAAACAGGTGAAATGTGACCGTTTGATAAGAAGAATAAATCTTCATCAATTCCGTCCATGTCAAAAGTATCTTTCCTATCCATAATATCTTGATAGAGTGCTACTAAAAATTCAGTACACCCAAGGGAACCTCCTGGATGACCAGAATTTACTTTGTGTACCATTCGTAAAATGTCTCTACGAACTTGTGTTGTTAAGTCTTGTAAATGTTGTGTATTTGGCATAAAAATAGAGTGTGTGTTTTCAGCATCAAAAGTAAAGTTTTCATTGAGCTAATCAAAAATTGAAACGCGTCATTTATTAACGATTTTCAACAGTTGCTAACAATTTAAATGAGATTCAAATTTTAGATTAAAGGTTTTAAATTTTCTATGGGATAATTTTATTAAATGTTTAAGACCTTAATACGTTGAGATAATTATCTTTGCCCACTGATGATTGTTTTTTATGAAATTTGAACTTAAAGCAAGTGACCCTAAAAGTAAAGCAAGAGCTGGAGTAATAACTACAGATCATGGTCAAATAGAGACACCTATATTTATGCCAGTTGGAACTGTTGCGTCTGTAAAAGGGGTACACCAGCGAGAACTTAAAAATGATATTAATCCTGATGTTATTTTAGGAAATACTTACCATTTATACTTAAGACCGCAAACACCTATTTTAGAAAAAGCCGGGGGTTTGCATAAGTTTATGAATTGGGATAGAAATATCTTAACCGATTCTGGTGGTTATCAAGTGTATTCACTATCTGCGAACAGGAAAATAAAAGAAGAAGGCGTAAAGTTTAAATCTCATATTGATGGGAGTTATCATGTGTTTACACCAGAAAATGTAATGGAAATACAACGTACTATTGGTGCAGATATTATTATGGCATTTGATGAATGCACACCCTATCCTTGTGATTATAATTACGCAAAACGATCAATGCACATGACTCATCGTTGGTTAGAACGTTGTTTAACACATTTAGATAAAACACCATTTAAATATGATTATGAACAAACGTTTTTTCCTATTGTACAAGGAAGTACATATAAGGATTTGCGACAACAATCTGCAGAGTATATAGCAAATGCAGGTGCTCAAGGAAATGCTATTGGAGGATTATCTGTTGGAGAACCAGCAGAAGAAATGTACGCTATGACAGATATTGTTTGTGAGATTCTTCCATGGGAAAAACCACGTTATTTAATGGGTGTTGGTACACCAATTAATATATTAGAAAATATAGCCTTAGGCGTTGATATGTTTGATTGTGTAATGCCTACACGTAATGCAAGAAACGGAATGTTATTTACAGCCCATGGAACGATAAATATTAAAAATTTAAAATGGGCAGATGATTTTTCTCCAGTTGATGATATGGGAATTACGTTTGTAGATACTGAATATACTAAAGCTTATTTGAGACATCTATTTACTGTAAATGAATTATTAGGAAAGCAAATTGCTACAATTCACAATCTTGGTTTTTATTTATGGTTGGTAAGAGAGGCAAGAAAGCATATATTAGCAGGAGATTTTAGAGCTTGGAAAGATAAAATGGTTAAACAAATGGATAATCGCTTATAACATTGAAGATACTTGACTGGTACATATTAAAGCGCTATTTGTTTACATTTTTAATGATGTTGCTACTCTTTATCCCTATTGGAATAACAGTGAATCTTGCCGAAAAAATTGGTAAAATTTTAGAGCGAGAAGTACCTTTTTCAGCTGTAGCTCAATACTATTTAGATTTTACCATTTATTTTGCCAATTTATTATTTCCTATATTTTTATTCTTATCTGTTATTTGGTTTACATCCAAATTAGCTAATAATACTGAGATTGTTGCTTTTTTAAGTTCAGGTGTGTCTTTTTGGAGGTTTCTAAGACCTTATATGATAGGTGCTACGATTATTGCAAGTTTTGCATTAATCATGGGATTGTATTTAGCGCCCAAAGCAAGTAAAGGGTTTAACCAATTTAAATATAAGTATCTAAAAAATAATTCAAAAGTTGTAAAAACTACAAATATTTTTAGACAGATAAACGATAATGATTACATATATGTAAGTAGTTTTAATCCCGTTACAAAACGAGGTATTAATTTTAGCCTAGAGCATTTTGAAGGCAATAAACTTAAGTATAAAATTACGGCGAATTCTATTGTAGATAATGATACTATGTATCGATTAATGACGTATTCTAAGCGTACGTTTGGTGATCATGAAGATCTAATAGAAACATCAAGAAGAAAAGATCTTATTTTACCTTTTGATGCTGACGATTTAACTCCTGTAGAATACATAGCCGAAACGTTACCATACGATGAGCTTACTAGATTTATTAAAAAAGAAAAACAACGTGGCTCATCTAATATTGGTCGTTACCAAGTTGTACAATATAAAAAATGGAGCTTGCCAGTATCAGTTTTCATTCTTACAATTATAGCTGTCTCTGTATCATCAATTAAAAGGCGTGGTGGAATGGGAGTTAATCTCGCATTTGGTATTACCATAGCAATGGTTTATGTCTTTTTTGATAAAGTTTTTGGGGTTATGGCAGAGCAATCTAGCTTTAATCCGCTATTGGCAGTATGGTTTCCTAATATCGTTTTTGGTATCTTAGCTGCTTATCTGCTATATAATGCCAAACGCTAAACTTAAAAATTATCTTCATTTACATTTTCTGGTTTTTATAGCTGGTTTTACAGCAATTTTAGGAGAATTGATTTCTATAGGTTCTGCTGCTTTAGTTTGGTATCGAATGCTTATAGCCGGTGTTTTAATGTTCATTTATATTAAGGTGATTAAGCTTAAAATTCAAATATCAACAAAAACTAAATTCAAGTTTTTTGGTGCAGGAATTATTATAGCTTTGCATTGGATAACATTCTTTGAAGCCATAAATCAATCTAATGTATCTATTACTTTAGCCATGTTTTCTACAGGTGCCTTTTTTGCTTCTTTTATTGAACCTTTAATTTATAAACGTAAAATTATTTGGTTTGAAATTCTCTTCGGAATGATTGTTATATTCGGAGTATTTTTAATTACTCAAAGTGAAATAAAATATCTTAATGGTATCATATTAGGAGTATTTTCAGCATTATTCTCAACATTATTTGCTGTCATTAATGGACGATTTATCGAAGAACACTCGGCGACTGTTATATCTTTTTATGAGTTTATAAGTGGTGTTGTATTTTTATCGTTATTTATTCTCTTTTTTAATGAAGGTTTCACGGTCGAGTTTTTTACTTTAAAACCATACGATTGGGTTTATCTATTTCTTTTAGCATCCATCTGTACAGCTTATGCATTTATAGGCTCTGTGAAAGTAATGCGTTATATAAGCCCATATACTGTAGTATTAACTTACAATCTAGAACCATTGTATGGTATTGCACTGGCACTATTATTATTTCCAGAAACAGAAACGATGAGCACACAATTTTACTATGGTGCTTTTTTGGTATTAGCCACAGTATTAGCAGACGGCATTTTAAAAAACTACAAGAGTTATAAAAAGCGAAGTACCTTAGCAAACAAACCCGATTAAAGTTTTTATATTTGCATTAACTAACTAAAAGATTAATTAAGAACTAAATCAAAATTTCAATGGAATATTTAGATTTTGAACTCCCTATAAAAGAACTTCAAGACCAGCTTAAAAAATGTCGATTAATTGGAGAGGAGAGTGATGTTGACGTTACTCAAACTTGTAAGAAAATCGAAAAAAAGCTACTTGAAACTAAAAAGGAAATATACAAAAATCTTACAGCTTGGCAACGTGTTCAGCTTTCAAGGCATCCTGATAGACCCTATACATTAGACCATATTAAGGCATTATGTGGAGGATCGTTTTTAGAATTACATGGTGATCGCAATGTCAAAGACGATAAGGCGATGATAGGTGGTTTAGGTAAAATTGGAGACCAAACATATATGTTTATTGGCCAACAAAAAGGATTTAATACCAAAACAAGACAATATAGAAACTTCGGAATGTCAAATCCTGAAGGCTATCGTAAAGCATTACGTTTAATGAAATCTGCTGAGAAGTTTGGAATTCCTGTAGTGACATTAATCGATACTCCAGGTGCATATCCAGGTTTAGAAGCTGAAGAACGCGGACAAGGCGAAGCGATTGCTAGAAATATTATTGAAATGACACGCCTTAAAGTACCAATTATTACCATAATTATTGGGGAAGGTGCTTCAGGTGGAGCCTTAGGTATTGGTGTTGGTGATAGAGTATTAATGTTAGAAAATACATGGTACTCTGTGATTTCACCAGAATCTTGTTCTTCAATTCTTTGGAGAAGTTGGGAATATAAAGAACAAGCTGCTGAAGCTTTGAAGTTAACTGCTCCAGATATGAAAAGAATGAAGTTAGTTGACAATATTATAAAAGAGCCTTTAGGAGGAGCGCATACTGATAAAGCTGCAACTTTTCTAGCAGTAAAATCTGCTATCGAAAAAAATTATGAGGAACTTAAAAACTTATCACCAAAAGATTTAGTAAATCAACGTATGGATAAGTACTTGGCAATGGGAGTTTTTAAAAGCTAATCCTTATAATATAACGGATTTAAAAAACTGAAGCATTGTGTTTCGGTTTTTTTTGTCGCTATTAACAATATAATCAAGTTATTAACAGTTAAAATGTTGATGACCTGTTAAGATTGAAAATTTCTAAAATTCAATTTTAACTATCAATTTATTTACATTCGTAGTTATGAAACAACCTAATCAATTACAAGGCTATAAAGTCGATAAAAGCACAATTATTAGCTTAGAGAAAGGAAAAATACCTCCTCAAGCTATTGATTTAGAGGAGGTTGTGCTTGGAGCAATGATGATTGATAAAAAAGGTGTTGATGAGGTAATTGACATTTTAAGTGCCGACGCTTTTTATAAAGAAGCACATAAAAATATCTTTGCAGCTATTTTTAAATTATTTGAAAATAGTGAACCTGTCGATTTGTTAACCGTTTCTAGTCAGCTTAAAAAAGATGCAAAGCTAGATTTAATTGGCGGTGATTTTTATCTTATTTCCTTAACACAACGAGTGTCTTCTTCTGCGCATATTGAGTTCCATGCGCGTATCATTTTGCAAAAATATATTCAGCGAAGTTTAATTAAAATTTCAAATGAAATTATTGAAGAAGCATACGATGAAACCAAAGATGTTTTTGATTTACTAGATACAGCCGAAGCAAAACTTTACGAAGTGACCCAGGGTAACGTTAAGAAATCTACCGAAACAGCTCAAAGTTTGGTGATTCAAGCAAAAAAGAGAATTGAAGAGATTTCAAACAAAGAAGGATTAAGTGGTATTCCTACAGGATTTACCAAATTGGATAAATTAACATCTGGATGGCAGCCTAGTGATTTAATTATTATTGCTGCACGTCCAGGTATGGGTAAAACGGCATTAACTTTGACAATGGCAAGAAATATTGCTGTTGATAGTAATATTCCTGTGGCATTTTTCTCTTTAGAAATGTCATCTGTACAATTAATTACACGTTTAATTTCTTCGGAAACAGGCTTGTCTTCAGAAAAATTAAGAACAGGTAAGTTAGAAAAACACGAGTGGGAACAATTAAATGTAAAGGTGAAAACATTAGAAAAAGCACCTTTATTTATCGATGATACACCATCGCTTTCTATTTTTGATTTACGTGCAAAAGCACGTCGTTTAGCTTCACAGTATGGTGTTAAAATGATTATGATTGATTATTTACAATTAATGACGGCTGGAGGAGGTCAAAAAGGAGGAAATCGTGAGCAAGAAATTTCTATGATTTCTCGTAACCTAAAAGCTTTGGCTAAAGAATTAAGTGTACCAGTAATTGCCTTATCTCAATTATCACGTGCCGTTGAAACACGTGGCGGAAGTAAGCGTCCTTTGTTATCAGATTTACGTGAATCTGGAGCTATTGAGCAAGATGCCGATATTGTAAGTTTTATCTTTAGACCTGAATATTATAAGATTGATGAATGGGACGATGATGAGCGTTCTCCAACAGAAGGTCAAGGTGAATTTATTGTTGCAAAACATAGAAATGGTGGTTTAGAAAATATCAGGCTGAAGTTTATTGGACATTTAGGTAAGTTTGATAACCTTGATGATTTTGATACACCTTTTGGGGAGTTTCATTCTAAAATGAATGCTGCAGCTAATGACGATACATTTAAACCCGACAATTTTCCATCGGCTTCAGATGCTTTTGGTGCTCCAGGTGAAGATGATAATGACGTGCCATTTTAAGAAAATTTTAGATATTTTAATAACTAATTACTCTAAATTTGCTAATTCAGATAAGAAAAGAAAATTTGCCTCATGTTAGACCAAAGACGAACCACTAATATCTTATTACTAGTTATAGTAATTCCTTTAGTATTTTATTTACTGAAAATTTTATCGTTTATATTCATTCCATTAATTTCTTCAATGTTTATTGCATTGTTATTCTTACCATTAATGCGTTGGCTGGGACGACGCAATGTGCCAAGATTAGTAAGTATTATCATTGTTTTTGCATTAATTGCTATTGGAGTTCTGATAGGCGTAGAATTAGTGCAATTATCTAGCAAGCAAATTTTATCAAATAACACTGAATTTTTTGGGAAAGCTGAAATTAAAATCAATGACTTGATGCTTTATATGCAAGACAAAGTTGGTTTAGAATATAATCCTGATGGTAATTTTTTAGCTCAATTTTTTCAGAAAGAAAGTATTGGTTCTACATTTGGTTTTATACGAAAGTTTTTGACTAATATATTGATGATTTTGTTTTTTACCATCTTATGGTTGTCAGAATCGATTAATATGCATAAAGTGATGAATAATACTATCCTTAAAAGAAAGCATACGTCAATAAAAGCCTTTATGAAAATAGAAAAGGACTTAATTACATTTATTAAAGTTAAGTTTTTAGTGAGCTTACTTACTGGAGTATTTACAGGATTGGCTTGTATTTATTTTGATGTTAGCTTTCCGATTTTTTGGGGACTCTTCGCTTTCTTGATTAATTTTGTGCAAATGGTAGGTTCATTTATTTCGGTAATATTACTATCAATATTTGCTTTTGTAGAATTAGATCCATCAAGTACATTATTCTTCTTTATAATCTCTATAACTGGAGTACAAGTTATTTTTGGGGCAATTCTAGAACCTGTTTTTATGGGAAAATCCTTTTCTATAAATGTTATTACAGTGCTTATAATGCTGATGCTTTGGGGATTTATTTGGGGAATCCCAGGCTTAATTATGGCGATTCCAATTACTGTTTTTATTAAAATTATTTTAGAACAATTTCAAGGAACCAAAGTCATTGCTTCATTATTATCTGGATCAGAGCGTTCAATCAAATCACTTAAGAAATAGATTGACGCCTTTAGATTTTTAATTATCTTTCTAGAATCATATCTAATAATTATAAGATGGGATTTGTGCCAAATATTGGTATACTAATGCACATAAATCTTCAGGTTTTGCAGAGTATAAATCTAAAATAGACGTGTTCCCAGAACATTTAATTCCGTTATTAAATGAATGTTTACCATATTATAACCGACTTAAAGGCTTAGCATTGTCTTAAAAAAACATAAAACTATATTAAAGCGACTAGCTTCGGATTAATTTTTGAGTATATTTCAAATATAAAATGAAAAATTATTGATGAAAAAAATATATATATTAATACTTCTATTTTTGATGTCTTTGCCAATATATGCGTCATACATATTGATTCCTATGGATGCTAAAAGTCAAGATAATCACTTAAAAGCTTATGGTGTTACCTATTGGATACTTGAAAAACAATTAAAAGTAAAATGGTTACTCAACTACAAAGGAGGATCATTTTTGTTGCCAGATTCTGAAGAGATACAACGTGAATGCCAAATTAGAGGTGTGAGTTTTGAAATTATTTCAAATTCTAAAGCTGAAGAAATCTTAACAATGATTGCGAGTCCTTCACAAAACATGGAAGCTGTAGTTTTAGAAAAGGCACCAAAAATTGCTGTTTATTCACCCAAAGGATTACAGCCTTGGGATGATGCTGTGACTATGATTTTGACTTATGCAGAAATTCCTTATGAAACAATTTATGACGAAGAAGTTTTAAATGATGCTTTGTTATTATTTGATTGGTTGCATTTGCATCACGAAGATTTTACAGGACAATATGGCAAGTTTTATAGAGCGTACCGTTCTGCATCTTGGTATATTCAAGAAAAAAAGGAAGCTGAAGAACTAGCTGCGAGATTAGGATATAGTAAAGTTTCCGAAGAAAAATTAGCAGTAGCACAAAAAATTAGAGATTATGTAATAGGGGGTGGGTTTATGTTTGCTATGTGCAGTGCGACAGATAGTTTTGATATTGCTCTTTCTGCTGCTGGTGTCGATATTTGCGAGCCAATGTTTGATGGAGACGGAAGTGATCCAGGATATCAAAATAAAATTGATTACAGTAGAACGTTTGCTTTTAAAGACTATGTATTAGAAAGAAATCCTAATATTTATGAGTTTTCATCTATAGATATGACTAGAAAAAGGCGCATTCCAAAAACTACAGATTATTTTACACTTATGGAATTTTCGGCTAAATGGGATCCGATTCCTTCCATGCTTTGTCAAAATCATACCGCTTTGGTTAAAGGGTTTATGGGACAAACCACATCATTTACTCGAGAAGAAATAAAATCTAGTGTTTTAGTGATGGGTGAGAATAAAACCAATGGTGAAGCCAAGTACATTCATGGCATTAAAGGAAAAGGGTTTTTTACATTTTATGGTGGACATGATCCAGAAGATTATACACATAAAGTTGGCGATCCTAAAACCGAATTAGATTTACACCCTACATCTCCAGGATACCGATTGATACTTAATAATGTGTTATTTCCTGCAGCTAAAAAGAAGAAACAAAAAACCTAATAGATAATAGTTGTTTTAATGACTTTAAGTATCAAGAATTTTTTAACATTATTACTTCAATCTCTAGTTTTTTGGACGTTTGCATTCTTTTTATTTGCATTCATAAGATACAATGGGATCAATGAAGAATTAACAATGTTTTTTGAAGAAACTGTTAATTTTACGTTTATAGAATGGTTTGATTATGTCCTGTTTTTAGGATTAATTATAGGTGTATTTTATGCTGTAATCGAATTTTTATTTAATCAATTTTTAAATAGTAAACTCTCATTAGGTGTTTATATTCTTACTAAAACACTAATTTATTTTATTGTTATCATAACATTATTAAGTGTGTTTTCATTTTCTATTGAAGAACAATTAGATCGTGATTTGCAAAATGAACTGGGATGGTGGAGAGATAGCACGTTTTTTTGGAATGTTGTTGTTTACTTTATTATTGGTTCTTTGATTTTTTCATTTTTAGAGATGGCGCGCAATAAATTTGGGAGAGACGTTTTTTTTAAAATGCTAATAGGAACTTATAGAAAACCAAAAGAAGAAGAACGTATATTGATGTTTATAGATTTGAAAGATTCTACAACTATTGCCGAGCAATTAGGTCATGTTGTTTATAGTAGGTTTATTCAAGATTGTTTCTATGATTTAAATATAGTAGTTAATAAATATGATGCTCAAATATATCAATATGTAGGTGATGAAGTTGTTTTAAGTTGGACATATAAGAAAGGATTGTCCAAAAATAATTGTGTCAAGCTATTCTTTGCTTTTAGAGATAAACTTAATAAAAGAGAGTCTTATTATTTAAGTCACTACAAAATTAAGCCTGAATTTAAAGCAGGACTTCATGGTGGAAAATTAATGATTGCAGAAGTTGGTAGCGTGAAAAAAGAATTGGCTTATCATGGCGATGTGATTAACACGGCTTCAAGAATTCAAGGACAATGTAATACATATAAAGCTTCTCTTTTAGTTTCAGGAGATTTACTCAACAAGTCAATAATTAAGCTTAATTATAATACAAAGTTATTAGGTGATATTGCTTTAAAAGGAAAGCAAGAAAAATTAAAAATTTATTCTATTTCATAAAAAAACCAATTCAATTAAGAATCGGTTTTTTTGAATTTAGTGTGCACCTACATGGCAACCACAAGCACCTTTAGTAAAGCTTTGTGTCTCTTCATGCCATGGAAAAGCTTGATTGTATTTTGAGTTTTCCCAGTAGAACTTTGTACGTTCTTTGGGATGATTACCAATTTCATTCATAGTTTCTGTATCATAAATGCGCCCATTAATCATAGTATAAATAATACTTTCAGAATGCCTTATATCCTCTAGCGGATTATCATTCATAACAATTAAATCTGCAAGTTTACCTACTTTAAGTGATCCTATATCATTACTCATTCCTAAATAATTGGCACCATTAATAGTGGCTGCTTTTAAGGCTTCATGATTGGTCATGCCTCCTTGTTGTAATAACCATAATTCCCAATGTGCTCCAAGTCCTTGAAGTTGCCCGTGAGCACCAAGATTAACTTTTACTCCTGCATCGCTAAGTGCTTTGCAAGTTTTTGAAACTAGTATATGTCCGTTGTCATATTCTTCATCTGGAATCATTATGCGATGTCTTGATCTTGAGTCAATAATTCCTCGAGGTGTATATTTTAGTAGCTTTTCATTTTCCCAAACATTTGTTTTTTGATACCAGAAAAACTCACCATTTACGCCTCCATAATTGACAATAAGAGTAGGAGTGTAGCCAACATTACTGTTTCCCCAAAGTTCTAATACGTCTTTATAAACTGGAGCTACAGGAATATTATGCTCTATACCAGTGTGACCATCCATAACCATTGTAATATTATGGTAAAAAGTAGATCCTCCCTCAGGGACTACAAAAATACCTTCTTCACGAGCGGCTTGTAAAACTTGTTGTCTTTGTTCTCGCCTAGGCTGATTGTAACTTTTTACAGACAGTGCGCCAAAAGCTTTTGTTCTTCTAATAGATGAACGCGCATCTTCTAAATTATTAATTACAGCTTTAAAATCACCATCGGCACCATATAAAATAAAACCAGTAGAATAAAGACGAGGACCAACTAAAGTTCCATTTTTTTGTAATTCAGAAAGTGCAAAAACAGTTTCAGAATTTGCTGAAGGATCATGAGCAGTAGTAACTCCATAAGCCAAGTTTGCATAAAATTGCCAGTGTTTTTGAGTTGTTAAACCATAACGAAAGCCTCCAATATGCGCATGAGCATCTACTATTCCCGGCATAATTGTTTTTCCAGTCAGATCGTAAACCTTTGCATCAGACGGAATAGAAACTTCAGTAGTTGTTCCTACAGCTTCAATGGTATTATTATTAATGACGATAGTGCCATTTTCTATAACTTCATTTCCTTCCATAGTAATAATTCGCGCGCCTTTTAAGACTATTCGACCATCTGGTTTATCAGTTTTTACTTTTAAATTGATTTTGATTCCGGTCTCTACGAGTTTCGTGTCTTCGGAAACATTTGCCGAATAATATTGATTTCCTAGAGTCCAATGAATTGTTTTGCTGTCTTTTGACCAATGCAAATTTATTCCAGCATCTTTAGATAATTTAATAATTGGAACAAATTTGGTTTTATCTGTTAAGTCTAGCGTTTGTCCAGTCTTTGGTATTGGAGCCAAATATACTTTATGCAAGTGTACAAAAGCAATCCAATTTTCATTAGGACTTAGGACCAAACGATTTCCATGTTTTGATTTTACTAGGATGCGTTCATCAAAACCATTAAGATCAATACTTTTTAATTCTTTTGTTAATGCACCAAAAAACTGACCACCTTTTTGATAGATAATTTTAGTATCCTCGGCATTAAATTTAGGATAATCCCCTTCTTTGGTGATTAGTTTATGATTTGAACCGTTAGAATTCATGACATATATCCCTGTCTTTTTTGAATGTGTTCTTCCTTGTTCATTATTGCCGCCTTCTTTTCGGTAGGTGATAAGTTTCCCATTATGCGAATAGGATGGGTTTCTATAGATTCCTTTTTTATCTGAAAGTTTAGTTGGTATTCCTCCTTCAAAAGGTATCGAATATATAGCTCCTAAGTTTTGATCATTCCAAGTAACATAAATGATCGATTGTCCATCAGGAGAAAATGCAGGCTCAAATTCAAAATCTGTTCCAGATGTTAATCGTTTTGCTTTTCCACTAGGTAACTTGTGTGTGTATAAATACCCTAAGGCATTAAAAACAATTGTCTTTTCATCAGGAGATGTTACTGCATGACGAATCACTTTAGCATCAAATGTATTTGGAGCTACAGGTGTATCAAACTCAATAGCTTTTGCAATTTTTATTGTGGCATCAACTTGAAACGGGATATCAGAAACACTTAAGGTATTGATGTTAATCTTATTTATTTTTCCACCAGACCAAATCACGATATCTTCATTATTAGGCATCCAACTAAAATTAGTATACACACCAAAAATAGCCCAAGCTTCTTGTTGGTCTTTATTGAGTTGGTCATAAATAGGCCATTCTTCAGCAGTTTCTAAATCGTGAATATATAAAACAGATTTTGTACGCACACGTTTTACAAAAGCAAGTTTCGTACCATCTTTAGAAATTTGTGGGCGTGCAGCTCCTCCTGGTCCACCAGTAATTCTTGTAGTTTTTCCAGTAGCCATATCATAGCGATTAATGACATAAATTTGACTATTAGGATCTTTGTTGTATTGGAATGAACCACCAGGATAAACATCTTCACTATAATAAAGATATTTACCATCAGGCGAAAGTGTTGGTTCATTAACATCTTGTTGATCGTTTTTCTTTTTTGTAAGTTGAATTCCGCTTCCTCCTGTTTTGTGATACATCCATAGTTCACCAGCGCCTAATGAGCGCCCAGAAGTAAAATGCTTTCGAGCAATTAAATAATTTCCATCAGGCATCCAAATGGCATTATTCAATAATCTGAAATTTTCTTTGGTGATTTGTTTGGCGTCAGATCCATCACTATTCATAATCCAAATATTATCTCCTCCACCTGCATCACTAGTGAAAGATATTTGTTTTCCGTTTGGACTAAAACGAGGTTGTATTTCAAAGGGTAAACCTGTCCTTAAAACTTTGGCTTTTCCTCCTTTAATATTAAGTTTATAAATATCACCTAGTAAATCAAAAACAATGTATTTGCCATCAGGACTTACATCTAGATTCATCCATGTACCTTCGTTAGTAGATAATTTAAGTTCTTTAAAATTCCAATTGCCTTCAGGGTTTGAAACATCCCATTTTTTTGTTGTTGACTTGTCTTGACTAAATGTATTAAAAGTAAAGAGTAAAGTAAGAATTACAATGAGTTGAATATGTTTCATAGAATTGGTTTTAATGGACTTGTAAGATAAATATAAATATTGAAATGTTGTGATTTGTGTATAACTGATAACTTGAGATTTATAAGTTAAGTCATAAAAAAAACCGACTCATTTCTGAATCGGTTTTTATAAGCGAATTGTTGTTATTATTTAGGCGATAGCCTTACTTTACTTTATTTATTATAGCTTCAAAAGCTTCTGGGTTATTCATTGCTAAATCTGCAAGAACTTTACGGTTCAATTCGATATTATTAGCTTTAAGTTTCCCTATAAATTTTGAATAGCTCATTCCATGTAGTCTTGCACCTGCGTTAATACGCATAATCCATAACGAACGAAATGTTCTCTTCTTTACTCGACGGTCTCTATACGAATATTGCATCGCTTTGTCAACCGCATTTTTTGCTACTGTCCAAACGTTTTTACGTCTTCCAAAGTAACCTTTTGCTTGCTTAAGAACCTTTTTTCTTCTGGCTCTTTTCGCTACTGAATTTACTGATCTTGGCATTTTTTAAATTGTTTTTTTGTAGTAGGCGGTCTATAAGACACTTGCTAAATTGTTTTGCCTAACTCCAGGGTTTATAATTTTGTTTTAACCGATTAAAACGTTATTACTTTAAACGTAACATTGTTTTAATATTGTTCTCATCTGCTTTGTGTACCAAAGTGTCATGAGTTAAAGCTAGCTTACGCTTTTTAGATTTTTTTGTCAAGATATGACTCTTAAAAGCATGCTTTCTTTTAATTTTACCAGTGCCAGTTAGTTTAAAACGTTTCTTAGCACTTGATTTAGTTTTCATTTTAGGCATTTTCTCCTAGTTTTATTTACGATTCGCTTATTATTGTTTGCTGAATTATTCAGACTATTTTACTTTTTTTGGCGCAATGAACATTGTCATACGCTTTCCTTCTAATCGAGGCATTTGCTCCACTTTTCCTAAATCTTCAAGATCTTGAGCTAATCTTAATAATAAGATTTGTCCTTGTTCTTTAAAGATGATTGAACGTCCTTTGAAAAATACAAAAGCTTTTAGTTTAGCACCATCTTTTAGAAACTTCTCTGCGTGTTTCTTTTTAAACTCATAGTCATGATCATCAGTTTGTGGTCCAAACCTAATCTCTTTAACGACTACTTTTGTTGCTTTAGATTTTAAAGCTTTATCTCGTTTCTTTTGTTCGTAAAGAAACTTCTTATAATCCATAACCTTGCATACAGGAGGATCAGCTTTAGGTGAAATTTCAACAAGATCGAACCCTTGCTGATCTGCAATTGTTAATGCGTCTTTAGTTGAATAAATACCAACCTCTACATTATCACCTACAAGTCTTACCTTTTCGGCTCTAATTTTAGAGTTAATATTGTGTTGATCCTCTTTTACGACTCGCTTAGAGTTGTGTCTTCTACGTATTGCTATGACTTATATATTTTAATTAAACTTATATTCTATTTAAATGTTTTCAATGTCTTATTGACTTCTTTCTCAATAATTTCTGAAAATTCTTCTACACTAATCATGCCTAAATCTTCACCTCCATGTTGACGAACAGAAATCTTATTTTCCTTTTGTTCGTTTTCACCGATAATAATCATAAAAGGTATTTTATTCATTTCCGCTTCACGGATTTTCTTACCTATCGTTTCATTTCTATTATCTGCAAGGGCGCGAATTTCGTGATTTTCTAGCAAATTTAAAACTTTTTCAGCGTATTTTTCATATTTCTCACTTAATGATAACACTATTACCTGTTCTGGCATTAGCCATAGTGGGAAATTACCGCCTGTATGTTCTAATAAAATGGCAATGAAACGTTCCATACTTCCAAAAGGAGCTCTGTGAATCATAACTGGTCTGTGTAGCTCATTATCACTACCTTTATAGGTGAGATCAAAACGCTCAGGTAAGTTGTAATCAACCTGAATTGTACCAAGTTGCCAATTTCTACCTAACGCATCTTTTACCATAAAATCTAATTTTGGACCATAAAATGCAGCTTCTCCAGTTTCAACAACATAATCTAAACCTTTATCTATAGCAGCATTTAAAATAGCAGCTTCAGCTTTTTTCCAATTTTCGTCGCTTCCAATATATTTATCAGGATTTTCTGGATCTCTAAGGGAAACTTGGGCTTTGAAATTTTCAAAACCTAAAGAGCCAAAAACATACAAGACTAAATCGATAACATCTTTAAATTCTTTGTCTAATTGATCTGGTGTACAGAATATATGTGCATCATCTTGAGTAAAACCTCTTACTCGTGTTAATCCATGTAATTCTCCACTTTGTTCATACCTATATACAGTACCAAATTCGGCATAGCGTTTAGGTAATTCTTTATATGAAAAAGGCCTTGTATTATATATTTCACAGTGATGCGGGCAGTTCATTGGTTTTAATAAGAACTCTTCACCTTCAGCTGGTGTGCTTATGGGTTGAAAACTATCTTCACCATATTTTGCAAAATGTCCTGAAGTTACATAAAGTTCTTTACTTCCAATATGTGGTGTAATAACCATTTCGTATCCAGCTTTCTTTTGAGCACTTTTTAAGAAATTTTCAAGCCTTTCTCTTAATGCAGCACCTTTAGGTAACCACAAAGGTAAACCTTGACCTACTTTTTGAGAAAATGTAAATAACTCTAACTCTTTCCCTAGTTTTCTATGATCACGTTTTTTTGCTTCTTCTAATAGATGTAAGTATTGGGTTAATTCTTTTTGCTTCGGAAATGAAATACCATAGACTCTGGTTAATTGCTTATTGTTTTCGTCTCCTCTCCAATAAGCTCCTGCTACTGATAGTAGTTTTACAGCTTTAATGATTCCTGTGTTTGGAATATGTCCGCCTCGACACAAATCGGTAAATGTTGAATGATCACAAAATGTAATTGTTCCGTCTTCTAAGTTTTCAATTAGTTCAACTTTATATTCATTGTTTTGAGACCTATATAATGAAAGAGCTTCATCTTTAGTTACAGAACGCATTTTAAAATCATGCTTTCCTCGTGCTATTTCTAGCATCTTATTCTCAATGGTTTTAAAATCTTTATCAGAAATTGAATTTTCACCAAAATCTACATCGTAATAAAATCCATTTTCAATTGCTGGTCCAATAGATAATTTAATTCCAGGATATAGTTCCTCAAGCGCTTGAGCTAGTACATGTGAAGTTGAATGCCAAAAAGTCTTTTTTCCTTCATCATTAGACCAAGTGTAAAGAATTAATGAACCATCACTATATAAAGGAGTAGAGGTTTCTATTGTTTCGCCATTAAAACTTGCTGAAATAACATTTCGTGCAAACCCTTCGCTTATGTTTTTAGCAACTTCCATTGGACTTGTTCCATCTTCGAAAGTTTTAATAGTACCATCCGGTAAAGTAATATTTATCATGATAATTGACCTGTCAATTTAAGAAGGCAAAGATAGTATGATAAATACTTACATACAATATATAGACTACATATCTTTAAGATGCATAAGCTTTGAACTAACACAGGATTTTTTTTATAGCACTTTACGAGATAATCTCTTCATTTCTAGAGTGTATAAAAATAGTTTTTTAAAAGGTTTAAAAAAAGATCAAAAAAGTATTGTGAGAATTAAAAAAGGGTTTTATATTTGCACCCGCTTAGCGTTTGAAAAGCTAAGAGAAGATAAGAAAAGTTCATTAACATATTGAATTG
>MAAQ01000010.1 GCA_002162685.1 Flavobacteriales bacterium 33_180_T64
ATTATGTGTCGACTCGGAAAATCCTGCGGATTTCCCTCTGGTTCGGTTTCTTTTGTTAACTTAGTTCCTTACCAACGCAACTAACCATACACACCACAGTTGTAAAACATTTGAGAAAAACGATTAACATAATAATTATAACTCTGATTTTAATGATTTCAGAGAGTTGCGGAGAAGTTTATAAAACAACTTTTGCAAATCGAAATCAATTTATATTTTCAAATGATATTCCGAAAGAAAGAGAATATTTTATGACGCTCGAAATGCGAAAAGAAATATGGAAATATGATTATGAATATGATGCGGATTCTGAAAAAAATATGAAATTTATTTATGACTTAAAATCTGACATCCTAAATTTCGGGTTTTCGGAATTTAAGCCAATAAATGGAACGGAATTTAAAGTGGAAGAATTATCGGAACTTCCATTTAAAAAATACGAATTGACTGACCCAATTGTTGATGGAACTGGTCCGATTTTATTCAATCAGAAATATGGAGTTTTAGCAATTGGAAATGTTATGGCACCAGATTTTGTTTATTTACCGAGAAAAAAGGACAAGATAATGGCGGAAAGTATTCGAAAAATATTAACTGAATAAAAAAACGTTTTACAACAACGTGTATAATTCATTGCGTCTGATTTTCCTCACGGAAAATCCTCGCTTCTGAATTATGAGTTCGTGATTATTTGCTAACTTAGTGCCAACGCAACAAACCATACACGAACACGTTGGCAAACATTTGGAAATGACGAAAAACACAGAAAATTATAGCGGATTTTTATCTATCGGAATGTTTGAAAATATAGCAAACCGAAGTCCTCGTTTTCATAGAATTTCTGCTATGCTGTTAGACCATTTTATAATGTGTGTTTTGATAATTCCGATTGCACTTCTATTTGGAATAATTATAGAAAAATCTGGATTTAGTTTAAATGACGGAATGATATTCTATGTTTGGGTTTTGATAATTTTTATCTATTATAATAAAGATTTTTTTAACGCTAAAAGTCCTGCGAAAAGAATAATGGGTTATCAAGTCGTTGACAGGAAAACAGAAAAACCTGCGACTGAATTACAATGTTTCGTGCGGAATTTCACAGTTTGTGTTGCTTGGCCATTAGAAGTTATTATTGGATTTATTAATCCCGAAAGAAGAATTGGGGATTTTATGGCGAACACGAAAGTAGTTTTATCGGAAAAAGAAAAACTTAAGACAATTTGGTCTGAATTAAAAGGAACAAAACTGAAAATGAATTATATTGGAATTATAATAATCGGAATCGTCTATTTTTACGGATTGAGTTATATAATTCCTTGAATAAAAAAAACGATTTGCCAACAACGTGTATAATTCATTGCTCGTGCTAGCCTACTTGGAAATTCCTTCGGAATTTCCTCTGGTTCGTTTTAGTTTACTAATTTAGTTGCTGAAACACGCAACGAAATCATACACAAACACGTTGTGCGTCATTTGAAAAAAACCGTGAAATACAAGAAAATTAGAGGTTTAAAGAGAAAAGTTTCCAAAATTCAGGATTGGGTTGAGGAATACTTGGAACTGGATATTGAACAGTTATCTGAAAATAAATATCATTACTCAAAAGTTTACGTATATCCTTGGTGTAATTTGACTTTAACAAATAGCGAAATTCCCGAACCAAAAGGGAAAGCAAAAAAAGAGATAATTAACGGACTTGAAAAAATTTATGACAGTTGGAAAAAAGAATTGGACAAAATAAACGAACCTTATTATTTAAAAATATGGTTAAACGAACCTCGATTATCTAAATCCCAAGTTGTTTGTGCAATAGGCGAAAGAATTGAACACTATGAAAACTTATTTACAAAAGCCGATTTTAAAGAAAATGATTCCTCTTTCACTAAACAAATGAATTCTGACTTTAAATGGGAACCAAAACTTGATGAATACCATTATTGGAAAAATGATTTATTATGGCCAATTGACCAATATGACAAAATAGAAAATGCATATTCCGACAGAAGACTTTTAAAAAAATTAGAAAAAGCAGAAATTAAAAAAGAAAAAACCACTTATTCGGACGGAACAGAAGACATTATTTTCTTACTTCCAGTTGGGAAAATTTGGATTGGAGAAAAATAAAAACGAACGCACAACAACGTGTATAATTCATTGCTAGTTCTAGCCTACTTGGAAATTCCTTCGGAATTTCCTCTGGTTCGTTTTAGTTTACTAATTTAGTTGCTCAAACACGCAACGAAATCATACACAAACACGTTGTAGCACATTTAAGAAATGAAGAAACGAAATCCATATTTAACCTACATTCTGATAATTGGAATAGTTCTTTTAATGACATTTATTGACAAAATTGAGTTCTTGAAACCATTAAAAAATATTGTGTTTCTGATTTGGATTCCAATCATTATTTGGGATATAATAGAAAGACTAAAATATAGAAAGGGAAAAAGAACGAACATCTTAAGAATAAGAACGAATAACGATGATTACAACCGAATATTCCCTTTTATTTTCGGAACTATTTTAATTGTTGCTAGCTACTTTGGTTTAAAAAATATTGAATCTGAAAAAATTCTCTTGTACTCAATACTTATCACTGGAATTCTATATTTAATAACTGGATTTCTGTTTGTGCCGACTGGAATAATTGAATACAAAAATGATAAATTAAGTTTTGCGAATGGAAATAATAAACACACTATCGGAATTGACAATATTGATAGTATTGAATTAAAATCAAGTGACATTATAATAGCGGACAAAAATCAAAAGAAATATAATGTGAATTTTATGAATTTAATCGAGTCTGACTATCAAGAAATATCTGAATTTTTAAAAAATAGAATCGGAAATAATATAGAAATAAAAAACGTGCTACAACACCGTGTATAATTAATGGCTAGTTCTAGCCTACTTACGAAAATCCTCGCGGATTTTCTATTTGGTTTGTATTTGCTAAATTAGGTGCTTAAACACGCCACTAATCATACACAAACACGTTGTATGTAATTTTAGAAAATTAAAAACACCAATAAATTAATATTATCATGAATATAAAACTTAATTTTATTAGACAATATTTATATTTAATTCTATCGCTTTTAGGCTCTTCACTATTAGCACAAAATCAAGTTTCACAGTTTTACAATGAATTACCATCAGAAATCAGTTCAGAAATTTACTTTGGAATGGGTTTAGCCAATTTTAAGGATAAAATTGGAACAAATGCTTTACAAACAGCAGATGACGAATTTAGATTAGTTTACTTACAGGAAACTAATTTACCTGAGATTACCGATATCATTTACTATTTTGACACAGGTGGTAATAAACCACTCTATGAAATAATTATAATTTATAAAAATGAAGAACAAACAAATAAAGTAGCAAATATGCTTTTTAACAAACCCAATTTCAATCAATCTGAATGGAGATTTAAAAATCAAGGATTTCCAGAAATTTGGAGTTGGATTTTTAAAACGAAACTCGTTGTTGTAGCCAATATACCTAATACTGAGTGGAGTGACAATTGGAATAAACAATAATAAAAAAAAGTATGTTTTTCACATAATAAGCCGAAACTACATACAACACCGTGTATAATTAATTGCTAAAGCTGGCTAAAACAAGGAAGTTCTCCTACAAATTACTATCTTTAGATTATCGGAAAATTTGCGAGAAAGCCTCGCTCCTTCCAACGCTGTTTTTGCCTACCTCCTGACGTCGGCTGATTCGGCAA
>MAAQ01000005.1 GCA_002162685.1 Flavobacteriales bacterium 33_180_T64
CCTTGTTTAAAATCCCACCAATGCTTATTCAGCCTTTTATAGAAAATGCGGTAGAGCACGCTTTTAAAAATATAAAAGAAAACAGAAAAATTGATGTGCAACTAAGTTATTTAAATAAAGAATTAATTTGTACCATTACAGATAATGGTATTGGTATTAATGCTCAAAATGGTAATATAAGTAAAGATAAAAAGTCGTTGGCAACCACCATAACTTCTGAACGCTTGAAAATGTTATCAAAAGATTTTAATATAAAAGGATCGGTTAGTATTGAAGATAGACAAAAATATAACGAACAAGGAACTATTGTTACTTTAGTCATTCCTTATAAAATTGATGTAGCTTAATGAAATCACTAATTGTAGAAGACAAGGCATATATTAGAAAAGGCTTGCTTAATTTATTAGAATTAATAGAGATTGATGTGCAAGTAATAGGAGAGTGCGCATCTGTAAAAGAAGCTGTTGTGGTGACAAATGCCTGTCAACCCGAGCTTGTTTTTTTGGATATCAATCTAACAGATGGTAATGCTTTCGATTTTTTAGAACAAACAGAACACCTAAATTTTAAAGTAATATTCATTACGGCTTACGAAGAATATGCTCTACAAGCTTTAAAAAGTGGAGCAGTGGACTACCTTTTAAAACCTGTAGATATAGAAGAACTTAAAATAGCATTACAAAAAGTAGCAGACTTACCTGTTGCAGAACAGAAAGCACAAATAAAAGTAGCAAAACAAGTATTTAATAATGAAGATGCAAAACTCATATTATCGCTTCACGATAGTTTTCAGGTTATAGATTTAAACGAACTACAATTTTGTGAATCCGACAAGGGATATACCACGTTTTATTGTAATGATGGAAAGAAATATGTGGTTTCAAAAACATTAAAAGAGTTTGAAAAACGTCTTACTGAAGCCAACTTTACACGACCACATCAATCGTTTATGGTTAATTTAAAGTTCATAGACAAGTACGATAAGTCTGGTACAATTCATTTAAAGAATGGAAAAAAAATACCAGTCTCTTCTCGTAAAAAAGATTCCTTTTTGACTAAATTCTTAAAATGGAATAAAAATTAAACCATTTCTACTTTTCGGATATTCTACCAATCATCACGCTTATTTATTCTAAGTACTCGAAAATAGATTCTCTATTTTATAAGTCTCTTATGCCATATATATTTATCCTTCAAACAGATAACTATTATGGTGCTAATCAAATCAAAATTTAAAAATATCAATTTACTACTTATTGCAATAGTAGTAAGTTTATTAATGTCTTGTGGAGGAGATGCAAGTAAACAACCGACCGACGAAAAAGGGTTTTTAGCGATAGAAGAAGAGCTAAAAAACAAATTTGGCGATAATGCCTATTACACAGATTTAACAATTACCTACAACAAATCTATTGGAAATATTATTGGAGTAACTGTTACAGAAGTACCAGAGTCCTTAAAAATGGAACAATGGAATTCAACACAAGGTAATTGGAAACAAAATCAAGAGATATCGCTAGAAGTGCCGCAAGGCAGTAAAGCTTCAGATTTTATGTTTCAGTTAAATGAAAACATAAACCTATCAAAATTAGGTGAATTAACTGAAAAATCAATCGCTCAATTAAAAGCAGAAAAAGACTTAAACAATCCAATCTTAAGTATGGCATTCGTGAAATTCCCTAAAAATGGAGAGCTCTCTAAAACCGAATATGCGGTAAGACTAGAACCAGAACATGGTGGCACTTCTTTTACGTTTTACTATACACTTGGTGGTGACCTTATAAAAATGGATTACTAAAAACACAAAAATCTATTATAAATTTTAATTTAAAAAATCAAATTATGAAAAAAAATCTACTTATTTTAATGACTTTATGTATATCTGTACTAGGGTATTCGCAAACGTTTACTTCATCTGATAGTTATGGTAATACTTTAAATTACAGTGTCACATCTACTACAACAGTTTCTTTAGTGCCGGGGAGCACAATAGCTAATATAAATATAGATATTCCTGCAACGGTTTCTAATGGAGGTACCACATATAGTGTTACTTCTATTAATGCATTTAGTCTTGGAAGTAAATCAATATCTAGTGTTAGTGTACCTAATACGATTACGAGCATAGGTCAACAAGCCTTTGATAATAATAACCTTACAGGAATTGTTTTTCCAAACAGTTTAACAACTATTGGTGATTATGCTTTTCAAAATAATCAGTTGCAAGGTATTACTATACCTAGTAATGTAGCAAGTATAGGAAATGGAGTGTTTAGAGATAATCCTTTAGTAAGTGTAACTTCTTTAGCAACCAACCCACCAACAATTACAACCGTAGCAGGAAATAATGATACCTTCGCTAATGGAGGTAATCGTAGTAATATTGATTTAACTATTCCAGCAGGCGCAACAGGAATATATGTTACAGATGCTGGTGCTCTGTGGACTGGTTTTAACACGGTGACAGAGAATTTAAATGTTGGAGACACTTATATAGATAATTACATAACTTATGAAGTAATTTCGGTTGCAAATAGTACTGTTAAAGCTGTGAATTATAATACCGCTGGCGGAACTGTGGTAAATATTCCTGCAACCATACCAAATGGACAAATTACTTATAGTGTAACAGAAATTGGAAATAATGCTTTTCAAAATAAAGGTTTAACAGCCGTTACACTACCAAACACGCTTGTAACCATTGGTGAAAATGCATTTTTTCTTAATGATTTATCTTCTGTTACTATACCAGATAGTGTAGTTACTATTAATGATGGTGCCTTTGCACAAAGCCAAAATATGACAAATCTTGTTTTAGGAAACGGCGTAACTAGTATTGGTGATTACGCTTTTCGTTTTACTGCTTTACAAACTATTACTATACCAGCTAGTGTTACTGATATTGGAGTTGTGGCATTTGGTGGATTAGGCGGATCTGCAGCTATCACAGATGTTTATTGCGAAGGTTTAGTACCTCCTACTATAGCTACAAGCAACTCACCCAATTCAGATACATTTAATCAATCTCGTAGCAATATACACTTACACATACCAGCTAACACTATAGATCCTTACGTTAACGATGTTGGAGCTTTATGGACTGGTTTTAATCCTGTAACTGAAGATGCCTTAAGTGTTGATGATTTCGAATTAGCTAATGACGTAAAAGTAATTGCAACTGTTGGTACTATAAAAATAGTGTCTTCTAGCAGTATTAGCTTAGAGAGCTATACGCTTTACAATATATCAGGAGCTAAGATTGCTTCAGGTAATGAAAGTAATATAGCTACAACGTCTCTTGCTAATGGCATCTATATCTTAAAATTAGATTTTGATAAAGGAACTGTGGTTAAAAAGCTGGCTCTTAAATAAAAACGATGATTAAGCTGTTAGAAAAATATAAGCTTGAATTATTCTTAATGGTATTCTACACGCTGTTATTCTTTATTATTAGGAATATCTAGAGTTTAATACTATAGTTTTAGTTAGTAGGGAAGTAGGATTGTGCAGTAATATAAATATTTAAATTACTGCTCAACTACTTTTAATTTATAAATACGGTGTTAATGTCTTTGCCTAAACATGTAGAATCAAAAAATAGTACTAAATAATTTGAAAATGGAAAACTTAATAGAAATTAATAGAGAGTATAACTCTTTAGAATCACTTTATGATTTTTTAAAGGCAAGCTCGTCTTTTGAATGCTCAAAAGAGTATGACATCTGGGAACATAGAACTGATGCTAACGGACAAATGGCACAATGCCTAGTCATAAAAAAGAGTGGGATGCATGCTGTTAAATTGTACTTTGTTAAAGATGATTTTGTAAAAGTAAATCATATTATTCCAAACAAAATGATGCAAGCCTATTTTGGTAAAAGCCAAAAAAAATATAGAAATATTCTTGAGATTATCACAGGAAAAATAAAGGATGTAGTTCTAGCGGGTTCACAACAAAAGGCATTTGATGAATTGGAAACAGAGATAAGTAAGGCAGGTTTGTAAATACGTAGTAGTTTTTAATAATAAATAATAAATAATTAAATTAATTAAATATGAAAAAGAGCATCTACAATTCAATTTAAAGCCTCAAAATAAACAACAATGAAACGCACATTTCTAGTACTTATTCTTCTTTTTCTGTCTTGTAAAAAAGTAGAAGCTTCAAATACCATTATAGGATCTGTTGTTAAAATAGAAACTAGCGATACAGAAGTTAATAGTAAAGAAATCAAAACCAAAACTTCCATTACAAAAGCTTCGCTTTATAAAGGCACTTTAAACGGAACCACTAAGATAACATTGTACATCAATGAGCAAAAACACCCATGTGGCGGAAATAGAACGATTATTAATGCGATGTATAAATATGACAATCAAAAAAAATGGATCCTATTAGATGTTACTACAGATTTAGAAAAAAACAACTATTGCATGGTTGAAAATGGTTTAACAGGCGTTTTACTTTTAGGAAAACATGAAAATACTTTTAGTGGCAATTGGATAAGTTCAAACTCAAAAAAACAATTTAAAGTTGAATTAGAAAATCAATTATTAGACATAAAATTTGCTAAAGATCATACCATTATTGAACAATTAGATGACATACTGTTCGACGAACTCTTATATGCTAAAAATGATTGCTAGTTTGTTTAAGTCCAAGATCTATTTAAAACGAAGCTTATCCTATTTAATCTGGGTAGTGTTATCGCTTCTATTTGGTGTTGGTTATATGCGCCTACTATTAGGTTCAGCCATAAAAGAGCCCAAAACAGCATTATCATATTTGCTTAGCATGTTTTTCTATTTTGGCATTTTTAGAGTAGGCCTTATTATTGGAGGAATAATTGCATTGCTATTTATTCTTATAGATGCGTTTTATCTAAAAAAGAAACTGGATAATAAAACAAACTTAATTCGGTTTATAGTGCTTCTTATTATTACAATGTTTGTTGTTGTAATTCATTATACATTAGAAAAAGTAATTGATATTATATAGAAAACCACCTACAATATGAAAAACTTTTTTTTAACCTCATTATTAATTTTGTCATGTCTCGGTGGGTTCAAAACACCAGGAACAACAATTGATAGTTTGGTTCTTATAAGTTCTGAAATATCAGTGGCAGATAATACAACCGAAACTAGCGAATTTCCAGATAATTTATCTCATTTAGAAATCTATTTTATAACAAAACCTATACTATTTAATAAATCTAAAACCATATATTATGAAAATTAAATTTTTAAACCAAAAGATCATTTTTTTAAGTATTCTTATGTTTTTTTCTTGTTCTATAGAAGATGAAAGTAATGAATACAAAACCAGTGCTGAACAAAATGTTCAATTAGAAAAACAATCTAGAAAAGATAAAACTGAATTCTCTCCTTTTTCTATAGCGTCAATTACTGGTTGTGGATATGGTTTTAAAGTAGATATGACTCTTTTTGCTCTGTCGTCTAGTCAACAATTTAATTATCAAGTAGTACTTGGTAATTCTGTGGTTAACCAGAGTACTGTTTCTCAAGGCATGAATACAGATTGGGTTTTATCTCCTTGTACACAGTACGAATTTAGATTTTGGGGATGGCCATGGGCAGGACCTCTTACTGGACATCCACCTACTCAAATTTTAACTGCAACGACTGATGGTTGTGGAAATATTTTTATTTGCTAATAGAATTTATGAGCATTCAACTTGGTCAAATAAAAACAGATATTGCCCAAGTTGATGTTGATATTAAATCAAACGTAACTGCGAATAAAATTCTTAAATATTTCGAAAATAAAACGTATAAAGTAGATTCTGAACATTATTTTAATCTAATTACGTGCTACCAAGACGAACACATTATAAAAACTGACAACCTCATTAATTATTATAAACCATGAAGCGTAAAGCATTCATATCAAAAATTATAAATATCATTTTCTTACTGCTTACAACAAATAGGAAAACCAAATACATTTTTAAATCTTCGTAAAGCAATAAAAGATAAAAATGTATTAGAATATTTAAATAGAACCAGCAAAATCAATTGGAAGAATTAGATTGATAAAAACACCCAGCATGAAGAAGCTACTCACCGTTTTACTCATTTTAATTGTCTCGTGTAAACAAGAAAATAAAGTCAATACAAAAACAAAGAATTCGACACACAAAGCAATTGAAACCGTAAAAGAGAATCTAGCAGAAGACACGCCAAAAGCATTTAATCTCTTAAACATAGTTTTTAAAAACTTAGATCTTAAAAAGGAAAGCTGTAAAACCGATTTAATCACAACACAAATAAACCCTAATAATACAAAAGAAACTATTGTGGTTATTCCAGAAATTGCAATAGAAAGTGAAGATTATTTAGAATTTAATAGTCATATTCTTTTAGTAAATAGCGCAACAGGTGTCATTAAACAAAATTATTTTGAAAGCAGTAAAACCAATGGTTGGGTATCTGATGCTGTACAATTAAGAAAAATAACTATTGATACTACGTCCTACACTATAAATGATACTACTAATGCCTTCGGGATTAGAGTGTATTATGCTAATACATCTAGAGTAAACCCCTATACTCATGAAACGCTTTCATTGTTTAAAAAAAAGAAGCACAGTTTAACTAAAATACTCCATAATTTCGATGTCGCTATTCAAAGAGGTCGATGGGGTACCGGTTGCGATAGTGAGTTTACAGACATTATAACCACACTAATTATATCTAATAAAAAAGTAAATAATCACTTTAATATTATTGCAAAAAACAATAGCGCTAAATCAATAACTTCTGTAGACAACAATGGAGAGTGTAACTCAAAAGATACAATAACTATTAAACCTAGGGTTTTAAAATTTAATGGAGTAACCTACAAAGAGCACGAATACAATAATGTTACTTTTAAAACATTAATTAACGCCATTCCATTAAAAAATAAACCATTAATCGATTCTACCAATTTTGATAATTTTACGGCGACAAAGTTTTATAATAAAGAAGAAGTATTAAGCCTAAAATTAGAAAACATATATCCCAATTTCTATAAAGAAGGCTACAATTACAAGGCTACATCATCGTATAAATTAAAGTATTCTTGCGAGTTTCATTCTATTGTATTTACAATACTTAAAGGCGATAATGAAATGGAATCGGTTCTTATAAATTATAACATGAGTGGAGAACTTATTGATTATAAAGTTATTTCTTATGATGAAATTACTGAAGGCTGGTCGAAAATAGAATCTAAAATCAAAGGCAACCACATAACAATAAATGATATTTTGTGGGTGGAAGAAAAACATCAACGATTAAAACTATTTGAAATCGATACAATAGGAAACATTAAGCGAGTAGAAGATGCTTATAATAGTCCTGAGACCCCTAGTACAATACAAATTGAACGTGTTATTCAGCAATTAAATATAGATAAGCTAAAAATAAAAGAAGAATTTGTAAGCTCTAAAATTTTGACTCACAATAAAGATGAAAGCATTGTAATAATTCCAGAAATTGCTAGCGATGATGATGAAAATATGTATAGACTCAATAGCCATATTGCTTTGGTAAACAATACTACAGGAAAAATTACCCACAAATATTATGAAAGCTCTAAAACAAGCGGTTGGGAATCGGATGCTATAATGCTTTCAGAAATAGCCATAGATACTACAAAGTATCAACTAAATGATTATACCAAAGCTTTTGGTATTCAGGTATATAATTACGGGCTGTCTAGAGTAAACCCTTACAGTAACAGAACCTTGTCTTTATTTGTGAAATCTGGTGATTCCTTAAAAAAAGTGATGCATCATTATACTATTTTAGATTATAGTGGTGAATGGGATGGTGTTTGTGCTGGTGAATCTAATGAAGTTAAAAACACATTTAGCATTTATAAAGAACAAGCCAATGGTTACTTTAATATTCAGGTAGAAAGCACCATAACCAAAAGTGAAACTTTTGTAATTAACAATGATGATTGTGACTCTAAAGACCGTATTTCTACAAAAACTAGAATCTTAAAATTTGATGGAGAAACTTATAAATAAACTCAATTCATGTCAATATTATTCATACTCTCTCTATTACATTTTGCGCCTGGAAGTATTTTCAAAGAATGAATATGAATTACAATATACAAGGTCGGTTTTTATCGGTAAAAGATGAGCACTTAAATTCATTTTAGTACTCTATTAAATAATAATTCACTAAATTTACATATATGCTTGTCGGTCAGGTATATATACTTCCCTTTTTAATTATACAAATAGCATTTTTTTGTATGCGTCCGTGTGAGGATTCATGCTAGTATATTAACCAATAAACAAAATGATATGTGGTATAATGATTTAAGACCAGACAGCGAGCTATTTAATGACCGCTATGCATTGATAATGCTAGATTCAGAAGATAACTATAATCGTATGTTGACTCAAGAGGACAAAAAGCGAACTATAACTAACCTTTTACGGCTTAGAAAGGCGATCTTAGAGAAAATTCCAAGGAAGATTACAGATACAAATCTACTTTTATGCTCATGGAATATAAAAAACTTCGGAACATTAAAAGACAGAACCGCAGAATCATTATACTATATCGCCGAAATAATAAATGCCTTCGATATTGTTGCTGTACAAGAAGTGAATAGGGATTTGAGCGATTTTAAAAAAGTATTGAGATTATTAGGAAGTCATTGGAAGTACACATTAAGTGATGTTACTGAAGGTAATGCTGGGAATGACGAACGTTTTGGTTTTATTTACGACTCTAGACGTGTGACACATTCTGGCTTATCTGGTGAAATTGTTATCTCTCCTGAGTTTATTGAAAATAATGCGATTATCAGTCAATTAAAACGTACACCAACATTTACTGGATTTGAAAGTGGTTGGAGAAAATTTTCTATTGTAAGTGTTCATTTGCATCCAGGAGATGGTACTTCTAATAAAGCGCTCCGAAAAAAAGAAGTACAATTATTAATGGAAATAATAAATAAGAAAACAACTATTCCTGAAACTGAATATCGAAACATGATTATTTTAGGAGATACAAACCTCTATGAAGATGATGAAGATATTGTAAAGCTTATCACAGATAATGATTTTGTAGAAAGTGATGGCTTAGTAGGAAAGTTTACTAATACAAGTTTAAATCAAATTTATGATCGCATTTTTTTAAATGTAGATGACTATTTTAAAATTGCTAAAGCAGAAGATGGAACAGAAAAAGGAGGTGTATTTAATTTGTTCGATTATGTTTATAAGAATGAGCCAGACGAAATTGAAAAATATCATGATCTTATGCTCAAACATAAAGGTGATCCAAGTACTTTAACAGATGACGCAAAATTCAAGTCTTATTTTAATAACTATTGGAAACGAAATCAGGTTAGCGATCATTTACCAGTATGGCTAGAATTACAAACAGAAAGTAGTGATGAATTTTTGAGTATTAAACACCATAAAATGACAACTTAATTAATGCCAATACAGACATTATAAATATCAATTCTATAACCGTTTATATTTTATTTAAATGTATGGCGTTGTTCTTCTGTTGAAGACGCATTTAGTAATTGGTTAAATGTTTTTATAGTGTTAAAATCGCGGGTAATTTCTCCAGATACAGCAATTCCAGAAACCCCCGTTTTTAATATGTCTGTAACATCTTCTGTGGTTATTCCTCCAAAACCAATAATTGGTGTTTCTGTTTTTAAAGCTTCAGTAATTGCAGTGTAACCACTTAAACCTAAAACCAGACTTATATTGTCTTTGGTTGTTGTATCTCTAAAAGGGCTTAAACTAATATAATCGACTTCTTTAATAATTAATGTTTCACAATCTTGCAAGGTATTTGCTGTTGCACCAATAATTTGCCAAGTGTATAAATGTTTTCTTGCTAGAGTAGGGCAAGAATCGGTTTTTCCTAAATGCACACCATCTGCTTTAATTGCTTTTGCTATTTTATAATGATCGTTAATAATTAATCTGGTTTGAAAATGTGATGTGATTTCTCTAGCCTCTTTAGCTAACTTTAAGAATTTTTTTTCTGAAATGTTTTTTAAACGTAATTGTACTAATTCTGTACCAGATGTACATGCCTTTTGGATATTTTCAAGAACCTCTTTTGGAGAACTTCCTTGGGATATATAATGTAATTTAGGTATAATCATGTCTTAGTTTCTTGTTATTGGAGATACAGGTTGCATTTTTATGGACGACTTCTAAGTTTTTTCTAATAAAAGAGGGCTCGCCAAAGTGATAAGAATCTTATATTTTGAACATTTCTGTGCATACATAGCGTAGCAAAAATACAAATGTTTATTGACCCAATAACTATAATTTAGTGCATGTATAAGACTTTATGGAATATTTCACATAGTATAGAATTATAGCTATCATTTTTTATAAATGAAATAGTTACAGATCTATATTCTAATTTTTTGTTATTTAACAACTATCCTTAGTTTTTGCTTTACTTTTCTGTTTTAGAATATTCACAAACTCAATTTGCTTTTCACAAAGTCTTTTACAATGAATCATAGTGCTATTATTATATTTGTGTGTATGATTCAAATTAAAGCCATATTAATAGATGATGAGCAAAGCGCAAGAAATGTACTCACTAATTTATTAGAAAGAACGTCTTCAAATATTAATATTGTAGCTACTTGTGCAAATTTAGAAGATGGTGTTAAGCATATTAAAACGTTACAACCTAATGTCGTGTTTTTAGATGTCCAAATGCCTAATTATGCAGGCTATGAAATCGCCAATTTTTTTGACACAATTAATTTTGAAATTATTTTCGTTACTGCTTACGATCAATATGCCATAAAAGCGTTTGAATTGAATGCTATTGATTATTTAGTAAAACCTATAAACAGAAAAAAACTAGACTTAGCACTACGAAAATTAGAGGAAAAATTAACTAAAGAGGCAGAATTAATAGATTATCAAGCCTTGTTAAAAACAATTAAGGATAAAAATTATAAAAAAATAGTCATTCCAGAAATAGGGAATAGACGCGTTGTAAATTTAGATGGCATAATTGCAATTGAAGCAGATGGTGCTTATAGTAAGATTCATTTAAAAGAAAACATAATAATTACAACCAGTAAAAATTTAAAATATTTTGAATCTATTTTACCTAAAGATTCTCTGTTTTTTCGTTCACATAGAGCATGGATTATTAATTTAGATGCTATAGAATTTTTAAATAAAACCACATTAAGTATTACCTTAGCAAAAGGTGCTGTAAAAGCTAAAATCTCTAGAGCTAGAATAGCTGATTTTGAACATATTTTTTTAGCTAAAACCAATAATATACATTGATTAAAAGCATAGTTTTAGTATTTCTTTTTTTCGCTTCATTTTTAATGCAGGCACAAGAACCAGTATCTGTACATCTTTCAGAAAAAGAAGGGTTACCAGATAAAGAGTTTTATTCTATTTTAGAAGATGACAAAGGTTTTATTTGGTTATGTGCAGACAAAGGTTTTTTTAGATATGATGGAAAAATATTTAAAAAATATACACATGCAAACCAAATAGGACTATCGGTATTTAATGTACAACAAGGCCCTTTAAAACGTATTTGGTGTAATAATATTTCAGGTCAATTTTTCTATATTAAAGATGATAAATTAAATCTTTTTATAGACTTAAGTAAAACGTTAAAAGGAGAATTAGCCGATTTTGTAGTTAACGATAAGTATCTCTGGGTATTTACCTTAGGTGAGATATATAAAGTGAATATAAAAACAAAAAAAATAGAATTCACTTTTAAAAACAAAAAAAAAATTGGAACTCCATTCGAATATAATAATGCTATTTATTTTCAAAATTCGGATTCTATTTCTAGCATAACGTCGACAAACAATATTAAACACGTATTACCAATAAAACTACCATCTAAATATAAATATGGCAACGTTATAGGTCAAGGAAAATCGAAGCATTTTAAAGTGGGGACTTCTTTATTTTTAATGGAAAACAGATCATTTGTAAACACTTTTTTTCAGTTTGATATCACTAAAAAAAGCTTTCATCTTATAAAAGGATTAGAAGCTGTAGCTAAAGAACGGATTTATACCCAATTTGAAAATGAAAATGAAATTTGGATTGGTACAAATTCAGGGGTTTTTGTATATGAATTATTAGCAGATAACTTTCGGTTAAAAAAACGATTCCTAAAAGATAAAAATATTACTAAAATACTAAAAGACAAAGATGATAATTATTGGTTTACGACACTAAACAATGGTATTTATGTGATGCCAAACATTAATATTGAAGCCTGTGTTATTTCAGAAAAACATAAAAATATAAGTAGTTTAGATGTTATAAATGATAGTACGTTGGTTTTTGGAACTAAAGATGGTAATGTAGGATTTTACAATGTAATAACTAACAAAGAAAAAAGTATATTATTACCAACAAAAGATCGAGTTTCTACACTTAAATACCATCCTAAAAAAAATACTGTTTTTATAAGTAAAGATCTTCAGTCTTATGTGTTAAACTATAAAACGCTAAAATTGACAAAAATTGATGGTGACAAGAGATTTAATACAGCCAAAAGTTTAACGGCACTAAAAAATAACGATTTACTTCTTACGAGTTATAGCTCGGTAAGAATACTAAAAAAAGCAGATTTCAGTAACGAAGTGCTTGATGTTTCTAATAGAAAAAGAACATATGCGTCACTTTACAACAAAACGAAGAATGAAGTGCACATAGCATTTGTTGATGATTTGATTAGGTATGATAGTATTTGGAATCCAACAATTATTCAATATAAAAATAAATCTATTTATGGTAAATCAATATCAGAAACTATTAATGGTATTATATGGGTATCAACTTTTAAAAATGGTGTTTTTGGAATTAAAAATGATTCCGTAATACATCATTATACAACGGCAAATGGTTTGTCTTCTAATAATATAGAGCGAATAAAAGCATACAAAAATAAACTTTGGATTTGCTTAGATAATAGCATACAATTACTTGATGTTACTACTGGACAGTTAAAATCATTACGAAAAAGTGATGGTGTTTTGTCCTATGATATTTCGGGGATAGAAATCCTAAATAATAAAGTTTATTTTTCCTCTAATGAAGGCTTATTTTCTATACACAAAGAAAAATCATTTAAAAGCCAATCTCCAGAAATATATTTCAATACAGTAGAAATTAATGAAAGAGATACTTTAGTAACGTCACATTATAAATTAAAATACAACCAAAACGCTATAAAAATAGGTTTTAATGTCAACGATTTTTTATACAACCAGAAAGGAAAGTATAAATATCGTTTAAAAGGATTTAATGAGGATTGGTTAATTACAGATGTTGGCGTAAACTCAGTAAAATATAATAGCTTACCAGCAGGTAAATTTATTTTTCAAGTACAACCATTGTTAGACAATCAAACCCAAAAAGGGAAAATAAAAGAACTACGAATTATAATACGCAGTCCATTTTGGGAAACCTGGTGGTTTATTTGGGGAATCTCATTTTTTGTACTCATTAGTACGATATTTTATTTTAGATATCAAATAAAAAAGAAAGAAGAAGAACGTGTTGTTCAATTAGAAAAAATATCCTTAGAAAAGGAATTAATCGCTATAAATTTAACAGCTTTACGCTCGCAAATGAATCCTCATTTTATATTTAATGCCTTAAATTCTATACAAGATTTAGTCTTAAAAAAAGATACAGAAGCGTCTTATGATTATATTGTATTATTTGCAGAATTGATTAGAAATGCCTTGAGTTATTCTAACCAAGATTTTATTTCAATAGAGAAGGAGTTAAACTTTTTAAAAGTATATTTACAGTTAGAAAACCTTCGTTTTGGGGACGATTTCAAATATACTATTTCTTTTAATTCAGATGAAAATTTAGACATTCCTTCATTATTAATTCAACCTTTTATAGAAAATGCATTAGTACATGGATTACTTCATAAAGCAGGAAAAAAAGTACTAGATATTGAGTTTAGTTTTATTAATAATGTGTTACAATGTGTAATTACCGATAATGGAATTGGTAGAAAAGAAGCTGCAAAAATCTCAAGTCGACAAGGAAATCATCATGACTCCTTTGCACTTGGAGCCATAGAAAAACGATTAGAAATCTTTAGAAAACAATATAACGAACATATAGGTTATGTTATTAAAGATTTATACGAAAATCAAACCGCTAAAGGGACAAAAATAATTATAAAAATGCCATTTAAAAAGCGATTTTAAGGAACTTTATAGTGTAGTAAAATTGAATCACTTCAATAAGCCTTTCCTCTTTAAACTACCAATTTTTACTATTTTAAATTTTAAGTTTACCACCTTTCACAAACCCAAATTAACATTCATAAAGTAGATTGTTCTTAAAAGACAAACTAACATTACTCTTGTTTTAAATTTTAAAAAATAAACAAGATGAAAAAAATAATTTTTGCGATAGCATTGTTAGTTACCACAGTAACAATTGCCCAAAACAACCTATTTAGTAATATCTCTACCACAGATCAGTATCAAGAATATTGGAGAGCTTGGGATGCAGAAGGTGATGGTACTTATGAGATAGGTAATAAACGGTATGTTGTTAAATTTGTATTAAAATACTTACCTACTGGAGAAGGCTACAGTTATGCAGCTATAGTAGATGAAGGAAATGATAAAGATAAGAGTGTCGAAAATGGAAACGCAGTTGATGGTTATAACTTATGTACTGGTTATCCTCACGAAAGTGTTATGACCCATAAATACGATAAAGACGGCATTGTTGCTATAGATGACTATGTGTTTATATTGAGAGGTGTTTCTAAAGACGGTACTTCTTTTGAAGGAATTGATAAAGTGTTTATAAAAAAAGCAACTGGAAGCTCTAAATCAAATAGTGGTAAAAAGAAAAAAATGTCTTTTAAAGAAAGGTTTAAAGCCTTAAAAAACAATGCCAAAGGTGTCAAGGACTATGGAGAAGCACATAAAACTTTACAAAGCAAAAATCTAGATAAACTAATTACTGAATATTTGGTAGCTATGAAAGTCAAACAAAACGGAAGATCAGCAGCAGAAAAGAAAGGTGATAAGAACATTACGGCTGCTAAGAATAGAGGTGATGAGGAAATAAAAAGATATAATGACTCTATTAAAGCCACACCAAAGTATCAAAAAATGAAAGCCCATCAAAGACGTATGAAACAGATGGACAATAATAACTCGAAACAATCTGTCACAATTTATAACAAGACAGGTAAAGATATTTATATTTATAAAGATGGGTCAAGAAATGGCACACGTATAAATGTTAATAGTTCAGCAAAGGTAGACTGTTCGTCTAACTATACTTATAAGTTTGATTCTAATTCTGGAGGTTCAGGTTCTAGTTGTTATAATGCTAACACTGGGTGCGATAGAAGTGTGACAATAAATTAATAACCTTATCTGATTTTATTATGAAAACACTTTTAAAGTATCTAATTGTATTATTAACACCATGTTTGCTTTTTTCACAAAAAGAGGCTCCTACAGAAGCTATTAACGGCACTTATCATTTGATGACTGCAGAACGAGGCATAGGTAATAAACAAACTAAGACACAACTTTTTCAATATACTAAATGGGGAAAAGATAATGTATTGGTTGTTGCAGCTTGTGAAAGGTGTTCACCAGTACTATATACATACCAAAAAGAAGACAGTGAAGCAATGGGAATCTCTGTTTTTTATAATGCTATAGGATTGTATATGTTTACTTACGATGAGGAAAGCTTTATAATGATGGTACCTGCAAATAAAGAAAGTACGGATTGGACAGATTTTACATATAGTAATTTTTATAGCAAAAGTAGGGTTAAAGCAGAAGCTATGACACCACAAAAAATTGTAGATTATATCACAAAAATTTCTGAATAATTTTAGATTATAAAATTTATAATTAGCAAAAGCACAGTTGTAATGACTGTGCTTTTTTGTTTTTGTAGGGTGTGTGATTTTAAAAACAGACATCGTAGCTTGACTACTAGCCATTCTTCTTTAGGCTAACAGTGAAGGACTTGTTTTTTTAATTTTCAGGTTTTCATTTTAGGTTTAGTGTCCTTCACAAACTCAAATTGCTATTCATAAACTCAATGTCCAGTAAATAATATTTCAGATGTATCCTTGCTTAAAATAAACCAAATTAATAACCTAAATTTATTATGAAAACAAAATTACTTTTACTGCTAATGGCAGTATTTACAATAAGTATCAATGCCCAAACTCAAGTCGTTACTGGAGTTAATATTGGTACAGCCCTAGACTACGACGGTAGTCACTTATATATTGCAGAATTATTTGGCAATAAAATTTCAAGAATAGATTTAACAGTTGGTGCATCTAGCTACGAAGTTGTAACTAATATTTCAAGACCAGAAGGTGTTGCAATTAATGGAAATGAAGTGTATACAGCAGGTATTTCGTTAGGTGGTGCAACAGTAGCAGATATCTCAGGTAGTTTACCAGCGACGAGTAATAATATAGCAGCAGGTGGTAATATTAGAACAGTAGTTTTTGATGCTACTCACGGATTGTATTTAATAAAGACTGATGGTTCAAGCAATACGAAAATTTACAGTATCTCTGGAACTATACAAACTTTTATAGTAGATGTTGGAGTAGGAGATATAAGAGCAGCTACTATCGAAGGTTCAGAAATGTACCTATCTAGTAGAAGTGGCGGTGCAATTTATAAGTTTGATTTAAACAATGTAGCAACACCAACATTAGTAAAATCAGGATTAAACCAACCTTACGAAATAGATATCGTTAATAATCATCTTTATTTTGCTAGCGAAGCAGGTATATTAGGGAAATTCGATTTAACAAATACCGCAGCAACACCAACTATTTTTGTTAATAATACTTTAGGAAATTTAGCAGGTATCGAGGTTATTGGAGAAGATATTTATTTTACAAGTTGGACTAATAATTCTGTTTATAAAATAAATGACCCAGATTTAACACCTTGTATTGTAAACATCCCTGATGCTAACTTTAAAGCCTATTTAGTTGGTAACACAGCAATAAATACCAACGGAGATACCGAAATACAATGTAATGAAGCAACTGCTTTTACGGGAGCTATAACTGTAAATAATGAAAACATAAATGACTTAACAGGAATTGAAGCCTTTATTAATATTACAGGACTAGACTGTACATATAATAATTTAACAAGTTTAAATGTGACTCAAAATACAGCATTAATTTCTCTTTATTGTTATAATAATCAATTAACCAATTTAAATGTATCTGCCAATACCGCAATATCAGTGTTAAATTGTAGTGCTAATCAATTAACCTATCTAGATGTATCTGCCAACACTGCTTTAACAGTGTTAAATTGTAGTGTTAATCAATTAACCTCTCTAGATGTTTCTGCCAATACAAGTCTAATATTTTTATTTTGTTATGCTAATCAATTAGCTATTTTAGATGTAGCCAATGGAAATAACTCTAATATTACTACTGGTGCTTTTAAAACGGAAAACAACCCAAACCTTGCTTGTATTCAAGTAGACAACGTAGCATACAGTACCGCAAACTGGACAAACATTGATGCTGCATCAAGTTTTAGTACAAATTGTGGTCCATGTACCGTAAACATACCAGATGCTAATTTTAAAAATTATTTAGTTAGTAATACAGCAATAAATACCAACGGAGATACAGAAATACAATGTAGTGAAGCGAGTGCTTTTACAGGAATAATAAATGTAAATAATAGTAGTATCTCAGACTTAACAGGGATTGAAGCTTTTACCGCTTTAACAGAGCTATTATGTGCTAATAATCAATTAACCAGTTTGGATCTGTCTGTTAATACAGCTTTAACAGCTCTATATTGTAATAATAACCAATTAACAAGTATAGACGTATCTAATAGTACAGCTTTAACAGAATTAAGGTGTGACACTAATCAATTAATTAGTATTGACGTATCTAATAATACAGTTTTAATGTCTTTAGTTTGTTTCTCTAATGCATTAACCAGTTTAGATGTGTCTGCTAATACAGCTTTAACAACTTTAGATTGTTCTTATAATTCATTAACTAGTATAGATGTGTCTACTAATACAGCTTTAACAGTTCTAGTTTGTCGTACTAATCAATTAACTAGTTTGGATGTGACCACCAATACAGCTTTAACATTTTTAAATTGTTTTGATACTCAATTAACCAGTTTAGATGTTTCTGTCAATACAGCTTTAATAACTCTATTTTGTGGTGATAATAATCAATTAACTAGTTTAAATGTGGCGAATGGAAATAATACAGTAATAACTTCATTTATTAGTACAAACAATCCAAACCTTACTTGTATTACTGTAGATGATGTAGCATACAGTACAACAAACTGGACAAATATTGATGCACAAACAAGTTTTAGTACAAATTGTAATGCCTCAACAACAAGTATTGTCTATGTAAATTATACCGCAACAGGAAATAACGATGGTACTACTTGGGCAGATGCCTATACTCATTTAGAAAATGCTTTAGCAGCAGCAACAGATGGTAACGAAATATGGATAGCAACAGGTACGTATTTACCAAATACTACAGATTCACAAACCACACCTTTTAATATTAATAATGCTGATTTAAAAATATACGGAGGTTTTGCAGGTACAGAAACGCAACTTTCAGATAGAGTTTTAGGAACTAATGAAACTATTTTATCAGGGGATTTTCAAGCAAATGATGTTTTTGTAAACGACCATTTTGTAAATAGTTTATACCATTCAAGTAAAACAGATAATAGTAGAAATATTATAAATATTACTGCCTTAGCAAATAATTTAGTCTTAGATGGATTAACAATTTCTAATGCTCATAATTCTGTCAATAATATTTATGGAGGTGCTATTATTAAAGAGGAAACAGTAGCAAAGTTAACCATTAAAAACTGTACCATTAAAAACAACATCGCAGCATTAGCAGCACCAGGTGTCTTTGCTAGGTTTGAATTAAACAATGCTGGTGGCACAAGAGGAGAACTTATTATTGAAAATAGTAAATTTATAAATAATATGTCTCGTTTTGCTTCAGGAGTTTATGCTTATGCAATAACGAATACACTTCTTGATATAAAAGTTGAAAATTCACTTTTCAACAATAATATAGCAGGAAATACCAGTACAGGAGTTCGAGGTCTTAGTGGTGCAGCTTCTTGGTTTAGATCTATTGGAGCAAGTTCTGACCTCGATTTAAAATTAATAAACAACACCTATGTTAATCATCTTGATGATTCTGACGGAAACAGTATAAACAATAACAGTAGAGCAGTTGTAGCTATAAACACTTCTTCTACAGGTGTGTTAAATGCCGAAGTGGTAAATTGTATTTTTTGGAATAACTACAAGCCAGCATCTCCATCAAATATTGCTGTGAGGTCAATTACCAATACCTATCAAGATGTAGCACAATCTATAGTGGTGAAAAATTCTATAGACCAATTAAATTTTAACGACGCTAGTATTACAAGTACGGTAAACACAAGTAGTGCAAGCCCTTTATTTACTAATATTAATAATGATTTGACCATACAAATAGGTTCACCAGCAATAGATGCAGGAGACAATAGTTATGTAACCGCAACGTCAGACTTATTAGGAAACCAACGTGTTTTTAATACTACTGTAGATATGGGAGCTTATGAATTTGGAGCTCCTTCTTTAGGCGTTGAAGACAATGTTCTATTACAAGACTTTAAATTATACCCTAATCCAGTACGTAATATCTTAAACATTAAGATAGAAGATACTTTAGAAAAAATTGAAATGTATTCTGTTTTAGGAAGAAAAATAACAGAAAGTAAGCTAACTTCTGTAGATGTTTCTAGTTTAGCATCTGGTGTGTATGTATTAAAAGTATATACTCAAAACGGAAAAGTAGGCGTGAAGCGTTTTATTAAAAAGTAACATTAGTTTTTAGTTTGTTAGAGTAAAAAACTCAGTTGTAATGACTGAGTTTTTTTTGTTTTACTCAAAAAATTATTCTACAAGAGAAATGGAATACGAAGCATTTATGAGTACCTCTAGAACAATTATAAAACCTAAAAGTCAGTATTTGCAAAACAATTTTATATAATATTGGATTATACGTTAAGAGGTCATAATAAAGGAAGTAATGATTTTAATAACTAATTCTTTTAATTAGCTTCTATATATTAACTTTGAAAGACTAATCATTCGAAAATGAGAAAAGCAGTTGCTATTATATTTTTAAGCTTATCTTTTTGTGTAAGCTATTCGCAAACAATATCAATTGGTATTCTTACTGACCAATCTTCAGCAGAATCCCAACCTTTATTAGAACAATTAAAAGCAGAAATCAAAGCTGTTGTCGGACAAAGTAGAATTGTAGTTTTTAAAGAGGTACTTGAAAATGACTTTAATAAGGAAACAGCAAAGTCAAATTATCAATCACTGTTAACTAAAAATACAGACATTATATTATCGTTTGGAGTGATAAATAATATAATGCTATACGAGCAAAAAGTATATCCTAAACCTATCATTGTTTTTGGTTCTATAAATAATGATTTTATGAATTTACCAAAGGATAAAAACACCTCTGGCATTGATAATATTACGTACTTAATCGCTCCTTTTTCTTATACTTCAGATTTAGATGCTTTTAAGTCTCTTTTCAGTTATAAGAAAATCGGAATTATAGTTGATGATTTTCTACCAAATGTGCTACCCTTAAAAAATGTATTTGACACTTATTTTGCTGAAAGAGAATCGAGTTATAAACTAATCCCTATTACACAAGAAACCAATATCAGTAGTTCATTAACTGATGTTGATGCTGTTTACCTTGCCTCAGGAATTAATTTGAACGAAAAAGAATATAAAACCTTAATTAGCACTATTAATCAACAGAAGCTCCCCTCTTTTTCAGCTTTCGGAATACGTGATGTTAAGAATGGAATACTTGCAACTAATCAGCCAGATACAAATATTGATCAGTTTTTTAGACGCATTGCTTTAGATGTGGAAGCAATAGTTTCAGGTACTAATGCTTCTGAATTGCCATTGCATATAGACTATAAAAATAAATTAACCATAAACCATGATACAGCAACACAAATAAATTTCCCATTACGATATAGTTTAATAGCTATTGCCGATTTTATTGGAGGCTCTAATACAACTACTTCAGAGTTTACATTATCAATTCTTGAGATTATGAATGATGTTGTTGGTAATAATTTATCGCTAAAAGCTGAAAAGAAGGATATTGATTTATCCCAACAAGATGTAAAAACGGCAAAAAGCAATTACCTTCCTGATGTAAAAGCTAGTGTTGATGGCATTTATATTGACCCAAAGATTGCAGAAGTTTCAGGTGGAAATAATCCAGAATTTTCTACTTCAGGAAATATTGTTTTAAAGCAACTTGTTTATTCTGAGAATGCTTCGGCAAATGTTGATATTCAAAATGATTTACAAAAAGCACAACAAGAAGTATATAATGCATCAGAGTTAGATGCATTATTAAACGCTACAGTATCTTATTTTAATGCACTCATTTTAAAAACAAATGCTAATATCCAAAATCAAAATTTGCAAGTCACTAAAAAGAATTTAGAATATGCCGAACAAAATTTTGAAGCTGGAGCATCAGGAAAATCTGATGTACTCCGTTTTCGAAGTCAACTTGCACAAAACACACAAAGTTTAATAGAAGCAGGCAATCAATTAAAGCAAGCGTTCTATACTATTAATCAATTAATGAATAATAATATTTCAAGAGAAATAGATATTGAAGATGCCGAATTGTCTGAAGGGATATTTAAAAATTACAGATATCAAGATTTTTTAGTGCTTTTAGACAATCCGAAATTACAACCATTTTTAATTGATTTTTTAGTTGAAGAAGCGAAGAATAATGCACCAGAATTAAAAAATATAGGTTATAATTCAAATGCTCTCGAACGAAATTATAGATTAAATAATACTGGTCGTTTTATACCAACAGTTGCACTACAAGGACAATACAATTTAGCAATTTCTGAATCTGGTAAAGGTTCTTCCTTCCCAATTGGTTCACCTAATATTCCTGATGGAACTTATAATGTTGGATTAAATATATCATTGCCAATTTTTCAGCAAAATCAACGAAATATAAATAAACAAACTGCAAAAATTCAACAAGATCAATTATCAATTCAAAAAGAAAATACAGAATTAAATATTGAAAAGAATGTAAATGATATTATACTTGATATTGTGAGCCAAATTGCAAATATTGAGATTTCAAAAATTGCTGAACTAACTGCAAAAGAGAGTTTAGAGCTAACACAAAACGACTATGAAAATGGTGCAGTTCCAGTAATACAACTTATTGATGCACAAACCAATTATTTGCAATCTCAATTGGCAAGTACAACTGCTAATTATAATTATCTAATAGCATCTATGCAGTTAGAACGTACTATTGGGTATTTTTTCTTAATGCATTCTGAAGCTGAAAACCAAGCTTTTATTCAAAGAGCCAATCAATTTATATTAAATAAAAACTAACCATACCACAATGAAATTCACAAAACACATACTCTCTGTATTTACATTTCTATTATTAATAACATCTTGTAAAGAGACAGTCGTGGAAAAAGAAGTGATTCTAAAGCCTGTAAAATATCAAGTGGTAGGGACTTCAAATAGACAGCAAATAAGAACCTTTAGCGGCAATGTAAGAGCTGGTGATGAAATTGAATTAAGTTTTAGAGCCAATGGTATTATTACAGTACTCAATGTAAAAGTAGGTCAACAAGTTAAAAAAGGAGATGTATTAGCGAGATTGGATAATGTACAAGCAAATTTAGCTTTTGAACAAGCAAAATCAGCAGTAAATGCTGCGCAATCAGCTATGAATACAGCCAAGTCTAGTTTGGATAGAACGAAATTATTATTCGAAAAAGGAAGTAATTCCTTAAGTGACTATGAAGCGGCAAAGAACTCATATCAGTCAGCTTTAGATCAATTTGAATCTGCAAAAAGAAATAGAAGTATACGAAGTTCTGAGATTAGTTATGGAATTATTAGAGCTCCAAAAAGTGGTATTATAGCTTCAAAAAGTGCTAGTTTAAATGAAAATATTAGTTCAGGAAAAATAGTTGCGATTTTAAATGCAGGAAAGGGAATTAATATTGTTGTTGGTCTTCCAGAAAATAGTATCAACAAAGTAAAAGTAGGAATGGAAACTGACCTTAGTTTTTCGGCAATAAATAACAAAAATTTAAAAGGAAGAGTTATCGAAGTATCTCCTATTGTAGATGCAAGTACATCTGTATATCCTGTGAAAATGGAAATTATAGACGCAGTTGATGCAATAAAACCAGGAATGACAGCAAGCGTGACTTTTAATTTTGGAGAAGAGAATACAGTAAAAGACAATGTTCTTGTTATTCCTGTAAAATCTGTTGGAGAAGATGGCAATGGAAACTACGTTTTTCTTATTGAATCTACAGATGGAAAAATAGGAACGGTAAAGAAGCATCCTATAAAAATAGGAGAGCTAACAACATCTGGTTTTAAAATTGAAAGTGGACTTTCCGCTGGAGATAAAATTGCTACTGCAGGCTTGCAGAGTTTATTAGATGGTCAAAAAGTGAAATTACAATAATCCTTCAAGCCTTAAAACCTTATAGAATATGAATTTCGCAAAATTTTCAATAGAAAAAAACCGAGTTGTTTTAAGTGTACTTGCTGTGGTAATGGTAATGGGCTTAATGTTTTATAAATCACTATCTAGAGACAGTATGCCTCCTTATACCATTCGTGTTGCAACAGTGGTAACTTCGTTTCCAGGAGCTGGCCCAGAACGGGTAGAAGAATTAGTAACAGACAGAATTGAAAAACTAGCACAAGAACTTCCTGAATTAAAAAAAGTAACAAGTACTTCCCGAACAGGACTTTCTGTAGTTAATGTAGAATTAAAAATGGAAGTTAACCCAGAAGATATGCAACCAGTTTGGGACAGATTGCGTCGTAAGTTAAGTGCACTTCAAGGCTTACCAAGCAATGTGCAACCGCAATTAAAAGATGATGGTGTTGGCGAGGTTTTTGGCATAGTAGTAGGAATTATTAGTGATGGTTATTCTTATATAGAAATTAAAGAACAGGCAGATAAATTGCGAAATGATTTAATTAAACTAGACGATGCAGCAAAAGTTGAAATAAATGGAGGACAAGATGAACGTGTATTTGTAAAGTTTGATAATGCAAAACTAAAAATGTATGGATTAACGTCTAGTAGTCTACAAAATATTATAACGAGTACTAATATTTTAAGTTCAGGTGGTGAGATTAATATTGAAGAAGAACGTATCATTTTAGAACCTACAGGTAATTTTAACTCATTAGATGATATAAAAGAAATGTTAATTCCTGTTGGGAATGATGGAGGAGTGGTTGCTCTAGAAGATATAACAATAGTTGAAAAAGGCTATGTTTATCCTCCAAAACAGATAGTAAGAATTAATAGTAAAGACGCTATTTCGCTACATGTATCTTTAAAAGAAGGAAGAAATATCATTAAATTAGGCGAAGAAATAGATGCTGTATTAGTAACTTATAATACAAAATTCCCTATTGGACTTTCTGTTGCAAGAGTATCTTCAATAGATACGTTTATAAGCACAAAAATTAGTGGCTTTATGAGTAATCTTTTACAAGCCATAGCAATAGTATTGGCTGTAATGCTCATTTTTTTAGGATTTAGAACAGGACTTGTAATTGCCAGTTTAATACCAATTGTAACCATTACAACTTTAATGGTTATGGGTTTGATTGATGTTGGTTTAAACCAAATATCATTAGCGGCATTAATAATGGCGCTAGGAATGATGGTTGATAATGCTATAGTTGTAGCAGAGACTATTATAGTAAAAATGGAGAATGGAACTTCAGTAAAAAAGGCAGCTATAGAAGCAAGTTCGGAACTATTTATGCCATTACTAATTTCTACCTTAACAACTTCTGCAGCATTTTTGGCATTCTTTATGGCAGAATCTGTAATGGGAGATATTATGGGACCTATTTTTGTTGTAATTACAATTGCGCTAGTTTCCTCTTGGTTAATTTCATTAAGTATCATTACACTATTTTGTGTGTTTTTCTTGAAAATTGAGAAAAAAGAAGATAAGAAATTAGGAGTTTTAGATAGAATGATTCTTGCAATGAAAGTAAAATACAAAGATCTTATTTTATGGGCGCTTTCATGGAAAAAAACAGTATTGTTTGGTGTTGTAGCCTTATTCTTTTTGTCTGTATTTGGTTTCAAATATTTAGATGTGTTATTCTTTCCTGATAGTGATAGAAATATGATTACTATTGATGTGAACTTGCCACAAGGCACTAAAATTGAAAGCACAACAGCAACAATTTTAGCTATTGAAAAGTTTATCCAAGACAATTTGAAGACCAATGACACCAGAACAGATGGTATTGTAGATTGGTCTGTATATATAGGTGAAGGACCTGCTGCTTACGATATGGGGTACAGTGCAGATGAAGCAAACTCTAATTATGCGCATATTTTATTAAATACCACTAATTTTTTAGTGAATAATGATATGATTAATCTGTTGGATGCATATTGTTATAAGGTGTTTCCAAATGCAGACATTAAAGTTGGTTTGCTGGGTGCTGGAGGAGGAGGAACACCAATTGAGGTCAAAGTTTCTGGAGATAACCCAGATAAATTGGCTGTTATTTCTGAATCTATTAAAGCAAAATTATTTAGCATTTCAGGTACAAAAAATATTAAAGACGATTGGGGACCAAAAGGGAAAAAGTTTATAATAGATATTGACCAAAATAAAGCACAGGCAGCAGGCGTAACTAATCAAGATATTGCCATATCACTACAAACGGTATTAGATGGTTTTAGAGCGGGAGAATTTAGAGAAGGCGATAAATCAATCCCTATAGTAATGTTAAGTGATAAAAGCAAAGAACAGTCGTTAGCAACTTTAGAAACAATGAATATTTATGGCCAAAATTCAGGAAAAAGCATCCCATTACTACAAGTTGCTTCAATTATTCCGCAATGGCAATATTCTAAAATAAAAAGATTGAATTTAACAAGAACAATTAATATTCAAAGTCAGTTAACTGAAACAGGAAATGCCAATGATATTGGACTCATATTACAACCTTGGCTAGAAGAACAAAAAGAAAATTGGGATGACGGTTATACATATTCATTAGGTGGTGATGCAGAAAGCAGTGCAGAAAATATGGGAGCAGTTATTAAATACTTACCACTTTCAGGATTTATAATAGTTATGTTATTAATTATTCAATTTAATTCTTTTAGAAAGATGACCATGATAGTTTTAACGATTCCTCTCGGTGTAATTGGTATGGTAATTGGCTTATTAATTTTTAGGGTTCCATTTGGTTTTATGGCGTTTTTAGGAGTCATTTCCTTGGCAGGAATTGTAATTAATAATGCAATTGTATTAGTAGATAGGATAGAAGTTGAAGAAAACGAATTAAAACGAACACCACAAGATGCTATTATTTCTGCTTGCTTACAACGATTTAGACCTATTATTTTGGCAACATTTACAACTGTATTAGGATTAATTCCTTTATATCTTGGTGGAGGTGCAATGTGGGAGCCTATGGCAGTAACAATTATGATAGGTTTATTATTTGGAACGGTTATTACTTTATTATTCATTCCATCGTTTTATAGTGTTTTATATAAGGTGGATTATAAAAATTATGAGTTTAAAAAAGAACTTTTAGATTAGATGCTACAAAAATTATATCCATATCGTTTTGAAACTTTCTTTTTTAGTCAAATAGCCATATTATTTGGAGCGCTAATTTTTCCTTCAACATTATTTGAAAATAGCATTTCTCCAATTTTATTCCTGGTCAACCTTCTTGCTGGCATATTATTATTGTCTAAAAAGAAAAAATTGTCGTGGTTTCTTATTGTATTATTAATAATTGTAGGAATAGTTTTTAGTACTAATTTGATAGAAGAAAAAAATGCAACTGTTTTTAATTTTATACGAATGGCGGCTTATTTTTTGTTTTATGTAGTAGTTACTTATGAAATTATCATGCAAGTTTGGAATGCCAAATTCGTTAATAAAAATGTGATTTTCGGGTTGATAAGCGGTTATATTGCCTTGGGACTAATAGGTTTTTTTATTTGCTTAAGTATTGAAATGGCGCATCCAAATTCGTTTGAAGGGTTACTTGCCAATGCGCCTTTAACAGATAGTTTGATGTATTACAGTTATATCACATTATTAACTATTGGTTATGGAGATATTCTTCCAGTTACTTCTTTAGCACAAAAAGCTACAATTCTAATTGGTTTGGTTGGACAAATCTATTTAGTAGTTATTACAGCAATAGTTGTAGGGAAATACATTAATCAATCATCACATAAAACGACCCTATAAAATTTAATTCAGACAGGAAATAATTAATCAAAATTAAATTCTCTTTTCATTTTTTTTAAATTTTTATTTTCACCATCAACAGTTAAAAATACTGAAGTATCATAATACCTTCCAACATTATAAAGTCCTAATTCTCTTTTAACAATTATTTCTACATTTTCATTTGAAGCACACCCCTTACTTAAATTAGAATAGGGTACATAATAATAAACATTGTTTTCCTTAAACTGCTTTTTACCAATAACATCCCATGTTTTATAGGTGTATTTTTTTATTTGCTTTTTCATAGCATCTGAATAACTAGTCAAATCTGGAATAAAGTAACGGGACTTGCTTAATGCTAATGCGGTATAATCATTTTTTTTTTCAAAAACATTAAAAGAATTACCATGAAAATATACTTCCGTACAGATGCCCTTTTTTAAAACAATCTCAATGTATGGATAATAATATTGACCGTAATTGAGGTCTCCATCCTCTCCTTTAAGTTCTAATTTAATATATTTTTTTTTAGAAATTGTAACTTCCCAATATTTATCTATATGTTCAGAAACATCTTCAAAAGGCTTTCCTAAATTATTGATTAATTCAAAAAACACATACGGATAGATTACTGTAGGTTTTTCTATTACAGTAGTATTTTCTTTTATAGTAGCTACATTTGTTGAAAAACTTAAAAAAAGAAAACTGAAAGATAGGATAAGTAAAGTTGTTTTTTGAGCTGTGAAATTTAGGAGTGTATTCATGTTCGTTTTTAGAGTCGTATTTCGCCAAATATATTAATATTTTAGAGAAACCTTTATGTTAAATAGACTCTGATTATTAAAAACGACCTTATAAAATTTATGATTTAACAATTTTAGACTTTCTTTTTTTTACAGGTAGTACTTCTTCTGGGAAAGGAAAAATGATTGTTGAGTTTTTTTCCGAAGCAATATTTGACAAGGTTTGGTATAAACGCAACTTAATGGCAGATGGAGACTGATCGATTAATTTTCCAGCCTCAAGTAACTTGCCAGCAGCTTGCTCTTCTGCCAATGCCAATATAATCTGGGCTCTACGAGAGCGTTCAGCCTCTGCTTGATTTGCCATCATTCGACGCATATTCTCAGGTAATTGGATGTCTTTTATTTTAACATCATTAATATTAATACCCCATTCTTTGGTTTCTTGTTCAACAATTTCTTTAATGTTTTTACCCATTTCTTCGCGTTTTGAAAGAATGGTATCTAACTCTACTTTACCACAAACATCCCTTAGAGCTGCTTGTGCAAGTTGTGTAATGGCAAACTTGTATTCTTCTACTTCTAAAACTGCTTTTTCTGGATTGTTAATTTTAAAAAAAACAACACCATCTATACTACAGGGCACGTTATCTTCGGTCATTACTTCTTGTGAATCAATATTGAATGTAATAACTCTAATGTCAACTATTTGAATGGTTTCAATAACTGGAATAATCCAACGAAAACCAGGTTGCAAGGTTTTTATAAATTTTCCAAACCTAAATTTAATAGCTCTTTTGTATTCAAAAACGATTCGAATACCAGAGAGAAGAATTAATCCAGTAATTACGCCAAGTATGATTAACTGGTTCATAAGTATTGTATTAAGGTTACTATAAGTGTCCTAATTGAACCTATAAGAAATGATAATTAATTGGTCCAATGTCTTTTTTAATTTTAAATCGCATGTCAAACCTCTTAAGTTAAACTATACGATGACTATAGCTCACTCTTAAGTTACGATTTTTTTTAGGAATAACTCGAGTTTTATGCCTAAAAATTAAGGTATTAGCTCAGTTATTGTACTCTATATGTAAATTAGAAGGATGAGATTAGAAAGTTCTATAGTTATAAACACTTTTTATGCGACGATGTAGAAGGGGAGTGAAATTTGATGGATATTACAATGAAATATCCACCGCTTAAATCTATAATAATTTGAAACAAATCAATTAATATATTGTAAGTCAAAAAAATGGCACCATATTTGCAAATCAAATAAGTATTATAAATTTAATTACATTACAATGAGTAAAGGAACAGTAAAGTTTTTCAATGATGCCAAAGGATTTGGTTTTATTACTGAAGAAGGCGTTGAAAAAGATCACTTTGTACACATTTCTGGATTGATAGACGAAGTTCGTGAAGGCGACCAAGTTGAATTTGATCTACAAGAAGGTAACAAAGGATTAAATGCAGTGAACGTAAAAGTTATCTAAAACATATAGTTCAAGTTTTAAAAAGCCCATCATTATTGATGGGCTTTTTTTATTGTTATGTCCTATATCCTTAAATAAAGTACTATTGATTTCTTCTTAAGATCACTATATGTAACTATTCTATAATCAATAATTTTTTTGTTGATACTATTGTAATTCATTTGATATTAACATGTATTTTTGCGCCTGCAAATAAATTTTCATATGAAACGCATAAATGAATATAAGAAGCTCTTTGGAGTTGAAAACGAAGTCGAATTAAAGACTTTGAAAAAAAGTTATCGCAATTTGGTTAAAGAATGGCATCCAGACAAATTTCAAAATGGAGACGCATTACAGGAAGAAGCTGAGATAAATAGCCGAAAGATTATTGATGGTTACCATTTTCTTGTAAGTATTGCACCAGAAACGAAAGCATCAAACTTAGATGCCTATACAGAGACCATAACTAATTCTGGTATTGCAGATTATAATCATAAAGGGTTATTGCTAGAAATCATCTTTCAAGATGGAACAACTTATGAGTATTTTGGCGTTACAAAACAAGTATATACTAAAATGATTAATAGCAATAAGCTCAATCGTTTTGCTAAACGTGCCATATATCCTCATTACACCTATCGAATGGCGAAACGTGCTCAATAAACTGCTTAGATTACTTTTAATCCTGAAATAAACGAATTATATTTTACTCGAAGAAATCAGAAAAGGAAAATACAATTTACACTATGAAATTGGTTGATGGTAAATGGACCGCACCGGAAGTCACTTTTTTCAACAAATAATAGCGAATATTGGGATTTTGAAGCTCATAATAGGACAGAACGTTAAGAATTAGTCTAGTAATTAACAATTGATAGAGCTCAATTATTAATTAACTTAATAATGTCTTTATAAGACGCGCCAATCGGAATTTCTATACCGCCAAGTAAGATTACATCTTTTGAGGTTAAAGCGGCAATTTTCCTGGTATTAATAATATATGAACGATGTACCCTCAAAAAATAAGAAGGTAACCTTTGAACAAAAGTGCTTATTTTATCTTTTGTAATTATGGTGTCCTTTACGGTATGTATTCTCACATAATCTTTAATACTGTCAATAAACAGAATGTTGTTAAACTCAATTCTAATCATCTTTTTGTTTGAATTAACAAAGATATGATCTAATGTTATATCCATTTCTGATGATGTGTGTTTACCACTGGTGGTTGCATGGAATGCCCTGTATTTATTGATAGATTTATAAAAACGAAGAAAGGATATTGGTTTTAATAAATAATCAATGATATCCAATTCATAACCTTCCAAGGCATATTCTCTGTAGGCTGTTGTTAATATGATTTTTGGTTGTATCATCGTGTTTTTTATAAAATCGATACCTGTAACTTCTGGCATTTGGATATCTAAAAACAAAAGGTCAATACTAGTATTTTGAAGAAAATGTCCAGCAGATATAGGGTTATCAAAAGTTGCTGTAAGTTCAAGGTCCGGCACTTTCATTATGTGATTTTCAAGTACCTTAATGGCCAGCGGCTCATCATCTACGACTATACATTTTATGGCCATATTACTTTAATTTAATGGTTAATATGAGCTGAAAATCTTCATCAGTTTTGGTGTTTTTCAGGTCATACTTATTTTTATAGTTTAGCTCTAATTGTCTTTGCGAATTGGAATATCCAATTCCAGAATGTGATTCATTTTCTGTATCGCTTTGTTTTCTAACGGGTAAGGTATTAAAAACTTTAAAACAAAGTTGATCATCGTTTGTAGTTAATTCAATTTTAATTACCGATTCCTTCCGATTAATACTTGCACCGTGTTTAAACGCATTTTCTACAAATGATATCAGGATCAAGGGTGCTATCTTGACATTAAGGTCATGAAGATGGTATGTAAAGTCCAATGTTAACTTTTTGCCATAACGTAGCGATTCCAAATCTATATAATCCTGTATCAAGGCAATTTCATTTTTTAATGGAACTTCAGCATCTTTACACCGATAAAGCATATAATCTAGCATGCCTGATAGTTTTAAAACAACTTCTGGTGCTTTTTCAGATTGTTCTAATGTTAATGAATATAAATTATTTAAGGTATTGAACAAAAAATGTGGATTTGTTTGTGCTTTTAAAAATTTAAGCTCGGTATTCGCTTTCTCTTTTTGTAACACTTCCAGTTGATGACGTTCTTCAAAACGATCCTTAAATGCCTTGGTCATCAACATTAAAAAAACAAATACATAAACTGATGGAAAATAAACGACCGCCAAATGAAAAGGGTCTGATATAATCTCAATTAAGCTTTTAGGTTCGTAGTATTTAGGAACAAAAATTTCGGTCAAATACATACTTAAAAGCTTTGAAAGCACTAATAGCATATACGCAGATATCAAAAAGGAAACTCCAAACTTGAGATATTTCTTTTTAAATAAAAGTTTTGGCACCTGATAATAGACTAAAAAATAACTGGCTAATAACTGGGCAGGTAAAAAACTTAAACTACTAATTGTGGTCTTTTTAACACTTCCTTCATTTAATGCAGCCAATATAGGTAAGCTTATAAATACTAAAAACCAGAATATAAAGTGTGAAACGACTCTATTCTGAATGATCCAATCAATAAAGTTTTTTCTTTTAACCATAGCGCATAAATATATAAAATATGAATCTAGAATCCTTTTAAAAGAGACGAATCTTGATAATCTATGGCCCAAACTTCGTTTGCTACGGAGTTAGTATATTTTCCGTTACTAATAGTTTTATTTCCGCTAGAATCTACGGTTCATCTATTTTACAATATTTCAATTATCACTTTCGATATGTTTGTCTAAAACTAGTAGATAAATTAAGAGATTAGGAGTCTATATGTTTCTAATAAGTCCCAAATAATAAAACTAAAAATATGAAAAACATAACACGATTACTTTGTTTCACGCTTCTATTAATAACAAGCCTTAGTTATGGGCAAAACCTACCAAAATTTGTACATGTACAAGGCGGTAAGTTCACTATGGGCGACGAAAGGGGCTTGGGCAATGAAGACCAACGTCCCACGCATGAGGTTAGCCTAAAGAGTTTTAATATAAGTCAAACCGAGGTTACCGTAGCCCAATACCACTATTATTGCGAGGACACAGGGACAGCAATGCCCGAAGCTCCCAGTTGGGGTTGGCAAAGCAACCACCCCATAGTAAATGTAAACTGGAATGATGCTGTAAATTATGCCAATTGGCTTTCCAGTAAATTAGACCAAATAGTACGCCTTCCTTATGAAGCAGAATGGGAATATGCGGCCCGTGGTGGTGGGAAATCCAAAGGATATAAATACAGCGGCGCGAATAACATAGCCGATGTGAGCTGTTATGATGGTAATTCTGAAAATAAACCAAATGTTGTAGCTGGCAAAAAACCCAATGAATTAGGGCTTTACGATATGAGTGGTAATGTTTTTGAATGGTGTATGGATAAATACGGAGGCGATTATTATGCCAATAACCCTAAAAATAACCCTAAGGGTGCTACTAAAGGGGATGCTAGAGTAATACGGGGTGGTGGTTGGCACCTTAATGCCACTTTTTGCAATGTTGCTTTTCGCTACGGAAGCACTTTTAATGGTGAGTTGTATGACTATTTTGGGTTTCGTGTGGTTTCGATCAATGATAAACAATAAAGTAGGGCTAGCAAAAGCCCAAAAAGACAATAATTAGTATAAACCACTTCATAAATTAAGGGATTAGGGATCTATTTGCTCCTTATGAACCGCAATTAATAAACTAAAAAGAATGCATAGAGCTAATATTATTTTGATACTTATTTTGGTGTTACTTTTAAATGCCTGTAATACAATAAATGGAGGTATAACAACTAGAGATTCTATAAGCAAAGAAAGTCCTTATCTCAACCAAAAGCCACCAGGCTTAATTCCGGAAATGTTTGCTCCAGGTATGGTTTCAACCGATAATTGGGAAATAGGTGGTGTCTTTACTCCGGATTTAAAAGAATTTTATTTCCTCAGAGAAATTGGAGAAAAGGAGGAAGATATAAAACAAGTGTTCATGATGATTCAACAGAATGACAATGGAGACTGGGAAGAGTCAGAGATTTCACTTCGGGTAGGTCAGGCCTTTATTTCACCCGATGGTAAAATAATGCATTTAGGAAGAAGGTATAAAGAGCGTACCGATTCCGGTTGGTCAGAGATTAAAAGGTTAGGAGCTCCTTTTGATACTATTCCCATCATGCGAATGACGTCTTCTGCTAAAGGAACCTATGCTTTTGATGAGGCTGTGGAAGGTAGGAGCATTCTTCGTTATTCACGATTAATCAATGGTAAACGTGAAGCACCCAAACCCTTTTCTAAAGAGATCAACACAGGAAGGTTTAATGCACATCCTTTTATTGCTCCTGATGAATCCTATGTTCTGTGGGACGGTCAACGAGACAATGGTCCCAGGAATGCCGAAATCTACGTGAGTTTTAAACGGCCCAATGGTTCATGGGGTGAAGCTATCAAACTAGGTGAAGAGATTAACACAAAAGCTTCAGAATTTGGGGCACGTGTCACACCAGATGGAAAATATTTGTTTTTCAATAGGAATACGGGCAAAGTAAAGCCAACAGACAAATACGAAAATACAGATATCTTCTGGGTAGATACTCAGGTCATTGAATCACTTAGACCAAAAAAATAAAAACCATGAAAAAACCGGATGTTATTTTGATACTTGTAATGGTACTATGTTTACAAGCCTGTAATTCTAAAAAACAGAACTCCAAGGATAGTTATTCACCAAATATAGAAAGCCCCTATCTCGGGCAAAAGCCTCCGGGTTTAACGCCAATTCCTTTTGCACCAGGATTAGTTTCTACAGAAATATATGAATATGATGGTGCATTTGCACATGATATGAAAGCATTTTATTTTGTTAGAAGAGGAGAAAAAAATATAAAATCAACTTTTTACGAATACAAGTACGATGAAACAAATGGCTCTTGGAAAAAATCAGTACTTGCATCTCCATGGATTGGGCGACCTGTAATTTCTCCAGACGGTACAACCATGCATTTAGGTACACGTTATTTGAAAAAAACTAAATCGGGTTGGTCTAAAATACAAAACCTTGAATCTCCTATTGTAAGTAATGATTCTATGTATATTATGCGTCTTTCAGAATCTGCAAATAGCACCTATTATTTTGACACCTATAAAGAAGGAGATTCAACATTTCCGATTCGCTATTCACGTTTAATAAATGGAAAACATGAAGAGCCTAGGGCTTTACCAAAAGCTATAAACACTGGAACCTTTTTAAGTCATCCTTTTATAGCTCCAGATGAATCGTATTTATTATTTGATGCTAAAAGGGAAAATGGTTATGGAGATTCTGATATTTATATCAGTTTCAAACAAAAAGATGGTACTTGGGGTAATGGGATTAATTTAGGCGATAAAATAAATACTAATGCTTGGGAAGCTTCTGCAAGTATAACACCCGATGGTAAATACCTTTTCTTTAGTAGAAATGTAGGGTCAGACGATTATGAAAATGTGGATATATTCTGGGTAGATGCCCAGATTATTGAAACCCTCAAGCTCCAATAATATTCCAAAATGCAAATTATAATAAATGCACTATAACCTTTCTACTGCTACTGGTAGATTTGTTTAGCTCATCCCAAATCTATTGCTTGTGTTCGAGAATTGTGCAAACTCGTTTTTTTTATAAGTTTGTTAAGCATATATTTCCATAACTTTTTATAATAATTAGAAATGGATAATGATATTTTGTTGTTTTATGGCTGGTGGCAATTTGCTGTTTGCCTGTTTGCATTTGTAGCGCTTATGGCTATATGGTGGCATATTGGTAGACGACAAAATGATTTTGGGCAGGTATGGTTGGCTTTATCTGTATTATGCTGGAGTGTTTCTGGAGTCATCGAAATATATTTTGCGAGGACTGAGCTTAGTTCTTTAATGGTATTGGATGGCTGGCGAAGTGTATTATCTTTATTAAATAGTTTATTTATTTTATTGGCATTGCCATGGTTTAGGTATTTACCCAAATCTATTGCACATATTATTAAATCTAAATACTGGGTTTACATTGTTGGTATCCCATTCGTGTTTTCAATATTGCCAACACTAAGTAGAATGGTATCAGGTAAGGCGATGACTATGATGGCCGAACTTGATGTTTACTATGCTATATTTACTTTAGGTTTTCTAGGTTATGTATTGTGGGAATCCTTTATTAAGCGTCGTTTAAAAGCTTTAGCTTGGTTATCACTCGTCTGTATTGTTATTGTTTTAGTAGCACAAATTTATAAGCTAACAGGGTACTCTATAAACTTGACGCTATTTTCAGCGATTTTTAAAACGTCGCTTATCATGTTATTCTTTGCACTTGCTTTAAGTTGGGTTAAAGAGTTATCCGAAAATATTATTCCAGAGGCTAAAGGTTTGTATCTCTATTTTGAAAAACACAAAAATAACTCTGGTAAATATGAGCACTACGTGTCATTAAAAGGATTGCCAGGGAACACTAAAAGAAAGGTGAAATTAACCCCTGCGTCCTATGAATTATTTTTAAAATTTGCACATAAAAGAAAATCGGGAGATGACTGGTTAGAAATAAAACCGAAAAGTTATAAAACGGCAGAGAATAACTTTGATATAAACGACTATAATGAAGTTAAACGCCTGTTAATTTCGTTACTAGATGGAATGTTTGGAAAACAGAATTGGACCGATTCACATCATCTAAATCCACTTAAAAAAACACTTTTCGAAATGTCTGAAAAGAGAGATCGCAAAATTCGTTTGATAGTACCAAACGATAATATTTTCTTTTAAATAAAGCCTTCACATACCCCTTGTCGGTAATTCAATTACTGACAGTTTTATTTTATTTCTGATTTTTAAAGATTTTAAAAACTGAATTAAACACATTGCGCTATCATTTAAAAATAGCACTATGTCCATTAAACAAAAGATTTTTTATGTTTTACTTATTTGCTTTCCTTTCATCAGTCGAGCACAATCCCCAGGTTTAGACGAACAGATTAATAATGCATTTATGCCCTTTGCCACTTGGTGGGAAGGGTTTATTCTCTCTACAGTGAATATTGTTGGCTATCAAATACCTATAGTTCTAATTTTACTATTGCTTGGTGCATTATTTTTTACACTCTATTTCGGGTTTGTCAATATTAAACATTTCCCAACTGCTATTCAGGTGGTAAGAGGTAAGTATGATGAAATAGAAACTCAAAGTATCATAACGAAAACTAATGTACATAAAATTGAAGGAGATATTATTGATACTATTAAGAATGAAGCTCATCACGGAGAAGTTAATCATTTTCAGGCATTAGCAACTGCAGTTTCAGGGACTGTTGGTTTGGGGAATATTGCTATGGTAGCAGTCGCGATTTCTATTGGTGGTCCTGGAGCAACGTTTTGGATGATCATTGCAGGTTTATTAGGGATGTCTACAAAGTTCGTAGAATGTACTTTAGGTGTTAAGTATAGAGATATTGATAGTGAAGGCAATGTTTATGGAGGCCCAATGTATTACTTGTCTAAAGGCTTAAAAGAAAAAGGATTTGTTAAGTTAGGGAAGGTTTTGGCAGTACTATTCGCCATATTGTGTGTGGGAGCTTCTTTTGGAGGCGGGAACGCTTTTCAAACTAATCAAGCTGCGGCACAAATAATAAGTAGATTTGGCTTAGAAGGGGATTCAACGGGCAGTATGATTGGTGTTGTATTTGCGATTCTTGTCGGTATTGTGATTATTGGTGGCATTAAGCGAATTGCCAAAGTCACAGAGAAAGTTGTACCATTTATGGCGGTATTGTATGTGGCTGCGGCTATATTTATCATTTGTTCAAACTTTAGTTTTGTAGATGACGCCATTAGTTTAATAGTAAGCGAGGCTTTTACACCAAGAGCAACTATTACTGGTGGTTTTATCGGAGTAATGATTCAAGGATTTCGACGTGCTGCTTTTTCAAATGAAGCAGGAGCTGGTTCGGCAGCAATTGCACATTCGGCAGTAAATACTAAATATGCGGCTTCAGAAGGCTTGGTGGGTTTATTAGAACCTTTTATAGATACGGTTGTAATTTGTACTATGACCGCAATTATTATTGTAATGTTTAATTTAGACGGGGCATTTGCTTATGGGGATGTAATAAATGGACAAGCTTTAATGGCAGACGGTAGCAGGCTAGGAGGTGTCAACTTAACATCAATGGCATTTGATAGCGCAATTCCAGGGTCCTCTTATGTTCTTGTTATAGCGGTTTCTTTATTTGCTTTTTCTACCATATTATCATGGTCGTATTACGGATTACAGTCTTGGAAATATTTATTTGGCAGAGGAAGATTAACAGACCTTTCTTTTAAACTCTTGTTTTTGGTTTTTACAGTTTTGGGAGCTGCGATTACTTTAGATGCTGTCATTAAATTTTCTGATGCTATGATTTTGGCTTTGGTTTTTCCCAACATGATTGGATTGTTGCTTCTGTTTCCTAAGGTTAAGCAAGAATTTATTCGTTTTATTGATGCAATTAAAGTTTTTAAAATCGCCAAGACCAATAATTAACTTAGTGTAGAGATTAGTCTTTAACTTGTAAACTAGGTATCTTAACCAATATTAAAATAATAGGCAATGAATAAATATATTAATGTATTAGTCCCTTTTTTAGTTCTTTTAATGAGTTGCAATACTTCCAAAACAGACGATAATGTCGCGAAATGGAAGGCAGAAATCATACAGGTTGAACAAGATTTTAACGACTTGGCTCAAAAAGCAGGCCTGCCAGAGGCATTCTATGAATATGCAGCACACGATGGGGTTATTAGAAAGAGTGGAAAATTATTTGAAGGTAAAGATGCTATTAAACAACGGATTAAAAAGGATGTAAGACCAAATGAAACACTTACTTGGAAACCTACCTTTGTAGAGGTGAGTCTTTCGGGCGATTTGGCATATACTTATGGAGATGCTACTTTTACTGTAATAGACTCCTTAGGCAACAAGAAAGCGAAAACCAGTGTGTATCATACGGTTTGGAAAAGACAAGTAGATGGTCATTGGAGATTTGTTTGGGATTAATGACGCTTTTGGATCATCTTCCTACATTTTATTTTGGCTGATAAAATGTATTACGTTGACTTTCTGAAGATTAGTCGTACATGATTTTTCTTGTTTTTTCTTTACAATGTGAATAGAACACTGAAAACATTAAATTTTATTCTTGAAATGGTCAAACGGTTATAGAAACACTATTATTTCAAACTATTTAAAGTTCTATTCAGGCTACGGGTTGTGATTCCTAAATAATTGGCAATATCATTTTTAGAAAATATTTTATCAAAATCTGGGTGAGATTCTTTTAGTTTTAAAATGTTTTTTTCGATAGAATACGATTGCTGAAAAGAATGTCTTGGGGCTTTATATCCAATTTTGTTAGCCATAGCTTTTATAACAAACCTATTAAATACAGGATCATTTTCTAGTAACTCATTATAATGTTGATGAGAGATTTTATAAACATCAACTTTAGTAATTGCTTCGATAGAACAAAAACTTAAATTCCCACTAAAAACTTCTAATTCGCCAAACTCCATGCCTTCACCTAAAAATTCTTGAATAAAATCCTTTCCGTTTTCATCCGATATATAACATTTTGAAATTCCTTCTTTGATAATGTATAATGAGTGATACCGTTTATCTTGTTTTAAGATAAGCGCTTTGGAATGGTACTGTTCTAGTATGAAATAGTCAGGGAATTTTTTATATAATAGTTCAATATATGTTAAGAAATCAATGTCTTTTCTAATCATATGTTTTGAATTGGGACAATTGTCCTTTTATCTAAATTCTAATAGCAAGTCCTTTGCAGTGTAAAATTATACAATAAAATAGAATTATAAATATTATGAATGCATTATTACAGCAAATCGCGTTTATTAAGGAAATTGATAAATTAAAATATATACAGCGTAAAACAAGGTTATTTAATAGTGAACGGTATGAAAATGATGCAGAGCATAGTTGGCATTTAGCCATGATGGTGTTGGTTTTAGCAGAACATAGTAATGAAGAAATTGACATTTTAAAAGTTTTAAAAATGGTATTGATTCATGATATTGTAGAAATAGATTCTGGAGATGTATTTATTTTCGACACAACAAAAAATCATGATAATACTGCTGAAGAGCTAAAAGCAGCTAAAAGAATTTTCGGAATATTACCAGAAGTGCAAGCAACAGAATTTATAACATTGTGGTTAGAGTTTGAAGAAGGAAAAACCAACGATGCAAAATTTGCCAAAGCTATGGATCGTTTTGAGCCAATTTTACAAAACACATCTAATAATGGAGGAACCTGGAAAGAATACAAGGTGCCAAAAGAAAAAGTGATAGATAAAACAAAACCTGTTTCTTTTGGTTCTAAAGCTATTTGGGACTATTCATTAAACGAAATTGAAAGACTTTTCAAAACACTTTAAATGTTATGGCAACCAACCAAAAAATATACACAACACCCTTTGTTTTTATTTGTTTGAGTTCCTTGTTCTTTTCTGCGAGTTACAATATGTTAATTCCAGAGTTACCGAGTTATTTAAGCAACCTCGGAGGTTCAGAATACAAAGGATTAATTATTGCTTTATTTACATTAACGGCAGGTTTGTCAAGACCTTTTAGCGGAAAGTTAACTGATACAATTGGTCGTAAGCCTGTATTGATAATTGGATCCATTGTTTGTATTATTTCAGGATTGTTTTATCCAATACTTACAAGTGTTTCAGGCTTTTTATTTTTGCGATTATTACATGGGTTTTCTACAGGATTTAGTCCAACAGCAATTGCAGCTTATGTTTCAGATATTATTCCTAATAATCGTTTGGGTGAAGCCATGGGAATACAAGGATTGTGCTTTAGTGCAGGCTTAGCTTTAGGACCTGCTTTAGGAAGTTATATTAAATTGTATTCCAATTATAATGTACTGTTCTATAGCTCATCTCTTATAGCTTTATTATCTATCGTTTTAGTTTTAAAAGTAAAAGAAACTTTAGTTAATAAGCAGCAATTTCAAATACAAACACTTAAAATCTCTAAGTCAGATATTTTGGCTAAAGAAGCTTTACCAGCAGCATTAATCACTTTTATCACTTATATTGGATTTGGCGTTATATTGACCTTAATTCCAGATTGGAGCGACCATTTAGGAATTGTCAATAAAGGAACATTTTTTATAGTATTTACAATAGCATCACTTTTTGTACGATTGATTGCGGGTAAAACTTCTGATGCTTATGGACGTAAAATTGTTATTATTATTGGATTAATTATTCTAATTCTAGCCTTAGTCTTACTTGGAAAGTTAGAAAGTATTAACGGCATGTTACTTGGCGCACTATTGTATGGATTGGCAATGGGAATCCTATCTCCAACAGTAAATGCATGGACTATTGATTTAAGCAATCCATCAGCGAAAGGAAAATCTATAGCAACAATGTATATTGCTTTAGAAGCAGGAATAGGGTTAGGAGCCTTATTTTCTGGATGGTATTATCAAGATGTTTTAGAAAAAGTACCAGCGATATTTTATACTTGTGCATTTTTTGCCATCCTAGGATTTATTTACATGCTTTTCTATAACAGAAAGAGCTGAGGCTTTGTTTTTTTCTTGACAATTGTTTTTTTTCGATGTTAATTAAACCGCTTGCGATTTACAACGACGATAGGAGAGAAGTGACATCGAGGAACGAGATACACGAATACTAATAAAGAGTGAGTAAATGTGTGTGAAATGAAAGTTAACTATTTTATAATTTTGCTAAAGCTTCCAATTTTTTAAAAACAATAACCTTATACATAGCACTCACAGGGACTTCATTATTTTCAATTAACAAATATGCTCTGGTTGCCTTTGTAACTCTATCTAAATTAGAAATATATGATTTATGTGTACGTTGGAAATTCTCAGATAATAAAGTAGTAATATTAATAAGCGTTTCAGAGATAAGGTACATTCTTGAATCTGTATAGATTTTCAAATAATTTCCAAAACTCTGAATGTATAGAATTGATTTAAATGAAATATTAACAGGCATTCCATCATGTTTTATTTGAAGTTCTTCACTTCCCCTATTTTTTTTAGGTTGTGCTATTAAGGAGACTGAAATTTTATTGATTGCTTTCAAAAAGCGCTCAAATTTTACAGGTTTCAATAAATAATCTACAACACCATAGTTATAACTTTCTAATGCATACTCAGAATATGCTGTCGTTAAAATAACTTTAGGTGGGTTTACCATAGAACGCAAAATTTCCATGCCATTAAGTTCAGGCATTTCTATATCAAGAAAAATGATATCAACTTCATTTTGCTGAGTGAAATTAATAAATTCAAGTGGATTTCCTGTGCTTAATACTAATTCAAAATTGTCAATTTTAGCACAATACTCTTCTATCACTTTACGTGCTAGTATTTCATCATCTACGATACCAATTTTAATCATTCCTTGTTTTTTTTAGTATTGAAACTGTTAAATCAATCGATAAATTTATACGATATGCGTTTTCCTTATCATCAATTTCTAATACGTGAGAATTAGGATATAATAGATTTAAACGTCTTCTCACATTTTCGAGACCCAATCCTTTTCTTTTCGATACAATAACCATAGAAGGTTTTGAATTATCTACACATAAATGAAGGGTAGAGTTTTTTATAGCCACAGAAATATCAATGGTACTCTGTTCATTTGTGCTTTGGGCACCATGTTTAACAGCGTTTTCAATGAATGGGATGAGTAGCATGGGAGCAATTCTTAAGTTCAACAAATCTCCTCTAATTAAAAATTCAACATTACAACGGTTGCTTAGTCTCTTTTCTTCGAGCAACAAATAATTTTCTATAAACTCTAGCTCTTCTTTTAATAAAACGGTATCTTTTTTAGAACTCTCCAATTGATACCTCATTAATTCTGATAACTGCATGACAAGGTCAGGAGTTTCTGGCGATTGCTGTCTGGAAAGTGAATAAATACTATTTAGTGAATTAAATAAAAAATGAGGGTTCACCTGCTCTTTTAAATAGTTAAGCTCCATTTCCCTTTGTAATTTTTCTTTTTCAGCATTTTCTCTTTGAACAATCATATTTCTTCTTAAAAAAAAGGCTGCCATACCAGTACCAGTTGTATAAAGAAAAAAGAAAAATAATTTAGAAACGATAGGCCAGTCTTTCCCATATGTTTTAAAATAGGCCACAAGAAATATGCTTCCAATAAGTAGTATTCCAAATAAGAAATACCTTTTTTTGTCTAGGAAATAAGGGATAAACACGAAATGATTGACCCAAATAAGACCCATGATATAAGTTGCATATTTAAGATTCCATAAATAAAAAGAATATGGCGTATCAAAACTATCTCTTGTTAACCATCCGCTCAATATTTCAAGAATGGCTACCAATACAAAGGCTCCTATATTAAGGAGTATGATATGCTTGAAAGATTTTTTAATCATAAACGCTTTTAGTAAATATTCAATAAAGATACTATCTACACCTACAAATTTCCATAATTTCTTTATAAAAGCGGTATATCAATGATGAAATGGCTTCGTCATTTAATTATTGTGTTTATCCTATTTAAAATAGTAAACATGGATTATACTCTATTTTTATCCAACATTTAATTAAAAAAACTTATATAAAATAGTAATTAACAGGCCGTTACCAGACATTTATTGACAATAAAGACTATGAAAAACAAATTAGGACTATTACTTTTAATTCTTTTTATACTAACACATAGTAGCTTTGCCCAACAAAATAATGGTCTGGCGCCTGAGGATGCAGCTAATTTAATTAAAAAGGTAGAAACGGGTCTCACAACTCGGGTATATATAGAGGGTGATTCAACATGGTCTATAGAAGACCGAATGAAACACTATGGCATTCCAGGTGTTAGCATTGCTGTAATAAATAAAGGTAAAGTTGAGTGGGCAAAAGGATACGGTATAATGGATAAAGAAAGTAAAGCTCCTGTGACTGAGCAAACACTTTTCCAAGTATCTACAATTGGTATGTCTTTAACTGCGTATGGTGCATTACGTCTTGTAGACCAAAATAAAGTAACTTTAAGTGAAGACATTAACAGTTATTTAAAATCTTGGAAATTACCTGATAGTGACTTTACCAAAGAACATAAAGTCACTATAAAAAACCTTTTGAGTCATTCTGCTGGAATAAACGTGCACGCCTTTTTAGGGTATAGCACAGATGTCCCAGTACCAACACTTATAGAGATATTAAATGGAACTCCTCCAGCAAATTCAAATCCTGTCATCGTAGATAAAACACTTAATGAAAATCTTTGGATTTCGGCTGGTGGTTATATGATTATTCAACAGATGATGATGGATATTGAAGGTAAAAAATTTCCAGAGCTAATGAATGAATTAGTGCTCCAACCTTTAGAAATGAACAGCAGTAAGTTTAATCAATCGCTTAATACAGAACAATTAAAGAGAGCAGCAACGGGGTATTTGCGAGATGGTTCTATGGTAAAAGGTAAAAGACATATCTACCCAGAATTGGCTTCAAACGGATTATGGGCAACTGCAGAAGATCTTGCGAAATTTGTAATCAATATACAGCAAACCCTAAAAGATAATAATCGTAATGAAGGATTATCAAAAGATATGACGGAATTAATGCTTACACCATCTTCAAAAAATCGTTACGGACAATATGGGTTAGGCTTCTCAATTTATAATAAGAAAAATGAAGTCTACTTTGAACACCACGGATGGAGTACAGGATTTTATAGTAGGATGACAGCTCATAGAGATAAAGACTATGGGGTCGTAGTGCTGACTAATAATCCTAAGTCGGCTTTTGTCTTTGAAGTGTTTCGTTCTGTTGCTCTTGCGTATGAATGGGATAATTATTTCCCTGTACATAAAAAAATGGAAATTGAACAGTCTTTAATCGATGAAATTACTGGTAGATATCTGGCCAATGGTAGGATTGTAGACATTTTTCAAAAGGACAGTCAACTGTTCTATAAAAATATACTTGAAGTAAAAGCAGAAGAACTCATCAAAGTTTCAGATAGTAGTTTTGTTAGAAGAAATTCTAGTCGACTTATGCAATTCAAACCAAATTCTGAAAATGAAATGTTCAATTTACTATACATTAATAGCAACAATGGAACAATAGCTTCAACTTTTGTTAAGATGGATATTGATAAAAAAGAACCCGTAGAATTCATTCTTGAAGGTGATTTTGATAAAGCACTTAATGCATATAGAGCCTTAAAAGAACATAACCCAACTTATCCTACAGTTACTGAAGACTATTTAAATGGTCTAGGATATAGTTTTTTACATGAGGATAGAATGACATTATCACTAGACATTTTCAAAATGAATATGATGCTCTATCCTGATAGTTTCAAAGTATACGAAAGTTATGCAGAAGCCTGTGTGAAAATTGGAGAAATTGATCTGGCAATTAAAAATTACTCAAAAGCCCTTGAATTAAATGCTCAAAATAACCATGCCAAGGACATGCTTAAGGAATTACAAAAAAGTGAATGAAACGAACTTTCATTTCATTTAATAGTGGTTTATGGCTGGTTCTGTATATTCTAGGAAAATATTCAATAAAAAATATAAATATGAAAAATATTATCACGGTACTCTTCATTATAACTCTTTTTCAATCATGTAAAGAGGAATCAAATGTTGATACCACAACTGATTTAATTAAAAAAGTAGAAACTGGTCTCACAACTCGGGTATACATAGAGGGCGATTCAACATGGTCTATAGAGGAACGTATGGAACACTATGGAATTCCAGGTGTGAGTATAGCAATCATACATAACGGTGAAATTGCATGGACAAAAGCTTACGGTGTGACGGATAAAGAAAGTCAAACTCCAGTAACAACACAAACCCTTTTTCGGGCAGCGGCAACTACTATGCCAGTAACGGCCTACGGTGCATTACGTCTTGTAGAACAAAATAAAGTAGGTTTAGATGAAGATATCAACAGTTATCTAAAATCCTGGAAACAACCAGAAAATGAATTTACCAAAGAAAAGAAAGTCACACTAAAAAATCTTTTAAATCATTCTGCCGGAATATACCCTCGTGGAACGGGGCGTTATAACTTCGATGAAAAAATTCCAACGCTGGTAGAGATCCTAAACGGAACTCCTCCCGCTATAAATGAGCCGATTACGGTAAATAAAGTACCAGGTGAAAGTGTTCGTTTTGCATATGCCAGTTATGTGCCAGTTCAACAATTGATGCTGGATATTGAGGGGAAAACATTCCCGGAAATCATGAGGGAACACGTATTACAACCTTTAGAAATGAACAACAGTACGTTTGATCAATCACTGACTAAAGAGCAATTAGCCAATGTGGCAACAGGCTATTTACAAGATGGCACCATGGTAGAAGGCAGAAGAAAGATCTATCCTGCAATGGCGACGAATGGTTTATGGACAACTGCCGAGGACTATGCAAAATTTTTAAGCAATGTTCAGCAAACACTGAAAGGTAAGAGTACTAAAGGATTATCGAAAGAATTAACAGAATTAATGGGCACACCTTATGGAGTTGGTGATTCTAGTTGGTCATTTACACTGGGCCTAGGATTTCAACTTCTTAATAGAAATGATGATATCTACTTAAGACATCATGGATGGAATACCGGTTTTTATGCCGAAATAGTGGCTCATAGAGACAAAGGTTATGGTGTGGTTGTGATGACCAATTCAACTTTTCCAGAATTTAATGCCGAAGTGATTCGTGCTGTTGCCCAGACCTATGAATGGAATAATTATGTTCCTGTGCATAAAAAGATGAAAATTAATCCGTCAACTGTTAATGAAATTACCGGAAGGTACCAATCGGATGATAGGATTGTGGAAGTTTTCCAAAAGAACAATCAACTGTTTTACAAAAATATACTTGACGAACAGGGAGTAGAGCTCATCAAGGTCTCCGATAGCCTTTTTGCTAGAAGAAATTCCGGTTTATTTATTCAGTTTAAATCAGGTGCCAAAAGTGGAGTTACCCATTTACAGTATCTCAATCGGAACGATGGCGCATTAATTTCAGCCTTAGTTAAGATTGATGATAATGAAAAAAGCCCTGTAGAATTCCTACTTGAAGGCGATTATGAAAACGCACTGATAGCTTATAGGAATTTAAAGGCACAGGATCCAAACCATCCATTTGTTACGGAGGATTATATAAATGATGTAGGTTACGAGTTTTTCCACTCAGATAGAATGTCCTTATCACTAAATACGTTTAAAGTGAATATTGCACTTTACCCTAATAGCTACAAAGTATACGATAGTTATGGTGAAGCCTGTATGAAAGCAGGAAAGAATGATTTGGCAATTTTAAATTATTCGAAATCCCTTGAATTAAATCCTCAAAACAATAATGCTAGAGGCAAGCTGGGAGAATTACGAAAAAAGAAAGCCAACCAATAGATATATATATACATAAAATCATCATCAAAATACATAAACTATGAAAAATAGAATAGGTCTACTACTTTTAATGTTTGTTATAATAACAAATAATGCCTTTACACAGGAAAATAGTGTAAAAGAAATCGCGTCAAATATAGAAGGATCTTCTTTAGAATTACCGCAAATTCGGGTAATCCCAATAAAAGATACAAAAACAGAAAGAAACTATGAACTTTATATAAAGTTACCAGCAGATTATTCTGAGAATAATAATAAAACGTATCCTGTTCTTTATTATACAGATGCTATGTGGCATCTCGAAATGTTATCTGGTGCTACAGAATACATGTTAGAGGACATTATTCTCGTTGGAATTTCTTGGCAATTAGACATCAATGAAGACCTAAAAAAAGAAAGAGGAGTACATGTGAGTAGGTTTCGTGATTACTCGATAAGTAAACACAGCAAGCAAGAAGTTCAAAAAAAATATCAATTTGGCCAAGCCAATATTCATCTAGATTTTATTCGTAATGATGTAATTAAATATGTCGACAATTCATATCGCACAGACCCAAACAGTCGCACTTATTTTGGATACTCGCTTAGTGGTGAATTTGGTGTATATATACTAATGACTCAACCTGATACCTTTAATAATTACATTATTGGCAGTCCAACAGTTCGAAATGAAATTGATAATTTAGCTGAACTTAATACTAAATTTGGACCTTACGAGGCTTCAAATAAAAACTCGAGTCTGAAGGCCAATGTTTTTATTGCGTATGGTTCATTAGAAGATGAGACTGTGGTTGAACCCATTGAGGCATTTATTAAATTATTAAATGATAGAAGAGATGACGGTTTATCTGTATTAAAAGAAGTGATTGATGGAAACCATGGAACTGCATTCCCTACGACAGCAGTTCGAAGTGTTGCTTGGTTGTCATCCTTGATGACTCATGTTTCAAGTGATAACTATGAGGTATCATTCTGGGAGATTCCACACCTCAATAATCCATTTATCAGTATAACACCCGAAGACAGAAAAGACGGAATATCAGTTGATACATTAGCTGTTAATAACAATGATCGAAACGCAATCCTCAACCTTTCTCAAGAAATTTTTGATGGCAAACATGGAAACTATGATGCCTTACTCATAGCACATAAAAACAAATTAGTTTTTGAGTCCTACTATAAAAAAGGGCGCATCAACTTGCCTCATGGACAAGCATCAGCAACTAAAGCTTATACCAGTATTATACTGGGTCGTGCTATCCAGTTAGGCTATTTGACTATGGATGACTTTGATAAACCACTTGTAAATTTTCTGAAAGACCTAGATCCATCAAAATTTGTTGATGGCGCAGAAAAAATCACCCTCCATAAGGCATTGACTATGCATGGCGGATTGACTATAGATAGAGAAAAATGGAAAGAATTTGAGAATGATACCACTTTATTAAAAGGCCAGGGCTTGGTTCAGACGCTTCTTGAGCAAAGCAAACCTATAACAGACGAGTCTCAAACCTATTTATATGGTAATTTTAATCCAATGTTGGTGATGACTGTTATCGATGCCGTTGTTCCAGGAACTGCTGAGAACTTTATTAAAACTGAGCTACTGGATAAACTCGGTATTACAGATTATAATTGGTCTAATCATGTTAGTGGCTTGCCAGAAGCAGGTTGGCGAACCAGTATAATGTCTCGTGACATGATTAAATTGGGAAATTTGGTTCTTAATAAGGGTAAATTGAACAGCGAACAGCTTATTTCTGCAGAATATCTTGCTAAAGCCACCTCTGGTATTGTTAAACCCACTCAGGATTGGATGCCTAAAGATTATCGTTATGGTTATTTTTGGTATCAAACCTCAATCCCAGTTGGAGACAAAAGCTACAATGCAACATTTGCTTGGGGAGGCGGCGGACAACGCATCATTGTGATTGCTGAACTTGATCTAACCATTGTAATTTCTGGTCATGATGGAGAGGATAAAATAATGACTCAAGTTTCAGATATCATTATACCTGCTTTTGTTAAATAATACCATACATTAAAAGCTATGAAAACGAATCATTTTATTCTAGTCCTTTTGGGAGTGCTCTGTTTAGTAGCCTGCAATTCAAAAGACAATAAACTATCAAGCGCTGATACATCCAACTTTGAAAATATTTATCTCGGACAAAAACCACCTGGTTTAATCCCTGAATTGTTTGCACCTGAAATTATTAAAACTGAATTTAGACAGGCTGCTGGTATTTTTACTCCAGACTTAAAGGAGTTTTATTTTCGTAGAAGAGGAGGGAAGTATAAAAACAATGCATTGGTTGTTGTTAAATTTGAAGATAACAAATGGACTGAATCACTTGTAGCGGAAAGAGCAGGAGAACCCTTTATTTCACAAGATGGGAAAATCATGCATTTGGGAAAAAAATATAGGGAACGTACTACTTCTGGTTGGTCTGAGGCCAAAAGTCTTGGTACTCCTTTTAATAACTATCGTATTATGCGACTTACTGCTGCATCTAACGGCACGTACTATTTTGATGAGGCTAGTGAAACAGGTCCACTTCGTTATTCTCGACTAATAAACGGTGTTCATGAAAAACCTAAAGCTTTAAATATTGAAGACATTGGAAATTGGAACGCACACCCATTTATTGCTCCAGATGAGTCTTATATAATTTGGGATGATCAAAGAGAAAAAGGTGGATATGGAGGCGCAGATTTGTATATTTCTTTTCGCCAGAAAGATGGTTCTTGGGGACTTTCAATTAATTTAGGTGATACAATAAACACAGAATTTGCAGATGCATATGGTAGCATAACTCCTGATGGAAAATATTTCTTCTTTCATAGAGGTTACGGAAATAATAAAGCAGATATATATTGGGTGGATGCAAAAATTATTGAGGCTCTTAGACCTAAGCTATAATTCGCAAAAATAATATAAAGAGCTGGACATCAAAGTTTTGCTACTTGTGTGGCAAGGTTTATTAGCTCTAGATGTTAAATAATTGTAAAAAGCAGCATAAGCGAATAAATATTCGTTTTTATTTATATATTTGCATTGTGAGAGTAAAAGATAATGCAAAAAGACTAGCCATAATTGAGAACACTTTAGATATTGTTTTCGAAAAAGGATTTGCTGGAATTAAAATGGCAGACTTAGCGAAAAGGGTTGGTATTTCTCCTTCAACCTTATATGTATATTACAAAAGCAAAGAAGAACTTGTTGTTTCAGTGTTTAAGGAACTTATAAAACATAAGACTGCACAAAGTGAAAAAGACATCGCTAAAGATTTGCCATATAAGCTAAAACTTAAAGCATTATGGTTGTATTGGATTAATGTAAGTATTAATCAAAGTAAAGAGATGAATTATATAAACCAAATTAAACAATCTCCTTATTATGACCTTGTCCCTGATGATATTAAAGATATTGGATATAGTGTTGGTTTCGACTTATTTGATTTAGGTAAAAGTGAAGGTTTAATTAAAAATGTAGATAATGAAATTTTAGCTACTATTATGAAGGCATTGTTAATGCAAACCGTAACAATGATAGCAGATAATAGAATTTCACTTGACAAAAAGAATTCAGATTTAATGTTTTCATTTCTTTGGGATGCCATAAAAAGTTGATTTTTTTTAACATATAAAAGAATAAATATTCGGTAATAGCTATAGATTTAAGCAAAAGCCGAAAGTTAAGATTACTAATAATGCAAAAAATTAAAAAAATAATTAAAATGATAGGAATGACTATTTTGGGTATCGTACTACTACTTACCATTATAACGATACTTTTTGTAAATATAAGCCCGCAATTTGGCGGAAAAGCTACTAAAGAGCAAAAGGCAATTTATGCAAAATCGGAAAATTATAAAGATGAAAAGTTTGTAAATAAAAGCGACGTACAATTAGATATGAGTTTTCGAGATATGGGAAAAAGTTTGTTAGGTTATTTTAAACCCATCCCTAAAACAAGTCCTAAAGAAAGTATTTCGGTTGAAAAAATAGATTCTCTAAACATCGTACAACATAAAGACAGTACACGTCTTATTTGGTTTGGGCATTCGGCATTTTTATTACAAATCAATAATAAAAATATTCTCATAGATCCAATGTTTGGTGATGTTCCTGCTCCGCATCCTTTATTAGGCGGTAAGCGGTTTAGTAAAGAATTACCCATCGAAATTGAAAAAATACCTCAAATAGATGCTGTCCTTATTTCGCACGACCATTACGATCATTTAGATTATGATTCGATAAAAAAACTAAAAGATAAAGTGAATATGTTTTATACGCCATTGGGTGTTGGTATTCATCTAGAAGAATGGGGAATAGAAAAAGAGCGAATTATTGAATTAGATTGGTGGCAAGAAACAAGATTTGAAGGTTTAGTTTTTAGATGTACACCAGCACAACATTTTTCTGGTAGAGGACTTACAGATAGAACTAAAACACTGTGGTGTTCTTGGATTATTCAATCTGAATCTGAAAATATTTTCTTTAGTGGTGATAGTGGGTATGCATCACACTTTAAGGAGATTGGAGAAAAATATGGGCCATTTGATTTTGCAATGATGGAGTGTGGTCAATACAATGACATGTGGTCAGAAATACATATGTTTCCTGAGGAAACTGCTCAAGCAGGATTAGATATAAAAGCTAAAAAAATAATGCCTATTCATTGGGGAGCATTTAAACTGGCAATGCATTCTTGGACCGACCCAATAGAGCGTGTGACTAAAAAAGCAAAAGAATTAAAAATTGATATTGTTACTCCAAAAATAGGAACACCAATTTATTTTAATGAAAGTGACAAATTATATGATAACTGGTGGTCAAAATATGATTAATAATTTTGACTTCATAAAACTTTAGTTGTATGTACTATATGGTTCTACCTTATGTAATTTGAGCTTTAGTCATTGATTTTTATAAATTGTTTCTGAATATTGTAGGAGTTTCATTCTTCATACCATTATTCTGAACAAACACCACTGCCTTTAGTTCTGTTACAATAGTATCAATCAGTCTTACGCGTGCTTCAAAATTAGTGCTTCTTCTTGCTAAGCCAGTAAAAACTAAATCAGCCTTTTTACTTATATTTATTAATGTTTCTAATGGTTCATTTTTATCCTTAGTAAGGACATGGATGTTAGCTTCTATTCGTGCTTCATTTATGGAATATTTAATATGATGTTCCATAAGTATTTTTTCTTCTTCCGAATGGGTAATGGAATATATATTAACCTCTGTCTTGCTCCATTTCCTATTCAACCTAATGAGATAGGAGAGGAGAAGCATTAAATCACCGTTCCTGTCTTGTCCACGCCACCAAATATCAATTCGCTTTTTAGCTTTCTTACTAAAAGGTTTTGGAATATAGCCCACAAGAATATTTTTTCCGGATGTAGCAAGATCATTTATAATCTGCAATTCTTGAAGTTTGCCTTTGTGAGTTTGCGACCATCCAAACACTACAGTATTAGTCTTTATTCCAGCTATACCATGAGAAGCTGCAATAAGATTCATTCCCAATTTAAAATCACTAACGACATTTACTTCTGTAAGCGCTTGTAAACCTTCAGATTTTAAATCCTGTTGCATTTCGAAAACAATCTCATTGCGCCTATCCAATTCTTCTTTGTCTGTTAGCATAATTAATCTCGAAATTGTTAGCAGACCACTATTCTGCCCTAACATTTCTGTAAATTTAACCAAAGGTAAATATTCCTTGATCTCATGTATAAACAGGATTATTATTGGACGCCAGTTTCTGGGGTGAATTTTTTTAGCACTTAAACGTAACAACGCATATCGGCTTAAATGCATCCAAATCCCTGTAGAGGCATCTCCCCATTGTTGCTCCAGTTTTTTGTTCATCAAATAGGCAAAAATGATAACTTCCAATCCAAGTGCAAAAGCAAAAGCAAAGGGATTTATCAACCACATAACTACCATAGCTGAGAAAGCACCAAACAATGAAATATACCAAGGAACATTTATTTTTGGTCTATAGGAAGGTTCTTTAATAAGTTGTTCTACAGCTGCACTAACATTTATGGCCACATAAAGCGTTAAAAACAGAACAGATACATATTGAGCAATCGTATTCAATCCTCCAAGAAAAACAGCTGCTATTGCAATCATTCCACTAATCCATGTCGCTATCGTTGGCTGGCCAGATTTAGACAACTTTGATAAAAACTTTGGCATAAGACCATCCATAGATAAAGCTTGAAGAATTCTTGGTCCACCCAAAATACTTCCAAACGCAGAGGACAAAACTGCGCCCCAAACGGCAGGATAAACTAGCCATGGACCAAAAATAGCAAGACGTGTCCAAATCGTAACACCTGCATTAGGATCTGCCATTTGTTCTAAGGTTAGCGCACCAGTTATTGCTAAAAGCAATGGAATAATTAGATAAATTGCAGCTCCAGATATTACTGCACTTAGTGTGCCTTTAGGAATTGATTTTTGCGGATCTTTCAAATCACCACTTAAACCAATTCCAGCCGTAAATCCTGTTACAGCAGGGAAAAATACAGCAAACACATACCAAAAACCACCAGGCGCAGTTTGATAAGTTGCCTCAGTTATTGGGGCGTGCAAATCTTGTGTTACCACTCCAATTATTAATGCTATAATCGATGTTCCTACAATAATCAGGATTGGAATTTGTGATTTTAAAACGAGTTTTGCGCTTTTACTAGAAAGTGCAGTGACTAAAACTATAAAAGTAATAGTCAAGCCTTGTAAGGCGTAAGCCGGTATTGCAGTGCTGCTTTCGGGCCATAATATTAAAATGGCCTCAGATAGACCATAACAGTAGAAGGTAACACTTAAAGTTCTACATAAATAAAGCGGTATCCCAATAGCTCCACCAGGTTCCAAACCAAGACTACGTGAGATCATAAAGTATTCTCCACCAACACCAACTTTGATATTGGTAGATATAGCCGAAGCACTTAAACCCGTAATAAATGTAATGGAACTGGCCATTAATACAATAGCGATGGTTTTAATGAGGCCTACATTTCCAACGATCCAACCAAACCTCAAATACATAATCAAACCAAGTATGGTTAATATACTGGGCGTATATACACCTAGAAAAGTACCAAATTTATGTGGCCTGTTTTTTTTCATATGATATGATTGCCTATTTATTTGCCTGATTATCAGATATAGTTAAAGATAGTGCAAAATTAGATGGGATTATCAATGATTATAATGATTGATTTTATCAAAGCAATAAGCGTTGGCAGCGGCAACTGCGAAGCACATCACGAGGACTTATATATCAAATAAGAATGGCGCGAGTAATTTGACATAACGGCTAATTATAGTCTAAATCATATTATAGAAGTTATAATTGTTTTAATATTTAATCATCCACTGGATAATCAAATATTAAAAATGTACTATAATGTTCTGCGTCATGTAACTTTGCTTGGATAAAAGCGAAGTTTTTACTTCTAATTTTCTTTGATTTTTTCTTCTCGAATGTTTCTTTGGCAACTGTAATGGAATGGGAATAATTACTAAATACATGAAATTAGAACGCTTTAATTTGTAATATTCAATCGAAAACATTAAATTACATCAATAGTATGATTATTTAAACAAAAGAATATGTCTACAATTAGAAAAACAATAACATTTACTGAAAAACAAGACAAATGGATAAAATCACGAATTACAATTGGAGAATTTACAAATGATAGTGAATATCTTCGTGATTTAGTAAGACGGGATCAGGCAAAAAACGCTAAATTTTCAGTACTTAAAGTAGCCATAACAGAAGGTATGGAAAGTGGCATTAGCAATAAATCAGTTCCAGATATTATGAAAGAAGTTGAAGAGCGTATGCGAGCAGATGGGCGTTTATAAAGTATCTAGAAAGGCCGAAAGTGATCTTACCAAAATGTACGAATATGGAATTGAAAGGTTTGGATTAAAACAAGCGCAAGCATATTTATTTGGAGTACATGATATCTTTCAAGTTTTATCAGATAACATCAATCTTGGACGTGATGCCTCAGAATTTATATTGTCTTTAAAAAGGTTTTCTTATAAATCTCACACTATTTTTTATTTGGCTACAGATATTGATATTTTGATTGTTCGTGTGCTAAATCAAAGTATGGATTACGAAAATAATTTGTAGCTATGGATTTTTCTCTGCATGATTACAATAAAACTCACGTTTTTAATGTTACAAAGACATTTTATATAATGTCTGATTATAATTTCAAATCTGAATTATAATGTCATTGCGTTATGTAACTTGAGCTTTGGTTAAAAGCGAAAGGTTCTTCTTAAGTTTCTTAAAAAAATTTATTCTCAAAAGTTCCTTCTGCAATGCTAATGGAACACTCTTTTTATGAAGCGACGATAGGAGTGAAGTGGAATGTGTGTGAAATGGGTACTTATAATTATAACAGCCTATTTTAACCTACTCAAAACAAATGATTTAAACTGAGAACCGATTGGAATTTTATTTTCTCCAATTACAACGTAATCTGAACTTACTGAATCTATTTTTGTGAAATTTACGATATAAGATTTTTGAATTTGAAAGAAGTTCTTGTTTAATAAAGATAATGCTTCGGCAATGCTTTGTCTTCCCATTATCTTTTTTCCATTTACAAAATAGTTGATATAATTGCCGTCCTTTTGGATATATTCAATAGCATCAAGATTAATTTGATGTGTTTCTAATCCACTTTTAATAAATATAGTCTTAGAATGCTCAGAATGAATATCATTAGATTTTAATACAGCACTATTGGTATTTGTCAACTTTGTAATTGCTTTCGAAAAACGATCTAAACTAATAGGTTTTAAAAGGTAATCCACAGCATTAACTTCATAACTTTCTAAAGCATGTTCTGAATAAGCAGTAGTAAAGACAATACTTGTGTTTGGTGAAATCATTTTAGACAAAGACAGACCACTTAAATGTGGCATATTAATATCCAAGAAAATAACATCAATAACATTAGTGTTCAAAAACTCTAATGCCTTTAATCCGTTTCTAAAAGTTGAAACCAATTCAAATTTTGAAAAATGAGTTAAATAGGACGCAATAAGGGCTATTGCTTTAGGTTCATCATCAACTATTATTACCTTCATTTGTGTTAAGTATCAATGTTACATTAAATATATATTCAGATTCTCCAATATCAAGTGAATATCTGCCAGGATAAGCTAATCTTAAACGTTCTTTAGTCGATTTTAATCCATAACCACCAACGCTATCTGAAACAAGTTTTGGAGGAATAGAGTTTTTAATTTTCAATATAAATGTTGTTGGTTTAGTGATATCAATGTCAATATGTATATAAGAATTAAACTCTGGCTGTACGCCATGTTTAAAAGCGTTTTCTACGAAACTTAACAGAATACCTTTTTCAATTAATTGTGTATCATTAGCTCCAGTAATATTCAATTTATAATCAATTTCATCATCTTCAAATCGTAGTAAATGCAATTCTGAAAAATCTTGTATGAATTGTATTTCTTTTGACACAGGAACAAAGTCACTTTTATTTTCGTAAACAACATAACGCAATAGTCCAGAAAGTTTATCAATACTCGTTGCCAGTTTTGGATTTTTTGATTGATTTACCATGGCTAACAAGTTATTCATAGTGTTGAATAAAAAATGTGGATGTAATTGAGAGCGTAGTAAATTAAGCTCAGTTTGATTATTTATCAATTCCAAATTTCGTTTATCAGCTTCCATTTTGCTCCAAGCTTTTATTAAACCATAAGCAATTGCAACCGTAGTGTAAAAAATAAAAATGCCATACCAAAGCGATGGAAACCAAACAATATGAACAAAACCTAAAAAGAAAAGTTTAACCACTATTATATAAAAACCTAAAAACACAGCCATCCCAATAATAATCTTGGTTATCACGCTTTTAAACTTTGACTTTTCAGTGAGTTTTTGAGTAAAATAAAATTGAATGTAAAAATATAATGCAAATATTGGCTGACTAATACCAAAGAAATTTATAAGATCTTTGCTGTGTTCAGTAGTCCCAGAAACAACTCCATTACTAATATCTACCACATGTTCGGTAATAGAAAATGAATAAATAATTAGCCAAGAACTAAAAATCCAAAACAAAATATTAAGTCCAATTTCAATCCATTTTTTACTCATATGGCTAAGATATGATATTTATGAGTCTATTTATTTATTTGGTATGAAAGCCCTTAAATATGGTACAAAGTAGCAATATAAAATTACATAACTTTTTCTTAGACGTTTATACCTCAAATTATGCTTGCTATAACTTAGTCATGTAAATTTCACCATCAAGTTATTTATTTGCATAAGAAATCAAATCATTAATATAATCATTCAAAAAATGAAACAGTTATCAATTATTCTTACGTTTACTCTTGTCCTTTTGACGAGTTGCTATGCACAAAATGAATCAAAAATAAAAAACATTGCAAATCTAGAATCTAATGTAGATGCTTTAGTAAAGCAATATCAAGACTTAGATATATTTTCAGGAATTGTATTAGTTGCAGAAAAAGGTTCTCCAAAGTATCATAAAGCATTTGGTTTGGCAAATAGAGAAACCAATACAGCCAATACAATTAATACCAAGTTTGATATTGGATCAATGAATAAGTCGTTCACTAAAACAGTAATTCTGCAATTAATAGAAGAAGGAAAGCTAAAGGTTACTGACAAACTAGGACAATATATTTCAGGGTTTCCAGAAATTGCTGCAAATAAAATAACAATAACCGATTTATTGAATCATTCTTCTGGTTATACAGATTATTGGGGAGAAGATTTTGACGAACTCTCTATAGATCAAAAAAGATTATTAGGTTTAGTAGAACGAATTAAAAAGTTAAGGTTAGAGTTTGAACCAGGAACAGAAAGAGCTTACAGTAATTCAGGCTATGTATTATTAGGTGCAATTATTGAAAAAATTACTAATAAAACATATCATCAAAATGTAGTAGATCGCATTATTAAGCCTTTAAAAATGACAGAAACGTATGTTATTGATAAACACAAAGTACCCAATAGAGCAATAGGTTATTATAAGGATATGAAAGGTAATATTTCTAACAATTTAGGATTTACAGAAGTACCAAATCCAGATGGAGGATTTCATTCTACACCAAGAGATATTGTAAAGTTTTATTCTGAATATTTTTATGGCACTACATTGTTAAACAAAGCAACAAAACATAATGAAGCTTTTTTCGGATCAATGAAGAAAAGAAAAAGAACAGGAGAAGCCTCGCTAATGGCAGGAGGATTTCCAGGTGCAAATACAGCTTATTTAGAAATAATGCGAGATCAGATAAGTATAATTGTTTTTGCTAATATGGATGAGCCAGTAGGAGAGCAGGTTGCTGTAGGTATTTTAGCTTTGGTACGAGGAGAAACTCCAGTAACTCCGTCATTACCTGCAAACCAGAATGTATATAACCATTATGTTAAGCATGGTATTAATTATGTTGAAGAACATTTTTCTGAGTTGACTGTAAATTTTCATTCCGAAGATCCAAAAGGGCTAATCCTCAATGGCATTGGTTATAATTTCTTAAGGGAAGGTGAAACAGACGAAGCACTCAAATTTTTCAAACTTAACGTCAAACTATTTCCTGAAGATGCTAATCTTTGGGATAGTCTGGGAGAAGTTCATTTTAAACTTGGCCAGAATGAAAAAGCCTTAGAGTATTGCCAAAAGGTTCTATCTATGGATCCTTATATGGAATCAGCAAAGGAAATGATTAAAAAAATAAAAGAGAAAATGTAACATAATTCACGAAAAATAAAGGCAAGTTTGCAAAAAATAAATAGATACATGAAAACTCTGGTAGTAGGAGCAAGTGGAGCAACTGGTAAACAATTAGTAGAACAACTACTAATTCAAAAACATGACGTTTTAGTAATTGTAAGATCACCTGAAGTTTTACCAAAATCGTGGAAAAACAATAACAACGTGCAAATTATAAAAGCAAGTCTTTTAGATTTAAATGATACAGAGATGAGAGATATTGTTAATGGTTGTCAAGCTGTTGCTTCATGTCTTGGTCATAATATGAATTGGAAAGGTATTTATGGGCAACCAACTAGACTTGTTACAGGTGCTACTCAAAGACTATGTGATGCCATAAAATCTAATAATCAACAACATACAACAAAATATGTTTTAATGAATACTACAGGAAATCGTAATCGCGACTTAAGCGAACCCATTTCTTTTTCTCAAAAATGTGTAATTGGTCTGCTTCGTTTATTATTGCCACCTCATGTAGATAATGAAAAAGCTGCAGATTATTTACGAACTCAAATTGGGCAAAAAAATGATTTTATTGAATGGGTTGCAGTAAGACCAGATGGTTTAATCAATGAAGATGAAGTAACAGATTATGAAACTCATGCTTCTCCAAAAAGAAGCGCCATTTTTAATGCAGGTAAAGTTAGTCGTATTAATGTTGGTCATTTTATGGCTAGTCTAATCAATCAAGACGACTTATGGACAAAATGGAAAGGGCAAATGCCAGTAATCTATAGCAAATCGCATTAAGTTAAAAATTCAATAATTTAACTTTTGTAAAGTCTAATCAATAATAAAATGTACTATAATGTTCTGCGTTATGTAACTTTGCTTTGGTAAAAGCGAAAGTTATTCTACAGTTTCTTGAAAAGTTTCTTCTACAATGTTAATGGAACACTCTTTTTACGAAGCGACGATAGGAGAGAAGTGGAATGTGTGTGGAATGCTTCTATAGATTTATCTTGATGATGTATTTTTACTTTTATACATTTGCTTTAAAAACTCTAATGATTAACCAAAAATCCATTGCAGTACTGCCTTTTGTCAATATGAGCGATACTATTGATAATGAATATTTCTGTGATGGATTAACAGAAGAAATTATTAATGCACTTGCCAGAATAAAAGGCTTAGCTGTAACCTCTCGCACGTCATCATTCTATTTTAAAAATAAAAAGGTAACAGCTAAAGAGATTATTGAAAAACTAAATGTGGCTACATTTATAGAAGGTAGCGTAAGAACATCTAAACATAAAATGCGTATTACCGTTCAGATGATAGACACGGTAGACGATTTTCATTTCTGGTCAGAAACTTTTGATAGAAATCCTGATGATATTTTTGCGGTTCAAGATGAAATTAGCCTATTCATTGCTGAAAAATTACGCGAACATATAGGCCATCTCGAAATTGGGGATAAGTTAATAGAACCTATAGATGTGCCAATAGGTTTTTATAGAGAATACCTAAAAGGTCGCTATTTTTTAATGAAATTAGATTATGATAGTTCAATCAAATCAATCAATATTTTTAAAGATATCATTAAAAAAGAACCCAACTTTGTACATCCTTATTTAGATATAAATCAAGCCTATGCCTTTATGGGAACTATGGGATTGTTGCCAGCATTTGAAGCTTATAAAAAAGCCCAACCTTATTTGCAAAAAGCCTTAGAGCTAGATCCTGATTCATCAAGGTCACAATTGAATTTGTCTTGGATAGAATGTTGGCAAAATTGGAATCTTAGAAAAGCCTATGAACACGCAAATAAAGCGTTGGAGCTACAACCAGCAGACGATATTTATTTAACCATTTCTAACTTTTTAACGGTGGAAGGGAAATTAGATGCGGCACGTAATTATCTTGACAAAGCGTTACAATTAGATCCTTATGCCGCCATAAATCATCATTATAAGGGTTTTTTATACTACTTGAAAGAAGAATATAAAACTGCGATACCTTATCTAAAAAAGGCATTGGAATTAGACCCTAAGTTACCCTTTCCACCAATCTATATAGGACTAAGTTTATTAATATCAGGAAAACCAAATGAGGCCTTGGCATATTTTGGTGCTCTTAAAGGTATTTCTAAGAAAGACCTCACCAAATTAGGAGGTCAAACCATGTGTTATGCAAAGCTTAATGAAATGGAAAAGTGCAATGATGGATTAAAAGAATTGGAAACCTATTTAACAACAGCATTTGTAGATAAGGCATTTACGTTTTTGATATTAGTTAATACCTTGTTAGGTAATAATGAAAAAGCAGTTGATTTAATAGCTCAAGCATACAATAGCCGTTTGCCATTAATTTTATTATTGAATCCTTCACCAATTCTTAAGCCTTTAAGAAATCACAAAAGATTTAAAGAAATAATGCTTAAAGCAATTCCTGATAATGTAAACTATAAACAGAAACAAAAGTACAAGCAGGCATTATTGGATAGTTCCGAAATTGAAAAGTATACTAAAGACTTAGAACAGATTATGTTGGATTATAAACTGTATTTAAATCCAGATCTATCATTAAAGGATTTAGCTTCTTATCTAGAGCTTCCAGCAAATTACGTCTCTCAATTATTGAATGAAGGTTTTGCTAAAAACTTTTCTGAATATGTCAATACCTTTAGAGTTAATGAATTTAAAAAACGTGTTCTTTTAGAAGAAAACAAAGGGTTGACCATAATGGCAATCTCCTACGATAGTGGTTTTAACTCTAAAACTGTGTTTAATACTTTTTTTAAAAAGATTGAAGGTATTACCCCAAACACATTCCTTAAAAATTATAAAGCCAATTAGTTCTGATTTCTAAACACGAACTTTTTCAAAGTATTTCTTCTCTAGATTTGTCTCATTAAAAAAAACATTAATCAAAAAACAAACAATTATGAAATCAATTAAAATGAGAACAATCAAAAAACAAATTTTATTAAGAATGGCTTGTGTAGCCTTTGCATTACTATCTAGTATAACATACGCACAAAACACAAATCCAGAAACAACAACACAAAGAGATGGCTTCATCTTCGAGTTTAGTTTAGGTAGTGGGATTATCAGTTTAGAAGATAGTGCAGGTATTCAAACTTTCGATAAATCTCAAGGAACATTCAGTTTTCCAGATTTAAAGCTTGGTTATATGTTAAATGAAAAACTTGCCATTATTGTCTCTATGCCAGGAAATATATACGAATTTCAGGATAATGACAGGCATTTTGGAGGCTTTATACCATCTCTACAATATTGGGTAAAAGATCGTTGGTGGATTCATGGGGGAATTGGTTTAGCAATAGATTCGCCTGCACTATATGATATTGAAGACGATGTAAATGACGATTGGAACTTCGGTTGTGCTGTTATGGCAAGTACAGGTTACGAAATTTACAAAAAGAAGAACTTTGCGCTTAATGTTCAGTCTAAATTAGTTCTTGGTCGTGCGTTTTTAGATGGAGATGCGCATAGAGATGCACTAATCTTTAATGTAGGATTAGGGTTTAACTGGCTATAAGCTTTAATATTAATAATGAACAATATGGTAATGAATAAATATAATCGCCTAAAAACTTTACGAGCCTTACTTTGTTTTCTATTAGTTTAACTATAATTGGTAATCTTATAACAGGTTCTTTATTTGGTTGGATTTATTGGAAAATAGGCCTTATAATTGCAATAATAGCTCATATAACTTGGGACTTAGTTTTTCACGTTATAGGTTCACCATATATGTAAAATGTTCCGATTTCTAGACACGAACTTTTAAACCCCAAACAATTCCCAACTTTACCGCAAATAAAGTGATTATGAAAACAGCAATTTATACATCTTATGTTTCACCAGAAGTTATACAGGTAGTTGATAGCGAGAAGCCTTCACCAAAACCTAATGAATTTTTAGTACGAATTAAAGCATCATCCGCTAATCGTGCCTATACAATGATGAGAGCAGGAACACCGAAATTCGGGAGGTTGTTTCTCGGTCTTTTCAAACCAAAGAATACGTCACTTGGCACAGGTTTTTCAGGAATCATTAATTTAGATAGTATTATCAGTGCCCATAAATACCTTGAAACAGACCCTAAAGTAGGTAACATCGTCATCATAAATCAATAAGAATTCATCAATCAAAAAACGAACAGTGTATGTTTTTCAAATCAAAAGAAGGAAAGGAAAAGATATTAAAGCTTTATAATCAAAAGCTTAATCAACTCAATATAGTCTATTCCGAAAAGCTATTAGAAACAAAGTTCGGCGCTACTAATATTATAATTACAGGAGAAACAAAACAGCCACCATTATTACTTATTCATGGTACAGGTGGTTGTGCACCATTGATTTTAGAATCATTCCCTAATTTATCATCTAAATACTGTGTTTATGCCATTGATGTGCTTGCTCAACCTAACAAAAGTGCAGAACAAAGGTTAGATATGAAATCTCTTGATTATGGAGAATGGTTGTTAGAAGTCATCATAAAATTAAGATTAAAAAACGTCACTTTAGTTGGGTTTTCCTTTGGCGGATTAATTAGTTTAAAGGCGCTTGAGTTTAGTGAAATTCCAATAAAAGAAGTCTTCTTAATTGCGCCTGTTTATATTGTAAACGGAATCCCTATCCTAGGATTAGTTAAGATGTTTCTGCCTTTAAAAAAATTCATAAAAACTAATAATCAGCGTTACATTAAAAAAGTATTGAACGTACTCTTTACCGAATATGATAATTTTGAATTGGCATTTATGTCAGCTACTTTTCAGAATTGTAACATGGATTTTTCACCATTACCAACAATATCTAAAACAAGTGCACAAAATATAAGTACACCTATAACAATTTTTGCAGCAGAAAAAGATATTATGTTTCCTGGAGGAAAAATGATAAAAAGAGCGAAAAAAATTCTTCCAACTGTAAAAGATGTAGTTTTACTTAAGGGTTCTAAACACGTGCCTAGTAATAAAGAGTTTAATGAGATAGAAGAGGAGATATTAAATAGCTTGTAAATTCCGATTAACGATTAACGATTAATTCTTATTTCATAGTATTATGTAAAATAGAATCTCTATTTTAAGTTGGCCTCATAAAATTTTGGTAAAACAATAGGTGAGTGGAGCGTATATATTTTAGACTATACAAATGCAATTATCCTGAGAATGATTGTAATTGGATACAATACTTTACTAGAATTTAGTTTCAAATAGTATTTATCTATAAATGTCTACAAGACATTTCTTTAGCGCTAAATAGTCTAAAATATAGCGAATGAGCCGTTAATTGTTTCCAAAATTATGTGCAGCCTTGAATTTTTGTTTCTTTTGTTTCAAGACAAAAGACAATGAAACATTAAAAGAAAACTTCAATTAGAAGATTAAATTTAACAAGTGTATGGAAATTTGCTCGCAGAGAAATTTTATACTCTTGTGGTAAGTTGACGAGAATCGCTTAATTTTTTTTTTGACGTACATTTGTCGAATACGCGATTTTTAAAACATAGCAAAAAGTTAAGCTTTTATAATGCGCTGGCAAGCGGCTGGAAATTGCGTATAAAATAAATTACAATAGTAATTTGATTTTATCAAAGCAATAAGCGTTGGCAGCGGATATTTTACATAACGTCAAATTATAATACATAATGTTTTATAAACTCTGCGAAGCAAACCGTTTCTAGTTTAATACCCAAGTTCTGAACATTCTTTATCAGACAAATGCTTCTGGGATATTTTACATAGTATAGAATTATAGCTATCATTTTTTTTAAAAATAGAATAATAAGTAATACATCATAATTTCGCCAGCGCGCCATCTGTGTTACAAATAGCTTCATCCACAGGATAAACCTATTTGTAAAATGTATTATAATGTTCTGCGTTATGTAACCTGAGCTTTGGTTAAAAGCGAAAGGTTCTTCTTCAGTTTCTTAAAAAAATTTATTCTTAAAAGTTTCTTCTACAATGTTAATGGAACACTCTTTTTACGAAACGACGATAGGAGAGAAGTGGAATGTGTGTGGAATGGTTAAAATGTTAAAAACTTAATTTTATTTATTATAGCCGTTTGACTACATTTAAATATGAAATATACCAATACAGAATTAGAAGAAAAGGCAAATAGTTTATTAAATAATGTTCTTTTAGAAATGTTCGCTCAAAACAATAAAATGATTGGGAAACATCCGAGTAAACTAAGCCATGAGATTGGAATTGATTATTTCTATGAGATTAGAGACAGGACAACAGGTGAATCTCTCAATGTTGTATTTAATCAAAATAAAGGTACTGAGAATATTAATATTATAAAGGGAAAAGCTAATCCAGAAAAGGGAAATATTTCTTTTCAATTAAAGTTGAGACATGCAAAATATTTTTTGAATGAACTTAACAAGCCATTATTTTTTACTGTATGCGATTTAAAACTAATGAAAGTTTATTGGTATTGGATACAATTAGATAATTCAATTAAAGAGCGTATAGAAACACAATTAAAAACGAATAAGAGAACATTACAGATTTTCATACCTATTGCAAATGAACTTAACTTAAATAATTTCGATAAATTCTATAAGGAATTAGAAAAAAGTGATAGAATTCAGACACATAAATTTTTAAAATCAAAACTATTAAATGATGACGAATATGATTTTGAAGAAATAGAAAATTCTGAATTGCATATTATAGATAAAATAGCACAAAGTATTAAGAAGTTTGATGGACTTACAATTATACCAAAACACGTTTTAAGGAGAATGTATCCTTTCAAAGGTACTAAAGACAAGACTTATTTTTTTAATGAAACATTACACACTGACAATGAACAATTTTACAATTTATTTGAAGCTTTAGAAAAACAGGATAACAATATAAGAGTTAAGGAAGAATTTGGAGAAAGCATTTCAATATTAAATTTCGAAGATAAATTAAAGGATATAATTGATTTTCTACAAAGTAACCTTATTCAGCATTTAAAATGGAATGGTAAAGGTCATAAAGAACGTATATGTGCTCACAATCTTTATGATTATGATAATACTTGTGATTGTGAACGATGTAATTATAATAAGTTAAACTTCAAAAAAGCTGCTAATTTACTTAGTAAAAGAAAGGAAGATGATGATTCTATAGTTAAATTCAGGCAAGCTTACACTTATTATTTATTAGGTGATTTAAAAAATGCATTTTTATTATACAAGGAAGTTACTCAAGAAACAAAGAATAAGGATAATTCGATATTAAACATATTATGTAAATACAATCTAATAAATTTAAAAAACTTAATAAAAAACAATTATTTTGAAGCAGATAGAAATGAAATTTTAATTGAATTAAAAAAAATCAATTTTGTTTATGATGAAATTTTAATTGAGCATAATTATTACAAACATGTATTTGACTGGATAAAAGAAAACCAATTCATAAATAATTCTATTTGGGAAATTGATAGACAGTTTACTGAAATTCAAAATCACCATAGAAAAGATAAAAATGGAGGTTATTTCAGAGGACAACAAGCTAATAGCCTAAAGTTTGAGTTTTTAAGAGTTTCCTTTTTTATTGAGTATAACTTAATAATTTATGATGTTTTTAATGAATTTCAAATCCTTGTACATAAGTCACTAGAATCAATGTTTGCATTATATAATATTTATAATCCAGACTCTACTAAATATGACAAATTTGAATTCACATTCCTTTATAATTGGTTAATGCATGGTGATTCCACAAAAGTTAATAGACTGCTTTTAAAGTATGATATTCAACAAATTGAATTGAACGATGAACTGTTAGTTTTTAATCGTTTTAATGACAATTTGGATAACTTGATAATATCTATAAAACGAATAAAGGAGAATAAGGAGAATTATCTTTTTAGAGATAAAGTAAAAAATATCATTCAAAATTTCGCTTATATCCTTTCTCGAATTAAAATGAGAAAGACCAATTTTAACTTACTTCTTAAAAAATATATTGCTTTAATTACATTATTGGAAGACGATTACCTTGTTAGTTTGATAAAATTTGAGACTCTATTTCATTATAGAAATGATATCAATCTAACGAATACAAAGAAAATCTTAAAATTACTAAGTGATTATGAACTATTTGATACACAATCATATAATAAAGGGTTTGAGTATTATTTAACAATACAAGACTTTGAAAAAAAAGACAATAGATTAGTTGAAATTTTTTCCAAAATAGGTACAAGTTTAAACCAAGAAACAATTGAAAGTGATTTTTATTCAAATTTCTCAAAATATCAAAATGTATTAGAAGTCTCTGAATTAAAAAAGGAGATTAAAAAGGTTATTCAAAAAGCAGCCATAAAGAGATTGGAAGATAATTTTGACTCTAAATATTATTATCGCCTTTCTATTTATGATATAATACCTTTTCATCAAGAGTTTTTTGATAAATTTTTTAATTCCATTAAAGATTTAACAAATAAACCAACTGGGCATGAATTAATAACAGGAGCTACACAAAGAAAGAACTATGACTTGAATAATTTGATAAATTTAAGTTATAAGTACAATATACTCTTTACAAGCAGAATGAAAAAATTATCTAAATATGCTCATGAAAGTGATTATTACGATTGGCTTATGGATATAGAAGGATTTGATTATTTAAAGTTTAATCATTATTGGTTATTAGAATATAAAACTAAATACTATTTTGAAGAATTCAAAAAACATAAAAAGTTAAAAGAGGAAGTAAAATCAGCACTTGATAAAAATTATATAGAAGGCGTAGCGAAAATATATATTAATCATTTTTAGATTATATTTTCTATGAATTAATTCTTTCTAGTAGCATTAAGCATAATTTTTTATTTGTCTTATTGCCTTTATATGTTTTTCCTATGATTTTAAAGCCTGTAGACTTTAATATATGAAGCATTGGATTATCTGTGTTTTCCTCTGTTGTTGCAAAAACATTATCATTTCTAACTTCATTTAATAAAAGACGTGTAATATATTTACCTATTCCAAGTTTACCATTATCATCTTCGATGTTTTCTTTATCTACGAACAAGTAACCAATTTCGTAATTATAATTATCACTTAATTCTGGAACTTCTGCGTAATCAAATGGAGATTTATAAACCTGTTTTAATGCACCAATTGCAACTGGATTTCCATTAAGCTTAACTAAACAAATTCTATAACACCTAACAACTTTTCCAACAACAGTATCTATTTGACCTTGTTTATTTAATAATACCTCAAAATTTTTGACATTATCTTTTGAAAGTAGATTTGGTGCTTCAACCAGAAATTCAATTTTCATATTTAATTATAAATTATAAATCTTTAAAAGGATTGTTCTCTCCAGAGCCATCTTCTATCATATTGAATCTTACATCTAAAAATTCTCGAATTGCTAAAAAATTAGGAAACCTAGAAGGATTAGCTAAACCAAAAGATTTAAGAATCAATATTATTGTATTTTTTAGATTAAATTCAAACTCTAAACTTGTAAATGCTTCTAAAGGAAATTCTGCTTCAAAATCAGACTCATCAAGCTTTTTTATCTCAAAAAATAATCTATCAAAATCTTCTTGAGTTGGGTTTGTTATTCCCCTTAATCTAAATTCTGTTTTATGTGTAAGAATAAAATTATTAATGGCTAGAAAAATATGCCAATCTTGCCAACCTTGACTTCTTAACTTTTTAATAAAAACTGGAAAATCAGGATTTTGTTTAAGTTTCGCAATTGTCAAATAGCTATTTTTATGAGAGTTTTTTAAACGTTGTTCTATCCTTTTTTTAGCTTCAACTTGATCATAAAGATTACTTAATGAATGTTTCCATTTCATGACCTTGTTGGTTTGTGGAAGGTTCATATCAGTTAAAGCAACAGGAGTGAAATTATCGCGTTGCATTAAGTCAAAATTTGTTTTACTATAAACTGTTCTATACATTCTTTGATATAATCCTCCAATAAGTGTCTTTTTTGCCAAGTCCGATTCACTAAACAAAGTATCCAAAAGTTTATCAAAATCATCAAAGGGTAAAAGACTTAAATTACTTAGAATTCTTCCTATAGACTTAGTACAGGATGTAATGTTAAGAAGGGATTCTTCTCCTTGGGTATCTGTATGCTTAACCCAAGCTTTCCAAATAATTTCATCATTAGATGGTTGTAGTTCAGGACCTTTAAATTCATTATCAATTTCGAGTTCTATACTTACACTTCCACGTATTAAGTGAAAATCATAATTTGAAAGAGCAATTTCAGCGAGAGTGATTTGAACAATTCCACAAAAATCTTCTGCTAGTGAAGCCATTTCATAATTATTCGCAAATGATATTTTCCATTCAATGCCTAAGGCATTAAAACGCACCAATCTTGTATGACCAACATCATTCAGAGGTTTATCGGTTAGAATTCGTTCTAAAACTGGAATCCAAGAATCATAAGTCGAGTTTGTTTCTTCTAGTTTTGCAATAGCTGGCTTTAAGAATTCATCACTTAAATCTTGTAAACCATCCATATTTCGACTAACCATATCGGTAAGTTCTGGCGACATTTTTGGGGTTAAATGAAAAACCATTGCTAAATCTGCAAGAACTTTAAAAGGCATTTCATCGACATTTGGGTCTAGTGGTGTAGCTTTTAACTCATGTCGAGCATCTATATAATCCATAGATGAAACAATTGCATTCAACCAAGCACCTTGTTTAAAATCTGCATAGAACGCGATTCCTAAGGCATCTACAATTCTTTTAAGAAGTTTTCTGTCTCCATTATGCATACTAGCCCAGACTGCAGCTAGAGCATAATATTTAGCTGCTAAATTCATTCCAATACTTGAATATAACTGCGCAATGTTAATTAATGACAATACATAACCTTCAAAACTTTCCTGAATATTAAATTTATCTTTTGCTTTGTGGAAACATTGTAATGCCCTTAAAGACAGTTTAGGAACATTACTATTTAAATATTTTATTCCTCTTCCAAGTTCAGCTTTTGCTCCCATAAAACTACCGCCACGCGTTTCAACTATTGGATTTAGTTTTTCTGAATAATCATTTATTCCGTCGATCAATTCAATGTTTGATTCTGCATCAGCTTCAATAAGCAATTCAATGTACTCATCTAACCGAGTACTTAATTGAGAAACATTATAGTAATCTGCTTTATCCAATAATTTTAGAATATCCTTTAAAGGATTAAGTACCTCATTAATATTCTTATCTTGTTTATTCCTATTAGAATTAAGAAATAGTAGGTGAGTAGCAAGGTTTTCAAGTAGGTGACATTTTTCATTGGGATTTGATTCTACTTTAATTTTAGCATTTAAAGTATTAAACATACTATCAAACCAACCCTGTACTTCTCGTCCATCTAGATTCGTTTTATCCATAAATCCAGCTGCAACAGCAATATTCATTAAACTTTGTGCATCTTCTAACTCTTTTCCAGTTTTAAAAACATCAAAATCCTTAAAATAAAGCCTGAAATATTCTTCTTCTCCTTTTAAATTTCCTTCTGGTATTTCTCGATAATTTATTGGACGCAAAAGCAACCATAAATATTCATAAATAGCTACTCTTTTAAAATTATCATCAATCTTTGGATTATCAATATAGAGTTTTAATAATTTGAGCCAATCTTCTTTATGCTTTGTTAAATATCTTGTTACTCTACAATGTCTGGTGGCATCAATAACTTCATAGAATTGACCAATAACAAAGTCGTTTATCTTCTCAGTATTTTCCCATCGCTCATATACTACCCAATACCATTTGTCTTGGTCATTTGATGACCTTAATAGAACATCATTTAGTTCATTTAATGTTAATTTCTTGTCTTCAATTTTAGTGTTGGTTGCCTTATTCCAAGCCAGCGTATGAAGTTCTCCAAAAATAGAAGGTAAGTTTTCCTTATTTATTTGAAAGGGCAACTTTAAAATGTCATCTTCAATACTTTGTTTTAGTTGTGCAAACTCTATGTCTGGTTTAGTGTTATTAAATACCCATTTTATTTTTTTAATGAACTCAATCCAATCTGAATCTTGAAGATTTTTAAAAACATCAATAGCTTCTTTAACTAAGGAATTTTTATCATCCTCATCAATAGCTTTAGCTTGCTTTTCTATATATTGGGTAATTATCTCTTTAGCTTTGTCAGCACATTGTTTTGCCAATTCTTCACTTAAATCACCTTGATGTTTATTCCAGTTTTTAAGTAGTTCAGCATCATTATCACCACGTACATTTGCTACTGATGAATTAGCTTCAAAAATGAATTCTTTTTCTAATAAAGCATAATCTGTTTTGACGTGAAGCATAAAAAAATGCGCTAAGCATTTCTGTATTTCTTCATTACTAAATGAAAAATTTCGAGAATACAGTTTTATCTGTCTAAATTTTGTTGTTCCTGTTATCTCGTTCTTTTGAAATATATCTTCTTCAAAGTCACAATAAATCTCATCGTTTACATCAAGTAATGAGTTTTTTATAAGTGTTTCTAAAGTTTTTAGAACTTGATAGTGATAACCTCTCAATGAAGCAGTTGCATCTGTGTTTTTCGAAAAGATATGTAGTTTAGAGATATTCAAAGACTGAATTTTTATGTTAATATATAATATAGTAAATGTATTATAATGTGAAGTAAATTAACACATAATGTATCAATAAATTTTAAGGAAATGTTAAAGTAGGGCAGGAGAATTAGTTGAATAAAGCCATTATATTATTGCTTTTTTAATATAAATTAAACATATATAGTATTTTATTATGTAAAATAGAATCTCGATGTTTAGCTCGGCCTCATAGAATTTTGGTCAAAACAATAGGAGAAACGAGCGTCAATATTTTAGGGGTTTAGTACTACAGTTTCTTAAGAGTTTCAATTAAACAAGGGATTTCAAAGCAATATTAATGAGTTACAATGTTTCCTAAAATATAGCGAATGAGCCGTTAATTGTTTCCAAAATTATATGCAGCCTTGAATTTTTGTTTCTTTTGTTTCAAGACAAAAGATAATGAATCATTAAAAAAAGGATTAATTGAAGTTCTAAATATAACAAGTGCATAGAATTTTATTTTTCTTAAAATTTATGCTGTTGTGGCAATCCACGAGAATCGTCTAAAATTTTTTATAACTTACATTTTATCGAATACGCGATTTTTAATAAGAGCAAAAAGGTTAGCTTTTATTTTGGCGTTGGCAAGCGATGGATAATTGTGTGTAAAATAAATTGCCAGAGCAATTTGATTTTATAAAACAATCGAGCGCTTGGTAGCGGCTATTTTACATAACGGCTAATTATAGATACATAATGTTTTAAAAAACTCTGCGAAGCAAACCGCTTAATAGTTTAATGACCCAAATTCCAATTATTCTAATGGAATACAAAGCTGCTGGGATATTTTACATAATACTACATTATAGCTATCAAATGGACTTCTCTCTTAAATAACCAAATGACAACATTTGTACTATAATTTATAGTATGTAAGATATTACTACAGTTTGAAGAGGTATTCTAACAACAAATCTACGAATAATTTATAGTTAAATAAAATCTTTTCGACGAACGGTAATGTTAATTTTTTGACGTATTATCTATTTAAAAGTTAACAAAACATGTAGTTTGTCGTAATAAAGTGCAGTTAAACGAGTTAACTGCACTTGTATAAAACGTCAATTATTTACAAACGAACGCTTGAACGATTCCATCGGCATCTGTAACTATCGCAATACCAGTCGATATAAATCTTGCTGATAAAACATCTAACTCTATTGGGTTGCATTGATTGTCAGTTACTAAATCACCAACAACAGGGTATTGACCGCTTCCACTATGAAACATCTCAAAAGTATAAGTTAACGTTAATTGAGCAAATGTAGCACAAGCATCGTTTAACTCTTCAGCAGCTAAAAAGGACGTACCAAGAACACAAGCATTTTCATTGCAACTACATGGAGTATCACAACAAACAGGATTAACAAAACCCTCGTCAGCTATGACAATCACTCTACCCGCATGACCAAAATCATGCTCTTTTATCATATCAGGACGAATTGCATCAGTAGTACAAAAATACTGCTCTAAAGTACTAAGGACAGTGGAAACAACCTTACGACCATCATTCAGCAAAGATACTACAAAACCTTTTTCTTTAATACGAAAAGTAGTCTCTTTTAATCTGTCATCATAATCACCAACAACTGTTTTAAAATGGTTATGAAAGTTTATATATATTAATTCCATGATCTATTTGATTATTAATAATTTGTAATATTCATCATCTAACAATTTTGCCAAGTCACTAGATAAAGATTTACCCTTAGCATAAACATCATGGTACAGTTTCGCAACTATATCAAATTGTTGTCTTGACATATCTTTAACCAAATCAAACACTACTTTGTCATTTTCTGTATAGCTTCTTGGGTCATACCATGCATAGGCAGTACCTAAGTTATGTGCTATGTTTAAAGCCTTATCATTATAAAATGAATAATCACTTGTAGCAACGCCTATATTATCTAACACATCGTTACCATTGCCCGTTTGGTCTTTTGGCTTTCGCTTTAGGAATTTAAAAATTCCAAGCGATGCAGCTGCCAATATAATAATGATTATAAAGGCATACTTTTTTATAAATTTAAATACTATTATCATTTTACTTTTTGTTTTGTTTAATTGCTTTAAAAATCATTACTCCCGAGAATATCAAAAAAAAAAATAATGCTATCATTACCCCATTAGTAAAAGGCATTTTAATTTTATTTGCAATAGCTTCCCACTTAGTTGAGTAGTTCGGGTCAGTAGCGTAATTACTAGCTACTGTTTCGAGAACATAAGCCGTATCATTTGTATTAGAAATATTAAACTCTTTTTGACGTTCAAAATAGTCACGCACGCTGTTAAAATGATTTTTGAAAACCGCATGACCAAGATTAGAACCTTGACTGTACGTTTTTCTTTTAGACGGGTGACGCATCCCAAATAGGTTTTTATTTTCTTTAAAAACGGGCGACGAGTAATTTCCTGTTTCATGGTAGGTTTGGGCGTAAAGTAGCTTAGTTGATACTTTGGTAAACCCATACATATTCTTTATAGCCCATATATAGAGCCAAATTTTCATTCTTAGCAACATATTATTATTGTTTTACAGATTCATGTTTATCACTAGAGAAAGGCGTTAACTTATCGATAGCAAATTGAACTATCTCAACAGCTACAGCAATAATGCCAGCATATTTCACAGCGATTTTTAATAGACTTAATACTTTTTTCATGATTTTTTATAGTTATTAAAGGGCTTGTTTAACAAGCCCTTATAATTGATTAATTATGATATTTACTTATTTGATTTAAGGTATTGCAAGGCATAGGCTCGTAATAATAAATAAGCCCACGTAATGCACAATATTTGAAACAAAGCATATTTTATTGCTTGAATGTACCGAAGTACCCAGTTACACGTTTACCGCTTGATGTTGTTCCTTTACCGTTTGGACTAATACACATACCTAGTTTAGAAAGTCCGATAACACGAGTTTTAACATTCATACTACAAGGGATAATCATTTCAACACCAGTATTATGATACAACACTTTCGCAATCATCGTTTGATATTCATTTCCAGTAGTAGGTGATGTATATTTCGTTGAGCCCGAATAGGGAGATACAGTCGCAGTAATTAAACCTCTTGACTTTGAAGAGTTCCACGCACTTACAATAGTAGCACCTAAATAACCCTCGTTACCTTTCTTTACGTTCTTAATCTTTGAGTAAGTCGCACCGCTTCGCTTCGCTTCTTTTTTGTTATTTCTATGATTTGCCATTATGCTAGACCTCCTTTAGTTTTACGTTTTCCTTTGAATAAAAATATTCCTGCAATTACAAGCACAACAGGTATTGCAACTTTCCACCAATTACGAGTTAACCAAGCTTTCACCTGTTTATTCTGTAACTTTTTAGCAGCATCACTATCCTCTGTAAATTTCGCAACATGTGGTTCAAGTTGATTTCCAACTTGTGAACCTAAATTGAAACTTTTTGTTGACTTAAAATTTTTGTACGCTTGCTCTTCAGCTTCTTTTGCTGCTCTCGCTTGAAATTGCTCTTCACGTTTTTGAAGCTGTGCACCACTTCCAAGAATACCGCCAGTTGCCTTGTTTGCAACGCCACGTATTAAATTCCCGAAGAAAGAACCGCCTCTTTTCTTTTTAAATAATTTACTAAAAAACCCCATATTTATGATAATTTTGATTTTGATTTATTACTATTAAAAAACACGTACTTTACTGATACTACAATTACTAAAAGGGCTAAAACTGGTACGCCATATTTTAAAACCTTTGCTTTCCAACCAAAAGAAAAACCATTTCTTTTACTCTTGTTAATCTGCATTTCAATCTCTTTAGCTGCATTTTTAGTAGACGCTAAAGGCGTACTAATATTAGCTTTTCCAACTGTTTTAATTGGCAAGCTTTCAACATGTGGTAAAAGATTTTTTACTAGTGCAGGAGTAACCTTTCTAACTTGATGCCTAATTACTCTAGGTTCAGAGTATGTTGGGAAATTCAAGTCTATTTCACTCGTTCGAACTGGTCTTAAACCACCTCTTACATGAGTTACGTTTATCGAGCCCGATTTACTTTTTGGTAAATCAGGCTTGACAAATACTACTGGACGCAAACCCATTAGAAACTAATTAAAGTTAGTTCAACAGTTCCAGTCGCTTTTTCAATATCTATTGATAAGACATCATCTAAAGGCAACATTAACACACTACCAGTATCGGTTGACACATTACCGCCAGCATCAGCAGAAATAACACCTTCAACATCAAAAGCAATTGCTTGCAACTCGATTAAAGAATATTTCGTGCGTACTCCGTTAGAAAAAGTAAACTCAATGTTTTGAACATTTTCAGAATCTAACATTAACAAATCACGCCCTTGAACGTTGTATGTTTTTTCGGTTTCATCTGACAAAATTGTCTTTCTAACTAAAGAACTAATACTTGTTGCAGCTTGTGGATATTCAAGACCATAAATCTCATAAGTCTGAGCAGATTTAATATCTGTTAATGATACTTTAATACTTTCGTCAGCACCTAAAACTATAGAGCCCTCTTGTGCAATTTCACAAAGTGCAGACATACCAATTTTTGGCGTTGCACCTGTATTCGTTTGAATCAAAGAATGACCAAAAGTACCACCTAACACAAAATGTTTCAAGCTAATGTTCGAGCAAATCTCTGTGTTGTCACCGTTTGCGCCCTCAATGAAAATTGTAATTTTCTCATTGGTTAATTCATGTACTCCAAGAGTACTTCTTAATAGTAAACCTCCAATTGCTCGGGATATTCGTAATTCGCCCGTTTTGGTTTTACCTGTTCCGTTGTAAACTTCCATAATTTTAATTAAATGTTTTTAAATGTTGACACAAATAAAAGGGGGATTTTAAACCCCCATAATAGAAACGGGCTAATTCGGGTTGTTTTGGAATGTTTCACAAGCTTTTAAGATGCTTTTATCAGTTATATGAAGTAAATCACATACAACATTCGCAGGTATATTGTCGAGCGTTGCAATATCAAAAATTGTTAAATAATTGCGCTTAGTTCCTAGAGCATCCAAATAAGCTTGGTAGTGTTTTGTTACGTTAGACACATTAATTCCAATGTAATTAGCTAACTGCTTTCGTGTTACTCTCATATTTCAGTTATTAAATCTTCGTTAAACTGACTACGATTAAATGATTTTATAAACTGTTTCTTTTCAAACTCATTAAGGTAAAAAGGCAGTTTTTTAGAAAACCAGTCCCATAGCCCGAAATCTGATAACATAATTTTCATAGGTAATATATATTCAAGACGTTGACCCGTAGAAACGTAGGAGCGAAGCAATGATTTTACCATACGTTGCTGACCTATGAGAGTTTCTTTTATTACACGTTTGATTTTAGTAATTGTTTTAGAGACTAATTCTAAAGTATTTGCCACAGAATCCCAACATATAAAAGCAAAGTTTTGTTCCTGGTTAACTTGTGCCTTTTCAGTATTATGCTTTAACTCAAAATGATTTGAATTAGCAGTCTTTAAAAGATTGAAGAGTCCTTCATTACTAAAAATAGAATCAAGAGTTATTCCCTCTAGTTCCGATAAAAACTTATTGCTCAACTGGTACTCGTAACGCCAAACAGGGTTTGTTTCGTCGTTAGTAATACCCATATTAGACCAAGCATCTAAAATATATGTTTTAAGATTCTTTTTACTTTCTAAAGTCTTGTTATAAATTCTCAAAAAACGTGACGAAGTTCTCGCACCAATGCGCACGCCTTGAAAAGTCATTTTACCTTTTTTTGTTTGGCTGAAAATATTCACATCTTTCTCACGACCAGAAATCAAAACATCATTATTACAAATGTTACGCAATAGGGCAGTAACATTATGATTTGATTCATTAAAATCTAGTGCAATATCAAGCCTATTGATATTTTTATACGTTAACCCCATTAATTCGGTCAATTCAATGAGTTGGTTTTTTATCGTAGAGAGGGAATTTGTGTAAAACAAATGATTAGATAACTTAAATTGACATAGATGTTCATCTATTATAGCACTTCGTGGACTGAATACCAACGTGCCGAACTCTTGACCTTTATAGTCTATAGTCACTCTTTTATCAAATACTTTAGTTCCGTAATCTTCAAAAGTTGCTTTAACGCCCTCGAAGTTAAAAACGGGCGACCCTGTAAAGTTTACGTTGATATAATCCATAAATAAAGCGTAATTCTTTACTTGCGTGAGTTGGTTCCCGTTATACTTATCGGGAACTTTGAGCCCTGTATTTACTGTGTTTTTCATTGTCGTATATTGTTTGCATATTAATTAATTAGGCATTTTCAATGGTCTCGTTTCGATTAGCCCATTGAATACTATTTTCGGTTTCCAACCGATAAGGATGCTTTTTGTCTCGCCAAAAAGAATCAAAAAGCGACCCGTTATCGAACGGGAGCGACGCTCTCTCTCGCCTCGTTTTAGTTCGAAAAAACTGCTTTTTTCTCACGTCACTTCGTTGGCTCTTTAGCTTCAAGCCCAAAAACAAAACATTATTAAGTTTAAAAAGAATAGTGCTAAAAGAGAAAAGACTGTCTTTCTATAAAAACTCAAATTACTATTGAGAGCGTCGTTGTCTCTTAAAAGCCTTTCATTTCTAAATTTTAGCATATTTATAGTGATTTGTGATATTGTTAAAGTATGTTTCCGTTCAAACTCTTGATTCACAATAGAATCAAGCATTTTTAGTATTTGTTCTGAATTGTTAAATCGCATGTTGTAAGGGTAAAAGGTCGTTTAATTCATTATTACAAAACTCATATTGACGCATTAAAGAATGCTTGTATTTTCTGTTTTTTCTACTGGATTGAATCTTATTATCAATCTGATTAAGGCGCTTAAATAAGTAGTTAATTTGTTCCGTTTCAGTAACTGGTATTAGTATCATATTAAAAGTGGTTTTTGTAAGTTTTATAAAATTCTTTGTGCCAATCTAAAAATCCTCTACGCTCGTTTTCTTCCATATGTTCAAGCGCACAATATCTTCTTAGGTGCATTAAATCGAGCTCTCGCTCGCTTGGAGTTCGTTTTCCCTCAAATGGGTTTACTGGTTCATCAAAACGATGATAATAGGTACAGCTTTTAATTTTCAAGAATTGACAGCCCCATAACTTGCAGTAAAATTTGGTATTAGTAGGCACGCCAGTTGCGTGGGCACATGTGCCACATCCTTTATAATTAGTATTTACCATTGTTCTATATTAAGTCAGCCTTAATCAGATACAGAAATAAATCTTTGTTTGTTTTGGGTCTTTGAATGAAATATTCAAGATGATACACAGATGTACTTATATGCGGTATAGTCTTAGTTAAACGCATATAATTGTTGTGTAAAAATGCAAACTCAATACTAATATAACGTTTGTTAACTTCATTTTTTAAAGAGCACATATTTGCATGCTTAGAAGCCGAAGTTTTATAATATCTTTGTGCAGTTCTTTGAAAAGTCAACATGTTTAACGTTTTACCGTATAAAGCATTTGCCTGTAATGTAGTCATTGGCTTGCGATTGCCATTTTTGGAAAGATTTCTTTTCCCGCTAGTTGGTAATGATGTTTGCCTAAAAGACAATTTTTTATTACCTTTGGTCTTGTAATTCATAATATAAGTTTCGTGTTATTATGTCTTATGAGCTCCTCGATAGTCGTATATCGGTTTGCAAAAATACAAATCCTATCATTTCCGTGGTAGGATTTTTCTCTTTAAAACTGCATCATCTTGTACTATAATTTATATTATGTAAAATAAAAATAATTAAAGCTTCTTAGCCAGCCCTATGCTTTCAAATATTTTGTTTTAAAGATAAATCTTCTACTACACAGTTTACACTTGAATAGTATATAAAACATACTTCACTATTTACAGTATTAATAAGAACTAATAAAATTATATATGAATTAAGTTAAATGCATAAAAATAAATTATAAGATACTGATAATGCGTGTTTTAAAAACCACGTAAATCTACCTGCACATCAAAGTCATCATCCAATTATATTTGAGTACTCACCAAAAAATAGATTAAATTATGACAACTGTAAATTTAAACTGTAAACTATTATGTGCTTCCGAAGCTGCATATTGTATTCAACCTGATAGTCATCCTGGGAAATATAACCCGTGTAAATCGGATCCTAGTATTACCAAAAACATCATTAATCAATATAATGCCGTTGGTTTTATTGAAGATCCTTATGTGTGTGTGTCATCACAAATAGAAGCTTGTCTTGTTGGAAAAACAGATTATGGTATTGTTGTCTCATTTAGAGGAACTTTACCTCCAGCTTGGAATCTACCTTCTATTTTTGATTGGATTGAAAATATATTTATGGCACCTCCTGTGTCAAGTCCTTATTTTACTGGGAAAGTACACAGTGGTTTCTTCTTGGCTGTAAAACTATTAGAAAGTCAAATTTTAGCTGCTGTGCATGCATTAGATCCATCACATCGCTACCCTTTATATTTTACAGGTCACAGTAAAGGCGGCGGAATGGTGCCTATTGCTGCTATGTATTTTAGAAATAAATATAGCTGGCGTATTACGCAAACCATAAGAATTGCTGGTCCAAAACCTGGTGATCAAGAATTCGCAGATGGCTTTAACGCTGTATTTCCTGCAGATATAAATTATCAAAATTATTTAGATATTGTGCCTTTATTACCACCTTCAAAATTGTTTGTTGATACACTCCTACTTATTCCTGATCTTCCTGAGTCTCTAAAGCATTTATTAAAAGATGCTGCTTCATGGAATTATGTGAATGTTGGTATAGATGCTTATATTAATGAAGATGGTGTTGTTACAAGACCACCATTAATTGAAGAGCGTATAGGTGAAATCATGTGGAAACTCATAGAATTAGATGCAAGTGCTATTGCCGATGCACACCATGCAAGTTGTGGTTATCGTTATATGCAAGGTGTCTGTCAAGGTAATGTGTGTAAATTCTAATAGACATTTAATAGTATATATAAAACAAAGCACCTTTCTGATTAATTTCAAAAAGGTGCTTATCTTTTAACTGAACTATTGGTTGTATCGTTTCTTATTTCGGATCTAAAATCTCCTCGATACGTTTTACGATATCTCTATAATGATATTTGGTTACGGTATTTACACCTCGTGTTCCTGCTGCTGCAACCTGACGTTTTAATATATTTAATTCACCACGAACTAAAGCTCTAATATCAGATTGCGATACATTATAGTATTGTCTTGCACGTCTTGGATCAAGATCTTCGGTCATTAAATAAGCCATACGGTCTACATAAGCACGTTGTAAATTACGACGGTAAACATCTACGTTTTTGGTTATATTCGCTTCACTCCAAACACCTTTTCTCAAAGCTTTCATCATTGACAGTGCACTATAATTTGTGTTGTCAAGTGCTTCGTGATCTATTAAACGTCCTAAGCGTTCAAAACTCAATAAACCGTTTAAATAGCGACTTTGTAAACGTCTGAAACGTTCTGTATATCCAGCATAGTCAATATTTTGTAACATGGTTTTATCTACCAACCACATTGGTGTTGTAAATGCATTTTTATGCAGCCACTGCATCGATTCTTGCTGTTTTTGCTTCGGAACAGCTTGATAAGCAATACCACCTTGACTTGGTGTTATAAGATGCTCTTCTACACCTCCAACATTCTTTAAAACATGACCAATATAGCGATTATAACAGCCTAATAATTCACCATAAAGTTCTTCTAAATCGTCATAGTTATTCGTCTGACTGCTTGTCCATTCTGGTAAATGTGCTGTGACATACTCAAGATTTTTAAGTGCATAGTCTGATGCTTTAATCGCATCATTACCAATATCTTCAGTTTGCGAATTAGGATCAAAACGACTGCTCTGTCTTCCAAAAGCATATCTAGAATCACTAGCTTTTTCCATAATCCATTGGTCTAAAGTTTGACGCTCCTCCTCTGCCGAATCTGCGCCAGGAATTGCACGATAACCCCAATTTATTGCATAATGGTCATACGGTCCGATTTGACGAACAAATCGAATATTCTCATCACCTGGTTGTGCGATATAATTGTAACGTGCATAATCCATAATTGTTGATGCAATACCAAATTCTTGTGTAAAAGCACCATTTCTATAGCTTTCTACATCATAAGCTTTACTCGCACTCATATTATGTGGTAAACCTAAAGCGTGACCAACTTCATGAGCAATAACCATTTTCATCATCTCACCAATATCTTCCGCAGGTGTGTCTAAAGTTCGTGCTGAAGGATTTGCAGCGCCTGTTTCTAATAAATAGCGATTTCGGTACGAGCGTAAATGGTTGTGATACCAGATAATATCACTTTCAATAATCTCACCACTTCTAGGATCTGAAACACTTGGTCCCATGGCATTTCTAGTTTCACTAGCAACATAACGCACTACAGAATACCGAATGTCTTCAGGACTAAAATCGGGATCTTCCTCTTTGGTCGGTGGATATTTCGCAATAATAGCATTCTTGAATCCAGCACTTTCAAATGGACCTTGCCATAACTCAATACCTTCTTTGATGTATTTGCGTAAGCTCTCTGGTGTTGCAGGATCTAAATAGTAAACAATAGGCTTTACAGGTTCTACCAATTCTCCTCTTGCATAAGCTTCAGGGTCTTTTGGCTCTAATCGCCAGCGTCTGATATAAGTCTTTCTATCTGCTTTTAATTTATCACTTCCATAGTCTACCTGACTAAAAGAAAACCAGCCTACACGATCATCGGAAAAACGAGGTTCCATAGGTGTTTCAGGAAGTAATATCATCGATTGGTTCATTTGTAAACTAATTGTTTCAGCAGAACGTGTTGAAGGTGGTGCAGACGCATTATAGGTCATATCTTGAACCACTTCTATATTCTGCGGAAAACTCTTCATGCCATTTATAAAACTACGAGAACCATCCAGATTACGAACTTTATAGGTTGTACGTAAGCGTCCTGATAAACCGCTAATTGCCTTGACATCAGTACTGTAAAATTTAGTTACATCTACTACAATTGCTGTCGAGTCTTTACTAAAAGCTGCGATATCAAAAGCATATAATGTAGGTTCGTAGTTATTAGATTTCACCGAAATACTAATAGGCAATTCTTCATCGGCTACGGCATTATACGAGCGCTCTTTAATTAAAATCTTGTCATCAAAACGTTCCCATGCAATTAAACGTTCAGCCATTTTTGATCCTGCATTTATATAACCTCCTCCTAAATTTGAAGGTAATTTTGCAATTCTACTTACCAATAGCATGTCTTTTCCTAAATGGTCATTAGGGATTTCAAAAAAGTACTTCGCTCCTACTTTATGCACTTTAAACAAACCATCGTCTGTTATGGCATCTTTAGTAATCACTTTATCGTAGTCTTTAATTTTGCCTTCCTTCTTTTTCGGGGCTGGTTTTACGACTTCCGTTTTTTGATTTTTTTTCTTTTTCCGCTTAGATTGCGCTTGGTGAGACATTGGTATCATACTAAAAAGTAATGTCAATGTAAACAGCAATGATTTTCTCATGGTTTTGATTGTTTGGTCTGATTATGCTTTAAAAATAATCATTGCAGCGTAGATTGAAATAGTTTTCACAAAATTTTAAGGACTTCTAATTTCAGTAGTTAACAATTAGTAGTTAATAAAATTAAACGTTTAAAAAGTCCGTATCTAATTTCATATCGTAGATATAGTCATAACCCAAACGTAAAATCAATTATGAAACGAATTTCAGTAATCTTAGTATCCGCATTATTTTTAACCGCTTGTGTGTCTAAAAAGAAATATCTAGCATTAGAACAAGATCATGGGGCGTTAAAAAGTGAATTAACGAAAACCAAAGTCGAAAACGAAACACTAGAAGCGAAGTTTGAAAGCATTCAAAAGCGTGTTGATAGTTATAATTCTAAAATAAATGAACTTACCAATGAAACTAATGCTAAATTAGTATCTGTAGATGGTATTGTTATTTCTGAAAATCAAAAGCAAGCCATGCGCGAATCACTTAAAAGCGTACCTCCTGCCTATATGTCAACCGCTAAAACATTGAAAGACTCAATGAATTTAGCATTACAGTTCAACTTAAAATCATCTATAGAAAATATTGAAGAAGATGAAGATATTGTCATTACTATTGAAGAAACAGTAGTCATGATTTCTATCTCTGATAAGATGCTATTTAACTCTGGGAGTTATAAAATAAGTTCTAAAGCAGATGCTATTTTACAAAAGATTGCAAATGTTATAAATGCCGAAGAGAGTCTTGATGTTATGATTGAAGGGCATACAGATAACCAATTGATGAAGAGTAGTTCAGAAATTAAAGATAACTGGGATTTAAGTGTGCTTCGAGCAACATCTGTAGTTAAAAAATTGCAAAATGATTATAGTGTTTCACCTGAACAACTCATTGCTGCAGGACGTAGTTTTTACCAACCACTAACAGATAATAATACGGCTGTAAACAGATCTAAAAACCGTAGAACACGTATCGTGATCTTACCTAATATAGATAAGTTTTTTGCTATGATGGCAACAAAATAATAACGACTTAACTATAGCTAAATATTATGGTTGATTAATCCGCGAAAAGGCCGTAGTATTCTACGGTCTTTTTTTTATGTTTTATTGTTATTTATCAGCATTATAGTAGTCCTAACAAAATGTTTTATATTTTTGAATACCTATGATATTAATGACATGAAAAAAATTACACTACTCCTACTTATTCTATTTACAACAGTATCAAACGCACAACACTCAGTAGCAAGAGATTGGAACGAAATGACGCTCACTGCAATTCGAGCCGATTTTGCGAGACCAACAGTCCATGCACGTAATTTATTTCACTCGTCTGTGCTAATGTATGATGCTTGGGCTATTTTCGACTCCCAAGCGACAACGGTATTTCTAGGCAAAAATTTTGGTGGCTATAACTGTCCCTTTAATGGTATTGAGACACCAGCAAATATTGATGATGCGAGACATGAAATTATTAGTTATGCTGTGTATAGACTTCTCAACCATAGGTTTGAGAACTCACCAGGTGGTACTGATTTACTTACTGAATTTAATACCCTATTTACGTCGTATGGCTATGATCCTAATGATACATCTATAGATTATAGTACAAATTCGTATGCTGCTTTAGGGAATTATATGGCCAGTGAAATGATAGCCTTTGGTTTACAAGATAATTCTAATGAACAAATTGGTTATACTAATGTGCTGTATACACCTTCCAATCCGGCATTAATATTAGAAAACTATTATGAAACCAATGATATTGATCCAGATAGATGGCAACCATTAGCGTTTGATGTGTTTGTTGATCAAAGTGGCATTGAATATCCAGTTGATACTCCTGATTTTTTAAGTCCTGAATGGGGAAGTGTAACGCCTTTTTCGTTATCAACAGATGATTTACAAATCTTAAACAATGGCTTTGATAGTTATGTTTATAATGATCCTGGAGCTCCTATATACATTCAAAATTCTAATGAAGATGGAATTAGCGATCCTTATAAATGGCATTTTGCTTTGGTTGCATCATGGTCATCACATTTAGATCCTAACGATCCAACAATGATTGATATCTCACCGGCTTCTATTGGAAATTTTGATTTTGCTAATTTCCCTGAAACATTTGAAGAATATCAAGCCTTTTACGATTTTACTAATGGTGGTGATGCTAGTACAGGCCATGCTTTAAATCCAAAAACAGGATCACCTTACGTTCCTCAACTAGTGAAACGTTCTGATTATGCTAGAGTTCTAGCCGAATTTTGGGCAGATGGTCCAGATTCAGAAACGCCTCCTGGACATTGGTTTACAATTCTAAATTATGTGAGTGATCATCCTGCGGTTGTAAAACAAATTGCTGGAATAGGCCCAATTGCAAGTGACTTAGAATGGGATGTAAAAGCCTATTTATCACTTGGTGGCGCTATGCATGACTCTGCTGTAGATATTTGGGGAATTAAAGGCTATTATGATTATTTGAGACCTATTTCTGCAATTCGGTATATGGCTGGAAAAGGCCAAAGTACCAATGCGAGTTTACCTAGTTATGATCCACATGGTTTGCCTCTTATTCCTGGACTTATAGAACTTATAACTGACACAGACCCTTTAAGTGGTGATAGTAATGAAAATGTAGATCGCATAAAGATTATGGCTTGGAAAGGGCCCGATTTTATTGCCGATCCATTAACAGATACTGCTGGTGTAGATTGGATTATTGGCACCCATTGGTGGCCTTATCAACGCGGGACTTTCGTAACACCTCCTTTTGCAGGTTACTTATCTGGACATTCCACGTTTTCTCGTGCTGCAGCTGAAATTTTAACACGACTTACAGGCGATCCATTTTTCCCTGATGGTATGGGAATCTTTGATATTGAGCAAAATAATTTTCTAGTATTTGAAGTTGGTCCAACAGAAAATTTAACCTTGCAATGGGCAACCTATCGTGATGCTTCAGACCAAACTAGTTTATCGCGTATTTGGGGAGGTATCCACCCTCCTATTGATGATATTGAAGGTCGTATTATTGGTGATAAAATTGGTAATGATGCGTTTAATTTGGCGATTCAGTATTTTGATAATACATTGAGTACAGCTACTTCTGAATTGGACAACGACATTGTTCTATATCCTATTCCTTTTAAAAACCAGTTGCATATCAATACTAATGATATACAGTATAATACAGTAGATTTATTTAGTATAGATGGTAAATTAGTAATAAGTTACCTTCTAGAAAGTGGTCTTAATACTATAGATACAAAGGCATTAAACACAGGGATTTATTTTGCAAAATTTAAGAATCAAAATGATGCGAATACAATTATTAAAAAAATTGTTAAATACTAGTCTTATTAGGAGACATAAGCTAATTTTGCATCATAAAATTTAACGCCATGATATCACTATTAAATAGCTTTAGAATTGTCGCATTATTAGAAGGCATATCTTATATTTTATTATTATTTATAGCAACACCACTAAGACACTTTGCTAACGAGCCTATGTATGTGAAATTGTTAGGGATGCCACATGGAATATTATTTTTAATCTATATCGTTCTTGCAATAGTGGTTGGTCAATCCTTACAATGGGAAAAGAAAACATTAGCTATTGTTTTAATCGCTTCAGTACTTCCTTTTGGGACCTTTTATATTGAAAAAAAATATTTAAAAAATAAAGCCTCATGATGGATTTTCACCATGTATTATATGATTATCTAATTTCGGTTGGCATGACAGATACGTCGTCTAAGTATCTTAATATGTTAGCATTACTTATTGCATTGCTTATTATTTGCTTCCTAATTGATTTTTTAATCCGGAAAATATTGGTGAGTACATTTAATAGATTCGCAAGTCGTTCGAAATCAAATTTTGATGATATTCTCGTAAAGAATAAAGTCCCAAGAAATATCGCTCATATTATTCCTTTACTAATTGCTATAGAGTTTATTCCAACGGTATTTTTTGATTTTCAGTATATAGAAAATATCATAGAAAAAGGACTTAAGGTTTTTGGTATTATCTTAACTCTTTGGATTGTAAGTAGCTTTTTAAACACCGTAAAAGATTATTTTAAAACATTAGCTCGTTTTAAAGACAAACCTATTGATAGCTACATCCAAGTCTTCATGATTTTTGCATGGCTATTAGGATTGTTTTCTGCGTTTGCAATAGTTACTGGCATTTCTTTTATGGAGTTTATCACTACTATAGGAGCAGCTTCAGCAGTCATTATTTTAGTATTTAGAGATACTATTCTTGGTTTTGTTGCGAGTATCCAAGTGTCTATAAATGATATGGTACGTATTGGTGATTGGATTACTTTCGAGAAATATGGAGCCGATGGTGATGTGACCGAAATAAATTTGGCCACTGTAAAAGTTCAAAATTTTGATAAAACAATTACCACAATTCCTACCTATGCATTAATATCAGACTCCTTTAAGAATTGGCGAGGGATGAGTCAATCTGGTGGTCGACGTATAAAACGCTCTATTATAATAAAGGCAGGAAGCATTAAGTATCTCGATGATAAAAGTATTGAACAATTAAAAGGAATCGAATTGATTAGTACTTATATAACGCAACGTCAAAAAGAAATTAACCAATTTAATAACGATAATAAGGTCAATAAATCTGTCTTAATTAACGGACGAAACCTAACTAACCTTGGTGTATTCAGAAAATATATTCAAACTTATATTGAAAACCATTCTGCAATCAATAAGGAAATGACAATTATGACACGTCAGTTAGCACCAACACCACAAGGTTTACCTTTAGAAATTTATTGTTTTAGTAATGACAAACGATGGGAGAATTATGAATTTATCCTTTCAGATATTTTTGATCATGCCTTGGCTGCTGTTCCGTATTTTGATCTAGAAATTTATGAGCTTTCTACACCTATAATAACATAAGTAGTTATTAGTCTTTTAAGCGGTCTTTTATAAATTCTACTTTTGTTTTTCCGTGTGGCGCTGGCTTACCATTTTCTCCTAGATTAACCATAATAATATTATCAACCGTAAGTATCGTTTCTCTAGTCATTTTGTTTCGAACTTCACATTTCATAGTTAAAGACGAACGACCAAACTTAATAACTTCTATACCTATTTCAATAATATCGCCTTGTCGTGCAGAAGCCATAAAATTGATTTCAGATATATATTTGGTCACAATTTTATTGTTTTCTAATTGTATCACAGTATACAAGGCAACTTCTTCATCTATCCATGCTAAAAGTTGACCTCCAAATAAGGTTTGATTAGGATTTAAATCTTCTGGCTTTACCCATTTACGTGTGTGGAATCTCATATTACAATAAGTATTTTTTGCAGGTATTTATTTCATCTTTTAATAAGAGTACTAATAAAGACATGTAATCGTCTATTAAAAATCAATAGCTTTTAATTTCTTTTTTAAAGCTTTATTTTTTCCGCCAACAATAAGGTATGCATGCGAAGAACGCGTAAAACCACCTGACCAATGAGTTGATGTATAATTTAATATTTCAATACCATAATCGTTATCATATCTCTTATCTATTCTACAGTTAGCACAATTATAAATACCATCATAAGAATAACGTTTATATTGATATCCAGAATTTTTACTCTTTCTAACCACTTTCATGTCAACATAATTATACGTATCCAAAACAGTAAATTCGACAAAGGTCATGCCAACATAAACGTATGTGCAAATCCCTTTAGTAAATTTTAGGATTACTTTAAATTCACTCGTATCATTATTGCCTTTTGGCACGTAGGTTATAAATTTGTTCTTATTTTTATAAGCACAAGCCCAACTCTTTCCTATTTTTTTTGAAACATTAAAGCATTCTTCATATGGAGTACCTAAGTATCCAAGAAACTCATTGTATTCATAGAAAGTTACATGTGTCTTATCGTATTTTTCTTGAGCATGTCCTTGTGAAAAACTAAGAAAAAGGATTGTAATAAACAGCAAATGAAAAAAAACATTTCCTGAATAATTGATTTTAAGGGCTTTCATAGGGTAGATTGATTCTCGTTAATGATTATATTACTTCTATATAAAGCAAGCAACTAATACTGATGTTGACGAATATAATTAATTTTTATAAAATATGAACTCATCATAAACATCCATTTTAATATGAAGTATAGTTTTTCTTTTTATTCTTTATCAAAACTTAAAAGCTTTTAAATAAATTTGGTTGTGAATTTTCATCTTCATTTGGAACTTTCAAATTATACTCCAATTCAGAATTTAGTTTTTTAATAAAATAAGCCGCTAATAAAGGAGATTCTTTTTCAATGTTTTGATGAATAAAGAAATCAATCTCTTTAACCCCTTGCGCCTTCCATTCTTTTATTCTAACAACCCAATCATCTAATCGTGCATAATCGCTTTCATGGTTGGCACCAACATAACGAACAAAAGCTGTTGCATTCGTTAGTCTCATATGCATTAAATCTCTTCTTCCGGCTGTATCAACAATAACATTCGATATATTATTTTGCTCTAATAAATCATATAACTGATTCGCAACGGCTTCATCATTATACCAATTAGTATGTCTAAATTCTATAGCCAGATCAATTTCTTTAGGCCACTGCTCTACAAAATGCACAACCCGATTAAAATCTTTAGGCGCAAAATTCGAATGCATTTGTAGAAAAATGGTTCCTAGTTTTTCTTTTAAATGAATGGCATTAGTCAAATAATCATCAACAACTGCATTTACTTCGTTTAAACGTTTCCAGTGGCTAATCTCTTGATTTAACTTCGGAAAAAACTTAAACCCATCTGGCGTTTTATCGTACCATTTTGAAAATTGTTCAGCAGAAAAAATTCTGTAAAAAGTAGCATTAAGTTCAATTGAATTAAACTGATTAGAATAATACCCCAATTCATCTTTAGTTCCTCTAGGATAAAATCCTTTTAAATCTGCTTTATTCCATTTAGCACATCCAACATAAATTTCTGGAATGTTATCATCTTTCACTTTTTCTAAAACACGAGCAGTATCGATATGATCTTGCGGTAAGCTTAAATCTACATCTTTAGGATTATCTACACGTCCAAATTTCATGGTTTAGTTTTTATCAAAGGTAAAAGAATATAAAACGTGATGGCGCTATATCACATTAGAAAATTCAATGAAATTATTGGACTTTCAAATAGAATTATAAGAATAACAAAATTTTAACAATACGGATTCAAAAAAATGTTTAATTTTGAAACGTTCATTTCAAATAGATATGCCGAAAGTAGAAACATTTAATCGAGAATTAGTTATTAAGCACGCTACAGGAGTCTTTCATGATAAAGGCTATAATGCGGCTTCAATGCAAGATTTAGTAGATGCAACAGGATTAAATAGATCAAGTATATATAATTCATTTGGTTCTAAATTAGATTTGTTTTTATTGTGCTTAAAATCTTATCAATATGGTTTTCATAAAAAAACAACAGCGGTTTTATTAGATGCAGATAATGCAATTAATGCAATTGAGTCATTGTTTTATATGTATATGGATATCATGTTAAAAGATAATAACGATAGAGGTTGCCTAATAACCAACTGTGTATCTGAAATGGCTAATCATGATGAGAAAATCACTTCTTTTTTAAAGCAAAATCAAAGTAGTATGCTTGATTTTATGGAAGCTTTAGTAAAAAAGGGACAGCTTAATAATAATATCAACACTAATAAAACAGCAAATGAATATGCCTTGTACTTATTTAGTTCTTTACAAGGGTTTAGAATGACTGGAATTTTAGTTCAAAATAAAAAACATTTAACTAGTATTATAAAAACGATATTACAAACATTAAATTAATTTTTTTTAACTCAATTTGAAACGATTGTTTCAAATAAAAACAAACAACATGAATAAATTACATAACAAAGTCGCTGTAATAACTGGCGCAAATAGTGGAATTGGTTTAGCTACAGCTAAATTATATTTAAAAGAAGGTGCTAAAGTCGTTTTAGCAGGGAGACGTCAAGAAGCATTAGATCAAATTGCTAATGAACTTGAAGGTGAATTTATCACAGTAAAAGCAGATGTATCAATAGCTGATGATAATAAGAGATTAATACAAGAAGCTACTGCAGCATTTGGATCAATAGATATTTTATTTCTAAATGCAGGAATAGCTCCTGTTGCACCAACAACAGATATTACAGAAGCACATTATGATGAGATTTTTAATACCAATGTAAAAGGACCAATTTTAGCAACAAAAGAAGCATTACCACATTTAAATGATGGTGGAACAATATTGTTTACGAGTTCTATTGTAAACCAAAAAGGATTTGATGGTTTAGGTGTGTACTCTGCTAGTAAAGGCGCACTCAGATCTTTTGCACGAGTACTAACTTCTGAAGTGAAATCAAGAGGTATTAGAGTTAACTCTATAGCGCCAGGGCCAATAGATACACCTATTTATGGAAAAATGGGACTTCCCGAAGCAGTTGTTGAAGAAATGGGGAAAGGTTTTGCTCAACAAGTCCCTTTAGCACGTTTTGGAACTTCTGAAGAAATTGCAAAAACAGCCTTGTTTTTAGCATCAGAAGACGCCTCTTATATTAATGGTATCGAACTTGAAGTAGATGGCGGTTTAAGCCAGATATAAATTATAAATAGTTCATAATCAAAAAGGCATAATGATTTCTCATTATGCCTTTTTGTTAATAACAACGTTGACAACATATAAAACACACAAAAAATCGCTTTTACTTTATGTCTATATTTAGTAAAATTTAAAGCCATGAATGATCGATCTACGAACCTTAAATCAATACGTCCTACCATCGTTTCTGCTCAAGTAAATGATACGATGACTTCAGATGAATGCTTTCAAAATGCAACTTTGAGGCCCATTATTAAAATGCAAAACCATTTGTTGATTGTAGTTTTTAAAAACTATATCGTTAAACGAAAAAATGTGTTTTATGAGTTATCATTACCAAAACAATTGGCTTATATTGAAAATGCTATCCAAAAAGATATGAAGTTTCGAAATTCTTTAAAAGGAATGATTATTGGTCAATTTACTGTAGAAGAATACGAAGCTTATATTCAAAACTCTTCGGCATTAAATAAACGTATGATGAGTATTGTTAAAGAGCGTTTGCTGAGTAACATTCAATTATTCTCTCAGTCCTTATTTGCTAAAGCGATCTAAAAACTAAATGATAGATTCTCCATTTAGATTTGAAGTAAGGACATCACTCATATAATCAAAAAAGGGTCTAACTGTTTTAAATGAGGCATTAACATCATCAATAAAGTTATCACTTACAACGGCTTTGTCTGTATACTTTTTAGTGAAAATATACTGCTTCTTTCTAATTAAATCAATTGCCGGATGCGTTTTGTCAAAATCTCTTGGTGCAGTTTTTAATTCATCTCCAACAAAATCTCCCCAAACAGATTTAAATTTATGATCAGTAACAATACCTCGAATTTCGTTATCATCTTGTTCAAACTCACGACGTATTCTTAATAAATCATCTTTATTGGGCTCCCAAAATCCTGTCGCAATAAAGGATTCATTATTTGGTTGTATATGAACATAGTAACCACCTCTTAGTTCTGGTTTTTTTCTATGGAAAGAACCACCAAAATGTGTTTTATAGGGTAATTTGTTTTTTGAAAAACGGACATCCCTATAAATTCTGAATAATTTAAAATTATCAACGACATCATGATTATTTAAGGATTCATAAATATATTTATAAGCTTCTTTCGCTTTTGCTTCATTACTTTTAAATTCTTTTTTATGCTCGTTAAACCAATCTCTATCATTATTCTTTTCTAATTGATTAAAAAAATCTAGAATCTCTTTTGAGAATTTTGGGTTTGCCATTTTTATGTTTTTTTTCAGTTTAAAAATACAAAAAAAGTTCAGATTATACGTGACAAGTAAATTAGAATAGAAAACAAATTGGGTGATTTTTTTTAATCTATAGTAGATCTCTATATTTCAATTACTTTTAACTATCTAAAAGCTTGATTTAAAGCATTTACTATATTTACTTTTGAAAAATAAATAAATCACTTGCATATTGCTATTTTTTTTACTAATATGCGTGACTATTACTACAAATAACTATACATGGGAAGACCTCCAACAAGACCGATAAAATTCAGAGATGGATTTTATCTAGAAATTCGAAATAAAGGTAAAAATACTGGAATTAAACTACACAGAGACACTAAAGAACAAATGATGAGAACCATCAAAGAATACGAGCATTCTAAAGATGTTCTTATTTTAGGTGAATCTAAAAATGGAAAATGGGTTAACAAAACTCCAATACTTCATGTAGTGGAAGAATAGATTCTTACAAACTTTAAGTATTAAAGACTCAATTTGATTTTATGTAAAACATAAGATTGAGTTGAGTTTTTTGATTTTATCGCATTAATTTTTATAAATTGTTGCGTTTAACTAACTAAAATCAATGTATTATGTCAGATTTATCAAACAATAAACCACCTGTATGGTTTTGGATTGTTGCAGTTGTAGCTTTATTTTGGAATGGTATGGGCGTCCTTGCTTATTTAGGCCAAGCATTCTTAACAGATGAGATTATAGCAGAACTTCCAGTAGAACAACAAGCTGAACTTTTAGTAGAATATCCTACTTGGTACACTACTGCTTTTGCTTTAGCTGTATTTTGTGGTGCTTTAGGCTGCCTAGCTTTATTAATAAGAAAAAAATGGGCGACCATTTTATTTGTTGTTTCGCTTATAGCAGCTACAGTTCAACATGTTTATTTATTTATGACCGTTGAAGGTATGAGCTTGATTATGCCAATAATGATTATTGTTGTTGGTCTCGCATTAATATGGTTTGCTAGGATGTCAACATCAAAAGGATGGATAAAATAACGATTTAATCGATCATTTTTATCTAGAAAAGGTATTAGTAAGCATTCTAATACCTTTTTTATTTCAATATAAATATTAGATTTGTTACTCTAACTCCACAATCACAATTATGTCTATTTCAACTCTCGATTGGATTATTATTATATTCTTTTTAATGCTTTTTGCAGGCATTGGTATTTACGTCTCAAAACAAGCAGGTAAAGATTCTAAAGCCTTTTTTCTTTCAGGTCGAAATATGCCTTGGTGGCTCCTTGGTGTAAGCATGGTAGCGACCACGTTTGCTGCAGATACGCCAAATTTTGTTGCAGGAGTAATACGTGAAGATGGTGTTTTTGGGAATTGGATTTGGTGGAGTTTTTTACTCACAGGAATGCTAACTGTTTTTTTCTATGCAAAACTTTGGAGGAAAAGTGGAATTACGACCGATTTAGAGTTTTATGAATTGCGCTACAGCGGAAAAAGTGCGGCATTTCTTCGTGGTTTTCGCGCTATATATCTTGGTGTATTTTTTAATGTTGTGATTATGGCTAATGTGTGTTTAGCTGCAATAAAAATTGGACATGTTATGTTTGGGTTTACAACTTTTCAAACCTTATTTATAGCATCTATCGTTACCGTTATTTATTCAGCATTAGGCGGGCTTAAAGGTGTGCTTATAACCGATTTTGTGCAATTTATAATAGCTATGGTTGGAAGTATTTGGGCAACAATACATATTGTAAATATGCCAGAAATAGGCGGAATAAAAAAATTACTCTCAACACCAGAAGTCGCTTCAAAAACAGCGATGCTACCCGATTTCTCTAATCCTGAACTATTAATTCCTTTATTAATAATCCCGCTTGCGGTTCAATGGTGGAGTGTTTGGTATCCAGGTGCAGAGCCTGGTGGAGGTGGTTATATTGCACAGCGAATGCTAGCAGCTAAAGATGAAAAACATGCAACTTGGGCTGTCCTATTTTTTAACTTTGCACATTATGCATTGCGACCTTGGCCATGGATTATTATAGGGCTAGCTTCAATTATAATTTATCCAAATCTTGATAGTTTACAAGCTGCATTTCCAAACCTAGAAGCTTCATTTGTAAAAAATGACCTCTCCTATCCTGCTATGCTTACTTTTCTACCTGCTGGTTTATTAGGTATCGTAATTACATCACTAATTGCAGCGTTTATGAGTACAATATCTACGCACTTAAATTGGGGGAGTTCTTATATCGTAAATGATTTTTATGCACGTTTTATTAGAAAAAAAGCATCTGGAAAAGAACAAGTTTTAGTTGGCAGAATATCAACCGTAGTTATGATGTTACTTGCAGCATTATTGGCAACCGTTCTAGAAGAAGCTCGTGATGCCTTTAATTTGATGCTACAAATTGGAGCCGGAACAGGATTACTATTTATTTTACGTTGGTTCTGGAGTCGTATTAACCCATATAGTGAAATAGCAGCAATGCTTATTTCTTTTGGAATAGCACTATTTTTCTTTATTAATGGAAAAATGGATACACCAATGACAACACTTGCTGGTCACTGGCAATTAGTATTTGGTGTTGTAGTAACTACAATTGGCTGGGTTGTTGTCACATTACTTACAAAACCAACTGATGAGAATACCCTAAACTCATTTAATAGTTTAATCTTTGGAGATGACTCTAAATTTAAAGGTTTCGGAATGAAAATTTTGGGCTTTTTCTGTGGTGTAATTGGTGTGTACTGCACCCTTTTTGCTATAGGAAATTTTATCTACGGAAAAATGACTTTAGCATTTGGATTAGTTGCTATTACTATTGTTTGTGGAGTTGTTGTTGCCAAATCACTTAAAATTACTAAATAGCTTTAACCAATAATTCGGCAGTTGATGGATTAGTAGCAAGTGGCACATCATGAACATCACATAAGCGTAATAACATCAATACATCTGGCTCATGTGGATGTTTTGCTAATGGATCTCTAAAAAACAACACCATATCACATTTACCTTCTGCTACTCGAGCTGCAATTTGCGCATCTCCTCCTAATGGACCAGACAGTAAGCTTTTAACTTCAAATCCTGCTTTTTTAGCTTTCTCACCTGTAGTTCCTGTAGAGACAAGTCTAATGTTTTTTTGTTGTAAAACATCTTTATGCGCATTTAAAAACTGAACCATTTCAGCTTTTTTTCCATCATGAGCAATAATTGCTATTTCCATAGTATTAGAGTTGATTTGTGTGATATGTCACTAAACCTTCTATTGGACGCCTTTCAAAATTACCAATAGTAAACCCGAGTTCATCAGCAACTTCACGAATTTCAGTTTCAGCAAAAAAGGCTATAGATCCTGCAAAATGAACAGGTACCGTTTTTAATTCTTCTTTATACTGAAAGATCATGTTGTTTACGAACATACGAATTCCTTTCTTAATCAATTCTGTTATATAATTTGAATCTTTATTCAAAAACATAAACTCTGCAAAATTTGCCAAATAGGCATTTGGATTTGGTTGCTTATAAAGATTGTATTTAATATAATCGGCTTCCAGATTGTATTTATGCTCAAAAGCAATTTTAATATCTTCTGGCATTTGATTATAATAATAGTCTTTTACAAGCTCTTTTCCGTAATAATTACCAGAAGCATCATCCATGAGTGTATACCCTAATGACAGGACACGTTGGTGCAACCTTTGTCCATCAAAATAACTGCAATTTGATCCCGTTCCCATAATGCACACAACTGCAGCCTCATCGTTACGATTAATCGTTGCTCTAACAGCTGCCATAGTATCTTCTTGAACATCTATTTCTGCATTAATAAAAATAGACTCTAAAAGACCTGTAAGCATTAGCTTAGGTTTTTTTGTACCACAGCCAGCACCATAGAAAAACACATGAGTTACCTCATGGTTAAACTGCATTAGGTCATCACTATTTCTAATGATTTTTTTTAGTTTTTTTTCTTTTAGAATTGCAGGATTGAGTCCTTTAGTTCTAATTTTTTCTTGGAGTTGTTCTCCGTTATTGTCAACGACAATCCAATCGCATTTAGTAGAGCCACTATCAGTGATTAAAATCATGAGCTTTGTATAAAAATTAAATCCGCAGCTAAAAAGTGTAACTACGGATTTAAATGAATATTATAAAGAATTTATTTTTTGTGCTAAGTCTACAAGTTTGTTTGAATAGGCAAACTCATTATCATACCAAGATATTAACTTAAAGAATTTTGAGTTTAGCTCAATACATGCATCTGCATCAAAAATACTAGTACGTATATCGCTAACAAAATCTTGAGATACAACTGCATCTTCAGTGTACCCTAAAACACCTTTCATTGAAGTTTCTGAAGCTGCTTTAAAAGCCGCTTTGATTTCTTCTAACGATGTATCTTTTTTAGTTCTCACAGTTAAATCTACTACAGATACGTCTGCTGTTGGTACACGAAATGCCATACCTGTTAACTTACCATTTAATTTAGGAATAACTTTCCCTACGGCTTTTGCAGCTCCTGTAGATGATGGAATAATATTAACAATTGCCGAACGTCCTAAACGGTAATTTTTAGAAGAAGGCCCATCTACTGTTAATTGTGTCGATGTACTTGCATGAATTGTTGTCATTAATGCTTCTTCAATTCCGAAGTTATCATCTACAACTTTAGCAATTGGTGCTAAACAGTTTGTTGTACAAGATGCATTAGATACAATGTTATGATCTCCATTTAGTTCGTTGTCATTAACACCCATTACAAACATTGGCGCGTCCTTACTTGGCGCAGAAATAACGACTTTCTTTGCGCCTGCTTGGATATGATAATCTGCTGTTTCTAGAGTTGTAAAAATCCCCGTGCATTCTGCTACAACATCGGTTCCTACTTCATCCCATTTTAAATTTTTAGGGTCTCTTTCAGCAGTAACTCTTACCGTTTTACCATCTACTACCAAATGACCATCTTTAACTTCTACTGTACCGTCAAAATTTCCGTGTATAGAATCATATTTTAACAAGTATGCTAAATGCTCTACATCTAACAAATCATTAATCGCAACAACATCTACATCATCTCTTTTTACTGTTGCTCTAAATACGATTCTACCAATTCTACCAAAACCGTTAATTCCTAATTTTAAATTTGACATTTTTTATTTATTTATTTCTATTATATTATTATTCAGTTGTTATTTTTGGAATTATGTTGACATAATATCAGATACGCGTAATAATTCCATATTTATTACAGATTTCCCTTTTACTGCTTTATCTAAAGGTGTTAATGCGATTTTATCATTAACAAGTCCAACCATTAAATTGGTTTTATCATCTAATAAACTTTCAACGGCTTTCACTCCCATTCTACTTGCTAATACACGATCGAAACATGAAGGAGCTCCTCCTCTTTGCATGTGTCCTAAAACTGAGACACGCACTTCATATTCAGCCATATGTTCTTCAACATAATCTTTAAGTTCAAATACACTTTTTCCAATTTTATCTCCTTCAGCAACGACAACAATACTTGAAGATTTCCCAGAACGCTTACTTCTACGTAACGATTCTAACAAACGATCTAAACCTAAATTTTCCTCAGGAATTAAAATTTCTTCAGCTCCAGCACCTACACCTACATTAAGAGCGATATGACCTGCATCACGTCCCATAACTTCTATAAAGAATAAGCGGTTATGTGAACTTGCCGTATCTCTAATTTTATCAATCACCTCTACTACTGTGTTTAATGCGGTATCATAACCAAGAGTATGTGTTGTTCCGAAGATATCATTATCAATAGTTCCTGGGATTCCTATAACAGGAAAATCAAATTCCTGATTAAAAACTAGAGCTCCAGTAAAGGTGCCATCGCCACCTATGGTTACAAGTGCATCAATATTAGCTTCTTTGAGCTTATGATAAGCTTGTTGACGTCCTTCTGGTGTTCTAAATATTTTAGAACGTGCCGATTTTAAAACAGTACCACCTTTATTAATGATTCCTTTTACACTTCGAGCATCCATTGATTTAAAATCGCCTTCTATCATTCCTTCATAACCTCTGTAAATACCTACGCATTCAATATTATGAAATGCACAAGTTCTCACTACAGATCTTATAGCAGCATTCATTCCTGGAGAATCTCCTCCTGAAGTCATTACACCTACTTTTTTTATCTTTTTTGACATGTTTTTTATGTTTCAAAAAGTAAAGCTAGTAAACATAAACTAAAATAAAAATGGAATTTGACTTTATTTAACAGGACTACAAAAACTCAAACGTTTTCGTTAATAAAAAAAAGTATTTTTGTTAAAAAAGAATAGAATTAATTGCTTTTTAGTGCTTTTTCTGACTTGATATTTATGAAATCTGGAGTGAGCTTTTCTTTATTTTCTTTCTTTTCATCTTCTTTTTTTTCTTTTTCTTTTTTATTCTTACCTGTGAAGATAATTTGAAGTAATTCTTTAAATGTATCAAATTCTACATTATAAGTTAAACCTGCTCCTTGAGTATAACCAATTTCTTCTCCGAAATTTCTAATGCTATTTTCTCTATTAAAAAATGTAGCTTTAAGTGTTCCATCTTCATTTAATAATACATCAATTTGAACATCTCCAGCAATAACAGTTTGATTTACGCCTCCTATTGGGACACCAACTTTGCCATTTATCAGCACACGATCACTAATTTTTGTGCTTAATGTTAATCCTAAGCGATCATCTGTTTGATAATCGGTTGTTTGTTCTCCTACTTGGTAATCAAAATTAACTTGCAACTTATCATTTCCTGTAGACAGCAAACTATTAATTAGTGCATTCACTTTATCTGAAACGGTTCCATAAGCTTGTTGACCTAAACCAATGTCACTTTGAAACGATCCAGTAACTAATAAAAAAGTACCTTGAGTAAATCGACTTTCTTTAGTTTCTAAGCGGTAATCTAACTCAGATTTAATTGTTGAATTTACTGTTGGAAAATTAAAAGTAAAATCAGACTCTGGCTGTTCAAGTTGTCCTAACAAATTAATTTCAACTTCAATAGGGATGCTTTTATTTATTGGATTGTCTAATAATACTGATGGATTGGCTTCAGTTTTATAAATCGCTTTTAAATCTATATTTGCCTTAAGTGGATCGCCTTCCCATCGTATACTTCCACCTGGCTCAACATCCAATTTTTTTTGTACGAATCCACCATAAGCAAAGTTATAAGTCCCTTCTACAATTGAAAAATCACCAAACATTTTGAACTTTCCGTTGGTATTAATATCAAACAATAAATTACCATTACCTTTTCCTTGAATAGTACTTCCTTGGTTTTTATCAATTAGAATTTCAATATCTGCATAAGGATTAACAAATAGATTAAATTCTAATTCTAAGCCTTTTATTTCTGTGTTATTTACAACTTCTCCTTTTAGTCGTGCTGCTTTTTCTTCTGGTGTAACAATATGTATGTATGAGTTTTCACCATACGTTTCATAATCACTTAATGGGATTTTAAAAACTGTTCCTTTAGCTGTACTACCATTAAACTCAATTTTAAGTCCATCTGTAGGACCTGAAATATCGGCTTTACCATTAACGAAAGCTGTACCATAATACAATTCATCTTCATCAGCTTCAGTATTTAACACTAACAAACGATCCGTTTCTATGACTAAGCCTAACTTCCAGCCTGAAAAATTTTGATGACCAATAAAGCCATTTAAAGTGGCTTTAGAGAAATATTCAGAGTCGGTGATTTCAACATCTTGAAAAATAAATTTTTGCGATTCTAATTTTACATGAGAATCAAAGTCAAAACTATAATCTACATTAAGATATGGTATTTTTAATCCAGCATTATCTAGAAGTAAATCTCCATTAAACTGAGGATCATTTAAACGTCCTGAAACTTTTGCATTACCAGTAACCAATCCTCTAATATTTGTGATAACACCATCTCCAAAAGGATCTAATGGGTCTAATAAAAATTCTTCAAAGACAACATCTAAATTAATGCTGTTTGAATCTACATCAATATTACCCTTAGCATCTAGAGATTTAAGATTGTCATTTTTAAGCGTTACATCAACCGTGTAGTTGGTAAGTGATTGATTTCCTTTTATACGAGCGTTAAGCTCTCCTAATTCATAATCATTAGCTCTTAAATCACTTATAATAACATTAGAATTTGGTAGATATACACCATCTTTTTGAAGTATTTTTAACTCTCCATTGACACGTCCATCTAACGATAAGCTCTCAATTCTTGGTGTTATTTTTGTAAGATCAACATCTGTAAAGTCTAATTTCAAATCTTTATAGTTGTCATTTTGAACAGTACCAGACAGTTTTATTTGTTCATCAAAATGACTCATAACCATTTGACTAATATCAAAGGTTTTAAAATCTCTCGTGAAGACTACTTTATTGAGTTTATTCTTCTCTTCATTAATGGTCCATGTATTTCCTTTGAACGTTATATCAGATTTTCTAAAACCTACTACAGATTTGTTATTTTGATCAATAGTGTAAAACATGTTTAAGTCAAAATTATCAGCGTTTTGCTTTCCTCCATTAAACTCCGACTTAATAAATAAGGTGTCTCGTTGTGTTACATTTATTAAATTAAATTTAGACACATCGTAAAACTTCGTGCTCAATGTATCAATCTCTATATAAGTATTAAATAATGGATTACTATTATCTATTAAAACCGTAATATCATTAGCGAAATAATCAAGTAGTTTTATTTGAGGTGAATTGAATGTTAAGTTAAACTGCTTTTCATCGGTTTCAATTCTTCCTTTCACCTTTGTATTAGGGCCTAATTCTAAATCATGGTAAAAAACTTCTACAATTTTATTATAAATTTTGAAATCAAACTCTATGTATTGATCGGTTTCGATTTTATTAGGAATAAAATTGGTATAAATACTTCCTACTGAATTCTCGACAAGCTTTCCAATATCTTTAAACATAAAATCACCACTCATGGTCCCTTGAATGATATCAGGCGAATTTATTGTGAGAATACGTTTTTGTCTTTCAAATGTGGATTCTATTTTAAAATCCTTAAAATAATACTCCCCATTCTCATTAAAATATGTTGTATTTTTAAAATTTAAAGTTCCAATAGCATCATCAACAGAAGACGCTTTCATTGATGTTGTTACATTTCCTCTAAATATAGAAGTACTATCTTTTGTAATAAAATTAAGCGCTCTTAGGTTAGCATATTCAACATTGGCATTAAAATCAAATGTTTTAATCGTTTTTGATAAATCGGCAAGACCGTTAAATTTAAATTTAAAATTTTTATCCTTTGATTCTAATAAGCCATTAAAAATTTGATTTCCTAATGTCCCTGAAATTTCAACATCTTGATAATTATAATGATTATATTCAATATGAAATATTTGTCCTGAAACTTTACTACTTAAATTTTCCATAGTAAACCCTTTTCCATCAACATCTAAATCGAAAGATGTCGTTTTTACTAGAGGATCATTTAATAACGTTCCTAAATCAAAAGCATCAAAAACAATATTTCCTTCATAATCTGCATTATCAATATCATCTACATGAGTCATTTTTATATCAGATACAATAAGTCCCAATTGTGTATTAATTTTAAAATCGGTATCAATTGTAGTCTCTGTAATAAATGACGTGCCAGTAATTGTAAAATTGCCAAGCTTGGAAAACACAGTAGGGATAGATTTTCCCAGTATATTTGGTAGCAATGCTCTTAAATCGTAATAATTTGAAGATAAGTTATCAAATTTACCATTCATTGAAAAGTCACCTTTCGTTCTACTAAACAAGTTTTTAAAGTTTAAATCGCCATAAATTTTGGTTGTCCCGCCTGTATTGAGCTGAAGGTTTTCTGCATTTAAATCATTTAAAGTTCCGGTAAGGTTTACGTTTATATTTGCTTTTTGATTGACACCAAACTCATTGTAGAATACATTAAGCTCGTTTAAAGACACATCAGAATCTCTAAAATGAGCAGTAACTTTAACTTTATCTTCAAAATCCTTGAAATCTTCTCGATTGTAATCAAATCGAAGATTTCCTTTAAGAATTGATTTTTCAGTTTTAATACTCAAATTATCAAAAGTCATTTGTGTCAAAGTGTATTCAAAATCGGTCATTAAGTTTTCAACATGAGCTCCTCTACTATCTTTAAATGCTAATGTATTAATTCGGGTTTTCACATCACTACCAGCAATTACAAAATTGGTAGCATTAATATTTAAATCATAAAACTCTAGGACTTTAGTATGTACTCTATTTTCGTCTAGAAGTCGAAATGTGCCATCGTAAATAGAAACATCACTTGATGATAAAAGAAATTCACTCTTCGTTTGTCGCGGGTTATCTTTATCAAATTTTGCTACAAAAATATCAAGATTAGTGTCAGTATCACCTTTGTATGTTTTTACATTGAACACCAAATCCATGATATCAATATCACCAAAATTAAGTTTACCATTAGAGAGGTTCCCGTAGTTTAGAATAGAGGTATTCAACTCTTCAATAGCAATAAGGGTGTCTTTTTTATAATCTTCTATATAGATCTCTTTAAGTTCTACGTCACCATTAAATTGAAGTCCGACTTTCCCAATATTGATGTTTGTGCCAAAGTCGTCATTAATTCTATTCGTTACATATTTCCCTAAACTAGTTTGTACAGCAGGAATAGATAATACCAACACCAAAATGATGAACAATAGCAAAATAATTGCTAATATTTTAGATACTATTTTTAAGAATTTCTTGATACGCTCTGAAAGTTATAACTTTGACATCAAAATTAACAATTATTGTGCCTAATTTGTATTAATGAGTTCACAAAATATATATATTCTCGCTATTGAATCCTCATGTGATGATACAGCAGCTGCTGTTATGCATAACGGTAAGGTTTTAAGCAACATTGTAGCGAGTCAAAAAATACATGAAGAATATGGTGGTGTTGTACCAGAATTAGCTTCTAGAGCACACCAACAAAACATTGTTCCTGTTGTAGATCAAGCGATTAAAAAATCTGGAATTAACAAATCACAACTTACTGCAATTGCATTTACGCGTGGACCTGGCTTAATGGGGTCTTTATTGGTTGGTACTTCGTTTGCAAAATCTATGGCTTATGGCTTGAATATCCCTTTAATAGATGTTAATCATATGCAAGCTCATATTTTGGCTCATTTTATTGAAGAAGAAGACTTTAAAAAGCCAGAATTTCCGTTTTTAGCCATGACCATTTCTGGTGGACACACGCAGATTGTTAAAGTAAGTTCTCATTTTGAAATGGAAGTTATAGGGGAAACTATTGATGATGCTGTAGGAGAAGCTTTTGATAAAAGTGGGAAGATTTTAGGTTTAGGCTATCCTGCTGGACCAGAAATTGATAGAAGAGCAAAACTAGGAAACCCTAAAGCATTTGCATTTACTAAACCTAGAGTTGCAGGATTAAATTTTAGTTTCTCAGGTTTAAAAACGGCTATTCTTTATTTTATTCAGAAACAAGTTAAAGCAAATCCTAATTTTATAAAGGAGAACTTAAATGATATTTGCGCTTCAATTCAATATACGATTATCGGAATTTTAATAGACAAGCTAAAATTGGCAACCAAACAAACAAACATCAATGATATTGCTATTGGTGGAGGCGTTTCGGCAAATACAGGTATCCGACAAGCATTAAAAAATGGTGAACAAAAATTTGGATGGACTACATATATTCCAAAGTTTGAATACACAACAGACAATGCTGCTATGATTGCTATTGTAGGACATCTTAAGTATTTAGAAGGAGATTATGCCAACCAGAGTGTTATGGCTTCTGCACGATTGAAAATTTAAAGCATGGCATACAACGAACAACTCGCAACTAGAATTAGAACTCAGCTCAAATTATTTCCTGAGGAATTTACCGAAAAGAAAATGTTTGGAGGTTTATCATTTTTATTTCAAGGCAAAATGACTGTTGGTATTGTAAAAGAAGATTTGGCAGTTAGAATACTATCTGATAAAATGGAGATCGAATTAGCTAAATCAACAGTTAGACCAATGAATTTTACCAAGCGACCAATGAAAGAATTTGTATATGTGTCTCAAAATGGTTTTAAAACTGAAAGCGAATTATTGCACTATATCGAATTAGGTTTGGAACATGCTAAAAGCAAATTGTAGATGAACACCTAGAACAAAAGCATAATATCACTCAAACTCAACACGATTCAAAATCAAACCAGAAGCAGGTGCTATAAAATCCATAACATCTGTACTTTCATGTTTTAGGGAATTTTCAATATACTCTAAGGTTACTTCTCCTCTACCTAATTTAATAAGAGCTCCCATCATAAGGCGAATTTGATTTCGTCCAAACCCTTTTCCTTTTACAATAAGAGTATACGTATGCTTCGGGAAGAAGTTAGCTGTAAATAGAATATTTTCAGTTAAGAGACATTGCTTAACTTCTCTAGTGTAGAGGCCTTTATCTGTTGCTCTAAAGCAATAAGGTTTAAAATTATGTGTGCCTTCAAATAATTGCGCGCCTTGTTTCATGATGTCAATATCTAGGTCATCTAGAATTGTTGTCATTAATGGAGCGCAAAACGGATGACATTTTTGTCCGTAAGCAAATAAATACACATATTCTTTGATTTTAGAATGCTGAATGATATTAAATTTTTCATCAACCTCTTCAATTGCAAGCGCTCTTAAATCTTGTGGAAGATTATGATTAAACAAGTCTAAAAATACTGATTCGTCTTCAATTTTTTCATAAATAAACAACTCAAAAGCTGTTTCATTTGCCGAAACCATAGCATCAGTACGACCAGAGCCTAAGGTTTTAAATTGGATTCCATCTAGAATAAAATTCAAGGTTCTGTCAATCATTAAATGAATGGTTTTCAACTTAGGTTGCTTTTGCCAACCATGAAAACGGTAACCTAAATATTGAATCTTTATTAAATAGTAATAACGCTTATTAAACATAAAGGCAAGAACGTTATTTTTAAGAGTTTTTACAAAATTTTTGAAGGGTTTGTTAGTGGTTGTTATTTATTAGAGTGATGCAAAATCTATTAGTAAAAAAATATTCATTTGTCACTTCATTATAGTATCACTTCTTAATTGCATTGGGTTTTGTAATTTGGTTTTTTGTATTTCTATGCTTCCATTTCAATATGGGTTATTTAAAAGATAGATGGCCTAAAGGTTATAAAGCATTTATTCCTACTATTGACAAAATCAATAGTGCTTAATTTATGTGATTTAAACATCTGACAAATAGTAACTTATAATACATTATTAAAATGTTTGCTTTTAGACAAAATAATACAGGCTATGAATTTTATTCTTACATTTAATATCCATGGGTTGGATGACTAAAAACAATCAACATGACATAAATATGATGATCTCACATAAAAATTAGCTTTAAAATTAAACATCAAATTACTATCATTAATGGACAATTAATAAGCCAATGACGAGTGTCATGATGCTTGGAATTAATGCTCAAAAGAAAGGCGTAACGAATAAAACATGCAATCAATATCATCACAATCAGTAATGACTCGCTTTTATTTCTTTTCTCTTCCTTTTAAGACATTAACAACGTCTTTCAGCTTAAAGCCTTTTGCTTGTAGCAGAATCAAATAATGAAATAATAAATCGGCACTTTCATCTAAAAACAATGCATCATCACTGTCTTTAGCTTCAATAATGACTTCGACAGCTTCCTCTCCCACTTTTTGAGCAATTTTATTAATCCCTTTCGCAAATAATGATGTTACATACGAGGTGTCTTCTGCGTCATCATTTTTTCTAGCCTCGATTACAGTTTCTAATTTTGAAAGAAATCCGAAATTCTGCACATTATTCTCATTCCAGCATGTATCAGATCCTTTATGACATGTTGGTCCTTTTGGATTCACCTGAATTAAAAGTGTATCACTATCACAATCTAATTTAATATCAATTAAACAGAGCACATGTCCACTCTCTTCTCCTTTTGTCCATAACCGTCGCTTTGTTCTAGAAAAGAAAGTCACTTGTTTTGTTTGAATAGTCTTTTGCAGTGCCTCGTCATTCATATAACCTAGCATCAATACTTTTTTTGTTGATACGTCTTGAATTATTGCAGGTACAAGTCCGTTATTTTTATTATAATCTATAGTCATGTTTAATACTTATAAGTTACTGAAACATATTCAGTATGACGATCTAAAATCGGACTTCTATGTTATTATTTTTTAATTCTTTTTTTAAATCTAAAATCTCTATTTCACCAAAATGAAAAACACTGGCAGCAATTGCTGCGTCTGCTTTTCCTTCTTTAAATACATCTATAAAATGTTGAGCATTTCCTGCGCCACCAGAAGCAATAATTGGAATGTTTAGAGTTTCTGAAAGCTTAGCTAAAGCATCATTTGCGAAACCCGTTTTTGTTCCATCATTATTCATTGATGTAAATAAGATTTCTCCAGCACCTCGTCCCTCTACTTCTTCTGCCCAATCAAATAAATTCATTTGTGTTGGTATCGTTCCTCCTGCTAAATGCACTGTCCATTCGCCTTCGATTTGTTTTGCATCTATAGCTATAACCACACACTGATTTCCAAACTTATCAGACAATTCATTAATCAAATCTGGCCTTTTAATAGCACTCGAATTAATAGAAACCTTATCTGCACCACAATGCAACAAGTCGTCTACATCTGCAATTGAAGAAATTCCGCCACCAACTGTAAAGGGGATATTAATGTGCTGGGCAATATTTGCAACCATATTACGCATCGTTTTACGACCTTCTATAGTTGCTGAAATGTCTAAAAACACCAATTCATCTGCACCAAATTTAGCATATCGCCTTGCCAACTCTACTGGATCACCAGCATCACGTAATTCGACAAAATTGACACCTTTTACAGTTCTTCCGTTTTTAATGTCTAGGCATGGTATTATCCGTTTTGTTAGCATAATCTATAAATATATTTCTAAGTCTCTTAATAAAATATTCCCTTCGTATAGCGCTTTTCCAACAATAACGCCTTCGCAACCCAAATCTTCTAAAGCATTTAAATCAGCTATAGATGTTACGCCTCCAGAAGCTATAAGCCTTATGTCATTTGTTTTATTGATAATCCGTTTATACAAATCAAATGACGGGCCTTCAAGCATTCCGTCTTTTTCTATATCAGTGCAAATCACATACTTTACACCTTTTTTTTCGTATGATTTTATAAATGGGATTACATTTAAATCACTTTCTTCTTGCCAACCACTAACTACAATTTTCTCATTATTGCAATCTGCTCCAAGCATGATTTTTATCCTTCCATATTTTGAAATCCAGCTTTCAAAAATTTCAGGTTCCTTTACAGCAATACTTCCTCCTGTGATTTGTTTAGCTCCAGAATTAAAAGCGATATGTAAATCTTCATTAGACTTTAAACCGCCTCCAAAATCTATCTTCAAATTGGTTTTAGAAGCAATTTGTTCTAGAATTTTATAGTTAACAATATGTTTTGCTTTTGCACCATCTAAATCAACTAAATGTAAATACCGAATTCCGTAATTCTCAAACTCTTTAGCTATTTCAACTGGATTTTCATTGTATATTTTTTTAGTGTTATAATCTCCTTTTGTTAGACGAACACATTTGCCGTCAATAATATCTATTGCTGGTATAATTCTCATAGTTCTAAAAAATTTTTTAAAATTTGCTCTCCTGCTACACTACTCTTTTCTGGGTGAAATTGCACACCATAAAAGTTGTCTTTTTTTAATGCCGAAGCATACAAATATTCATAGTTAGCAGTGGCGATCATCGCTTCACAATATGCTGCATAATAACTATGAACAAAATACATAAACTCTAAATCTTTAATATTTTTAAACAAATCTGATTTTAAATCTGTAATTGTATTCCAGCCCATTTGAGGAACTTTTACACCAGTCTTAAAACGTTTCACATCAACATCAAAAATCTCTAGCCCTTTTGTATTTCCTTCTTCAGTATAATTACACATTAATTGCATTCCTAAACAAATACCTAAAACGGGTTGCTTTAATTCAGGAATTACTTGGTCAAGCCCACTCTCTTTTAGCATTGTCATGGCAGAGCTTGCTTCACCAACACCAGGAAAAATAATCTTATCTGCTGTTTTCAAAATTTCTATATTTCTTGAGTGCACAGCATCCACACCGAGTCTTTTGAATGCAAACTGGATACTTTTAATATTTCCTGCGCCATAATCAACAATAACTACATTCATTACAATAACCCTTTAGTTGATGGTAAAATCATTTTCTCTACATCTCGTTTTATAGCCATTTTAATTGCTTTAGCAAAGGCTTTAAAAATCGCTTCAATTTTATGATGCTCATTAGTCCCTTCAGCTTTTATATTTAAATTACATTTTGCACCATCGGTAAATGATTTAAAAAAGTGGAGAAACATCTCTGTAGGCATTTTACCTACCTTTTCACGCTTAAAATTGGCTTTCCAAACTAACCAATTTCTTCCACCAAAATCTATTGCTACTTGGGCAAAGCAATCATCCATTGGTAATGAAAACCCGTAACGTTCGATACCTAATTTATGCCCTAAAGTTGTTGCAAATATTTCACCTAATGCAATTGCAGTGTCTTCAATAGTATGATGTTCATCAACATCCAAATCGCCATCAACTTTAATATTTAAATCTAATTGTCCATGACGAGCTATTTGATCTAGCATATGGTCAAAAAATGCAATTCCTGTATTGATATCACTTAAACCTGTTCCGTCTAAGTTTAGATCAATTTTAATTTTAGTTTCATTTGTATTTCGCTCTAGATTTCCAGTTCGAGAAATTACTTTTAAAAACGAATATATCTCTTCCCAGTCATTACTCTCAAAAGCAATAAACTCACTTAAAGCAGTACGTTCTACCATAATTTCATTAACTCCTAAATTGGGGTTATCATTAATAAAAATACCTTTTGATCCTAAATTTTTGGCTAGTTCAATATCGGTTAGACGATCACCAATAACAAAAGAATTTGCTAAATCATAATCTGCTGAGAAATAGTTACTCAATAATCCTGTATTTGGTTTGCGTGTTGACGCATTGTCTTTCGCAAAAGTTTTATCTATAAACTGCTCTTTAAAAACAACACCTTCAGACTCAAACGTTTTTAATATAAAATTGTGGACCGGCCAAAAGGTAGCCTCCGGGTAAGTATTAGTACCTAATCCGTCTTGATTGGTAATCATTACGATTTCAAAATCTAATTCTTTTGCTATTTTACTTAAATATTGAAATACCTTAGGGTAGAATTCCAATTTTTCAAATGAATCAATTTGCTTATCTACTGGTTCTTTTATAAGAGTGCCATCTCTATCTATAAATAATACGCGTTTCATAATTGATTTATTCAAGTGTTTTTAAAGTCGTAATTAATTTTATATTTTCTATTTGTGAACCTACAGTAAATCGCAAACAATTTTCACATAGTGGCAATGCTGTTCTATTTCTTACAACGATTCCTCTTGCTAATAATTCTGAATATCTCCTATTAGCATCATCGACTTTTACTAAAATAAAATTAGCATCAGAAGGAAATATTTTTTCTACAAATGAAACTGTTTTTAATTCTGAATTTAACCAGTCGCGTTGTTGCAATATCTTTTGAATTTCTTCAGAAACTCCGTCTATATTTAACAATCGCTCTAAGCCTTTCTGTTGTGTTAACCCATTTACATTATAAGGGGCTTTAATTTTATTTAAAATTGAAATAATAGTCTTAGATGCATAACATATACCTAGTCTAATCCCAGCCATTCCGTAGGCTTTAGAGAGTGTTTGCGTTACAATTAAATTTGGAAAATCATGTATTCGATCTAACCAGCTTTCTTCAATTGAAAAATCTATATAAGCTTCATCTATGATTACGATTCCTTTAAAATTTGAAACTAAATGTTCTATGTTTTTTGCTTTAAAACTATTTGCAGTTGGGTTGTTTGGAGAGCATAAAAATAACAGTTTAGTATGGGTGTTTACTGCGTTTAAAATCTCATCAATTTTAAGTTCAAAATCAGAGCGCAATTCAACTTTAATAATATCTATAGCATTAATATTTGCCAATACTTCATACATACCATAAGTTGGTGGCAATGTGATAATACTATCTTGATTAGGCTCACAAAACGCTCTGAAAATTAAGTCCAAAACTTCATCACTTCCATTCCCTAGAAGTATTTGATCTACATCTACTCCTTTACACTTGCTTAGTTGTGTCTTAATTCGCTTTTGTTGCGGATCTGGATATCGATTGATACCATTCTCAAACGGATTTTCATTTGCATCTAGAAACACCATATCTTCTGCAATGGGTTTATACTCGTCTCTTGCAGATGAATATGGTTTCAAATTTTGAATATTAACTCTCACCATTTTATTTATATTAAATGCTACCATTATTGTAAATCTTTTAATCGTAAGGTTACTGCGTTTTTGTGTGCTTGTAAGCCTTCAGCTTCAGCCATGAGTTCTATTGTGTTTCCTATTTCTAAAATACCTTCAATTGATATCTTCTGAAATGTGATACTCTTAGTGAAGCTATCTAAATTTACTCCAGAATATGCTTTGCTAAATCCATTTGTAGGTAAGGTGTGATTGGTCCCTGAAGCATAGTCGCCAGCACTTTCGGGTGTGTAATTTCCTATAAAAACAGAACCTGCATTCATAATATTATCAACATAGAAATCATTATTTTTTGTACATATAATGAAATGTTCTGGAGCATATTCATTGATAAGTTCTAAAGCAATATCATCTGTTTCTAGATAAATTAATTTTGAATTGTCAATGGCTTTTTTAATAATTTCTTGTCTAGACAATTTCTGGATTTGTTTCCCAATTTCATCAGAAACGTTTTTAATTAATTGTTTTGAAGTTGTGACTAATATGACTTGACTATCAGCTCCATGTTCTGCTTGACTTAATAAGTCTGAAGCCACATAGCTTGCATTCGCTGTATCATCAGCTACGACTAATAATTCACTTGGACCTGCTGGCATATCTATAGCGACACCAAATTTTGTTGCCAATTGTTTTGCAGCCATCACATATTGATTTCCTGGTCCAAAAATTTTATATACTTGTGGGATATCACTAGTCCCAAAAGTCAATCCTGCTATGGCCTGAATACCTCCTACTTTAATAATTTTTGTAACACCACAAAGCTGAGCAGCATATAAAATTTCATTGGCAATATTTCCGTCTTCATTTGGAGGAGAACACAGCAAAACCTCTTTACATCCTGCAATTTGAGCAGGAATAGCAAGCATTAAAACCGTTGAAAACAAAGGCGCTGTACCACTAGGGATATAGAGTCCTATGTTTTGAATTGGTCGCTTTTCTTGCCAACAAACAACCCCTTTAGATGTTTGTACACTAACACGTTTCGTCTTTTGTGCTGAATGAAAAACTTCAATGTTGTGTTTTGCTTTTTGTATTGCTCTTTTTAATGGATTTGGAATTGAATTTGAAGCCTTTGTAATTTCTTCCAGAGTAACTATTGGTGAGCTTAATTTCGCTCCATCAAATAACTCCGTATACTTTGAGATGGCTTTATCTCCATTACGTTGAACATCATCAAAGATTTGATTTACTGTGTTTTCAATATTCTCTAAAGCCTGAGTTGGTCGTTTTAAAATCTTAGACCAATCTGCTCTATTTGGATTCTCTATTGTTTTCATTATAATATCATGTTTTCAATTGGACAAACTAGAATTCCTTCTGCTCCATTTTGTTTAAGCTCATCAATAACTTCCCAAAATTGATTCTTGTTAATTACAGAGTGTAGCGAACTCCATCCTTCTTTAGAGAGCGGCAAAATTGTTGGACTATTCATTCCTGGAAGAATAGTCACCAGTTTATCTAACTTATTATTTGGTGCATTTAGAAGTACATATTTGTTTTGTCTTGCATATAAAACAGACTGCAATCTAAACTGAAGTTTCTTTATTTTTTTTTGATTTTCAGAGGAAATTAACGGTGAAACTGCTAAAACTGCTTCTGATTTCAATAAAACTTCAACCTCTTTTAAGCCGTTTTTAAATAATGTACTCCCACTAGAAACGATATCTACAATGGCATCTGCTAATCCAATATTTGGTGCAATTTCTACTGAACCATTAATAATATGAAGATTCGCTTTCACATTATTTTTTTTCAAAAATCGGGAAACTGTATTTGGATAAGATGTTGCGATACGTTTTCCATTTAGATCCTGAATAGAATTATAAGTTTCTGATTTTGGTACAGCGATGGAGACTTTGCAAGAAGAAAAACCAAGTTTTTCAATGATAGAAATATTGCTTCCTTTTTCAATTAAAACATTCTCTCCAATAATGGCTGCATCTACGACTCCATCTTTTAAATACTGAGGAATATCACTATTTCTAAGATAAAACACTTCTAATGGAAAATTCTTAGCTAAAGCTTTAAGTTGGTCTCTCCCATTATCAATCGAGACTCCAATATCTTTTATGATTCTCATAGAATCATCATGAAGTCTTCCTGATTTTTGTACTGCAATTTTTAATTTACTCATTTTGGCTTTATTTATTATTTGCCTGAGTAAATCGCTATTGGGAAATGTTATAAAAACAAAAAACCGCTTGATTTACTCAAACGGTTTAAAAATATGTTGATGTTATTCAATACATTCTCAGCTCGCGTGAGTGCAAGTATGAAAATGATGATGTAATTGAATAAAAGTCATTTGTTCTTTTTATGTTTACAAATATTTCAAATTTAAATTCATAATTCCTAATTTTTAATCAAGAATTAATAATTTATAAAAATGTAAGTAGCTTATTGACTTACTGATTTCCTAAAATGATAGGCAAACCTGAATCTCCTGAGCCGATAACAATGACTTTACTGTTTGGTGATTCTGCTAATTTAATTGTTGCTTCAATACCTTTATCTTGAAGGATTTTATCTGTTAAAGAAGCGCTTAATATTTTATTTGCATCTGCTTTACCTTGCGCTTCAATAATTACTTTTTGAGCTTCTTTTGCCGCTGTAACTAATCTAAATTCATATTCTAAAGACTCTTGTTCTTGCTTTAATTTACGTTCAATTGCTTGCTTAATTGTTGGGGGTAAAGTGACATCTCTAATTAAAATATCATTTAATTGAATGTATTGATCTATTACAATTTTTCTTGTTTCAACAATTATTTCTTCCTGGATAACATCTCTTTTACTAGAATATAATTGTTCAGGTGTATAACGACCTACAACACTTCTAGCCGCACTACGAATTGCTGGTTGCAAAACTCGAGATCTATAATCAATTCCTTTTTCTTTATGCAATCTACTTAAGTTTTTATAGTCAGGCTGATAAAGTACAGAGGCATCTAATTTGATATCTAAGCCATTAGAAGACAATACTGACATTGTTTCAGGCATTTCTTGTTGTCTAACCTCATATTCAATAACACTATTCCAGGGTGCAACAAAATTCACACCTTCACCTAAAGGCTCTCCATTAGGGTCTACTCCACCTCCTAATTTATATAAAACTCCTGCGTGACCAGAATCTATTGTTACTACTGATTTGAATAATGTAATTAATAATAGCGCCAATACAATTATTGTAAAAAGGCCTGCTTTTGGTAGCTTTTCCATGTTTTTAAATTTTAAATTTTTTATTTTAAATAAGTCCATTATATTTTCTCATAAACCACTCAGCTGCAAGGCTAAGCGCAATGAGAGCGAGAAGATATTCCCATTCTATCAAAGGTACGACTTTTTTAGTGCTTTTTTGAATCGTTGTAAATCTAGAATCGTTTAATAAATCATTAACTACAGTTGATGTATTATCTATAAAATAAGACTTCCCATTGCTGTTAGTCGCTAGACTTTGTAGTTTTGTTACATTTGCATTTAAAAACTGATGTTCAACATTATAATCTAGTATTTTGAGCTCTCCTGATTTAGAAATATTCTCATTATTTACTTTTACTATAAATGTATAATCTCCAGCCTCTAAGCCATTTAAATCGACTTCATAATTAGCATTTTTAAGTACAAAGGGAATTGTTTTTTCTGTAGCTGTATTTTTATTTTTAAGTGTAATATTTAAGTTAGAATTATTTTCAAACTCATAATTTTTATTAAAAAACTGTGCTGTAATTCTCAAATTATCATTACCATTATAAAATGATTCGTAGTTTACATTTAGTCGCGTTCTACGTTTGTTTGTACTTAAGTACTGAACTAGCTTTCCTATAAAATTATCAAACGTATGAAATGAATTTTCATCAATATAAACCTGAGCTCTCCATTTCCAAATCCCTTCTCCTAGAATTAAAGCCTCTCTTCTATCATTAATTTCAAATGTCGCAACTAACGGTTCGTCAATTTGCGTCCCATTAATTGTTTTATAGAGAATAGTTTCAAAAGGAATTGTAAATGAAGTTTCGCCAAACTCTGCTCTTAAGGGCGGAAACTCTCCAAAGTTTAAATTATCAACTATGAATGTTGCATAATTTTGATTTAAAGTGGGTTGGTATTCTTCGGATTGATTTGTGAGTTGTTGCTTATAATTACTTTGCAATTGATTTAATAAAGACCAATTGGTTTTAGTACCAGTAATTACTATTTTGTTAAGCTTTAATTTATCTATTTCATTAAATAAAGACCTGAAGTTATTAGTTAGCTGATACATCACAACTAATTGAAAATCATTTGATTTGTCTAAAAATTCTATTGTGGATAGGATCTCCGCTTTTCGTTGTTCGTTGCTCTCTATTGATTTTTTAAGTGCTCCCAAATCTGGATGTAAAATATCAGAAACTATAGCGACATTTGTTTTTTGATCAATAACTTCTACAGCAAAACTCTTGGTATTATTAATTCTGTTTTTTTCATTTTCTAAAGGAACAACTTGCACGTTATAACTTGCAACACCTACTCTATTTGCTGGTAATGTTAAATTAATAATTTGTGAGGTTATTGTCTCACTAAACGTAATAGGTTTAGAAAACACAGTTGTTGTTCCTGAAGTAATCTTTAATTGCGTATTAACAGTAGAGTTTCCGTTGTATGTAGCAATAACTTCAACTGGAAATTTATTTTTTAAATAGGCATAGCGATTGACATTTAATTGTTGAATTTTAACATCTACATATGTCGTTGTGTCTCCTAAAACAACTGGAAATATAGGCTGTTTATAACGTTTAGTCATATATGCATAATCATTACCGTAAGTTTGATTTCCATCGGAAATTAGAAGCGTTGGAGAAATGGAGCTATTATAAACTTCTGATAAACGTTCGAACACTAACGCTAGGTTAGATTGTTTCTCATCAAATGACAGAGAATCACTTAGGTTAAAGCCTTTTCCGAAGCTATAAAATTCCAAGTTAAAATTATCATTTAAAGCTTCATTTGTTTTTAATGAATTAATAAATGAGTTTGCCTTTAGAGATTGGTTGAGATAATTAATCGATTCTGAATTATCTACTGCAATAACTAGGTTGGGCTTTTCATTGTAATAGGTGATTTTATCAAACTTAGGGTTAATTAACAACATGAATATAGAAAACAAAGTCACAAATCGCAAAGTAGTGAGCAGCCAAGAACGCTTGCGTTTAATTTTTGCTTTATAAGCATACTGAAAAAGCGCTAGTAATAGCGCTATGATTCCAGATATGATAATGTATGTGATTGTTTCTGTTTGCAATTAACACAATTTATATTAAGTCAACATTCCGCCGTCAACGTTTAATGTCTGCCCAGTAACATAAGCGCTCATATCGCTAGCTAAAAAGACGCAAGCATTTGCAATATCTTCAGGAGTTCCACCTCGTTTTAATGGGATTGCTTTACGCCATCCTTTAACGGTATCCTCATCTAATTTAGCAGTCATTTCGGTTTCAATAAAACCAGGAGCAATCACATTACTTCTAATGTTTCTAGATCCTAATTCAAGCGCAACAGATTTTGAAAACCCAATAATACCTGCTTTTGAAGCTGCATAATTGGTTTGACCTGCGTTACCTTTTACACCTACAACAGAACTCATATTAATAATAGACCCTTTGCGTTGTTTTAACATTGTACGTTGAACAGCCTTAGTCATATTAAACACAGACTTAAGATTCACTTCAATCACCTTATCAAAATCATCTTCTCCCATTCTCATAAGAAGGTTGTCTTTTGTGATTCCTGCATTATTAATAAGTATATCAATGCTACCAAATTCTTCTAGAACATCTTCGGCAAGTTTTTGAGCATCTTCAAAATTAGCAGCATTACTTTGATAGCCTTTAGCTTTAATTCCTTTATTATTTAATTCTTTTTCTAGTACGTTTGCTGCTTCTACAGAAGCGCTATATGTAAAGGCAACATTTGCTCCATGTTGCGCGAAAATTTCTGCAATACCTCTACCAATACCTCTACTAGCACCAGTGATAATTGCTGTTTTTCCTTCAAGTAATCTCATTTTTTAATATTTAATAGTTGGTATTCAAATATAGCAATTACAAGTTGCAAGAAATAAAAAAACCTCACAAAATGTTGTGAGGTTTTTAACAATATTATTAGTGTCTTATCCAATAACTTCAGCTACTTTTTTTCCTATTTCTGCAGGAGATTCAACAACGTGAATTCCACACTCTCTCATAATAGCTTTTTTTGCTTGAGCAGTATCGTCACTTCCTCCTACAATTGCACCTGCATGTCCCATTGTTCGTCCAGCTGGAGCTGTTTCACCAGCAATAAATCCAATAACTGGTTTTTTACTTCCACTGTTTTGGTACCACTTAGCTGCATCAGCTTCTAGTTGCCCACCAATTTCGCCAATCATAACAACACATTCCGTTTCTGGATCGTTTATTAATAACTCAACAGCTTCTTTAGTAGTTGTACCTATAATTGGATCTCCACCTATACCTATTGCAGTTGTAATCCCTAGACCTTGCTTAACAACCTGATCTGCTGCTTCATAAGTTAATGTTCCTGATTTAGAGACAATACCAACATTTCCTTTTTTGAAAACAAAACCTGGCATAATACCAACTTTAGCTTCTCCTGGAGTAATCACTCCTGGGCAGTTAGGACCTACTAATCTACAGTCTCTATCTTTAATATAAGCTGAGGCTTTAATCATATCTGCAACAGGAATTCCTTCAGTAATTGTTATAATTACTTTAATTCCTGCATCAGCAGCTTCCATAATGGCATCTGCAGCGAAAGCAGGAGGAACAAAAATAATAGTTGTGTCTGCTCCTACAGCTGTAACAGCTTCGGCTACCGTATTGAAAACAGGTTTATCTAAATGTGTTTGTCCTCCTTTACCAGGTGTAACTCCACCAACAACATTTGTTCCATACTCAATCATTTGACCTGCATGAAATGTACCTTCACTTCCAGTAAAACCTTGTACAATTATTTTTGAATCTTTATTAACTAAAACGCTCATTTGTGTTTGTTTTGTTTGATTTGTGTTTTTTAAATGCAAAATTTGTTATGCAAAAGTAGGTTTTTGAATATAATTTATAAACCTTTTTAAACTTTTATTTCAGCATAAGAATTTAAACTATCAGAACTATTATCTAGCTGCTGACTTATTTCAAATCCTTTATATAATTTCCCGTCTTTTATTTCCCAAATAGAAATAAAGTGCGCTAAAGGCTCGTCTTTTTCTGGACGTTCAATTGTGGTTACATATACAGTATATCTAGCGGTTATAATTCCGTCATCGTCAAGTAAGTGACTTAATCTGTATTTAAAAGAATGAAAAGATTTTTTCACTCCCGTTAACATATTATCTAACCCTGTATAATCCAAAACAGTATAACCCTTTGTACTATGCCATTTTAGACTACACTCTTTATGAAAAAAATTTAAGATGTTTTCATCTTTAGCTAAATCTAATTCATAAAATGCTTTAACAATTTCTTTTGCTGACATTTATTTATTTTTTAATTTTTCAATAAGTTCAGGGATTTTTCTAATATATGCCATTTCTTTAAATTTCTCTCTTGCTTCAAAAGCAGGAGATCCAAAATACGTTTTATTTTTGTCAGTAGAATGTCCTAAACCTGACTGAGCGTATATTTCGGTTCCTTTAGCAATTGTAATTCCACTTTTTACACCAACTTGTCCCCAAAGCGTGACTTCATCTTCTATTACAACACAACCGGCAATTCCTGTTTGTGATGCAATTAAACACTTTTTACCAATAATGGTATCATGTCCTACTTGTATTTGGTTATCTAATTTTGAACCTTCTCCAATAGTCGTATCACCAGTAACTCCTCTATCGATTGTACAAAGTGCTCCAATATCTACATTGTTTTTTATAACAACTCGACCTCCAGATTTTAATTGATCAAATCCTTCAGGGCGATTTTTATAATAAAATGCACTTGCTCCTAAAATTGTACCAGCATGTATAATTACATTATCACCAATAACAGTATCATCATAGATACTCACATTAGAATGAATAATACAATTATCACCAATAATTACATTATTACCAATAAAACAATTGGGTTGCACAACTGAATTTACACCAATTTTAGCAGATGTCGCAATGGCAACATTAGACGATTGAAATGGCTTAAAATGACTAGTTAATTTATTAAAATCCCGAAATGGATCATCACTTAGTAATAGTGCTTTTCCTTCTGGGCAATCTACTTTTTTGTTTATAAGAACTACTGTTGCAGCAGATTCTAATGCTTTGTCATAATATTTTGGGTGATCCACAAAAACGATATCTCCAGGTTCGACTACATGGATCTCATTCATTCCAAAAACAGGAAAATCATCTGCTCCAATATATTCAGAAGAAATAATACTTGCGATATCTTTTAATGTATGCTGCTTAGGAAACTTCATTTATACTTTTATACGTTCTTTATATGTTCCTTTTGCCGTTTCAACCTTAATTTTATCGCCTTCATTTATAAATAAAGGCACATTAACAATAGCTCCCGTTTCTACAGTAGCAGGTTTGGTTGCATTTGTTGCTGTATTCCCTTTAATTCCAGGTTCGGTTGCGGTAACTTCTAAAATTACACTTGCAGGCATATCGACTGAAAGTGGCATACCATCTTCTGAATTCATAAGAATAGTTACAACTTGACTTTCTTTCATTAAATCTGGAGAATCTAAAGATGCTTTCTGTAATTCAATTTGAGTATAGTCCTCAGTATTCATAAAATGATAGGTTTCACCTTCATTATATAAGTACTGAAATTTATGAGTTTCGACACGAACATCGTCTAATTTATGTCCTGCTGAAAACGTATTATCTAAAACTTTTCCTGATGTAACACTTTTCATTTTTGTTCTAACAAACGCTGGGCCTTTACCTGGTTTTACGTGTAAAAACTCTATAATTTTATAGATATCATGATTGTATCTAATACATAATCCGTTTCTTATATCTGATGTACTTGCCATAATAATTAGTCTTATATTTTAATTAATTTGATTTGAAATACCCTTTCATAATTCCACGATGAGAGTTTTTGATAAATTGCAAAATTTCATCTCGTTCTGGAGTTGCTTCCATTTCGGCTTCAATTAAATCTGAAGCTTGGGTATTATTATAATTTTTTTGATATAACATTCTGTATATATCTTGAATCTCTCTGATTTTTTCTGTTGAAATTCCGCGTCGACGTAATCCAACCGAGTTTATCCCAACATAAGATAAAGGTTCTCGTCCAGCTTTAACAAAAGGAGGCACATCTTTTCTTACTAAAGATCCTCCTGTAACGAAGGCATGATTCCCTATAGAACAAAACTGATGTACAGCTGTCATACCTGCTAAAACCACATAGTCACCAACATTAATATGACCTGCAAGCGTACTGTTATTAGAAAATATACAATTATTTCCAACAACACAATCATGAGCTATGTGACAATAAGCCATTATTAAACAGTTATCGCCAATAACAGTTTTCATTCTATCTGTAGTTCCTCTATTAATTGTAACACATTCTCTAATAGTAACATTATCTCCTATTATTGTAAGTGTATCTTCATCATCATATTTTAAATCTTGCGGTACAGCAGAAATAACTGAACCAGGAAAAATATTACAGTTTTTCCCAATACGTGCCCCTTCCATAATAGTCACGTTACTTCCAATCCAAGTTCCTTCTCCAATAGTTACATTACTATAAATAGTTGTAAAAGGTTCAATTACTACATTCTTTGCAATTTTTGCTCCAGGATGTACGTATGCTAAAGGTTGATTCATTTCTTCGTTTTTATTTTTTTACTAAAGTGAAATGTGTTCGTTATAAAACCGATTTTAGATTTACTAAAATGTTGTTATTTTATTTTTGAAATTTGCGCCATCAATTCTGCTTCTGCACAAAGTTTACCATTGGCATAGGCATATCCTTGCATGTGACATATCCCACGACGTATCGGTGTAATTAAATCACACTTAAAAATTAAGGTATCTCCAGGGACTACTTTTTTCTTGAATTTCACTTTATCAATTTTCATGAAAAAGGTTAAATAATTCTCTGGATCTGGAACAGTACTAAGCACTAATATTCCTCCTGTTTGAGCCATAGCTTCAACGATTAAAACTCCAGGCATTACAGGTGCTCCAGGGAAATGACCTTTAAAGAACTCTTCATTCATGGTCACATTTTTCATTCCTATTACTCCAGTATCTGTTAATTCGAAAATCTTATCTAATAATAAAAAAGGCTGTCTATGTGGTAGCATATCCATAATTTGCATCACATCCATTAACGGCTCTTGATTCAAATCTATATTCGGAACATTGTTACGACGTTCATTTTTAATAATTTTTGATAGTTTCTTTGCAAACTGTGTATTTATATAATGTCCAGGTTTATTTGCAATAATTTTTCCTTTAATTCGAGTTCCTACTAAAGCTAAATCACCAATAACATCTAACAACTTATGTCTTGCTGCTTCATTTGGATGGTGTAATGTTAGATTATCTAAAACCCCATTAGGCTTTACTGCAATAGACTCTTTTTTAAAGGCTATCCTAAGTTTTTCCATTGTTTCTTGTGACAATTCTTCGTCAACATAAACAATTGCATTGTTAAGATCTCCTCCTTTTATAAGTCCGTTATCTAACAACATTTCTATTTCATGTAAAAAACTAAATGTTCTAGAATCTGAAATATCCTTTTTAAAATCTGAAATATGATTTAAGGTTGCGTTTTGAGTTCCTAAAACTTTAGTCCCAAAATCAACCATTGTAGTAATCTGATATTCTTTAGCTGGCATGACGATAATTTCACTTCCAGATTCTTCATCTAAATATGAGATTACATCTGAAACAACATATTCTTCTCTAAAGTCATCTTGCTCTATAACACCAGATTTCTCAAGTGCTTCAACAAAAAACTTAGACGAACCGTCCATAATTGGAGGTTCTGAAGCGTTTAATTCTATAATTACATTATCTATATCCAAACCAACTAATGCTGCTAACACATGCTCTGAAGTTTGAATGGTAACTCCATTTTTCTCCAAACATGTACCTCGTTGTGTATTGGTAACATAATTTGCATCTGCTTTAATAACTGGGGAACCTTCAAGATCTATTCTTTTGAATGAAAACCCATTATTTACTGGAGCAGGACAAAATGTTAGAATTACGTCTTTTCCTGTATGTAAACCAACACCTTTAAGAGAAATTTCTTTCCCTATTGTTTTTTGTTTAACGTCTGTTTTAATTATTGCCATTTACTTTCTTTTCTAAATCCTTTATTGTTTTAACAATCTTAGGTAAATTTTTAAAATACACATATGATTTATTCCAATCTCCATATGAAAATGATGGTGATCCTTGGAGTATTTCATTATCTTTTACATGTCTTCCAATACCTGATTGTGCTTGTACTTTTACATTATTACCAATTGTGATATGACCAGCAATACCTACTTGGCCTCCAATTTGGCAATTTTCACCAATTTTGGTAGAACCTGCTATTCCTGTTTGAGCAGCAATGACAGTGTTTTTTCCAATTTCAACATTATGTGCTATTTGTATTTGATTATCCAATTTTACACCGCTTCTAATCACTGTAGATCCTAATGTTGCTCTATCTATTGTAGTTGCTGCTCCAATATCGACATGGTCTTCAATAATCACGTTTCCTATTTGTGGTACTTTACTATATTCACCATTTTCATCTGGCACAAATCCAAAACCATCTGCTCCTATAATCACTCCTGAATTAATAACACAAGAATTACCAATAATACATTCTGAATAAATCTTAGCTCCAGAAAACACAAGTGTGTGGTCTCCAATAGTAACATTATCACCTATATAAGTATTAGGAAAAATCTTTACATTTTTACCAATAGTTACATTATCTCCTATATAACTAAATGCTCCAACATATATATCGTCACTTACAATTGCTGATTCTGAAATAAATGATGGGTGTTCAATACCTTGCTTATTGAGTTTAACCTGATTGTAATATTCTAAAAGTTTTGAAAATGACTTATAGGCATCATCTACTTTTATAAGCGTTGTTTCAATATCATTTTCTGGTTCAAATGTTTTATTTACAATAGTAATTGACGCTTTTGTAGAATAGATATGAGACGTATACTTAGGGTTTGCCAGAAAGGTTAAGGAGCCTTCTGTACCTTCTTCAATTTTTGAAAGTTTAGAAACTTCTACCTCAGGATTCCCTACGATATCACCTTCTAAAATTCCAGCTATTTGTTCTGCTGTAAAGTTCATCTTCGCAAAAATAGGAAAAATGTGTTAAAGTCTATTTAGGATAACAGATATAATATTTTGTAACTGGTTTTGATAAAGCTTTGATGCTAAATTGATCTGACGCTTTAGTGATATCAACCACTTTTCCAGATTTTTGTAAAATCTTGATATTCTGCTTTTTTGATTGATAGGCTTGATTTGAAATTTCATCAATAAAGACAAAGTATTCGGCGTCTTTTTTAGAGATATTATAGCGTTCAGTAAGCGCAATAATATGGTTGTCTAATGTTGATTTTTTTATTGGTTTATTCTTTAATTTTATTTTTAAGAGTTCTCTATTAATAATCATATCACAAAGATTTTTTAAAATAAAATCATCGTGATATTGCCATTCTTTCATTGCTAAAACAATATCTGTGTCATCTAAACGAGAAAAGGTTTCCAAAGTATGGTCATCAAAGTTTTCTATTGAAATTTCATTTTTCAGAAAATAAGTCAATGCATTACTAGCATTCAAATCAATGCCCAAACTTGATAATTCTTTTGCGCGTTTTAATACACGAGTTAATAATTGTTCAGCAACTATCCCTGTTTTATGAAGATATACTTGCCAATACATAAAACGACGAGCAACCAAAAACTTCTCAACACTATATATTCCTTTTTCTTCAACAACCAATTTATCATCTACAACATTAAGCATGGTTATTAAGCGTTCACTATTTATATTTCCTTCAGCTACTCCTGTATAAAAACTATCACGTTTTAAATAATCGGCTCTATCCATATCAAATTGACTCGAAATCAATTCGCATAAAAACGGTCTGTGATATTTGCCTTCAAAAATTTGAATGGCTAGCGTTAAACTTCCGTTAAATTCTTTATTGAGTTTCTGCATAAAATACATCGAAATCTCTTCATGAGAGACTCCGTTTACGATACTATGCTCCATCGCATGAGAGAATGGACCATGGCCTATATCATGCAATAAGATAGCTGCATAGAGTGCTTTTTCTTCATCATCAGAAATACTAACCTCCTTAAAACGAAGCACATTCACTGCTTTCTGCATTAAGTACATACAACCAATTGCATGGTGAAAACGAGTATGATGAGCTCCAGGGTATACGAGATACGATAGCCCCATTTGTGTAATTCGACGAAGACGCTGAAAATATTTATGTTCGATTAAATCGAAAATAAGCGAGTTCGGAATAGTAATAAATCCGTAAATTGGGTCGTTAAAGATTTTAAGTTTGTTGCTTGTCATCAAACGTTAAGCTTTTACATTAATTTTAAACAAATATACATGAACACTATAAATATTCTTTGGGTTGACGACGAAATCGATCTTTTAAAACCACATATCATCTTTTTAGAACAAAAACAATACAAGGTAACAACCTGTCAAAGTGGTACCGAAGCTATAGAAATTATTGATGACACTAATTTTGATATTGTGTTTTTAGATGAAAACATGCCAGGGTTAACAGGCTTAGAGACACTACACGAGATTAAAGAACGTCGTGCCAATCTTCCAGTAGTAATGATTACCAAAAGTGAGGAAGAATATATTATGGAAGAAGCTATTGGTAATAAAATTGCCGATTATTTAATAAAGCCAGTAAATCCTAATCAGATTTTATTGAGTTTAAAGAAAAATTTGGACCACTCAAGACTCATTTCAGAAAAGACAACCTCTAACTATCAACAAGAATTTAGAAAGATTGCCATGGACTTATCAATGGTTAATAGTTTTGAAGAATGGAGTGATCTCTACCAAAAATTAGTGTATTGGGAATTACAATTAGAAGATATTGAAGATGTTGGGATGACTGAAATTTTAGAATCTCAAAAAAATGAAGCCAATGTTCAATTTGGTAAATTTATTGATAAAAATTATTCTACTTGGTTTGACCATAATGCTGATGCACCAATGCTATCACATAACTTATTTAAAGATAAAGTTGTACCTGAGTTGAGCAAAGAGCAACCTACACTTTTAATTGTGATAGATAATTTACGTTATGACCAATGGAAAGCCTTTGAGCCTATTGTCAATAACTATTATAAAAAAGCATCTGAAGTTCCTTTTTATAGCATACTTCCAACTGCAACTCAATATGCAAGAAATGCTATTTTTTCTGGATTAATGCCTATAGATATGGAAAAACTACATCCTAATTTATGGAAAAACGATACAGATGAAGGTGGAAAAAACATGCATGAAGCAGAATTTTTAGACGGACAACTTAAGCGCTTAGGATTACAGCATCTTAAAACAGAATATCATAAAATCACAAACTTAAGAGCTGGAAAAAAATTAGTAGACAATTTCAAAACTCTAAAGGATAATGATCTATCGGTTATTGTTTATAATTTTGTAGATATGTTATCCCATTCTAAAACCGAAATGGATGTTGTAAAAGAATTAGCATCTAATGACAAAGCTTATCGCTCATTAACAGTAAGTTGGTTTAAGAACTCTCCTTTATTAGAAATGATACAGCAAGCACAAAACTTAGGGTTTAAGCTTATCTTGACAACAGATCACGGAACTATAAATGTCAAAAACCCATCCAAGGTTATTGGAGATCGTGATACAAGTTCAAACTTACGCTATAAAACGGGTCGTAGTCTGACTTATGAAAATCGGGAAGTATTAGTTGCAAAAGATCCAAAAAGCATCCAATTACCTTCTATAACCATGAGTAGCTCGTTTATTTTCGCAAAAAGTGATTACTTCTTGGCTTATCCAAATAATTATAATCATTACGTGAGTTATTATAGAAATACATACCAGCATGGAGGTGTTTCACTTGAAGAAATGATCATCCCATTCGTGGTTATGAACCCAAAATAATAATCCGTGTAATGCAGAAAAATCCGATGAAATACGTTTTTTCTTAGTTTTTTACAAAAATTATGCGTATTATTGCTCTTCAAATTAGCTAAATCCTTTTTTGACAACATATTAATTATGTCGAAACTATTGGAGATCACATATCAAATTGAAGACATTGCATCTGTAGCAAGGCAAATTTTAGAGCGCGTAAGTTCTAAAACCTTATTATTTTATGGTGATATGGGTGTTGGAAAAACAACACTTATTAAGTCACTTGTAAAAGCTATTGGAAGTCATGATGATGTGAGCAGTCCAACATTTTCTATTGTAAATGAATATGCAACTAAAGCGGCTTCTATTTATCATTTTGATTTATATAGAATCCAAGATGAAGAAGAGGCTTTAAATTTTGGTTTTGAAGACTATTTATATACCTCAAATTGGGTGTTTATTGAATGGCCAGAAAATGCTAAAAATTTATTGCCAGAAGACGCAAATAGTATTGAAATTTTTCATAAAAACACAACCTCAAGATCCCTCAAATTGAGCCAAAACACAATATTAACCCAGGAAAACGCTATAGAGCAGCACAAAATCTAGTAAATAAACAAACAACTTAACACCACGTCTTTATTAGACAGTACGGAAAAACCGTAAGAAAAGGTGATTAGATATGGGGTTTTTAACACTCCTTTTAACTGTTTAGAATCTAAGGTCGACTTATATTTGAACAATTAATTAATTTAATCCCTTATATTATGAAGACTAAAAAGTACGTAATTGCATTAGCATTATTTGGTGGAATGTTGTTTACAGCTCATGCAACCGATTTAATTGACCTAAATGGACAAACAACAACAGAAATTGATAGACCAAATATCAAGACGCCAAGAAAAGGTTAGTAAAAAAAATTATATAGTTGGTAGTATAATAGGTACACTTATTGCTTGTACTCCTTTTATATTTAATTTATATTTAAGTGTCCCAGAAGAAAAAGTTTGGGACACTTATTTTTTTACATATGACAGTAAATATTACGAAAATGCGAATGTAGTTGCATGGACGTTAATGAATAAAATAGTGCCTTTATTATTATTATTCATTTGGTTTTTCACAAGTAGGCAATGGTGGTATCATGCCCTTTTAGTTCCTATTGCTATGTATATTTACCAAATAATAATAACTTTAAATAGTGATTTATACTTTGTAGATGGAAATGAGATAATTTACTTATTACCAGTAATGGCTCTTGTAATTCCTTCCATATATCTAATCAGAGCGCAAATGTTTAACCAAATTAATGATGCTGATAAGAGCATGCAAGAACTCGAAGAAGAATTTATGATGAAACCTAAAGGGCTTTGGAGTAAAATAAAACAGTACTTTTAATTTAAGCTGTCTCGTAATGCGATAAGTTTCGTTAAATATTCTTGCGGACTCAAATTATCTTTTTCTAATCTAAGTTTTGCCACTTCTAATTTCGTGTCTTTAAAATCTTTTTTATTGATTAAAGAGGCTTCTTTAAATAATAATTTGATTTCTGCATCTAAATCTTCTGCTAAACTTTTAGACTTTGAGTAATAATTCAATTTTTTTGAAATAAAAAGCAATAATAAAATTATTGGAATTGAGATAATAAAACTAATCTTCAACTCTTTGTTGTCCACATAATAAATTTCGTCATTTATCACAATCATCAATTGATTTATATAAAAAATCAAAGGAATTAATAACCCAAATCTCCACCAATGCTTACAGGTTAAAAACCAAAAAGAAAAAGTTAATATATATGCTAATTTAATTGATATAGTCCAAACCAAAGCTTGGATGTCTCCATAATAATTACTATTAATTGTAAATAAAGAGGTCTCTAAGGTCTTGGTTTCCGGGAATTTTAAATGAACATATGTAATTAGAGGCGACAACACTATTAAAGTGATAATTATTATATCTTTAAAAAAATCCTTACGTCTATAGATTTTCAGTATTGCCATGGTTATATAAAATTAAGATCTGTAAAAATAGCATAATAACTTAAATTCAGTTCAGTCACTATGCTATTCATTAATATTAACTTTTGGCCTCCATCACTTTAATTTTAAGTTTTAAGTACTTCATCACTCTAAGATAAAGCATAACAATCATTACAATTGTTACAATTGAGACTAAGTAGCTTCCATATAGCCATACAGCCATCCAAAAACCTACTCCTTCATTGATTACAGTAGTTGTTGTTTCCATAATTTATAGTATTTATTGAGCATTTTCATAAAACCATTTAAATTCTGTGATACCTGTATTTTTATTAACCTTGATAATACAAGTGTATTTTTTTATTACATTAATTGGTACATCAAAGATTTCTATTCCAAAAGTCATTTCGCCTTGAATTTCAATTACAATTTGATCCTCTATGGTTTCAACAAGTGGCTCGTCTAAAGTTTCTTCCCAACTTGAAAGTAACACAATTCCAGTAATACTAGAATTAATATTAGATACTGAATAATCTTCAGTTACATCTTCCTCTGGTGAAGTTAATATAAATTGAACATTAAAAAACACTTCTGGGAAGCTATTAATTTTAATAACTTCTGTTCTTACTGTTTGTCCATCCAATGTTGTTGAACTAGAACTTGTTCCTTCTGAAGAGTTATTTATTTCATTTAGAAATGCAATAAAGGCCTCAATTGAATCGAAATTTAGCAGATCGTTATTAGTATTGTTTTCAATAAATTCAAACGACTCCCCTTCACCTAAAATAGCATTGAGTTGATCGGCAAGAGTGATTACATCTGCATTATAACAATTACCATCACTACCAGTGAGTCCAATATCGCCATTTGAACCTTGACAAGTATCTGTTGGTAATGGATTAGTAGGGTTTGAATTAGATGAACCGCCTCCTGAACTATTTCCAGATGGTGGATCAATAGATTCGTTTAAAGGTTCTCCACTATTACTATCATAACAAATATCATAGGTAACGTCAAACATAAAGTCTGCTGTACAATTTTCTCCAGCTGCATGAGTTTCACCACCATAATTGCAAAATGTTAATGTAATAGATTTACAAGTCCTTCTCTCATTCAAATTATCCAAACTTCCATCATAATCTATGGGCTCATAATTAACAACTCCTTGAAAAGGCACATTATTATTTGCTACATAGCTATTGAGATATTCTTGAGAAGGAACATAATTTAAAATATAAGCGTTTGTTGCATTTTCATTTGAGAACTCAACAATTAGGTTACTAAATCCAAATGTATTTTGATTATCTCGTTCAATACCTAAAGTATATGTAGTAGTAATAGAATCTGCATACATATAAATATTATGATCTGATAAAATTGAAAATCCGTAATCATCCTCAATTGATGAGCGACTCAAAAAATTATCTCTACTTTTTAATTCTTGTAAATACAGATTTAGATTTTCAAACTCTTTAATTTTTCCAGTTTGAATTAGCCCATTCTTTCCTTGCTCTGAAAAACTATTAGTCATTGGCTTTTCATCCAGCAAATCATTTTCACAATTAGTCAAGGTTATTGCCATTCCAAACATAATTATAAGTATTCTTGTTAAATGCTTCATAATTTCTAAAAATTATATCCTATTTTCAAATAAAACATAGGATGGTTAATAAATGTGTTAACCAAAGTCTAAAAATCACAAAGTCACAAAATCTATACAAAGTCCAATAAAAAATAACTAACGTTAGTTTAAGAATTAATTCTTTATCTACCTTATAATTAGGCGACTTTGTAAAACCAAATTAAAAGATTGACAATGCTAATATAGAAAATAATCTACATATAATGTTGTTTTGGTAAAAAAAAATTACATTTGTGTAAATAATCAAATACTCAAATTCAATCCTAGTTACAAATGACTAAAACTGTAAACCGCATTATGCTATTAATTTCGGCATTAAACATGAGTGCCAGGCAATTTGATATTTCCATAGGAACAGCTAATGGTTATATACTTCGCATGCAAAAAAACAACGCTTCTGTAGGTAGTGATGTTATAGAGCGTATTATTAAAGAATACCCACAGGTGAATTTAATATGGCTTATTACGGGTAAAGGTGATATGTTTATTGAAAACCAGCCTAAACCAAAAGTAAGAAGTGTAAAAGAAATTGAATCCTATATTGATAACAGACTTAAATCGCAATGGTCTGATGAAAAGAAAGCGCTTTTGGATGAAATTTTAAGAGAAATTGAAGAGGCTAAAAAATAATAAACCTAAATAGTTAAGCGGTCTCTTAAGGCTAAAAGCTTTATTAGATATTCTTTTTTGCTCATACTCTCTTTTTTCTTAGCTAAAGAAATTAAATCTTTTTTTACTAATTTATAATTTTCCTTACTAAAAAATGATAATTTAATCATTTCACTGTTTATTTCTTCATTTATTAAAATATCATAATTTTTCCTTTTTTCATAGTATCCAATATATATTGAAATAAATGATAAAATCATAACATAAACAACAGAAGTAATTATACCAACAATAGAAATAAATTGAATATCAAAACCTAAATCTGCAGATCTTATAATATTAATTAATTTATTAACTTCTACTATTATTGATACTAACAGAACAAATCTCCACCAATACTTACAAGTTAAATACCAAACACTTAAGATGCAAATTGTTAATATTTTAATCGACAAAAACCAACAGTAAAAATTAGCATCCACATAAAAACCTGAATCAATTTCAAACCATTTAGTCTTCCATACACTAATATCAATTGGAATAAAATTATATAAATAAAAACCAAAGGGCAAAATTATTATACAAATGAGAGGAAATAAATCTTTTTGCAAATCTTTTTTATTTTTTTTGTAAAAATTCATAAATTATATTTTATAAAATTCATCTCTAATTACTATCATTTCCTTCAAATAATTTTCATCGAATCTATTCAAATTAGCTTTTTTTGTTTTTAAAATTTTCTCTTTTAAAAGATTTATTTCATTTTTTTTATCTTGATTTATTTCAAAAAATATTATATCAATTTCTTTATCGATATTAGAATGTATTTCCCTTGCCAAATAATAATCATTCAACTTATACGAAATAAAAATTAATAATAATATAATAGGAATAGTTAAAGGTAAACTAATAGCATATTCGATTTCATCCAATGAAACCTGTTCCGAATAAAAAACACTCATCAATTTTAGCAATTCAATAGTGACTATTACAAGAATACTTGATTTCCACCAGTATCGACAAGTAAAATACCAAATCAAAGAAAGGATAATAATTAATACTTTCATTTTAGTATACTGAATTAATTCTTTGATATTATCAAAGCCAAAGCTTCCAATTTTAAAAAAAAGCAAGTCAATTTCGGTGATCCCTTCTACTATATTGCGATCTAAAAAATACCCAAAAGTAGCACTCAAAATAAGTAAAACAATTATGATATCTTTTCGTTTTCTATTCTTCATAAGCATATTATTATAGAAAATTATCTACATCTAATATAGAAACTTATTTTTAATAAAATGGATTTTTATTTGTAATTTGAATTTCCAATTAAAAATACAATGAGCAAATCATTATCTCCCTTTACTAAAGATCAGTTATTACCACAAGAGGAAACTCTTGAAATCTTCAAAAAAAAAGGCGATTTATTTATAGGCATCCCTAAAGAAACCTATTTTCAAGAAAAACGCGTGTGCTTAACTCCTGATGCTGTATCTGCATTAGTCTCTAATGGCCATCGTGTTATGATAGAATCTGGTGCTGGAGAAGGCGCTAATTTTAGAGACAAAACCTATAGTGACGCAGGAGCAGAAGTTACTAAAGACACTGCAAAAATATTCTCCTGCCCTATTTTATTAAAAGTAGAACCGCCTTCTTTAGATGAAATAAAACTTATAAACCCACAAACGATTTTAATCTCTGCATTGCAATTAAAGACGCAACACAAAAAATATTTCGAAGCACTAGCCGCTAAACGTATTACAGCATTAGCATTTGAATTTATTAAAGATGATGATGGTGCTTATCCTGCTGTACGCTCATTAAGTGAAATCGCTGGAACAGCTTCAATACTTATTGCTTCTGAATTATTATCAAATGTAAATGGTGGTAACGGCTTAATGTTTGGTAACATAAGTGGTGTTCCTCCTACAGAAGTTGTTATTATAGGAGCTGGAACTGTTGGTGAATTTGCTGCACGATCTGCTATTGGTCTTGGTGCTAATGTGAAAATATTTGATAACTCCATTACAAAATTACGCTGTGTACAATCTAATTTAGGGCGTACATTATACACCTCAACGCTGCAGCCTAAAAACCTTGTTAAAGCATTAAAACGCTGTGATATTGCTATTGGTGCTGTTAGAGGAAAAAACAGATCTCCAATTGTTGTAACCGAAGACATGGTAAATACTATGAAACCTGGCTCTGTAATAATAGATGTTAGTATTGATATGGGAGGCTGTTTTGAAACTAGTGAGGTTACAAATCATGACAAGCCAACATTTGTACATAATGGTGTTACACATTACTGTGTGCCAAATATTCCTGCACGATATTCGCGTTCGGCCTCAGTATCAATTAGTAATATATTTACACCTTACCTTTTAAAAATTGCAGAAGATGGCGGAATAGAAAATGCCCTTCGTTTTGATCGTGGATTAAAAAATGGGTTGTATTTTTACCACGGAATTTTAACAAACAAATCTGTTGCAGATTGGTTTGACCTAGATTGTAGCGATGTTAACTTGTTAATCTTCTAAAAAAAACACAATATAGTTTATGAAATTAATTCATCGAATAGGTTACTATTTGGGAGGATTCTCAATAGGTCTTGTCTTACTTGCCTTTTTTTTAGGCGGAAAAAAAACATCATGTGATTATGGTCCTAATGCTAGAACCATCAAAAACATAAGTATTAAAAAACATCTCTATTCTGATTCAACAGAGAATGCAATGAAGACTTATGGTCTAGATTCACTTACTATTTCAAATTTGATAAAAACAGGCAGCGTTAACTTTTCTGAAAGTGACACCAAATCTGAAGGATGTAAAATATACCTTATCGAAAATGAATTAGATGATAAAGAAGTGGAGTTACGCGTAAAAAACTGTGACTCTATTGCTACAATTCAGTCTGTAATTATTAAAGAATAACCATTGCTAGTAAAAAATACTAACAATGGTTATTCATAACTAACTAAATTCAAAATAATTACGATTATCTCTTAAGTTTATCTAATTGGTATCTTCTTCATTATACTAGTATCATCATACATTAATCTAACGATATAAATACCTCTAGCATAAGGATTCGTGTTTATTTCACGGGTCATTTGTGATTGTGTTTGTTGTTCAGACTGATTAAACAACTCGTTATATAACACCTTTCCAGAGAGATCATAAATCATTACTCCTTTAGCTGTTACACTTTGTAAACCATCAATCTTTACCTTTAAGACATCTGTTAATGGGTCTTGGTATACAACAAAATCAAATGCTTCACTCTCTTGAGGTATTTCAACAGTGCTACACGTTTCAACAAATACTATAACGGTATCTTCATCACTATCTAACGCATTGTATACTAATACAGAATACTCAGTGTCTTCATTTGGAGAGACTTCTATGCTTTGAGTAATTTCTCCTGTATTCCATAGGTATTCATCACCTCCATTTGCAGTTAACGTTATTGTTTCTTCAGAACAAATGGTTATGTCATCACCTGCATCTGCCTCTACCGTTTCTAAAACATTTACAACTATAGCCTTTGTGTCTTCACAATCATTTATAAAACCTGTAACCTCATAGGTTGTTGTTATAGATGGGCTAACAGCAATATTTGGTTGTGTTGCTCCATTGCTCCATGAATAAGTATTTGCTCCTGTTGCAGAAAGTGTTATAAACTCGCCTTCTAAAATCATCACTTCGCTTCCATTAACAATAACAACATTTGGATTTGGGTTTACAGAAACTGTAACATCTGCATCATCTTGATAATTGTCTTGAAAAACAGTAACTGTATATGTTTGAGTATTACTTGGGTTTACTGTTATACTTTGTGTTGTTTCTCCTGTACTCCATAAATAGCCATCACCTTCTGTTGCTGTGAGTGTTGTTTCGTAACCTTGACATATTGCTCTATCTGCTCCTGCGCTGGCAGTAAATTCAAAAGGCTCAACTGTCACTAAAATATCATCTGAAGATTCACAACCATTAGTAAATCCTGTAACTGTATATACTATTGTACTATTTGGTGCTACAGTAATACTAGCTGTTGTTGCTCCTGTATTCCATAAATATGTATCTGCTCCTGTTGCTATTAATACTGTTGAATCACCTTCAGTAATAGTGACATCATTTCCAGCATTAGTATTTGGTAATTCACTTACCGTTACAGTAACGCTATCAGTATCTGATGCCGTTTGTGCTGTATTAAAGACTGTAACTGTATATGTTGTTGTTGTATTCAGACTCACAGTAACACTAGCTGTTGTTTCACCTGTATTCCATAAGTAAGTAGATCCTCCAGTTGCTGTTAATATTGTGTTCTCTCCATTACAAATTGTAACATCATTTCCTGCATTTGCATTTACAGTTTCTACTTCAACAGTCACTAAAATATCATCTGATGATTCACAGTTATTTGTAAATCCGGTAACTGTATATACTGTTGTATTATTTGGTGCTACAGTAATACTAGCTGTTGTTTCTCCTGTATTCCATAAATAAGTATCTGCTCCTGTTGCTATTAATACTTTTGAATCACCTTCAGTAATAGTGACATCATTTCCAGCATTAGTATTTGGTAATTCATTTACAGATACTATAACACTGGCAGTATCTGATACTGTTTGTGCTGTATTAAAGACTGTAACTGTATATGTTGTTGTACTATTTGGATTAACAGAAATATTAGCTGTAGTTTCACCAGTACTCCACAAATAAGTAGATCCTCCAGTTGCTGTTAATACTGTATTTTCCCCATTGCAAATTGTAACATCATTTCCTGCATTAGCATTTACAGTTTCTACTTCAACAGTCACTAAAATGTCATCTGACGACTCACAACCATTAGTAAATCCGCTAACTGCATATACTGTTGTACTATTTGGTGCTACAGTAATACTAGCTGTTGTTGCTCCAGTGTTCCATAAATAAGTATCAGCTCCTGTTGCTATTAATACTGTTGAACTCCCTTCGGAAATTATAACATCATCACCTGCATTAGTATTCGGTAATTCATTTACAGATATTATAACACTATCAGTATCTGATGCTGTTTGTGCTGTATTAAAGACTGTAACTGTATATGTTGTTGTTGCATTTGGGCTCACGGTAATGCTTGGTGTTGTTTCACCAGTATTCCATAAGTAAGTAGATCCTCCTGACGCTGTTAATATTGTGTTTTCTCCATTACAAATTGTAACATCACTTCCTGCACTAGCATTTACAGTTTCTATATCAACGGTTACTAAAATATCATCTGATGATTCACAACCATTTGTAAATCCTGTAACTGCATATACTGTTGTACTATTTGGTGCCACAGTAATACTAGCTGTTGTTTCACCTGTATTCCATAAATATGTATCTGCTCCTGTAGCTATTAATACTGTTGAATCACCTTCGGAAATTATAACATCATCACCTGCATTAGTATTAGGCAATTCATTTACCGTTACTGTAACGCTATCAGTATCTGATGCTGTTTGTGCTGTATTAAAGACTGTAACTGTATATGTTGTTGTTACATTCGGGCTCACGGTAATGCTTGGTGTTGTTTCACCAGTATTCCATAAGTAAGTAGATCCTCCTGACGCTGTTAATATTGTGTTTTCTCCATTACAAATTGTAACATCATTTCCTGCATTTGCATTTACAGTTTCTATTTCAACGGTTACCAAAATATCATCTGATGATTCACAACCATTTGTAAATCCGGTAACTGTATATACTGTTGTACTATTTGGTGCTACAGTAATACTAGCTGTTGTTGCTCCTGTATTCCATAAATATGTATCTGCTCCTGTTGCTATTAATACTGTTGAATCACCTTCAGTAATAGTGACATCATTTCCAGCATTAGTATTTGGCAATTCATTAACTGTGACGATTACATTATCATCATCAGAAGTATTTCCAGATTCACTAAATGCAGTAACTGTATATGTTGTTGTTGCATTTGGGCTAACAGTTATACTAGCTGTTGTTTCTCCAGTATTCCATAAGTAAGTAGATCCACCAGTAGCTAAAAGTACCGTGTCATCTCCGTTACAAATTGTTATATCATTTCCTGCATTAGCAGTTACAATTTCTAATTGTACTGTTACTGTTACATTAGCTTGAGCTTCGCAACCGTTTACATACCCTATAACCGAATAAATTGTAGTTTCGTTTGGAGCTACTTCTATGCTTGCTGTAGTGGCTCCTGTATTCCATAAATAGGTGTCTGCTCCTGTTGCTGTTAACACTGTTGAATCCCCTTGAATAATAATAACATTTGTTCCTGCACTTACATTTGGAATCGTATTTACAGTTACTATAACCGTATCTGTACTAGAACAATTATTTTCGAATACCTCAACAGAATATGTTGTTGTGATATCAGGGTTAACAGTAATACTTTGAGTTGTTGCTCCTGTATTCCATAAATAAGAAGTTCCTCCAGTGGCTGTTAAAATTGTAGAGTTTCCTTGGCAAAGTTCAATATCGTCCCCTGCATTTGCGACCGGAATAGCATTTACAGTTACTATAACTGTATCTACATCTTGATTATTTCCAGAAGGACTAAACGCTGTTACGGTATAGTTTGTCGTTGTTGTTGGAGACACTTCAATACTAGCGGTTGTTTCTCCTGTATTCCACAAATATGTCGTTCCTCCAGTTGCTGTAAGTGTAAGTGTTTCGCCATTACAAATCTCGGCATCGCTTCCAGCATTAGCAACGACACTGTCATCTAGCAAAAAAACAGTAACGGTATCTGTATCATCACAGTTATTAGTTGTTCCTGTTACTGAATATGATGTATCAAGTATTGGATTAACAATAATACTTTGAGTTATTGCTCCTGTACTCCATAAATATGAATCGGCTCCTATTGCCGTTAGCGTTACACTTTCACCAATAAAAATGGTTTCATCATCTCCTGCATCAACAACTGGTATTGCATTGACTGTAACAGTCACATCATCTGAACTAGAACATCCGTTTTGTGTCACTTGTACTGTATACGTTGTTGTGATATTTGGGTTTACAGTTATTGACGCTGATGTCGCTCCTGTATTCCATAAATATGATGTTCCTCCAGATGCAGTTAAAACAACAGCTGTCCCTTGACAGGTTTCAATATCGTTTCCAGCATTTGCTACAGGCAATTCATTCACTATAATTGTGATGACATCTTGAGTTGTACTACCATCTAAATGTGTTCCTGTAACGGTATAAGTTGTTGTTTCGGTAGGAGATACTGTAATACTTTCAGATGTTTCTGTAGTAGTATCCCAAGAATATGAATCGGCTCCCGACGCAGTTAATATTACTGATTCTCCTTCACAAATTGTTGTTACATCAGCAGAAAGAGTCACCTCGTTTCCTGTAGTTCCTCCTGTATCTGGAGCATCTACTCCATTTAAGAAATCTTCTAAATCTGTATAACCATTTCCGTTTGAATCAACAGTTCCTGTATGAGATAATGTATTAAAAGTATCCATTTCCCATTCATCTGCCATACCATCATTATCTGTATCATAATTTGTAGGCCTTGTTGTATTTGGTAAGGTTGGAAGTGTCCAGTTTTTATTAAATGGGTTGCTACTTATATTATTTTCTACATTTGAAATTTTCAATATATCAAAACTGTCTCTATAATTTCCAAACGACCCATCACCATTCAAAAATTTATTTGCGCCTACATTAGAAAGAACTTCTGTATATGCATCTTGTGCTGATGCTACAGTTGGATTCTCTAATAAAGGATGCATTGTTGTTGTAAAATGACTATTAGATAACCATGCATTGGTATAAAAATTTTGCCAAAGGTTTCTATCATCAAGTTGAGGTGAAGGATAATAAGTAGCGTGATAATTATTAGCTGTATAAATATTTCCTGTAATATTTTGAACTTTATTTACACTACCATTTAATGTAAATGATCCTGGTTGCATATAATTACCAATGAAATTAATTTCAGGGCTTCCAGCATTAGCATTTGTTAGACGTGATCCCCAATTAAAATAAACATTGTTTATAATATCATATTGCAAAGTTCCACCTGCATTTGGTGTTCTATGACCTTGATCAACATATAAGTTATTAATTGATGTAATATCTCCTGTAGGGTAATTAGGATTTAATCCTATAATTACAGCAGTTGCATTCTCTGAAAATATACAGTTCTGAATTGTAACATCTTTAAAATCGCCCCAATCACCACCCATAGACATCGCTTGATCGTCACAAAAACTAAAAGAACAATGATCAAATACTAAACCTGAAGCTCCAGTACAAACAAACCCGTTATGTTCTCTTACATCTGGTTGGCCATTATACCTTCCATTTCTAAATCTTACATATCTCCATATGGCATTATTACATGGTTGACTGGCTCTACTCCAACCGCCACCCATTTGGATAAGATGATTTGATATGGTAATTCCTCCTTCTGGAGCTGTTTGCCCAGCTACAGTAAAGTTTGAATTTTCTAATATCAATTCTATAGCTGAAGTAAGTACTATTGTACCACTAACATCAAATATAATTGTTCTAGGAACAGTCATCATAAGAGCCGATCTTAAACTTCCAGATCCTGAATTATTTAAATTTGTAACTTTAACTACAATTCCGCCACGTCCACCAGTGGTATATGTACCACCTCCTTTTACAGAGGGAAACGCTTTTGTTTGAGAATATGAATAAAAAGAAATTGTCAATGCTATTAAACACATTAAAAATTTCACATAATAGTTTATATAACCATAAGTATGGCTTTGAGAATTTGGGGATTTCATTAGCTATTAATATTTGGGGCTTTCTATTAATTTAGGGTCAATCTATATATTATTTGTTAAAAAACACGTTTAAAGTATTAATTATTCGATGAAACGCATTTTAAAGGAAATTATTTCCTACAAAACGCATTACATCTTACATTTTTAGCACATAAACGAGTAATTATATTTCATATACGTAATAAAACCAGATTTGGATCTTTTAAAAGGAAAAATATTTTTAATGAAGAAAACAGCCACAATACTTGACAGAAAACCCTTTAAAAAATAAGAAAACCACCTATAATATTTTAGTTAATTTTGAAACGATGTAGATTATGAATTTGCGATATTTACTTTTTTAAAAAAAATACTAATATGACAAAACCCTTATTTGAGTGTAAAATAGAATTTAGTCCATCACCTCACTTATCTCAAATTTATGATGGATTTGCAAAATTGAGTAAAAAAGGGATTATTAATCTTAATACAGTACGTACGCGACAAAATGAAACAAAACCGGTTATAAAGGTTATTGTGAATAATAAGTATACTGTTATGTATGATACATTAGATGGTCTTAATTGGATTAATGGTAGTCTTGAAGAGAATCTTCAGTATTTTAAAACAAATTATGATGCCGATTATTATTTTAAACGCAGCTATAGCAAGATCTTAGAGGGTAAGGCAAAAAACACTAAAATATATCCATTAGGTCTTAATTATTCTTTTGATTATGAAGGTAATTACCCTTTACCAATAAAAGAAAAGCTAAAAAAATTCATAAGACAAAACATTAAGAAGAATGTTTTTAAGCCTTCAGCTTTTGAATATCCTCCATATAAAAACAATACAGATAAAGTTTTATTCTTATGCCGACTATGGAATCCTGATGAAGTAGAAACAGATGGATTAAAATCACAGCGTGAAAAAATAAATAACGATAGAATAGAATTTGTACAGACTTGCAAAAATGAATTTGGAGATCGCTTTACTGGTGGTATACAAAATGATGCGTTTTCAAGGCGAATGGCTAAAGACCTTTTAATGCCACATGAAATCACAAAAAAGCAAAATTTTATCGATGCTATAAAAGATCATAATATCTGTGTGACCACAACGGGTTTACATGATTCTACAGGCTGGAAATTGGCTGAATACGTAGCAGCTTCAAGAGCCATTATTTCAGAACCTTTGCATTACGAATTGCCCGGAGATTTTAAAAACCCAACACATTATTTGAGCTTTAATAATTCGTCGCAACTGATAAATAATATAAATGACTTGCTTAAAAATCCTGAGATGATGCGAGAGATGATGAAGGAAAATCATAGATATTACAACAACTTTGTAGATTCTGAAAAAATGATATTAAATACATTATTAAAAATAGACAACGACTAATATTTTATACATAGGCAATCAATTAGAGTAACAATATTGATCCTTTATAATAGCAGTTCATACGTTTTAATTATCATTTCATCTAAACTAGTTGATTTAGTAAATACAGATTTAAAAAAAAAATTAATTTCGCTCTATACTAAATATAAAATAACACCATAAAGTAATTACTCTTGTTTTCTAAATCTAAAGTATTCAATTTTATAAAGAAAAAACTTAACAACCCAACAATTATTAATATTGTTACAGTTGGTATTCTTACTCTTTTTGTTAAAGGCTTAGGATTTGGAAAAGAAATCATTATTGCTGAAAAGTTTGGATTATCTGAACTATTAGATACATTTTATATCGCAATACTTGTCCCTAGCCTTATTTACAGTGTTTTTCTAGGGTCCTTTAAAAGTGTATTTATACCTAATTATGTTAGTGCTTTAAAAAAAAAGAAACTATTAGTTGGGCGATTTCAAAGTACGAGTTTCCTTGTAACTATTGGTGTCGCATTAATTTTCTTTCTAATAGCTTTTCTTTTTACTGATGTCTATTTAGAAGTGTTCTTCGATGGGCATACAGATCACTATTATGCGCTTATAAAGAAACAATTTTACTACGTTGCGCCATGTATTCTGTTTTGGGGTTTATCATCGATAACTAATGGCATCCTAACCATAGATGACGAGTTTAGGTTTTCATCATTAAGTTCTATTTTCACACCTATTTCAATTATTGTGTGCTTGGTCTTCTTTAAAGAAGCATTAGGAGATCTAGTTCTAGCAATCGGGACACTTTTAGGAAGTGTTTTTGGATTTGGATTTGTATTAATAATTGCAGCAAAACGCAAGCTCATCCATATAAGCAAACCCGATTTTATGTCGACAGATGTAAAAACTTTATTTGGTCAGCTACCAGCAAAGTTATCGTCTAGTTTATTAGTAGGCATCAACCCATTTGTAGATCAATTCTTTTCAGCACAATTAATCGTTGGTTCCATTGCAGCTTTAAACTACGGAATAAAAATTCCTGCATTTGCTATTGGTATCGTTGGAATTGCTGTAGGAAATGTAATGCTTCCTTATTTTTCTAAACAAGCTCTAGAGAATAAAGCTGAAGCCTTTAAAAAGCTTCAATCTATGTTGAAACAATTAATTATCTTAAGCTGCGTAATTACTGTAAGCTTGTATTTGCTCTCATCTAATATTATAAGCTTGTTTTTTGAGCGCAATGCATTTACAAGTTCTGATACAGAAATCGTGTCAAAAATTCAACAAATGTATTTGTTACAAATCCCTTCATATATCACAGGCATAATCATGACAAGGTTTTTAACTTCTATTAATAAAAATAATTTTATGGTCTTAACTTCCATAATAAGTCTTTTGCTAAATATTATATTAAACTATATCTTAATACAAAAAATGGGGGTTTATGGTTTAGCGCTTGCAACATCTATCGTTTCAATTGTTAATAGTATAATTTTATACATTTATATTAATAAACTTAATAAAGTACATGTTTAATATAATCACACCTACATATAATAGAAAACATACTTTACAACGTGTATACGATTCTTTATTAGATCAAGATTTTAAAGATTTTGAATGGATTATAATTGACGATGCTAGCACTGATAATACTTTTGAATTGGTTGAAGAATGGATTCATGATAATATCATAAAAATTGTATATAAAATATTACCTAAAAACCAGGGCAAATCTGATGCTGTTAATTTTGGCTTAGATTTATGTTCAAAACCTTATACCATAATAGCTGATAGTGATGACAGCTTTGATTCTAACACCTTATCTGATCTTAAAAAAGAATGGACAACTATTGAATCTAAACAATTAACGCCAGCTGTAGCGTCTATTTGGACACATACAAAAAATGACACCCAAACCATAAATGGTGATAAATTCCCAAAAGACAAGTGGCTTGTGGGTTTTGAAGAGCGTGTTTTAAATCATAATATTAAAGGCGAAAAATGGGCCAGCTGGAAAACAGAGATATTAAAAGATCATAAAATGTTTTCAAGCCCCTTTACTCATATTGAAGAAAGTCAAACCTGGAATAGTATTAATAAAACATATGATTTTTTATGTTTAAATATAGCACATCGTTGTTATTATTATTCACCCGATGGCATAATGGCTTCTAAGAAAACTAGAAAACAGTTATCTATAAGTTCTTATTATAGTAGTTATTATGGCTTAAAAGATGTTTCCCTAAATCAAATGATTAAGCATAAACACTATCGGCATCTAGCATTTAACTATGCGAAATCTAGATTATTTTATTCTAACAAGAATTTGAAACTCTCATTTAATCAGCTTTTTGTGTCAATTATTATATTTTTGTTTCGTATCCCGAAAAGCATACTAAAAAAAATAGGATGAAGATTTTAAAATACATCACATTAATTATGCTCCTATGGTCTATTCCTAGTTTCTTTTCATATGATGAAACTATTGGAAGCAAATTCAGTATGCTTACTGTAGGATTGCTCGTGCTTTACTATTTTTTAAGTAAAAAGCGAGGAGTTGTCGTTCCCTTTCTTATTCTTGGAATACTCTATTTTACAATTAGCGGATTGGTTTATCTTGGTGGTGATCCTATGTTTTACAGAAATGACCTTATTAAATATTTAGTCGTTGTTGTTTGTGGTGCTGAATTGGCACGAAATACTTCTAAAAAAGATCTTTTTGTTACGCTAATGATTGGAACCTCAAGCATTTTATTTCATGCTATATTCTTTCAAGGTGATTTTGGACGTTATAGCGGATTTTTCCTCGATCCTAATGCTGCAGGATTTGCTTGTGTTATTGCCTATTGTTTAAGTTTTAGAATTCAACCTAATCATTTAAAACTTTTTGGTCAATTCCTAATAACATTTGCAGGCTTACTTACCTTTTCAAGAACATTTATAATATTATGGTTGTTAGTAAGTATTATATCAGTGGTTTCAGATCGTAAAAACTCACTAAATTTCGGGTTAGGAATAGGTGCTTTAATTGTTGTGTTCACTGTTGGTTCTTTATTAAAAGTTGATGCGGTGAGGTTTAATGCCTTAGAAAGTCTTTTTAGTGATAACAATAACTCAAGCATTTCGGTGATTCAAGAAGACAGTAGAACAGAAACTTGGTCTAGATATTATGATGATATTTTTACACACCCTTTCTTCGGAAATGGTTACAGACAATTAAGTGGTATTGATGAGCAAAAGCAAGGTGTGCATAACTCCTACCTTATGATTATTGGTGAAGCAGGGATTTTTCCTTTTCTTATTTTTATTGGTGTTTATCTCTTTATGCTTTTTAAAGGTATTCCAAACTATAAAACCCAAGAATACAAAGTCATGTTAGCCGCAACGCTCATTATTTTACTAATGACAACACATAATTATTTTGATAATTTCCTAATCATATTTGTGTCATTATGGCTTTTTATTCATTGTACTGAAGTCCATTCTGAAGAGGATACGGAATTAGACGACGAAGCATCTGAACTCTTAAATATTACGGTTTGACAATAATTCATTTATCAAGCACCTTAGGTGGTGGCGGAGCCGAACAGATGGTTTTACAATTAGCAAGACAAAGTAATTCGTCTCATAAAACAATTGTATTTTCGTTATCGAGTACACTCATAGCTCTTGAAAACAGATTCAAAGAGCACGATATTGAATACCACCTTCTAGGTGTAACGTCATTTAAAAGTCGTACGTTATTTACTGCGCTTAAAACATTTAAAAATATTGTCAACCAATATGATGATGTTGTGATTCATTGCCATTTATATCATGCGGCAATATTTGGAGCACTTTACAAGTTATCATCTCCAAAAACACCTTTGATTTTTACATTGCATTCAAATGAAATTGAAAATCACAGAAGAAAAGTAATGCTGTTCCTTACGAAATCATGTAGAGCTAAAGACATTATTTTTAGTGAAAAAGGTAAGAAATGGTATCTCAAACGGAAAAGTCAAATTATTCCAAACGGTGTGAATTTCAAAGACTTTGATTTTAACAAAAAACCGTTTAATAAATCTCATAAACCGTTTCAATTTTTATTCTTAGGACGCTTGAGTCAAGAAAAAAGCCCTTTACGAATGCTAACAGCTGCGCAACAGTTATTAGCACAAAATATAGATGATTTTGTTATTAATTTTGTTGGTGATGGCCCTTTGATAGATGATCTTATGAGTGCTATTAAAACACATAAACTCGATAAACACTTTAAAATGTTTGGGTTTCAAGATGATGTAAAACCTTTTTTAGCTAAAGCTGATTGCTTAGTCTTACCATCATTATGGGAAGGTTTACCAGTTGTTATTATTGAAGCTGCTGCCGCAAAATTGCCAATTATTTCAACTCCAGTTGGAAGTATTCCTGATTTTTTAAACGATACTAATGCGTATTTAAGTACTTTAGATGAATTTCACACAACAATGATTCAAGTTATTCGTGATTATAAAGAGGCTTTAGAAAAGTCAGAAAAACTCTTTAAAGATATCGCGTCAGAATTTGAAATTAAAAATGTGTTTAACACCCATTTAAAATTATACCGCTCAAGTTTAAAACAACCACTAACTTAATCTATTTAAGAACGTCTTTATGTGCGGAATTTACGGAACAACCTTAAACTATAACGAAACTCAGATTCAGGACAAGCTGAAGCGAACTGCTTTTAGAGGTCCTGATAAAATGGGTTGGAAAATCTATAATGACTTCGATAATCAAATTGCTTTTGGCCATAATAGGTTATCTATTATTGATTTAGATGCACGCTCAGACCAGCCTTTTACATATAATGAGACTATTAATATTGTTTTTAATGGTGAAATCTATAATTTTCAAGACATTAAAAACACCCTTCTAAAAAAAGGATATACATTTCGTACATCGAGTGATACAGAAGTCCTTTGTGCTGCTTATTTAGAATATGGCGAACAATGTCTCGACCACCTAAATGGAATGTTTGCTTTTGTTATTTATGATAAGAAAAAGCAAATCTTATTTGGAGCACGTGATCGTCTAGGACAAAAACCTTTTTATTATTATCACAACCAAAAAGATTTTGAGTTCTCTAGTCAGCTATCATCTATTCAACTCTATAATGATCAGCTTTCCATTTCAAAAAAAGCCATTGGATATTATTTAACTTGGGGCCATATTCCTGATCCGCATTCAATTTTTAATGAAGTTAAAAAACTTCAAGCAGGTCATGCATTTACTTTTGATATTAAAAGCGGAAAAATGACCACCAAATGCTATTGGGATATTGACTACAAAGGGAATACGTCTTATAAAGGGACTTATAATGAGGCAAAAGAAGAACTAGATTCGCTACTACACAATGCGGTATCTACACGTTTATTTGCCGATGTTCCTGTAGGTGTGTTTTTATCTGGCGGAATAGATTCTTCTGTAGTTGCGGCTTTGGCGACAAAAAGTTCTAATGCAAAAGTTAAAACCTTTTCCGTAAAATTTAATGAAGCCGAATTTGATGAAAGTCAGTATGCGCAACAAGTAGCAAGTCACCTTGATACAGATCATAATGTTATTCATTGTGATTATAATGAAGGTTTAGGTCTTATTGAAAATTTTAGTCATTTCTATGATGAACCTTTTGCCGATTCATCTGCCATACCATCAATGTTATTAGCAAAGCATACAAAGAAACAAGTTACTGTAGCACTTTCTGGTGATGGTGGTGATGAGAGTTTTTTAGGATATGCGCGTTATAATTGGGTGACAAAAAACAGTAAGCTTTATCAAATCCCTTATCCGTTACGTTCGTTGACATCAAATGTTTTAAAACACATCCCAAATTATAAACTTAAAATAGTTGCCGAAGGCTTAAAAGCGAAGAATAGAAACCTAGCGTACTTAAGTGTAATGACTGGAATTAATACCTCTTATGTTAATCCTACAGAAGATTTCAAAACTATTGATGATGTAAAATATTTAGACCATTCCTATAAAAATTTATACGAACGTGTTTCAGATTTTGATATCAAAACGTATTTAAATTATGATATCAATACCAAAGTTGATCGTGCTACTATGGCATATTCATTAGAAGCGCGATCGCCTTTAATGGATCATAGAATTGTAGATTTTGCTAGAGCATTGCCAACAGATTTCAAACTAAAAGGTGACAACCAGAAACGTATTTTAAAGGATGTTTTATATCAGTATGTTCCAAAAGAGATCTTTGATCGTCCAAAAGCTGGATTTGCAATTCCATTTGCGACATGGTTTAGAGAAGATTTAAAAGATTATGTTTTGAGTGAGCTTGATGATGATAGCTTAAAAGCAATTCCTAACATTAACATCGAACAAGTTAAATTTATGATTAAACAGCATATGGATGGATCCTGGAATCGCTATCCGTTAATCTGGAAATTAATCGTACTAAAACAATGGCTAAGCACTCAAGGAAAAGGACTAACAATTAAGTAATAAATAAGCGCAAGCAAATTATATGTGTGGAATAAACGGAATTTTATATAAATCGTCTTCAGATGAAAGTGCCTTAAGACAATCGCTTACCAAAATGAATGATTTGATTATTCATAGAGGACCAGATGATTATGGTGTTTTCTCTAATACAAATGCTAATTTTTCTCTTGGCATGGCTATGAGACGTTTATCAATTATAGATTTAAGTTCTGGGCAACAGCCTATGTATTCAGAAGACAAATCTATTACTATCGTTTTTAATGGTGAGATTTATAACTTCCAAACACTAAAAAAGCAATTGATTGATGAAGGTGTAACATTTCATACACATAGTGACACTGAAGTCTTGTTACGGTTATATGAACAAAAAGGGACTGAAGCTTTTAAGGCTTTAGATGGTATGTTTGCCTTTAGTATATTCGATTCTAATATCAATAAACTATTTATTGCTAGAGATTATTTTGGTGAAAAACCATTGTATTATACCGAAAATGACAATGCTTTATATTGGGCTTCAGAATTAAAATCTATTGTATCTCTTCTAGATTATAAACCTGAAATATCGAAACAAGGATTAAATCTATTTTTTAAACTCACATACATTCCTGCGCCTTTTACTATTTATGAGGGGATCCATAAGCTTGAAGCTAACAAATACATAGCCTATGATTTAAATACGTTTACATCTGAAATTATAAGCATTCATGATACGTCTTCAAAAAGCACAAGTAAGCTTTCGTTTAATGATGCTAAAGTTGAGGTTAAACAACGTGTCTACAAAAGTGTAGAGAGTCGTTCTATTTCAGATGTAGCATTAGGAACGTTTTTATCAGGTGGTGTAGATTCGTCTGTAGTATCTCACTGTCTTGCTGATATGCAAGATTCTAAAATTGACACCTTCTCTATCGGTTTTGAAAAAGCATCCTATGATGAAACAGATAAATCGAGAGTGGTTGCTAAATTAATCAATAGTAATCATCATGAATTCATAATCAATGAAACCGATTTAAGACATAATATTGATGATATTCTTTTAAATTTTGATGAGCCCTTTGCCGATTCTTCTTCGCTCCCAACCTATTTGGTTTCAAATAAAACAAAATCAAATGTTACAGTTGCTCTAACTGGTGATGGTGGAGACGAAGTATTTGGTGGTTATAATAAGTATTACGTAGGAAAGCTTAACAATAAATACACTAAAGTGGTTCCGAAAGTAGTACATAAGCAAATAGATGCTGCTGTAAATACATTACTAAGGCGTAAAGATGATAATAGGGGTTTAAAATATAAACTGAACAAGCTTATCAATACAATTAGTTATGATGATAATTACTATTGGGGAATTATTTCACTCGGGTTTCCTAACGATGAAATTAATCAATATTTAAATCCAGATTTTCAATCAAATGCAGTGTTTGATTATTATAAAGAAGAAACACAAATTACGAATCCTAAAACATTAAATGATTTTAGAACTATAGATAGACATATGAGTCTTGAAGGTGATATGCTTGTAAAAGTAGATCGAACGAGTATGATGAACTCCTTAGAATGCAGAGCGCCTTTTTTAAACAGAGACTTGTTTGAATTTACAATGACACTTCCAGAAAACTACCTTATTAAAAACTGGAGTAAAAAACACATTTTAAAAGAAGCCTTTAAATCTAATTTTCCAGAAGGGTTTCTTGAAAAATCAAAACGAGGTTTTGGTGTTCCTGTTGGAGACTGGTTACGAGAAGGTTTAAAAAAAGAACTTATAAGTTATATTGATAAGCGTTTTTTAAATGCTCAAGGGCTTTTCAATGCCAATGCTATCATCAAATTGGTTGACGAACATTTATCGGGAAAAAAGGATAGTACGTTTAAAGTATGGACTTATTTTTGTTTTCAAAAATGGTATAATTTTACTTATAATAAATAATAGCTTCTGTAATGGATACTAAAAAAATAAAAATATGCTTTGTTTTACCAGCTTTAAATGCTGGTGGTGCTCAAAGAATCATGTCGTTTTTAGCACAGCATATTGATAAAGATAAATTTGATTGTAGACTCTTAGTAATTGCAAAAGCAGAATCAACAGATTTTGACGTGTCGTATGCTAATGTTCATTATTTTGATAAAGATCGCTTGCTATTAGTTGTTAGGCCCTTATTTAACTATTTTTTAAAACACAAACCAGATATTGTAATGGGCTCAATTGGCCATGTCAATAAATTACATGCTATGTTTTCTTTTATATTAAGAAAAACATCATTTATTGGTAGAGAAGCTAGCTTAAATAGTATCATGTCTCAATACAATAAAAGCACGCATATTACTGGTTTTGTATGGTTTTTTAAAAACTACAGAAAACGTCTAAAAAAGATGGTTTGTCAATCTGAACAAATGGCTGAGTATATGCATAAAGATCATGGGATTCCAAATGAAAGCATTCATATTATAAATAACCCATTAACTATTGAAGCTAAAGTAAAAATAGCTTCAACAAAAAAAGAAGCAACCAAAAAATTAATTACTATAGGGCGATTAAGCAAAGAAAAAGGACATGAAAGGATTCTAAATATACTTTCAAAACTTAATACCGATTGGCATTATACAATTATTGGTGAAGGCAATCAATATGAAAGCATTATGGCGCAAATAAAAGCGCTACAATTTGAAGACAAGGTAACCTATATAAAATACACGAGTCATGTGACTCAATATTTAAGTGAAAGTGATGTATTCATTCAAGGGTCTTATGTTGAAGGCTTCCCTAATGCTGTCATGGAAAGCTGCGCTATTGGCACACCAGTTGTCGCTTTTGAAGCACCAGGAGGCACAAGGGACATCATACAAAATGACGTTAATGGGTATATTGCAAAAACAGAAGAAGACTACTTAAATCATCTCAAAATGGCGTTGTACGAAAAAGAATGGGATTTTAATAGTGTTAGTCAATCAATTACAGATAAATTTGATGAGAAAATAATTTTAAGTAAATACGAGAATCTGTTCTTAGAAATAGGACATTCTAAATAACTCAATATGACTATAGTACATTTAAATATTGGCTTAGGTGCTGGTGGTGCCGAACATATGATTTTAGAGATGGCAAAAAAGAGCCAACAAAATCACATAAAGACGATCATATTTGCGATTACCAATAATAATCAAATTGAGTTTAAATTTGCTGAAAACAATTTAGAGTTTCATTATTTAGGAATTAACTCCCCTAAACAGTTTTTTAAAGGGGTTAAAAAATTAAAAAACACTTTAGCAAACTATGATGATGTTATAATGCATTGCCATATGTTTCATGCTTTAATTGTAGGTGTTTTCTATAGCTTTTTTTACAAAAAAACACCTCTCGTTTTTACATTGCATAATATATTAGTTGAAGAAGTTTATCGACGATTCACCTTGTTTTTTACGAAACCTTTTAGAAAGGCAGATATCAATTTTAGTGATCGTGCTTCAAAATGGTATTTAAAAAACACTAAAGTAATAGCGAATGGTGTTGATTTTGAAAAATTTCAACTAAAAGAAGAGCGGCATTACGATGCAAATGAACCTTTTAGATTTCTGTTTTTAGGTCGAATTGAAGAACAAAAAAACCCTTTGATACTGGTAGATTTTGTAAAAAAACTTATTGATAAAGGACATACTAATTTTGTGATTAATGTTGCTGGTGAAGGTGATATGAAACTGCAACTTGAACAATTAATCAAGGTAAATAAATTTGAAAATTATATTCAGCTTTTAGGCTTTCAGAAAGACGTAAAACAACAACTGTGTAATGCGCATTGCATGATTATGCCCTCCTTGTGGGAAGGCTTGCCAATATCGCTAATTGAAGCTTCGGCAACCAAATTACCTATTATAACAACACCTGTTGGCAGCATTCCAGATTTTTTTAATTCGAGTAACACTTTTGTAAGTCACTGTGAGGATTTTCATTTAGCTATGATTTCTGTGTTAAACAATTATACTGAAGCGCGTATTAAAGCAAATAAACTTTATGTTGATAATAAAGGTATTTTTGATATAAATTCAGTGTATCAACAGCATTTAGATTTATACACATCTATAGCAACTAATTAAACGCCACTTAATGCAAAAACTTATTCGTATTACTACAGTGCCTTCGTCTTTAAGAACACTCTTGAAAGGGCAGCATCGTTTTATGAATGCTCATTATGAAGTCATTGGTGTTTCAAGTGATGGTGATGCTTTACGCGAAGTAAGAGACAATGAAGGCATAGAAACTCATGGTATTGAAATGACCCGAACCATTACACCTTTTAAAGATTTAAAAGCCACTTACCTACTCTATAAGTTTTTCAAGACACAAAAACCTTTCATTGTACATACGCATACTCCAAAAGCCGGAACTGTTGGTATGTTAGCAGCAAAATTAGCAGGTGTACCACACCGATTGCATACTATTGCGGGTTTACCCCTTTTAGAAGCTACAGGAGCAAAACGCAAGTTATTAGATACTGTAGAAAAGTTTACTTATGCTTGTGCTACTCAAATTTTACCAAATTCTTTTGGTTTGGAGACAATTATATTAGATCAAAACTATACTAAAGCATCAAAGTTAAAAGTCATAGGTAAAGGGAGTTCTAATGGGATTAATACAAAACATTATGATGCTACTCTTGTTAGCAGCTCACAAAAGCAGAACCTAAAAGATGCACTTGGTATTACCGAAAAAGATCTTGTTTTTATTTTTATAGGGCGCATGGTTAAAGACAAAGGGATTAATGAATTGGTTGAAGCATTTCATAAAATATCAAAGGCAAATTCTAATACAAAGCTTATACTTGTTGGTCCGAGAGAGAATCATTTAGACCCATTATTACCCAAAACCGAAGCTTTAATCCAAGGCAACAAGCAAATACTAGCTGTAGGTCTTCAAAAAGATATTAGACCTTATGTTGCAATTTCGCACGTATTAACCTTTCCTAGCTATCGTGAAGGGTTTCCTAATGTAGTATTGCAAGCCAGCTGTATGGAATTACCTTGCATTGTTTCTAATATTAATGGTTGCAATGAAATTATTGAGAATTATAAAAATGGTTTGATTGTACCTGTAAAAAATGTAAAAGCGCTTGAAAATGCAATACAATTCATGATTAATGAACCGCAAAAAAGAACTGCGATGATTATGCATACAAGATCGAGAATTATAGAGCGATACCAACAGGAATATGTTTGGAATGAACTTTTAAAAATGTATAAGAGTCTAAAATAATGAAATTATACAACTCACTTATAAAAAGATTATTAGACATCATTACTGCAAGTATTGGTTTTATTTTATTGTTTCCTGTTTTTACAATTGTTTGGTTGATTTTAATGATAAAAAATAAAGGTAAAGCTTTCTTTTACCAAGAGCGCCCAGGGAAAGATGAACGCATCTTTAAGATTATTAAGTTCAAAACAATGAACGACAAAACAGACACGAATGGAGTACTCTTACCCCCTTCAGAACGCTTAACTAAATCTGGTGTTTTTGTTAGAAAACATTCATTAGACGAAATCCCACAGCTACTTAATGTCATAAAAGGCGACATGAGTTTAATTGGCCCAAGACCGCTATTAATACGATATCTGCCACGATACAACGACTTTCAAAGACAACGCCATAATATCAAGCCTGGCATAACAGGATGGGCTCAGGTTAATGGGCGTAATGCTATTAGCTGGGAACAGAAGTTTGAATACGATGTATGGTACACACATAACCTATCCTTTTTATTAGATATAAAAATCATATTTTTAACCTTCTATAAAGTCTTTAAAAAAGATGGAATTTATAGTGTAGAAAATGATATTGTACCAGATTTTACTGGAACCAAACCTAAGCAAAAACAATAAATGGCTATTCATATTCTTTTTACTTGCGCAGGACGACGCAACTACTTAATTAATTATTTTAAAGAAGCTATAAAAGGTCAAGGCAAAATATTTGCTGTAGACATGTGTCTTTCGGCACCAGCAATGGTTGATGCTGATGAAGCTTTATTAGTTCCTAGTATATATGATGCTAATTATATACCAGCATTAAAAGCCATCATTAAAGCAAATGCTATTACTGCTGTTATCTCTCTAAATGATTTAGAATTACCAATTCTAGCCAAGCACAAAAAAGAATTAGAAACCACTGGAGCTAAAGTTCTCATTTCTAGTGAACGTGTTATTAATATCGCTTTTGATAAAGTTGAAACCTTTAATTTCCTCAATTCTATTGGACTAAATACACCGCTAACTTATACGACACTTAAAGACGTTAAAAAAGCCATAGATAATAATGCTTTAAAATTTCCTCTTGTAGTAAAACCACGTTGGGGAAGCGCTTCCATTGGTATTGATTTCCCTGAAACATATGAAGAGTTAGAGCTAGCTTATAAATTACAGCAATTAAAACTTAAACGTTCTATTTTAAATACGGCAAGTGCTCATGATTTTGACAATGCTATTCTTATTCAAGAAAAAATAAATGGAAAAGAATACGGCATGGATATCGTCAATGATTTTGAAGGCAACTACTATGGTACTTTTGTTAGAGAAAAAGTTAATATGCGTTCTGGTGAAACAGACAAAGCGCAATCTATTATTGATGAGCGATTTGATCATATTGGACAAATAATCTCAAAGCATTTAAAACATATTGGGAATTTAGATTGCGACGTATTTATTGCAAATAACAAACTTTACACACTAGAGTTAAATCCTAGATTTGGAGGCGGTTACCCGTTCTCACATGAAGCAGGAATTAATACCGCTGCAATTTATATTGAATGGCTAAAAGGACAGACAAACACACTAGATAAATTTAATAATTATAAACCCGGAATGCTGTTTGCTAAATGCGATCGAATGCTTGAAATAAAACCTAGTCAGCAAAAATAATTTGCTGTGCTTTCTTAGTCCCTGTAATTAAATACGTTTCTAACTTATGGTGTTTATAAATCTTGATATTTGAAACTGGTTCGGGGTTTGCAAACATAAATGAATACACAAATTGTGGCAAAAACTCGTATTTATTATCAGTATGATCAATTAAGCTATAGTCTTCAACTTCAAAGCGCTCAATAAAAGACAACTTAAAATTTGAGTGACTTGCTTTGTATTTAGATTGATCGCTAGAAAATAGATACTTAGACTTTCTATAGAGCTCGTTAACTTTCTTCTTTCTTAGAAAGAGTTTAAATTTATAATAGATTTCAATGCAATTTGCTGTTAAAACCGATTTAATAGATTTAGAATCATAAAAAATATGGTAATTAAAATCATAAACTAAATTCCCCCATTTACGCTTATAATCATAATCACCTTTAGAAAAATCTGAAATTTTATAATCATTTTCGAAACACCATTCAAGGAGTTTTATGATTGATGTTTTTCCAATACTAAACTTATAATAATCAGGATCAAAGACTGTAATCGTCTCAAAAAGGATGTCTTCAGCATGGAAATTCAATGTAATTCCTATAGGCGCATTCTCATTACTTATCACAAGCAAGGAAGCCTTTTTTTCTTTAAGCATGTCAAATACTAACTCGCTATAATATTTCCATTTAGACTCACTTAAATGATGATAATTGGTTTGCTTTCCTTCAAAACGCTCACTCAATAACGAATGAAACTGTTTAAACACTTTATCAAAACGTTCTTGTGACAATTCTTCATGAATGAATTCATAAGAAATATTAAAACAGGTTTCTAATCGCCTTTGGTTGGATCTAAATTCACGTCTGTTTTTAGAACTAAACTGAGCATTAATATAATCTTCATAGGTATTATAGTTAGAGATATCCATCAAAAACCCTTGATACTGAAACACTTTTTTATGCTTCAGGTTTGAAGTCTGTGGTGGCTTAAACTCTTTAAGATCAAAATATGTAGGCACGTCATAAATCAAGAATGTTTTGCCCTTATAATCTAATTCATTATAGTTTAAACTATAACTAACCCCTTTAGTTAAATTTTTGCCAGCATTGACATAAACACCAAATTTAGAATGCTTAATGAATTTAATATCTTTTATAAAATTGAAAGACAACAAGGTATTTTCGCTATCAAAATGTTTTGACCAAATGCTTTCAAAAGTTGAAGATGTAAAAGGATTTTGAGTCATAAATACAAAAGAAATACTAGTTCTGATTTTCGTCAAATGTAATATTTTGTAATAAGTATTTTACTGATTTCCAATGAAAACATTAGGTTAAAAATCAATATGAGTAAAAAAACGCAATAAAATCCAACTATACGTTATAATTGTGATAAATTCACACTGCAAATTACAGGATTCAAAACCTTCAAAATTTAATTAAATATAATAGTATATCGTAAAAACCTGCTATTTATCGTTATAATTTGAATGCCTAAGTATAAATATTAATATTTACTCAGAATAGTTTATGATTAATCATTGTATTAACAATTTAGTATTCTAACCCAAATCCCTCACTTGACAATAATATTGAATAGTAATAAACTTACTTAATAGGTTGATTATGGAATCAAAAATCTGGTTGTCTTCTCCTCATATGAGCGGAAAAGAACAATCTTTTATTAATAATGCTTTCGAAACAAATTGGATTGCTCCTTTAGGTCCTCACGTCAATGGTTTTGAAAGTGATATACAGCACTATCTCAAAGCGGATAGTCAAGTTGCTGCACTAAGTTCGGGTACAGCTGCTATTCATTTAGGACTTGTTTTATTAAATATTGGTCAAGGAGATGAAGTGATTTGTCAAAGCAAAACCTTTTCTGCTTCTGCAAATCCAATAATTTATCAAGGCGCAACGCCTATATTTGTCGATAGTGAAAAAGAAACTTGGAATATCTGTCCTGAGCAACTAGAAATAGCAATCAAAGACCGTATAAGTAAAGGAAAAACACCTAAAGCGATAATTGCTGTTCACCTCTACGGAATGCCATATAAGGTAACTGAAATTCATAAAATAGCTAAAGCTTATAACATTCCTGTTTTAGAGGATAGTGCTGAAGCATTAGGAAGTTCTTATCATTCGGTTAAATGTGGAACCTTTGGTGATATTGCTATTTTATCATTTAACGGGAATAAAATTATCACCACTTCAAGTGGAGGCGCTTTAGTTACAAAAGATATTAAACTAAAGGAAAGAGCCATATTTTTAGCAACTCAAGCTCGAGAAAATGCTGTGGAATATTTACATGAATCTATTGGTTATAACTATAGATTATCAAATGTTCTTGCTGGTATTGGCAGAGGGCAAATGGATGTTTTAGACGATCGTGTAAATGAGAGAAGAGCTAATTATGATTTTTATAAAGACAGTTTTAAAACTATTGAAGAACTCACATTTATTAAGGAACCAGAAGGTTATTATTCCAACCGCTGGCTCACTTGCTTGCTAACCCCTTCAAAAACGATAAGAGAAGGCATTAGAACTTCTTTAAATGCGCTCAATATAGAAACGAGACCGCTTTGGAAACCAATGCATCAACAACCTGTTTTTAAAGATGCACCTAAATATATTAATGGTGTTTCTGACGATTTATTTGAAAAAGGATTGTGTTTACCTAGTGGTTCTAACTTAACTGAAAACGAATTAAATAGAGTAACATCAGCAATAAAAACGTATTTTAGGGTATGATTAAACGTTTACTTCAAAAAATTTCGCATAAATATGCCTCCAAATGGCTGGTAATGCTTTTCGATTTAAGTATCGTAGCAGCAACCTTTGTTGTTGCCTATATTATTCGATTTAATTTCATTCTAGACTTTGATTTTATAGTCATGTTTAAGCAAATTCCTTTTGTGTTTTTAGCTGCATTGATTAGTTTTTTAATCGTTGGTTCTCACAAGGGTGTTGTTAGGTTTACTGGGTTTAAAGATGTTGTTAATATTATCATTGGTGTTAATATATTAGCAACCATACTTATTATATCTACTTTTTTCAGTAGACGATTAAATTATGAGGGTATATTTAATATCTCGGGTTCAATCATATACATTCATTTACTTCTCAATATTCTTTTTCTCGTTGGGTTTAAGCTCTTTATAAAGTCAATGTACAACAAACTTATGCAGGATTTTAAAACCCAAAAGCGTATTTTAATTTTTGGTGCTGGTAGTTCTGGTATGATTACCTATGATGCCATTACAAATGATCCTAAAAGCAGTCATGAGATTATAGGTTTTATTGATGATAACGACAGTAAAATTGGTAAAAAAATAAACACTTTAACGGTGTATAGTCTTGATAAAATCACCACAGAATTTATTAAAAAATATAGTGTTGAAGAAGTCATAATTTCTATTCAGAGCATTGAATCGTCTCGGCTTTTACAAATTTCAGGGTTTTTATTTGAATTGGGACTGAAAGTAAAAATTGTACCTCCTGTACAAAACTGGATTGATGGAGATTTAAGTGTTGGTCAAATAAAAGAAGTTAATATTGAAGATCTTTTAGGGCGTGATCCAATTTCTATCAGTAATCCTGCTCTATTAGATGAATATGAAAATCAAATTATTCTAATTACTGGAGCTGCAGGTTCTATTGGTAGTGAAATAGCAAGAAAAGCTAACAACTATAATTATAAAAAGCTTATTCTAGTTGACACGGCAGAGTCTCCTCTTTATGAATTACAGCAAGAGTTTGTTCAAAAAGGTGTAAAAAACTTTATTGCCATTGTTGCTGATGTTCGCGATTTTAGACGCATGGAACAATTGTTTCAAATCCACAAACCAAAAATAGTATTTCATGCAGCAGCATATAAACATGTGCCATTAATGGAAAACAACCCGTATGAAGCTGTTAGTGTAAATATTGGTGGAACACGACATATTGCAAGTTTATCTGTAAAATATGGGGTCAATAAATTTGTGTTTATTTCTACTGATAAAGCTGTGAATCCAACAAATGTTATGGGTGCAACAAAACGTATTGCTGAGCTTTATGTGAATTGCTTACAAGGAAAAGGCAAAACGAAATTTATCACAACACGTTTTGGTAATGTACTAGGATCTAATGGCTCTGTAATTCCATTATTTAAAAAGCAAATAGAAAATGGCGGACCGTTAACTGTGACTCATAAAGAGATCACACGTTATTTCATGACGATTTCCGAAGCTTGTCAATTGGTATTAGAAGCTGCAACGATGGGTAATGGTGGAGAAATATTTGTTTTTGATATGGGAGAATCTGTAAAAATTCATGATTTAGCTAAGAATATGATTATTCTTTCCGGACTTAGATTCCCTGAAGACATTGATATAAAAATTACGGGATTACGTCCTGGCGAAAAAATTTATGAAGAATTATTAGCCGATGGTGAAAACACAAGAGCTACCTATCATGAAAAAATAATGATTGCTAGAACAAAACCTATAGACACTTTAACTATTAGTGACAAAATAGCGAATTTATGTACTATTAATTCTAAGTCACAAAATCTTGAAATTGTATCCTCAATCAAGGATATTATTCCAGAATATATTTCTAATAATTCAAAATACGAAGTATTAGATTCAAAAAAATAAACTTAACCTAATCAGATGATCATGCATAAAAAATACAGCAACATATCGAGATTAATGCTATTATTTTCATTAGTAATCTTATCCTCTTGCGGAACAAGAAAAGATATTATTTACTTTCAAGATGAACCTATTACTAATCAGAATTTAAGTGAATTAAATAATAATTTTGAAATTAAATATAAACCAGATGATATATTAACTATTGATGTATCGGCTCAAGTGATAGAATCTGTTGCTGCTTTCAATTTACCTGCTGTTGCTTATGATACGTCTGGAGGAACAACAACTCAAACCAGTATATTAAGACAAACATATTTAATAGATCCTCTAGGAAATATAGAGTTTCCTGTTTTAGGAACTATTAAAATTGCTGGTTTAACACGAGTTGAGGCAACAAAGATGTTAAAAGAAAAAATAGGCGAATATGTTAAAGAATTTATTGTCAATATTAGACTTGTAAATTTCACGATAACTGTTCTTGGTGAAGTAAATAGACCTGGTGCATATACTGTAAAAGACGAACGTATTTCATTAGCTGAAGCCTTAGGTTTAGCAGGAGATTTAACGATTTATGGAAAACGAAATGATATCTTTTTAATTCGTGAAGTTGACGGAAAGAAAAAGTATGCAAAATATGATTTAACGTCTATTAATGTCGTTAACTCACCTGTATATTACTTATCTCAAAATGATGTTATATATGTAAAACCAAATGATGCAAGAGTAAAAACATCATCTTACAATCCTAATACAGGTGTTCTAATTTCTGCGGTATCTACTTTAGCTACTATTGCAGCAATTTTTATTTTCCGAAATTAAAAGATACATTTATTATGTCTCAAAAGACCCTTACCAGCAAAGACAACATTATTAATGCCGTTGAATTATACCTATCAAAATGGAAACTTATTTTGGTATGTCTCCTTATTGCTTTAGCAGTAGCATTTTTTAAAATTAGATATAGTACATTCTTATATCAAGCAAATGCAACGATTAAACTCAAAGAGGATGAAAACTCTAGGAGTCTAGCAGAAATATCATCATTACAAAATGGCCTATTTGCTAGTAATTTACCTAATGTAACCGATGAAGTTGAAGTTATAAAATCGCGATCAATTATTACAGAAGTTGTAAAAGACTTAAAACTAAACATCGCTTATTTTGTTAGTGGAAAAGTAAAAGAAGAAGAAATTTATACCAATCCACCTTTGAATATTAATTTTTTCATGAATGATTCTATTGTAGAAAACATCAATAAATCACTTTTTATTAAAATTATTTCTTCGCAGCAGTTTGAACTGTCTAAAACAAACACGCACAAATTTTTAGCATTTGATACTGGAGAAACAACAACCCATAGTTTTGGTGATAAAGTTGAATCCACATTTGGTGAATTTATAATCACACCAAATATTGGTGCTTATGGAGCTGATACTGGCTCATATGTAGAAATTAGAATTAGACCATTACATACTATTGTAGAGTCTTATTTGACTAGTATAAAAATTGAAACAGCTAAGAATTCGAATGTTATTAAGATTTCATTAAAAGAAAGCTTAAAAGAAAAGGCACGTTTAATTCTTGATAAGCTTATCGAAAAATACAATCAAGATGTTATTAATGATAAGGAGTTAATTGTAAAAACAACATCCGATTTTATTACCAATCGTTTAAATGTTGTTTCTAACGAATTAGAACAAGTCGATTTTACTGCTGAAAAACTTCAGAAAAACAATAGGCTAACCGCATTAGCATCGCAATCAAATATATTTTTAGAAAGTGAGCGCGCTAATGAAGCTAGAATAATTGAAACCAGTAATCAATTACAACTTGTTGAGTTTATGACCGATCGTTTAAATGATGATGACACAGGTTCTGATTTATTACCAGCAGATATTGGTATTGCAGATAGCAATGTATCTCAAATCACTAAAAGTCATAATGAATTAGTATTACAACGGGATCGTATTCTTAAAAACTCTAGTGACAAGAACCCAACAGTTATTAACTTAAATAATCAAATTAATGCATTAAAAGGCAATCTTGATAAGAGTTTAAATAATATTAAATCGGCGAATCAAATTACGCTTAATAACCTTAATAAAGAAGATTCTAGAATTCGTGGTCAAATCTATTCGGCTCCAGGTAAAGAGCGTCAGTTTAGAGATATCAAACGCCAACAAGACATTAAAGAATCCCTTTACCTCTATTTGTTAGAAAAGCGTGAAGAATCGGCAATTACACTTGGGATGTCTACAGCAAATGCAAAAGTAATAGACTTTGCATATACCAATGAAAACCCCGTTTCGCCAAAGAAAAATGTCATTTACTTAGCAGCTATTTTATTAGGTTTATTTATACCTGTATCTTTTATCTATGCGAGAGATTTAATAGACACAAAGGTTCATACTAAAGAAGATGTATTACGCTTAATTAAAGCACCATTTATTGGAGATATTCCTAAATCTGACACAAAATCTAAGGTTGTAAATAAAGTTGATTATTCTCCAAAAGCTGAAGCTTTTAGGATTATAAGAACCAATATAAATTTCATGCTTCAAAAAGTAGACAGCCCTTGCAAAACTGTTTTTGTGACTTCGACTACTTCTCAAGAAGGAAAATCGCATACAACGACCAATTTGGCCAGTTCATTTTCATTTTCAGAAAAGAAAGTATTGCTAATTGAAACAGATATTAGAGTGCCAAGAGTAAATGATTACTTAAAGATTGAGGCTAAAAAAGGCCTAACAGATTTTATATCAGATAAAAGCCTAAGCATTAAAGATGTCACTATTACAATGGATGACAATCCGTTTTTACATGTTATTCCTTCAGGAGCAATTCCTCCAAATCCAGCAGAGTTATTGATGAATGATCGTGTAAACGACCTCTTTGAAAACGTAAAAAACGATTATGATTATATTATTGTTGATACAGCAGCAGTTGGTTTAGTCACAGACACATTGCTTATTAGTGAGCATGCTGATATTTTTGTGTATGTCGTAAGTGCAAACAATATTGATAAACGTCAGCTACATATTGCGCAAACGATGTATGAAGAAAAACGTTTACCACGAATGGTAACACTTCTTAACGGAACCACGAAAAAGAAAGGTTATGGTTATGGCTACGGAAATAATCCACAACGCAAAAAGACATGGTTTAGTCGAAAATAAAACATCTTAAAAATAAAAAATCCGCAGAATATAAGTCTTGCGGATTTTTTTATACTTACAATTTACGTCGTTTCTTTTCTTGTTTAAGCAAATTAAGCTCTCTACTTGTTTGACCAGCTACAGAAGTATTTTCTTCGGCACGTCTAATTAAGTAAGGCATCACGTCTTTTACTGGTCCGAAAGGCACATATTTAGCAACATTATAACCTAGTTTTGCCAAATTAAAACTAATATGATCACTCATCCCGTAGAGCTGTCCGAACCAAACATTATTATCTTTTTTATCCACACCAAGCGTTTGCATTAAATCCATAGCGATATAGCAACTTTGTTCGTTATGTGTTCCGATAAAAATAGAAATTACATCTAAATTTTTAAGCATGTAGGTCATACACGCATTAAAATTATCATCTGTAGCCTGTTTAGTCAGGCAAATTGGCGATTTATAATCTTTTTCTTCTGCTCTACTTCGTTCCTTCTCCATATACGCACCACGAACAATTTTAAATCCGACTTTAAAATTTTGGTCTTTAGCACGTTTATGCATCACTTCTAAATACGCTAATCTATCCCAACGATAAGTTTGCAAGGTATTATAAACTATAGGCTTTTCAATATTATACTTACGCATCATAGCTTCACAAAGTTCATCAGCAGCATCTTGCATCCAGCTTTCTTCGCCATCAATTAAAACTTCAACATCTTTAGTTTTTGCAAGGCTACAAACCGCATCAAATCGTGCCACTATTCGATTCCATTCGTTTTGTTCTTCAGGAGTAAATTCTAAGCCTTCACCTTTCTTCTGATATAAATAAAAACGCCCAAAACCAGTTGGTTTAAAAACAACTATAGGCATGGCTTCTTTTTCATCGGCAAACTTGACGATTTTAAGAATTTTATCTCTCGCTTCATCAAAGGTAGACTCCTCTTCCTTTCCTTCTACTGAATAATCCAAAACCGAGCTCACGCCTTTGGTATACATTTTATCAATTACAGGCAAGCAATCATCTTCATTAACACCACCACAAAAGTGATCAAAAACGGTAGATCTTATCAAGCCTTCAACAGGCAACTTGGCCTTTAATGCAAAATTGGTAGCCGCAGTCCCTATTCTAACGAGTGGCTGATGAGAAATCATTTTAAATAAAAAGTAAGCACGTTCTAACTGAGCATCATTTTTTAATGCAAAAGCAACTTCAGTATTATCAAAAAGAGTATTTGTATTCATTTGTTAAAAATATATGACAAAAATAATTATTCGGTAGTTATTATCTTACTAAAAGTCGCTAATTTTCCACTTTCTTAGAAAGACAAGAATCCATATGAATTCCATAGAAACAAAAACATACAAAGTACATTTTAATACAAAAGCTTACCAGGAGCTTAACACCTATATTGATAGCACTAATTTTTCGAAAATTTTTATTCTTGTCGATTCAAATACACATGAGCATTGCTTAGCAAAGTTAATGTCTCAATTAGAAACGGCTATTGCAATTGAGGTTATAGAAATTGAAGCTGGTGAGCATCATAAAACCATTGATACTTGTGTTGGTGTATGGAATGCACTAACTGAACTTGATGCAGATAGAAAAAGCTTGCTTCTTAATCTTGGAGGAGGTGTTGTTACCGATTTAGGAGGATTTGTGGCTAGTACATTCAAAAGAGGTATTAAATACATTAATATTCCAACATCACTTTTGGCTATGGTAGATGCTTCTGTTGGCGGAAAAACAGGTGTTGATCTTGGGGCTTTAAAAAATCAGGTTGGTGTTATTAATACAGGTGATTTGGTGGTTATTGACACATCATATTTAGATACTTTACCTCAAAATCAATTAAAATCGGGTTTAGCTGAAATGCTAAAACACGGTCTTATTTGCGACAAAACCTATTTTGATAAATTAACAGATTTATCTGCACTTACGCTTAATGATTTAGATATTTTAATTCACGAATCGGTTGAAATTAAAAAGGAGATTGTCACTAAAGACCCATTAGAACAAAACGAGCGCAAGCATCTTAATTTTGGACATACTCTTGGTCATGCTATAGAATCTTACTTTCTGAGTCATGCTGACAAAAAAGAACTTTTACATGGAGAAGCTATAGTTATCGGAATGATTTTGGAATGTTATATTTCCTCGGAATTATTAGGTTTCTCAAAACACGATTTAGACTATATAACAGCAGCTTTTAATGCGATTTATGCACCTGTAACGATTTTAACTTCAGATTATGATGCCATTATAGAGCTTTTAAAGTATGACAAGAAAAATGAGCATGGCAATATCAATTTTGTATTATTAAAGGCAATTGGAGAACCAAAAATTGATTGTTTAGTTGATAACACGCTTCTTATTAAAAGTTTTGAATATTATGCAGATACTATAAAAAAAGTGTAATCACAGTTTCATAATACGATATTGATTAATAGCATTTTACGCTAATTTTATCGTTTATTTTCTCTGTTTTTTGTATTTTAGACAGTAATGACTAAACTACCATACATACAGCTAAAAAAATTTCTTCATAGGAAACAGCATTCAATAGGTATTAGTTTTGACTTTAACTCCAAACTTATAGCAACAGTTAAAAAGCTACCAAATGTACTATGGAGTGTGAAACATAGAATTTGGTATGTAAATGATACTATTGAAAACTTAAAATTAATCTATATCTATTTTGAAGATAAAGCAATCATTAATGATTCAAAATACTTAAAAGACAAACATACACCAAGAACGCTTACAGATTCTCAAAAAACATTACTCAATAATTTTTTTAAATATTTAAGAGGCAAGCGTTATAGTAAAAGTACTTTAGATTGCTATGTCACTTATATTGCCGATTTTATTGACTATCATACAGCTATACCTATTGAAAATTTAACCAATAGAGATGTAGAATTATATATAGAAACCATTTATATAAAGCGCAAGTATAGCATAAGCACACAACGACAATTTATTAGCGCATTAAAACTATTTATTGTTTTTGAACCCTCAACACAAATTGACGGTTTAGAATTGGTAAGACCTTACAGATCTAGAAAGCTTCCTATAGTGCTGTCACAAGAAGAAATTATTACTTTGATTACAAGGGCAAAAAACTTAAAACATCGTGTTATTATTGCTTTATTATATTCGGCAGGATTACGAATAAGCGAGCTAATAAATTTAAAAATTAAAAACATTAATATAAACAGGCGACAAATTTTAATAAAAAATAGTAAAGGCAGAAAAGACAGGTATGTATCACTTGCAGAGAGTATTTTACCGCTTTTACAAAATTACTTAATGACTTACCGACCCGATCTTTATATTGTAGAAGGAAAACCGAGTGTACAGTATACATCGAGTAGTGTTCGCAAATTTTTAAAGAAGTACGCTTTTCAGGGACAGATTACAACGCGAGTAACACCACATATTTTGCGACACAGTTACGCAACACATTTAATCGAAAACGGAGTTGGATTACGACACATACAAGAACTTTTAGGTCATAGCAAACCAGAAACAACAATGATATACACACATGTAGCTAGAAAAGATTTACTCGAGATAAAAAGCCCATTAGATCATGCGATAGACCAATTTAAGAAGAGCCATAATGCGGAACAAAAATTCCTCTTATCAGGAAAATAGATCTAGATAATGAGTATATTTATCCACATATAACCAGTTAGCAACAATAGTGCATTAACGAAATTATAGCTTCTACTCTATCTTCCTGAATATAATGCTAAGTTATCGGATTTTTTAAAACGTTTTGATCTTATCCTTTTTTGGAGAACTAA
>MAAQ01000015.1 GCA_002162685.1 Flavobacteriales bacterium 33_180_T64
TGAAGTGACATTAGATGGAAGCGGAAGTTCTACGAATCCAGATGCGGATCTATCCTATGAATGGAGTGGACCAAACAGCTATTCGGCCAACACCGAAGATATCACAGTTAGTGCTACCGGAGTTTATACATTAACGGTAACAGATAATGATAATGGTTGCTTTGCAATGAGTAGTGCAGAAGTTACAGAAGATAAAATAGCACCAACAGCAGATGCAGGATCTGATGCAGAATTAACCTGTACAACTCTGGAAGTGACATTAGATGGAAGTGGAAGTTCGACCAATCCAGATGCAGATTTATCTTATGAATGGAGTGGACCAAACAGCTACTCAGCCAACACCGAGGATATCACAGTTAGTGCTACTGGAGTTTATACATTAACGGTAACAGATAATGATAATGGTTGCTTTGCAATGAGTAGTGCAGAGGTGATAGAAGATACAGAAGCACCAGAAGTAAGTATAATACCTGTTGATCCAATATGTATTGACACCAATTCAATTCAATTAATAGGAACTCCAGAAGGAGGAATTTGGAGTGGTGACGTAGATGTAAATGGGGTATTTAATCCAATAAATGGTTCAGGAAGTGCTACCTATTCTTTTGTTGGTGAAAATGGATGCGAAAATAATGATACAATATTTATTTCCGTAACACCATTGTCAGAAATTACGATAGATGATATTATTTGCGCTGAAAACTATGGTACTTACGTTGTAAATGTTACTGTGACTGATGGAGAAGTAACAACTAATTTTGGGGATGTTATTTATAATGGTAATAATTCTTGGACGATTTTTAATATTCCAAATGATCAAGATATTATTATATATACAACAACAGCTAATCTAGAATGTATTTCTACAGCAAATGTTAGTGCTCCTGAATGTACTTGTATTGAGTTGACGTTAATAGCAGCAGATGTGACATGTTTTGGTTTGGATGATGGAACTATTTTGGTTGATTTTGTTTCTGATGGTGCCATTGTTACAGTAAATGGAGAACTCTATGATTCAGATGCAGTTTATGAGCCAGGAACTTATATAATTGTAGCTTATTTTGAAGGAAATAGTAATCCGGATTGTATAATTACACAAGAAGTTGTAGTTGATGAGCCTGTAGCTGTAGACATTGTAGTTAGCTCAACAAATGTTACTTGTAATGGAGCTGCAGATGGAACAATAACAATTGAAAGCCTTAGCGAAGGCGCCTTTTATACTATTAAAAAAAATGGGTATGGAGCTGATTTGAGTGGGCAATCCTTTTTTGGACCAGGAGTATATATTGTAGAAGCGCTACTTATAGCTAATTCATCAAGTTCTAGAATTGATGAAAGAGTGAATTTAGAAATGTATTCAAGAATCAATAACCCTTGTGCTGATGCTGTAATAGTAGAAATAAAAGAACCAAATGAATTAAGCTGTAAAATGACTTCTGGCAATAAGTCTAATTTAATAAAATGTAAAGACACAGATAATAATTTTATTAGTGTTGAAGGTCATGGAGGCACAGGAATTATATCGTATTCATGGGAAATTTATGTTGGAGAAGACCACTTATGGAGTATCCTATCTGGAGCAAATAGTTCTACGATGTATTTTAATGCAGGAATTGGTGTAGGAGCATTTAAAGTCACTCTTACAGATGAGAATGGATGTATATCTACATGTTTTTATAAACTTAAGTCTACGTGTGGAAAGGGTGATTTTACAAGATTTAAAACCTTTGATTTTGAAATGCATCCAAATCCAACTAAAGGGAATTTAAACATTAAATTTGATGAACAAATTGATTCTAATGTGGTATTAGAGGTTTATAATGTGATTGGGACGCTTATGTATTCAAAGAGTTATATTGAACTAGCAAGTAGTGGTATTAAAATAGATCTTTCAGAATTACCTAGTCAAGTTTACTATTTAAAAGTATCTACTAAAAATGGTACAAAAATTAAAAAAGTTATACTCGAGTAGAGTGTGATTAACTATTTTTGATTTAATAGTGTGAACAGCTTGGTCTTTAGTTTTTAAATTAAAAATCAAGCTGTTCTTAATATAGGTTTTGTTTATGACTTTTTAACTTGAATAGCTTTGAAATTTTTAGTTTCTTGGTATGCTTTAGTTGAGTCAGCAATTAGTAGATTTAGTGTTTTAAATTCTTCGGAAGTTAGTTCACGATATTGACCAATAGGCATATCTAAAGGAATATTCATAATGCGAACTCGCTTCAAGGTTTGTACTTTGTAAGTTAAATATTCACACATGCGACGAATTTGCCTATTTAAACCCTGAGTTAAAATAATACTAAATGTATTTGAATTGATTTTTTTAACGTCACATTTCTTTGTGGTTTTTCCTAAATCTTCAAGATAAATTCCGCCAGCCATTCTATTAATAAATGTTTGGGAAATAGGTTTGTCGACAGTAACAATATATTCTTTTTCATGATTATTACTAGCACGAAGAATTTTGTTTACAATATCCCCATCGTCTGTTAAAAGAATTAAACCTTCACTAGGTTTATCTAATCTTCCTATAGGGAAAATACGTTTTGGATAATTTATAAAGTCTATAATATTATCTTTTTCCACTCTAGTATCTGTAGTGCAAACAATACCAATAGGTTTATTAAAAGCGAGATATACAAATGCTTCTTTAGTGTTTTTGATAAGGTTTCCATCAACATGGACTTCATCATTAGGCGCTATTTTGGTTCCCATTTCTGGTATAAGGCCATTTATAGTAACACGACCTGCTTGAATAAGTTTATCTGCTTCTCTTCGAGAACAGTGGCCAACTTCGCTGAGGTATTTGTTGATTCGTTTAAGGTTATCTGACATGCGTCAAAGTTACAAAACTATGAGTTAATAAATTCAATAATATGATTGTTCACTTCATCAGATCGTAAGCCGTGACCAAATCCTTTAGTAGAAATAAGTTTAGAGTTTTTGTAGAAATTGTTAAAATCTTCAGCATCATTATATGGAATGATTTTATCAAGTTTATCATGAATTATTAATCCGTCAACATCAATGTTCTCTGATAGTCTAGCCGCATTGAAGTAGTCTGGTTTTTCATTAAAACGGTCTGTAATAATTAGATCCATCGCTTTAGACGTTCGATTATTATATCCCATCATATCTATATATCTGCTAAATACACCAACAAAATTTGATGGAGCGCCAAGAAGCACCAATTTTTCTATTGAAGCTAATTGATATTTCTGCTGAAAAAAAGCTGTTGCCATGCCTCCAACAGAATGGCCTACAACGATATTTGCATTAAATTTTTCAGCAACGATATTGATACATTCAGAATATAAAATGGCGTTGAATAATTTTCCACTAGATCTTCCATGAGCAGGTGCGTCTAATGCAATAACATTATAATCTAGTGCATTTAACTTTTCAATCAATGCCTTCCATCTAAATGAGTTGCTTTCCCAACCATGTGCTAATAAAATGGTTTCCTTGTTGCCTATCCAACGATAAGTCATGATATTAAGATTTTCATATTTAATATCTTCACTGAAAGCGGTCATTAAAAAGTCAGTTTCTAACTCTTTAATTTTTGTTTTTCGAGGAGAAGAAAATAGTTTTATTGCTATTTTTCCAGCAGTTTTTGGAGAAAATAAACTAATAATATTTATGTTTAAGCCTATAAATTTTGTTATTAGTTGTTTCATTTAATCTAATCTTCTCGGTTTACTAAGTCCATAGAAAATGCAGGTGTACAAATTGCAATATATTCACATGCTATTGTAAATGGATTTGAGTACTGTACTCTTGTGTTTTTTTCAATCTTAATTGACTGACCGGCTTCTAGTACAATAATTTCATCATCTATAATGAATTGTTTTTTTCCATTTATTATATAAGTGAATTCATCAAATCCTGGAGTTTGAAAAGGTTCACTCCATCCAGCAGGAGCAACCATATGTGCAATGCTTATTTGAGAATCACCATTAGTAGCATTACCAAAATGTTCCTCAATTATTTTACCATCTGTTGTTGGGACAATAAATGGCGTGTTTTGTATAGTGTATGATTTTTTATTCAATATATTGATTTTTTATCTACCAGTGTAACATGAAATATTTAATTTTTGCATGATCAGGGATTTGGACTGCTTCGATTGTTAAGGTCATATCAAATCTTAGATTTGCAGGTAGCTCTTTTTTATCAATTGTAAATGATGCGTTTATTTCATTTACAGATATAACGATAGAGTTTATAAGATTATTGATACTTGAAATTTTATAATTGTCTTTGATATCTTTAAAAGTACTTAATGTTGAAACGCTCTTGTCTGTTTTATAGGTTTTACTAAATATTTGAATACTATTAATAACAGCTGTAGAGTCTAGAACTTGACTGGGCGTTAATGTTAATAGTTTTTCTCCAACCGAAGAATAGACCACGATATCATTATTTTGTCCAGTAAATTCATCTCCTTTAATTGACGTTACGATAGAGTCATTAGGAAATGACAATTCTAAATCTTTTACTTGAGTAGAATCGGTTAATAAACCGATATTTTGTTTGCTAACCTGAAAAGGATCTTGTTTTTTTTCAGATGTACAACTAACAACAAATAGTGTTGTAAGGGCTAAAATAATTAGGCTTTTAAAATTTGTATTCACAAAAAAGAGTATTAAAAAGGATGATTAGTTATTAATTTTAAAATGATATTTATTTAAGCAGTTTGGTCAAAATACCAAGAACGCTTCTAATTACTGTAGGACTTGTCAAAACTTTAACAATTGGATTTTGTCTAGAGCTTCTACTACGAGACCTAGAGGCTCGTTTTTTGCTTTCGGCTTTTTCTAGCGCTTCTTTTTCTTTCCGTGCTTTTTCTTTAGCCTCTTCGGCTTCTGCAATCTCAATTTTTTTATTGAGCATTTCATAAGCACTGTTTCGATCTACTTCTTTATTATACTTTTTAGCGAGCTTAGACTTGGTAAGAAGCGCGTCTAATTCAGATTCAGTTAAGATATCCATTCTACTCATTGGAGCACGTAACATTGTTGCTGCTAAAGGTGTTGGTTTCCCTTTTTCATTTAATGCAGAAACTAAGGCTTCACCAATACCTAAAGATGTTAATACATCTGCAGTATCATAATATGCAGTGTCAGGATAATTTTGAGCAGTAAGCTTAATGGCTTTCCTGTCTTTAGCTGTAAAAGCTCTTAATGCATGTTGTACTTTTAAACCTAATTGTCCAAGAACGGCTTCAGGAACATCGGTTGGATTTTGAGTTACAAAATAGAGACCAACACCTTTGCTTCGTATTAGTTTTACAATACTTTCAATTTGGTTTAGTAATGCTTTTGAAGCTTCATTAAAGATCAAGTGAGCCTCATCAATAAACATAATTAACTCTGGTCTTCCGCTATCTCCTTGCTCTGGGAATGTAGAATATATTTCAGCTAAGAGGCTTAGCATAAAAGACGAGAATAGTTTTGGTCTATCTTGAATATCTGTTAAACGTATGATATTAATATAACCTCTTCCATCATTATCAACCCTAAGTAAATCATCAACTTCAAATGAGGTCTCTCCAAAAAAGAGTTCACCTCCTTGTTGTTCTATTTCTACAACTTTTCTCAAGATTGCTCCAGTGGATGAAGCTGATATTCTTCCGTAAGCTTCAGAAAACTCTGCTTTCCCTTCTTGAGTTGCATACTGTAATATTTTCTTGAAATCTTTTAAATCTAGTAATGGTAATTTATTATCATCACAATACTTAAAGATTACAGCAACAATACCTGATTGTGTTTCAGATAAATCTAAAATTCTTGATAAAAGAACAGGTCCAAATTCACTAACTGTTGCACGAAGTCTTACACCACTCTGTTCAGATAGTGTCATTACTTCAACAGGAAAAGATTTTGGTTCAAAAGGTAATCCGATTTTTTGATGACGTTCATCAATTTTAGAATGTCCAGGACTAGGTTTTGCTAATCCGCTTAAGTCTCCTTTAATATCCATTAATAAAACAGGAACGCCTTTTTCACTCAAGTTTTCAGCTAAAACTTGAAGTGTTTTTGTTTTTCCTGTACCAGTAGCACCTGCAATTAAACCATGTCTATTCATGGTTTTAAGAGGGATATTTACATAAGTATTGGCCAAAGTTTCACCATCAAGCATTGCAGATCCTAAAGTGATATAATCACCTTTGTTTGTGTTTCCATCTGTGATTTCTTTTAAAAAATCGTCCGTTCTACTCATAATTCAAAATTTGCATAAAAATAGTGTAATTTTAATCAAGTTTAAAATCATCTAAAATGAAAAATTCAACGTGCTTTATAATTATTTTATTTGTCTTCGGAATGTTTTCATGCCAACAGAATAATCCAGATGTCATATTTCATAAATCACATGAGCCTAAAAAAAACCAAGCCCCTTTTAGTGATGTTGTTGAAGCTAACGGGTTTTTATTTTTATCAGGTCAAGTTGGAATGGATCATAAAACGAGAACTTTGGTCAAAGGTGGTATTGAAGCCGAAACTAAGCAATGTATTGAAAATATTAAAGCAGTTTTAGCTCAGCATAATTTGTCATTAGATCGCGTTGTAAAATGTACAGTAATCTTAAAAGATATTAATGATTTTTCTGCATTTAATGAAGTCTATAAAACCTATTTCCATAACAAACCAGCCAGAACAACATTTGCAGTTTCCGGATTGGCAGTTGGAGCTAATATTGAAATTGAAGCTGTAGCTGTAAAATAAATGCTTCTAACTTCTAATCTTTTGAATTATATTTGCAAGCTATGACAAGAACAGAACAACAGGAATTGATTGATAAAGGGTTATTGTTGCCGTTAATGGAGGAGTTTTATACTATTCAAGGAGAAGGTTTTCATAAAGGGACAGCCGCGTATTTTGTGAGAATTGGTGGTTGTGATGTAGGGTGTCATTGGTGTGATGTTAAAGAAAGTTGGTTAGCAGAATTACATCCACCTACAGAAACTGAAAAAATAGTTGCTAATGCAGCTAAATATAGTAATACTATTGTGGTTACTGGAGGTGAACCGCTTATGTGGGATATGACCGAATTAACCAAACAATTAAAAGCTAAAGGTTTGCAAACTCATATTGAAACTTCTGGTGCTTATAAATTGTCTGGTGCTTGGGATTGGATTTGTCTCTCTCCTAAAAAGCTAAAATTACCTACTGAAGATGTTTATAAGAATGCTAATGAATTAAAATGTATCATTTATAATAAAGACGATTTTAAATTTGCAGAAGAACAAGCCACAAAGGTGAATAAAGATTGTATTTTGTATTTGCAGCCAGAATGGAGTAAACGTGATAAAGTTGTACCACAAATTGTTGATTACGTTATGAGAAATCCTAAGTGGAAAGTATCTCTTCAAACGCATAAATATTTGAATATCCCATAAGCTAAAGGTTGAAAATAGATGCATAAAAAATGCTCCCAAATGTAATTTCGGGAGCATTTTTTATAATAAATACTAAGTTTTATTTTGTGAAAGGAACTGCAATTCTAGTGTTCCCCCAACCTAAATGCATGTTTACACCTTCTTTAGCTTCTTCAAAAGCAATTGAAAAGGCCTCTAAAGCCTCTTTTGATGTAGAGACTGGTACATTTAATCTGGCAACGTCATTACTTTCTTTGTAAAAATAACTTCCCCAAACATTAAGGTCTTTACTAATTATAGCTGTCCATTCTTTTTCTCCTGGAATCACATAAAAGGTATAAGTCCCTGGAGCAATTTTAGTGTTGCCTAACATCATAGGTGTATAAAGAGTGATTTCGGCAGCTTCATTAGCGCCAACTCTCCAAACCTTTCCAAGAGGTGCTAGTTTTTCTAAAGCACGACCTTTAAGTTGAGGTCTACTGTAAACAATTTTTATAAGTTTATTAGATTCTTTGTAACTCGTAGGATAAGAAGCTGCATCCATTGGGCTTTTGTCTAGTCCATTAAATTCTTGAGCATTAACGTTAAGTGATAATAGCATCATAAGTGAGAATGCAAGTGTTGTAATAAATGTTGATTTTTTCATAATATGTTTTAGATTATTAGATTTAATAATCTTCAAGTCGTAAATAAATGTGATGCTTTACAATTTTAAAGTTAAAGGTTTCATAAAATTATTATAACTTTTTTTTTGGATCTAAATTTGTATTTTTTGTTTTAAACTGTAAGCATTAATGGTTATTATGTTTTTAATTTTAAAGTTTAATGACATATTTGTGTCTGATATTAAAATAATTATAGAATATAAATAATAAGATTATGTGCGGAATTGTATGTGCGTTTGACCTAAAACAAAAAACAGACGAGTTAAGACCTCAAGTATTAGAAATGGCTAAAACTATTCGTCATAGAGGTCCAGATTGGAGTGGAATTTATAGTAATAATAAAGCAATATTAGCTCACGAACGTTTAGCTATTGTTGATCCAGCTTCAGGAAAGCAACCTTTATTAAGTGGTGATAAGAAATTTGTTTTAGCAGCTAATGGTGAAATTTATAATCATAGAGAATTACGTAAGCAGTTTGAAGGTGAATATCAATTTCAAACGGAAAGTGACTGTGAGGTTATTTTAGCATTATATCAAAAGAAAGGTGTTGGTTTTATAGATGAAATGAATGGGATCTTTGGATTTGCTATTTATGATGTTGAGAATGATGAATACTTTATTGCACGTGACCACATGGGAATTATTCCCTTATATATTGGTTGGGATCAGAATGGAACATTTTATGTCGCTTCAGAATTGAAAGCATTAGAAGGTGTTTGTAGTAAAATTGAATTGTTTCCTCCAGGACATTATATGACTAGTAAGGATGGAGAATTTGTACAATGGTATAAGCGAGATTGGACAGCATATGAAGCGGTAAAGGACAATGAAACTAGTATTGCTAAAATTAAAGACGCATTAGAAGCAGCTGTTCACAGACAATTAATGAGTGATGTGCCTTATGGTGTGTTATTGTCAGGCGGATTAGATTCATCGGTGACTTCAGCTATTGCAAAAAAATATGCTCAAAAACGTATTGAAAGTGATGATACATCAGAAGCTTGGTGGCCACAATTACATAGTTTTTCTGTTGGTTTAGAAGGATCACCAGATTTAGCTGCAGCACGTAAAGTTGCAGATCATATTGGTACAGTTCACCATGAAATAAAGTTTACGATTCAAGAAGGTTTAGATGCTATTCGTGATGTGATTTATAATTTAGAAACTTATGATGTTACAACGATAAGGGCGAGTACACCAATGTATTTAATGGCTAGAGTTATTAAATCTATGGGAATAAAAATGGTGTTATCTGGTGAAGGTGCAGATGAATTATTTGGAGGGTATTTATATTTTCATAAAGCGCCTAATGCACAAGAGTTTCACGAAGAAACAGTTAGGAAATTAAGTAAACTACATATGTACGATTGTTTAAGAGCAAATAAAAGTTTAGCTGCTTGGGGAATTGAAGGACGTGTGCCATTCTTAGACAAAGAATTTATGGATGTTGCTATGAGTATCAATCCAGATGATAAAATGATAAATGGTGAACGTATGGAGAAATGGGTAGTAAGAAAAGCATTTGAAGATATGCTACCTGAGAGTGTAGCTTGGAGACAAAAAGAGCAATTTAGTGATGGTGTAGGATACAGTTGGATTGATACATTAAAAGACGTTGTTGATACCACAGTTACAAATGAACAATTAGCGAATGCTAAATACAAGTTCCCATTACAAACACCAACAAGTAAAGAGGAGTTTTATTATCGCTCTATTTTTACTGAACATTTTCCAAGTGATGCAGCAGCATTATGTGTGCCTCAAGAAGCAAGTGTAGCCTGTAGTACCCAAATAGCATTAGAATGGGATGAAGCATTTAAAAATATGAACGATCCATCTGGTAGAGCAGTAGCGAATGTTCATGCTGATGCTTATGTGAAAGCATAGCATTAATTTATTTAGTTGAGGAGACCAATCTTAGAATTGGTCTTTTTTTTTGGAACGTTTTAGAAATCAAAACAATATATTTGTTAAAAATCACGATAAACCCTTGTAAAACCTGTAAATGACAGATAGATGACATTTAAATGGCGTATAAAAAAACAAGATTATGCTTTAGATTTGTACCAACAAAATTGATACAAAAATGAAACAACAAACACTTAAAGAAAATTTATTATATCAACGAAAGTTGAAAGGATACACACAAGATGAGCTTTCGGAAAGAACTACTGTTGGAGTACGTACTATACAGCGCATAGAAAAAGGAGAAGTTCAACCGCATTTACAGACTGTAAAATTATTAGCAGTAGGATTAAATATTGAAGTAGATGATTTAATTGTACTTGATAATCCTAAAGACGAAACGATTCAACGTAAATGGATGCTTTTGTTGCATGCGTCACCTTTTTTTGGTTTAATTATTCCATTTGCAAATGTTTTGTTTCCACTTTTTATATGGATTAGTAAAGCTGAAGATAATAAGATCTATGATGAGCATGGTCGTGCCGTTGTTAATTTTCATTGTACAATTGATTTGTTGTTGATCGCATCACTGCTATTATTTTTTCCCTTTCCTGGATATAACTTTTTTGGAACAGGAGCTGTATTTTTATTTGGCCTTTTTTTTAGTGTTAAGAATAGTATGTCGGCCATAAGTTCTCAAGTATTTTATTACCCATTATCTCTCCCTTTTATTAAGCCTAGAGCTTAATCATTTTTAATTTCAATCAATTTTAATAGCTAAATATTTGTTTAGCTAAGTCACTTAATGTTTAATATTATGAAAAGAATACTATCAAAATATCCAATATTTTTTCGATTTGTATTAACACTATTCCTTTTTGCTTTCGCACTTTTCTTTAGTGGAATAATTGATACGCCTTTTTTAAAATGTTATTTTCCATTTACATCAGTAATTCTTTTGACCTTGGTGACATGGGGTCTTTTTAAAATTGATGGAAAATCACTCAAATGCCTAGGCCTTAATTTATCTATGCGAAATGTATCTTTCTTGCCCTTAGGAATATTCATTGGAGCTATAGCATTTATGTTAGCTAAATACTGTAGAGGACTATATACAGGTGAAACATTTGAAATAACAACGTCTAGTATAAATTATAAGGTTTTATTGTATAGTTTATATACTATTTTACCCACAGTTGCTGTAGAAGAGTTTTTGTTTCGAGGGTATGCTTTTAAAAAAATAATTGAAGTTAGTAATGTTGTGATTGCTAATATCCTTTTTGGAACATTATTCATGCTAATTCACATTTTAGATAGTGAAGTAATCCAAAATAAAGGCATGGTCATTTTTTTGCTTATATCTATACCTGTTGGTCATTTACTATTTGCAACGGCACTATTAAAGTCTAAAACATTGTTTTTCCCTATCGGAATTCATTTAGGGAATAATTGGGCTACACATCACTTAATTGCTAATTATAATAATGGAAATAGTATTTTTTATATTCCAGAAACTGTAACTTTTGAGACTTGGACACCATTTATTATAGTTATACTAATTTTTAATGCTACCTTTTTGATCGTAACGTATTTAATTTGGAAATGGAGTGATTTTCACTGGATTAAAAAACAAAAAGAATAGATTTGAAATTAGCCTTTTATTTTGAAATTTTCTAAGCAAAACATTACTTCTAAGAGGCTTTGTGTTTTTGATGGTTTTTTGAAGATGTCAATAGACATGAAAATCAATTTTAAGCGTGATTTTAATCGTTTTAAGCCATTTTTAAGTAATTAACAAATGTTGATAATTATCAGTATAGTTCGTTTAATGTCTTTAAAAAACACATATAATTCTGTATATTTGTAAGTATTGAAAAATGATGCATTAGCGTCATTTTTTTGTGGATAAAATTAAAAAACTAAAAGAATAAATTATATGAGCGAAGCGCCTAAAAAACAAGATTATTCTGCTGATAGTATTCAAGCACTAGAAGGTATGGAGCATGTACGCATGCGACCATCTATGTATATTGGAGATGTTGGCACACGAGGGTTACATCATTTAGTGTATGAGGTTGTAGATAATTCTATTGATGAAGCAATGGCTGGACATTGTGATCGTATAGATGTTACGATTAATGAAGACAATTCAATTACAACTGTAGATAATGGCCGTGGTATTCCTGTTGGATTACATAAAAAGGAAGGTGTATCTGCACTTGAAGTTGTAATGACTAAAATTGGTGCTGGTGGAAAGTTTGATAAAGATTCTTATAAAGTTTCTGGTGGATTACATGGTGTTGGTGTGAGTTGTGTAAACGCATTGTCAGAACATTTAAAAGCTACAGTTTTTAGAGAAGGTAAAGTTTGGGAACAAGAGTATGAACGTGGAAAATCAATGTATCCTGTTAAAGCCGTTGGAGAGTCTGATAAAAATGGTACGATTGTAACTTTTAGTCCAGATAAAACAATCTTTACGCAAACTGTAGAGTATAATTATGAAACCTTGTCTAGTCGTTTACGTGAATTAGCGTATTTAAATAAAGGATTAACGATCTCAATAACAGATAGACGTCATAAAGACGAAAAAGATGAATATGTTTCTGAAATCTTTTATTCTGAAATAGGATTGCCTGAATTTATTCAATATTTGGATGCAACACGAGAACCTTTAATGAAAGATGTGATTGCTTTTGAAGGAGAAAAAAATGGGGTTCCTGTTGAGGTTGCTATGATATACAATACATCATATGCAGAAAATTTGCATTCCTATGTAAATAATATTAATACACATGAAGGGGGAACACATTTATCCGGTTTTCGTCGCGGACTAACACATACACTAAAAAAGTTTGCAGATAATTCTGGAATGTTAGATAAATTAAAGTTTGATATTGCTGGAGACGATTTCCGAGAGGGATTAACAGCAATTATTTCGGTAAAAGTTGCTGAACCACAATTTGAAGGGCAAACAAAAACTAAGCTTGGTAATAGAGAAGTGTCTGCATCTGTAAGTCAAGCTGTATCTGAAATGTTAACCGATTATCTAGAAGAACACCCAGATGATGCAAAAACCATTGTTCAAAAAGTAATTCTTGCTGCTCAAGCACGCCACGCTGCTCAAAAAGCACGTGAAATGGTGCAACGTAAAACTGTAATGAGTATTGGAGGCTTGCCAGGGAAATTAAGTGATTGTTCTGAACAAGATCCTACAAAATGTGAAGTATTCCTTGTTGAGGGAGATTCGGCAGGTGGAACTGCAAAACAAGGTCGTGATCGAATGTTTCAAGCTATTTTACCTTTGAGAGGTAAAATTCTTAATGTTGAAAAAGCGATGCAACATAAGGTTTTTGAAAATGAAGAAATTAAAAATATTTTCACAGCACTTGGAGTAACTATTGGTACAGAAGAAGATAGTAAAGCTTTAAATATTTCAAAATTACGTTATCATAAAGTGGTTATTATGTGTGATGCCGATATTGATGGTAGTCACATTGAAACATTAATTTTAACGTTCTTCTTTAGATATATGAAAGAACTGATAGAGAATGGACATATCTATATCGCAACACCTCCTTTGTATTTAGTAAAAAGAGGTGCAAAAAAACAATATGCTTGGGATGATGATCAACGAAATGAAATTGTATCAAGGTTCGGGGAAGGCTCTAAAATTCAACGCTATAAAGGTCTTGGAGAAATGAATGCTGAACAGCTTTGGGATACTACAATGAATCCAGAGTTTAGAACTTTACGTCAGGTTGTGATAGATAATGGAGCAGAAGCCGATCGTATTTTCTCAATGCTAATGGGAGACGAGGTACCACCTCGTAGAGATTTTATTGAGAAAAATGCCATTTATGCTAATATAGATGCATAAATGAATATATAGATATATTCTATTAAAAGCAATCACATAGTATTTATGTGATTGCTTTTTTTATATTCCATAAATTCATTTTTGTCGTTTAAATGCGTTTTTTTGACGCTGAAACGGTGTGTTTCTATTTTTTTATTACTTTTAAAGCAAACTTAACCTATAGATATAATGAAAAAATTAACAATCCTTTTTGTCTTGCTGTTGTCAATTCAGCAATCTAAATCACAAGAATTAGAAACAATTCTACTAGCAGCAGATGATGCTAGCTTACTTACAGAAAATTACCTGAATCCAGTTATGAAAGGTTTGATGTATAGCATGAATGGAGGTTGGTTTACAACGGCTAAAACTCATAAGAAATTTGGATTTGATATAACTATAAATGCTAATGCGTCTTTTGTTCCCAGTAAAGATGAAATGTTCGCTTTTATACCAAGCGACTATACCTTTTTGTCGCTACCAAATGGAGAAACATCATTACCTACTGTTATGAGTGAAAATGATGGAGAAACAATAGTAGATATTAGCATTCCAAATGACAATGGCACTTTTAAAGTTGCTAGTTTTGATATGCCTGGTGGTATTACAAATGATTTACCTATTAATGCAGTTCCAACGCCAATGGTACAGTTTGGGCTTGGATTGCCATTTAAGACAGATATCAAACTTAGATTTGTACCTAATCTCAATTTTGATGATAACGTTGACGCTAATCTCATAGGTTTTGGATTGCAACATGATATAATGCAATATTTTGGACCATTAGAAAAGTTACCTTTAAGTGTTTCAATATTAGGAGCATTTACTAATATGAAGGTTACTTATAATATAGAAGACGAAAATGCAACCGATAATGTAGCTGTGAATAATGGTAAAGCCGAGTTTAATATGAATACATGGACAATACAAGCAATTGGGTCATTAGATTTTAAGATCATTACTCTTTATGGAAGTCTAGGTTATAATAATGGTAAAACAACAGCTAAAATGAAAGGGGATTATGTCTTGACTTATGATGTAGAAGACACTAATGGAAATGTTATTGGAACTGTGGATGAATCAATTAGTGATCCTATAAATTTAGATTTTGAAGCAAATGGAATGAGAACTACAATAGGAACACGATTAAATATTGGGTTTTTTAAGATTTTTGCAGATTATACATTACAAGAATATAATACAGCATCTGCTGGTATTGCTTTTAGTTTTAGATAAAATAAGGATATCATAAGTTTGTATTAAGCGTAAGATAAAATCTTGCGCTTTTTTCATTAACACTCTAAAAATTCGTAATTTCGCACTCACAATTATCAACACAATTTAAAATAATAAAAAAGAAGAAATGAAAGTAACAGTAGTTGGAGCAGGAGCAGTAGGTGCAAGTTGTGCCGAATATATCGCAATTAAAGATTTTGCTAGTGAAGTTGTTTTATTAGACATTAAAGAAGGTTTTGCTGAAGGTAAAGCTATGGACTTAATGCAAACAGCATCTTTAAATGGTTTTGATACTAAAATTACAGGTGTCACTAACGATTACTCACAAACAGCAAATAGTGATATTTGTGTAATTACTTCTGGGATTCCTCGTAAACCAGGTATGACACGTGAAGAATTGATTGGGATCAATGCTGGAATTGTAAAAATGGTGTCATCTAGTTTAATTGAGCACTCTCCAAATACAATTATTATTGTAGTGAGTAATCCAATGGATACAATGACTTACTTAGTACATAAAACGACCGACTTGCCAAAAAACAGAATTATTGGTATGGGAGGCGCTCTAGATTCTGCACGTTTTAAATATAGATTAGCTCAAGCTTTAGAAGCTCCAATTAGTGATGTTGACGGAATGGTAATTGGTGGACATAGTGATAAAGGTATGGTGCCATTAACTGCGCATGCAACAAGAAACAGTGTTAAAGTTTCTGAGTTTTTATCTGATGATCGTTTAAACCAAGTTAAAGAAGATACTAAGGTTGGTGGAGCGACACTTACCAAATTATTAGGTACATCAGCTTGGTATGCTCCTGGAGCAGCTGTGAGTGGATTGGTGCAAGCTATAGCTTGTGATCAAAAGAAAATGTTCCCTTGCTCTGTGTTATTAGAAGGTGAGTATGGATTAAATGATCTTTGTATTGGTGTTCCTGTAATTTTAGGACGTAATGGTATTGAAAGTATCGTAAAAATCAATTTAAGTGATGCTGAAGAGGCGCACTTAAAAGAAAGTGCTGCAGGTGTTCAAAAAACGAATGGATTGTTAGAATTATAATAACATCATTTTTTTAAATATATTAGAGGCTGTCATAATAATGATAGCCTTTTTTAATACCTTATAACCAATGAAAAATAGTTATTATAGTCTCATTTGTATGTTGCTTTTTTCTTGTGGAAATGTAACACCAAAACATGAATACCGTATTATTTATGAGTTTGAAAACATCGAAAAAGTGTCTGCTAATGACAAACATGGAACAGTTCAAACATTAAATAATAGATTAGATAAAATAGCATCAGACATTGAAGTTAAACTCAATAATAAGCAACAAATTGAAGTGAAGCTTAGTACTGATTTTGAATTAGAACGACTCAATGCGATTATAACCAATAGAGGAAAATTAGAGTTTTGGGAATGCATTAAAATCGATGAGATTGATTATTTTTTTATAGAAGCTAATGCGGTTTTTAAAACAGAAAAGGATACTTTGAATCCGTTTTTTGATTTGATGGAATATAGAGGTTATTATAATGGTGAGCTATTTTCGGTTGCAGTAAAAGATACCAGTTTAATGAGAACCTATCTAAATAAAAAAGAAGTCAAATCTCTGTTAAAAGGAGAATTCAGATATACCAAATTTTTATTTGGTAAGCCAGATATCGATAATAATGTACCTCTATTCGCTGTGAAATCTAATAAAGGGAATAAGGCTTATGTAAATCAAACGCATATCACAAATGCACGTCAAAGTTATAGTCAAACTAATCGACCAACCATAACTATGCAAATGAATTCTCAAGGCGCTAACCGTTGGGAACGCATGACAGAGATAGCCTATCAACAAGGATCTCAAATAGCAATTACTTTAAATGGTATTGTGTATTCTGCACCAAGTGTTTCAGTAGGAGCTATTAAAGGAGGAAATACAGAGCTGTCTGGAGATTTTACTTTAGAAGAGGCTCAAGATCTTGCTTACATTTTAAGCGCTAATAAATCTATCCCTAAACTTAAGTTCGTTAACGCTTCCGCTATAAACGATTAAGAGCAGTATTAGATGCTTTATTTTTTATATATTTGGCGCATGAACTCTAGATGGTACATCAGTACTTTAATTATTCTTCTTACCTTATTAGGTGGCATTGCTAGTAAGCAACATGCTTCTGTACCTAATCAGGAAATTGTATTGCAATTTACTAGTGATGAGGTAACATCTATTGATACTCAAAATACAATTGCTATTGTTAAACAACAATTGCAAACGGCAGGTGTTGAAAATATTCAAGTATTAGAGTTAGAATCTGGACAATTAAAAATTTCTTATTACAGCAATTCTGATGTTGCTAGTATAAAAGCATTACTTTCTAAAGAGAAAGTACTTGATATCGCTTATTCATCACAAGATGGAAATCAAGGTGAATCACCTTCCGAAGATAAATCTATTATTTATAATGTTGATGTTTATGAAATTCAACATGGTGATGATGTTTCAGATTTAGAAGGAAAACTTGCCTTAGAAACAAAAGTAGAAAGCGATAGGTTCTTTAATCCTAATGTGTTTATATCAAAAGATGATATAGACGAAAAGGAACTTAATAGAATTGTAAGTGTAGCTTATAAATTTCATAGCGCTAATGCAATAACATTAGATAATAGGTTACGTGAAATCCCAGAAGTTAGAGCAGGACCTGTTTTTGATGGGATTTGTGATTTGATCTAGATAATTTTCATTCCCATAATACTTCCGTAGAATATATTAAGATATATAAGTCTTAGGTATTCTTTGATAACCTTTATATTAAAGGTTACATAAACAACACACATAAAACATAAAAATAATTGTCAAATGAGTGGTGAATTCTATATTTTCGCACTTTAAAAATTTGACCTAAAAAAACTATAATGCAAAACAAAGGACTAGTAAAGCTTTTTGCAGTGTTATTTGGATTGGTAAGTATTTATCAATTATCATTTACATTCAAAAGCAACCAAATTGACAATACTGCAAAAACATATGCAGAAAGTAAATTCAGTAACCCAGACGATATTAATGAAGCCGAAGTTCGTTATGTAGACTCTCTGTCTAATAAAGAAGCGTATAACATCGGTATTGGAAGCTTTACAGGGAAAGAAGTTAAGGAAAAAGCCATGAATCTTGGTCTTGATCTTAAAGGAGGATTAAATGTAATTCTTCAAATATCTGTAAAAGATATCCTTGTTGGTTTATCTAATAAGAGTAAAGACCCTGCATTTAATAAAGCATTAACTAATGCTGAAGAAATTCAAAAAGACGCTCAAGAGTCGTATTTAGAGTCTTTCTTCCAAGCTTGGGATGCTGTAAAGGGTGACCAAAAATTAGCATCTCCAGATATTTTTGCAAATAGAGATTTAGATGATGTTATTGATATTTCAATGACAGATGCTGATGTAAAAAAGAAATTAGAAGAAAAAGTAGACGAGTCTATCGTTTCTGCTTTTGAAGTATTACGTAAACGTATTGACCAGTTTGGTGTGACATCACCAAACATTCAACGTTTAGGAAATACTGGTCGTGTATTAGTAGAGCTGCCAGGAGTTAAAGATGTAAAACGTGCAACGAAGTTAATTACAACAACTGCGCAATTACAATTTTGGGATGTTGATAACGGGCAAACTTTAGGTAATTTCTTTGCAGTAGCGAATGATGTTCTTAAAGCGAAATTAGGCCTTAACGAAAAAGAAGAAGCTGTTGAAAATCAAGATTCAACTGCGACTACAGGTGATAGTACTATTGATGCTCTATTAGGAGAAACATCTACTGATTCTACAGCAACTAATCAAGTAAATCCAATATTTGATTTATTAGGTCCTCCAAGATCTGGTGGAATGTTAGGTCTTAAATTAGAAGATAAAGAAACATTTCAGGCGTATTTAAAAATGGATGAGGTTAAAGCTAGCCTTCCTGCTGAAGCGCGTTATACAAAGTTTGCTTTTGGGTTACCTTTCTTAGATAAAGATACAGGAGTTGAGTATGTTGATTTATATACGCTTAAAGGTAATAGAGATAATGAACCAGAATTAAGTGGCGGAGTTGTAACAGACGCACGTCAGTCTTACGGGCAAACAAATCAGCCTACTGTAACAATGCAAATGAATGCTAAAGGTTCTAAAATCTGGGAAGAAATGACTGGAAGAGCTGCAGCTCAAGGAAGTCAGATTGCTATTGTTTTAGATGATATTGTGTACTCTGCACCAACAGCTTCTAATGGAGCTATATCTGGTGGGAATACAGAAATTTCTGGTAACTTTTCAGTAGCAGAAGCTGTCGATTTAGCCAACGTATTAAGAGCTGGTAAATTACCTGCTAGAGCAGAGATCGTTCAAGCTGATCAAGTAGGTCCTTCATTAGGAAAAGAAGCTATAGAGAGTGGTTCAAAATCATTTTTAATTGCATTGTCTTTAGTATTACTATGGATGATTCTTTATTATGGTAGAGCAGGTATTTTTGCCGATATCGCTTTATTATTAAACATCTTATTAATTTTTGGAGTGCTTTCAGGATTAGGAGCTGTATTAACGCTTCCTGGTTTAGCAGGTATCGTATTAACTATTGGTATGTCGGTAGATGCCAACGTACTTATCTTTGAACGTATTAAAGAAGAGCTTGGTAAAGGAAAAACACAAAAAGAAGCTGTAAAAGATGGTTTTGCTAATGCATTGTCATCAATTCTAGATGCGAATATTACTACTGGTTTAACAGCACTTATCTTATTTGTGTTTGGAACAGGACCAATTAAAGGTTTTGCAACAACCTTATTAATTGGTATTTTAACCTCTTTATTTACGGCAATATTTATCACGAGATTATTAGTAGATTGGTATGTAAATAGTGGTAAATCTTTAGATTTCTCTACATCGATTACTAAAAATTTATTTAAGAAAAACAAAATTAACTTTATTGGAAAACGTAAAGTCGCTTATGTTGTTTCTGGTATTTTAATTTTAGTAAGTTTAGGCTCTTTATTTACAAATAAATTAGATCAAGGTATTGATTTTGTTGGAGGTAGAACATATCAGATCCGTTTTGTTGATGCTGTTAGTTCAGAGAAAGTAGCTGAAGATTTAACAGCAATATTTAATAGTGTTGAGGTTAAAACAATAGGTACTGCAAATCAACTAAAGATCTCTACGAAGTATAAAGTAGATGAAAATTCTGTTGAGATTGATGAAGAAGTACAAACCATGCTTTTTGATGGTTTAAAACCATATTTACCAGAAGGACTTTCGTATGCAGATTTTTCTGAAGGAAAAGATAACATAGGAAAAGTATTGTCTAGTAAAGTAAGTCCAACAATTGCCGATGATATTAAAAGAGAATCTCTTTTAGCGGTCTTAGGCTCTTTAATTGTTGTATTCTTATATATCTTATTCCGTTTTAAGAAATGGCAATTCTCATTAGGTGCTGTAGCTGCAGTATTCCATGATGTTATTATTGTATTAGGTATTTTCTCATTGTTATACAAATTCATGCCATTTAGTATGGAAATCGACCAAGCGTTCATTGCAGCAATTTTAACCGTTATTGGTTACTCGTTGAATGATACGGTTGTTGTATTTGATAGAATTAGAGAAGTGCTTGCTGAAAAAGCAGGATTTAAAGGTGGTGTAAATATCAACTCAGCGATTAATAGTACATTAAGTAGAACATTAAATACGTCATTAACAACATTAGTGGTGTTATTAGCAATGTTCACTTTTGGTGCAGAATCACTTAGAGGTTTATTATTTGCATTAATTGTAGGTGTTGTAGTTGGTACATACTCTTCGGTATTTATCGCGACACCATTAATGTATGATACCTTAAAAAATAAAGGTATTGCTCCTCCAAAAGAGAATGAGGATAATGACTAATTGTCTTTAACATAAATTTAAAAGCCACTTCAAATGAAGTGGCTTTTTTTATGCTTGACGTTTTATTTTGGAAATAAATTTTTTTTGATTTTTTGTTAAACATTAAATGGTAATTTTATATTTTTTTTAATGATGTTCTTTTTTCTCATGGATTAGTCTAGTCGTTCAACATGATGCGTTTTTAGAATTTAATATGCTAATTGAAGATGTAACAGTTGTAAACGGGGAATACTTGTTTATTGGGGTTGAAGGATTTAGAATAGGAGTAGAAACTAATTTCTAAAGCGATTATAACTATATAATTGCACCTAAAAAAGGTTATGAAATTTCAGCTATAGTATTTTCAAAATAAGGAATTTAAATTACTTCTAGAGAGAGAGTTAGGTCTAAGCATTTTTGATTGGGCCAATCTAACCTATAGTTATAGTGTTCCGTTTAATAATGGAAATTTGAATAATATAAGTAATTATAGAATGAGCTTAAGCTTTAATATAATTTAGTTTTTAGTAAACTCGATTTTATCTCCCTTTTCTAAGTTCCAAGTATCGCTCAGTCCAGCATTAACTTCTAAAACATATTTTGCAGGAGCTTCAGATGGCAGAGAAGTCTCATCCATGGGTATTGCATTTTTTTGAATATTTACAATGCTTTTCTCTTCTGAAATATAAATGATATCTAAAGGGATTTCGGTATTCTTCATATAAAACGAGCGCGGCTCTACATTAGGAAAAATAAAAAGCATTGCACAATTATCTTTCATGCTTTTGCGATACATCAAACCGGTTTGAGTTTCATATGCATTGTCGGCAATTTCAATATCTAATGCTGTTAAAAGCGAATCGGTAATGGCCTTTCTTAATTGGAGTTCACCTTCTTTTTTAAAGGTGACTTTAAATTGTTTTACTTCGGAAGTTTTTTGTTCGTCTTTACATGCTGTAAATTGTAGTGTTATTATTCCGAAGCATAAAAACACTACACCTTTTAGTTGTTGACGATTCATATTAAACCAATTTAGTTTTAGGCTTGTAAACAAACATAAAATAAAGTCCGATCAATATAAAAGGGATGCTTAATAATTGTCCCGTATTAAGAGTTCCAATAGTAAGATATTCTTCACCTTGTGGCTCTTTTACAAATTCTACGAAGAATCTAACAGTCCATAGTAACATTAGGAAAAGTCCAAACAAAAAGCCTTGTTGCTCGCTTTTTTTCGTTTTCCAGTAGAAATACCATAAAATTAAGAACACAAAAATATAACTACCAGCTTCGTATAATTGTGCAGGGTGTCTTGGGACTTGTTCCTCTAAAGGTAATTGCTTGAATGTAATACCAAAATCACTTCCGGTTGGCTTACCAATAATTTCAGAATTAATAAAGTTTCCTAATCTAACAAATACTGCACCAGAAGCTACAGGAATTACTACACGATCTAAAATCCAAAGTACCGATTTTTTTAATACTTTTTTATTGTATAAATACATTGAGATAATCATTGCAATCGCAGCACCATGACTTGCTAGTCCCTGAAACCCTGTGAATTCAAAACCATTTTTAAAACTAAACGGTAAAAATATACTCCAAAAATCTTCAGAAATGAGTTCGCGTTGATAAAAAAGAACATGACCAAGACGTGCGCCAAGCATAATACCTACTACAGAATATATGAACAAAGAATCTAAAGATTCATTAGTTTGATTTTCATTTTTGTAGATACGCTTCATTATGGTTAATCCAAGAATGAAGGCAGTAATCCACATCAAACTATAATAATGTAGCGTAAAGAAACCTAGATCTATTCCCTTAGAAGGATTCCAAACAATATCAAGAGCAAACATAAAATTTTATTTAGTTGGGATAAAGATAATATTTATGTGTAAACTACAAGTGCTGTTAAGATAGTTTTAATCTTCTTTGTCTGGAACAGGATCATAACCGGATTTCCCCCAAGGGTGACAACTAAAAATTCTTTTAACAGCTAATCTGCCGCCTTTTCTAAGGCCATGTTTTTCTAGAGCTTCTTTGGTATAATGCGAACATGTTGGTTGGAATCTACATGTTGCAGGCGTTAAAGGAGAAATTAGGGTTTGATAGACTTTAATTATAAATAAGAAAGGAGCAATCAATAAACGTTTCATGGCTAATTGGTCGTAAAAGTTGTACCATCCTTGCCGTCATTTAATTGAATGCCTTTTGCTGCTAATTCATCACGAATTTTATCAGACATGGCGAAATCTTTATTGGCTCTAGCTTGTTGTCTCAATTCAATTAATAATTCGACAGCTCCAGAAAGTTTATCGGTTCCTGTATCTGCTTTAGTTACGTTAGCTAAACCAAGTACATCAAATGTGAGCTCATACATCGTTTTTTTAAGAAGGGCTAAATCGTCTATTGTTAGTGAGGCATTACCACCTTTAATTTGATTTATATGTTTAGCAGCTTCAAAGAGGTGTGCAATTAAAATTGGTGAATTAAAATCGTCATTCATCGCATCATAACATTTTTGTTTCCATTCAGAAACATTAAATGTAGATGATGAGTCGGCTTTTAAATTTTCTAACAGATTAATGGCATCCATTAAACGGAAGAAGCCTTTTTCACTTGCTAACAATCCATCATCAGTAAGATCTAAAATACTTCGATAAGAGGATTGTGCATTAAAAAAACGAATAACACTTGGAGCATAGGCTTTCGTGAAAAATTTGTTATTTCCTGAAAGTAGTTCATCAGGATTTATAGTGTTTCCAGTCGATTTAGACATGCGTTGCCCATTTAAATTCAGCATATTGGCATGCATCCAGTAATTTACAGGCGCTTGATTTTTAGCAGCTTCACTTTGTGCAATTTCACATTCGTGATGTGGGAATTTTAAATCCATTCCACCACCATGAATATCAAAGTTGTCACCAAGGTATTTAGTACTCATAGCAGTACATTCTAAATGCCAACCAGGAAAACCATCACTCCAGGGCGATGGCCAACGCATAATGTGTTGCTGTTCTGCACGTTTCCAAAGTGCAAAATCTTGTGGATTTTTTTTATCACTTTGACCATCGAGAACACGTGTGTTATGAATTAAATCTTCAAGCTTACGTTTGCTAAGTATTCCGTAGTTCTTAGTTTCATTAAACTTATGTACATCAAAATAAACTGATCCATTTACGACATAAGCAAAACCATTTTCAATAATAGTTTTGATTAATTCTATTTGCTCTATGATATGACCAGTAGCTGTTGGTTCAATACTTGGTGGAAGAAAATTAAAAGTGTTTAAGATGTTGTGAAAGTCTACAGTATAACGCTGCACAACTTCCATGGGTTCTATAGATTCTAAACGCGCTTTTTTTGTAATTTTATCTTCGCCTGCGTCAGCATCGTTTTCTAAATGTCCTGCATCTGTAATATTTCTAACATAACGTACTTTGTAACCTAAATGTTTTAAGTAACGAAATACCATGTCAAAAGACATGAATGTTCTTACATTTCCTAAGTGAACATTACTGTAAACTGTTGGTCCACAAACGTACATTCCAACATAACCATCTTCAATAGGTTTAAAAGCTTCTTTTTTTCCGCTTAGCGTATTATAGATTTGAATCTTTTGCTCTTCGTACAAATGCATGGTATTAGGTGTTTAAAATGCGATGATTAGTTTGAAATGTGTTTCAATAGTCAAATCTAATCTTTTTTATTTTTCTTCGGAAGAATAGAAACTTAAAACGTCGTATCTAATTTTATATAGTCTAAGAATTCTCGTTTTGTTTCTTTTTCTTTGAATTTCCCTCCAAATTCAGAAGTAACAGTGCTACTGTCAACATCTTTAATTCCTCTAGAGTTTACGCAAAGGTGTTTGGCGTCAATAATACAGGCTACATCTTCGGTATCCAAAACTTTTTGTAGCTCTTTCACAATTTGAATAGTAAGACGTTCTTGTACTTGTGGGCGTTTTGCAAAATAATCGACAATACGATTCATTTTGGATAAACCAACAACGGTTCCATTAGAGATATAAGCCACATGAGCTTTTCCAACGATAGGTAAAAGGTGGTGTTCACAAGTTGAATAAACAGTGATGTTTTTTTCAACGAGCATTTCCCCATATTTATACTTGTTATCAAATGTTGAAGCACTTGGTTTTTTGCTTGGATCTAATCCGCCAAAAATTTCGTTCACAAACATTTTTGCTACACGATTTGGTGTGCCATTTAAACTGTCGTCTGTTAAGTCAAGACCCAAAGTTTCCATGATGTGTTTTACATCATCTTTGATACTGTTAATTTTTTCTGAAGATGTCAATTCAAATGCATCATTACGTAATGGTGTTTCAGAAGAAGTTCCTACATGATTATCACCTACTGCATCTATATCTTGAAAGTCTTTATTTATTTTCATTCTTTGTGTTCCGTAATAACGGAAATTCATTTTAATTAAAATACATTTTCCCTTGTTCAAAAGAGATTGCAAAGATAGGCAATAAAAAAAAATGAAAGTAGGGTAGGGATTTTTTAATTTAACATGTTATATGTCTATAATTGGTACCTAAGAAGAAGGTATTCAATTTAACAGTTTATTTATTAAAATTTTCTTAAATTCCGCATCTTTAAATACGTATATAATCATGAATTCAAAATTACTGTTCCCTTTAGTGTTGCTCTGTGCTTTACTTGCAACGCCTTCAATGTTTTCTCAATCAAATAATTCGTCAAGAAAACAAAAAACAGTTGTCTATAATGCCAATGTAAGTAACCCGTTAACAAGCAGTGAATTAGCATTGATTAATGAGGTGTATGGCAATAAAACAAATGAGAATGTTTTAGATAAGCCTCAACGTTTGAAGGATATTAAAAATATTCTACGTAACAGAGTTGAGATAAAAAACATTCCAAATCAAAGTGATCAAAAGCCTTGTACTTTATTATCAGAAGTTCCATTGATGGATTATTATGTTGATAATTTACAACGTGACATCAATTTTAATCCAGAAAATTTTAATCCGTTAAAATATCTTTTCAATTTTTATTCTTACGGATCTCACATGTATAGAGTTGATAATACCAATTACTTTATCATTATCAAATCACAACATAAATAAAATATTAATTATCCATTTATAATTATTAGCTATGAAAAAAGCACTACTCATAATTTTTACGATATTTTCATGTCATACTTATGCACAAGATGTTCTTATGCAAAACGGAACGGTTACTGGTTGCTCAGGAACCTTTTTAGATTCTGGAGGAGCAGGAGGTGCTTATTCAAGTAATGAAAGTTTTATATTAACAATTTGTCCTGATAGTCCAGGGCAATTAGCACAATTAACGTTTACAGAATTTAATACACAGTTAGGTGCTGATGTTATGACCATATATAATGGTGACAGTACAGCAAGTGCTGCATTTGGAACCTTTGATGGTGCTAATAATCCTGGTTTTGTTACAGCAACAGATGATAATGGATCTGGTTGTTTGACTATTGAGTTTGTTTCTGATGGCTCAGGAACGACTACAGGTTGGTCTGCAGATATTTCTTGCTTTACACCATGTCAAACAATTACGTCTCAATTAGATTCTGCTACTCCAACACCTAATGCTGATGGTTACATTAGAGTTTGCCCAGATGAAGAAATTACTTTAACAGGTAGTGGGAATTTTGAATTTGATGGTACAGGAGCAACTTATGAATGGGATTTAGGTGACGGAACACCTTTAATGCCTGGTGAAACAGTAACATTTTCATATTCAACTCCAGGTGTATATATTGTTAATTTAAATGTTAGAGATACCAATACAGATTCTGATCCTTTAGGATGCTCAAATACAAATTTAATCAATCAAGTTATACAAGTTGCAACAGAGCCTGATTTTACAGGAACTCAAGCTGCTAATGATGCATTGTGTTTTGGAGAAACAACGACTATTGATGGTGTTGTAAATCCTGTGCCTTTTGTTAACGATTGTACTCCACCAGTTAGTGGTACTACATTTTTACCAGATGGTTCAGGAGCAGTTTATACAACATGTATTACTGTTGATTGTTTTGAATCTGCTCAATTATTGACAGACCCATCACAACTTCTAGAGATTTGTGTTAACATGGAGCATTCTTATTCAGGAGATTTAGATATTAAGATTATATCTCCTAACGGACAAGAAGCAGACTTGTTTACTCAAGCAGGAGGAGGTACATATTTTGGTGGTGCAAATGATGATGGTTCTAATACACCAGGAATTGGTGCAGATTATTGTTTTTCTATGTCTGCTACGACTTTACTCCAAAATGCTCCTACAATTACTGCGGGAAGTAATCCACCTAATAATTCATGGGCTCCAGGAACATATCTACCAATTGAATCTTTTGCTAGCTTAGTAGGTAGTCCATTAAATGGAGATTGGTGTATTGAAATTGTGGATAATTTATCAATTGATAACGGTTACGTCTTTTCATGGGGATTAAATTTTGATCCAAACATACAGCCACCTGAATTATCATTTACACCTGTAATTGTTTCTGAATCTTGGGATTCAGACCCATCAATAACAAATGTTACAGGGAATACAATTACCGTTGCTCCGGCAACTGCAGGAATTCATTGTTATACGTATAGAGTTGTTGATGATTTTGGATGTGAGTATACTGAAGAAGTATGTATTACTATGGATGAAGAAATTACTGCAGATGTAACTGCTGTAGTTAATCCAATTTGTGAAGGTGACGATGCTGAGTTTTTAATAACAGGTTCACCAAATGCTATTATTAATTATACGATTAATGCTGGTGCCACCCAAACAGTAACACTTGATGCGGGCGGAACAGCTACTGTCACTATAACAGGCCCTATTGTTGTTCAGGTTTTTAATCTTATTGACGCAACTGTTGGTGCTTGTACTGTAACTATTAATGATACAGAAACTATAATTGTAGGTCAGGTATTTGATACTTCGTTTACAATGACTCCAACTTGTGATGGAGGTACAGCAACAATTGCTGGAGATGCTGGAGGTGTTTTTGCTTTCGCTGATCCACAACCAACAGATGGAGCTATAATAGATCCTGTTACCGGAACAATAACGAATGGTGTTTCAAGTACAATATATATAGTAACTTATGAATTTGTCAGTTCATGTAGTCCTGGAGATACTGAAACGGTAACTGTTTTACCATCTCAAGATGCTAGTTTTATATTAACACCAACTTGTGATGGTGCCACTGCAACAATAACAGGAGATCTAGGAGGAACGTTTGCTTTTAACCCTGTTCCAATAGATGGTGCTATTATAGATCTTTTAACAGGAAATATAACTAATGGGAATCAAGGTGTAACATATACGGTAGAGTATTCTGTTGCAGGAGCTTGCCCAGTCAGCTCTACTGAATCAGTAACGGTATTACCATTTGAAGATTCTAGTTTTACATTAGCTTCAACATGTGATGGTGGAATTGCTACAATCACTGGTGATATAGGAGGAACATTTGCATTAGTTCCCGATTTAGGTGATGGTTCCGTAATAGATACTAATACAGGAATAATTACTGGAGGAGTTTCGGGAACAACGTATACTGTAGAATATACAACTTCTGGACCATGTCCAGAAACTACAAGTCAAAATGTTACTGTTTTTCCTTCGGAAGATGCATCATTTACTCTTACACCTAGTTGTACTGGAGCAACGGCTTTAATTACAGGTGATGCTGGAGGCGTTTTTGCTTTCGTTGACCCACAGCCAACAGATGGAGCTACAATAGACTCAATAACTGGAGAAATTATTAATGGCGTTTCGGGTGTATCTTATACTGTAGAATATACAACTTCAGGAAATTGTCCTGCTACAACAGCAATTGTTGTTACAGTTTTCTCATTAGATGATTCAAGTTTTTTAATGTCGCCTACCTGTGATGGAGCAACTGCAACAATAACAGGTCTGCCAGGAGGTGTATTTACCTTTAACCCAGTTCCAACTGATGGAGCAGTAATTGATACAGCAACAGGTATTGTTACAGGAGCACCATTTGAAGCAACTTATACCGTAGAGTATACTACTACTGGAGCATGTCCTACTACTAGTTCTGAAACATTTACTGTGTTTTCTCAACCTATTGTAATCACCCCAACCGCATTAGAGGTTTGTGATGATGGTATAGCAGATGGCCTAACGAGTATAGATTTAACATTGAAGAATGTAGAGATTACGGCTAACAATCCGAGTT
>MAAQ01000001.1 GCA_002162685.1 Flavobacteriales bacterium 33_180_T64
GCGAAGAAAGCCTCGCTCCTTCCAACGCTGTTTTTGCCTACCTCCTTCGTCGGCTGATTCGGCAAAAGCTTAACTAGAGCAAGGCTCTAAAACGCAACTAATCATACACAAAACCGTTAGAGCAAATTTGAGAATGAAACCAGCTTATAGAAAAATATTAGTAATTATTCCAATAATTTTAATTCTTGGTTATATAGTTTTTGACTGGAATAAGGTTGGTGGTAAAAGTTTCGAAGAAGCTGGAACGGATTTCACAAAATCATTCAACGCTGAAAGGAAAAAAATGAACCTACCAATAATTCCTGACAATTGGAAGAATTTAAGTCCATTGGAATATAAAGTACAGACTTGGGAAAATCCTGATTTATCTTTGCCTTCTCATTCCAAAAAAACAGTTATTGCGACCTATGAAACTGCGGAATTTCAAAGTGAAGTCGATAGATATAATTTAAAGAAAATAGGAGAAAAATATTATCAGGTAGTTATAGAGTTTTCGAAAGCTGAAAACCAATGGTACTGCACTCTGAGAGAAACTAGTCCTAACCCAATTGATGTAAATCGAAAATTACTAAGAGATGCTGGGAATCTGATTTCGGAATTGACGCTTGAACAGGCAACAGATACTCTAAGAAAGTATGGAATCGAAAGATTAAATTATTAAAAAACTAACTTGCTCTAACACCGTGTATAATTCATTGCTAGTTCTAGCCTACTTGGAAATTCCTTCGGAATTTCCTCTGGTTCATTTTAGTTTACTAATTTAGTTGCTGAAACACGCAACGAAATCATACACAAAACCGTTACCTACAATATGAGAAGTCTTCTTTTGATAATAATCCTGATTTTATTTAATGCTTGCATCTCAACAAAAAATTCTACTGACCAAATTGCAGACGAAAAATTTGAATTATGTTCTAAAATCAATAGAGAAAGACTCATATCAGAATATGGCCCGAAAGGGAAACTTGAATATATACAGAATATTCACAGTTTATTAGAAAATTCGTTGATTCAAGAAGAATACCTGAATGAAATAACAAAAAAAGGATACGCGGAATTACTAAATAAAGCTAAACTAAACTTGATTAAACCAGAATTCTTTGAAAAGTTCAAAAGTGAACTTGGATTCGATCCAAATTTACTTTTCCCAAAGGGAAATCACAGTCGTTGCTATGATTATTTGATAACTAATTTGAACATAATTGATGAGAATAGTTGGCAATATAAGTTCAGAGATGGTTACTGGAAATCAGAAGCATACGGATTCCTATCATCTGATATCACAGAATTAATAAAAGGTCTAAATGAAATCCCTGATGAAAAATTCCAAATGATTATGTATCGAAAAGTATTCTTGAATATAATATATGTGCATTTGAATTAAAAATACTGTAGGTAACAACGTGTATAATCAATTGCTCGTTCTGTGATTACTCGGAAAATCCTACGGATTTTCCTTTGATTCGTTTTCTTTTGTTAACTTAGTTCCTTACCAACGCAACTAACCATACACACCACAGTTGTGCTTCATTATGACAAACTGCTAACCAATGATAAATTTCTTTAGAAAAATTAGACAAAACCTGTTAATGGAAAACAAAACTGGAAAATATCTAAAATATGCCTTTGGTGAAATTACACTTGTAGTTGTTGGAATTTTAATTGCATTAGGAATTAATAACTGGAACGAAAACAGAAAAAACATTCAAGCAGAAAAGGTTATTCTAAATAATATTTATGAAAATTTGATCAGTGATTCAATACAATTCGATTATTATAAAAGTCAATATAAACAGATTGAGAGATTACATGTAGAATTATATGAAATAGGATTTAAAGATGAAATTATAGATTCAATTTCAGAACCAATTCTTATAAGGAGAACATTACATTTTAAACAATTAATTGATTCTGATTTCAAAGAAAATTCAAAAGAAATCAATAATTTTAAGGTTAGAGAGGCAATAATCCTGTACACAAAGAGTATAACCTCTATGGAACACATCTATTTAATTGGAGTTGAGAGACTTATAGAACAAAGACTAAAACCTTACTTAGCTGAACAAAAACTTTACAACCCTCAAAATTGGTTTGAATTAAAAAATAAAACCTTCAGTGGATTTGAATTTAAAGAAACTAAAGGAAAGAATATTATTGATGAGCATGGTTTGATTGCATCTGCAAAGACTCAGAAATTTCAGCAAATATTATTGACACTCAACATAAAATGGAATGAATTCAATTCTCGACTTCTAACTGTGATTGAGGAAAATAATAAATTGAGAGAATTAATTAAATCGGAATTGAAAAATTATTAAATAACGAAAGCACAACACCGTGTATAATTCATTGCTAGTTCTAGCCTACTTGGAAATTCCTTCGGAATTTCCTCTGGTTCGTTTTAGTTTACTAATTTAGTTGCTGAAACACGCAACGCAATCATACACAAACACGTTAGCAACAATAGTGCATTAACGAAATTATAGCTTCTACTCTATCTTCCTGAATATAATGCTAAGTTATCGGATTTTTTAAAACGTTTTGATCTTATCCTTTTTTG
>MAAQ01000023.1:0-356 GCA_002162685.1 Flavobacteriales bacterium 33_180_T64
GGACCTATAATGGGAATCCAATGCCAACAAGTGACTATTGGTTTGTAGTTGAGTATAATGAACCTAATACAGGTGACCGTAAAGAATTTAAAGCCCATTTTACCCTGAAAAGATAAAATTATAGATAGTATATAAAAACAAAAAAGTCATGTAGAAATACATGACTTTTTTGTTTTTATATTATTTAGTTTCCTGTAAGAATTTTAAGATTGGACTCCATTTTAGTTTCAAAAGTTGTTGCAGTAAGTAAGTAAGTAAGTAAGTAAGTAAGTAAGTAAGTAAGTAAGTAAGTAAGTAAGTAAGTAAGTAAGTAAGTAAGTAAGTAAGTAAGTAAGTAAGTAAGTAAGTAAGTAAGT
>MAAQ01000023.1:368-104906 GCA_002162685.1 Flavobacteriales bacterium 33_180_T64
GTAAGTAAGTAAGTAAGGTGTGTGCTGAACGTTATTTAAATCTATTGGAAATAAATAATGCTGAACAAAGTCCAGCATTATAAATAAGAGAATTATCTTTTTATTACAAATTAAACCCTAGAGTTAAAGTAATATTTGAGTTATTAGTATTTAAAGTAGCTGCGTCAGTAAGGCCAACAGAAAATAATTCATTGTTAACAGTTCTTTCTGCTTGATCATACGTTAAATCCAACTTTGTATTTCCAAAATTATATCCTATACCTAGAGAATAACCTGTTAAGTCCCCATAAAACGAATCATCTACATAAGGACTTTCCTCAAATCGGTATCCACCTCTAAAGCTAAACTGTTTATGTTTAAATTCTCCACCAAATCGATATGAATTTGCAATTTTAAAAAGATCATTCATAATTGCATTTTGAGATGCAAAGAAAGCGTCAGAAGATGGTTTAAATTCCGTATTCTTATAATTTTTACGAGAATAGTCAAAACTTAATAAGCCTCTTTCTCCAAAAACATAGGCTAAACTACCAGTTATCTTTCCAGGGGATTGTAATCTATACTCGGGAAAAACATTTATTATATTTGGATTTATAAATGTAGTAAAGCTTCCATCCACATCATTAACTACTGTAGCAATACTTTGTGATGTTTCTTCAAAGATGGTATACCATGTTGGAGAATTATAAGTAAACCCAGCACGCAATTCTTTAGTAACTTTTAATATGGCTCCTAATTGAAAAGAAAAACCATTACCAGTAGTTAGTAAATTGTTATCAAAACCTACATTAGTCACTATTGAACCATCGTTAGAATTTGACTCGTCAAAGCGTGTAAAACGCTCATAATTTATGAAGTGGGCATTTAAATTTATTCCTAAATATAATTTGTCTTCATATTGAGTAGCAGCATTAAAACTAAACTTACCATTATATCCCTTAGAGATATAGCTGTATTCTTGGTTAAAAGTACCGGGTGCTATATTAGAAGTGTAAAATGTGTTTTCATCAACATTCTCATCAGGTTCAAGAATATAGGATTCATAACCTAAAAAAGCTTGTTGATTTCCAAATCCATAAAAAGAACCAATTTCTCCATATGCGTCTGTAATAGATTCACCAGGAAAGGCAGAAATTTCGTTTAATCTTTGCCCTTGCGCATAAGCTAAAAAGTAGTTATCTATAGAATTTGTATTTGTTCCAGAAGCAACCCATTGATCATCATAGTTCGCAGTCTTGTCATAAGCAACACTTAAAACGAATTTTTTCCATGAAGAACTATGGTCTCTGTTTGCAAAAACAAAAACAGCTCCAGCTTGATGTAAATCAATTTTAGAATCTGATGAAGAACTTAAACCATTGAAATAAGAAACATCATTGTCAATGTTTAAACTTGAAAGTGATATTGAAGCATGGCTTCGTGTAAATATAGCAGAACTAGCAGGATTTATACTTACTGCAGACATATCTCCTCCTAAAGCTCCAAAAGCGCCACTTAATGCTCTAAAACGAGCAGTTCCTTGAATTTCGTCTTGAGAATACCTGAGAGCATCAGATATGTCTTGAGCCATAAGATTAGACATAGAAAATACAGCTATGGCTAGCACAGTTAATTTTTTCATATTAATTTTTTTAATTTTTTAAACTAAATTTAGATTATCCACGACGCCCAGATCTACTTTTGCTTACTGATTTTGAAGAACTACCAGATGATGATCTAGAACTACCGCTAGAGCCTCTAACAGAAGAAGAGCTAGAACCACTTCTTCTAGGAGTTGACACTCTAGGTCTAGAAGAACTTGAATTATTTCTAGTTCTTGGTCTTACTGTTGAATTATTTCGTGTTCGAGGTCTAGTTGATCTTGGTCTAACCGTAGAATTGTTGCTTCTTGGTCTCGTTATAGAGTTGCTGCTTCTTGGTCTAACAATTGTATTACTACTTCTAGGCCTAACAGTAGATCTATTTCTTATAGATGTAGAACGTCTTCTAGAGAGGTTAGTTGTGTTACGTCTTGATACGTAATTTCTATTTCCGTTAGCTAAATTTGATCCTCTTCTACCATAGTTATAAGCATAAGTGTTGCCAGTGTTAAATCTATTACCATAGTAATATCCAGGAGGGCACCAATAATTGTTATATCCATAGCCCCAAGTATTCCATCCATAACCAAAACCAGAGTTCCATCCCCAAGTATTCCATCCCCAATATGAGTATGGGTTGCCCCAATAAGCATTATACCATCCTATACCAAAACTGCCCCATCCTCGGTTGTGCCAGCCGTTATTATAAAAATTAATAGTAACATTTTCATTGGCAGCTCCCCAACCTGCATAACCAGTTTGAACCTCTTCTTCAATGACGTCATCGTCATAAGAACCTTCATAAGAATCTATGTCAGTAAATATTGCACTACCATCGTTTGGTATACTACTATATTGTAAAGATTTTTCTGTAAAATAATCTTTATAAGCACTTTGGTCTTCAGAAGGAACATTTCTTGCTTCTTCATAAATGACTACTTCTTCTTCATTATTATCATCACTATAAATACCATCATTATCATAACCAACATATTGGTATGAACCACAAGAGGCTAACAAAAATGTTAAGCTTAGCGCAACAAAAAGTGAAAATTTTGTTTGTATGTAATTATTAAATCGCATATCTGTTTATTTTTATTGTTGAACATTACAAAAATAGTTAGTTTTGTTGAACTATTTTTTTATTTAACATAAACACAATTTTTGTGCCAAAACATTGAAAATGAGTAAAAATCTTACAAGTAGAGTAAAAGATTATTCTAAATGGTATAACGAGTTAGTCGTAAAGGCTGATTTAGCAGAGAATTCTGCAGTTAGAGGTTGTATGGTTATTAAGCCATACGGTTATGCAATTTGGGAGAAAATGCAAGCCGAATTAGATAGAATGTTCAAAGAAACAGGTCATCAAAACGCGTATTTTCCGCTTTTTGTTCCCAAAAGTTTATTTGAAGCTGAAGAAAAAAACGCAGAAGGTTTTGCTAAGGAGTGTGCAGTTGTTACACATTATAGATTGCAAAATGATCCAGATAATGAAGGAAAACTTCGTGTTGATCCAGAAGCTAAGTTAGAAGAAGAACTTATAGTTAGACCTACAAGTGAAGCTATTATATGGAGCACTTATAAAGGTTGGATTCAAAGTTATAGAGACTTACCAATATTGATTAATCAGTGGGCAAATGTTGTGCGTTGGGAAATGAGAACACGTTTATTTTTGCGTACGGCAGAGTTTTTATGGCAAGAAGGACATACAGCACATGCTACAAAAGCAGAAGCATTAGTTGAAGCTGAACAGATGAATGATGTTTATGCTGAATTTGCAGAAAATTTTATGGCTATACCAGTTATAAAAGGTGTTAAAACAGAAAGTGAGCGTTTTGCTGGAGCAGTTGAAACTTATTGTATAGAGGCTTTGATGCAAGATGGAAAGGCATTGCAAGCAGGAACCTCTCACTTTTTAGGTCAAAATTTTGCTAAAGCATTTGATGTTAAATTCACTAATAATGAAGGGAAATTAGATTATGTATGGGCAACATCTTGGGGTGTTTCTACACGATTAATGGGAGCATTGATTATGACACATAGTGATGATAAAGGATTAGTTTTACCTCCAAATTTGGCGCCATCACAAGTCGTTATTGTTCCTATATATAAAAATGATGAACAATTAGAAATCATTACTGAAAAAGCAAATACCATCATTAAAGAATTAAAAACTTTAGGGATTAGTTGTAAATTTGATTCAAGAACAACTCATAGACCTGGAGCTAAATTTGCGCAACATGAATTACAAGGAGTACCTCTAAGAATCGCTATTGGCCCAAAAGATTTAGAAAATCAAACTATTGAGTTGGCAAGACGGGATACTTTAACAAAAGAAGTGGTTCCAATGTCGGATTTGGTTTCAACAGTAGATACGCTTTTAAAAACAATTCAAAAAGAATTATTTAGTAAAGCACTTAATTATAGAGATACCCATATTACCAAAGTTGATGATTTTGAAACCTTTAAAACAGTATTAGAAACTAAAACTGGTTTTATCTCTGCACATTGGGACGGAACAGCAGCTACAGAACAGAAAATAAAAGAGCTTACAAAAGCAACTATTAGATGTATTCCTATGGATGCCGAAATAGAGGATGGCGTCTGTGTTTATACGGGAAACCCTTCAACTAAAAGAGTGTTATTTGCGAAAGCATATTAAATTTTTTTAAAAAAAGTTTATCTAGGTGTTGCAACATTTAAAAATAGTTGTATTTTTGCATCCGCAATGAGTAATTGCTTGTTCATTTGAAAAGCGGTTTTATAAGAATTAAAATTATGAAACTGTTAATGAGATAACTCAAATGGCCCGTTCGTCTATCGGCTAGGACGCATGGTTTTCATCCATGTAAGAGGGGTTCGATTCCCCTACGGGCTACAATTTTTTAATAAGAAGAAAACACAATGGCAAATCATAAGTCAGCATTAAAAAGAATCAGAAGTAACGAGTCAAAACGTTTACGTAACAGATATCAACATAAAACAACTCGTGGAGCGATCAAGAGATTACGCGACATGGAAAAAGCTAAAGACGCAAAAGAATATTTGCCTGCAGTTATTTCAATGATTGATAAATTAGCTAAGAGCAATGTTATTCATGATAACAAAGCGTCTAATTTGAAGTCTAAGTTGACTAAGTATGTTGCTTCCCTAAGCTAACAAGAACTTATAATTAAAATTATAAAGGCTTCTCTATACGAGAAGCTTTTTTTGTTCACCAAATTCTTTTTGAGAAGTGATAAAGCATAAAAAAGCCCTTAATTATAATTAAGGGCTTTTTTATGCTTTATGAGGTGTTGTATTACCCATTCATAGACACTAAGAACTCTTCATTGTTTCTTGTTTGCTTAAACCTGTCATTGATAAATTCCATAGCTTCTACAGGATTCATATCTGCAAGATATTTACGCATTACCCACATTCTTTGAATGGTTGTTGCGTCTAATAAAATATCATCACGACGTGTGCTTGAAGATGTTAAATCAATTGCAGGGAAAATACGACGATTAGAAATCTTACGATCTAATTGTAACTCCATATTACCAGTACCTTTAAACTCTTCGAAAATAACTTCATCCATTTTTGAACCTGTTTCAGTTAAAGCAGTAGCAATTATTGTTAATGAACCTCCATTTTCAATATTACGAGCAGCACCAAAGAAACGTTTTGGTTTATGAAGTGCATTTGCATCAACACCACCACTTAATATTTTACCTGATGCTGGTTGAACGGTATTATATGCTCTTGCAAGACGTGTAATTGAATCTAATAAGATAACGACATCATGACCACATTCTACAAGTCGTTTAGCCTTTTCTAATACAATATTAGCGATCTTAACATGCTCATGCGCTTCTTTATCAAATGTTGAAGCAATAACTTCACCACGAACATTACGTTGCATATCTGTTACCTCTTCAGGACGTTCATCAATTAATAAAATCATTTGATAAACTTCAGGATGATTTGCAGCAATGGCATTAGCAACATCTTTCAATAACATGGTTTTACCAGTTTTAGGCTGCGAAACAATCATACCACGTTGTCCTTTTCCAATAGGAGAAAACAAATCCATAATACGCGTAGAAATGGTACTTTGTTTATCTGCGATATTAAATTTTTCTTGTGGGAATAAGGGAGTTAAGTGTTCAAAAGAAACACGATCTCTAACCACCTCAGGGTTTTGGCCATTTATTTTACTAACTTTAATTAAAGGAAAGTATTTCTCTCCTTCTTTAGGTGGTCTAACATGACCTAAAACAGTATCTCCAGTTTTTAATCCGAATAAGCGAATTTGTGATTGAGATACATAAATATCATCTGGTGATGATAAATAGTTATAATCTGACGAACGTAGAAAGCCATAACCATCTTGCATGATGTCTAAAACACCTTCGCTTTCTATGATGGCATCAAATTCAAAATCTGGTTCTCTATAACGGTTACGATTGTCTTTGTTACCGTTGTTTTTATGTTGATTACCATTATTGTCTTTAGAACGCGGATTGTTCTGTTTTTTATTATCGTTATTCTTTTGACGCGGATTTGGTTTGTTGTCATTAGAATTTTTAGGTCGATTATCCTTACCTTGATTATTTCTTGGAGCTTTAGGTTTCTCCTCTTTGTCCTCGTTAGATTTACTTTGAGGAGATTTCTCGTTTTGAGGAGATTTCTCGTCTTTTTTATCTGCTTTATCTGCTTTATCTGCCAGTTCCATTTTTTGTTGAACTGGTGGCTTTTGATCTGGTTTCTTCTGAACGCGTGCTCTGGGTTTTTTTTGTTGAGCTGGTTTGATCTGTTCAGCTTTAGGTTCCTCCTTGACAACTTCTTTTTTTATAGCATCTGGATTTGCTGCTTGGAAGTCTAAGATTTGATAAACAAGATCTAGTTTTTTTAATGTACGATATTTAGGTACATTTAATTTTTGAGCTATATCCTGAAGTTCAGGAAGCTTCTTGGCTTTTAATTCGGAAATTTCGAACATGTATGTTTGTACTAATTAAGTTTATTCTTTGAAATGGATTAGTTTCTTACTTTTTCTGATAAAATATGATAACGAGAAAAATTTGAAAAAAATCTGAAGATTTAATAACCTGTTACACTGTAGATAACACATTATTAATGCAATAATACAATTTTATTTTTAAAAATTAATACTACTTTTAAAAAAGAAACTATTAATTTTGTGCTTCATTATTGATAATTATAAATGATTCAACGTATACAATCTATATATCTTTTACTAGCAGCAATAGTTTCTGCTGGTTTAATATTTGTATTTCATTTGTGGACAAACAACGAAGATGTACCAGTTTTTGCTAAAGAGGACTACTTATATTTAGGTTTGTTTTTAGGTTCTGCTTTACTATCTTTGATTTCAGTTTTTTGTTTTAAAAATAGAAAGTTTCAATTCGTTTTGGGACGACTCAATATAATATTAAACTTTATTTTATTAGGATTTTTTGTATATCAATCGCTAAACGTATCTGGAGAAGCAAATGTTTCTGAGAAAGGTATTGGGATTCTTCTACCTATTTTATCTATCGTGTTTTTGGTGTTAGCCAATAAGGCCATAAAAAAGGATGAAGAACTTGTAAAATCTGTCGATAGATTACGATAAAACCTATTATCTTAATTATTTAGTGCGTAAACCCAAGGTGAAGATCTTGGGTTTTTTTATGATTTTACTTTTTAACTAACGTTTAGGAAACTCAATAACTTCGAGGTTTTCAATTTTGCGACCATCAATAGTAAATCGTAACATCGTTCTCATATTATGAAAACCATGTTTGCCAACTGCGCCAGGGTTCATATGAATTAAATTATAACGTTTATCTGGCATAACTTTTAGAATGTGAGAATGCCCACAAATAAAAATACGAGGTGGATTTTCTTTAATCAAATCGCGTGTTCTCATATTATATTTTGGAGGATAGCCGCCAATATGCGTCATCCATACATCAACGTCTTCACACATAAATCGATTATGCTCTGGGAATTCAACTCTAGCTTTGTCATCGTCAATATTTCCATAAACAGCACGTAATGGTTTTAATGCTTTGATGGTATCTGTAACGTTTAAATCTCCAATATCTCCTGCATGCCAAACTTCATCGGCTTGTTTGACGTGTTTTAAAATGGCATCATCTATGTAACTATGTGTATCAGAAAGTAAAAGGATTTTTGTCATAAGACTGTTCTGGTTTTTGTTTTATGTGTTTTCCGAAGAAAACCTTTTAATTATGTTAATGGCAATTAATAAGTGCTTAAAACATTTATCTTTGTGTTTTCACAAAAGTAAGGTTTCTATTGCGTTTTTTTATCGAAATATCATATAACGGAAAAGCATATCACGGTTGGCAAAATCAACCAGATGCAATCTCTGTACAAGAGGTTTTAGAAAAAGGATTATCTCTACTTTTAAGACAAGATATAGCTGTTGTTGGTGCAGGAAGAACAGATGCAGGAGTACATGCATCACAACTATTTGCGCATTTTGATTTTAAGGACGACTTACCTAAAAATTTTATTTTCAAACTCAATTCTTTTCTGCCAAATGATATTTCCGTTAAGGCTATTTTTAGAGTTAAAGCAGATGCTCATGCACGTTTTAATGCGTTGAGTAGAACTTATAATTATAGGATCTCAACGCGTAAAAATGTATTTAATTTTGATTATGCTTATGCATTACAAAAGGAGTTGAATGTTGAGCTTATGCAAAAAGCTTGCGACATTCTATTACAGTATAACGATTTTCAATGCTTTTCAAAAGTAAATACAGATGTAAAAACGTATAATTGTAAACTCATGCAGGTTAAATGGATTAAGAAAGATGACGAATTAGTTTTTATTATAAAAGCAGATCGCTTTTTGAGAAATATGGTTCGTGCAATTGTAGGAACGCTTATAAATATTGGTTTAGGTAAAATTGAACTAGAAAAATTACATGATATTATTGTATCTAAAAATAGGAGTGAAGCAGGGTTTTCTGTGCCAGCTCATGGGTTATATCTTGTAAATATTGAATATCCAAATCATATAAAATTGTCTGATAACTAAATGGAAAATAAAAAGACTAAAGCCTTTGATCTTACATTATTTAAGCGTTTGATGCAATACATTCAACCGTATAGGTTAGTGTTTTTAGGTTCTTTAATATGCGTTATTGGCCTTGCTGTTTTTGGAGCATTACGACCTTTGGTATTACAAAAAGCGATTGACGAGCATGTTGTTTTAAAGACGTATGATGGATTTTTGTTTTTGATTCTAGTAATGCTTGCTCTACTTGTTTTAGAATTCGTTAGTCAATTGTTATTTATATATTATGCCACTTGGTTAGGGCAATCTGTAGTTAAAGATATTAGAGTGAAACTATATAATCATGTGCTTCGTTTTAGAATGAAGTATTATGATACGTCTTCTGTTGGTGTTTTAATTACCAGGACGGTAACAGATATGGAACGTATTGCAGATATATTTGGTCAAGGCTTGTTTATGATTTTTAGTGATATTTTAAAAATGATATTTGTTGCTGGAGCAATGTTGTATTTAAATTGGAAATTAAGCCTTATTGCTTTTGTAACGATGCCAATAGTATTGTTTGCAACTAAGGTTTTTCAGAAGTATATGAAACGCGCTTTTGAAGAAGTTCGTAATGAAGTCTCTAATCTTAATTCTTTTGTACAAGAACGTGTCACTGGAATGAAAATTCTTCAATTGTTTACAAGAGAGGATACCGAATTTAAAAAGTTTAAAGAGATTAATGAGCGTCATAAAAAAGGATGGTTAAAAACTGTTTGGTATAATTCTGTATTTTTTCCAATAGCCGATTTATTATCATCTATTACTTTAGGAGCTATTATTTGGGTTGGAGGGTTTATGGTTGTTGTTGGTCAAACGGTTTCAATTGGTGACTTAACGGCGTATATTATGTTTGTTCCTATGTTGTTTAGACCCTTAAATCAAATCGCAAATAAGTTTAATACCTTGCAAATGGGAATGGTTGCTGCCGATCGTGTCTTTAAAGTATTAGATACCACATCGCAAATTGATGATTCTGGTTCTGAAATTGTAACAGCATTTAAAGGTGATATTTCATTTAAGGACGTTCGCTTTTCTTATATAGAAAATGAAGAGGTATTGAAAGGAATTTCATTAGATGTTAATGCCGGAGAAACTGTGGCTATTGTTGGAGCCACTGGTGCAGGGAAATCAACTATAATCAATTTGTTAAATCGTTTTTATGATATTAACGATGGAGCAATTTATGTTGATGGTGTAGCGATTAAAAACTTTACTCTAAAATCACTAAGAACTCAAATAGCGGTTGTGCTTCAAGATGTGTTTTTGTTTGCTGATACAATCTTAAATAATATTACACTTAAAGACCCTAATATTTCAGAAGAAGACGTTATACAAGCTGCTAAAGATATTGGTATTCATGATTTTATTTCGAGTCTTCCAAATGGGTATCATTACAATGTTAAAGAACGTGGTGTTATGCTCTCTTCTGGTCAGCGACAATTAATTTCATTTTTAAGAGCTTATGTGACAAATCCAAGTGTTTTGGTGTTAGATGAAGCCACATCATCAGTAGATTCGTATTCAGAACAACTCATACAAGATGCGACCGATAAAATCACCAAAGGGAGAACATCAATCGTTATTGCACATCGATTAGCTACAATTCAACAAGCTGATCAAATCATTGTTATGGACGATGGGAAAATCGTTGAAAAAGGCACGCATAAAGAACTTCTTAAAGTTAAAAATGGCTATTATAGAAAACTTTACGAAGTACAGTTTTTAAAAGCGGAAGCGGTTTAAATCTATGACTTCGGTGACTGCTTTTTGATTTTCTAACAGTTGTCTAAAATCACTATCAAAATACATTGCAATAGCAAAAAGGATTCCGAAGAATAACATGAAAATTCCTAAGATCACAACAAATAAAAGTGATCTTAATATTATTTCCCAAAAGCTAAGTTGATAAAGGCGTTTTAAAATATAAGCGCAATATAGCATCATTACAGGGATAAATATCATAGTCATGATACCAGCAGTAATACCAAACATAGCAGATAAAACAATAATAATAGCCGAAACAATTGACATCTGGGCTTGCCAATACATAAATACGACTAATAGCTCGGTGTAATTAAATTTGTTTAAACCTATAAATGTAATTCGAGCAATAAGTGCATAAATAGGAATGTAGAACATCATTAGAATAGATTGATATTCTTGTGCGATACTCATATTTTTTTTCTGAAATTCTTCCTGACCTTTCATAACAAAATTTGAAAAATCTAAGGCTTCAGGATAGAACTTATTTAAAAATAAAAGATATAAACCTCCAAATGTTAAGGCGAGACCAAAATAGCTTATAGGATTGACATAACGTTTTCTAATGCCATTAATATAGCCTTCAATAACAGTTTCTGGCTTTATAAATAAATCATTAAGTGTACGTAAAAGTTTATTGTCGTAATTAAAAAATGTTTCGCTAATATGTTCAAAAAGGTTTTTGAAAGTTAAGCGATTCCTGATCACTTTTCCTCCGCAAATATTACAAAAATCACTATTAGAAATTAATTCAGTATGGCAATTTTTACAATTCATAGTATTAATTTATTAGGCCTTTTTAATGAGTGTTATAATGATTCCGAAAATAAGTGCTAGGATCATAATGACTATAAATACAAAACCAAAAGCAATCATTACTAAAAAAAAGTAAGAGAGCGTTTCTAAAAAGCGGGTATTGAAAACACGTTTGAGTATATAAAATAAATACGCGAATGTAAATAGGCTAACAAATGTAGAAATGACGTAATAGTTAATTCCAAGACATAAAAACAAAATATTTAGTACAGATGTGATAATTACAACTTGAGCTGAATAATATAAATTAATAACAAGATGTTCAGTGAAATTAAATTCCCGCTTACCTGCAATCCAATAGGCTATCCATGTGGATATAGCAGAAATAGGGACACTTAATATATAAAAAACACTTTGATAATTGTTGTACTGCTCTAGATTAATAGAACTAAAAGGGTTGTTTTTTTGAGATTCACTAGTGTTAAAAGCATCCATAAAAGGAAAATCAATATCTAATGCATCTTTAAAAAAGGTATTCATTAAAAAAACTTGTATTCCTACTAATGTTAAAGAAATGGCAAAATATTGAATAACGCTTATGTGTGTTTTTCGAGTCCCATTGATAAACTCATTAATAACCGTTTCAGGTTTTGTAAATAGATGAATAAATGTTTTAAAAAATTTATTATCAATGCTTATAAATTCTTCATTAATATCTACCCAAATGGTTTTTAATGTCAGGCGATTTCTAATTGTTTTCGCACCACAATTTGAGCAAAAATTAATTTTACTATCGAGAGCTGTATTGCAGTTTTTACAAGCCATCTAAGTCAAATCTTTATAAAGTAATGTTGTCAATTCTTGAATATCTTTAAACATAATAAATTCTCCATTTTTTAAATAAGAAATTTGTCCAGTTTCTTCACTCACAACTAAAGCAACAGCATCTGTTTTTTCGGTAATACCTACAGCTGCACGATGGCGTAAACCAAAACGTTGCGGAATATTTTTTTCGTTATTTACAGGAAGAATGACGCGTGTTGCTTTCACAATGTTGCTGTCAATTATAATAGCACCATCATGTAGCGGACTATTTTTAAAAAAAATACTTTCAATGATAGGCTGTGTGACTTTAATATTCATTTCATCGCCAGTATTTGTCAAGAAATCAAGATTATTATTACGTTCTAAAACAATCAAAGCACCTGTATTAGTACTTCCCATTTTTTCACATGCATTAACAAGTGCATTAATATCGGTTTCGGCTTCGGCTTCCGTTTTTAAGAATTTCATCTTTTTGAAAAACTTACCACGACCACTTAGGTTTGTTGAGCCAACCATAAGTAGAAATTTTCTGATTTCGGGTTGGAATACTACTATTAGTGCAATAATACCTACCTTAATGAAACCATCAAAAATACGATGGAGCATAAACATATTTAAAAACTCGGTAACTCTCCAAACTAAATAAATGATAATAATCCCGATAAAAATATTAACCGCAACTGTACCTTTTACAAGTTTGTAAACATAATACAGCAAAATAGCAACGAGGAATACGTCTATAAAATCTATAATCCCAAAATCCCAAAATTTGAATTTATCCAATGTAAAGGTGTTTGTGTAAATTTAACAAAATATGCTTAATAAATAAATTCGTTGTTGTCGAATGATATTGTATCTGATTTTGCTTTTAATAATTCTGATTTTATTGAGATATAATTTTGAAACGTCATTTTTTTATTGAAATAGAATTCTAAATGAAAACCGATAAAATTATACTTGTTAATAAGGGCGTTTATTTTTTTTTGAAACTTATCAATGCTAATAATTTCATTTCCAATTTTTATACTTTTGTCGTTATAGATTATTATTGATAAGGTAGATTTAGCATGATAACTAGCCATTTTAAGATGGTATGCTTCAGGTTTTAAAGTTTGAATTCGAGTTGAATCATTCTCTATATTAACTATTTCGTAAACAACATCTGTAAATTCCAAAAACCCTAAATTTTGAATGCTTGTATCATTACAGGTGTAGTAATTTTTTGCAGCTTCATTTTTATGCATTTTAGCATTTCGCTTTTTGTCTTGTAAATATGTTATCTTCGGAATGGCTTGCCCTAAAGTAAGTCGCTTATCAACATTAATGAGCCAATTGGTCGTGCTTATAATATTTTTTCGGTTGAGTTCAACACTATCTGGTTGCGTTTCATCGTAAAATAAATAGGCATGAGATACGTCATGAACCTCAATGATTTTAGCGTGCTTAATTTCAGGAAGCTGTAGTGATTTTTCAGTTCCACAAGAAAGGAAAGTGCTAATGATAAAAAGTAATAATAGAGGTTTCATTAGTATAATTGTTGCGTTAGTTTGATGCATTCCATTGCTTCTTTGACATCGTGAACACGTAAAATACTAGCGCCTTTTTGTAAAGCAATTGTATTGAGAACTGTGGTGCCGTTTAGTGCTTCTTTCGAAGAATTGCCTAGTGTTTTATAAATCATAGATTTTCTTGAAATTCCAACTAAGGTTGGAATTTCAGAAATTTTTAAAAGCTCTAATTTGTTGAGTAGTTCATAATTTTGTTCGATGGTTTTAGCAAATCCAAAACCAGGATCAATAATTAGATCTACAATTCCTAATTGTCTAGCAGTAGCTATTCTTTCAGAAAAATAAAAGAGAATATCCTTTACCAAATTATCATAATTAGTGAGTTGTTGCATCGTTTGAGGTGTTCCTTTCATATGCATCATAATATAGGGAACTCTTAATTTGGCAATTGTTTTAAGCATTTGTTTATCTATATATCCTGCCGAAATATCATTTATTAAACTCGCTCCAGCATCAATAGATTGTTGGGCAACATTACTTCTAAAGGTATCTATAGATAATAATACTTTAGGAAAGTTTTTGATAATGAGCTCAACAATAGGAAGGATACGTTGTAGTTCTTCTATTTCACTTACCTGATTTGCATCAGGTCTTGAGCTGTAAGCACCAACGTCAATAAAAGTAGCGCCTTCATTCAACATCGTATCGACTTGCCGTATAATCGAAGATTTATTTCTAAATCGCCCACCATCATAAAACGAATCTGGAGTAACGTTTAAAATCCCCATAACTTTAGGCTGGTTAAGGTCTATTAATTGTCCTTTACAATTGATGGTTTTACTCAAAACTATATAGTCTGGTTAAAGTTTTTAAATCTGATTAATTTATGCGAAATTTACGGAAAATAAAATGTTTTAAATGCAAGATACTTCAAAACAATATGATGATGTGATATCGCAGTGCAGAAGTCTTTTTATTAATAAAATGAAAGACTACGGAAGTGCATGGCGAATTTTAAGATTACCATCATTAACCGATCAGATTTTCATTAAAGCACAGCGAATTAGAGGTTTACAGCAAAACAACGAGCGTAAGGTTGATGAAGGTGAAGCAAGTGAGTTTATAGGTGTTATTAATTATTGTACAATGGCTTTAGTACAGTTAGAAAAAGGTGTTGTAGAACAACCAGATTTATCTTTAGAGGATGCAACATCGCTTTATGATGATAAAATTGCTGTTACTAAACAATTGATGTTAGATAAAAATCATGATTATGGCGAAGCTTGGAGAGATATGCGTGTGAGTAGTTTAACCGATTTGATTTTACAAAAATTACTTCGTGTCAAACAAATTGAAGATAACGCAGGAAAAACATTGGTAAGCGAAGGTATTGATGCCAATTATCAAGATATGATTAATTATTCGGTATTTGCATTAATCCATTTAAACGAAAAATAACAGATGAAAACATTAGTTCACATATGCAGAGTTTTAGTAGGCGTTCTTTTTATTTTTTCAGGATTTATTAAACTTAATGACCCTTTAGGGTTTTCGTATAAGCTACAAGAGTATTTTAGTTATGATGTGTTAGATATTCCGTCTTTAATACCATATGCATTAGGTATTTCAGTATTTGTTGTAGTTGTTGAAGTTGTTTTGGGGGTGTTTTTACTTATAGGATATAAGTCGAAATTTACAATATGGAGTTTGTTGGCAATGATTGTGTTCTTCACATTTTTAACTTTTTATGCGGCTTATTTTGAAAAAGTAAAAGACTGTGGCTGTTTTGGAGATTTCTTAAAATTAGATCCTTGGGAATCCTTCTGGAAGGATGTTATTTTATTGGTGATGATTGTTGTTTTATTAATTGGCCAGCGCCATATTAAACCAATCTTGACTAAATTTGGTCTAACAATAACAGCTCTATTGAGTTTTATAGTTTGCTTATGGTTTGGATATCATGTACTAATGCATTTACCAGCTTTAGATTTTAGAGCTTATAAAATAGATGATAACCTTCAAAAAAATATGGAGTTGTCACCAGATGCTCAAAAAGCAATAACTGATTATATTTGGACTTATACATTAAATGGTGAAGAAAAAACAGTAACAGATAGAGGACGCGGACCAAAAACTTACGATAAGATAATAGGTGTTGTCACAGAGGAAATAGAAGAAGGCGATGTGCCCAAAATTCAAGATTTTTCTATAGAATCTGAAGATGAAGATTTAACATCACAATTCTTAGCACAAGAAAAGCTAGTTATGATTGTCGCTTATAATTTAGAAAAAGCTGAAGCTAATGGTATGGAAAAGCTAAAGGCTATGTCTGACTTAGCTCAGGAAAGAGGCTATACAGTTATAGGCTTAACGGCATCTGGAGAATCAAAGAAAAAAGAAGTTAGAGATACTTATAATTTAGATTTTGATTTCTATTTGTGTGACGAGAAAGTATTAAAAACTATAGTAAGAGCAAACCCAGGTATTATTGTTTTAGAGAAAGGAACTGTGACTCAAAAAGCACATTATAACGATCTTGAAGATTTAGAATTTTAACTGTAAATACATAACATCTGATTAATTATATATTAAATAAAGCACTTTATGCATTACTCACTCTTTTAGGTGTAGTAACTGTAATTTTTTTCTTATTTAATGTGCTTCCAGGTGATCCTGCGCAAATGATGTTGGGACAAAATGAAGATAGTGAACAGGTTGCTATCGTTAAAGCTAAATACGGATTTGATAAACCTATTTCCACTCAGTATTTATATTATCTTAATGATTTGTCACCAGTATCATTTCACTCGACAAACACTCAAGATTATACGTTTTTAAGTAACGGAAAATATACGGCATCAAAACTATTTACAATAGGAAATACAACTACAGTAATTAAGTTTCCTTATTTGCGAGAGTCGTTTACTAAACAAGGAAAAAAGGTATCACAAGTTATTGGTGAAACTTTGCCTAATACTGCTGTTTTGGCTGTGTCTTCTATTCTTATAGCCATCACTTTTGGTGTGATTTTTGGAATAATTTCTGCACTATATAAAGATCAATGGATAGATAAAACAATTCAGATTTTTAGTACTTTAGGAATGAGTGTGCCTTCTTTTTTTAGTGCCATTTTATTTGCTTGGTTGTTTGGTTTTGTATTTCATAAATACACTAATTTAGAAATGATAGGAAGTTTATATGAATTGGATGATTTTGGAGATCGTGTTCATATTAAATGGAAAAATTTGATACTACCAGCAATTGTATTAGGTATTCGTCCGTTAGCTGTTGTGATTCAACTCATGAGAAATTCATTGTTAGAAGTCTTTAATCAAGATTATATTAGAACAGCTAGAGCTAAAGGACTTAGTGAATTTCAAATTATAAAAAAACACGCCGTAAAAAATGCATTAAACCCTGTAGTAACTGCAATTTCAGGATGGTTTGCATCCATGTTGGCAGGAGCTGTATTTGTAGAATATATTTTTGGATGGAATGGCCTTGGAAAAGAAATTGTTAATGCTTTAAATACATTAGATTTACCTGTAATAATGGGATCGGTTTTAGTAATTGCATTACTGTTTATTATTATTAATATTTTTGTTGATGTCATTTATGGATGGCTCGATCCAAAAGTAAAATTAGAATAGAATGAAAAAAATATATACACTAATACTGCTATGTAGCTTCTTTTTAAGTTGTGAAGCGCAACCAGGTCCAACAACCTTTTCTGAAAAAGCCCTAAACGATGCGTTTGTAAACTTAGAAGGTGAATCGGTTTCTTTTAAATCTATTTTAGAAGCGTATAAAGGACAAACAATTCTTATTGATGTTTGGGCAAGTTGGTGTAGAGATTGTATTGTAGGTCTACCTAATCTTAAAGCTTTACAAGAAGAGCATAAAGATGTTGTATACGTGTTTTTATCGATGGATAAATCTCAAAAAAGCTGGAGAAATGGCATAAAAAAATATGAGATTACTGGAGAACATTATTTTATGCCATCTGGATGGAAAAGCGATTTTAGTGATTTTGCAGACTTAGATTGGGTCCCACGATATATGGTAGTAGGAGCAGATGGAAAGATCAAATTATTTAGAGCTATAAAAGCCAACGATCCTAAAATAAAAGAACAGTTAAAATAAAATTTTAGTTTCTTCGGAAACCTATAAAAGAAAACTTATGAGGAAAAATATTGTTGCAGGAAACTGGAAAATGAATAATGATTTATCAAAAACAGCAGCTTTACTATCAGATTTAAAGGAGCAAACAAAAACATCTAATGCTGAGGTAATGATTGCACCAACGTTTACAAATCTTTGGCATGCTTTTGAAGCTACAAGACATGATGATATTGAAGTTATTGCACAAAATATGCATTTCGCTGAAAATGGTGCTTATACAGGAGAAGTGAATGCAAGTATGCTAAAAAGTATTGGAATTCAAACTGTAATTTTAGGTCATAGTGAACGTCGTGCTTATTATAACGAAACAGATGAATCTCTTGCTAAAAAAGTAGATACAGCATTAGCTAATGATATGCGTATTATTTTCTGTTTTGGAGAAGAATTAGCAGATCGTAAGTCTGGAAATGAAGAAACTATAGTTGAAAATCAAATTAAAAAGGCTTTATTTCATTTAGAAGCTTCAGCTTTCAAAAATATAGTTTTGGCTTATGAGCCAGTTTGGGCTATTGGAACAGGAGAAACTGCAAGCCCTGAGCAAGCACAAGATATGCATGCTTTTATTAGAAAAACTTTAGAAGGTAAATATGGGCATACAGTAGCCGATGATATGACTATTCTCTATGGTGGAAGTGTAAAACCAGGTAATGCTAAAGAAATTTTTTCAAAACCTGATGTAGATGGTGGCTTAATAGGTGGTGCAGCTCTTAATGCTGAAAATTTTTATGCCATTGTTAATGCGTTTTAAATAGCGTATTAATTCTATTAATATATCTAAGGGTATTCACTGAGTTTTTGGAATTCAGTGAATACCCTTAGTCTTTTTTATAACTATGAATCTAACTTGCAATTGATTATTAATCAGTTAATTTAAATTCAGGTTTATGAAGAATCAAGAACAAATTCTAATACAGCATATTGTATATAGATTATTTACAAAACATGCTTTTAGCGAAGATCTTTTAGGTAAAAGTGATTTAGCAATTAATAAAAAAACTTTAAATATTAAAACTATCCTTACCACAGTTTTAATGATGTGCTTAGTGACATTCATAGTAAATAGTCAAACTTTAAAAGTAACAGGTGGTGTAAACTTAATGCATCTAAATACAGCATTAGAATCACCGATGGGAGAAACCCCTACAGATACAGATACAGATTTGCCTACGAGGTCAATGTTTGTAAGTAGCAATGAACTGTTATTAGCATCTGGAAAAAATACGAATAACGAATCAGGCTTTTATTTAGGGTTAGCGCTTAGTGATATTACATTATTTAATAATATTGATTTGCAGCCCGAAGTAAGATTTGTAGGTGTTAAAGACTTTAATCAAATTCAGGTACCAGTGTTATTAAATTATGGTATTACTGAAAAATTTCATGCTTTCGCAGGTCCCAATTTTGCATTCTTATTAGATGCAGGAGATAGTGTCAAGTCATTCAATTTTGCTCTAGATTTTGGAGCGTCTTATAATATTTCAGATAAAATTGCCTTAGATGCGAGATACGATTGGGGACAAACCAATCTTTTAAAAAATGGGGATAGCAATAATTATATAAAAATAAACAATATTCAATTTGGTATTGTTTATCGTTTTGGAACTAATTAGACTTTAAGAACGAAGAGATGAAAACTTTAAAACAATTTCTATTTTTTATTACGGTTGCATGTTTTTATATAAATGCTTTTGGACAATGTGCAACACCTCCTGCTGATATGGTAAGTTGGTGGACAGGAGATTCTAATACTCTAGATCTTATTGGAACTAATGACGGCACCCAATTAAATGGAATTAACTATGTCTCAGGAATGGTGAGTGATGCCTTTTTATTTGATGGTATTGACGATCTCATTTTAGTTCCAGATAGTGCAAACTTAGATTTAACTGGTGACATGACTTTGATGACTTGGGTAAGACGAATAGGCTATGATAACCAACATCAAGTGGTTCTTTGTAAAGGAGCAGGCTATGTGCCAAATGATGAGTCTGCTGTTTTTTTAATGCGATTTGAGTTTGATTTAACCGAGTTTCTATTTGAAGATATCAATGGAAATAATATAATTATAAATGGACCAGCATTTGAAGATTCTATGTATCATCATTATGTATATGTTCGCGAAGGAAATGAGCATAGACTATATGTTGATGGGTTTTTGTTTAATAATGAAACATTCTCTTCAAATCCAGCGAGTACTTTAGGCTTACCTCTAACTATTGGAGCGCAATATCATAATCCGACAAATTCTCCAAATGATTATGATTTCAATTTTAATGGTGAAGTAGATGAGATCATGGTATACAATAGAGCTTTATCAATATCCGAAATGCAAAGTGTATACAATTCAGGAACTTCTGGTGTATGCAAAGATGGACTTAGTGTTAATGATTTTAGTCTTGTTGAACGTATAAGTTTATATCCTAATCCAACACGAGGTTTAATTATATTTAAATTAAATGCACAATTGCTTACTAGTTATAGAAATTTAGAACTTTCTATAATGGACTTAACAGGTCGAATTGTTTGTAGCAATGTAGAATTACAAACTGAAACCAAAGTAGATATCTCAACATTATCTAACGGAATGTATTTGTATACTATACGTGGTGAAAACAGAGTTTTAAAGTCTGGTCAATTAATTAAAAAGAGATAAGAGTTTTGTTACTGTTTTTCTTCTATTTTATTGTTAAACAAAAGGGACAACCACACCATGCTAAAGAAAGATTAAGAATTATTATTAAATTAGAGGACAAATCCTCATTATTTTGAAAAACATAACGCTTTTGTTTTTACTGGTTACTTCAACTCTTTTTGCGCAACAACAAAAAGAGATTGATAGTATGTATCAAGTGGTAAAAGGAAGCTATAATGATACTATTAAAGGAAATACACATTATGAGCTCGCTTGGGCTCTAAAGTTAAAAGATTTACCAGTTGCAAAAGCACATATGGATTCTGCAATGTTAGTTTATCAAGAATTAAAACTGCCTCGAAAGACTGCTCTTGGTAATTTTCAATATTCAGTGTTGTATCGAATTTCAGGAGATTATAATAAGGCTATTGAGAGCTTGACTAAATATCAAGATTATGTAGAGAAGGTTAAGGATACTGCGAATTTAACTTATGCTTATTATGAAAAAGGAGTCATATATTCTCAAAAAGGGGATTTACAAACAAGTTTAGAAGAGTTTTATAAGGCGAATACTTTAGCAGAAGCGATCAATAATTTAGAGATGTCTAGTATGTCTTTAAATAGCATTGGTGTGGTTTATAATGATTTAGGTAAGTATGAGGAAGCGATTGATGCTTTTCAAAAGGTTTTAGTGATTTATAAGAAACAAAATGTAACTGGTGAGTTTCTAGGAGATACATACAATGGTTTAGCGTCTTCATATAAGTATCAAAATAAATATAATGAAGCTGAGGAATATTTTGATAAAGCATTAAAGAATTATAAAGCATCAAATAGTGATTTTGGAGTTTCAATAGCGAATTTTAATAAGGGTTTGATTTATAATAAGCAGAAACAATTTGAAAAAGCATTAGCATTTTTTAAAAGAGCATATGACATTCAGAAAAAAAATGAGTTTGATTCAGAATTAGTATTGACCATATCTAGTTTTGCCGAGGCGAATTTTGAATTAGGCAATTATTCTAAAAGTGAATTGCTTTTAGATGAAGGATTAAATCTTGATATTGAAAATAAATTATCTGCAAAAGATCTTTATTTTGAATTATATCGCGTTAATGAGATAAAAAATAATTATCAAAAAGCGCTCAGGTATCATAAAACTTATACAAAATATAAGGATAGCATTTATAGTAAAGAAAATATTAAATCCATAAATCTTCTTCAAAAGCAGTTCGAAACCGAAAAAAAAGATAAAGCTATTCTTAGGCAGCAATTAGCACTAGAACGGAAAGACAATCAAATTAAAAACAAAAGCAATCAAATGAATTTATTATATGGTTTGCTATTTTTTCTGATTGTATTCTCCATTTTAGGATGGCTAGTATTTCAGCAAAAACAAAAACGAAAAAATTTAGAGTTAGTAACACTAAAAAGAGAATCTCAAGTAAAATCATTAGAAGCACTTATTAAAGGTGAGGAGAAGGAGCGTTTTAGAATCGCTAAAGAGTTACATGATGGTGTCAATGGTGATTTATCTGCTATAAAATATAAACTGTCGTCACTTTTGGAGATGAATAATAAAGTGATTAAAGAGGCTATAACCATGATTGATAACTCTTGTGAACACGTGCGAGCTATTTCACATAATTTAGTACCACCTTCATTAGAAAATTTTAATTTAGTTGAAGCAACAGAAAATTACTGTCATGATTTAGATGTCGTAAATCATCAGAAAATCACATTTCAATATTTAGGTAGCACAATCAAGTTATCTAAGAATACTGAGGTAAATACATTTCGAATTATTCAAGAATTAGTTACAAATGCCCTAAAACATGCGGATGCTAGTGAGATTAATGTACAGATAAGTCATAGAGATAATGTGATTCAAATTACTATTGAAGACAATGGAAAAGGGTTTGATAGAAATGCCATTAAAACTGATGGTATTGGATTAAATAACATTCAGTCTAGAGTAGATTATTTGAATGCGACATTAGATTTTATCTCTAATCCTAATGGAACCTCATATACTATTGACATAGACTTAAATACATTAAATGATAACTAAAATAGCAATTACAGATGATCACGTAATGGTGCTTAGAGGCATCGAAACCATGTTAGAAAACACCCCAGAAATAACTGTGGTGGCGACTTATACAAATGCTCAAGACACAATTAACGGGTTAGTCAATGTTGTTCCAGATGTTTTATTATTAGATATCAATTTGCCAGATATTAATGGTATTGATTTAAGTAAACAACTTCTTAAACAGTATCCTGAACTTAAAATTATTGCGCTAACCAATTTTGATGATTTGTCTTTTGTAAAACGAATGATGAAAAATGGAGTTCATGGGTATTTACTTAAAAACACCGATAAAATTGAACTTGTATTTGCACTTAAAACGGTATTGTTAGGAGAATTATATATTCAAAAAAGTATTAATAACAGACTCATTAATCAAAATACATCCAAGCCATTAGATAATGGTTTAAATATTAAGTTAACGCGCAGAGAACATGATGTTTTAGTTGGGATTTCAGAAGAACTTACAACACAGCAAATTTCAGAAAAACTATTCATTAGCCCAAAAACTGTCGAAACCCATCGGATGAATATTATGAGTAAACTAGGCGCAAAAAATAGCGTTGGTATTATTAAAATAGCGATAGAAAGACAATTATTGTAAGTACTAACATTTGCTTTATTAAATAGGTTGATTCTTTAATCTTGGTTATTAAGGGAAAATGAAAAATTAAATACGCTGTTTATAATACGAATCGGGAATAAATGACAATCTTTAGGGGAAAATTGATATTTAATGTTCTGATTAAATTAAAGAGATTTGCATCTCATTAATTTGTTTTTTTAATTGATGTATATATGATTACAAACGATTAATAGCTTAATTGTTGTAATAACCTTAGATTTAGGCTCTCTTTAATTAGAGAGCTTTTTTGTTTGTTTCTATTATGGTTTATAATAAGAGTCGGGAATAATTTACAATTTTAAGGGAACAATTTATATTTAGTATTCTGATTTAATTACAGAAATTTATAGTTCATTAATTTAACTTTTTAAGTTGATGTCGGTTATATAACTACAATCAAACTAATGGCATTTTTTTTATTGTAGATACCTGAATTTTAAGCTCTCTTTAATTAGGGAGCTTAATTATTTTACTCAATTCCTTGCGCTATAGTTTAGAACGAAAACCTATAGATTAAACAGGTATATAACAGTAGTTTGATAAAATTACATGTAACTTTGCAGCATAAAATTGATGACATGTCAAATATAATTTATTTAGGATATTACTTTAATGTGCAACCGCTACAACCAGCAGTAGAAATCCTAATTGCCGAGCTAGGTTATGCAGGTTTTGAAAGTTTTGTAGAAACTGAAGATGGAGTGACAGCTTATATTCAAAAGGAAGAATGGCATGCTAATATTTTAGAAGATATATATATATTAAATTCTGATGAATTTGAAATTACTTATACTTCTGAGGAGATAGAACAAACCAATTGGAACAAAGAATGGGAAAAGAATTTTAATTCCATTATTGTAGATGGGATATGTTCTGTTCGTGCACCTTTTCATGACAAACCAAACACGGACTTTGATATTGTTATAGAACCAAAAATGAGTTTTGGTACTGGTCATCATGAAACTACACATATGATGATTCAGCATATTTTAAAAAATGATTTTAAGAATAAATCAGTTTTAGATATGGGTTGCGGAACAGGTGTTTTAGCTATTCTTACTGAAATGAAAGGCGCTAAGCCAATTGATGCTATCGATTATGATAATTGGTGCTACCTTAATAGTATTGAAAATGTAGAACGAAATAATAGTCAGAATATTACTGTTTTAGAAGGTGATGCAAGTTTGTTGCTAGGAAAGCAATATGATATTGTTATCGCTAATATTAATAGAAATATTTTGCTGAATGATATGGGAACTTATACTAAAACATTGAATGAGAATGGTGTTTTGTTTTTAAGTGGATTTTATAACAGCGATATACCAATCATTGAAGCCGAATGTAATAAATTCAACTTAAAACACGTTGAAACTTTAGAAAGAAATAATTGGGTCGCTTTAAAATTTGAAAAATAATTTTTAACTTTATCTAAGGATACTGTAACCAACCTCATTAAATAAACTGCTATGAACACTATGATGAGTACAAAAGAAAAAGTAAAAGAAGAACTCCTTGTTGATACTTTAGAGTCTCCTTTAAATGAGATTGTATTATACAATGACGATGTTAATACATTTGATCACGTTATTGATACCTTAATATATGCTTGTGAGCATACAGCTGAACAAGCCGAACAATGTTCTATTTTAGTACATTATAAAGGTCAGTGTACTGTAAAAACAGGCGAGTATAAAGAGTTAGAACCACGTTGTTCAAAACTTTTACAAGCGGGTTTGAGTGCAGAGATAGTTTAAAAGAATTTTGAGATTGATAATTTCAAAAAAGAGTCTTCCCTAAAGTTAGATAAGATAAACTCATTAGTATCTATATTGTTAAAAAAGCGCCCTTCTAATTCTACTTTCCAACTACTTGCTATTCGTCTAGAAGCTTCAATACTAAAAATTTTACTACTGGTTTCTAAGTCTGTAATTCCTCCAATTAGAATCGAAGTATCTTGTGTGTCATTAAATGCAATTCGACTTCCGAAGAATACATCATTTTGAAGCGCATTTAATGCTAATTCATCTCTTTCATCATAAAGATATTCACCTAAAACACCAATATCCAACCCGTTACCATCAATATTACTAAAGGTATATTCTATACCTGCAACTAAAGCAAAGAAATCTTGAGTTTTAGAACTGCGATAAATAGATTCAAATTTCCATAGAAAGGCATTATGAGTAATCTGAAAATCTAAGCCCGTTTGATTAATCACTGGATAAAATGCATTAATGTTTCCAGAGTTATCAAATGAAAATAAAGGTTCTCTTCCATTGCCATAAAAATGAGATATACCTATGTCGAATGCACCAAAATAATGCGACCATCTAAAAGCAATATCTTGTCGCCATTCTTTGGCACTGCTTTCATAAGTAACGGCATCTTCATCGATTATTAAAGGAAATCGTAAACGTCCTTTTTTACCAGGAAAACCCCTTTTTCTGTGATATGGTAAATAGAAAAAATCAAAATTGCCATAATTTGAAGTTAAGGTGTATTGTAACATAGGCTGTCCTAACTTTTCTTCTCCATCAAATGATTCTACAGCATCTGTTTGATTAATAATGTCAACTAAATGATTGCTTTCGGTAACACCCCAATATATTTTTTTTAGTCCAGCACTAAATTCCCAATTGCCTTTTGCTTTTTGGTAGTAGAGTTCTCTAATATCCCAATGTGTTCGATTATCATCTTGATCTAACCTAAAAAAGCCTGTAAAATTAATACTTTCATAGCCTTTGTTCCATCGTAAATTGTACTCTGGGCGAAACGCTATTGATGGGAAATGATCTTCTTGATCTTGAAATTGACCGTCGTTTGTGAAGTAGCGATATTCTGCTTCTATTTCGAGTTCGAAATCATGAGATACTTTTTTATCTTTCTCTTGAGCAAGCACATTATTTTGCACTAACAAAAGGATAAAGACAAGGGGTAAAAATACTGTTTTATGAGTTTTCATTGATGATTTAATTTAAAAGTGCAATACCGAAAACTATCGCTATTAACCAATACTAACTAAAACGATAAAAGGTATATAGTTAACGATATTGCTACTCTTTTATAAGGGATTAATTACCTGCTCTTTTTAGTGCAACTTGTGAAAAATCATCTTCAGTTAAGTTATTTTCAAAATTATAGTCACTAAACTTTAATAGTGTTTCTTTATTGCTTTGATGATTTACCATATTAAAAATACCAGCTCTCCAAAATTTGTTTTTGTATAACTGATACTCAGAATACGTTAACGTTTTTAAAAGGGCATTTTTTCTATCATAAAACTCAACTTTTTCAATACGATAACCTTTCGCTTTATTGTAGCTTACTAAGCGTCTTGTATAACCCGATTTTGGATCTACAGGATCTTGTTCAACAATGAGGATTCCGTTTTTTTCTTCAAGAAATTTATAAGTATATTTTTCAACCTCTTGAGAAGACAAATCCTCATAAGCAAACTCGCTGCCTACAAAAGGACCCGATTTATTATTAGATGAAATTCTTTTTACACGTTTTATAGACGGTAAGTATAACCATTGATCATCAGAGCCTACTTTGTGTGTAAATGTAAGTGTTGATGTACCTTTTACATCTTTTGGGCTATTAAAAACGATTAAGGATTTATCACCATCTTCGGTTAATTCTAAAGTTTTAGTGGTTAGTGAACGCTCGCTTGTTTGCCCGTTTTTATTTTTTAAGGTCATCTTTAATTCTACAGTAGAACTATTAAATCCTAAATCAGCTTTTTCTGCTGCTTTAGCGATTTCTAAACCACGTGCTTCAGGAGTTTGTGCATTTGCAATTCCTATGATTGATAATGCAATGATTGTAATGATTATTTTTTTCATTTTTATATGTTTTTATGAGTTGTCTTTATTGGTGTTTCGTTTTTACTTATTAAAATAAGTAGAGATGGTAATAGGATAAAATCTATTATTAGAGCAGAGATTATTATAATCACTGTAATTCTTGCCATATAACTATTTAATGCAAATGAGGAGGTTGAAAGCACAGCGAATCCAGCTAACAAAACAATTGTTGTTGTTACAAGGGCTTTTCCAACAGTTTCAAAAGCATATACTACAGCTTGTTTGGCATCATAGCCTAATTCACGCCTTGCTCTTAAAAACTTACTCATAAAGTGAACAGTATCATCTACTATTATTCCTAAGGTCATACCAAAAACGATCACCATTCCTGTATTTATTTGACCTTTATATAGCGCCCAAATACCGAAACCAACAAGAACTGGTGTTACGTTTGGAATGATACTTAATAAACCAAGTTTAAAGTTTCTTAAGGCAAACATAAGTACTAGTGAAATTAGAATAAGTGCTATTATATTTCCATTAAACATGCTCTCTGCTTGTCTGAATCCTAATTTTGAAAACATAAGCATTGGACTTACAGCTATAGCGTGCATTTCTTTTGGTGTATTATCGATTAACCATTGTTCACTTTTTTCAGAAAAAGCAATCATTTCTGGACTGTCTAAGTTTTTTAATGTAACTGTAACACGAGATTCAGATTTATCGACATTGATTTGGTTGTTGAGGTCTAATCCAAAAGGTAAAGACAGTTCATATAGGAGTAAATATTGTGCAGCTTCTTCACGATTATCAGGAACACGATAAAAACGTTCGTTATCCCCATGCATAGAACGATTTACACGTCTAGCAACTTCACTAAAAGCATTTACATGAATAACCTCTGGTTGCTCTTTAAGCCAATCTTCAAAAGCATTAAGTTTTTTGAGGTACTCTGGATTATTAATACCTCCACTTTCTCCACTACCTATAGAGAACTCTATATTATAAATTCCAGTTAAGTTTTTGCTTATATAATCAGTGTCTGTTCTAAAAGTAACACTCTCATCAAAATAGTTTATAAACTCATCATTGAAGTCATTTTTTGTTGCTAAAAATGATAAACCTCCAATTATAATTAATGAGATAAACGTAAGCTTTAAGGGCTGTTTTACTACAAAATTCCCTAAAGTTGAATACCAATTTTTAGTTGTTTTCTTGTGTTCTTTTTGTGCCTTAATTTTTACTGGAAATATGGCCATTAAAGCTGGTAGAGCAGTTGTTGAGAAAAGAAAAGCCATAGTCATTCCAAAAGCAGTAATATTTCCCAAATCCCAAAATGGAGGCACATCTCCAAAATTCATGGTTAAAAAACCTATAACTGTAGTTAAACTCGTAATAAATACTGGCATAAAGTTTAAACGCATCGATTCGATTAAAGCATCGACTTTATTAAGGCCGTCTTGACGCATTTTCTGGAGCATAGTTATAAGAATATGAATACTATCTGCTACAGCGAGCGTAAGAATCATAGTCATAAATGTTGCTGAAGGAGGCGTTAATTTAATACCCATGATACCAATAAATCCTATAGCGCTAATAATTGAAAATAGAACGACAACTAAGGTTGCTATGGTACTATAAATATTTCTAGTTAATAGTAATGTGGTTATAATAACAATGATTAACATGAGCATCGTTAATGCCATATCTGCCATTGAAGATTCAAAAAAGGCTGTGTTTAATGGTACGAGTCCTGATGTGTGTACTTCAAAATTTGGATGTTTTTCTTTGAATTCTGAAATCATATTCCTAGTGAACATTGTGACCTCAGGAATCTCTTTAGCACTATCTAGACCCGGAAGTCTAACGGTAATATTAATTGCAGTAACACTCCCTTTTTCATTTATAATACGGTTGACTATTAATGGTTCTTTTAAAGCTTTTTCTCTTATTTCAGCAATTTCAGCATCATTTTTTAAAGCCGATTCATAAGACAGATCATCTACATACAAATCATCGCCTACTGCGCTTGTGTGCTGAAAGTTAGTTAATGCATCTACTCTAGACGAATAAGGTGTGTTCCATGATTCTGTTGTTAATTCTTCAATAGCAGTTAAGTTTTCTTTTGTAAATATGTTGCCATTAGAAGGAGATAAGACAATGATAACATTATCATCTTTAGTGTATTTTTCTTGAAGTGCGTCAAAAGCTTCTAACTCAGGATTTGACTCACTAAAGAATACATGATAATCACCATCAAATTCCATATTTCCCTGAGACCCTAACCCTAATGCTAATATTAAAGATGCTATTAATACATACCATTTTCTTTTAATTACAAATTCGGCCCATTGTTTTGCGAATTTGTTTGAAGCGTTGCTTACTTTTTTAAGTGCATTCATTTTTTGATTGATTTAATTGACCAGTCAACTACTTGTTTTGACAAAATCATTTGTTTACTTATATGACGAATCTAACTTTAGATTAAGGGACAATTATTTATAAATATTAATAATTGACCAGTCATCTATTTATTGATTAAAAAAATTATTTTAAAAGTACGTTTCTTATCATATTCATGAAATTATCAATAGGATAAGCGTTATTCATTTCTTTCATGGTGGTCATGGATCCTTTTCCTGCATCTTCAATAAATGCAGCAATATCTGCAGCAGCCATTAAGTTATTAATTTCTCCAAGATCTTGAGCTTCTTGAATCACTTCAGTAATTAAAGCTAAAACAAATTGTTCTTTATTTAAGATGCTCTTTCTAATGGCCTCACTATGTTCGGCCATTTCATTTCCTAAATTACAGGCCAGACATCCCATTTTACAATCCATTTCATTTTTTAGAATGTTATATCTAAACTCGTGAAAATTTAATAGACGTTGTTTTGGAGAAACGGATTTATTTAGTAAAATTTCTTTGGCAGGAGTGAAATGATCATCAAAGTACTTTTCTATAGCTTTAACAACAAAATCTTCTTTACTTTCAAAATAAAAATAAAAAGAACCTTTTGGAACACCAGCAATTTTTACAATGTCATTGACACTTGTAGCATTGTACCCTTTAGACCATAACAACTCTATCCCTTTATCTAAAAGAATATCTGCTTTAAGTTCGTGTTTTAAGGTTTTAGTCATTTCTGATTTTAATATTGCAAATATATGACCACTCGTCTAGTAAATGAAATTTTTATATGTTAATTTTTTTGTAAATAAGAATTTTACAGACTAATACATTGTTGCATAGGTGATTATGATTTTGATTCGGATGGGCAAATAAAATCGGTTATTGATAAATCTGTTTTTTTAATGGCCCCAAAACCTCCTGCGATATCAACAAGGCTATGAAAACCACGGGCTTTTAGTATTGAAGCAGCAATAACACTTCTATAACCACCAGCACAATGAATGTAATATTTTTTGTTTTTAGAGACATCACTCATATTTTCATTGATAGAGTCTAAAGCAAAATGTTGAGCATTTTCAAGATGCATGCTTTGATATTCTCCATCTTTTCTAACATCTAAAATGTCTAAATCACTATGTTTTTCTCGAACTGCAAATTCTTCAGCAGAAATAGACTCTAAGCTGTCTGTGTCTTTTCCTGCAATTGTCCAAGCATCAATTCCTCCTTCTAAATATCCTAAAGTATTATCGTATCCAACACGCGATAATCGTGTTATGGCTTCTTTACTTTTACCTTTAGGAACAATAAGAAGAATGGGTTGTTTAATATCTGTAATTAAAGCACCAACCCATGGAGCAAATTGTCCGTTAAGCCCAATAAATATTGAATTAGGAATGTGAGATTTTATATAATCACTTTGTGGTCTTACATCTAGCATTAAAGCATCTTCACGATTTACTATAGTTTCAAAATCTTCAGGAGTTAGAGGGATGTGACCTGTTTTTAAAACAGATTCAAAAGTGTCGTAACCTGTTTTGTTAAGCATTGCATTTTTTTGGAAATACTGTGGAGGAGGAGCGATACCATCAAGAACTTCTTTTACAAATTCTGGTTTAGTCATATTTTCTCTAAGGGCATAATTGGTTTTTTTTTGATCACCAATTGAGCCTACAGTTTCTTTACTTAGATTTTTTCCACAGGCAGAACCTGCGCCATGAGCTGGATAAACAATAACATCGTCAGCTAATGGCATAATTTTATTACGAAGCGAGTCATATAGCATTCCTGCTAGATCTTCTTTTGTTAAATCAGATTTGATTGCTAAATCTGGTCGTCCTACATCTCCTAAAAAAAGCGTATCGCCAGAAAAGATAGCATGATTTTTACCTGTTTCATCAATCAATAAATATGTAGTAGATTCTAAGGTATGTCCTGGTGTATGTAATACTTTTATTGTGATGTTACCAAGTTTAAATTCTTCATTATCATGAGCAGAATGAATAGTATAATTTGTTTCGGCTCCTGGACCATAAATAATTGTAGCTCCAGTTTTTTTTGCTAAATCAACATGTCCTGATACAAAATCAGCATGAAAATGAGTTTCAAAAATATATTTGATGTTTGCATGATTACTTTTAGCCTTGTCTATATATGTTTGTGTTTCGCGAAGCGGATCTATAATGGCAACTTCTCCATTTGATTCTATATAATAAGCACCTTGAGCTAAACAGCTTGTATATAATTGTTCAATTTTCATAGAGACATCAGGTTTAACTCCAATACTGGAGTTCTTAATTTTGAGAGGCAAAGATACGAAGTATTCTTTTTTATAATCTGATAAAAGTCAGCTTTTGCTAATGTGGTAATTTGTTTTTTAATATACCATAAACAAATGTTCCTAGTAATGCAGCAAGAATAACTATAATTACAGAAAATGCTCCAGTTCCAATTAATATGTACATTGGTCCAGGGCAAGCACCAGATAAAGCCCAACCTAGGCCAAAAATAGTGCCTCCAATGATGTAACGTATTAATCCGTTATCTTTTTTAGGAACACGCATTAGTGAATCTTCGATGTTTTTTAGTTTTAATTGTTTGGAAAGTAAAAGCAATAGGACACCAGTTGTTACTGCGCTTCCTATAATTCCATACATATGAAAGGATTCAAATTTGAACATTTCGTAGATACGATACCAAGAGACAGCTTCAGATTTTACGAGTACGATTCCGAAGATAATTCCAACGAATAAAAATTTTAAAGACTTTATCATATTAACCAAAAATTAAAGGAAATAGTAAATGAATCATGATTAAACCACCTAAAAAGAAACCAATAACAGCAATTAGTGATGGTAGTTGTAAGCTACTTAAACCCGTGATGGCATGACCAGATGTACAGCCTCCAGCGTAACGAGTACCAAAGCCTACTAAGAATCCGCCAATAATTAAAATAGCTAAACCTTTAATGCTTAACATGGCATCCCAACTATATAATTCTGTTGGAAGTAGTGATTGTCCCGCATTTTCAAACCCGAGAGAACTAAGTGTTTTAACTGTCTCTGGATTTAAGTTAATGTTCGTAGGTGTTGATAAATAGAAATGTGCAATATAGCCACCTATAATAGCTCCAAGAACAATAGTGAGATTCCAGCGTTGTGCCTTCCAGTCAAAATCAAAGAATTTTACTTTTTTTCCTGCACCTCCAATAGCACAGAGCGTTCTAAGGTTTGAAGACATACCAAATGTTTTTCCAAAGTAAATAAGGACAAACATGATAATTGCGATGAGTGGACCACATATATACCATGGCCAAGGTTCTAGGATTGATTGCATAAATAGTATAAAATTAAATTCAAAAATAAGAATTTTGTTTTTTTGAAAAAATAGTTTGGTAATAATTTAATAAATGTATTATATTTGCACCCACTTAAAAAGGCCTCGTGGCGCAACTGAATAGCGCACTTGATTACGGCTCAAGAGGTTACTGGTTTGAATCCAGTCGAGGTCACGAATAAAAAAAAGCAAGCTATATAGCTTGCTTTTTTTGTTTTAACACTCCTTTTTACTAAATACTTATTTTAGCAATCGTTTCTTGGTCATCTTTATTGGTGAGGCGTATTATTTTAATGTTTTTAGACTCTCTATTTGTTCCGTAATATTTATAAATAGTGACTTTCATAAAAGTTGGATTTTCAGCTTTTTGGTAGCGATCTCCAAAGTATTTTATTTTTATAAAATAATCACCTTTTTTTGCTTTAGATAATACAAATTCTTCTGGTCCAAAACCTTGAGTCATATCTGGCGACATAACTCCTCCAATTTTTGTTTTAGGATGTGAATAGTAACATTCCTCTAGGTTTGGATCAATAATGTGTAAATCTATGTCTGTGTCATTATGATTCCAATCTACAACAATTCTTATGTCTAAATCAACCTCTTTGAGTAGGTCTTTATTTATGGCACTCAAATCTAAATCATCTTTGTAGTTTTGGATGAGATGTTTTATTTCATTTCTAGCTATTAATTTCATTCCAGGAAAAATACGTCGCCTAGAGTTTTTATAGATGTCTCCTGTAATAATGCTATTGAATAAATCTAAGGCTTCTTGACATTTACCAATTTTTTGATAAGCAAGTGCTAAATCCCTGTAGGATTGTGAATCTTCGGGTCTTAATTCTAAGATACGCTTATATATAAATACGGCTAATTCACTTTCAAAGTTTAATTGTAGCTGATAAGCATAAACTTTTAGTAATTCATAATCATCAAAATCTACTTCAGCAATATTTGATAATATTCTTATAGAATAACTATTGTCATTGAAGTGGTTTTTAAAATATGTTGAAACATCACTATAATAAGCGGGCACTTTGCTATAATCTTTACGTTGTTCTAGGTAGAGTTTATAAGCTTCTTTTTTAGAGCTCGCTTTACGAAGTGCTTTTATATAATCACTATCTAATGTTCGTTTTTTTACAACGAGTTTTTCTTTGTATTTAGCTACATTGTTTGGTGTTTCATCTCGTAAATAGGCACGACTTGAAATATTGTCTATAGTATCCATATTTACAACACCATTAAGTGTGTTTCCATTAGGTTCTGAAAAGCTCATAACCGCTTCGTTTAATTCTTCATCAGCATTATTAAAAAAGCCATCTAGTGATTCGCGTGAAATCGTCTCGCTATTTAGGTCAAAATTTTCTATTCGCCTTAAGCTAACGGCATCTGAAATGGTACTTTCATTTCTTGTTTTTTTCTTTTCTTCTATGCTAGCAAGTAGAGCATTGTATTCTTCTAGTAATTCTTTAGGAGGTGTGATCTTATATCTTACATAATCCATGACCTCTTCCAAAACTATTAAAGAGGTATAGTCTGTGACCAGGCTATAGTCAATTCCTAATTGTATAATTTCAGTTTTGTTAGTTTTAGAATCTATTTCTAATGTATTTAGTTTTTGTTGCGCCCAAATTCGTCTTGTCATAGGATTAGAAGCTTCAGATCCTTTTATTTCTATATCTAAGTGTTGTGTTATTGTATTTCCGAAGCCAAAATGAAGTGTAATGATATCTCCATTTTTAACATTTTTTCCTGCTATAGAAAAATCATTGTCTACACGTTTAGAACCTTTTGGATAAATATCTAGAACATCAGAATTAGTGGTATAATTAATAAATTTAAAAGGTTCATATTTGGTAAGTTCTAGAGCTTCAGTTACCGATAATGTATTAAGGTTAAGATAAGCGCCATTTGATAATTCTGTTAATTGGTTTAGCTGAGAATAGTTTGATTTAACCAAGCTATTAACAATAAACATTGGTTTTGAAGTCCTAAAATTATAATTGCTTAGAGAGGCAAGACCATCTGAAAATAATAGCGAAACATCTGAATTTGTATTCAAATTGTAGATTACATCATAATTAGTGCCACCATCATATACAATATTTTTAATGTCTTCTTTTAAGGTATTCCAATTTCCATTTTCAATTTTAAATGATTTGTTTTTTAGAAGCGTGTTACTAAAGACTATAAATGAGATGTCAATATTTTTTAAATTAGAAAAATAACTATCTAAAAAACTAATCTCTTTTTCTAGATTCCTATTCTCCATAGATAGTGAAGCATCCCAATAAATGGTGATTTGTTTTGGTTTTTGTCTTAGCCTTTTTTTAGGAGATAAGGTTTTATAAGCATAAAAAAAGTTGCCATATACTAATACCTTTTCAGAATTTGATGGTATTGGTATTTTAATTATGATGCTTTTATTAGGGATAAAATCCTTTTTTGAAATCTGCGTTTTAAAATTCTTATTCCAATTAGTGAATTTGAGATTAGCGATTTCTCCTTTTTCAATAACAGGTTTGCTTTTTTGTTCAAAGACAGTAATTTCTAGTTTGAAATTGTCTAGTTTTTTTTCGAAATTTAATGGAAGATTATAATAATGTGCAGTTTCTTTTAATAAAAGTTCTTGTTCGTATGCTAATACGACACGCTTATAACCATTAGCAGGAATAGGGTAGATTCTAGCTTTATAGTTGTTGCCTGTTCCTTTTTCTAATAGCGCAGGATCTACTTGTCTTCTAACAACATCTTCAAAAGCTATTCGTCCAAGTTCTTTATCCACTACAACAGCGTCTCTTAGTTTTCCATTTATATCTAAGGCAAAACGAGATACATCATGTCCATCTCCAAGTGGGAAATTTAATTGTCCTTCAAGAATATTATTTGTTGGATTGTAAAATAACATATCATAGGTAGTTATAGCAATATTACCTACAACTTCTACTTTTATGTCTAATGTTGATAGACCTAAAGGTTTGTCTTTTACATTTAGTACAGGAATGTTTTGAGTGTAGCCATATACTATAAATAATAGCATGAATACAAGTAGAATTGTTTTTTTCATAATAATAGTCTAACGGTTAAATGCTGTAAATATTAGACTAAAGACACAAGATTTGTGCCATATTAGGATATGTAAATAAAGGAGTTGTTGAAATTTATCCCAAAGCACGTTTAGTCACATAAACTCTCCAACCAAAAATGGCCATTTGAAGTTTAGTAGCTTTACTGAGGTCTAACTGTTGTTTAGAAAAACTAGGCAAGAGTAGTTTGTTGAGTTTGGCAAGCCCTTTAAAGAAATTCTGTGTCATTGTACTTAGGGTGTTATAGAAAATAAACCTGTAAGTAAATTTAAGGGTTTTTAAATGTTAGCCAAAGAACTTAGTCTCTTTTTAAAAATGAAGTAAAACTTATTCTAGACTAAGTTTTACAAACATGGGTTTGGATTTAGCTAATCGAAAAAAGAATATCGATTAATAATTTTGCAAGTGTTGTCATAATGTTTTGGTTTTTAAGGTTAATATTTAACTCGTTTTCTTGATTGAGTTTTCAATATATAACCTTGAAAACCCATTCTCCAAATGTTTATATGAAAATCTATGAAATTGAATGCTGAATTATAACTAAAAATATGATTTGTATTTCGAAAATAATGTGACTATCTTAAATTTTGTTTTAATATGTAATGTAAAATAATCATTTCAATTATTATTTGTAATTTTTAAAGGGGCTTTTGAGGCTCTTTTTTTTTAGCCTAGGGGCATTTCATTATAAAATCATTGAAAAACGAGCATTTCATCTTTTCTGGTTTTCAGTTTTTAAAATTTTTGACGATTATTTTAGGTTTAAAAAAAGAGCCCTTTTCAGTAAAATTCATGATTTATTAAACTCATAATTGCAAATACATTTAATAGATGATTACATTTGTAAAAAATAGAAAATGAAAAGACCGCTATTATATTTCATTTCCATATGCTTTGCGCAACTTGCTTTTGGTCAAGTTGTCATCAACGAATTAGATTGTGATACACCTGGTGTTGATAATATGGAATTCTTAGAATTGTTAAGTGATACACCAAATTTTCCTTTAGACGGCTACGTGGTTGTCTTTTTTAATGGATCTACTTCTGGTGGTAACTCAAGTTATTTTACCGTAGATTTAGATGGGTATGTTACAGATGTTAACGGATTGTTACTTATAGGTAGTAATGATGTAAGTCCTGTTCCTCAGGTTTTGATTTCGGCAAATGTTTTTCAAAACGGAGCAGATGCTGTAGCAATTTATCAAGGTAGTTTTTTTGATTTCCCAGAAGAAACCGTTGCAACTATTGATAACCTCATAGATGTTTTGTTATATGATACTTCTGATGCTGATGATGCTGACATGATAGCTATTTTTAGTCAAGATCCTAGGTTTACGAATATTCAACAAATCAATGAAGGTTCTGGTAATAATACCAATTCTATTCAACGTTTTGTAGATATAGATGATAATATAACCTATACTTCAACTACGCCAACACCAAGACAACTTAATGACGGAAGTGGTGTTGTACTTAACGGAATAAGTATCAATATTGCACAATCTCAATATAATGAAGGAGAGAGCTTCGACATTGCATTTACCACTGAAAATCCTGTTACAGAAACCTTGAATTTCGACATGCTATTAGATGATAATGGATTTGATAGTTTAGATTTTACAGGAAATACTACAATTACAATTCCAATAAACCAAAGTACAGCAATTACAACAATCACTTTAGTTGATGACGCTGATGACGAAGGTGATGAGGTTACGAGAATTCGTTTTCAAAGTTTGTCTTCAAATTACTTAGCATTAAATAATAATGTCGCAATAAGAATTGTAGATAACGATTTTACAGTAGCTGGCTTTGGGACGCCTTTAAATCCTACCTTCGGAAATGTAACCAGTACACAACCTGTAGATTACTATAATTCACTAGATGGCTTAGCAGATACGGTTTTACGTCAAACTTTACAAGATATTATTGCTGAAGAGGGTGTGGTTAGAGGGCAAACCTATGCCGATATTATAGATATTTTAAAAGAAGCAGATCAAAATCCATTAAATAGTAATCAGGTATGGTTGGTCTATACCGAACAAGGTCGTGCAAAATTAGACTTACAAACAGGTTCTAATAATAATGGAAAATGGAACAGAGAACATACCTTCCCGCGTTCTCGAGGCGGTTTTTTTGATATTGAAGAAGATGAAATTGCCGATGGAAGAGAAGTCTATTGGAATACAACAGCAGATTCTTTACGTCACGGAAATTCTGATGCGCATGCTTTGCGTGCTGCAGATGGTCCCGAAAATAGTTCTAGAGGAAATCAGCATTATGGTGAATATACAGGACCAATGGCTACAGCAGAAAGTTTTTATGGTGATGTGGCAAGAAGTGTATTATATATGGAAATACGGTATAATGGTTTGCAAGTTGTTAATGGATTTCCTGAAGGCACAACAGGAGCGTTAGGAGATTTAGCAACCTTATTAGATTGGCATAGAAATGATCCGCCAGATGATTTTGAAATGAATAGAAATAATGTGGTATATACCTGGCAGTTTAATAGAAACCCATTTATTGATCAGCCTGATTTGGTAGAGTATATTTGGGGCACAAATATTGGTGACGTTTGGGATCAACCATTAAGTGTTCCTGCGTTTGATACTAATACAATTAAAGTTTATCCTAATCCAACTCAAAATAGTATTTCAATTGAAGGCTTGAAGAGTGAAGCTAATATAGAAGTGTTTTCTATTGATGGGAGAAAGGTAAAAACGATGAAAGTAAATTCGGATTCTAGTATAGATTTAAATCTTAATAGTGGAATGTATTTACTTCATATTACTTCTGATAATAAAACGACTATTAAAAAGCTGATAGTTAATTAAAGATCTATTAAAAAAAAAAGAAAAGCGTCTAAAATTTAGACGCTTTTCTTTTTTTTTTAATGACCTATAGCTCTAACAAATAGTTTGTCATCTCCAGATTTTCCAAGTACAATATCTGGGATGGCTTGATCTTTCTTTTTCCAGCTTGCGCTAGATTTTCGTCCTTGATTGTCGTCAAGTGAGATTTTTATACCAGTAATCTCACCAGCGTTATTACGTTTCACTTTAGTGAATTTCACATCAATACCGTGTTTCTTTAAATTACTTTTTTGTTTTTTTAAGAAGGAATCAGATGCGTGTTTTGAGATTACAAATTCTATGGTTTCAATATTGTGATTATCAGTGAAATAAACAGATGAAACTGCAGTTTTAATCTTGTATGGACTTTCTTCTGTAACCTCAACAAGTACAGAGTTGTTGTCACCTGATAATAGCATGTGTTTTTTAGAATTTATGAGGACAACGCCATCTTTTCCATGATCTCCGTAGATTTTAATTGCGTTCTCGCCTTTTAATATTTCAATAGTATCAATGCTATTGGGATCCATGCTTTTTAATTTAAAATCTGAAACTTCATTTCCATTAAGTAGCATTAATGGTTTTTTTCCATCAGTTTCAATAAACTCAAAGTCAACATTTACATCGGTGTCTTTATTTGTTTTATAGATAAAACTATTCGATCCTTTTTTAGTCATAATTACGACACCATTTTTTCCTTTATCTCCAAAGCTTTCTAATGCAACTTTGCCTTTTAAAATATTAATAGATTTTATGTCGTCTGAATCTATATCTTCAAAAAGTGACTTCTTTACAATTTTACCATCAACAACAAATATAGGATCATCACCTTCTTCTATAATAAGAACGTTTGAACTTTCATTTTCATAAGCATTAATAGTTGTTTTTGTGTTATTCTTGTTTTCTTCTGTCTCTTCTTCAATAAGATAGATATTATTTCCTGTGGTTTGTATATTTGTATTTCCGTCTTGAGTTTTAAAACTATAAGTGCCTTTTTTATTGTCTAAAGTGCTAACTCCAAAATTGTGATCGTCACTTTTAAAACGAATAGCTTTAATAGCATTATCACTATTAACATTGTAGTTAGTAGAATGATCCTTGGTTTTAAAGCTTGTTTTGATGCTTGTGATTTCCCCTTTTTTATTACGCTTTAGGTTGTTATAGGTGAAGGTGATGCCTTTGTCTTTTAATGTAGATTGCATGCGTTTTAAATCGTCATCACTGGTGTTTTTTGTAATGACAACTTCTATGTTTTCAGTTTGAGGTGTTATAATTTCTGAATTTGTTTTTTCTTCTGAAGGAATTTCAATATAAATGTCCTTTGTATTAAAACTCATCATAAATGCAGCTATTAGAGGAAGCACTAGTATGAATTTTAATTGGTTGATTTTGTTAGATTTTGATTTGTGTAACATAACGATTCGTTTTTTGATTAATGATGTATAAAAATTATTAGTAAATGCTAATTGATGATTTTGAATACTTGTTTTTAGTAATACGGTTTGATAGCTTTTATCGCATTTAGAAATGTGTTGTGCTTTTTGATCGGCAATAAATTCTAGGTTTTGTTGTAACCCTTTTTTATAAAGCCAAACGATTGGATTAAACCAAAAAATAATACAAGATAGTTGCGCTATAATGGTATCTATTGAATGTAATTGTGTTGTATGTACTTTCTCGTGATTAATGATATGTAAAAGCTCTTCGCTTTTAAACTGATTAGGGTTGTAAACGATATAATTAAAAAATGAAAATGCAGCAACTTGTTCATCTGTCTCTAAAATCTTGAAATTATTTGAGGTTGTTATGATTGAAGCATTGTTTAGGATTTTTCTAAGGGATAAAAACTCGATAGCTAGTTTCCCGAAGAAAAAAAGTAAACCAGCGGTATAAAACCATATAATGAGTTGCATATAGTTAAAAGGTTCTTCTTGAATTTCAGTTGGGTTAACTAAGGTGTTAGATGTGTTGATTAGAAATTCAGAAGTATCAATAGCTGTGTATTCAATATATTCAGGAATCACAACAAATGGAATGCAAGACGCAATGATTAAACCTGAGAGTAAAAACCAACGATTAGATTGAAAAAAGGTTTCTTTTTTCAAAAACAATTGATAACATATATAGAATATAAAAAGTACAGCTGAAGCTTTAAGTAAATAGATCATAATTAATTCTTTTTCTCAATTAAAGCAATAATTTCTTTGAGTTCATCAACGCTAATTTTTTCCTCTTTTGCAAAGAAGGAAACGACATTTTTGTAAGAGCTATTAAAGTAGTTCTCAATAGCTGTGTTCATGAACCTTTTTTTATAAGCCTCTTTACTTACTATGGGGAAGTATTGATGCGTTTTTCCATATGCATTATAGCTCACGTAACCTTTCTCTTCTAAATGTCTAATAATTGTTGACAGTGTGTTGTAGTGAGGCTTATCTGCTTTGATTTCTGCCAGTACATCTTTTACAAAAGCTTTTTCAAGCTTCCATAAGATATGCATGATTTCTTCTTCTTTGTTTGTGAGTTTTTGCACGATATATAGTTTTTGTAAGGTCTATGCAAACCTATAACTATTTTTATAGTTATACAACTATTGATGTAGTTATTTAACTAAATTTTAAGTTATCAAATGATTAATATGCTTAGTTTAAAATGATATGCACTTTGCAAATTATAGTATCTTCGCAAAAAATAAATTGCATGAGTTTAGTCTGGATAATTTTAGGATTGATGTTATTGGTAATAGGAGGAGAGTTCTTAGTGAGGTCATCAGTAGCTTTGTCTTTTAAATTGAGCATATCAAAAATGGTTATTGGTATGACAGTGGTTAGTTTTGCGACATCTGCTCCAGAGTTGTTGGTGAGTTTAAATGCTGCATTAACGGGATCTCCAGCCATTGCTATAAATAATGTTATAGGTTCTAATATTGCAAATATTGGATTGGTATTAGGGATTACTGCTTTGGTGAGTTCTATCACTGTAGATCAATCTTTTTATAAGCTTAATTGGCCGGTGATGATGCTGTTTTCAATGGTGCTCTATTATTTTCTTAGTAATGATAATCAATTGTCGTCTATTGAAGGTGGTGCTCTCTTTGCTGGTTTAATTGTATTTTTAATCGTTTTAATTAAGTCGGCAAAAAAAAATGCTGTTGTCGAAGCTGTTGATGATAGCTTGGCTGTGGTTTCTAATTTTAAAATAGGATTGTGGTTACTTATTGGAGCTGTGGCACTTTATTTTGGGTCTGTGTGGTTGGTAGATGGCGCAAAAGAATTAGCAAACGCTTTAGGGGTTAGTGATGCCGTAATCGCTGCAACGGTTATTGCTATTGGTACAAGTGTCCCAGAATTAGCAGCGTCTGTTATTGCAGCTGTTAAAAAAGAGAAGGCCTTATCGTTGGGTAATTTAATAGGTTCTAATATCTTTAATATTGCATCTGTACTTGGATTAACCTCAATCATCAAATCGATCCCTGTTACAGATGATGCAATTTTAAATCGTGATATTTTTTGGATGCTAGCTTTTTCGGCAGTATTAATTCCCTTGATTATTATTCCAAAGAGATTTCAAATATCTAGATATAAAGGAATATTGTTAGTCGTAGCTTATGGTGTATTCATCTTTTTGGCATTTAAATCTCAGGCATAAAAAACGCCTTCTTAAAATTAAGAAAGCGCTTTTTGAACAAAACTATATATTTTAGTCTAGCTTATATTAGCCGATTTTACGGTTTTTATAATACGAGAAGCAATTTTATATGGGTCACCGTTAGATGCTGGGCGACGATCTTCTAGCCAGCCTTTCCAGCCATTTTCTACAGTTATAATAGGGATACGAATAGAGGCGCCTCTATCTGAAACTCCGTAACTAAAATCGTTAATTGAAGCCGTTTCGTGTAAGCCTGTTAATCGTTGATCATTAAATTCGCCATAGATATCGATATGTTCATCAACAACAGGTCTAAAGGCTTCGCATATTTTTTCATAAACTTCTTGGCTACCACAAGTTCTTAATGTTGTATTAGAGAAATTAGCATGCATACCAGAACCATTCCAGTCTCCTTTTACAGGTTTTGGATGGTAATCAATATAGTAACCATATTTTTCGGTTAAACGATCTAATAAGTAACGCGCAATCCAAATTTCGTCTCCAGCAATTTTTGCGCCTTTAGCAAACAATTGGAATTCCCATTGGCCCGAAGCAACTTCTTGATTAATGCCTTCAAAATTTAATCCAGCAGAAATACAGAGATCAGCATGTTCTTCAACAAAATCACGACCATGAGTATTTCTACCACCAACAGAGCAGTAGTACATGCCTTGAGGGCCTGGATATCCTCCAATAGGGAAGCCTAGAGGTAATTGTGTATGTGTATCCATGATGAAATATTCTTGCTCAAATCCAAACCAGAAATCATTGTCTTCATCTACAATTGTTGCTCTTGCATTTGACTCGTGTGGTGTTCCATCTACATTTAAAACTTCAGTCATTACTAAAAAACCATTAGCTCTAGCAGGATCTGGATAAATGGCTACAGGTTTTAATAAACAATCAGACGATCCGCCTACTGCTTGTCTTGTTGAACTCCCGTCAAATGACCAAATAGGACAGTCTTCTAGTTTTCCGCTAAAGTTGTTTTCAACTTTAGTCTTACTTCTCATGTTTTGAGTTGGTTTATAACCATCTAACCAAATGTATTCTAACTTAGATTTGCTCATGCTGATTTAATTTTTAAAATTTAAAGTGCAAATATTGTAATTTTTATGTTTCGGTCAAAAAAAATAGGGTTATTTTTAGTTAAATGTTATTAACAATTGTCAATGCCCTGATTTTTTAGGGGCAGATTGTTGTTTAAATGAAATATTTATTAAATTAGCCCTATTAAAATTATAAAATAATATTTATCATGTCTACACTTAGATTTCATGCCTTAAAAGAAGTATTTAAACACAAACCGCTTCAAGTTGAAGAAAATGTAAGGCGTTCTGAAATTTTTGGAGCTAATGTTTTTAATGAATCATCGATGCGGCAATATCTAACAAAAGATGCTTTTGATAATGTTATGGATGCTATAAGTAAAGGTTCAAAAATTGATAGAGCTATTGCTGATCATATTTCTACAGGAATGAAAGAATGGGCTTTGTCAAAAGGTGTTACACATTATACACACTGGTTTCAACCGTTAACAGGGGCAACAGCAGAAAAACATGATGCTTTTTTTGAAACGATTGGTAATGGCTTAGCAATAGAAAAGTTTGAGGGCGGACAACTCGTCCAACAGGAGCCTGATGCATCTAGCTTTCCAAATGGAGGAATTAGAAATACTTTTGAAGCTAGAGGGTATACAGCTTGGGATCCTACTTCTCCTGCATTTATCTACGGAACGACATTATGCATACCAACAGTATTTGTAGCATATACAGGAGAGGCTTTAGATTATAAAACGCCTTTACTACGTGCACTTCAAGCAGTAGATTCGGCAGCTGTAGCTATTTGTAAGTACTTTGATAAAAATGTAAAAAAAGTCAATGCTTCATTAGGGTGGGAGCAAGAATATTTTTTAATAGATAGTGGCTTGGCAATGTCCAGACCAGATATTGTATTAACTGGCCGAACCCTTTTAGGGCATTCTCCAGCTAAAGGTCAACAACTAGATGATCATTACTTCGGAACCATTCCCAACAGAGCAATGGCTTATATGCGTGATTTGGAAACAGAATGTATGTTACTTGGAATCCCTGTTAAAACTAGACATAATGAAGTAGCGCCAAACCAGTTTGAATTAGCTCCAATTTATGAAGAGGCTAATTTAGCAGTAGATCACAATTCTTTATTGATGGATGTGATGGATAAAATAGCTGAACGTCATAATTTCAAAGTATTATTTCATGAAAAACCTTTTGCAGGTGTAAATGGTTCTGGAAAGCATAACAATTGGAGTTTAGGAACCAATACAGGTGTTAATTTATTAAGTCCAGGAAAAACACCAATGAGCAATCTTCAGTTTTTAACATTTTTCATCAATACAATTAAAGCGGTTCATGACAATGAAGAATTATTAAGAGCTGCCATTGCATCAGCAAGTAATGATCATCGTTTAGGAGCAAATGAAGCACCACCTGCAATTATATCCGTATTTATTGGTGAGCAATTAACTAAAGTGCTAAATGAATTAGAAAATGTTACTCATGGAAAATTGTCTCCTCAAGAAAAAACCGATTTAAAGTTGAATGTGGTAGGTAAAATTCCTGATGTATTACTCGATAATACAGATAGAAATCGTACATCTCCATTTGCATTTACTGGTAATAAATTTGAGTTTAGAGCAGTGGGTTCAACAGCTAATTGTGCAAATTCAATGACGGTTTTAAATACGATTGTAGCAAAACAGTTAATAGATTTTAGAGATGAAGTTGAGCAACTCATTTCTAAAAAAGATATGAAAAAGGATGATGCAATTTTTAATGTGCTTAGAGAGTATATTAAGAAATCTAAAACGATTCTTTTTGAAGGTAATGGTTATGGTGAAGCTTGGGAGAAAGAAGCTAAAAAACGCGGACTTAGTAATAACAAAACAACACCAGAGGCATTAAAAGCGAAAGTGTCTAAAAAAGCAATTCGTCTTTTTGAAGATTTAGGAGTAATGAACAAAACAGAATTGGAGGCACGTTACGAAATAGAAATGGAAGAATATGTATTGAGAATTCAAATAGAAGGAAGAGTTCTTGGTGATATTGCTCGTAATCATGTGGTTCCTACGGCCGTTCGTTACCAAAATATATTAATAGAAAATGTAAAAGGACTTAAAGAAATTTATGGCGCATCTTTTAAGAAAATAGCCAAAGAGCAACTAATTTTAATCGAAGAGATTTCTAGTCATATTGAAGGTATTAATTCTAGTGTAACTAAAATGACTAATGAAAGAAGAAAGGCTAATGGTATCGAAAATTTAGAAAAGAAAGCTGATGCTTATTGTAATAAGGTAAAACCTCTTTTTGATGATATAAGATACCATTGCGATAAATTAGAGTTATTAGTTGATGACGAACTTTGGCCATTAACAAAGTATCGAGAATTATTATTTACTAAGTAAGTGTTTAAACTAAGTTAAAAAAAACCTCATTTAATGAGGTTTTTTATATTTTATAAGTTATCCTAATGCTAACAGATACGTAGAGTTACGTAGATATAAATGAGATTAATGTATTTCAACGCATTAATTTATCAAGTAATCGAAAATATAGTTAAACCTATACACACACAGGCATAAATGGTTAAATTTGTAGTGCTATTAATCAATTTTTTGTAATAATGAAGAAGTTACTACTAAGTGTAGCAGCACTTATGTTTGCTACCTTGTTGTTTTCTCAGGACGATTCTAACGACGTAAAAGATGACCTTACACAGGACAACGTTGTTAAAACTGAAGCGAGATTTCAAGCAGAATCGTAAATGATTTTTGATGCTTACAAAATTATTGGCATTGTTATTAATGCCAACTAAAAAGACAAATGGATTTTAAAATCCATTTGTCTTTTTTTATGTATAAAATTAATTTCATTTAAAATGTAACTCGTTGATAATTAATTTTTTATATTGTCAATTCTTTTGCCTAGATCTTTTGAACTCAAAGTTACTTTGTTGTTGGTTTAGTTTAACCAAAACAAAATTTGATGATAGCACTATTAATTCGTTTCCACTTGCTAATACTAGTAATGTGTCTTGTAGGAGGTCAGGCCAATGCACAAGAGCAAGGCGATATTTCAAAGCCAAAAACCAAATTTTATGATTTAAGAGGTACTAATGCATTTGATGCTGTATTAGGGACTTCAGTTATTAATGGAGATTTTGTAGATCCAATGTTTGAAATTTATACCCATTTTGGTTATAAGAGGCATTTAACACCACATCTTTCAATAGACTTTGGTTACCATAAATTCAATTTAGCATACATAGATACATTTAATGAAGGTTTTATGTCTTTTGATTTAAATGTAGAGTTGATAATGATCCCTCATGAACGCTTTTCTCCGTTTATATTTGCAGGAGCAGGATATAATGCTTCAAATCATTTTAAACAAACGGCTCCTAAAGTTCAGGGAGGAATTGGTCTAGAATGTGTTGTTTCAAATCAATTTGCACTTAAACTATGCGCAGATTATAATTATGTGTCTAGTGATACACTTGATGATTTAGAAGCAGGAGCATCAGATGACACCTATTTTAGAATAGCCTTTGGTGTAAACTTATATTTTGGAGGTGCAGAAAAGAAAGCCAAGATATTAAAAGATTATTCTACAGAAATTGAGTCAAATTCAATAACTGATGATAAAAATAGACCTAAATTGTAATTAACAATTCTTATTTTTGTGGTTTAAAACAAATCCATGAGTCAAGATATTAGTAAACGATATGCCCTTAGAGGTGTTTCTGCCTCTAAAGAAGATGTGCATAATGCTATCAAGAATATAGATAAAGGACTATTTCCAAAGGCATTTTGCAAAATTGTACCAGATTATTTAACTAATGATGATGCGTATTGTTTAATTATGCATGCTGATGGCGCAGGAACTAAAAGTTCTTTGGCATATATGTATTGGAAAGAAACTGGTGATATTTCGGTTTGGAAAGGCATTGCTCAAGATGCATTAATAATGAATATTGACGATTTATTATGTGTAGGAGCTACAGATAATATTATGTTATCGTCTACAATTGGCCGTAACAAAAATGTAATTCCTGGCGATGTTATTTCGGCAATTATTAATGGTACCGAAGCGCTTATTCAAGATTTAAAAACCTTTGGAGTAACGATTCATTCTACAGGAGGCGAAACTGCCGATGTTGGTGATTTGGTACGTACAATTATTGTAGATTCTACGGTTACAGCTCGTATGAAGCGTAGTGATGTTATTGATAATGCAAATATTAAAGCAGGAGATGTTATTGTAGGTTTAGAAAGTTTTGGGCAAGCAACTTATGAAAAAGACTATAATGGAGGTATGGGAAGTAATGGATTGACATCTGCACGGCATGATGTGTTTCACAAGTATCTAGCTGAAAAATATCCTGAAAGTTTTGATGCTGCTGTTCCTGAAGATTTAGTGTATTCTGGGCAAACAAAACTTACAGACGATGTTGAGAATTCACCAATTGATGCAGGTAAATTAGTGCTGTCTCCAACGCGTACCTATGCACCAATTATAAAAGCAATATTATCTAAATTTTCTTCTGAAACCTTACACGGAATGATACATTGTTCTGGAGGTGCGCAAACGAAAATACTTCATTTCATTGATGATTTACATATTGTAAAAGACAATATGTTCGACGTTCCGCCATTGTTTAAATTAATTCAAGAGCAATCAAAAACAGATTGGAAAGAGATGTATCAGGTGTTTAATTGTGGACATCGTATGGAACTATATGTTACTCCAAAAATAGCTGAAGAGATTATAACAATTTCAAAATCATTTAATGTTAATGCTCAAATTATAGGTCGCGTAGAAGCTTCCGAAGAAAAAAAGCTTACTATTAAGAGTGAGTTTGGTGTTTTTGAGTATTAAATAAATCCTTTGATTAGAAGTAAGAATATTGTGGTTATTAAGCCATCAAATAGATAAATGACTGTAAAAAATTTAATATTAGAGACGCCTCTAATTTTGTAAAAACGTAGACGTTGTCTTATCTTTCTGTCGCTAATCATAAACCATAATACAAATACTAAGAAGAGTTTTGTTGATAAGGCTAAAATAAGTTCAGGGTTAATCATAGTGATTCCTAAGGTTACAATAAACGACCATAAAGCCATAGACTTGTAGTAGTTTAGTATAGATTTTACTTGCTTTTGCATGAGGATATAACGTCAATAAGTAGAAGAATATTTTTCAATGTAGTTACAAGTTATTCACTATGACGAATCCATAAATTATCGTATTTTTGAATCACAATTTTAGAAGATAGATGTTAGAGAAATTACAAATAATAAAACAACGCTTTGATGAGGTGAGTGATTTAATCATTCAACCAGATATTATTACAGATCAAAAACGCTACGTTCAACTTAATAAAGAATATAAAGATTTACGCTTGTTAATGGATAAACGTGAGTTATATATAGAGCTTACTGATAATTTAAAAGAGGCTGAAGACATTATTTCTGATGGAAGTGATGCAGAAATGGTTGAAATGGCTAAACTGCAATATGACGAAGCTAAGGTTGGGATTCCAAAACTGGAAGACGAAATACGGTTTTTACTAATCCCTAAAGACCCAGAAGACTCTAAAAATGCAGTTGTCGAACTTCGAGCAGGAACAGGTGGTGATGAAGCGAGTATTTTTGCCGGTGATTTATACAGAATGTATACAAAATACTGTGAAAGTAAAGGCTGGAAAGTAGATACTGTAGATTATAGTGAAGGAACCAATGGTGGGTTTAAGGAAATTCAGTTTGAAGTTTCTGGAGACGATGTTTACGGAACGTTGAAATTTGAAGCTGGTGTGCATCGGGTGCAACGTGTACCGCAAACTGAAACACAAGGTCGCGTGCATACAAGTGCAGCAACTTGTATGGTATTTCCTGAAGCTGAAGAATTTGATGTGGAAATTAATCCAAAAGAAGTACGTATTGATTTTTTCTGTTCATCTGGTCCAGGAGGTCAGTCGGTAAACACAACATATTCCGCAGTTCGATTAACACACGAGCCTACAGGATTAGTAGCCCAATGTCAAGATCAAAAATCACAACATAAAAATAAAGAAAAAGCTTTTAAAGTATTACGTTCACGTTTGTATGATTTAGAATTAGCAAAAAAGAACGAAGCAGATGCAGAAAAACGTGGAAGTATGGTGACATCTGGTGATAGAAGTGCTAAAATTAGAACTTATAATTATCCACAAGGTCGTGTAACCGATCATAGAATAGGATTAACACTTTACGATTTGCAAAATATCATAAATGGAGATGTTCAAAAAATAATTGACGAACTCATGCTAGCCGAAAATACTGAAAAGTTAAAAGCTAGTGACGAACATATATAAACTTTAGAGCCTCTTTTTGAGGCTTTTTTAATATGACAACACAACAGCTTACCGAACAAATCAAGAAAAAGAACTCCTTTCTATGTATTGGATTGGACGTTGATTTAAATAAAATCCCGAAACATTTATTAGAAGAGGAAGATCCAATTTATGCCTTTAATAAAGCTATTATTGATGCCACACATCATTTGTGTGTTGCTTACAAGCCTAACACAGCATTTTACGAAGCTTATGGTTTAAAAGGATGGAAAGCTCTTGAGAAGACGATAAAGTACCTTAACGAAAAGCATCCTGAAATTTTTACTATTGCAGATGCAAAACGTGGTGATATAGGAAATACAAGTACAATGTATGCTAAAGCATTTTTTGAAGATTTAGCATTTGATAGTGTAACTGTTGCTCCTTATATGGGGAAAGATTCTGTAGAACCATTTCTTGCATTCGAAAATAAACACACTATTATGTTAGCTTTAACGTCTAATGAAGGTGCTTTTGATTTTCAAACAAAGACTATAGATGGAAATGAATTGTATAAACAGGTTTTAGAGACTTCTAAGTCTTGGAAGAATTCTGAAAACTTAATGTACGTTGTTGGAGCCACTAAAGCTGAGTTTTTAGCAGATATTAGACAGATTATTCCAGATTCTTTTTTATTGGTTCCAGGAGTTGGAGCGCAAGGAGGAAACCTGCAAGACGTTTGTAAATATGGAATGAATGATGCTATCGGTTTGTTAATCAATTCTTCTAGAGGAATTATTTATGCCTCGCAGAATGAAGATTTTGCTCAAGCTGCTGCTATTAAAGCCGAAGCTCTTCAAAAGCAAATGAAACTTATATTATCTTAATTAAAATCATTGGACCAAATTAAATTTGGTAGTACATATGATCTGTAAAGACCAACTTAATAGAGTTATTCATATAGACGATACACCAAAACGAATCGTGTCGTTAGTGCCTTCTCAGACCGAATTATTAGTAGATTTAGGTTTAGAGTCTTCAATAGTGGGTATCACTAAATTTTGCATACATCCAAAATATTTGCGAAAAGAGAAAACAGTTGTAGGCGGAACTAAACAAGTCAGTTTTGAGAAAATTAAAGCTTTAAACCCTGATATCATTCTTTGTAATAAAGAAGAAAACACTAAGGAAATGCTTATTGAGCTTGAAGATATTGCTTCAGTTCATATGAGTGATATTTATAATGTTAAAGATACTTTAGCTCTTATTAGTATGTATGGTGAGTTGTTTTCAGTAGAAAGGAAAGCTGATCTTTTAATTTGGGATATTAAAAATCAATATCAAGAGTTTCAAAATTATATTCATACGAAACCAATATTAAAAGTAGCCTATTTTATTTGGAAAAAGCCATGGATGGTCGCTGCGAAACATACGTTTATTGATGCGCTATTGACGTTAAACAACTTTGAAAATACTTTTGACACATTAGAACGTTACCCTGAAGTTGATTTGGATATTATAAATCGTAATGTAGATATAATTATGTTGTCTAGTGAGCCTTATCCATTTAAAGACAAAGATATTGATGAATTAAGAATGCAATTTTTAAACACTAAGATTATGTTAGTTGATGGTGAATTTTTCTCTTGGTATGGTTCCAGATTAAAAAAGGCCTTTAAGTATTTTAAAACACTTCATGAATAGTAATCAACTTCTCAATATTTAATTTCTTGTGTGATGCTATTAAAACATCGATAAGCTTAGAATATTAATTTTGCTGTAAAATTGAATGATCTCGATTTAAGTATTTGATTTTGTTTATTTTGTGAAGGAGTTTGATTGCTTTGTATTCTGAAATATCACTTAAGGCAGAATCAGTTTGACGAAAATTATAAGCTTGCTCTATAAGGGATTTGTATCGAGCTAGTAACAAACTTTGGTTATTAATATTTTTTTTTGTGTATTTCATCACAAAGTGAATTGGCTATTAAATTTAAGTAAAAAATTGCAATTTAGCACTATAATCTGCTAATTATGTTAATAAAAAATCGGCCTATAGCTTAGACCGATTTATAATTACTGATTTAATTTAACTGAATAATGAAGTGTATTATTCTTAACTAACTAGTGCAAAAATGCGTTTTATTTGAACGTTTAATGTTATGCTAATATTAGCATAATATTAAATGTTATTACAATAATTTTAATGTGGAGTACAAAAAAAACAGAATACCTAGATATTCTGTTTTTATACTTGATTAATATTTGCCTTAATCTTGAAGCGCAAATACTTTTTTTAATAGCGTTGTTGTTCTTGAAGATACTTTAGTTCTAATTTCTTTTTCTTCAACAGCAATCATAGTGTAAACACCTTTTAAAGCCTCACCAGTAACATAATCTGTGAGATCTGGATTAACATTATTTGTAAATGGAATGGCATTGTATTTACTAATAAGATTAGACCAAATTTGATCTGCACCAACTTTGCTAAAGGATTTATTAATAACAGGTTTAAACTTATTATAAAGTTCGGTTTGTGTTTTACTAGTTAAATATTGTGTTGCAGCAGCATCGTTTCCTAATAATATGTTTTTAGCATCATTAAAGGTGATATCTTTAACAGCATTTATAAATATTGGTGTGGCTTCACTTACGGCATCTTCTGCAGCTCTGTTAAGTACCTTTAGTCCTTCATCAGCTAAGTTTCCTAATCCAATATCACGTAAGCCTTTGTCTACTTTTTGTAATTCTTCAGGAAGTAAAATTTTAACAAGTTCATTCTTAAAAAAACCATCTTTTTGAGTGAGTTTACTTACTTGTTTATCAATACCTAAATCTAAAGCTTGTCGTAAGCCTGAAGCAATATCTGTATTGCTCAAAACACCTCCTCCTTGAGGAAGACTATTAACAACGTCTTGTAACTCTGCACAAGCAGTAAGATTGAAAATGAGGGCGAAAACTAAAAATTTACGAATCATGGTTTTGGGTTTTTTAATAGTTTACAAATATAGATATTTCATTCATTTATAACTTATTAATCGGGTATTAAAGAACCCAAGTGCCTGAAAAAAGACAATTAAAAACGAGCTATAATTAGTAAAAGAAAAGAGGCATACTTTGAATTATAAAATGAAAATGAAATAAATTAACATAAAATGCTATTTTAGCACAATAGTTGTTAGTATAAAGGGAGTTATAAAAACAAGTAAATGAAATTTAGTAAATATCTATTAATTGTATTTCTTAGTAGTCTTCCTTTTTTAAGTAGTGGACAAATTCGTTTTTCTGAAACGATACAAACCTCTAAAATAGTTGCAAATACTGAAGCGTCATTGTTCTTTCTTGATTTTTGGGCAACATGGTGTGGACCTTGTGTATATGCTTCAGAATATCTAGAGGTCTTGCAAAAACAGTATCCAGATCGCTTTTATGTCATTTCTTTAAGTGAAGAAAACCCTGAAGTGGTGAAGCGATTTTTAAAAAAGAATCCAACAGATTTAGCCGTTGTAATCGATTACAAAGGAGAAACATTTAGAGCTAATAATACCCGAACTCTTCCTTACGGACTTTTAATAAACGCAAACGGAACTGTGTTATGGAAAGGGAGTCCTACAGATTTTAAACCATCAGATTTAGAGCGATATTTAAGCCGAAATACTAAACAAAACGACGTTAATAAGGTATTCAAAGTTCAGAAAATAAAAAAAGAAGTGTTTAAGGCAGATTATAAGCCTACTTCAGATTTTGAAATTAAACAACTTAAAAATGAAACCTATGAGACTTTAATTAGATCTATTAAAGGCGATTATATTTATTATAAAGGTGATTTGAAAAGTATTATTGCTAGAGAGCAAAAAATCATGAATACTCAAGTCAATATAGTTTTAGAGCTAAATAAGACTTATGAAATTTATGTAAAGAAAGGTCAAAATGCAACATTTCAAATTTTAGACGTATTAAAATTAGATTTATTTCATACCGAAAAAAAAGGAGAGGTATTGATGTTAGATATATCAAATATTAATTATTGGGATACAAATCAAATTGATTGGGGAAAGAATACTGCAGCATATTTAATTGATGATACTCAAATACAAGGGGATAATGTTACATTTGAAGATGTGATGTTTCAATTAGTATCTGTATTAGAAATACCTATGTCTATTAAAGGAGGTGAGGCAGATAAAGAAAAGCATGATTGGCAAATGCATCATAAATTTTTTAACCTGATGCAAAGTGATATGCAAGATACTTATGGCATTAAGGTGACTAAAGAAAAAGGAAGCTTTAAAATGTATACTATAAGAAAAAAGACACCATAAGGCGTCTTTTTATATTATCTATGGTAGTGTTAATGTTTGGTAACCTTTTAGTTGTTTAATACTCTAAATTCAGTACGTCTGTTTCTTTGGTGTTCAGAATCTGCACAATCAACATCATTAGAACAACGGTTAGTTAACCTAGATTCTCCATATCCTTTTGCCGATAAACGGTTTCTAGAAATTCCTTTAGAAACTAAATAGTTAACTACAGCGTTAGCTCGTTGTTGCGATAAAGACATATTGTAATCATCATTGCCTCTAGCATCAGTATGTGACATGATTTCAATACTAACAGGTTTACCATTTAAGATAGGCAATAACGTTTCGTCAATTGTTCTTTTAGATGCAGATGTTAAACGTGCACTAGCAGTTTGATAAAAAATTGGAATAACTGTTGGGTTTAATAATTCACACTCAACTTCTTCCCAAGTCGTAATCCCTCCTTTTTTGTCAAGAATAGTTCTTGTAACAGTTTCTTGGCGAGCAGTAATTGTATTACTTCTTGTAGACGCAGGAACATCTACTACTTGACGAGTGATCGTTTTATACTCTGCAGGAATCTCAATTCTATCCATACGAGCAGGAGTTTTAATAACTCTTTTCTTATATGATGTATTTCTTTCAGGAACAGGAATACTAGATGTACTAGCATCTGTTGCTAAAGTTGTAAACGGAACATCTCTATTGGTTGCTGGATATTCAACAAAACAAGCAGCTACACAATCTTCCTTGTTTACTGAAGGACAATCTTCAAGAATTTTGTATTCCCAACCTGATGTTGCAGGATAGGTTTCAAAAGTTCTTGAATCTCTTCCAAAAGTAGCAGGAATAATATTTAAATCTGTACGCGCTTCCTTATTTATATATGATACATCAACAGTTTCATAAGTTGCAGGTGTATAAACATATTTTTCTGTAGCTTCTTTTACTAATACTGTTTCTTCTACAGTTTTGTAAGTAGCAGGAACAACTTCTAAAGTTGAATAAGCAGGATAAACTTGTAAGGTTTCTGTAACGTCCTTAAACGTGTCTTTAGTAATGCATTTTACATAACATTTTCCAGGTTCTGGATTTGCAGGAAGCCCTTGAGCTTGTACGTATCCTATACTTGAAATTAAGCATAAGAATAAAAATAATTTTTGTTTCATAAAATTAAAAATTAGTTAATGGTTATCGATAATATTTTGAACTAACACATTTTTGTGTAGCAATAGTGAGACACCAAATTATTTGAAAAGTCACTTTTAAGGATTTTATTAGAAACAGGGTTTTATTTAAAATTCAAATGTAATTAACTGATAAAGAATGAGTTAATTTTTGTTTTGCTGATGAGAAATAACTTGTAAACATTTTTGATAAGGTTTAAATTAGAATTCTTTTTTCAATTAAAGAATTCTAATTATATAGATGCTTCTTTTGAAAATTCCGTAAATTTGTGTCTTTAAAATCTCATATAATTACGAATGAAGCAAGTCGCACCATATCACCCAAAGTATAAAGTAAGAATCGTAACAGCAGCATCACTTTTTGATGGTCATGATGCATCCATCAATATTATGCGTAGAATTATCCAAGCAACAGGAGTTGAGGTAATTCATTTAGGGCATGATAGAAGTGTTGAAGAAGTTGTAAATACAGCTATTCAAGAAGACGTAAATGCTATTTGTTTAACATCATATCAAGGTGGTCACAATGAGTATTTTAAGTATATGTATGATTTACTTAATGAAAAAGGAGCAGGTCATATCAAAATCTTCGGAGGAGGAGGAGGTGTTATTTTGCCTTCGGAAATTAAAGAACTCATGGATTATGGTATTTGTAGAATTTACTCTCCCGATGATGGACGTGAAATGGGATTACAAGGCATGATTAACGATTTAGTAGAACAATCTGATTTTGCAATTGGAGATTCGTTAAATGGTGAACTTGAAAGTCTTCCGAAGAAAAACTCAAAAGCAATCGCGCGCGTGATTTCTTCTGCTGAAAATTTTCCAGATGTTGCAAAAGCAACTTTAGATAAGATCCATACTAAAAATAAAACATCAAAAACACCTGTGCTTGGAATTACAGGAACTGGAGGTGCAGGTAAATCGAGCTTAGTTGATGAGTTGGTTCGTCGTTTCTTAATCGATTTTCCTGAGAAAACTATAGGTATTGTTTCTGTAGATCCTTCAAAACGAAAAACTGGAGGAGCACTGCTAGGCGATAGAATTAGAATGAATGCTATTAACTCTCCAAGAGTATATATGCGTAGTTTGGCAACACGTCAATCTAACTTAGCATTGTCAAAATATGTAAACGAAGCTGTTGAAGTTTTAAAAGCAGCAGAATATGATTTAATTATTTTAGAAACATCTGGTATTGGACAATCTGATACCGAAATTATAGAACATAGCGATGTGTCTTTATATGTTATGACTCCAGAGTTTGGAGCAGCAACGCAGCTTGAAAAAATCGATATGCTTGATTTTGCCGATTTAGTAGCTATTAATAAATTTGATAAAAGAGGATCACTAGATGCTTTACGTGATGTTAAAAAACAATACATGCGTAATAATAATCTTTGGGACATTCCTCAAGATGAACTACCTGTTTTTGGCACAATTGCATCACAGTTTAATGATCCAGGAATGAATACACTCTACAAAGCTATTATGGATAAAATTGTAGAGAAAACAGATTCTGATTTAAAGTCAACGTTCCGCATTTCAAATGAAATGAGTGAGAAGATTTTTGTGATTCCTCCTGCAAGAATACGTTACCTTTCTGAAATTTCTGAAAATAATCGCGCTTACGATAAAACAACTAATACACAAGTCGAAGTAGGTCAAAAATTATACGGAGTATATAAAACAATTTGCTCTGTAGCAAATATCACATCGAGAGCAGTCGAGATGTCTTTTATTGGAAAATTAGGATTAAATGATGATGAGATCTTGAAACAAGTTCAGGATGATAATACTAAAGAATTTTTAGGATTATTATTCAAAGAATTTGATCGTGTAAAACTTAATTTAGATCCTTACAATTGGGAAATCATTACAGGTTGGGATGACAAAGTAAACAAATATAAAAGCCCTATCTATTCATTTAAAGTACGTGATAAGGAAATTAAAATTGAAACGCATACAGAGTCATTATCGCATACACAAATTCCAAAAGTAGCCTTGCCTAAGTACCAAGCTTGGGGTGATATTTTAAAATGGTGTTTGCAAGAAAATGTACCAGGAGAATTTCCTTATACTTCAGGATTGTATCCTTTCAAAAGAACAGGAGAAGATCCTGCACGTATGTTTGCTGGTGAAGGAGGTCCAGAGCGCACAAACCGTCGTTTTCATTATGTAAGTATGGGACTCCCAGCGAAGCGTTTATCTACAGCTTTTGATAGTGTGACGCTCTATGGAAATGATCCAGATCTTAGACCCGATATCTACGGAAAAATTGGTAATGCTGGTGTTTCTATTTGTTGTTTAGATGATGCTAAGAAATTGTATTCGGGTTTCAATTTAGCAGATGTTATGACGTCTGTTAGTATGACTATTAATGGTCCAGCACCAATGCTTTTAGGATTCTTTATGAATGCCGCTATAGATCAACAATGTGAAATTTATATTAAGGAGAACGAACTAGAGAATGATGTTGAAGCTATAATAGCTGCGATCTATAAAAATAAAACGCGTCCAACGTATAATGGAGAATTACCAAAAGGGAATGATGGTTTAGGTTTAATGTTGCTTGGTGTTACTGGAGATCAAGTGCTTCCAATCGACGTGTATCAAGATATTAAAATCAAAACGATTGCTCAAGTTAGAGGAACTGTTCAAGCTGATATTCTAAAAGAAGATCAAGCACAAAATACTTGTATTTTCTCTACAGAATTTGCATTGCGATTAATGGGAGATGTTCAAGAATATTTCATTGATAATAATGTACGTAATTTTTATTCAGTATCAATTTCTGGGTATCATATTGCTGAAGCTGGAGCAAACCCGATTTCGCAATTAGCATTTACACTTGCTAACGGATTTACCTATGTTGAGTATTATTTATCTAGAGGAATGGATATCAATAAATTTGGTCCAAACTTATCGTTCTTTTTCTCAAATGGTATCGATCCAGAATATGCTGTTATTGGTCGTGTGGCACGTAAAATTTGGTCTAAAGCATTGAAACTTAAATATGGCGCAAATGCTAGAGCACAAATGCTAAAATATCATATTCAAACTTCAGGGAGAAGCTTACATGCTCAGGAGATTGATTTTAATGATATTCGTACAACACTTCAAGCTTTATATGCTATTTATGATAACTGTAACTCATTACATACAAATGCGTATGATGAAGCAATTACTACACCAACTGAAGAGTCTGTGCGCCGCGCTATGGCAATTCAGTTAATTATCAATAAAGAGTTAGGTTTAAACAAAAATGAAAACCCAATTCAAGGGTCATTTATTATCGAAGAGTTAACCGATTTAGTAGAGGAAGCTGTATTGTTAGAATTTGATCGTATTACTGAGCGTGGTGGTGTTTTAGGGGCTATGGAAACTATGTATCAACGTAGTAAGATTCAAGAAGAGAGTTTGTATTATGAGACTTTAAAACATAATGGGCAGTTTCCAATTATTGGTGTAAATACATTCTTAAGTTCTAAAGGTTCTCCAACGGTTGTTCCAGCAGAAGTGATTAGAGCTACCGAAGAAGAAAAGCAATTTCAGATTAAAACTTTAGCAAATCTTCATAAAGCAAATGATACTAAAACTCTTTTAAAAGAGTTACAGCATAAAGCGATAAACAACGAGAATATTTTTGAAGCCTTGATGGATGTCTGTAAAGTGTGTTCATTAGGAGAAATCACATCGTCTTTATTTGAAGTAGGAGGGCAGTATCGTAGAAATATGTAAATCTTCAGGTTTAGGTTCTTATTTAAATATAAGGATAGTATTTATTGTTGAATAGATTCAAAAATAAAATGATGACCAAACTATTAGTGGCACTATGTCTTTTTGTAGTCCTAAGTTTCGTGTCCTGTAAAGAAGAAAAACAAAAAGTAGATACAAGTGAGTCTAATATACTTGTCGTTGATAGCTTAGTTGTTTATCAGACTGATAATTTAATGATTAGGAGGCTATCTAATCATATTTATGAGCATGTTTCTTATTTAAATACTAAGGATTTTGGTAAGGTTGGTTGTAATGGAATGTTGGTTGTGAATGAAGATAAAGGGATTCTTTTTGATACTCCAACGGATAACCAAAGTTCATTAGAATTAATAAATTTTGTAACTCAAGAGTTGAAAAGTGATATAGTAGCTGTTATCCCAACTCATTTTCATGAAGATTGTGTTGGTGGAATAGAAGCGTTTGAAAAGCAAAATATTCCAATGTATGCAACGAACCAAACTATAGAATTATTAAAAAAGAAGGGTCAAAATTTCTCTAAGCCTATAAACAATTTTGATAACAGTCTCACCTTAGATATTAAAGGCAAAAAAGTTTTTGCAACCTATTTTGGAGAAGGGCATACTAAAGATAATATTATAGGATATTTCCCAGAGAATAATACCATATTTGGTGGATGCCTGATTAAGAAAGTTGGAGCAGGTAAAGGGAACTTGGAAGATGCAAACACAAATGATTGGTCTGAAACTGTTCGCAAAATCAAATTGAGATATCCAGAAGTTGAAATTGTTATTCCTGGTCATGGAAAATGGGGAGGAATAGAGTTGTTGGACTATACAATAGAGTTATTTGAAAAAAGTAATATATAAATGCATCTTTTTTATAAGATTGTCGTCTATTAGGTGAATCAATAAAAATAATATATTATGAAAAATACCGAATGTACTTGTAATTGTGAAGGCTGTAAAAGTGGAGACTGTAAAAACTGTTCTTGTGAGAATTGCTCATGTAACAATTGCAACTGTTAATTTAAAATGATCCTCTAAACAGAACTTAATTAGTGACAACCTACTAAAAGGTTCTGTTTTTTAGTAATATAAAGTATGAGTACTAAAGACATATGGAACCTTTATGCAAACGATATCAAACACTTTATTTTAAGTAAAGTAAAAGATACCACAATCGCTGATGATTTATTGCAAGAGACTTTTATTAAGGTGCATACAAAAATAGAGACCTTAAAAGATAAAAGTAAGTTAAAACCTTGGCTGTTTTCAATTGCGAGATATACAGTTTATGATTATTTTAAACAACATGTCAATTCGCATGAAATTTCAGATATAGATATTATTTCTAAAGATTCAATACTAGAACATAACGAAAAAGATTGTTTGTATGGTATTGTAAAAACCTTGCCTAAAAAATATAGAGATCCATTGTTTCTGTCAGATATTAAGGGAGTTAAGCAAAATGTAATCGCTCAACAACTTAAGTTGAAGCTTTCAACTACAAAATCAAGAATTCAACGCGCTAGGAAATTGATAGCTCAAGGCTATATAGATTGTTGTGATTTTAAAATGAATGATAAAGGTATTTTGATAGGTGAAGTCAAAGAAAAAGAGCAATGTAAGGTTTGTAACTAGTAGCAAGCTAAACTTATAATAGCACTTAAAAAGAATTCAATTTTTGTGAATTGTAATTACAATGTCATCATCCAACTGCGTTGTAAACGTTTAAATTTTTTTATTTCACTTTGTAGTACTGGTAAGAAATCGCTACCATTACTATTACAATGTTGTAAACGATTGCAGTTAAGGTGTAATCGATGTGTTAAGTGTTCTAAAGATGCTAAATGCTTATGTTTCTTGTCGGAAAAACGTTCCGCTTGAGCTTTCTCAATTTCGGGAGCTAAGGATTCAGATTGTTGAATGATATCTCCAGAAAAATAAATGTCTGTATCCTCGCTACCATCAGGTCGTAAATAGGATAAATCTTGATTGATATACGTTGAAATGTTTCTTGATATCACAAGAATATCTATAGCCTTTTGATATATAGGAAGTTCAGATAAGTTTGATGGAATGTTATATTTCATTTTCAATAGCAATTGTAACAAAATTAATGACAAGTGACGAAAACTTAATTTAGATTTTAAAGTAAAATCGTATATTTGATTTAATTATTAATGTTTATTATTAAATTACTTTAAATGTATATAGATGCGCTCAATTGGAAGATTTTAAAATGTATTCAGCTTAATGCGAGACAGTCTAATGCTCATATTGGACGTCAAGTTGGGATTAGTTCTCCAGCAGTTTCAGAACGTATTAAAAAAATGGAAGATGCTGGAATTATTGAAAGTTATAATGCATTAGTATCTCCCTTTGAAACTGGGTATCAATTAAAGGCTTTGATTACACTTCGAGCTTTTATGGGAATGTTAAAACCGTTTTTAGTAAAGGTAAAAACCTATGATGAGGTTATTAATTGCTATCGTATTACTGGTAATGAAAATATTGTGATGGAAGTAGTTTTAAAAAATCAAAAACACTTAGAGTCATTTATTGATCAATTGATCGTTTATGGGGAAACCAAAACCCAAATTATATTATCTCATGTTGTAAAGCATAACGAAGTGAAGCAATTAAAATAATTACTTTTCAATAATGAGATGTGGAATATCTTCTAAGTTCCAATCAATTACCAAACCACCTGCAAGACTTTGAGTAATGTCTTTTCCGTAGAGATACTCACAGAGATATAATGCAGCTTCAAACGATTTAGCTCCTCCAGCTGAAGTTATATATTTTCCGTCGTGAACAAATAAGACCTCTTTTCTAATATCCAAATTAGGAAAACGTTCTCGCATCGTATCAATATCGCTTGGAAATGTTGTGGATACCGAATTATCTAGTAAGCCTGCTTGGGCTAAGACAAAAGCGCCATCACAATGGGAGGTTATAAATTGAGCCTCTTTATCTACACGTTTTACAAAATTAATCATGGCTTGATCTTCCAAATCGGAATCCAAATGATGCTCAGCACTTGGCACAACCAGAATATCAATTTGTGGGAGTTCATCTTTTGTATAATTAAAATCGGGTAGAATACGCATACCTTCAAATGTGGTTATAGGCTTATCTGTGTTAGCAACAGTAAACACATTCATAGGCTTGATGCTATCTCTAAAAATTGTGTGTTGAAAAATATCAAAAGGTGCAGTTAATTCAGTATTAAAAACACCATCCATAATTAAAAATGCTACATTATAACGGTTAGGTTCTAATTTTGGAAATTGCTTTTCATTATGCTTAACCTGTTTCTTTGTTTCATCATTTTGAGCTTCTTTTTTCTCTTCGGTAGTATTACAACCTGTTAATAATAGGACGCTCAATAAAAATATAATGTGTTTCATTTTATACTATGTGTTAATTCGCCAAGGCGGATTTTTTCTGTTTTTTCCAGCGCTAAAAAGTATAATGTGATTCCCGTCTAAATCATTTAAATGCGCTTCTCTCCATAGCCAGCTTTTATCTTCAGGTTCCGAAGTAAATATAATTCCTTTTTGTTGAAGATCACTTACGAGTTCATCCAAATTATCATCTTCAAAATAAACTGTAATACCATTTCCTGCTGAAAGTGTGGCGACTTTATGAATTGAAAACGTTGTATTTCCGTCTGGACATTCAAATCTCACATAACGCGGTAAAGCTTCAACAATCAATTTTAAACCTAGAATTTTATAAAACTCAGTAGCTTTTTCAACATCTAATGATGGAATTGTAATTTGGTTTAGATTCATTATAGATTGTTTTTAATACGTTTTTGTAACCACAAGGATAATACTACTGCTAATGCACCATAAGTACAAGTGACTAACCAATTGATTTGGTAACCATAATTGTCTACAATGCTTAATCCAATTTTAGAGCTGAAAATATGGGATAATGAAAATGCAATGGCAAATAAAGCCATGTAACTGCCTTCTACTCCTTCTTTTGCTCTGTTAAGCGCAAATTTATTTGTATACGGAAACCCTAACATTTCACCAATAGTCATCATGATCATATGTATAATAAGAATACCTATCCAAAAATTCTGAAATATCACAAAGAAACTCAATCCCATAAGTAAACAAGCTATAAGAATATGTTTTGTCACAGGAATATGTTTTTTTTCTAAGTAATTTATAAAGGGCATTTCAAAAACAACAATAATGGCTATGTTTATGACCCAGAATAATCCAATTTCAAATTCATTTAGGTTGAAAATTTCTTCATAATACAAAGGCATAGTTACAACGAGTTGAAAAAAGGCCATACCCATAAAGAAACAAATGCCTATAAAAACCCAATACGTAAAATCTTTATAAACGATATTATTGTCTTTTTTTAGGTCTAGGTTTTCTTTGGTTTCAATAGGCTTCTTTCTAGGCTCTTTTACTAAATAGTAAAACAAAGCAATAGCCAAAATACATGTGATGCCATCTATCCAGAATAGTAGACTGTAACCTCTCGTTACAATAATTAAACCAGCAACTGTTGGTCCAATTCCCATACCTGCATTTATTGCTAGTCGTATTAATGCTAACGAACGTGTGCGATTTTCTGGTTTACTGTATGCTTTGAGTGATACATAAATTGCAGGGCGAAAAGTATCTGCTACAATCATAACGAATAATATGCCAAAACATAGTCCCCAAAATGAGGTGATGTATTGTAACCCGATAAAGCTAAGTCCAGTAATAAAAAGACTGATAATCATTACTTTATAAAATCCTATTTTATCGGTTAGCTTACCGCCTAGCCATCCACCTATAGCGGAACCAAGTCCGAAGAATACAAAAATCCATCCTGCATCGCCTTTACTAAAATCGAGATTTTTTGTAAAGTATAGTGACAAAAACGGAATCACCATAGTCCCAGCTCTATTAATAAGTGAGATTAATGCTAGATACCAGATTTCTTTAGATAAACCTTGGAAAGATTCGATATAGTTTTTAAATAGTATTTTCATTTTGATTATTGTATAAATGTAAAAAGTCCGACGATATCGTCGGACTTTTTATGATTGATTAGTTATATAATTATATTATCATAGCATATAGTAGGTCCGACTCTTATAAAAAGAGGTCTTCTGTTTTTGTGTATATGTAATGACGCAGTTTTGCATTTTTCTTATTTTAATATCTGGCAAAGCTATAAAAAAAATGTTTAAGTTGTATTTTTGAAATGAAAATTATAATTATGAGATCTTATTTACTACTTGCTTTACTATTTGTGTCTACACTAAGTTGTGCACAAGACAAAACGCCAATTGCTGGAGATACCGAATTTCAGAAAGAAATTAATGCTGAATATAAAGACGTGACAACATCACCTTTAAAGGACAAGGATAGAAAGAATTTTAAAGGTTTGGATTTTTTTAAATTCGATTCTACTTTTGTTGTTAAGGCTACTTTTAAAAGAACACCTGAAGCGGAAGTATTTAAAATGAAAACAACAACTAGCCGATTACCAGAATACGTAAAGTATGGTGTGGTTACTTTTAACCTTAAGGGAAAAACACATCAGCTTAATATTTATCAAAATCAAGGATTAATCAAGAAAGAAGAGTACAAGGATTACCTATTCCTTCCATTTTTAGATAATACCAATGGTGAAGGAAGTTATGGTGGCGGACGTTATATTGATATGCGTATTCCTGAAGGCGATACGATAGACATAGATTTTAATAAAGCGTACAATCCGTATTGTGCTTATAATGAAAACTATTCGTGTCCAATTGTTCCTAGAGAGAACTATGTAGATCTAGAAGTTAAAGCAGGCGTTAAAGCATTTGGGAAACATTAAATTAATTTTGTAGATACGATATAACCTAGCCATACGCAAAAGAGGCCTAATATAATACTAGACAATAAATAGCTTAAAAAAAGATTGGTTTGACCAGCTTTTAAAAATGAAATACTTTCATGTGTAAAAGCGGAGAAGGTTGTAAAACCACCACAGAAACCAGCCACCAAAAACACAAAAAGCTCATTGGATACTTTATGCTTTACCAGAATATAACCAAAAACAGTACCTATAATAAAACTACCAATTAGGTTGACTGTAAAAGTTCCCCAAGGAAAATGATAACTATCAGTAGTAAATTGTTTTCCAATTAAAAATCGTAATGTGCTACCAAAACCTCCACCTATAAAGACTAAAACTAACTGCTTCATTTACTCAACAGCTAAATAAATCTCTGTAATCCAATTTGCAGGATTTGACGTAGATATTGGATCAGTTAAATAAGACTCTAGTGCAGGACCAGTTTCTGGCTGAACTAAATTGTTTTCTTTGATGTAAATCATTGTTTTATCCCATGCTTCTTGAAGGTTCTCGTAATTTCCTTTTAAGACTGTTTTAACGGCTTTAAATGGTTCTAATTGACCAGTAAGAACGTCAGTTTCAGCAGTTGTTATTTTTGAAGTTGTGGGAATACAACAAGAAAACATAACAGTATTATTTTCAAGATCCCATTTGTGATAAATAACAAATGGCGTTCCAGCCATTGAAACATTATTAGATATCGCATATCCTCCAATTTTTGGCATCATTTCTTGCATTTTTTGTTTGAAATCATCCATTTTACAAGAGGTTGTATTGTATAAATAAAAGCCACCACTATGGTGTGTCACGCCTTCCACATTGATACTATATTTTTTCATGTCAGCCGCTAAAATACTATCAAGTTTTTCTAAGCTTCTTTCATAATTTGGACCTATTTGTTTTTCCATTCCGCCCATAAAAAAAGAGAAAGCTTTAAATCCAAAAGGAAGATCTTTTCCAGAAATAGACCAAGTCACTTCTGTAGTACCATCATTGATTGGTTTAAGATCCCATCTTACATCAGACTTTGGAAAATCAGCAAATTGCATTTCTTGAATAATTATAGCATTAGATTTGGTGTCTGTAGTTTTCATAATCCCAACACCATCTTTATCTTCCCAAGAATAAGAACCATCAATACCTCTAGTGTGTTCAGGAAGTGTTATTTTTAAGTCAGGATCAGCTTCTACCCATGATGACCAAGCTTCCCAGTTTTTAAAATCAATAACATTTTGGTATACAACACTTGCAGGTGCTTGTATTGTTTTTGTTCGTTTTACTTCAAACGAATTGGGCTGAACCGCAATATATATTGCGATACCTATAAAAAAGATTAAAAGTAAAAATAGAATATATTTAAATGCTTTCATTTTAATTGTTGCTATTAAATTAATTAGGTACTCAAAGATAATCAATTTCAGCAGATGTTTATAAATGGTTACATTTGTGAGACAATAATTAAATAATTAACAATGAAATTGAAATTTATATTGGTTTTATCTATTATTACAGGGATTATGTTTTCTTGTGGAGAAGATAAAAAAGAAGAAAAAGTAGACACTACTAAGGTGGAAAAAAAGGCAGCGTTTGATTATAACGTCGAACAGTTTGCGGACATTAAAGTGTTGCGTTACCAAATTTCTGGATGGGAAGATTTAACCTTAAAAGAACAAAAGCTAGCTTACTATTTAACGCAAGCAGGTTTATCTGGTCGTGATATTATGTGGGATCAAAACTACAGACATAATTTGAAAATTAGAAAAGCTTTAGAACGTATATATGCTAATTATAAAGGCGATAAAGAATCAAATGATTGGAAAGCCTATGAAACTTACATGAAGCGTGTTTGGTTTTCTAATGGGATACACCATCATTATTCAAATGCTAAGTTAGCACCTGAGTTTTCTTCAGACTATTTAAATAGCTTATTATCAGATACAAATACAACCTTAGAAGGCGAAGCCTTTGATGTGATTTTTAATGATAAAGATTCTAAAAAAGTAAATCAAGCTAAAGGCGTTGATAATGTGTTATTATCTGCTGTTAATTTTTATGGACCAGATGTAACTAATGCAGATGTTGAGAATTTCTATAAAAAGAAAAGTTCACCAAATCCAGACAAACCTTTGTCTTATGGATTAAATTCTCAATTGGTAAAAGAGGATGGTGTTTTAAAAGAACGTGTTTATAAATCTGGAGGTTTATATGGCGATGCTATTGATGAGATCGTTAAATGGTTAGAATTAGCTCAAGATGTAGCCGAAAATAAAGCTCAAGGCGATGCTCTTGGTTTATTAATACAGTATTATAATACTGGTGATTTACAAACTTGGGATGATTATAATGTAGCTTGGACTGCAGCTACAGAAGGAAATATTGATTATATAAACAGTTTTATAGAAGTTTATAATGATCCATTAGGTTATAGAGGTTCTTATGAAACCGTTGTTCAGGTTAAGGATTTTGATATGTCTGAGAAAATGGCAGTTTTATCTGAAAACGCACAATGGTTTGAAGATAATTCACCGCTATTAGATGCGCATAAAAAAGATAGTGTTGTAGGCGTTACTTACAAAGTTGTAAATGTAGCAGGAGAAGCAGGAGATGCGTCACCAAGTACACCAATTGGAGTTAACTTACCAAATGCTAACTGGATTAGAGCATCTGTAGGAAGTAAATCAGTGTCTTTAGGAAATATTATTCATGCTTATAACAATGCAGGAAGTACAGGACGTTTAAAAGAATTTGTTCATGATGATGAAGAATATGAATTAGAAGAAAAATATGGACAATTAGCAGATAAATTACATACAGCACTTCATGAAGTAATTGGACATGCATCAGGACAATTAAATCCAGGTGTTGGTGAAACAAAAGAAACACTTAAAAATTATGCATCTACTTTAGAAGAAGGTCGTGCCGATTTAGTTGGATTGTATTATTTATATGATTCTAAATTGCAAGAACTAGGATTGGTAGAAGATTGGAAGTCTGTTGGAAAAGCGGCTTATGATGGTTATATCCGAAATGGATTAATGACACAATTAATAAGATTAGATCTTGGAGATGATGTTGAAGAAGCTCACATGAGAAACAGACAATGGGTTTCTGCATGGGTTTTTGAACAAGGTGAAAAAGAGAATGTGATTGAGAAAGTTACTAAAGACGGGAAGACGTATTTCAACATTAATGATTATGATAAACTTCATGAGTTATTTGGTCAGTTATTAAGAGAAACACAACGTATTAAATCTGAAGGTGATTTTGATGCTGTTGAGGCTTTAGTAGAAGGTTATGGTGTAAAAGTTGATCAAGCTATTCATGCTGAAATTCTAGAGCGTAATAAACAATTTACATCGGCAGCTTATAGTGGATTTGTTAATCCAGTATTAGTTACTGAAAAAGATGAAAATGGTGAAATCACAGCAGTTAAAGTAACACAGCCTGATACTTTTGAAGGTCAAATGATGATGTACAGTAAAAATTATAGCTTCCTTCCAGAGGAAAACTAAAATTATAATTTTTAAACTAAAAGGATGTAATGAAAATTACATCCTTTTTTTTATTAGTACTAATAAATTAATAACAATAAGACAAATAATAGCATATATAATAAGCCTGTCGTGTTTGTTTATATTGGGATTATTTAAGCCCAAATTTTTCTTTATACCAATTCTCTAATCTGCTAGAAGTAATAATTTTGTAGATTTTTAAATTTTTCATTTCTTCAATTGTTTTAGGTGCTATTTCTTTATTTGAATAAAATTTTAAGTTTTTACTTGCCAATCTATTTGGGTTCAATTCAACAATAAAAGAGTGCTTTTTTGTTATTCTGCTATTATAGTTTCCATTATCCCCAAAGTAGAAATTGTTATTAAAATTATGCTCTGGTACGTTTCTAGGAGCATTAGCATTAAAATCAACACTATAAAATCCAGGTGTAAGTACTTGAAATGTTGTCGCGGTAAAGACCTTTCCGTTTGATGGAACATAAGGTGTAGGCATAGGTTGTAGAGGTTGCTCTCCTGTATAAAGAGGACCGTTTATAGATAATGTTGGGGCTGTTGAAGATGGACTAGCAGCACTTCCTAATTCACATTCTGTTGTAGAAAATACATTGTAAATACTCGTTGCCATATCAATAACATCGCCAACTAAGACACCTTGACTTGGCGGAAATTGATTGTTAAAAAGTTCATCAGTTCTTCTATTATAGTAAAGTTCATTTAACCCTTGAATGATTTGACCTGTATTTTGGTCAATAATTGGATTGCCATTTTGATCAAATAAATCGGCAATTATAGGAATTGTCAAATCTGCCAAAGATAATAAATCACAAGGATCTGTATCACAAGATAAATTTGTTGATACAGTAGTTATAGATAGTATTGTAATACTTATTATGCAGAATAATCGTTTGATGTTGTTTAAATATTTCATAAGACACAAAATTTAATTAATATCTAAACTTATTGATAATAATGATATGAGTAAATACCTAGTATTAGGTAAATTTAGAGGGTTTCCTTGTTCTTCGCTTTCAGTTTGAAATAGAACAAGATTGTAAAAAAGATTACTATAACACCAATCGCTTGAGAATGTGAAAAGGTATTATTTATGATATAGCCTCGATTATCACCTCTAAAATATTCAATGATGATTCTTCCTATAGCATAGTAAAAAATGTAACGTATAAATATGTCGCCATCATGAGTTTTTTTTCTGTAAATTTTATGAAGTATTATAAAAATGATTAATAAAAGTGTCACTTCATATAGTTGAGTTGGGTGAACTTTATTTGGATATGATTTGGGAAATATAATACCTAATTGTGAAGGTTTGCCATAGCAGCATCCCGCTAAAAAACAACCAATTCTGCCAAAAGCATGAAGTATTAAGGTGCTAAGGGCAATAATGTCTAGAGATTTTAATATAGGTTTCTTCTTAATTCTCAAATAAAGAATCAAACTCAAGATACACGCAATGAATGAACCATAAAATACATATCCTCCAGATATAATTTCAACAATATGTTTTGGATTGTTTATAAAATAAAGCGGTCTTTCAAAGAATAAAAATAATTTCCCACCTAAAAAGGCAGCTGCTATGATAATAAGTAAGAGTTGTATTGTAAAGAAATAATGATTGTGTTCTTTCTCCTTTTTCCGAAGGAAATAGATTGAAAAAAAGCTTCCAATAATAATACAAAGAGGATAAGAGTATATGGTAATGTGATTACTATTTAAAATTGTTCTAAGAAATTCAGGTAGCTCTATTTCGAATAATTGAGAATACATGTGTTTTTGGTTTAATCAAATATCTAAAAGAGTTTTTAATAAAAAAATCCCCAATAATGGGGATTTTTGAATCTTTCTAGATCTATTTTTTTATTCAGATATAATAGGGCTTTTACCTAATTATAATGTTAGTTTTTAAAATTTATATTTCTTCTCTAAAGCATAACGCATAAGCTCACCTTTGCCATGAAGTCCTAAAATACGAGCCATATTTTTTCTATGTGTATCCACAGTATGAGTTCCAATAAAGAGTTCATCGGCAATTTCTCTAGATGTTTTTCCTAAAGCAATGAGTTCTAAAATTTCAATTTGGCGTTTCGTTAAAAGGCCTTTCTTTTTTGTTTTGTTTTCTGAAGCTAATACATTGGTGTTTATATTGGCATCAAAATAAGTATCTCCTTTAGCTACAGTACGAATGGCTTGTAAAACGTCATTAAGCGATGAGTTTTTTAAAATATAACCGGTTGCTCCTGCATCTAGCATTTGTTGAATTGCATCGGTTTGATCAAACATTGAAAAAGCGAGTACTCTAATTTCGGGGTTTGTTTTTTTTATGCGTTTGGTAGCTTCAATACCATCAAGTTTTGGCATTCTGATATCTGTGAGAATAACAGTTGGACGCTTTTTTTCTACAATCTCAAGTAGTGCTTCACCATCATTTGCTGTACCTATAATAGAAATATCGTCTTCGTACTCAAGAAGTAATTTAATGCCGTCAATAAGTGATTGATGATCTTCGGCAATTGCTAGTCGTATCATAATGGGATGTCTATTATTATCGTTGAACCTTGGTTTTTTTCAGACTCAATAGTCATGTTACCATCTAAATATTCAACACGTTTATCAATACTGCTTATTCCCATGCCTTTATTAGTTTTTGTGATTTGACTTGGGTTAAAGCCTTTACCATTATCTTCAACCATAATATTTAAACTATCATCATGATTGGTGATATGAATTGAAACCTCAGAGGCATTAGCGTGTTTAATAATATTAGTGATGAGTTCTTGTATAATTCTAAAAATAGTAAGTTCTAGGCTATTCTCTAATCTGTTTTCTAAGCCGTGATCAATAACATCAATTTGTATTTTATTTAATGCTGAAATTTTAGCAGCCATTTCATTGATAGCTTTTAATAAACCTTGTTTAGCAATAACACCCGAATTTTTAGCATGTGCTACAGAGCGTACTTTATCATATGCCTCATCGATAAGCTGATTGGTTTTAGTGTAGAGTTCAGGGGTTTGTTTTTCTTTAAGCGCATTAAAGTGCAATTTCACAGTGGCCATCAAACCACCTAAATCATCATGTAAATCGTTGGCAATACGTTGTCGTTCTTTTTCTTGACCTTCAATCATAGCATCAATGGCTGTGAGTTCTTGTTCTTTTAAAACTGTAGCGAGTTTTTGAGTTTCGAGTTCCTTTTCCTGCTCGGCAAGTTTTTGTTTTCGTTTGGTGTTTTTAAAGAGGAGGAAAGCAATAATACTTCCTAATACTAGGCTTCCAGCTAAACCAATGGCGATGTTTTGGTTTTGTTTTCTTTTTGCTTCGCTTTCTAAGTTGTCGGCTCTTAATTTTTCGTTGTCGTACTGTTCTTCAATGTCAGAGATTTTAGAATTTTGCTCTTTTAGATTAATAATATTTTTAATAGAATCGTATTTGTACAAGTAATCATACGCTTTTTCCCATTCATTCATGTAGTAATAAGTAGCTTCTATATTAGAATATAGTATTTTTTTACTCTTACGATTTAATTTAGGCAGGTCTATAGCTTCAGCTTTAAAGTAATATTTTAAAGCCTCAGAATATGATTTTTTCCTTCTATAAGTGTTTCCTAGATTATTTAATAAATAAAATTCTGTGTTTAAATTTTTGTAATATATAGTGTCATTGTAATAAAGTTTGAACGCTTTATTAAAGTAGTAAATAGCAGAATCGTATTTTTTGATCTTGTTAGAAAATAAAGAACCTAAATTAAGGTAAGTATTAATTTCCATTGTAGAGCTATCTATCTCTTTTGATAATGAAAGAACTTTTGCATAATATAACTTCGATGAATCTATTATGTTTTTTTTATGAAAACTAATACCTAAATTATTGTAATATGCTGCCATCCATTTCTTAGAATTGGTTTTTTTTGCATGTTTAAGAACGCTTTCTAAATATTGATTTTTGTCAATTTTGATGTTATTTTGACTATCTAATAATAAATATATTTCTAAATTTATTTTAGCAATATTTTCATTGTCCTTTTGTTCTCTATATAGTTGTAACGCTTTTTTGTAATATAATAGTGCAATTTCTTCTTTGTTTATGTTTTCATATGATTTTGCTAAAATAAAATTCACTCTAGCTGAAGATGTGTTATTTTTAGGGGACAATCTATTTAACGCTATAATAGAATCATAATTTTCAGCCTTAAATAAAGAATCCACCAACCTAAAAGTTGTTTTGTGTTTTTCTTGTCCATAACTTAATATAGACAAGAGAATAAATAAATATGTGAGATTTTTTTTATCCACCTACAATAATATCTCCTCCATCTTCATTAGGTCGTGGTGCTGATTTGTATATGCCTAAGCAGTTGTCTTTGATGTAGTCAGTCTGAGTTTTTAAGCAAGTCTTGTATTTATTTGCATGTGTTGTGAGATCTGTAGCGTTATCATGAAGTATAATCACCTTGATTTTCTTGTGGCTTTTTAATTTAGTCGTATCAAGCTTTAAATAACTTATACTATAAGTTTTTTTAATTATTTTTACAATTGGTTTTTCAGGTGTACTTCTGTTTACATTATTATCAATTCTTATTAGTATTGCATTAATGTTATTTGTTGAAATGTTCTTAACATCTTTAATATCCAGATTTTTTTCTGTAACAGGAATAAATAAAGTTAATCTATCATCCTTGACTGAAAAATCACCAAAGACATCATATTTTCCTACACTCTGAAATGCTATTTTCGAGGTTTTTGGTGCGTTAGATGTATTTTCACTTTTCAATTCTTGTAGCTCTTTTTTTGTTTGCTCCAATTTTATTTCACATTCATTACAATCGTTACATCCAAAAAATGTAAAAAGAAATAATAAGAAACAGCTTAATTTTAAAATATGTGTTTTCATAACGGTTGGATTAATTAGTTAATAGTTCAAAGATGCAAATTAAGCACACATAAAAACATACCCAGTAATAGGTATATTAAACCATTAAGTTACAAAAAAAATGAGATGTATATTATAGAGTGCTCTAATGAGAAGCGAAAAAAGAAGACTTTAGTTATACAAATATAAATTTGATAGCCGCAATCATTAATATAAAAGAAATAAAAGCAATAAGGACCCAAACGCTTCCTTTATAGTATTTTCTATGGAGTTTTAAATCTTTTCGGTAAGCGAATAAAATTACAATGGCAAAAACTACTGCGAATAAAATTCCGAAAATCAATTGACCATTAGTAAACATATAGCTATTTTTATGCAAAAATAATTAAACGATAAAGATATTTCTCTAAATAAAATGTGAATTTTTTATAGTATTTGTATAAATAGAAAAGAACTGTTTTATGTATAAGAGAATGAACACACTAAGATTTTATATAATTATGAAAAAAAAAATAGAAGCCGTTAAAGCATTTCATACAGCATTCAAAATTGGACATAGAGAAACACCAAAAGCAGATTTAGGTTTAGATAAAAACATGTTACGTTATGAGTTAATGCATGAAGAAAATCAAGAATATCTAGAAGCAGCTAAAGATAATGACTTAATAGAAGTTGCAGATGCTCTAGGTGATATGCTTTATATTCTTTGCGGAACAATTATCGAACACGGACTTCAATATAAAATTGAAGAAGTCTTTGATGAAATTCAACGTAGTAATATGAGCAAATTAGGAGAGGATGGCGAGCCTATTTATAGAGACGATGGTAAAGTGCTTAAAGGGCCAAATTATTTTAAACCACATATTAAAGCAATACTAGAATCATAAATAAAAAAAGAGCCATTTGGCTCTTTTTTTTATTTATTTTACTTCTTGTCTCCACAGATGCTTGTCTTCAGCAAGATTATGCTGAATATTAAGCATTTTTTGTTTTAGGATACTAGAATAGGAATGTGCTCCAACTTCTGGAAGTTCATGAACTATGTTTTTGTATTCAAATGCTGAAATCGGACTAATAACTGCAGCAGTTCCAGCGCCAAAAATTTCTTTAAGCGTTCCGTTTTTAGAAGCTTCAACAATTTCATCCACTTTAATTGGTCTTACTTCGCATTTTATAGTATTGTCCTCTGCTAACTGAATAAGACTTTTACGTGTTATTCCATCAAGAATTCTATCACTTATTGGAGCAGTAATCAAGGTGTCATTTATTCTAAAAAACACATTCATAGTCCCAGCTTCCTCTAAAAATGTATGCGTATCTGCATCAGTCCAAATAATTTGTTGATACCCTTTTTCTTGGGCAAGGCTCGTTGGGTAAAATTGAGCAGCATAATTTCCTGCAGCTTTTGCATATCCAACGCCTCCATTTGCAGAACGACTAAACTGTTCAGCAATTAAAACCTTTACAGTACCTTTATAATAAGCTTTTGCTGGAGCACAAATAATCATGAAACGATAGGTTTCAGATGGTGCAGCAGCAATTGCAGGATCTATTGCAATAGCAAATGGTCTAATATATAGTGAGTTTCCTACTCCAGATTGAATCCAATCTCTATCCATATTAACAAGAGTCGTTAAACCTTCAAAAAAGTAGTCTTTAGGGAATTCTGGCATTGCTAAACGCGCACAAGATTTATTAATACGCTTAAAATTATCTTCAGGTCTAAATAAGAATACATCACCATTGTCATCCTTGTAGGCTTTCATCCCTTCAAAAACAGCTTGTCCATAATGAAATACACGTGCAGAAGGTTCCATAGTCATGGCTTGGTATGGCATAATCTTTGGTTGTTGCCATTTCCCATCTACAAAATCACAAATAAACATATGATCTGTAAATGTTTTTCCAAAAGCTAGACTATCAAAATCTACACCAGCTAATTTAGATTCTGCTGCTTTTTCTACGTGTAAATCACTTGTATTTATATTTGACATTTTTGGTTGTATTTAGTTCTGCGAAATTAGTCATTTTTGATGGGTTAAAAAACATAATATTTTCTAAAAAAATGCGTAACTTTGAGCTTGCTAAAATTTAAAATAACACATAAAAAAATGAAACATATATTTTCAATAATACTAGTTGCCTTAGTACTAGTGTCATGTAAAAAAGAAGTTGCGCAAACAGAAGAATTGGCAATTTTAGAAGCCCAAGAAGTTACATATGCATCTTTTGGAAAAGAAATTACAGATGCAAATGCATTAACTGCAAAGCACATGGCTGTGCAGTATTTAAAAATGACTGTTGGTGATTCTATTGATGCAAAAATGATAGCTAAAGTTGATGACGTTTGCCAAGCAAAAGGATGTTGGATGAAGCTTGATTTGCCTAATGGAGAGCAAGTCATGGTGAAGTTTAAAGATTACGGGTTTTTTATGCCGAAAGATATTTCGGGAAAAGAAGTAATTATTAATGGTAAAGCATTTGTGAATGAAGTTCCAGTAGACGAACAACGTCACTATGCTGAAGATGGAGGGGCAACACCTGAAGAGATAGCAAAAATTACTGAGCCTAAGAAGACGTATTCGTTTTTAGCAGATGGTGTTTTATTGAAGACAAAATAAATTGCAACGTAAAATAATTACCACGGCAGATGGCTCTAAAACCATTCAAATAGAAGATTGGAATGAGCAGTACCATTCTGTTCATGGTGCCATACAAGAAGCAAATCATGTGTATATAAAACATGGTTTGCTTTTTTTTTACTCTGAAAATAAACCAATTCCAAATCAAGAGATTTCAGTACTTGAAATAGGATTTGGTACAGGTTTAAATGCGTTGCTTACTATGCTGAAAGCAGAAACCTTAGAGCAGCCTATTAATTATGTTGGAGTAGAGGCTTTTCCTATCTCTTCGGAAGAGTTTTTACAATTAAATTATGCTTCAGAGCTTAAAGTTGATACGCGTAAATTTGAGGCGCTTTATAAGTCTTCTTGGGAGAAGCAGTGTCAAATTTCAGAAGTGTTTAAACTCACAAAACAACAGAAGTTTTTTAAAGATATTTCCGAAGAAAATACCTATGATGTTATTTATTTTGATGCGTTTGGAGCTAGAGTGCAACCAGAGCTTTGGACCGAAGCAATTTTTAGATTAATGTATAAAGCTTTGAAAAAAAATGGAGTACTTACAACTTATGCTGCTATTGGTAGTGTGCGTCGTTCTTTAAAATCTTTAGGTTTTGATGTAGAACGTCTTGAAGGTCCTCCAGGAAAGCGTCATATGCTTAGAGCTGTAAAACGTTAAACCCTTATTAAAATCGTCGAGCTTGGTTTGAGATTTTAGTAAATTAGTGTGTTATGGGGAACATTCTTATTACGGGAGCAACAGGATTAATTGGTCAAGAAATTGTGAAAATTTGTCATGACCAAAATCTAATTGTTCATTACCTGACGACTTCAAAAAATAAAATTACTACTGAAGAAAATTATAAAGGCTTTTATTGGAATCCAAGTCATAACGAAATTGATGAACGCTGTTTTCACGGTGTTAGTACTATTATTAATTTAGTTGGTGCCACCATTTCGAAGCGCTGGACAACGGCTTACAAGAAAGAAATTATTTCAAGTAGAACAGAAGCGGTTAAACTATTAAGAGCGACTATTGAAATACATAAATTCCCTGTTAAACAGTTTGTTTCTGCTAGTGCTATTGGCGTGTATCCAGACTCAATAACTAATTATTATGAAGAAAACGAAACAAAGCTATCGTATTCTTTTTTAGGAGAAGTTGTTAAGCAATGGGAAACCGCTGTCGATGCATTTTTGTCACTTGGAATTAAAGTCGCAAAAATTAGAATAGGCTTAGTGCTTTCAAAAAAAGGAGGCGCATTACCTCAAATAGCAAAGCCAATTAGATTTGGTGTAGGAGCAGCATTTGGAACTGGAGAGCAATGGCAATCATGGATTCATGTTGATGATTTAGCAAGGTTGTTTGTATTTGTAGTTACTAAGAACCTTGATGGTGTTTATAATGCAGTATCACCAAATCCAGTGACTAATAGAGAACTTATTAAAACGGTTGCCAAAATACTTCACAAACCACTTATGTTACCTAATATCCCAAAGTTTGTTATGAAATTTGTATTAGGAGAAATGCATGTCTTGTTGTTTGAAAGCCAGCGTGTAAGTGCTGCAAAAGTTGAAAATACAGGATTCTATTTTGAATACCACCATTTAGAACCTGCACTTCTAGAGTTATTTGATTAGTAACATTAATGCTTATCAAACGAACCTAACTATTCAAAAATATATCATTTCCGAAGAAAATAATTTGATGACATTTTGACATTTTAATAATAATGGCAGTACTTTTGCCATCCTAAATCGAAGATTTATAATATAATCCAGAAAATGAGTAAGAAAGATAAAAATCAAACTATAGAAGAACCACAAGTGCAAGGAGAGGCAGTAGATAATGCTCAAACTCCTCAAGCTGAAGAATTAACTGTAGAGGCAAAATTACAAGAAGAATTAGTAAAGGAGAAAGATAAATTCATGCGCTTGTTTGCTGAATTTGAAAACTATAAGAAGCGAACGACGAGAGAACGAATAGACTTGTTTAAAACAGCTAATGAAGAAGTGATGGTGTCAATGTTGTCTGTGCTTGATGATTTTGAGCGTGCTTTATTGCATATTGAAGATGATAAAGAAGCTGAAGAATTACGTAAGGGCGTTTTGTTAATTTATCAAAAGCTATTGACAACTTTAGAGCAAAAAGGCTTGTCTAAAATTGAAATAACTGAAGGAGACACATTTAATGCTGATGATCATGAAGCAATAACGCAGATTCCAGCTCCAACTGAGGAGCTTAAAGGGAAAATTATTGACGTTGTTGAAAAAGGATATAAATTAGGAGATAAAGTTATACGTTTTCCTAAAGTTGTAATCGGACAATAATAAAGATATGGCAAAGAGAGATTATTACGAAATATTAGGTATTGATAAAAGTGCATCTGCTGCAGAAATCAAAAAAGCTTACCGAAAGATGGCTATTAAACATCATCCCGATAAAAATCCTGATGATAAAGATGCTGAAGCGAAATTTAAAGAAGCTGCTGAGGCTTACGAAATATTAAGTAATGCTGATAAAAAAGCACGTTATGATCAATTTGGTCATCAAGCATTTGATGGTGGAGGAGGCTTTAGTGGAGGTGGCATGAATATGGATGATATTTTCAGTCAGTTTGGTGATATTTTCGGTGGTGGTTTTGGAGGCGGAGGAGGTTTCTCTGGCTTTGGAGGTGGTTTTGGCGGAGGTCAAAGACGTGTTAAAGGAAGTAACCTTAGAATAAGAGTTAGCTTAACACTTGAAGAAATTGCAAATGGTGTAGAGAAGAAAATAAAGGTTAAACGTAAAGTTCAAGCTCCAGGTACTACGTACAAAACGTGTGTGACATGTAATGGTGTTGGTCAAGTAACAAGAGTTACTAATACAATACTAGGGCGAATGCAAACATCTTCAGCATGTCCAACTTGTAGTGGCGCAGGACAAAGTATTGATAAAAAACCTTCTGACGCTGATGCTCAAGGATTAAAATTTCAAGAAGAAACCGTGTCAGTTAAAATTCCTGCAGGAGTTGTAGACTCTATGCAGCTTAAAGTTACAGGTAAAGGTAATGAAGCCCCAGGAAATGGGATTTCTGGCGACTTACTAGTTGTAATAGAGGAGAAAGAACACGAGACTTTAAAACGTGAAGGTGATAATTTACATTATGACATGTATGTAAGCTTACCTGATGCTGTTTTAGGGACATCTAAAGAAATTGATACCGTTACTGGTAAGGTGAGAATTAAGGTTGAAACAGGAGTGCAATCAGGCAAAATACTGCGCTTAAGAGGAAAAGGAATTCCAAGTATTAATGGGTATGGAAGTGGAGATTTACTCGTACATGTTAATGTTTGGACACCTAAAACATTGAATAAACAACAAAAAGAGTTCTTTGAGAGCATGAGGGATGATGAACACTTCGCTCCGAAGCCTGAAAGTTCTGATAAATCGTTTTTTGAAAAAGTTAAAGATATGTTTTCATAACAATCTTCTTTTTTAATAAAAAACACTATATTTGGAATATCACTAATTCTAATTAGTGGTAATTTTTCTTTTTCATAGCAATTTTTTCCCATCCTTAATTTGTTTTAAGGGTGGGTTTTGTTTTTTTTATAGTTTCATCACTTTCAGTGAAGTAAATACATATTGTAGGTAGTGAAACTTTTGATAACGTTAATAATTAAGTGCGATAAGCACCTATTAGATGATTAACATTTTTATCTTTACGAGAATTAAATTCAAACAATCAAACTCAATATATGAATAACCTATTAGTCGCAGATTCAGTATCTAAAAACTTTGGAGAGTTTAGAGCGTTAAACGACGTTTCTATAGCAGTTCCTAAAGGAAGTATTTTTGGATTGTTAGGGCCAAATGGCGCAGGAAAAACTACACTAATTAGAGTTATCAATCAAATTACTATGCCAGACTCGGGTCACGTTTTATTAGATGGTGAACCTTTAAAACCTGAGCATATACAAAATATAGGTTATTTGCCAGAAGAACGTGGGCTTTATAAGTCTATGAAAGTTGGTGAACAAGTACTATATCTAGCTCAACTTAAAGGATTAACAAAACAAGAGGCTAAAAAACGTTTAAAGTACTGGTTTGAAAAATTTGAAATTGGGGATTGGTGGAATAAAAAAATTCAAGAACTAAGTAAGGGGCAAGCACAGAAAATTCAATTTATAGTTACTGTTTTACACCAGCCTAAGTTATTGATTTTTGATGAACCTTTTTCAGGGTTTGACCCTATTAATGCTAATTTAATTAAAGATGAAATCCTTCAACTTAGAGATGAAGGTGCTACGGTTATTTTTTCTACACATCGTATGGAATCTGTAGAAGAATTGTGTGATCATATTGCTTTGATTCATAAGTCTAATAAGGTTTTAGATGGGAAGCTAACCGATATTAAACGTGAATATAGAACGAATACTTTTGAGGTTGGTTTACAAACCAATCAAATAGAACGTGTTACTAACGCAATTAAAGAAAAGTTTGAAGTATTTCCAGCGACATTTAAAAACCTTAATGATGATGTAAAGCTAAATGTTAAACTTAATGCTCAAGGATCTTCTAATGAGTTATTATCATTTTTAACCTCTAAAGCCGAGGTGCATCATTTTGTGGAAGTGATACCAAGTGCTAACGATATCTTTATTCAAACAGTAAAAAATAATTAATATGAATCATTTACCACTCATCATAAAGAGAGAATATCTAACAAAGGTTAAAAATAAATCGTTTATTATTATGACATTTGTGAGCCCATTAATTATGGTGGCTCTTGTTGCTTTTGTTGCTTATTTGTCACAATTAAATAATGATAAAAAACGTACAATATCTGTTTTAGATGAAACTGGTGTTATGAGTGAGGTTTTTGTTAATACAGAAAATACAACTTATAATATTTTGACTGATACTAGTTTGGAGACTGCTAAAGAATTAGTCATAGCCAAAGAGGATTTTGGCTTATTGCATATTCAAAATAGTACGGATAGAAAAGAGGTAGTTTCCAAAGTGAAATTTTATTCAGATGAATCGCCTTCATTATCTATAATGTCTAGCTTAGAAGAGAAAATAGAGAAGGAGCTTGAAGATAAAAAGCTTTTTAATGCTGGTGTTGATATAGAGAAAATTGAAGCATCAAAAACAAATATTACTATAGCGCAAGAAACGTTTACAGGTGAGAAAACTTCTAAAATAGATAGCGTTTTAAAACTAGCATTTGGTGGAGCAGCTGGATATTTATTATTCATGTTTATCATAATTTACGGCAATATGATAATGCGAAGTGTAATTGAAGAAAAAACAAGTAGAATTATTGAAATCATTATATCTTCAGTAAAGCCTATTCAATTAATGATGGGGAAAATTATTGGTACATCTCTTGCTGGAATTACGCAATTTGCAATTTGGACGATTTTAGGGAGTATATTAGTGTTTGCGTTATCTGCAATTTTTGGAATTGATCTGTCAGAAATGCAAACGCCACAGCAAGATCTAATTAATCAAGCTATGCAAAATCCAGAAATCGCTAGTGAAATACAATTAGGGATGCAATCATTTTTTAATTTGCCTTTAGCCAATTTAATAATAGCATTTTTGTTTTTCTTTATAGGTGGTTACTTATTATATAGCTCATTGTATGCAGCAGTTGGAGCAGCTGTAGATAATGAAACAGATACACAACAATTTATGTTACCTATCATTATGCCTCTAGTTTTGGCTGTTTATGTTGGTATTTTTACGGTTATTGAAGACCCTCACGGAACAGTATCAACAGTGTTTTCATTTATCCCATTTACGTCTCCAGTAGTTATGTTAATGAGAATACCATTTGGTGTGCCTATTTGGCAACAAGTATTATCATTTGCGATTTTAGCTGTGACGTTTATATTTACAGTTTGGTTTGCTGCTAAAATTTATAGAGTTGGAATTTTAATGTATGGTAAAAAGCCAAGTTATAAGGAATTATACAAATGGATAAAATACTAAGGTGATGGAATCAATTAATTCTGTTTTATCTAAAGTTATTTATAATCAACATGGTATCAAAGTTACTATAGGAACAATTGTCTTTCTAATAATAACATTATTAGCCACACAGCTTATTTTGCGTATGGTAAGAATTCTAGCAACTAAACGGCTAGAAAGAGAAGATAAAAATCGTTTTAAAACTGTATTTACGTTTTTAAAATATATTATTTTTTCAGTTGTAATAGTAACCACTTTAGATGCTACCGGTGTTAAAGTGACTGCTTTATTAGCAGCTTCTACGGCATTATTTGTTGGGATAGGTCTTGGTATGCAAAAATTATTTCAAGACATTATTTCTGGAATATTTATTTTAATTGACAAAACAGTTACGGTTGATGACATTATTGAAATTGATAAAAAAGTAGGAAAAATAACTGAAGTGAGTTTAAGAACTACTAAGGCAATTACCAATGATGAAAAAGTATTGGTGATTCCTAATCATAAGTTTTTAAATGAAATTTTATTCAACTGGACACAAAATGATAAATTAACAAGAGAGTTTGTTGATGTAGGTGTTGCTTATGGCACAGATATTGACTTTGTAAAAGCATTATTATTAGGTATAGCAGTACAAGAAGCTGCTATTTTAAGTCATCCTGAACCTAATGTCTTTTTTGAAGATTTTGGGGATAATGCATTAAAGTTTAGATTGCATTTTTATATAGAAGATAGTTTTCATGTCCCTTTAATTAAAAGTCAACTACGCTATAAAATATATAATACATTTCAAGAGAATAATATACAAATACCTTTTCCTCAAAGAGATGTTCATATTATTCAAAAATCCGAATAGAGTTAATCTTTTATTTTAAATTAATACGTTTTAAAATAGTTTATGATTTGTAAGTCGTGTAACGTTTTTTTTATCATTTTTTTTTGTTGCTTATCGCATTCAATGATGGCGCAACTTACAGATTTAGCACGATTAGAATATTCATTTATACCAAAAAGTAATTCTGATGATCAATACACAAGAATTAGAGCTTTGGTTAATTACCCTATTAAAACAAAAGAAGATTGTTATTTAGTTATAGGAGCTGAATATAATAGAATAATTCTCAACCTAGAAGATAATTATGGTTTTGATACTTCAGTTTTAGAAACCATTAATATTATTGATTTAAATATTGGTTATACATTTAAAACGGCAAAGTATTGGAGGCTAGGATTAAAAATAAACCCTAGGGTAGCCTCAACTCTTATTGAAAAAATCACGTTTGAAGATGTGTTTTTAAATGGTGGAGTATTTGCAATAAATGATAAAAGGAAAGACAAAACCTTAAAACGCCCTTATCGTTTAATTTTAGGGTTAACATATAATACTACAACAGGTGTCCCATTTCCTTTGCCATTTGTAAGCTATTATAGGCGAATAAATGATAAATGGTCATTTTCTGCAGGAGTACCAAAGTCAAACGTTAAATATTTTTTAACTAAGAAAAGTATGCTGCAAACCTTTGTTAGTTTAGATGGTTATTTTGCTAATTTGCAACGTCAACTAACAATAAACGGAAAACAAATAGATAACATTTCTTTAGCTGTAGCTGTAGCAGGAATTGGGTATGAGTATTTGCTTACCCGACATTTAGTGGCTTATGCGTATACAGGTTTTACTTTTAGATTAAATAATGTGTTACGTGATGATAATAGAGATGAAGTTTTTAAATTAGACGATGTAAATGCATTTTATTTAAGAACTGGAATAAAATTTAAAATATAAAAATGGCAAAGATTTTAGTAATAGAAGATGAAGCAGCAATTAGAAGAGTATTAGTGAAAATCCTCTCTGAGGAAAGCGATACCTATGAAGTATATGAAGCGGAAGATGGTTTGTTAGGCATAGAAAAAATTAAGAAAGATGATTTTGATTTAATACTGTGTGATATAAAAATGCCAAAAATGGATGGTGTTGAAGTTTTAGAGGCAGTGAAAAAGATAAAGCCAGAAATACCAATTGTAATGATTTCTGGACATGGAGATTTAGATACTGCTGTAAACACAATGCGTTTAGGGGCTTTTGATTATATATCAAAACCACCAGATTTAAATAGATTGCTTAATACAGTTCGTATTGCTTTAGATACAAAAACACTTGTTGTAGAAAATAAGATGCTCAAAAAGAAAGTGAGCAAAAAGTATGAAATGATTGGTGAAAGTAATGCTATTTCTCAAATCAAAGACATGATCGAAAAAGTGTCCGCAACAGATGCTAGAGTTTTAATTACAGGACCAAATGGTACTGGTAAAGAGCTTGTTGCGCATTGGTTACATGAAAAAAGTGCACGCTCTAAAGGACCGTTAATTGAGGTTAATTGTGCTGCAATTCCTGCGGAGTTAATTGAAAGTGAGTTGTTTGGTCATGTAAAAGGTGCTTTTACTAGTGCCGTAAAAGATAGAGCAGGAAAGTTTGAAGCTGCAAATGGAGGGACAATTTTCTTAGATGAAATTGGGGATATGAGCTTGTCTGCGCAAGCAAAAGTTTTACGCGCTTTACAAGAAAATAAAATACAACGTGTAGGTAATGATAAAGATATTAAAGTAGATGTTCGTGTAGTTGCTGCAACAAATAAAAACCTTAAAAAGGAAATTGAAGAAGGCCGTTTTAGAGAAGATTTGTATCATAGACTAGCAGTAATACTTATTAAAGTGCCTGCTTTAAATGATAGACGTGGAGATATTCCATTATTGATAAATCACTTTTCAACTAAAATTTCAGGAGAACAAGGAACTGTAAAAAAAGAATTTTCAGATAAAGCGTTACAACTACTTCAAGAATATGATTGGACAGGAAATATTAGAGAATTACGAAATGTAGTTGAACGCTTAATTATTCTTGGTGAAAAGGAAGTAAGTGAAAATGATATAAAATTATTTGCTAGTAAATAAGTCATTATAATGAAAATGAAATACTCATTCCTGTTTGTATATCAGGATTGTTGTTAAGTGTTAGATCTTGTTGTACATAAAATGTTGTAGTTACTTTTTTTGTAAAAGAATATAAAAAGGTCCAGTAATTATTGTTTTCATATAAATGTTGTAACCCATTTGCCCAAGTTTTTTCAGAAACACCATTTCTAACAGGAATGAGATAATTAAATTCACTTTTTTTATTATAGCTTGTTTGTAAATAGAAATCAATTCCAAATGAATGTGTGGTTTGCCTTTTGGAAATAAAATTATATTCTATAGCAGTTTCAATGTGACCTATAAATTCATTGGTTCCAAAAACTAGATTTTTAGAACTAAATTCAATACCATTTTTTTTTAAAAGACCAATGCCAACTCCTATCTGAAAATATTTTTGATCTTTTAAATGATACTGTTTTAGTACATTTCCTGAAAATCCAATATCTATTGATGAGTTGTATTTTGAGAGGTTAAAACCTATATGAGTACCAAAATTTGAATAAATGTTTTTGTTTGGATTACTTAAAAAATTAGGATAATAATAATAACTTGTTTCTAATCCGCCAATTAAGAAGTCTCCATTTTGGATTTCTAAGGTGTTATTATTCCGGTCATTGTATAGTATTTTAGCTTTGTTAAACCCAAAAACACGTCTTGCAAACGGATCTTCTCCTCCAGCAATATAATCATGAAAGCTTTCAATAAATTGATCTCCAGTTAAAATTGTAAAAGGTGTTTTACCTTTAGTTAGAATATAGGATCTAAACCCAATGTTTAAATCGCTTTTAGAATTAATAGGAATCGATAGTTGTCCTCTAAATCCTTTAAGAATACCATCAATAGCAATATCTATACGTTGTGCATCGATTTCATTTATATTGAATGCAAATTCTCGTTTATGCCATTCAATATGACTAACTTGGTCTCTTATGTCATTATCATTTGGAATATATCCAGTGACAGGAGCAGACCAAACATTTCCACTTTCAATGCTAAAACTTAATCCGGTTTTTTGAGATGCTGTTTTTTTAAAATTAGATTGAAGTCTTGTTATAAAGATTCCAAAGGGATGTGTTGAGAGAATACTTGGTTTGCTAATGCCATTTTTTAAAGTTATAGTAGTAGAATCTATAGCTTGACTCCAAGTTATATTTGTAGCCGTAAAACAAATCAAAAATATAAAAGAGCAATGTTTCATCTAAATAAATTAGTTAAGTAAAACTACAAAATCTTGATTATATTTATACTTAAATACATCATATGAAAGAAATTAACACTAATATTTTCAAAATAACACAAGACATTTCATTGTCAAAGACACCTACAACATTTGATTTAGAAACCAATAAAAAGGAAATCGAAAATGAATTAGAATCGGTAAGAGAGAAGCTAGGTGATTTTCAAAATACAATTTATGCTCATGGTAAATATGCTGTTCTTATTTGTATTCAAGGAATGGATACCGCTGGAAAAGATAGTATGATTAGAGAAGTCTTTAAAGATTTCAATACCAGAGGAATTGTAGTGCATAGTTTTAAGGTGCCTACTGAATTAGAGCGTAAGCATGACTATTTATGGCGTCATTATATTGCGCTTCCAGCTCGCGGAAAGTTTGGTGTTTTTAATCGTACTCATTATGAAAATGTATTGGTAACACGTGTGCATCCTGGTTACATTCTAGGCGAGTTTCTGCCAGATGTCAATTCGGTTAAAGATGTAAATGAAGCTTTTTGGAATAAACGTTTTGATCAAATTAATAATTTTGAAAAGCATATCGCTGAAAATGGAACGATTATTTTTAAGTTTTTCCTGCATATTTCAAAAGATGAACAAAAAAACAGATTACTTAGACGCTTGCATAAAGCTGAAAAAAATTGGAAATTCTCACCAGGAGACCTGAAAGAACGTAAGCTTTGGAAGAATTATCAAGACTGTTATGAAGATGCAATTAATCGCACTTCTAAAAAGCATGCACCTTGGTATACAATCCCTGCAGATGATAAACCAACAGCACGTTATATAGTCGCTCGAATTTTATATGATACATTAATTCAATATAAAGATATTGTCGAGCCAGAACTGGAGGAAGAAGTAAAAGCAAATTTGGATCTCTATATAAAAGAATTAGAACAAGAATAGTTTTTTTATGATTTCTTTTATTAATGCTCATTAGATTAAATAGTATATTTAAGCTTCAATTTAAAACACCATTATATGAGGCGGTTAATTACAATTTTATCTCTTTTTATTGCATTTCAAATTTCAGCACAAACAGATGCTGAAAATCTTAAAAATATTTATACCAATTCATTAACTAATGGAATGAGCTACCAATGGTTAGACCACTTGTCTAATCAAATTGGAGGTCGACTCTCAGGTTCATTAAATGCTGAAAAGGCAGTTGAATACACCAAAGAAGAATTTGAAAAATTGGGGCTTGATAAAGTCTGGTTGCAACCTGTTATGGTGCCACGTTGGGTTAGAGGAGCTCCAGAGTTTTCCTATATTGAAACCTCTCCAGGAGTTACTACTAATGTTAATATTTGTGCACTTGGAGGATCGATTGCAACACCAAATGGAGGTGTGAAAACTAAAGTAGTTGAAGTAAAGAGTTTGGAAGATTTAGCAGCTTTAGGAAAGGAAAAAATAAAAGGAAAAATTGTATTTTTTAATAGACCAATGCAAGCCGATTTGATTAGTACGTTTGAAGCTTATGGAGGATGTGTAGACCAACGTTATGCTGGTGCTATGGAAGCTGGGAAATATGGAGCAGTAGGCGTAATTGTACGATCAATGAATTTAAGACTTGATGATTATCCACATACAGGAAGTATGAGTTATGGCGACTTGCCAAATAGTAAGCGAATACCTTCAGCAGCGATTAGTACTAATGATGCCGAATTATTAAGTAGTTTACTCGCTCTTGATAAGAACTTAAATTTCTTTTTTAGTCAACATTGTAAGCAACTAGCAGATGTGCAATCTTATAATGTTATAGGTGAAATAACGGGAAGTGAATTTCCAAATGAAATTATTGTTGTTGGTGGGCATTTAGATTCTTGGGATTTAGGTGACGGTTCTCATGATGATGGCGCAGGCGTAGTGCAGTCTATGGATGTGTTGCGATTACTTAAAGAAAGTGGAATTCGTCCAAAGCGAACCATTCGAGCTGTTTTATTTATGAACGAAGAAAATGGACTTCGAGGTGGAAAAAAATACGCTGAGGTTGCAAAATCAAAAAATGAAAAGCATGTATTTGCCCTTGAAAGTGATGCTGGCGGATTTACACCACGAGGGTTTAGTTTTGATTGTAATGATGTTGTATTTGCACAAATTGAAAGCTGGAAACCTCTATTTAAACCCTATTTAATTCATTATTTCGAAAAAGGAGGTAGTGGAGCAGATATTGGTCCGTTAAAGGATAATGATATTGTTTTAGCAGGATTACGTCCAGATTCTCAACGCTATTTTGATCATCATCATGCTGCAAATGATACATTTGAGCATGTTAATAAACGTGAGTTAGAATTAGGAGCCGCGTCTATGACAGCTTTAATTTATTTAATGGATAAATATGGAACAGCAACAATTACTAATAAAGAAGCGCTAAAAGACTAAATTTCTTTTTTCATGAGTTCTATTCTGAAATTTATATATTATCAAATGCTAAAGTTTTTAAAAATGAAAATCAATCTATTTGTTCTTGCATTACTGATCTCAACGTTAACTTTTGCACAAGATGTTTCTGAAGAAAAACTTCCGTATTATGAAGTTCCCGATTATCCTGAAACTTTTACAGCAGGTACAATGGCTGCAAGAATGATTGATGGTCTTGGGTTTCGATTTTATTGGGCAAGTGAAGGTCTTTCAGAACGAGACCTTGTATTTAAGCCTGATGATGATGCACGTTCTACTTCAGAAACAATTGACCATATTCTAGATCTATCATATATCATAGTTAATTCGACACTTTTAAAAGCTAATGGAAAGAATGATAACTCTAATATGAGTTATAGTGATAAACGTAAGCAGGTGTTAATTAATCTAAAAACCGCAGCTGACATTTTAAAAAATAGTGCTGATATTTCGAAGTTTAAAATTATTTTTGGAGAAAATGAAATTCCATTTTGGAATCAAGTTAATGGTCCAATTGCTGATGCGATATGGCATTGTGGACAACTAGCATCGTTTAGGCGTTCTTCTGGAAACCCAATTAATCCTAATGTAAATCATTTTAGAGGAACCGTAAAAAAACAATAATGAGTACTGCATTTCTAAAACAAATTCATCCTGTACTTCCTGTTAGGAATGTCATGAATTCAATACAGTATTATGTAGAAAAACTTGGATTTAATTTAGTGTTTAAAGATGCTGGAGATCATCCTAGTTATGCTGGAGTTGTTAGAGACGGAATTGAAATTCATTTGCAATGGCATGGTGAAAGTGATTGGCTTGAAGGAAGGAATGGTGTTTTACTGAAAATTTATGTAGAAGATATAGAAGACTTGTTTGAAGATTATAAAACACAATTCGTTTTTCATGAACAAACTGTATTAAGAAATACTGCTTGGGGAACTCGTGAATTTGGATTTTATGATATTGATAAAAACGGATTAGTTTTTTATAGGAATTTTCGTTCTTTGGAATGATTGTTGATACAATATATTTAGATTTTTAACACTATTTATGAGATTAATCAACTCATAAATTTAAGAATTTACTAACTAACTTATTTGTCTATGAAGATATCATTATTCTTTTCAGCTTTACTGTGCTACACATTTTGCTTTTCCCAAAACCTTTCTAAACAAAAAAATAAAAGCGCTTCTTTTGAAGATTATGATCTTATTTCATCCTATGAGGATTATGCAGAAATGGAACGCGAAGTGGTCTATTTACATTTAAATAAATCTACATTTATAAAAGGCGAAGCTATTGGTATAAAAGCTTACATCTTTGATAAAGCCAATAAGCGACTTTCTTCAGCGACTTCAAATTTGTATTGCTCAATATTAGATAAGGATGATAAGATTGTTAAGCAGAAACTCATTATGATTAACAATGGGATAGGAATTAATGATTTTATTATTGATAGCTTATTTACATCTGGTAATTATAAAATTACAGCCTATACGAATTGGATGAAAAACTTTAATGAGAAAAATTTCTATATGCAAGACATACGGATAATCGACCCTGAAGTTGAAAAAGAAGCTAAGCAGTTAATAAGTAACGGTGATTTAGATGTTCAGTTTTTACCTGAGGGAGGTCATTTAGTTGCCGGCATTGAAACAATAATTGGAGTTACTGTTAAGGATGACTTTGGTTTTGGTATTAAAAATGTGGATTGTAAAGTTATTGATTCTAAGACTAATGAAATTACAACGTTTCAACTAAATCAATTAGGCTTAGGACGGTTTAGTTTAACAGCACAAGCTAATGAGAGTTATAAAGTAACCATGAAAATAGATGAAAAAGATTATGAATTTGATATAAAAGACAGCCAATCTCAAGGTATAGGAATAGGAGTGAAGCGTTTAAAAGATAAAACCTATGTAACGTTTAAAACCAATGAGGCAACTCATAAGCAGATTGCAAACAAAGCCTTTGTAATGGCTATTCATAATGGCGATCAATTAAAAGCCTTTAACTTTAAGTTTAACCAAAGTTTAAAAGTTGTAAAAGCCATTTCTAATACCGATTTGTTTTCAGGTATTAATATCATTACCATATTTGATGCTAATAATACACCTGTTTTAGAGCGTCAAGTATTTAATTATAGTGGTTTAAACTTTGTCACTTCAAATGATATAAGGGTAGAGAAGAAGAATGATTCTTTGCTTGTCTCAATTCCTTATAAGGATTTAAATACCAAACAGTTTAATAGTTTTAGTATTTCAGTATTACCATCAAATACCAGAGCTTATAATCATCATGAAAACATTTCATCGTCTACATTATTGCAGCCTTATGTGAAAGGATACATAGAAAACGCACAATATTATTTTAAGGCAATCACTCCAAAAAAAGAATATGAATTAGATAATTTATTATTAACTCAAGGTTGGAGTAGTTATAATTGGGATACCATTTTTAATACGCCTCCAGATTATGATTATGATTTTGAAAACGGCATAAGTTATGTTGCTAATTTTACTAATAATAATCAGCAGCAATTGGTAATATACCCAACACTAAATAGTCCGTTTGAAATTATAGATTTAAAACCAGGAGAAACAGCATTTGAGAAGCAAGGTTTTTTTCCAGTCTCAGATGAAAAAGTTGAAATAGGAGCTATTAATAAAAAAGGAAAACCTATTATGCCAAACATAGCCTTAAGGTTTAGTCCAGATGTGATACCCGATTTCAATCTTGTAAATGATTATAATATTTTAACATCTAGAGAAATAAGGTTTACTGGAGTGAATAATTATAGTGATTTTGCAAATGGTTGGAAAAAAATCGAGCAGTTAGATGAAGTGATATTGAAAGGGAAACGAAAGTATACTAGAGTAGAACGTATTAAAAACTCTACTGTTGGTAAAGTCACATTTATAGATGAAAAGATAAAAAGACATTACAAATCGGTCCTTAATTTTATAGATACGAAAGGCTTTAATGCGTATTTACATCCAGGAAGTACACCACCTGATTTTGTTATTACAAATCGAAAAAAGATTAGTTTAAATGCAAGTCAGTCTTCAATTGTTTATCTAGATGGTATGATTTTACAAGGTGAACATACTATTCTTATTGGTATGTCTTTAGATGATGTAGAGTATATTGAAACCAATTCATCTGGAATTGGAGGCGGTATGCGTGGAGGAGGAGGTATTATTAAGATTAAAACCAACCCTTTTAGTTCATTTGAAAAACCAGAAAAGAAGATAACACATAAGACATTTGAAATTCCATTAAAATTTGATGTAGCAAAACGGTTCTATATCCCAAAATATACGTCTTATAATAGCGATTTTTTTAGAGAATATGGTTTGGTAGATTGGTTTTCAGACGTGAGTACAAATGAAGCGGGCGTTTTAAATCTTAAAGTATTCGATAATAAACAAACAAGCCTTAAGCTTTTTATTGAAGGCATGTCTAATGATGGAACATTTATATCTGAAGTTAAAGAATTTAAAATAAAGTAACCATGAGAAAATTAAAACTAGTGACTAAAGTATTTTTGTTTTTTTTGATAACTCAAACAGTAATTGCTCAAACCGAAAATGCAGATGCAGACCTTATTTCTGCTTATGAGGATTATACCGAAATGGATAGAGAAATAGTCTATGCACATCTCAACAAAACGATATTCATAAAAGGGGAATCTATAGGAATAAAGGCCTATGTTTTTGATAAAAGCACCAAGCAATTATCTAGCCAGACGTCTAATTTATACTGTACAATTTCAGATGACACAGGGAAAATAATCAAGAAGCAATTGGTTATGGTTAATAAAGGTACAGCAGTAAGTGATTTTGAAATAGATTCGTCTTATACTTCTGGAAATTATACCATAAAAGCTTATACCAATTGGATGAAGAATTTCTCTGAAGACAATTTATTTACAGAAAAGATAAGAATCATAGATCCAGCAGTAGAGCAACACATGGTTTCTAATACAGAACTCTTAAAAATAGATGCTCAGTTTTTGCCAGAAGGCGGACATTTATTAGTTGACGTAGAAAACACAATTGGTGTTGTTATAAAAAATAAGGAAGGATTAGGTTTACCAAATGCCAGGGGAGAAATTGTAGACCAAGATGGTGTTGTGGTCACGAATTTTAAAGTCAATCAATTTGGAATCGGAAAATGTCTTTTAAAACCCAAAGTAAATACAATATATACTGCTGTTTTTAAATTTAATGATCAAGAGCATAGCGTTCTTATAGAAAATATAGAAACAGTGGGTGTTGGTATGACAGTTGTTGGGATACGAGATAAAGTCGCTTTAACACTAAAAACAAACCCATCAACATTACAAAATATCAAAGACGGTATTTTCAAACTAGCCATACATAATGGTCAAGAATTAAAAGAAACATTATTTAAGTTTGGTGATAAAACGGAAATAGTGAAACTCATTTCAAGTCAAGATTTATTTAATGGGATGAATATTTTTACCCTATTCGATTCAAATAATAATCCGTTAATTGAACGTTTATACTTTAATTATGAAGGGTTTAATTTTGCAACTTCCGAAGAAGAACGTGTAACAGTTGCAAATGATTCTGTAACTATAGTACTGCCATATAAAATAGAAGATAAGAGTTTGGCTAATAATTTTAGTGTCTCTGTTTTGCCAAGTGGAACAAATTCATTCCACCATCAAAACATTTCATCTTATATATTATTGCAACCGTATTTAAAAGGCTATGTGGAGCAAGCCAATTACTATTTCACAGATATTTCAGCAAGAAAGAAATTTGAACTCGATAACTTATTAATCACCCAAGGGTGGAGTAGTTATGATTGGAATGAGATCTTTAATAATCCACCAGAATATGCATATGATTTTGAGAATGGCATCAGTTACACTTTGAATTCACCACAAAAAGTTGATAAACAATTAATGATTTATCCAACATTAAATCATGCAACTAAATTTGTGAGTTTGTCTAAAGATAATAGTTCCTATACGGCTTCTAGTTTATTTCCTGTAGAGAAAGAGAATGTGAAAATTAAACAAATAGATGAAAATGGAAAAGTGTCTAAACCTAGCTTAAATATTCAATTTGATCCTTTTAAGATTCCAGAAATGGATAGTGAAATTACACCATTAGTTATACAGACATTAAATGGTTATCCTATTACTACTGAGGTGTCTATGAATGATGTGCTAAAAACTGTAGAAGAGTTAGATGAAGTGATTATTAATAAGAAAAAAGGCTATACAAAGATAGAGAAATTACAGAATAGAAGTTTAGGTAAAGTAGAAGCAATTGATGATGAAATAGTTAGACGTTACAGAACATTAGTGCGTTATTTAAGAGATAAAGGGTTTACAGTAGCAGATACACCAACAAAATTCGAAATTTATACAAACTCTACTAATAGTTTAAGACATCGAGCAGCATTAAATACAGAAGAATCATCAGCTTCTGCGGTAGCAGATTATAATCCAAATGGTCAAGCTGTTCATTTACAGAAATCTAGTAAATCGCTTACTCAGCATATGACATTTGATCAAGAGTCGAGCACAAGCCCTATTGTATATTTGGATGGCATGGTATTACAACAAGACTTAACTATTTTGAAAACGTTAACCATGGATCAGATTGAATGGATTGAAGTTAATAAATCTGGAGTAGGAGGAGGAATGCGTTCTGGTGGAGCAGGTTTAATTAGAATAAAAACGAAACCTTTTGCTAAGGTTAAATTAGATACAAAGGATGTTTATGGTGTTTATGAGATTCCGCTGAAATTTGCTGTTGCAAAACAGTTTTATGTTCCAGAATATAAATCTTATGAGACCGATTTTTTTAACAAATTTGGTGTAATTGATTGGATTCCTAATCTAAACTTAAATGAAGAGGGACAATTAGAATTTAAAATAGCAAATAAGCAATTAAAAGAATTTAAGGTTTTTGTTGAAGGTGTGGCCAGCAACAATACTTTTATTTCTGAAGTTAAATCCATTAAATTGAATTAGAAGTATGCAAAAAATCACCATTTCAATCTTTTTTCTAATCATTTCGACAACTATGAGTACACTATTGGCTCAAAAAGTGAGCTCAGAAAACGATACTAAAGAAATCATTTGTCAGGTTTTAGACCAATCAGATAAACTTCCAGTAGTATTTGCTACTGTAAGTATTAAAGATAAAAACAATGGCGTTATAGCTGATGCAGATGGTAATTTTAGGCTTCCGTATAAATACAAAACTCAAAATAATGTATTAGTTATTTCTTCAATTGGTTATGAAACTAAAACATTAGAGGTTACAAGTTTATTGGATAATCAAAAGAATATTATCTTTTTAAAACCTAAAATAGAAGCTCTAAATGCGGTAATGATTTCTGCAAAGAAGAATACTCCCAAAAAAAACTTTGAGAATGTGAGAGAGATTGTAGGGAAAGCAATTAATAAAATGAAAGCCAATTTTCCAACAAATCCACATTCTTATATAGGTTATTACAGAGATTATCAGCTTTTAGAAAATAGATATTTTAATCTTAATGAAGGCATAGCTGAAGTTTTTGATGCTGGATTTCAAACCAATAAATTACTTTTTAAAGATAATCAAACAGCATTGTATAAGTTTAAGCAAAATTCAAAATTCCCAAAGGATACGTTGCTAACAATGGCTTATGATAATGAAAAATACAAATACATTAAAGATGCTACAATATCTTCAATTGGAGGTAATGAACTAAGTATTTTAAATGTGCATAATTCTATCCGCAATAACCAATACCATTCCTTTTCATTTGTACATACCTTTAAAGATGATTTCCTCTATAATCACGAATTTAGAGTTGCTAAAAAATTATATCTTGATGATACACTAATTTATGAAATTAGATTTTTTGCCATAGAAGATGTCACAGGTGTGAAAAACACAGCAGATGGCGTGATTTATATAGCTCAAGATACTTATGCCATTCATAAACTAGAATATTTTGGTTATGTTGTTGGTGATGCAGACCCATTTTTCTCTGTAAAGATTGAGTATGCTTCTAAAGATGATAAGATGTTTCTTAATTACATTTCTTTTAATAATAAGTTTAAAATAAAAAGTAGAAATGACTTCGAAATTGAGGACATCTCTTATGATCAAGAAGACAATGCATTTTTTGTAAGATTTAATAATACAGTTGATCGAACAACAATAGCTAATAGCAAGAATTTTAGATTCATATACAAAAAGCGTAGACTTAAGATAAATGCTGTTAGTTTAGATAATAGTAAAACGGTTAAAATTAGTCTAATTAATGGTGCAATTTCTTCAAATGAAGAGTTAAATGAAGAAAATATGAAAGCGCTTAAATATAAAATTAAAAATGTGACAGATATCACAGGACGCGCTCTCAATAAAAGAACATTCATAAGAGTAAATCAATTTAGAGAGCTTTTTGTTCAAGAAGTTTTTAAGAGCAAAACGTTACCTGAAAACCTGTATTTCGTTAATAAATCTGAAAAACTGAGTGAATCATTGATAAACAAAGATGTACTAACTAATGTTTCAGACTATTGGATTAATTCTCCTTTAAAGGCTACAAAAAATTAAAGCTATAGGTCAAAATATTAATAAAAAAGCGCAAGAGAGTAATCTTGCGCTTTTTATTTTATAACTCTACTTCAACTTGATTCCGTAGGATATCATCAAAGATTTCACGTTTTCTAATAAGGTGTGCTTTTTTGTTATGCCATAATATTTCTGCAGGACGATAACGCGAGTTATAATTAGAAGCCATAGAATAGCAATACGCACCAGTATTTTTAAATGCGAGAATATCGTCTTCTGTAATTTCATTTATACGTCTGTTATTAGCAAATGTATCTGTTTCGCAGATGTAACCAACTACCGAGTAAAAACGCTTACGACCATTTGGATTAGAAATGTTAATGATCTCATGCTGCGAACCATAGAGCATAGGTCTAATTAAATGATTAAATCCTGAGTCTACTTGTGCAAAAACAGTAGAGGTTGTTTGCTTTACAACATTAACCTTAGTTAAAAAATAACCTGCTTCACTTACCAAGAATTTCCCAGGCTCAAAAGCTAAAGTAAGCTGCTTCCCATAGGTTTTACAAAACGCATTAAATCGCTGGCTAAGTTTCTCTCCTAGCTCTTCAATATTGGTTTCAATATCTCCAGCGTTATAAGGCACTTTAAATCCAGAACCAAAATCTATAAAATCTAAATTTTTAAACTTTTTTGCCGTATCAAATAAAATTTCACTAGCATATAAAAACACATCAATATCAAGAATATCACTGCCAGTATGCATGTGAATACCATTAATAGTCATTTTTGTATTCTCAATAATTCTCAATAAATGTGGAATTTGATGAATTGAAATCCCAAATTTACTATCAATATGACCTACGGAAATATTAGTATTTCCACCAGCCATCACATGTGGATTAATTCGTATGCAAACAGGTGTTTTAGGATGCTTAGTTCCAAACTGTTCTAATATTGAGAGGTTGTCAATATTAATTTGAACACCTAAGTTTGTTGCTTTTTCAATTTCCAAAAGTGACACACCATTTGGTGTGAAAATAATTTGCTCTGGCTTGAAACCCGCTTTTAAACCTAATTGAACTTCTTGTATAGAAACGGTATCTAAACCAGAACCTAATTGATTAAATAATTTTAAAACCGAAATATTAGACAATGCCTTCACAGCATAGTTTAATTTTAACTGTTTGACCTTACCAAATGCAGCTGTTAAGCGTTTATACTGAAACTTGATTTTTTCAGTATCATAAACATAAACAGGACTTTCATAGTCCTTGGCAATTTGTAACAAGGTGTTTTGTTTCATAAGTTTTTAAATCTTAAAGTTCAATATATTTAATGAGCCAAAAATAAATGTATTCATTTGTAAAAACATAAAAATGAAAAAATATTACTATTTTTATACAAAATGTTAAATAATTAACAAATTGAAAACAATAGCATCTTGCGTAGAAGACATAATAGTATCAAGCCCTTTTTTAGAAGAAGGGTTGTCACAACAAATCATTAATTTTTCTGCTTTAGCCATAAATCTAAATAAACCTATTTCTGAGATGTTACGGAAACCTGTGAAGAATGGCGCAATAATGATGGCTTTGCGACGTTATCAACGACCAATAAACCTTGAAAATTCTTTTCATTTAAATAAGGTTTTTAAAAATTTAGGAGACATTACAGTACGTTCAAACTTAAGCGATTTCACATTTCAAAATTCTAATACTTTAATACATAGTCATTCACGAATTTTAGAAAAGATCGGAACTAATCATCACGTTTTTTATGCCTTTACTCGTGGTATATTTGAGAGCAATATTATTATATCAACTTCTGAAAAAAAAAATATTTTAAAGGCCTTTGAAAATGAAACACAAATAGGATTGCAAGACGAATTATCTGCAATTAGTATTTATTTACCAAAAGGCAATTCGAAAATTGTAGGATTATACTATCAAATTTTTAAGCGTTTAGCCTGGGAGAATATTACTTTATACGAGGTGGTTTCTACAACTAATGAGTTTACAATAGTAGTTGAAGACCATTTGATTGATAAAGCATTTTCAGTAATTAAACGCTTAAAAGACTAAAGCATTTCAATGAAAATAATAGTGATGAATGGATGTTCTATTTAGAGAAACTATAAGAGTTTAAATCATTAATAAAAATTATTGGTTAAAACTTTTAGTATGTTTATTTTTGTGGTCGTTAAAATGACTTCGGAAGCGTATTCGAAGACAAACCATAAATTTGAAAACCAAATGAATTTACACGAATATCAAGGAAAAGAATTATTAAGCAGTTTTGGCGTACGTATTCAACGTGGTATCGTTGCACAAAATGCTGATGAGGCAGTTGCAGCAGCTAAGAAATTAACTGAAGATACTGGTACAGATTGGCACGTTATTAAAGCACAAGTTCACGCAGGTGGTCGTGGAAAAGGTGGTGGCGTAAAATTGGCTAAAAACCTAGATGAGGTAAAAACAATTGCTGGACAAATAATAGGAATGGATTTGGTAACACCTCAAACTTCTGCTGAAGGGAAGCGTGTGCACCAAGTTTTAATTGCTGAAGATGTTTACTATCCTGGAGATTCTGAACCAGAAGAATATTACATGTCTGTTCTATTAAATAGAGCTAATGGTCGTAATATGATTATGTATTCTACTGAAGGTGGAATGGATATTGAAACCGTTGCTGAAGAAACACCACATTTAATTTTTACGGAAGAAATTGATCCTGCTACAGGAATCTTACCTTTCCAAGCACGTAAAATTGCTTTTAACTTAGGATTATCTGGTGCAGCGTTTAAAGACATGACAAAATTTGTAACGTCTTTATACACAGCTTACGTGAAATCTGATTCTTCTTTATTTGAAATTAATCCGGTTTTAAAAACAAGTGATGCTAAAATTATGGCAGTAGATGCTAAAGTAACTTTAGATGCTAATGCATTATATAGACATAAAGATTTAGCTGCATTACGTGATTTACGTGAAGAGAACCCTATTGAAGTTGAAGCAGGTGAATTAGGATTAAATTATGTTGATCTTGATGGTAATGTTGGATGTATGGTAAATGGTGCTGGACTGGCGATGGCAACAATGGATTTAATTAAACAAGCAGGAGGAGAACCAGCAAACTTCTTAGATGTTGGTGGTACTGCAGATGCTGCTCGTGTTGAAGCTGCATTTCAAATTATCTTAAAAGATCCAGCTGTTAAAGCTATTTTAATTAACATTTTTGGAGGTATCGTTCGTTGTGATCGTGTTGCTCAAGGTGTTATTGATGCGTATAAAAACATGGGCACAATCAATGTGCCAATCATTGTTCGTTTACAAGGAACAAACGCAGATATTGCTAAAGAATTAATTGATAATTCTGGTTTAGATGTCATGAGTGCTACAGAGTTTCAAGAAGCAGCTGATAAAGTACAAGAGGTATTAGCTTAAAAAATAAGCGTATTTATATATGTAAGGCTCCTATTTTTAGGAGCCTTTTTTTGTTTTATAACGCAACCTTCTTCGCCTTTTTGCATCTACTAAAAAACGAAGCATACCATGAAACATTTTGTATTAGTATTAATAGCCTTTTTATTTGTAATGTCTTGCTCAAATGATGATAACCCAACAGTTAACCAGCCTGAATTAGTAGGTAATTGGAAACTAATTGCTATATATTCTGATCCAGGAGATGGAAGTGGTGATTTTTTTTCAGTTGAAAGTGATAAAATGATTCAATTTACTGCTAATGGGATGATTTCTTCAAATGCAAATCTATGTCTCTTGTTTTCGGAATCTGGAGAACCTTCAACAGGAACATATTCTGAAACAGAATCAACGATTAGTATTTTAGATTGTCAAACAATGCCTTATTCGTCTTCCTTCGAAATTATAAGCTCTAATTTAATTATTAGCTATCCTTGTATTGAAGGATGCCAGGAGAAATACATAAAGCTATTAGAGTAGCAATAATCTAATTTTATAAATGCAGTCCGCATTCTGTTTTCGGACTGTTATTCCAACGGCCATTACGGTCATTTCCAGGAACTGTACAATGTTTACAACCAATAGAACTATACCCTTTAGACACTAAAGGGTGAAATGGTAAATCATGTTCTTTTATATAAACATCACGTTCTTTTTTCGTAATATCTAGTAAAGGATAAAATTTTAAAATCTCACCACGCAATTCAAAAACATCTAATGTAGAACGATGGTCACTTTGCCATTCCATTAAACCAGAAACCCAAACTTTATATTTGTTTTTGATTGTGTCTAATGGTCTTACCTTATTAATTGAACAGCAAAAATCTGGATTTTTTTTCCAGGTCTCGTCTTTGGTTGTAAATTCATGCTCTTCTTTTAAAGCACTTATAGAAGTCACATTTAGTCCGTAGCGTTTTGTAAGTGCTTCTTTATAGCGAAGTGTATCTTCAAAGTGATAGCCTGTATCAATAAAAAAAACATTTTGAGCTTTATTAACTTCAGAAAATAGCTTGAGTAAAAATGCTGAGGTTGCAGCAAAAGAGCTCGTAAGCATAACTTCTGAAACGTCAAAATCTTTATAAAGCTGTTTTATACGCTCTGTAGCAGAAAGGGGTTTGTACTTTTTGTTAAGCGCTTTTATTTCTGCTTCTGAAATATTAGGAATAACTTTTTCTACTGAAGTTGTTTCAAACATAAAATGATATTAGAGCTTTGCAAGTTACTATACAATTCTGAAAAGTATGTAACCCTTATTGATTTTTATGATATTGGTAATTTAAGCTTTCCTTTTTTGTGGTTTTGGCATTGGTCCACGTAAATGAATAATCAATCCATTAAGGAAATTTCTTAAAATTTGATCACCACATTCCATATAATTAGGATGGTCCTCTCGTCTAAAGAGCGCATTGAGTTCACTTTTAGTAATTCTAAAATCTACAAGCTCAAGAATTTTTACAATATCATCGTCACGTAGTTTATGTGCGACTCTTAGTTTTTTAAATATATCGTTGTTTGTCATTGTGTTAGTCGTTAATCATTATTATTTGCAATAAGCCATTGATAAGCTTGAGGGAAGTTTGAACGCCATAGTGCTTCGTTATGTTCACCACCTTCAATTATTTTATTTTGAATATTGTCTATTTTTAGACCTTTACTTAGTAATAAAGCTACCATTTTTTCTTGATTAGGAACCATAGTATCGCTTTCTTTTGTGCCAGCTAAAAAGAAAAATTTAGATGTACTTGCAACTTCAGAAGCACGTACTAAATCATAGATGTCGTTATTTATCCAAAATGCTGGTGAAAATATACCCGCTTTACTAAAGGTGCCAGGATATTTAATTGTAGCATAAAATGCCATTAATCCTCCTAGTGAAGAACCAAAAATACTAGTGTGCTTAGCTTCAGGTTTTGTTCTGTAAGTACTATCAATATGTGGTTTTACAGTGTTAATTATAAACTGCATGAAGGCGTCTCCTTTTCCGCCGCCATAAGTTGGGTTTGGATAAGGTGTGAGTTCTTCTATACGTTTTTCGTTACCATGTTCAATACCTACAATAATAATGTTTTGATTTTTTAACGTATCTAAATATTCATCAACATTCCATTCTCCAACATAAGATGTTTCAGTATCAAATAAGTTTTGCGCATCAAACATATAAATAACAGGATATGTTTGTTTCGAATTATTATATGATTTAGGAGTGTAAACCCAAATGGTTTTATGCGAATTAAGTTGCGGAGCTTCAATCTTAAAAGTAGAGATTTGCTTTGAAGCTGTACTTTGAGCTTCTAAGTTAGCGATTATAAGTAGGAGTGAAAAAAGAAAAGTTAAGCTATTTTTCATTAATGAATCTATTAAAACGAAAGTACTGAAAATTTAGTAATTAGTTAGTATGCAGTTCATCGATAATAATTTTTGAAAGTCAAAAAATCGATGAACGGTAATTTTGTTGTAATTAGTTGATTTTCAAATGTTTATGTTTATTTTTTGTATGAAAGTAGGAAAAGTACGATGAATGACACTATATTTTTCGACAAGCTACAATTAATCATGGATTATAACCTAAGCAAACTATTTAAATTTATAAAAACTAATAATCATGAATCCCTCTAATATGATAAATCGTGTTGAAAAGCTTAGTTTGCTATCTGAAATGATAGCCTTTGCACAGAAAGACGAAAATATAAAATCTATTGAATATAAATTTTTAGCAAGCATTGCGAAGCAATTAGAAATTTCAATAGAAGACTTCAATTACTTATTTGAACATCCAGTAACCTATGTGAATTTAAAATCACATAGCGAGCGTATTGTTCAGTTTCATAGACTTGTATTATTAATGAATCTAGATAAAGATATCTCTAAGAAAGAATTAGTAAAACTTCACAACTTTGGATTGCGTATGGGATTAGGTCAAGAATCTATAAATCGTGTGCTAGATTTAATGGAAAGTTTTCCTAATAAAATTGTTCCACCAGATTTCTTAATTGATATTTTTAAAGTTCAGTATAATTAATATGTAGTAGGTGATTTTGTTTGAAATAATAAAATTATTTAGCAAACTTAAGACACTTTTAATTTCTCTAATTTTTCTTGATAATTTTTAATTTCATCACGCAATTGCGCAGCAATAATAAAGTCTAAGGCTTTAGCTGCTTGTTCCATGATTTTACGTTTTTCTCTAATTTTCTTTTCTAATTGATTCTTTGTTAAGTAGTCGCTTTCAGGTTCAGCAGCTCTAGCAGCTTCTAGTTCGTAGCTATAGGTACTTACCGAGTTTTTAGACAAAGCACTATTTAAGCTCTTGTTTAATGCCGTAGGTGTGATTTTATGTTTTGTATTATATGCAATTTGTTTTTGGCGTCTGTATTCGGTTTCATCCATTGTTTTTTGCATACTCTTAGTAATCTTATCAGCATACATAATAGCTTTTCCGTTAAGATGACGTGCGGCTCTCCCAACGGTTTGGGTTAGTGAACGTGCAGAACGTAAAAATCCTTCTTTATCTGCATCTAAAATGGCAACCAATGACACTTCTGGTAAGTCTAAGCCTTCACGTAGTAAGTTGACACCAACCAATACATCAAAGACACCTTTTCTTAAATCTTGCATGATTTGAACACGTTCTAAAGTATCCACATCACTATGAATGTAGCGACATCGTATTTGAATACGATCTAAGTATTTGGTGAGTTCTTCTGCCATACGTTTTGTAAGCGTTGTTACTAATGTACGTTCATCTTTTTCAATACGTTGTTGCATTTCTTCAATTAAATCATCAATCTGATTTAAACTCGGGCGTACTTCAATAATTGGGTCCAGTAATCCTGTAGGTCTAATCACTTGCTCTACATAAACACCATCTGTTTTTTGGAGCTCATAATCTGCTGGTGTTGCACTAACATAAATCACCTGATTTTGTAAGGCTTCAAACTCTTCAAATTTTAAAGGTCTATTATCCATAGCAGCAGGTAAACGAAATCCGTATTCTACTAAATTTTCTTTCCGACTTCTATCGCCTCCATACATGGCATGGACTTGAGAAATGGTCACGTGACTTTCATCAACAACCATTAAAAAATCCTTAGGAAAATAATCTAATAAGCAAAATGGTCGTGTGCCTGGTTGTCGGCCGTCTAAATATCTAGAATAGTTTTCAATACCAGAGCAGTAGCCTAATTCACGAATCATTTCTAAATCAAATTCGGTACGTTCTTTTAAACGTTTAGCTTCTAAGTGTTTTCCTATCTCTTTGAAATAATCATGTTGTTTAACAAGGTCATCCTGAATGTCTTTTATGGCGCCTTGTAGCACATCAGGAGAGGTGACAAACATATTAGCAGGATAGATGTTCAATCGGTCATAATGTTCAATAACTTCATTCGTTTGAATATTAAACTGCTCAATATCTTCGATTTCATCACCAAAGAAATGAATCCGAAATGCATCATCAGCATAACTCGGGAATACATCTACTGTATCTCCCTTTATTCTGAAATTTCCATGGTTGAAATCAGCTTCTGTTCTAGAATATAGACTCTGTACCAATTGATGTAGTAAATCGGTTCTTGAGATTTCTTGATTAACTTCTAACGAAATTACATTTTTCTGAAATTCTACAGGGTTTCCAATACCATACAAACAAGACACTGAGGCAACAACAATCACATCACGACGACCAGAGAGTAGAGAAGACGTTGTACTTAAACGCATTTTTTCTATTTCCTCATTAATCGATAAATCTTTTTCTATATACACACCAGAAACTGGGATATAGGCCTCAGGTTGATAGTAGTCATAATAGGATACAAAATACTCGACAGCATTTTCAGGAAAAAACTGCTTAAACTCAGAGTATAATTGTGCTGCTAGGGTTTTGTTATGTGCTAAAACTAAAGTTGGTCGTTGTACGTCTTCAATAACATTAGCTACTGTAAAGGTTTTTCCAGAACCTGTTACACCAAGTAAGGTTTGATATTTCTCATTAGAGTTTATACCATTAACCAATTGTTTGATGGCTTGTGGTTGATCTCCTGTAGGTTTAAATTCTGATTGTACTTTGAAACGCATTAAATTAACATTTCTCAAATGTTAAACGACGAATTGTAAAGTTAATCATTTAACGTTTCAACGCAAAGTGCCCATTAAATGTTCTTCCATCAATAAGCGTGACCGTAAACCAGTAATCGTCGCTAGGTAAAGCTTGGCCATTTAATGTGCCATCCCAACCTACACTTTCATTATTAAATTGAGCTAGCAGTTTTCCGTAGCGATTAAAAATCTT
>MAAQ01000023.1:104913-114471 GCA_002162685.1 Flavobacteriales bacterium 33_180_T64
AGTACTCATGAAAAGGATCGCCATTTGGTGTGAAATATTTAGGAAAGCCTAAAACCGAAATGGTTTGTTCAATAGTACCACAACCATTAATATCACGAACAAAAACGGTATGAAATCCAGACGATACATTGGTAAATATGTTTTCTGTTTGGTAATTTCCATCTGCAATATCTAAAGCATATTCATAATCGCCTTCACCAGAAACATCAATGGTTACTGTGTTGTTATTAAAACCTTCATTAACTGTAATATTATCTATAGTTGCAGTATTGGATGCGAGAATTGTAAGTGTTCTGCTTGATGAGCAACCATTTGGATCTGTAACGATAACGGTATAAATTCCAGGCTCGCTAATCGCATTAAATGAGGTGTTTACTTCTGTCGTACTTCCATTAAACAGCCACTCGTAGTAATAATTGTTAGGCACATCATTTAAAACGCCTCCAAATAAGGTTATGGTATCAGGAAAGCTGTTTAAACAGTAAATAAATGTTTCATCATCTTGGAGTATAGGTGTGTATAAAACAACTAATTCAGCAGTGGTTATAGAATAACATTGATTATTATTGATAACTTTTACAAAAATGGTTTGTGTATTAGGTATTGTATTCTGAAATGTGCTAGACAATGCATTGGTTTCTGCAAATGCATCGGCTTCGTTTCCATAAAAGCTAACGATAGCAGTCGTAGGGATTTGAGAGGCAATAGTTGTAGTAATGTCATTGAGATTAAAACTAGCAAAACCATCTATAACATCACCATCACAAGTTTCAAGAGGCGGAATGTTTAGAATATTATTTGAAATTTGTAATTCTACTTGAGCAATGTTGTAGCAATTAGCTTGATTAGTGACACGAGCATAAACCGTTTGAAACGGGTTGGTGTTTTCAAAATTAGTAGCACCTATAATAGCGTTAGTGTTTTGTTCGGCATCATTTTCAGTGAAAAAGAAATCTGAAATAAATAGTGAAGTATTACTATTAGTGATGTCATTTTCAGCATCAAAAAGATTGTAAACTGTTAAGCCATCTTGGTTTTGATCACAGGCAATTAAAACTGAATCAAAGACAACAGGATTATCAGAATACTCAATAATAATTTCACCAAAAAGAACACAGGTGGCTTTAGTAACTTCTACATTGTAAATTCCAGCAGTATCAATTTCTAAAGATGTGTTTGTTTCTCCAATGATTTCAATACCATCTTTAAACCATTTATAAGTATTTGTATTTCCAGGTTCGTTAGTTTGAATTACAAAGGTGTCATCTCCACAAATGGCATTACCGTTTGCTATTAAACGATCTGGACCTAAATCTGTAGAGAGTCTAAAACTACCCGCTTCTAGAAATACTGCGGAATCAAATCTAAAATTTTGCTCATCAGCAATAACCAATTTTACATGATAGGTCTCATTAGGAATGACTTGTGCTGTCGCAGTAAGAATGGTTGTTTGTCCGTTAAAGTTTATTGGTGAATTCGCTGCGTTGAAACTTTCAAAATAGGCTTCATTTTGAGCAGCACATCCACCAGGAATATCGGGATGAACCGTTGTGACTTTTACAGGGGTTTGTGTGCCAGGAACCAAAGCAATATTCGTATATTGTTGGCCTGTAATAGGACGAATTAAAAACCCGAATAAATCTGAAAAATTGCAAGTGTTTGGATTGCCTTCTTGATATTCTTCTGAAGCAAAAATATAGCGAAAACTAATTTCGGTAGCTACAGATGTAAAATCGAATTCAAGAATTGTAGCATTGGTGGTATTAGATTCATTTAAAACCGTTTCTAAATCAGTATCACCATTCCAATTTGGTGCATCATCATCACTAAGCGATGTGTTTGGGCCAGGTACATTTGAAAGCCTTCCTGTACTTAAAACAATTCCTGTTTCAAAAGGGAAGTTAGTTCCAGTAGCATCAAAAAAACCATAGCTTTGATCTGTATTTCCAAAATCGCCACCTATAACATTAGTAACAATAACATTGTTGATACAGTCACTATCAATAAGAATGTCTTCAATTAATTGTTGCGCTGTAAAACTTTGACTATCAACAACAATGTTTTGTCCAAAGCTTAGCATTGGATATAAGCAACAAAGAATTTTAAAGACTAATTTCATTTGCAATTTTACCGATTGCAAAGATACGTATTGATAACGTTACTAGCTTTAAAAAAATATTAAGATTATTAGTTATAAGCGTAATGTGAAATGACCTTTAACTTGGAATGCAATATTGCCTTTTTTAACATCAGCAACAAACCAGTAATCACTTGAAGGCATAAGGTTTCCGTTATAGAATCCATCCCAACCTCTAGAGTTTGATGTTAAGGTTGTTAGTAATTTACCATAACGATCATAAATATTAATGATGGTTCCTGTAAGTGTTTCAACACCTGTAATATGCCAAGTATCAAAATATGAATCGTTATTTGGTGTAAAGAATTTTGGAGCATCAATAACTACGATTTCTTTTGAAACCTCTGAACAACCATTTAAGTCAATAATAGTAATTGTATGGTAGCCTAGGCTTACATTTTCGAATGTATTAGATTCTTGAGGTAGGTCATTATCTAATTGATAAAGGTAATTTCCTATTCCGCTTATGGTAACAATAATATTATTAGGATCAGAAAAATCTACACTTTCAGTAATTTCTATAGTTGCAGCTTCCGATTCGGAAACAGTAAACACTCTTGTGGTTTGACAACCATTAGGTGTTGTTACTGTAACAGAATAGGTTCCAATTTCAGTAATCTCAATCTCAGGTGTTATTTCATTTGTTGACCATAAATAAGTGTCTCCAAGAGTATTTGTATTTGCGCTAACAAGTAATGGTAAGTTGTCTAAACAAATCACTTGGTCTTCAATATCGACTACAGGTCTTTCAAAAACGATTGTTATAAACTGTGTAATACTATAACATCCAGTTATATTGTTTTCAACGCGCGCATAAATTGTTTCGTTATTTAATGCCTCATAAGTAGCCCCTAAATCATTAACACCTTGTTCGGCTAAAATATCATCTATATAATACGTTATTGTATATGCATTAGGATTTTGACCTCCTAGGATTTGAACATTTTGTTGTGTTAAGTTAAACTCAAAAAAGCCGTCAAAGTCGTCATCACATGATTCTAAATTATTAGGTTGGTTTGCAATAGGTAATGGATTGATATGTAAATTGAATTCATAAACTATAAAGCAATGTGTTGTAGAAAACTCTACTCTTGCAAATAATGTGTCATTATTAGTTTGATAATTATAAATATTATCTAATACATTTTCTTGATTATATGCATCATTTTCACTAGTGTAATAAGACACGAGAACATTTGCTGTTTGTGCTAATAAAGTTGAATTAATTTCAGATAAATCAAAAGTATCATTATCACAAGCTTCATAGGTAATAAAATCGTTAATTGCAGGAGGGAGATTAACAATTAAATTAAGAGGTATAGAAACAAAGCAATCTGAGATTGTATTTGAAACGCGAACATAAACTGTTTGTGGGTCTGAGATGTTAGTATAGTTTGTAGGATCTACAATAGTATTTGTATTTAGAAATGCATCTTCTTCAGTTTCATGGTATGACACTTCAATATTATCCTGTCTCACATCTAAAATATCTAACTCAGAAATGGTTAGATCAAAAGTTACAATACCGTCATAGTCAGTATCACATTGTATTAAAGGTTGTGAAGGGTTTACATCAGGAGCGGCAATTACATTAAGCACGAAAGATGTATAAGATTCACAAATGGAACCATTATTGATTCTTACATAAATTTGTTGTGGATTTACTGTATTACTAAATATTAAAGGAAGCCCATTTATATTATTCTCTGCATCAAGCGATGAGGTATGAAAGCTAACTTCTTCTATATCTGTTATGCTTAGAGTGATTTCTGAAAGTTGAACATTGAAATCAAAAGTTACACTGCCGTCATTGGTAATGTCGTCACAAATAAAAATATCTGTAGGCTCATTAAATACGGGATTAGTTCCAACTTGAATTTGAAATGATGATGTTGAGTAACAACTAGGGTCTGTAATGTTTTCTACTCTTACAAAAATTGTTTGTGGGTTAGAGGTATTGACATATATATTGTCTTTGTCTATAGCATTAGTATTATTTTCTGCATCAAGAGCATTTTCAAAATAGAATACTTCTTTTCCTGTTTGGCTATTTAGTATTTCCGCATCTTGAGTAACAAAGGTGAATTCACCAAAACCATCATCCCCAACTTCGCAAAATTTATAGATGCTTATTGGGTTAATAATTGGAAGTGTGTTAACAATTATTTCAAAGCTTTCTGTTGTGTGACAGCCTGTAATAGTGTTTTCAATCCTCGCAAAAATCGTTTCAGTACTTGCGGAATAGGCCGTCGAAAAAGGTATCGGATTATTAGAAGAATTAGCATCGGTCAAGGTATTATAAAAGGTTATAATTCTATTGGTTGTATCGTCTACTAGTTCTGGGATTTTCGAATTTAAATTTACTACTGAAATCCCATCTTGATCATCGTCACATATGATAATATCTGATGATTGATTTGATAAGGGCGCAGGAAAAACTTCAATTTCAAAACCATTAATGTCTGTACAAGAAGTAGAGTTTGATGTTATTCTAGTATAGAATATTTGAGGGTTTGAGGTATTTGTATATGTTGTTGCTAATGAATTAACATTTGAATTTGCATCCGCTTCTGAAGCAAAGTATATTACAGTAAAACCGGTTTGCCCATCAGTTATTAAGGTATCGTAATTACTTAAATCAATTGAAGTAAAACCATCTTGATCAGTATCACAAACCATTTGGTTTTCTATAGCTTCAAATTCAATAATTGGGTTGATAATAAGATTAAATTCAGCGGTTTCTTGACATGTAGGACTTGTTAATGTAATATATAAGGTTTGTGGATTAGACGTTGGTATAAAAGAAACATCAGGATCAATGGTATTGATTTGATTATCTCTATCGTCTTCACTTAAATAGAAGCTAATATCTATGTTATATTCCATTACATCTTCAACATCACCAATAATACCAATAGTTATATTAGCGAGGTCAAATTCTTCAACACCATCATTATCTTCATCACATAAACTTATATCTCTAATATTTGTAGCAGTTAATAATAAATTTGTATGAATTTCAATTGGAGTAATAGAAGCACAACGTGTGTTAATATCTTCTACTCTAATAAAAATGATTTGTTCATTTATAGTAATATTTGCATAATTGGTCTCATTGGCAATTGGGTTAGTTCCCAAATCAGCATCTTCTTGAGTTTCATGAAATGTTACATTTACTCCTGTTAAGCCTTCTAAAACATCAGCAATAATTGATGTTAAATCAAAAGTCGCAAATCCATTATGATCAGTGTCACAAGCATCTATGTAATGACTTCCAGTATTAATAACAGGGTTGTCTAAAACTTCAAAGTTTAAAGTTGTAGTTGCCGAACATCCTGTTATAGTATTAGTTACATTTACAAAAACCGTTTCAGTTGGGCTGCTATTTACATAAGGCATTGCAATAGGGTTAGTTCCATTTTGAGCATCACTAGGAGTAAGGTGGTATGTTACCGTTAAGTCTAAATTACCGTTTGTAATTTCATCGTCCTTTTGAGATAAATCGACTGATGTAAATCCACCACTGCTACCATTGTCACAAGTTAAAAGAAGTGTAGGTTGAGTGATAATAGGTATTGGACTTACAATTAAGTCAAAATCTTGATAGGCTAAACACCCATTAGTTGTGTCTTCAATTTTTACAAAAATAGTTTGTGGATTTGATGTGTTTTGAAATATGCCAGAAATAGCATTTGTTGAATTTTGAGCATCATTTGCGGTTAGATAATATGATATTGAATAACTTGAATTTGGTACAGAAGCTAATACTTCAATATCTTTAGTTGATAAATCAAAGAGTTCAATTTCGTTGTCACTTATATCATCACAAAGAAAATAATCTGAAATAGGATCTGCAGATTGAGTAGAACTTAGAGTAACAGTAATTTCATCTTCAATAGTACAAGTCGTATTTGCTAATGGAATTTCTACAGATACACGATAAATACCAGATTGAATGGCATTAAGTGTAGCTTGCGTTTCACCAGGAATGAGTACATCATTTAAAAACCACGAGTATGTAGCTTGTGGGTTATTAATATCACCATCAAGAGAGACAGCACTCGCACAAGTTTGAATATCTGGACCTAAATCTACAATAGAGTTAAAACTATTACCCTGAATAAATACTGCAGAGTCATAATTTTTATCAGTTTGATCGGCAATAACTAATTTAATATGATATAGTACATTGGGTTGGATATTTGCATTAGCAGTCATTACTGTTGTACGACCATTATAATTTGTATTTCCAATATTATAGCCTTCAAAATATTGCTCGTTAGATGGTTCACAAAAACCTAGAATTTCTTCGTGAATTGTATTCGTATTTACAGGAGTTGTAGTACCTGGCATAACAGCAATATTTACATAAGGATCATTTGTTCCTGCTTGTTTTATAAGAAAAGCAAAGCCATCAGAATATTGGCAAGGGAAATTTCCAAAGTATTCTTCCGAAGCTAATATATAATTAAACTGAATTTGATCGGCTACTGAAATAAAATCGAACTCAATAGAAGTCGCGTTTAGTGTTCCTGTTATTCCTAAAGCAATTTCGAGATCAGGATCTGTTAGCCAATTAGATTGTCCTTCATTAAGAATGGTATTGTTTTGTACGTTTCCTCCTGAACTAGCATTTCCAGTAGAAAGCATGATGCCATTTTCAAAAGGAAAATTAGTGCCTGCACTATCAAAATATGCAAAACTATTAAATCCATTAATTTGACCGTTAACTAGAGATTGAATATTTGATGTTTCTACGCAACCTTGAATAAGGTTATTTTCTATTAGTTCTTGCTCTGTAAATGAATTATCGATGCTGATTTGCTGAGCATTAATAGTGAAGCATAAAAAACATAAGGTGATGCTGAGGGCTAGTCTTAAATATGTCATTTGTAAGCGGTTAAGTTTATGGCATCAATAGTGTTAGTTTTGGGGACTTAATAATTATTGATATCCTAATTGGATTGTAAAGTAGATGTATTTAAGATGAAATACAAAAAAAGACGCTGAAATGCGCTAAATTTTAACATTTTAAGACGATAATGCGAAGATTACTAGTGTTATCTCTCTCTAGAGTGTGAATTATTGCTTTAGAATTCTAATAATTTACATAAACCCAACCCATAATTGACTGGTAATTAGTGTCATTAGGATTTAGAATATAAAAGTATGTTCCTACAGGTACAAGATGACCATGATTGTTTAAACCTCTGTTTATGAGACCATACCATTTATGATCATTATCGCCTTCAAAAATTAGAGTACCATAGCGATTAAAAATCTTTAATTCGTGATCTTCGAAAACATCATATAAGCCTTGAATATTAAACCAATCGTTAGTGCCATCTTCATTTGGAGAAAAACCTTGTGGCACATAAGGTGGACAATTTTCTATAGTGAGTTCAAATTTATAAGCATCATAGCAAGGTGGATTATCAATTTTAACATAAATAATTTGAGGAGCATTACTATTTGAGTAGGCTTCAGGGTTTATAATTTCATTGGCATTGGCTTCTAAATCTTCAAGTGATTCATAAAATATAGGTTCAGTATCGATTTCTAATGACGTTTGTAATAACATTACTAAATTAAAAGTGGCGCTACTAAACCCTTCATTACAGGCAATTTCGTTTGGTAAATCTTGAATAGGAGGTACAACTAAAAGCGTGATAAGCTCATCGTCAATATTATTATTTTCATTGATTTCTATAACAATGCCATTTCCCGAACCATCATCATCAATTACTAACGTAAGTAAAAAAGTATCACTAATACTATTAGGGAGTAATAGTGTAATTGTTCTATTTTCTGAAGCATTAATAGGAATTTCATTTTGAGTAACAGTTTGACCTATAAGCTGTCCTTCAGCATAAAAAGCAATAGGAGTGTTAGTTGGTAAAACATCAGTACTATTAATGTTAAGAACGGTGTAATCGATAGTAAGACTTCTGTCTCCACAGTTTACAGTATAATTATTTAATGCTATTGTAGCATCTGGTAATTGGCTATTTAATACTGTAACAATATTGTTAATGATAATTAAATCTGCTCTAAAAGTGCCGCCTTCATCAAAACCACCAGTAGTCATTTTTATTACTGCACTTGTATCACCAATACTAATATTGTCTTGAATGTTGTAGACATCTAAATCACAATTATAAAACGTCGTAGAGTTAGTAAAACTATTTGTTCCATTAAAGGCATTATCGCTGAGGTTAAGAGGAGGGTTTGATAATACATTGTTGTTAATAGAAAGACTTTCACCAAAGTTTAGGCTATTATCACCTTCCCAAGCTAAAAAACCAATTTTGGCGCCTTCATTATCAATAACATTTAAGTTATCTATAGTAATTGTTTTCTCTTGATTATTTCTGTTAATAATCTCAAGGCCTTGATAAAGGTTAAGTTGATTTAAAGGTAATGTATCGTCTTCATAAATAATATAAATACTCCAACCAGCAAAGTTTGTTCGATTAGTACAATATCTAGTGTTGCTTGTTAGTGCATCAGTAATATCAAGGTCTGATAATTCATAATTAATGTTTCCTTCGGAAATTATAAAATCGGTAATATTTGCATAACAAGAAAAGTAGGTGAGTGCTCCAGTAACAGGTTCAATATAATCTACTGTATAGATGTTATCAGCATCTATTGATGTTCCATTTAAAGAAACATTAGAATCACCACTTCCAGAGCCAGCCCAATACAAATAGGCTGTCACAACAGTTGCGTCTGTAGAGAGGTTTAGTGAAGCACTAGAAGATTCTAAGGGAAAACAGAAGCTGTCATCTAAATTATTTTCAAAAGGGTTGAGCGTATTTCCAATTGCTGTATAGTCATACCGACCATTAAATTGCTGGAATAATTCTATGTTTTGGGCAAATGAGAGCTTAGTGAAAGCAAAGGTAAACAATATTAAAATGCATTTTAAGAACCTCATTTAACAAGTATTAGTTTATCAATTTAAACAATTTTTATTAACGTTTTAAGGTAAAGTGACTTTTAAATGTTCGGCCATCTTCTAAGGTGACAACAAACCAATAATCGCTTGCAGGCATATTAAATCCCTCAAACGTACCATCCCAACCAGGACCAATAGGATCAATTTCAGCAAGTAATTTACCATAGCGATCAAAGATGAGAATCTGTGAATTAGGTTGGAAATTGCTCGAGATACCTTTTACCTGCCAATGTTGATTATAGGTATCACCATTAGGTGTAAAAAACTTAGGAAAACCAATTACAGATACAATCTCTTCAACCGTACCACAATCATTTTCAATATCTCTTACATAAACCGTATGGAAACCAAAACTTACATTTTCAAAAGTGTTGCTTTCTTGGTAAGGTCCACTAGGATTATCAATAGCAAATTCGTAAACACCATCACCAGAAACAAAAACAGAAATGGAATTATTAGA
>MAAQ01000019.1 GCA_002162685.1 Flavobacteriales bacterium 33_180_T64
CAAACCATTACGATTCAAGATACAACAGCGCCTACATTTACTGTGCCTGCTGATATCACTATCGAATGTGATGTGGATCCTTCTGATCTTAACTTAACAGGTGATGTTACTGATGAAGCGGATAATTGTTCAACAAATCTTGAAGCTACATTTGTTGATGAAGTAGATCAAGGTGATTGTGTATCTATAATCACTAGAGTTTGGACTGTGACTGATGAATGTGATAATGCAACAGCTTTAATACAGACTATAACAATTCAAGATACTACTGCTCCAGCTTTAGTAGGTGATTTAGAAGAAGAAATAAATGTCGTTTGTAGCGATATTCCTGAAGTTCCTGAACTAGTTTTTGAAGATGCATGTTCTTCAAATATGACTGTTGATTTCAATGAAACATCAACTTTAGATGGAACTGAAATGGACTATATCATAATAAGAGATTGGTTTGTAAGTGATGACTGTGGAAATGAAGCCATATATACTCAAACAATAAATGTAACTGTACAAAGTGAAATACCTACAGACGATGCTGATTTATGTATTGCTGAAGATTTTGATTTTGATCTTTTCGATCTTTTACTTGGTGATTATGACATCGATGGAACATGGTCGGTAACATCTGGTAATGCTACAATTGATGGTAGTATGTTTAACCCTTCTTCGTTATTAGATATAAATGGAGGTTTTACTGATGACCAATTAGGAGACTATGAATTCACCTATACTTATGGTGGAGAATGTCCTGGAACAGCAACTGTTATAATTACTTTAAATGATGAATGTGTTGTTTTACCTTGTGGTCAAGAGGATGTAGTGATCTCTAAAGCTGTAACAGCCAACTTTGATGGTATTAATGAATTCTTTACCATTTCAGGAGTGGAAGATTGTGGTTTCGTTATCCAATTGCAGATCTTTAATCGTTGGGGAGCAAAAATCTATGACAATTCTAATTATCAAAATGATTGGAATGCTACAGCATCTAGCGCTTCTATTGGAAATTCAAATTATGTGCCTACAGGAACATATTATTATGTAATTAAATTAATAGATAGTACTGGTGATCTAGAATTAAGACCGTTTACTGGACCAATCTATGTATCAACAAAATAAATCTTAACCTATATGAAATTAGTAAAGTTTAACATTATAGCATTTATACTATTCAGTAGCTGGATGGGAGTTGCGCAGCAACTACCTCAGTTTACTCAGTATATGTACAATACTATTTCTATAAATCCAGCATATGCAGGGAGTAGAGAAACATTAAGTGTTGTTGGTTTACACAGAAGTCAATGGGTTGGCCTTGAAGGTGGTCCACAAACGCAAACACTATCTGTACATGCTCCTATGAGCAATGAAAAAGTTGGATTAGGACTCTCATTTATAAATGATGAACTTGGATATCAAAATTTCTCATATTTATATGGAGACTTTTCATATACCATTCAAACTGGAGAAAATACCAAACTTGCATTTGGTGTTAAGGCTGGATTTACAAGTTATAGTTTAGATGCAGATTTTCAACAATCACAATCCAATGACCCAGTAATCTTCGGATTTGAAAATCGTTGGAAACCAAACATTGGTACTGGTGTATACTGGCATAGTAATAAATGGTACATGGGACTTTCTGCACCGAGAATATTAAATACAGATTATACTGGTGATGCAGAGTTTCAAGCTCTTGAAAGAATTAGTTATTATTTCACTGGAGGATACGTGTTTGATCTAAGTGAAAACACAAAATTTAAACCTGCAACCTTATTGAAAGCGACAAATGGTGCGCCTTTATCGTTTGACATAACTGCTAATTTTTTATTCTATGAAAAGTTTTGGGTTGGTGGTAGTTACAGAATTAACGAACATGCTGCTGCTCTTGGTGGTATTGCAGATTTTCAAGTATCAAAACAATTACGAATCGGTTACGCATATGAATATCCACTTTCAGACTTAAGACCTTACACAAGTGGAACACATGAAGTGTTATTGATGTTTGAAATATTTAAAAGTAAACGAATTAAATCACCTAGATACTTCTAAAAAATAAATCTATGATGAAATCAAAGTTTTTAATCTTAATAATTGTACTTAGTAGTACAATTATGGTTGCCCAAGAAAAACTAGCTGATAAGTTTTTTAGCAATTTCGGGTATGTAAAAGCCACTGAACTTTATGAAGAAGTTCTAAAAAAAGGAGACACAAGTCTTCATGTTCTAACACGATTAGGTGATTGTTATTATAACAATTCTAAATCTGAAAAAGCTGCTTTTTGGTATAAAGAAGCTTTGACAAAATATGATCAAAACGACATAAACCCTGAATATATTTATAAACATATTCAATCATTACGTAGTCTCGGTCAATACGAAGAGGCCGATTCTTGGATGAAAACATTTATGAGTATTCAAAATAATGATTCTAGAATTAAAGATTATAACCCAGAAAACATAGCGAAATACAACGAACTAGCGAGTGCAGGAAAAAATCAAGTCGTAAAACTTCAAAATCTACCTTTTAATTCTAAATATTCAGATTTTGGATCTTACATTCATAACGGACAATTATATTTTGCTTCATCAAGAAATACAGATGAAAAAAAATTATATAACTGGAATCAAGAACCGTACTTAGATATTTACCAAGTCAACGTTGATAAAAAAGTAGATACTGTGACTTATGGCTCTCCTGATTTTATTAATGCAGAAAGAATCAATACAGATTTTCACGAAGCGTCTGTTGCTATCACCAATGATGGAAATACAATGTATTTTACTAGAGATAATGTAAGTAAGAGTAATAAAAAAGTAAAGTACGACGATAAAGGTACCACTCACCTCAAATTATATAAAGCAACTTTAGTTGGTGAACAATGGACAAATATTATAGAATTACCATTTAATGACAATATATTTTCAACAGGCCATCCAACATTAAGCCCAGATAACAAGCAATTGTATTTTGTATCTGATCGTGAAGGAGGCATTGGTAATACAGACATTTATGTTGTTGATATCAAAGGTGGAAACGATTATTCTGATCCAAGAAACTTAGGAGAAAAAGTAAATACAGAAGGTCGTGAAATGTTCCCTTTTGTAGCAAAAGATAGTACGTTCTATTTTTCATCAGATGGCCATTTAAATTTAGGCTTTTTAGACATTTTTAAATCTAATATTCTTAAAGATGAAACTGCTGAACCTGAAAATTTAGGCGCTCCTTATAACAGTGGCTTTGATGATTTTGCATATTTCAGGAATACTTCTGAAGCAGAAAATGAACATACTGGTTATTTTTCATCAAATAGACCCGATGGTCAAGGAAGTGATGATATATATAGCTTTGATGCTTCTGTTTGTATTCAAATTATAAAAGGAATTACAAAAGATAGAAATACAAATGAAATTTTACCTGATGCAACCGTAAAACTTATAAATGAAGTTGGTAAAGTTATTGCAGAACAAGAAACTGAAGCAGATGGTAGTTATGAGTTTACTACAGACTGTAACAAATCATATACTGTCATTGGAAGCAAAGAAGATTTTAAAGATGACCAACAGAAAGTTACTACAGACAATACACATGATAAAGTTACTGAAGCCGATTTATATTTAGAACCACTTATTAATGATAGTCAAATTGTGATCAACCCAATTTTCTTTGACTTTGATAAATGGAACATAAGAACTGATGCTCAATATGAACTTGAAAACATAGTTGATGTAATGAGAGCACATCCTACTATGGTTATAAAAATTGAATCTCATACAGATAGTCGTGGACGTGATAAGTACAATATGAAATTATCTGATAGAAGAGCAAAATCTACAATGGAATATATTCTTTCTAGAGGAATAGATCCAAAACGGATTGAAAGCGCCATTGGGTATGGAGAATCTCAATTGCTCAATAAATGTTCAAATGGTGTAAAATGTTCTGAAAAAGAACACCAACTCAATAGACGTTCTTATTTCTATATTTTAAAAGAATAATATCGTATAATAACTATACATGAAAAGCAGACTATTATTGGTCTGCTTTTTTATTTAATCTACTCATTACTATATCTAATCTTAAAACCACAAAAGTATTAGTATTAAAAAGCAGTTTCAGTGTCATTTCTTACGCAATAACGAATACATCAAAAGTTACTAATCCTTTTTTAGCATATTGGATAAGTATCGTACAATAGGTTAAACACAAATAAAGTTTCATTTATTCATTGTATTAATTAAAAAGCTGCTACAGAGTTTAAAAATAAGTCATAAAAAAAAGCTACAGTAAAAACTGTAGCTTTAAAAATGATTTGCTATTAATCAATTTTTTTTACAAAAAAATTTATCTTTTAATGAAAATGTTAGTAAAATACCATTTCCCTTCTTCGTTTTGTTCAGCAGAAATATCAAAGTCTGTATAATCTCCTTCTATATTTTCTCTGTGTCCTTCACTATTTAACCATGCATTTACAACAGATTGTGCAGAACTAAAAGCATAAGCTACATTCTCAGAGACACTCGTTGCTGATGCGTTGTTAATTAAGCTATTTTGACGTTGAAAAAAATTATCGTGTGACACATTATCCTCTTCAACCATATAGTCGGTGTGTGTAAATGCTACAGCTTTAATCGTATTGTGATTATTTAAAGGTTCTAATCCTTCATTAATTCTGTGAGCATTGATTAATTCTAAAATTTCAATCTCAATTGTTTTTGCAGCTGGAGGGACAGGTAATGACATACTATCAATTGTCTCATCAGGAAAATTTTCTGTAGAACAAGAAAACGATAATAATGCGACCAATGCCATGATAGGCAAATATTTAGTAGGTTTCATAAGTAGGGTTTTATATTCAAACAATTTAGAATTTGGGGTCTAAATTGTTTTATTAATAAATGATTATTTAAACTTGGGAAAATCTATATAATCACTAATTTCAACGACAATATACACAGAACTTCAATGAAATTAGGTTAAAATGTATTATAATTCGATGAAACGCTTTACTTGTTATGAAATATCTTACAAAAAATGTATTTGGTCGAAGATTTTAAACTTAAATTATGGAGACAAACGATCTAAGTTCCAATTGAAATCTTCATCTAATTGATAACGTAATCTATCATGTAAACGATTAGGACGTCCTTGCCAAAATTCAATTTCTATCGGTTTAACAATAAATCCTCCCCAATAGTCTGGTCTAGGAATATCTTTTCCTTCAAATTGATGCTCTAGATTTTTTAAGTTCTCTTCTAGAATTTCTCTGTTTTTTATAGTATCACTCTGTTTAGAAACTATAGCTCCAAGCTGGCTTCCTCTTGGTCTGGATTCAAAATAACCATCACTTAGGTTGGTTGCAATTTTTTCGGCTTTTCCTTTTATAATAATCTGTCGCTCTGCAGCATGCCAAAAAAATGAGATACATACATTAGGATTATTCTGTATTGCTTTGCCTTTTTCACTTTCATAATTGGTATAAAAAATAAATCCCTCGTGTGTGAATTTTTTTAAGAGCACTACCCTATTTTTCGGATATCCATCAAGCCCCATTGTACTTAATGTCATTGCATTGGTCTCTTCTATATCAAAATTCTTATCAACTTCATGAAACCACTTCTGAAACAATTCCATGGGATTATCACTTACATTTCCCTCTAGCAATTCTTGCTTTTCATATGATTTTCTGTAATCTCCTAAGTCTGTATTCATTAGAGTCTTTTAAAGAATTAAATTTAATATTTATTTTACGTCTTCATATATTTCTTATAAATTTAAGGAATAATCCGCTCTAATGAAATTTGAAAACAGTAAATATTTTAGTAAACTTAAGTGTTCTAAAATAGAATTTGACTTTGGGAATTATTATTTATTTGATCAATTTGTTATTTCAGAATTAAATGAGGGCATTCATTTTAATTGGGAGAAAATCCAAAAAGTTAGCAGTATTTTATTAGCGCACTACGGTAACACCATAAAAATAGGCTATATCGCAAATAGAATTCATTCATATTCGATAGAGCCATTACTTTGGATCAAATTTCAAAAGGAATATGACTTTATTATTGCAAGTGCTATCATATCTTATAATGATTTAAATTTTATAAATGCAACCCTCGAAAAGCGTTTTTTTCAAAATAGTTTAAAACGTTGTAGCTCTATAGATGAAGCCGTAAATTGGGTTCGAAATTTAAAAGAGTTTAATTAAAACTCAAATTTTCTCCCATCTTTTGCTAGTTCAACAGTATTAAAAATTGTTTCTGCTTCGATTTTAAACGCTTTTAAATCATCATATCGCGTTGAATAATGTCCTAAAATTAGTTGACCAACATTTGCTTTTTTTGCTATTGTTGCTGCTTGTTTAGCTGTAGAATGCTTTGTAGGAGCTGCTAGAGCTTCATTTTTTTCTATAAAAGTTGATTCATGATATAATACATCTACATCTTTTATAATTGGTAATATCGATTCATTATAAGCAGTATCACTGCAAAACGCATAACTTTTTGGTGGTTTTGGGTCTAAAGTAACAGATGCATTACTAACCATATTTCCTGTATTGTTTGGAACATCAGCGCCTTGTTTTAATTTTCGATAATAAGCCACGTCAATATCTGCATTTAAAATAGCATTCATGTCTAATTTACGGTCGCCAAGTTTTTCTTTAAACAAAAACCCATTTGTATAAATACGATGATCTAAAGGAATTGTAAATACTTCAACCTTATCATCTTCATATATTAATTCGGAAGATTTAGATGTTAATTCGTGAAAAATCAATTTGTAATTAGTCCAAGATTCAGACAATTTCATTTGAAGCGTAATCACTTCTTTTAACCCTTTAGGTGCATAAACATGTAAATCTGCTTCACGAGTTAACAATTTAAATGTTGAAATTAAACCTGGTAAACCAAAACAATGATCCCCATGTAAATGCGATATAAAAATATGTTTAATTCTACTAAACTTAACTTTATTTCTACGCAACTCGACTTGAGTTCCTTCACCACAATCTATTAAAAATGTATGATTTTTAATCTCTAGGACTTGAGATGTAGGATTTGTATGAATTTGAGGCGTTGCACTATAACAACCCAGAATTGTTAATTTCATAGTATATTAAAATCCTAAATCGCGCTCTATTTCTTCCATTTCGATGATGTCATAAGCTTCTTGCAGTGTTGGAACTACAACAATTTCATCTGGAATATCGTTGAGATTAGCTTTCTCAGTAACTATTACAAATGAATGTTTTGCTTTGCGATGTTTATTAGAGAGTTGTAAAAACTCAACGATATCAGTCAGTTTTACTTTATTTAAAGTGGTAAGACTAATAATAATATTGTCATTCTTAAAGCGTTCGTATAGCACCTCAATTTTTTTTACTAACTCAATAATAGATGCTTTTTCTTGGGTAATTGTGGACGTGTTTCCGTTTTTATCAAAAATCATAATGCTAGTGTTTTATTTTAGAAGCTAATAAATAAATCACTGCCATCCTAATTGCTACACCATTTTGAACTTGGTCTAAAATAATTGCTTGATCAGAATCGGCAACATCACTAGTAATCTCAACACCTCTATTTATTGGTCCTGGATGCATAATAATGATTTCTTTATTTAGAGAATTTAATAGCGCTTTATTAACTCCATATTGTTGCGTATATTCTCGTGTTGTGGGAAAGTAACTAATATCCATACGTTCATTCTGAACACGTAACATATTAGCAACATCACACCAATTAAGGGCTTTACGTAAATTTGTTTCTACTTTAACTCCTAAATCTTTTATATACTTTGGAAGTAATGTTTTTGGCCCGCAAACCATAACATTAGCCCCTTGTAATTGTAAGGCATAAATATTAGAAAGCGCAACTCTACTATGTAAGATATCACCAACAATAACTACATTTTTACCCTTAACATCTCCTAAACGCTCTCTGATAGAGTAGCTATCTAACAACGCTTGTGTTGGATGTTCGTGTGCACCATCTCCTGCATTAATAATACTTGCATCAATATGTTGTGACAAAAACACACCTGCACCAGGATTTGGGTGACGCATGACAACCATATCAACTTTCATTGATAAAATATTGTTTACGGTATCAATTAATGTTTCTCCTTTTTTTACTGAAGATTGTGATGCCGAAAAGTTAATCACATCAGCAGAGAGACGCTTTTCTGCTAATTCAAAAGATAGTTTTGTACGTGTTGAATTTTCAAAAAATAAGTTGGCAATTGTAATATCTCTAAGCGAAGGCACTTTTTTGATTGGTCGATTAATCACCTCTTTGAAATGATCTGCAGTTTCAAAAATTAAATGAATGTCCTTTTTATTCAGATATTTAATTCCCAATAAGTGATTGACACTTAATTCGCTCATAATGTTTAACTATTTATTAAATATACAGAGTCTTCACCGTCGTTTTCAACCCAGTTTACTTTTACTTTTTCTTCATTAATAGCATCTACTTGACGACCTCTATAATTGGGTTGAATTGGTAAATGTCTACTAAAACGTCTGTCAATTAATGTAAGAAGCTCAATTTCATTTGGTCTACCAAATGATTGAATAGCTGTTAATGCTGCTCTAATACTTCGACCTGTATATAGGACATCATCAATAAAAACAATATTTTTATTTTCGACTATAAAATCTATTTCGGTAGTATTAGCTTCTAAAATTTTTTCTCCTCTTCTGAAATCATCTCTAAAGAATGTAATATCTAAATGACCTAACTGTATATTTTTAATTTTGTAATCCTCTTTAAGCATTATTGCTAAACGGCTAGCAAGAAACGTCCCTCTTGGCTGTAACCCAATAAGAACTGTATTAGAAAAGTCATTATGTTTTTCAATGAGTTGACAAGCCAATCGATGAAGAATGATGTTTACCTCTTTAGCATTAAGTAATACTTTTTGACTCATATGGTTTCCAAACGTATTTGGTGAACAAAGTTAAGGTAAAAAATCAGGGTTTGCAATGGTTTTATATTACAATAAAAAAGCCTCTCATTTCTGAGAGGCTTTTGAGTATTAAAAATTTAGGAAATTATTTTTTTCCGTCCATTTTATCTTTAAGCGCTTGTAAAGCATCATTAGCATCACCTAAAGTTGGTTTTGCTTCTGCTGCTTGAGCTTCTTGCTTCTTAACAGCTGCTTTTACATTAGCCATTTCTTCTTCTTTGAAGATAGCTGTATGAGATGCTACTACACGTTTAAATTCTTTGTTAAATTCAATGATTTTAAACTCTACAGATTCACCTTTCTTAAGCTTGTTTCCGTCTTCTTTTTCTAAGTGACGTGATGGTACAAAAGCAACGATATCTTCGTTAAAGTCAATTGTAGCACCTTTGTCAACGATTTCAGCAATCTCAGCAGTATGCGTTGTTCCTAAAGCGAACTCAGTTTCATACTTATCCCAAGGGTTATCAGTAGTTTGTTTGTGACCTAAAGATAATTTACGTCCTTCAACATCTAATTCTAATACAACAACGTCTAAGTTATCTCCTACGTTACAGAATTCACTTGGATGTTTGATTTTCTTAGTCCAAGATAAATCTGAGATATAAATTAATCCGTCGATACCTTCTTCTAATTCAACAAAAACACCAAAGTTTGTAAAGTTACGTACGATACCTGAATGTTTAGAACCTACAGGATACTTCGTTGTAATATCTGTCCATGGATCTGGAGTTAATTGCTTAATACCAAGAGACATTTTACGATCTTCTCTATCTAATGTTAAGATAACAGCTTCGATTTCATCTCCTACAGATACGAAATCTTGAGCAGAACGTAAATGTGTTGACCAAGACATTTCACTTACGTGAACTAATCCTTCTACACCTTCTTCTACTTCTACAAATGCACCGTAATCTGCAATTACAACAACTTTACCTTTTACTTTATCTCCAACTTTTACAGTATCACCTAAAGCTTCCCAAGGATGTTTGCTTAATTGTTTAAGACCTAATTGAATTCTAGACTTATCTTCATCAAAGTCTAAGATTACAACATTTAATTTTTGATCTAATTCTACAATTTCATTTGGATGATTAATTCTTGACCAAGATAAATCTGTGATATGAACTAATCCGTCAACACCACCAAGATCAATAAACACACCATAAGACGTAATATTCTTAACGATACCTTCTAATACTTGACCTTTTTCTAATTGACTAATGATTTCTTTTTTCTGTTCTTCAATATCAGCTTCAATAAGAGCTTTATGAGAAACTACTATGTTTTTGAATTCGTGGTTGATTTTCACAACTTTAAATTCCATAGTTTTATTGACATACTGATCGTAATCTCTAATAGGCTTCACATCAATTTGAGAACCTGGTAAGAATGCTTCAATACCAAATACGTCAACGATCATACCACCTTTAGTTCTGCATTTTACAAAACCATTTACGATTTCACCAGTATCATGTGCACTATTTACACGATCCCATGCTTTAATAACACGAGCTTTTCTGTGAGATAATACTAATTGACCTGTAGCATCTTCACGTACATCAATTAATACTTCTACTTTATCACCAACTTTTAAATCTGGATTGTAACGAAACTCATTAAGAGAAATTACACCTTCAGACTTTGCGTTAATGTCAATAATAGCATCACGATCTGTAATGTGAATAACTGTACCTTCTACAACTTCGTCATCTAAGGTATCCACAAAATTCTCAGATACTAATTTTTCAAATTCTTTTAATTGTTTTTCATCAACAGGATCAATTCCTTCTTCGTAATTGTGCCAATTGAAATCTTTTAAGAATTTTTCTGGGTTTGCTTGAGCCTCAGATTTTTGAGGAGCCTCAACTTTAGGAGCTTCAGTAGTTGCTACTTCAGCTTGTTTTGTTTCTTTTTCAGACATGTGCTGAATTAAAATTTGTATTCTGTATGTTTAGAAAGAATTAAGCGATAACACACAGAAGCGTTATTGTTTTTATATCATTTATCCCTTTTACCTCTCTAAGTCTCGCTAAAAGGAGTGCAAAAATACATATTATTTACTATAAAACAAAATAAATATAAGATTACATAACTCTCTGGATTTCAGAATTAAAAATGTTAAAATTCATATATCTCAAATATAATTTTTGGCACGTAAATTGGTATATTTACAATAGTATTAACACTAAAATTAAAACAAATATTATGGTAAGATCAAAATACCAAAGCGTATTAGACTTGGGACAAACATTAAACATTGAGAATGGTGATGTAAAAGAAGAAAACGGTGTATTAAAAGTATCGGGAACTACAAAAACACAATACGAAAAAGATTTACTTTGGGATAGCATCAAAGCTGCTGGTGGAGATAACCCATCAGATATCATGGCAGATATCAAAGTCGCAGATAGTTCTGTATATGCGAGACATACAGTTAAAAGTGGTGAGACTTTAGGTAAAATTGCTAAACATTATTATGGTAATGCTTCTAAATATCATGCTATTTTCTCTGCTAATTCTGATATTTTAAAGAATCCAGATGTTATTCATCCAGATCAAGAATTAATTATACCAAATTTATAAATTGGTAGAATTGTAAAATTAAAGAGCGACCTAGTGTCGCTTTTTTTTATGAAATGATTTAATTTTTTCTTCGGAAAGTTTCAAGATAAACTCAAATTGTTCCTCTAAATTCATATTTGAATTATCAATTTCAATAGCATCGTCTGCCATAGTTAAAGGAGAATCATCTCTTGTAGAGTCAATGTGATCTCGAGATTGAACATTATTAAGCACGTCTTCATAAGTAACCTCATCACCTCTTTTGATAAGCTCATCATAACGTCTTTGCGCTCGTTTCACTGCAGATGCCGTCATAAACAATTTTAATTCCGCATCAGGAAAAACAACGGTACCAATATCTCGACCATCCATCACTACGCCTTTGTTTATACCAAAGCCTTGCTGTTGTTTAACTAATAATAACCTTACTTCTGAAATTGTTGCAATTTGGCTCACAAATTGAGAGACCTCTAAAGTTCTTATCAACGCTTCTACATTTTCTTCATTTAAGTAGACTTCAGCAAATCCTAATTTAGGATTAAACTTAAAACTAATATTAATGCTATCAAGTTGAGAAATAAGGCCTTCTTTATCAAAACAATCTAATTCTATAAATCCATTTCGCATAGCATAGAGCGTAACAGCACGATACATTGCACCCGAATCGACATAGACATAACCTAATGCTTTAGCTAATCGCTTGGCTACAGTACTTTTTCCTGTAGATGAAAATCCGTCAATGGCTATGGTAGTTTTAATCATTATCTTAAATCGATTTGTATTCCAAAGAAATTGGTGTTAGAAGCTCCAGAATACCTAGCATGTGTATAACTAAATCTCATTTTATTGAGCTTAATACCTAAACCAAAAGATAATCCTGAAAAATTTCGTTGATCTAAAATACGTAATTCTTCAGCCCTTCTAAAGTTATATCCCATTCTTATGCTAAAACCACGTTCAGGGAATAATTCGGCACCAAGAATTGTATGTCTAAGTAATTCATTAAGAAACCCAACTTTTTCCTGTGTTTGATTTCCATCTAAATCTGTTATTGCTCTTGAAGGGTTAGAAAACCCTATAGGCCAGGTTTGCAAATTTTCAAATGTAAGATGCCAACGTAAAGGCATATTCTCAAGTGTTTGTGATAATCCTAAATTTATTTCAAGGGGTAATTTTTCATTAAGGCCAGCATAGGTTACTATTTGGGTTCCAAAATTCCTAACAGTTAATGCTGCATGAAAATCTAACCGTTCATTAATATACATGGCTCCAAAATCTGCCGCGACACCTATTGAATTGTATTGTTCTAATTTTGAAGTAATCAGTTTTAGATTTGCACCAATATAAAAATCGGTATATGGAATTTGATAAGCATATCCTGCTGATAAAGCAGCTTCATTTCCAGTGAAGGTTCCTGTAGATACTCCATTTAAATCATAGCCATCAAAACTTCCGTAGTTAATATAGGTCATACCAATATGCAATGTTTGCACATGTCTATCCCAAGTATAAGCATAAGCTGCAGTTCCATAACTAATACCTCCTAGATAACTCGAATAATTAATTGCCAATTGATTATCCATTTCAGGATTAATCGTAGCAGGATTAAATAAACCACCTGTTACATCGTAATCATAATTAGTAATTACCTTTCCACCAAGTGCAGCTTGCCTAGGTGAGGCTATTAAATTAAGAAATTGGTACGTTGATTCACCTCCTACTTGGGCAAAAAAAGTGGTTGTCATTAATAGACAAAAAATCGTGGTAATTTTCTTTAGCATATAAGTGTGCAAAGTAAATAAATCTATCTTAAAACGAATGTATGTCTATTTTATTTTTTGAAAAAGTATCTTTTCTATTTTAATTGAAGTTTTTGTCCAACTTTAATTAAATTACTTGTTAGGCCATTAAGCACTTTTAAAGCAGCAACAGTAGTATTTGTTTTTCTAGCTATACTATATAATGTATCACCTTTTGAAACGTTCCAAACATTTCCAGAATATAAAACATCAAAGTTTCTAACTCGTAATGATTGTCCAACTTTTATGAGTGTTGTTTCCAAATTATTTGCACTCTTAAGCGTTCCTAAACTCGCATTATAATGTTTAGATAGTGAATAGAGCGTTTCTCCTTTCTTTACTAAATGAAAATCGGAATTATTTTCCTCTTCTATGGTCGTTATAGATCCAGATGTATCATAGACCAAAATTGCAGCTTTTTTAGCTTTGTCTGAAGTTGTAATTACTTGTTCGCTATTTTTTTTTGCATCTGTTGAATCAATACTTATAGTATTGATTGAAGTTAAAATCTCTTTTTTATAATGTTTATCAAGCGTATCTGATTTATTAATAGTCACTAGTTTTGTGCTATCAATTTTGCTAGACTTAACTCTAATTAAATTCGTCTCTACTTCTGGCTTTTTCGAATTAATTGTTTTTGCGGATACCAAAACAACTTCTCCAGTTGTCACATTTAGTTTTGCTGGTTTTCCATTTAAAAGCACATCTTTATAAACTTCTGCTTGTGCAACAGCTCCAAAGCATGAAGCTGTTACAACACAAACAGTTATTATTAATTTAAAGTGTTTTAGCATTTTTAACCTTTTCATCTGTTAGCGCAAGCTTTAGAACATCACTCATGTCCTTTACATAATGAAACTTTAATCCTTTTACATATTCAGGTTTTATTTCATCAATATCTCGCTTATTATCTTCGCACAACAAAATCTCTTTAATTCTAGCACGTTTAGCAGCTAGTATCTTTTCTTTAATTCCGCCAACTGGTAATACTTTACCTCTTAAAGTAATTTCTCCTGTCATGGCCAAACTCTTTTTGACTTTACGTTGTGTAAACAAAGATACTAAAGAAGTTAACATAGTCACACCTGCACTTGGGCCATCTTTAGGAGTTGCACCTTCTGGTACATGAATATGCACATTATAGAGTTCAAAAATTTCAGATTTAATTCCAAATTCTTCTGCATTTGCTTTGATATATTCCATAGCAATAGTAGCAGACTCTTTCATTACTTTACCTAAATTTCCTGTAATAGTTAAATTCCCTTTGCCTTTAGATAAAATAGATTCAATAAACAAAATATCACCTCCTACTCTAGTCCAAGCCAATCCAGTTACAACACCTGCAACATTGTTGTTTTCGTATTTATCGCGTTCTAATCTAGGTGCGCCTAATACATCTATAACATCTTCATTGGTTGCTTTAAGATTATAAGTGTCTTCCATAGCTATATTTTTAGCTGCATGACGCACCATTTTTGCTATTTGTTTCTCTAATCCACGAACTCCAGATTCTCTAGTATAACCTTCAACAATCTTTTCAAGTTGTGGTTTTGCTATTTTAAGATGTTTATGAGATAAGCCATGTTCTTCCAATTGCTTAGGTAATAAATGACGTTTCCCTATTTCTACTTTTTCTTCAATAGTATAACCACTAACATTTATAATTTCCATACGATCTAATAGTGCTGGTTGAATACTATTCAAACTATTAGATGTGGCAATAAACATCACTTTAGATAAGTCAAATCCCATTTCTAAAAAATTGTCATGAAATTCACTATTTTGTTCAGGGTCTAAAACTTCTAATAATGCTGAAGATGGGTCTCCTTGGTGCGAATTAGACAACTTATCGATTTCATCTAATACAAATACAGGGTTAGATGTTCCTGCTTTTTTTAAACTCTGAATAATACGTCCAGGCATTGCTCCAATATAAGTTTTTCGATGCCCACGAATTTCAGCTTCATCACGTAAACCACCTAAAGACATACGCACATATTCTCTACCAAGTGCTTCAGCTACAGATTTCCCTAAAGAAGTTTTCCCAACTCCTGGAGGCCCATACAAACAAAGAATTGGTGATTTCATATCATTACGCAATTTTAAAACTGCGAGATACTCTATAATACGTTCTTTAACATCATCTAATCCATAATGATCACGATCTAAAATAGTTTTAGCCTGTTTTAAATCGAATTTATCTTCACTAAATTCATTCCAAGGTAAATCTAAAAATAAATCTAGATAATTACGTTGAATAGAATACTCTGCTACTTGAGGATTCATACGTTGCATCTTAGATAATTCTTTATCAAAATGCTCAGCAACTTCATCCTTCCAAAGCTTGTTTTTAGAGCGCATACGCATCTCTTCAATTTCTTCACCAGACGAAACACCTCCACCAAGTTCTTCTTGGATCGTTTTCATTTGTTGATGCAAAAAATACTCACGTTGTTGCTGGTTCATATCACTTTGAACCTTAGATTGAATATCATTCTTAAGCTCCAATTTTTGAAGCTCTATATTCATATATTTAAGTGTAGCAAGCGCTCTTTCTTTTAAATCATTAATCTCTAATAATTCTTGTTTTTCATTTACAGAAAGATTCATATTAGAAGACACAAAATTCACTAGAAAGGAATTGCTCTCTATATTCTTAATCGCAAAAGATGCTTCTGTTGGAATGCTTGGACTATCTTTAATAATTTGTAATGACAAATCTTTGATAGACTCAATAATAGCTGAAAACTCCTCATTATCAGTAGCAGGCTTTGCTTCAGCAACATCATTTACTGTAGCTGTTAAATAAGGGTCTTCAGATACGACATCTTTAATTTCAAAACGCTTTTTTCCTTGTATGATAATTGTTGTATTACCATCAGGCATTTTTAGCACTTTTAAAATTCGAGCTACGGTTCCTTTTTTGAAAATATCTTTTGCTGTAGGATCTTCAATTCGTTCATCCTTTTGAGATACAACACCAATAACCTTGCTTCCATTATTAGCATCATTAATTAGTTTAATAGATTTATCTCTTCCGGCAGTAATTGGAATTACTACACCAGGAAATAAAACCGTATTTCGCAATGGTAGTATTGGTAATGAATCTGGTAGGATTTCATTATTTATTTCTGCTTCATCTTCAGGAGTCATTAAAGGAATCAATTCTGAGTTTTCATCAAAATCCTGAAATGACAAACTGTCAAGCTTTAAAAATTTAGACTTCGCCATATTATTTTTTTAGTCATTCTGTCATAAAAACAACAGAAGTATAGATTTATATTATTTTAAATAACCACCCAAACACTGAATAACAACAGGTTAACAAGTTAAAGTAATTATATACCTTTATCTAATTTCAATAGTTATGCCATTACGTATCTTAAGAGTAAAAACTTTTTTTATCAAAAGTGTAACAATTATTCACACTTCGCATCTCTATATAAAAGCTTTTATTTATTGACACTAACCATCCAAAATATAGAGCAGTTACTGCAGCTTTGCAAATCTGGCGACCAACATGCGCAAATGGAAGTCTACAATAGATATTACAAAGCAATGTACAACACAGCATACAGAATTGTAAAAAACAGTTTTGAAGCTGAAGACATTATGCAGGACTCATTTTTAACCGCTTTCACAAAGTTGGATAATCTTAAAGAGATTAAAACTTTTGGTTCATGGTTAAAACGAATCGTTATTAACAACAGTATATATCACTATAAAAAAAGTAACAAATATCAAGATGTTCCTTTAGATGATGTGTTATATAAAGTAGAAGATAACAATGGTCTATCTCAAGATTATGAATTTAATAATCTTAAAGTGAATCAAGTTCTGGAGACTATGACAACACTTAAAGATAATTACAAGATGAGTTTAACACTTCATTTAATTGAAGGTTATGATTATGATGAGATTTGTGAAATCATGGATATTTCACCTGCAAATTGCAGAACAATGATCTCACGAGCTAAAGATAGTTTAAGAAAAAAATTACAGCCTTTAGCTGAATATTAAATAAAATACGTTCGTAAGGAATATTAATCAAAAAGACATGAAAAAAGATACTATTAATCAGTTATTTAATCACCTTGAAGGAGAGTTCGACATAGAACAACCTGAGGCTGGTCATAACAATAGGTTTTTAGAAAAACTAAAGCAACAAAACAATCCTGTTGTTGATAGTCAACCTAAAAAGAGAGGGTCTTGGACCCCATTCATGGCAATTGCAGCATCTTTGGTATTATGCTTTACAGTATTTACTGTAATGCAGCAACAAGAACCAGAATTAATGGATTTAGCTAGTGTATCTCCAGAATTATCACAAACACAATCCTTTTTTACAACTGCAATTGAACAAGAAATAGCATCATTAGAATCACAACGTTCTCCAGAAACAGAAGATTTAATCGAAGATGCTCTTAGACAATTAAGAGTTCTTGAAAAAGATTATGAACAGCTTAAAGTTAATTTAACCGAAAGTGGTAATGACAAGCGTGTTATATATGCTATGATTAACAACTTTCAAAACAGAATAGACATTTTACAAACCGTAATTGAACATATTGAAGAAGTCAAAAATTTTAAATACAACCAAAATGAAAACACAAATACTATATAAATTATTATTTGCTTTTATCTTAATTCCTGCATTGTCATTTGCTAATGTACATGACAAATGGAATGGCAAACATACCAAAGAAAAAACAATAAAAAAGGAATTTAATGTTTCACCTGATGCGACATTAAAAGTAGACAATAGTTATGGAAATATCAACATCACAACGTATGAAGGATCTACAATTACTTTTGAAGTTAAAATCAAAACAAATGGTAACGATTTAGAGAAAGTGCAAGAGAAACTTAATGATATCAACGTCGAGTTTAATGCCGATAACGATATTGTTTCAGCAAAAACTTTATTCAGTAAGAAGAAATCAAAATCATGGTGGAATTGGGGGAAAAACAATAATATAAATTTAGAAATTAATTACATTATCAAAATGCCAATTACGAACAATGTGGATTTAAATAATGACTATGGAAGTATTGATTTAGATAAACTTGAAGGTCGTGCAATAATTAATTGTGACTATGGGAAAATTACAACCAAAGAACTTATGGCTGCTAACAATTCTATCTCATTTGATTATTCCAATAATTGTTATTTTGAATATATCAATAGTGGAAAAATCAACGCAGATTATAGTGGGTTTACAGTTGGAAAAACTAAATCCTTAGACATCAATGCAGATTATTCAAAATCTGAAATTGAAATTGCTGAAGCTATTGCTTATAATTGTGATTATGGATCAATGAAAATTAATAATGCCAACAACGTTGATGGTAATGGAGATTACTTAACATTACGATTAGGCACCATTTATAAAAATGTCAATATAAAAGCAGATTTTGGTTCTATAAAAATTGAAAACATGGCTGCGAGTGCTCAAAATATTAACATTGTATCAGATTATAATGGTATAACTATAGGTTATGATCCAGAGTATAAATTCAACTTCGAAATCGATTTAGAATATGCCTCACTTCGAAATACTGATGATTTCGAATTCTCAAAAAAACGTATTGATTCTTCAGATAAATACTATCTAGGGCACCACGGAAATTCTAACAGTGGAAACATGATTAGAATTAAATCTGAATATGGTAGCGTAACATTTAAAAGAAATTAAAAACACATTATAAATTTATAACCTTATGAAAAATTTTCACGAATATCTAACACATAAAATCAGCATGAATAAAAGGATAACAGTATTAGTAATAGCTTTATTAAGCTTTTCTATCTCACAAGCACAATGGAAAAAAATAAAAGGTAATGGTAATATCACTACTGAAACCAGGTCAACTTCAGATTACGATGCTATTAAATGTGCTGGTAGTTTTGACTACATTCTTGTTGCAGGAACTGAAGGTAAAATCACATTAGAAGGTGAATCAAATCTTTTACAATATGTAGTAACAGAAGTCAAGAATGGAAGTTTACATATTAAAACCAAAAAAGGCAAAAACTTGAGTCCGAGTTGGAATAAAACGATTAAGATTACAATTCCTTTTGAAGACATTAATAAAGTAGCACTTTCTGGCTCTGGTGATTTATGGAACGAGGATAAAATAATAGCAAACAATTTGGAAGTATCTCTATCAGGTTCTGGTGATATTATATTAAATCTACAAACGAAACATGTATCAGGAAAAGTTACAGGTTCTGGCGATTTAACTTTAAAAGGTTCTACAACCGATTTAAAAGCTGGAGTAACAGGTTCTGGTGATTTTCATGGATTTAATCTTCAATCTACAAATACAGATGTTTCTGTAACAGGTTCTGGTGATGCTGCAGTAGTATGTAGTGGTCATTTAAAAGCTAGAGTTACAGGTTCTGGCGACATTGAATACAGAGGAAACCCTAAAACTGAAGACACTAAAGTTTCAGGTTCTGGAAGTATAGAAAATTAAACGTATCACATTTAAATAAAAAAGCCACTAACAGTATTTGTTAGTGGCTTTTTTAATAATTTAAAACTTACTATTGTTTCGTATATATAAATGTTAAGTCTTCTGTTACTGTAATAGTAGCATCTTCACTTATAGCAAAGAAACCACTTGGTACAACTATAGAAAGTTCATTTCCATTTAAAGTCCAATCAGAAGATTCAGCTGTAACATCATCGGTGATCGTAATTGTATTTCCAGATTGAGACCAAGTCCCATTCGTGTTTTCTATCTCATCAATACAGCTTACGTTATAATCATATGAATTTGTTGTGCCTACTTCAATAGATACATCTATGTCTGCGTAAGATGTACTCATTCCAACCGACGTTCCATCAGCATTAAATACAAGTGTTTCATTAGCATAACAATCCATTTCATCCAAAAAGTTAAAGCTCTCAGTACCATCGTTATTTAAATCAATTGCTGTTTCTCCTAACCAAGCAGTTAATAACCAAGTTCCTTCAATATCTGTAGCCTGTTGTTGTTCATTTGTACAATCGCCTAATGCATCTAATGCCGTTTGTAGTGTTCCATCATCTCCACAGGCCTGAATTTGCGCTTGCAAAGCATTAGAGTAAGCAGCACATAATTGCGTGTAGTTATCATCATTTACTCCTAAAAAATTTAATGCGGCTTCAGCAGTATTGAATGTGGCTTGCTCACAAGAGATTCCTCCTGTAATAAAATCGCCTTCTAAGGGTTCATCTTCACAAGAAGATAAAGTGAAAATTGACACACATAAGACAAGTGCAAATATTTTTTTCATGATAAATTAAATTGGGTTTTTACAAACATACTAATTTATCATGAGCTTTTTGAATGTGTTTAAAATAAGAAAGCCAGAGTTTTCTCTGGCTTTAAAATTATCTTAAAATATAGTATTGTTTATTCTACTTTTTGCCATATCGAAGTTGCTTCTATAACCGTATTGACATCCAAATTATTATCCTCTTGAAGCTGCTCCTCATTCTGAAAAAATGTCAGTATTTGACCATCATTACTTAACTCAAAATCAGCGTCTTGATCAACATCATCTACAACTGCTGGCATACCGTCAACTTCATAATCAAGAAATGAACCATTAATAGTCATAACATTACCACTTGTACTATAAACTCCTTCACCAAAAACATCTGTAGATTCTTGTGTATAACTATCATTAATCTCTCCATTAATTATTGTTGTAGAATTTAATGTATAGTCTCCAGAAACAGTATAATTAGTTTCTGTAAATACAAGATTGTAATCAGATTCTGCCAATTCTGTTATAAAACCTAATTCGAATATTTCTCCCTCAAAATTTGAAGTTGATGTTATATCCGCATTAAATTCAACCAAAGCCCATGTACCAATAAGCGAAGGATTTACATCTGTATTTTCGCTTACAAAATCGCCTTCTAAAGGCTCATCTTCACAAGTAAAAGCAGATAACAAAACAAATAAACACAATAAAAAACTAATTTTTTTCATAATAAAACAAGATTAGGTTTACACAAACATACTAATTATTTGTTTTCTTCTGGAACTCGGAATAATAAAATTATTCCTACTAAAAAGAAAACAAACAAAAATAGAATTGCATTACGCATACTTCCTGTGATTTGATCAATTGTAGCAAAAATGACCATTCCTATAACAATTCCTATTTTTTCGGCAACATCATAAAAACTAAAATAGGATGTAGTGTCTTCTGTATCTGGCAGAAATTTAGAATAGGTCGATCGTGCCAAAGATTGAACACCTCCCATTACTAAACCTACAACTGAAGCAGCAATATAAAATTGAATAGGTGTTTCCATAAAATAAGCATAAAAACAAAGTCCCATCCATATAAAATTAACGACAATAAGTGTTTTAATGTTTCCAAATTTTGAAGATGCAAATGATGTCAAAAAAGCTCCAACTATAGCTACTAGTTGAATCACAAGAATGCTTAAAATCAAGCCTTGTGTTTTCGCATCAGAACCTCCCCAAGCAATCTCTTCTTCTCCAAAATAAACAGCAACAAGCATAATAGTTTGCACTGCCATACTAAATACGAAAAAGGCAATAAGATATCGTTTAAGCCTTAGGTTCTGTTTTAATTGTAACCAAACTAATTTTAATTCTTTTAAACCATTAAAAACAACTGCTTTAGTGACTTTATGTCCGTTAGAAACACCTTTAGGCAGAATATAAAACGAATATTGACTAAAGAGAATCCACCATAAACCTACAGTAATAAATGAAATTCGCATTGCATTCATTGAAGCATTATCCTTTGCTTTTTGTATCGCTTCAGCTATTTGGGTTTCTGTCCCTGTTTCTCGTATTGTTTCGGAAATACTAGTATCAAATCCAAACCAATCTGGTTTCATCACCATAGCAAGATTTATAAGTAATAAAATCACACTTCCAAAATACCCTAAACTAAAACCTTTTGCGCTAATACTATCTTGCTGTTCTGGATAAGCTATATCTGGTAAATAAGAGTTATAAAATACTAAACTTCCCCAATAGCCTATTAAACCCATAAAGTAAAATAATAGACTTAAATGAATACTTTCTATACTAAAGAAATACAGTCCAATACAACCCAATCCTCCTATATAACAAAAGAACTTCATGAAGCTCTTTTTATTTCCAACATAATCTGCAATACCAGACAAAATAGGTGATGTGAACGCTACAACTAAAAATGTAAATGCTGTCACATAAGTAATCAATGCTGTACTTTTAAAAACCATTCCAAAAGCAGGAATTGTTTTTTCTACTTGCGAAATAAACAACGCAGAATAAAATATTGGAAATATTGACGATGCAATTGTAAGTGTATATACCGAATTTGCCCAATCGTAAAAAGCCCATGCATTAAGCAGTTTCTTACTCCCTTTCTTTAAGTTTGCCATAGTTAAAATTAAAAAGCTGCCCTTGATTGGACAGCTTCTAAATTACTACAATTTTTAATCTTTACAATTAAAAGTTACCTAAAGGTCTAAATGAATCTATACCAAATTTCTTAGCTTCTGCTACAGCCTTAGGAGCCCACTCTTGTAAGTTGTTTATTCTCGTGTCGTTAGAAGGATGCGTGCTTAAAAATTCTGGTGGTGCTTGTCCTCCACTATTTGCTTTCATACGTTTCCATAATTCTGAAGCCTCACTAGGATTATAACCAGCAACAGCCATAAGATATAAACCAATCTCATCAGCCTGAGTTTCATGGCTTCTACTAAATGGCAACATTCCTGCTACATTTGAAACCACACCATAAGACTGATTAAAGATACTTAAGGTTTGTTCATCTTTTATGGCAACATTTCCTGCAACAGCTAATCCTTGTTGAATATAAGCTGCACTCATACGTTGTTGACCATGATTTGCTAAAGCATGAGCCACTTCATGACCCATAATTGCTGCAATTCCTGTTTCATTTTGTGCAATTGGCAAGATTCCAGTATAGAATACAATCTTACCTCCTGGCATACACCAAGCATTTACAGTATTATCATTTACTAGGTTATATTCCCACTTATAATCATCTAAATAACCTTGATGACCATTAGCATTTAACCAACGTTCTGCGGCGACAGCTATTCGTTGACCTACACGTTTTATCATTTCAGCATCCGAAGTTCCTGTAACAACTTTGTTTTCAGTTAAAAACTGATCATACTGTGCAAAAGCCGATGGGAATAATTGATTATTTGACACAAAAGCCAGCGTTTTTTTTCCTGTAAAAGGGTTTGTAGCACACGATAGAAATAATGCTAAAGCACCAATGGCTACTATTTTATTTTTCATACTCATAGTTAATAGTTTTGTGTAATATAAAATTACAAAATCATTCGCTTTAGTTGGACACAATCTGTTACAATTTTGTCACATTTAATTTAAACTTTTTGTTATGCCCCTTTTTCTCTTAAAATAAACGATCTCATTGTTTCTTTATATGAAGTAAGTAATACAATAGAATTTCGACAGAAAAAAAAGATAAAACAATTACATTTATAATATGAAAAGAATAGTATTATTACTTACAATAACTTTATTTTTTAGTTGTAATTCTTCAGCTCAAAAAAAAGAGACCAAAGACAAAACTTCATTTACTGTTACTAAAACTCAAGCTGAATGGAAAACAGATTTGACAAGTGAACAGTATTATGTCTTAAGAGAGGCAGGTACAGAGCGTCCTTTCTCTAGTTTTTTAAACAAAGAATATAGTAAAGGTATTTATCATTGTGCTGCATGTGATACACCTCTATTTAAAAGCGAACATAAGTTTGATTCTGGGACTGGCTGGCCAAGCTTTGACAGAGAAATTGAAGGAAATGTCGCCTATGGTACAGATACAAATTTAGGATACAGTAGAGATGAAGAGCATTGTGCTACTTGCGGTGGTCATTTAGGTCATGTATTTAATGACGGCCCAAGACAAACAACAGGAAAACGTCATTGCATTAATGGTGTTGCTTTAAAATTTGTTCCTGAGAATTAAGCCTATTAAGTACATAGCGCTATAAAATCTATCTATCGTTTATTAGCATGTAATAGTTATTGTATTACTAACTTTATACAATAAACTAATTCATAATGGAAATCTCATATTTAACAAGTACCCTAAAGCAATTTGAATACTATAAAAGTCTTGGTGACAAAACAATTAGTCAGCTAACATTTGATGAACTCAAATATGAATTTGTTGAAGACTCAAACTCTATTGCTATTATTGTCAAGCATATTGTAGGCAATATGTTAAGTAGATGGACCAATTTTTTAACCGAAGACGGAGAAAAAAAATGGCGGCATCGCGATAGTGAATTTGAAGATACATTTCAGAATAGAGAAGCATTATTAGCTTATTGGAATAAAGGATGGGATTGTTTATTAAATGCCATCAAACCTCTGAATTCTGCTGATTTAGAACGCATTATATATATAAGAAATCAAGGACACACAGTTACTGAAGCAATAAATAGACAATTAGCACATTACGCCTATCATATTGGACAATTGGTGTTTTTAGGTAAACTTTCAAAAGGAAAAAAATGGAAATCTCTATCAATTCCAAAAGGAGAATCAGTCACTTACAACACAGAAAAATTTGATAAAGAAAAAGGTCGCAGACATTTTACCGATGACCTTTAATATTACAATTAGGTTTTGTAACTTCGTAACCTTAAAAATTTGACAAAAATAGACTCATGAGTAAATACGATATTATAGTACTTGGTAGTGGTCCTGGAGGCTACGTAACAGCAATTAGAGCTTCACAATTAGGTTTTAAAACTGCTGTTATAGAAAAAGAAAACTTAGGTGGTGTTTGCCTAAACTGGGGTTGTATTCCAACTAAAGCATTACTTAAATCTGCTCAAGTATTTGAATATTTAAAACATGCTGAAGATTACGGACTTAAAGTAAAAGGTGCAGAGCATGATTTTGATGCCGTTGTAAAACGTAGTCGTGGTGTTGCTGACGGAATGAGCAAAGGTGTGCAATTCTTAATGAAGAAGAATAAAATTGACGTTATTGAAGGTTTTGGAACATTAAAAACTGGAAAAAAAGTTGAAGTAGACGGAAAAGAATACAGTGCTGATCATATTATTATTGCAACTGGAGCTCGCTCACGTGAGTTACCAAGTTTACCACAAGATGGAGAAAAAGTTATTGGCTATAGACAAGCTATGACTCTAGAGAAACAACCAAAGAAAATGATAGTTGTTGGCTCTGGAGCTATTGGAGTTGAATTTGCTTATTTCTATAACTCAATTGGTACAGAGGTTACTATAGTAGAATACTTGCCAAATATTGTTCCTGTTGAAGATATAGATGTTTCTAAGCAGTTAGAACGTTCTTTCAAAAAAAGTGGAATTAAAGTTATGACATCTGCAGAAGTCACTCAAGTTGACACCTCTGGAAAAGGTGTAAAAGCTACTGTGAAAACTAAAAAAGGAGAAGAAGTTTTAGAAGCTGATTTAGTGTTATCTGCAGTTGGAATTAAATCTAATATTGAAAACATCGGATTAGAAAATGTTGGAATCGCTGTAGATAGAGATAAAATCTTAGTTAATGATTATTACCAAACTAATATTCCTGGATATTATGCTATTGGTGATATAACTCCTGGCCAAGCCTTAGCTCACGTTGCGTCTGCTGAAGGGATATTATGTGTAGAAAAAATAGCAGGACAGCATGTTGAAGCTTTAGACTACGGAAATGTACCAGGTTGTACATATTGTTCTCCTGAAATTGCAAGTGTTGGATTAACAGAAAAGCAAGCTAAAGATCAAGGTATCGCTATTAAAGTTGGAAAGTTCCCCTTTTCTGCTTCTGGAAAAGCGAGTGCTAGTGGAACTAAAGATGGATTTGTAAAAGTAATTTTTGATGCTAAATATGGAGAATGGTTAGGCTGCCATATGATTGGAGCTGGTGTTACAGATATGATAGCAGAAGCAGTTCTTGGTAGAAAATTAGAAACTACAGGACATGAAGTTTTAAAAGCAATTCATCCACATCCAACAATGAGTGAAGCCGTTATGGAAGCTGTTGCAGATGCTTATGATGAAGTGATACATTTATAGCTAGATGCTACAAAACAAAAAATCCATTATCTTATAGGTAGTGGATTTTTTTATTATTAAATTTTAAATATTCAATTACTTAAAACACTCTCAGTTTTATTCTATATAAAACTCAGAATAGCCAATTCGTAGCTCTGTAGTCCAAAACCTAAAATAACACCTTTCGCATTTGAAGAAATATAAGATTTATGTCTAAATTCTTCTCTAGAAAAAGTATTAGAAATATGAACTTCTATAACTGGTGTTTCTATTGCTTTTACGGCATCACCAATTCCAATAGAAGTATGCGTATAAGCCGCCGCATTTAAAATAATACCATCGTAACTATAACCAACGTCTTGTATTTTATCTATAAGCTCTCCTTCAATATTAGATTGAAAATGCTCTAATACTATACCTGGATACTTAGCAATTGTATTTTCAAAAAAATCTGAAAAAGACAAGTCTCCATAGATGTTTGTCTCTCGCTTCCCTAACAAATTAATGTTAGGGCCATTAATTATGATGAATTTTTTCATAGGTTAAAGGTATTAAAATTTAGGCATAAAAAAACCGAAGCACAAGGCTTCGGTTTTTAACACTATTCTAATTGTTCTTAGTTGAACTTGTAAGTAATTCCAAAGTTAATATCAGTTAAGTTTAAACCAATATTAAAGTTATCTGTTGACTCAGCACCATCAAAATCAGGCTTAGTCGTTTGGTAGCTTAATACACCAATATTAGCTTGAAGTGCTAAACAATCTGAAACAAAATAGCTAATTCCAGGAGCAAAACCTGCAATAAAACCGTTGTTCTTAGCTTCAGCATCACCAACTTCAGTTTTTCCACTTGTATAAGCTGCAGTTAATTGTACTAAAAATGAAAATTGCTCTCCAGGAGTAAAGTAATATTGTCCGAAAGCTCCAGCAGTTAAAGCGCTAACTTTAATATCGTCACTTACTCCATCTTCACTTTTTGAAGACATGTACCCTAAAGAAACACCAACTGCAATATTTTCAGAAACAAAATATCCAACAGAAGGATTAAATGTAAATTGATTAAGTTTTTCATCTGCAAAAGTTTCAGAACCAAAAGAAATAGATCCTGTTGCAAAAACATCTCCTTCAGCGAAACCTCCAGTTGTGTTTTCATCTTGCGCATTTACATTTGATAATCCGAATACTGCTACAGCAGCCATAAGTAATAATTTTCTCATAATAATAATTTGATTTGAATAATAATTTGAATTTATTGGTCGGCAAACATAGACGTAAATTTTATATCTCACAAGAGAAAAAACATATAATTTTATGCGTTTTATCGATTAAATTATGCTTTTCAGCGAAATTTAATCAAAAAAAAGGAAATCCGTAAGACTTCCTTTTTTCTATAATATAATTGGGTTAGAATCCGATATCTACACCTACAGTAACACTAAATAAGCTACCTTCTTCTTCTTCACTAATACTTCTTAAAGAAACATTAATTTGTGTGTTTTCAGCAACATCATATCCAATCATTGGACGATAATAAAAACCGCCATCACCATCACTTACAGCTATAGCATAGCCAACATCTGTACCTATTTGAAAAACATCAGATATATTAAATCGTACAGCTCCAGCTAAAGGGACATACTGAAAATCATCGACATCAAAGCCATTAATTTCATCACCAAATAAATGGCTATAACCAGAGGCTATACCTGCTTGAAAATCATCAGATACTTCCCATAAAGCATTTACATCTAATCCAACATTAAAAGAGTACAAATCACCTGCATCACCAATTGGAAGACCTACATTTACACCTGCACTAAAATTTTGAGCAGATACATTTGTTAACCCAAAAACTGCAATAGCAGCCAATAATATTAGTTTTTTCATAATAAAAGTTTTAAAATTGATTATTACAATCTAAATATTTTTTTTTCAGATAACGTACACACTCTCGCTTCTTATTAACAATTATATAAACAAAAGCTAATAAAATCAAAAAGTTAATTAATTTTTAAAGAAACAATTGTATAGAAAACATGACATATGCAAATAACACCTTTAGATCATCTTTTTACTGTATTTTTATACCGATTTTATAAAAAACTGACTATAACACCAAGTCTATGAAATGGCAAGATGCGATAAATGATTACAAATACTTTTTAAAAATAGAAAGAGGTTTGTCTGAAAATTCAATAATTAATTATGAACTGGATGTCAAGAAATTAATAACATACTTACATCACAATAAAATAAAAATATCTCCAATTCATATTGATTACGAAATCATACAATCGTTTATATATAATGCTTCGAAAGATTTAAATTCTAGATCGCAATCGCGATTAACTTCTGGTTTGAGAAGCTTTTTCAGTTATTTGGTTTTTGAAGACTATAGAAAAACTAATCCGTTAGATCATATTGAATCTCCTAAAATTGGAAGAAAGTTACCCGATGTGCTTGCCATAGATGAAATTGATGCGCTTATAAATGCCATAGACTTAACAAGAGAATTTAATGGCGTTAGAATTGGGGAGCGAAATAGAGCTATTCTGGAAACTTTATATAGCTGCGGACTTAGAGTTAGCGAACTTATTAATCTTAAGATTTCTGATTTGTTTTTTGATGAAGGCTTTATTAAAGTTACAGGCAAAGGCGACAAACAACGATTTGTTCCTATTGGACCAAATACACAAAAATATATTCATATATGGAAAGACATAAGGCTTCATATAAATATAAATCCAGAATACAAAGACACTTTATTTCTAAATAACAGAGGCAAACAGTTAACACGCGCTATGATTTTTACTATTATTAAAGACCTCGCTAAAGCTATCAATTTAAATAAAGTAATTTCTCCACATACTTTTAGACATTCATTTGCAACACATCTCCTTGAAAATGGAGCAGATTTAAGAGCTATTCAATTAATGCTTGGTCATGAAAGTATTACTACTACAGAAATATATATGCATGTAGACCGTTCTCATTTAAAGGATGTACTAATGAGTTTTCATCCTAGAAAATAATTGAAAATTTATAAGATTATAGTGACAATCTTTTTCGAAAAGGGTCTTATAAAAAAATGCCTCTATGAAAATCCTCTGGAAAAAACCAAACAGCAATAAATCAGCTACTTACAATAAAGTTGAAGATAATCAATCATTTGAAGAGTTAAAATGGAAAATTGCTTTAGAAAACTCAAATATTGGTGTTTGGGATTGGAATTCTATTTCTGATGAAGTTTTTTATTCAAAACAATCAAAACAAATTTTAGGATATAAAGACCATGAATTTACCAATTCTGTAATGGAATGGAATAGTAGAGTTCACCCAGAAGATTTAGAGTCTTATTTTAAAGATTTTAATTTACATCTTAATGGCGAATTGGATGTTTACATAAATGAGCATAGAGTACTATGCAAAGACGGTACCTATAAGTGGATTCTTGATAAAGGAAAAGTTGTAAAAAGAGATAAAAAAGGAAAACCCACTCGTATTATTGGGACACATACAGATATTACTTATCGAAAAAGAAAAGATGAGCAATCAGAAAAATATCTACAACTTATTACAAGTCAAAATAAACGACTTCACAATTTTACACATATTGTTTCTCATAATCTGAAAACACACATTGGTAATTTTAAAAATATTTTAGAGTTTTATGATGAAACAAATTCTGAAAATGAAAAAGAAGAGCTCATTGGGCATTTAAAAACCATTTCAAAGGCATTAACCAATACTATTGTAGACTTAGATGATATCATTAATATTAAATCGAAATCTGATACTAATGCGCTTAACGAAAGAATTAACGTATATACATGTGCCGAAAAAATTATTGAAAGCCTAAAAATGGAAAGTGCTAAAAAGGAGATCACTATATACAACTCCCTACGCAAAGATGATTTTTTGATTTCAAATGGCTCTTATTTAGAAAGTGTACTTTATAATTTAATATCAAATGGAATAAAGTACAGTTCATCAGAACGTAAATCTAAAGTCATACTACAATCTGTACATACAAAAGATGCGTTTAAAATTTTAGTTTCTGATAATGGCATTGGAATTGACACTGAAAAGTTTAAAAGTCAATTATTTGAAATGTATCAAACATTTCATGGTACAAATAGAGAAGATTCAAGAGGTGTAGGTCTATATATCACCAAAACTCAAATTGAAGCATTAGGAGGAACAATAAGTGTAGACAGTAAACTTAATGAAGGCTCTTCATTTATATTGACATTTAAAAAACAAAAAGCACTCTAAAAAGAGTGCTTTTTCATTTTATATATTTTTTAAACTACTTAGCAATATTAACGGCTCTAGTTTCTCTTATCACAGTCACTTTAACTTGTCCTGGATACGTCATATCAGTTTGTATTTTTTGAGAAATCTCAAACGATAAATTAGCAGCTTGTTCATCTGATACTCTTTCACTTTCAACCATAACACGTAATTCACGTCCGGCTTGAATAGCATAAGCTTTATTTACACCACTAAAACCAAAAGCAACATCTTCTAAATCTTTAAGTCGTTGGATATAAGAATCTAATACTTGTCGTCTTGCTCCTGGTCTTGCTCCAGAAATAGCATCACATACTTGTATAATTGGAGACAATAATGTTGTCATCTCTATTTCATCATGGTGAGCACCAATAGCATTACAAACTTCAGGTTTTTCACCATGTTTCTCTGCCCATTGCATACCTAATATAGCATGTGGTGTTTCCATATCTGCTTCAGAAGATGGTACTTTACCGATATCATGTAAAAGTCCAGCACGTTTAGCTAATTTTGGATTTAAACCTAATTCTGCAGCCATAACACCACAAAGTTTTGCTACTTCGCGTGAATGCTGTAATAAATTTTGACCATAAGATGAACGGTATTTCATACGTCCTACTAATTTAATCAACTCTGGATGTAATCCATGAATTCCTAAATCGATAACTGTACGCTTACCAACTTCAATAATTTCTTGTTCAATTTGTTTTTGTGTTTTTCTAACAATTTCTTCAATTCTAGCTGGATGTATTCTTCCATCGGTAACTAATTTGTGAAGTGATAAACGTGCTATTTCACGTCGTACAGAATCAAAGCAAGATAAGATAATAGCTTCTGGCGTATCATCTACAATAATTTCGACACCAGTTGCAGCTTCAATAGCTCTAATATTTCGACCTTCTCGACCAATAATACGTCCTTTAACATCATCAGATTCGATATTAAAAACAGAGACACAATTATCAATAGCCTCTTCTGTACCAATACGTTGTATTGTACTAATAATTACTTTTTTTGCTTCCTGTTGTGCTGTTAATTTAGCCTCTTCCAAAGTGTCTTGAACATAACTCATTGCATCAGTTTTGGCTTCTTCCTTAAGCGATTGCACCAACTGTTCTTTAGCATCTTCAGCAGATAATCCAGAAATAACTTCCAGCTGTTTTATCTGACTCTTATGAGCCTTATCAAGCTCATCTTTCTTCTTGTCAAGAAATTCAACACGAAAATCATAATCTTTAATTTTATCCTCTAGAGATTGATTTGCTTTTCTATTCTTAGCAAGCTCATTAGATATTTGTGATTCTTTATCTCGTGTTCGCTTTTCAGCTTCGGCCATTTTCTTATCACGTGATAAAATGACTTTTTCATGTTCTGATTTAAGCTCAATGAATTTTTCTTTAGCTTGAAGAATCTTATCTTTTTTGATTGATTCTCCTTCGCTTTTAGCATTTTTTAATATTGATTTAGCATCGCTATTAGCCGATTTTATAAGTTTTGAAGCATTATTTTTCTCTAATGCTTTTGCAATAATATATCCGAGTACAATACCAAGTACCACTCCTCCAACAATCATTAAAATTGTGTTCGTATCCATCTTTAGTTAGTGTTTATATATAAAAAAAGCCTACATCAGTTTTGGATTTTGTATAAACTCCTTAAAAACAAGTTTAGGGCTAACAAGCTGATCAAAAATCTACCTAAATATTGAAATACATCAATGATAGTAGCACGGTTTTACAACTTAAACTCACCCTTTTTAAAGAAATAATGTTGAGTTTATCAAAAAAAAATAACTAATGTAGGCAGTAACCTATTGTTTATTTAAAAGAACGTTATGCACTTAAATGTTCATGAAGTAATTGGTTTAAAGCATTAAGCTTATCTTCTACTTCTTCACTAACATTGGCTGTATCTATTGTTTTCTGTTCTACTTGAGACGCAAACTGTAAAGCACACATCGCTAAAACATCTTGTTTATCTCTCACAGAATAGTTTTGCTCAAATTGACTTATCATGGCTTCAATATTTTTAGCTGCTTTACGCAATCCTTCTTCTTGGCTTGGTGCAATTGTTAAAGGATATACTCTATTAGCTATAGATAGCTTTATTTTAAGCTGTTCTGCCATTAAATTTAATTAACATTATTCAGACAATTGCGTAATACAATAATCAATATCTCTAATTAATGTGTTTATTTTGAGCTTAGTTTCTCTGTTATTATCGTCACTGCCCAGTAATGAATTGGCCATTTTGAGTGATTCGTATTTTTCAATCCAAGAACTTAATTCTTCTTGCTGCTGAATACTTTTCTGTTGATGTATTGCTAATTCTTCAGAAATTTTAGCATTTGTTTGTTTTAACACCTCTAATTTGTGCAAAACCTTGCTTATTTTATTCTCTAGAGAATCTACAACATCTTCAATTTTACTCATTTACAAAATTCAATACTGATGTAACAAAGTTAACACACTAAGTCAAAATTCACAATTGTTTTACTATTAATTTTCAAATAAATAACACTTCTTTAGCTATAATGCCTTACAGTTAACATTTTATAAATTTCATTTTTACTTATTTTAATACGTTTTTGTTTATTATTTCTACTTTTTTTCTGATATTTCACCTTTATTCAGAAATAAAAAATATATAGTATATTTTCTATATTAAATAAAAATCAATATTTTTACGTTATAACAGTTTAGCGCAATTACAATGAACATCAAGTCCCTTTTTATAGTTTTATTTATTACTCAATTATGTTTTTCACAATCACCTTATCCACAAGATTATTTTAGGAGTCCGCTAGATGTAACATTAGTCTTATCAGGAACGTTTGCCGAATTGCGCTCAAATCATTTTCATTCTGGTTTAGATATTAAAACCCAACAACGAACTGGATTAAATGTAATTTCTGTTGCCGAAGGTTATGTGAGTAGAATTAAGATTTCTCATTTTGGCTACGGAAAAGCGCTTTATATTACACATCCTAATGGATACGTTAGTGTTTATGCGCATTTAAGTAAATTCTCTCCTAGAATAGAAAAGTACATTAAAACATGTCAGTACGAGAACGAAAGTTATGAAGTCGAAGTATTTCCAACACCAAACGAATTGCCAATCATTCCTGATGAGATAGTTGCATTCTCTGGGAATTCAGGAAGTTCTGGCGGACCTCATTTACATTTCGAAATTAGAGATAACGAAGAACGTCCAATTAACCCAATGCTTTTTGGTTTAAACATTAAAGACGCTAAACAACCTGTTATTTCTGCTGTTTATGCATATCCTAAAGACAGAAAATCACATGTAGACAATGTCAAAAACAGAAAGGAATTAAGATTAATTCCACATAAAAATGGAGACTATAGTACGGAACCAATCTCTGCTCTAGGCGACATTGGTTTTGGTGTTGTAAGCTATGATCAGCAAGATTTAGCGAATAACAAAAACGGATTAAGTAATATTCAAACCTTTTACAATGGAAATAAAAGTTTTGAAATGGATTTTAAACGGTTCAGTTTTGATGAATCAAAACACATCAATAGATTTATTGATTTTGAAATCTATAAAGAGCAAAAATCTCGAATTCAAAAGTTGTTCGTGCAATCTGGTAACACGTTAAGCATGCTTAAAGATGTAGAGTCTAATGGATACATAAAAGTTGAAGACAGTACAAATACAGTTTATAAAGTTCGGTTATCAGACTTTAAAGGCAATGAATCATGGTTATCTATTCCTATTAATGGAAAACCTACAAAAGAAAAACTTGAAACTCATGAAATCAAACCCAATAGGTATATTTATGCTAATCAAGTGAATGAATTAGAGAAAGATAACATCTCAGTATATTTCCCTAATCAAACATTTTATGAAGATTTCCATATAGACTTCAGTGCAAGCAATGATACCCTTAAATTACACAAGGATATTATACCATTGATGAAAAGTTTCACTATAAAATATGATATCAGTAGCTTTAGTGAGGCAGACAAAAAACAATTATTTATAGCAAAATTATACGGTTATTATCAAAGACCTGGTTATATAAACACAAAACGCTTAGGTAATATACTATCGGCTAGAACGAAATCATTAGGCACTTTTACTTTAGCTAGGGATACTATAAATCCAACAATAACGCCTTTGAATTTTCAAGACGGGAAGTGGCTTAGTAAGCTCAATTACTTAAAAATAAAAATTGATGATGCGCTTTCTGGTATTAGTAATTACAGAGCAACTATTAATGGAAAATGGGTGTTAATGGAGTACGATTACAAAAAAGATACACTTACTTATAACTTTGAGGATAGCGTAAACACAGAGACAGAAAACAAACTCAAAATAATTGTTACAGATAATGTAGGAAATAATGCTACATTTGAAGCAACATTTTTTAGAAAATAAAAAACAATCTTTTGAAGCTAAACATCACATTACTTATTGCCTTAATTGGCTTTTCTTTCTTCGGAATATCACAAACGGCAACCATTAAAGGCGTTATTTTAGATGATTCTAATTTACCAATACAAGACGTAAATATAAAAATTGCCGGTTCAGATAATGGCACAACATCTAATATAAATGGATTTTATGAACTCAAAATTCCTGCAAATAGAGATGTGACACTCATTTTTACTCATTTAGGCCATAAGCGTGTAGAAGCTATCTTTAATTTAAAAAATGGACAAGATTTACAGTTTAATCCAGTAATGAGTGTTGAAGTAGAACAAATTGCGACAGTTGTTATTAGCAGCAGTACTAGACAATCTGTTGATGGTGTAACTACAATTGCTCCTGAAGTTTTACGAACAATTAAAGGCGCGCAACCAGGTGTTGAAAATATTTTAAAAACACTTCCTGGTGTTAATATTTCAAATGAATTAAGTACACAATACTCTGTTCGCGGAGGAAACTTTGATGAGAATCTAGTTTATGTTAATGAAATTGAAATATACCGTCCGTTTTTAATTCGCTCTGGGCAACAAGAAGGTCTTAGTTTTGTTAATACCGATTTAGTTCAAAATGTAGATTTCTCTGCTGGTGGATTTCAAGCAAAGTATGGTGATAAACTGTCTTCAGTTTTAGATATTACATACCGAAACCCTGTTCGTTTTGGTATTCGTGCCGAAGCGAGTCTTTTAGGAGGTTCTGTAGCAGCTGAAACTGTAAGTAAAGATTCTAAGTTTTCAGGTATTGTAGGATTACGATACAGAGACAATAGTTTGCTTATAAACTCATTAGAAACCGAAACCAATGTTAAACCTGTTTTCGCAGATGCCCAAACTTACTTAACGTATAAATTTAGTAATAAATTTCATTTAAATTTCCTCGGAAATATTTCACTAAATAAATATACCTTCAGACCAAAAAATAGGCAAACAAACTTTGGTACATTAGATGAACCTATTGCATTATTAGTGTTTTATGACGGTCAAGAGAAAGATCAGTATTTAACCTCGTTTGGAGCTTTTAAGGCTAATTATTTTGTAAATGACGATATAACATTAAAACTTATTGCTTCTGCATATCATACCACAGAAGAAGAATATTTCGATATTTTAGCACAATACAGACTTGGTGAAGTTAATAGTAATATTGGTGACGAAAACTTAGGTGAAGTTGAGTTTTCAGAAGGTATTGGATCACAACTTACACATGCAAGAAATGATTTGGATGCTGTTATCTTTAATATTGAACATAAAGGAGATTATAAACTTGGTGACGAGAGTACATTAGAATGGTCTGTAAAATATACACATGAGGATATTAGAGACCGCCAAGTAGAATGGGAGGTTATTGATAGCGCAGGATTTTCGGTAAGACCACCAATATTTGATATTCCAAACAATCAACCATACGAACCTTTTGAAGGCCCTTTAGTTGCGTTTCAAAATGTAAGAGCAACCAATGCTGTAACAATTGATAGGCTACAAGCCTATGCGCAATGGAGTAAACGTACTATGCTAGGAAGTAATGAAGTGTTTTATAATGCTGGTGTTAGGGTACATAATTGGACAGTTAACAGTGAGGTTCCTAATCAAAATGGTGTTACCTCTTCTACTCAAACTGTATTTAGTCCTAGAGCACAGTTTGCTATAAAACCAGACTGGGAAAAAGACATGCTGTTTCGCATTGCTGGAGGTGTTTACTACCAACCGCCTTTTTATCGTGAGTTACGTGACTCTTCAGGAACTGTTCAGCCTGATGTTAAAGCACAAAAATCGTTTCATATTGTTTTAGGAAATGAATATAGTTTCAAATTATGGGATCGTCCATTTAAACTTGTTTCCGAAGCTTATTATAAAAATTTAAGCGACGTAAATCCCTATACTCTAGAAAATGTCAGAATACGTTACAGAGCCAAAAATAATGCAACAGCTTATGCTTACGGATTAGATTTACGACTCAATGGTGAGTTTGTTCCTGGTACCGAAAGCTGGTTTAGTTTTGGCTATTTAAAAACCGAAGAAAACATTGATGATAGAGGTTTTATTGCTCGACCTACAGATCAACGTTTAAAATTTGGAATCCTGTTTCAGGATTATGTGCCAAATATTCCTGATTTAAAAATGTACTTAAATTTAGTTTATAATACTGGTGTTCCCGGTGGCTCTCCTAGTTATGCAGATCCATACAACTTTCAAACGCGACTTCGTGATTATAAACGTGCCGATTTAGGAATCTCATATGTTTTAGTAGATCCTAATAAAACATACACGTCTAACTGGAAACAAAAATTTAAAGAACTCTCAATTGGTGTTGAGATTTTTAATATGTTTAACGCTCAAAATACCATCACCAATACTTGGGTTCGTGATGTGTATAGCAAACGTCAATTCGCTATTCCTAACTTTTTAACTCCTCGTGTGTTTAATGTAAGATTATCTACACGTTTTTAAGTGAACAAAACTTTAAATATTATCCTCTTTTTGATCTGCTTTACTTCTGCATACAGTCAGAAAAAATCTATCAAAAAAACCGTAAACAATCTCAATACCTATTTAGAGATTTACGAGACATTGCAATCTCATGGGCAATCGTATTACACAATCGATTCCTTAAAAGTGACGCGAGAAGATTTAATTAAAGAATTTGAAGCACCTTTAGAGCAGATAGACTCTCTTGATAACTATGAAGCTATAGGTATTATACAAAGTAAAATTGATGATTTACTTAGACAGGTATTAAAGCACAAAAAAGCGAATAGCATTGATGTAGCTTCAGCTTTTAAAGATAATTTAAGTGTTATAAAATCTAATGACAATAAGCTTTATAGTTTCTCTATTGATGAAAAAACTGGTGGTTCATATAGAAGTCACTTATCTTGGATGTACTATTTAGATAAAAATCGATTTACAGAATACCCAGTTAATGATGATTGGCATTTAAATCAAAGTGACAAACCAACAGTTTTTGAGGCAAATGGATATCATGAGATAAAATCTTTTAATTCATTTAACAAAACACGTTATTTGCTCTTCGGAAACTTTAAAGCTTGTGGTTCATGTTATATTGAATATATAACTTTGGTTCATTTTGAAAAAGATAACTTCGTTTTAGATTTCGAATATTCACTAGAATCAAGAGACTATGACCAAAAAATATACTTTGATGAAGGCACTAAATCCCTTTCTGTATTTTATGATACTGATGACTTAACCGAGGATTGTTTTTGCTCTAATGAAGCCTCTAATAACTATTGGCATGACAATAGCAATGACTCCCAACTCAATTCAGATGGCGAACTAATAAGACTATCATGTAGTTGTTTATTTGACTTTGATGGCAAAACCTACAAATTATCTAAGCGTTGTTCCAAAATTATAAAAAAAGAGGATTAACCTTAAACAAACTCTTTTAAAACCTCTATAACATAATCAACCTCTTCTTTAGTATTATAGCGACTAAACGAAAAACGCATTGAGGGCCTTTGTAAATGTTCGTCACTAAGAATCTCAGTAAGTACATGTGAATTTTGCGAACTCCCACTCTGACAAGCACTACCTTTTGAACAAGCGATTCCTTTTAAATCTAATTGAAATTGTAGTAATCCAGCCTTTTCTGGAGCAATTGGTAAACAGACATTAATAAGCGTGTATGTACTTTTGTCAAGATCACCAGATTGTCCATTAAAGTTAACATTGTTAAATGTTGCTTTTAATTGATTGATAAAATAAGATTTTAGGTCTTTAATGTAGCTACTTTCAGTTTCAAGGTTTTCATACGATATACTTAAGGCTTCATCCATTCCAACAATATTGTGAATAGACTCAGTTCCAGCACGCAAACCACGTTCCTGCTCACCTCCAAATATTAGTGCTCGTAATCCACTATTCTTTCTAAGAAAAACGAAACCAACACCTTTAGGTCCATGGAATTTATGAGCACTAGCTGCCAAATAATCAATTGGTATACTCTGCAAATCTAGCTTGTAATGCCCAACAGATTGTACTGTATCACTATGAAAAAGTGTATTGTTAGCTTTACAAAGCTCAGCAACACACTTTAAATCAAGCTTATTACCAATCTCATTATTAATATGCATTAACGACACTAACTGTTTTGAATTAGACTGAAGCAGAGCTTCTAATTGTGTCATATCAACATTTCCCATTTCATCTAAATCGAGATACTTAATATTAATACCATATTCTTTTTCTAATTGATCTATCGTATGCAAGATAGCATGATGCTCAATTCTTGAAGTAATAATTTCTTTAACACCTAAATCTCTAACCGCACTTCTAAGCACTAAATTATCGGCTTCAGTTCCTCCAGAAGTAAAAACGATTTCGGCAGCAGACACATTAAAATGTGAAGCAATTCGTTTTCTAGACGACTCAATTAACGACTTAGACTGCCTTCCGTAACTATGTGTAGATGAGGCATTTCCAAAATTAGACTTCATAACTTCACTCATACGATCTATAACTTCATCACGTATTTTTGTCGTTGCAGCATTATCAAAATAAACAGTCTTCATATGCATCATAATTGAAATGCAAAGATGCAACTTTATTACAGTTTATAAAACCTATTCATCTTCACTTCAAAATATTTTGTTAATGCGACATATTAAACAGACAAATCTTTTATTTTTGTTTCAAAATCTATAACAATGCGACAATTAGTATATGTATTTTTAATAGCGCTTTTAGCTGTTTCATGTGATGATGGTGATATTTTTGAAGTCGATTTAGTGTTTGACCAAGAATTAGAACGCTGTGGTGATGATGATAGTGATTCTTATCTTTTATATGATACGAAAACAGATCCTAATGAATCGTTAACCTTAAAATTTCCTGTAAATACAAATACAAAAGCCATTTTTAATCCTATAGATAATTTAGGCGAGCCATTTATACAAACGATTAATGAAAGTTCAATTGCATTTAATTACAGAACTTATACTGGTGATCCTAATGATTTGATATGTCAAATTATTGCTGAGCCAGGAACTTCAATTATTAATGATTATGAAGCTGCTTCAGGTGCAGATGCGATATTCATATCTACATTTGAAGATGATGATAATGACGGAATTCCTTCAGAAATAGAAGGTCGTGGTGCACTCGATGAAAATGGATTGTATTCAAATGCGCAAGATACCGATGGCGATGGATTACCAGATTATATAGATGAAGACGATGATAATGATAATATTCTTACAGCTGCTGAAAATCATAATTATGATGAGCTTTTAGGTTTTCAAAATGCACAAAATACAGATTTAGACTTAGCTGGTGGTGACACCACACCAGATTACTTAGATAATGATGATGATGCTGATGGTATATTAACTCGAAATGAAGATGAAGATGGAAATGTTTCGCCTTTAAATGATTTTGACACTTCAGCTGGGCCAAACAATATCCCAAGATATTTAGACAACGCTGCTACAGATGAATTTACACAAAGTGAATCTTTAGATAATGAATACTCAAGAAGCGTAACCGTTAGTGTTACTTTAGAAGATTTAAATATTGACATATTAAATGCAACAACTTTATTTCTAGGAACCTACATTCTTGTTTTAGACAACTACAATCCAACAGAATAGACAACTGCTTAAGTTTAAGTATTAGGAGTTTTGATAAATATAAACTTCGGTAGCACCTAGACCATATTTTTGATAATCGGCTGCATAATATTTCACATTGTCGTAACGCCCAAATAGATATTCTAATTCTGCTTTTAGAACGCCTTCACCAACACCATGGATGAATACGACTTTTTGAATGCGTTTCTTAATTGCGAATTCTAACTTATGCCTTGCGGTATCCATCTGAAGATTTAACATATCAAAATTACTCATATACTTATTTGAAGTGGTAATTTGATGGATATGTAAATCCACTTCCATCGCTGGAAGATTACGGTCTTTGGGCTTTACTTTAATAGATTTACGCTTAGGTGATTGCTCTTTTTCATCTATAACAGCATCGATATCTGTATTAGGAAACAATTGAGACGACAAGGTTTTATTTTTTATAACTTCGGAAACTAAAAACTCCATATCAAAACCATCATCAGTTTCAATAATTAGAGTTGCACCAGAAATACGAGTAATTACACCATTGATATCCTCATCTAAAACAGATATAAAATCACCAACTTTAAGATGCATTATTCGTTGTTTTGATTATCATTTTCATCACTATCATTTTTACTCGGAATGTTCCGCGAAATACTATAAATTCCAAGCATTAAAACCACGATTCCTCCTATCAAAATATACTGGTTTTGTTGCTCTTGAGCTTGTGCGTAAATAGCTATAATTGCGCCAATTACGATTAATATATAACTTACTGTTCTAGACATAAAATGTTGATTATCGATGAATCTATGTAATTAAACGAAATTACAGTTTTAAAATTTTAATTCAGTAATCAAACTTGTTTTTTTATATATATTTGAATATCCCCACACATTTACTTATTATAACTTATTATTCTAGATAATGAATCGTATACTTATATCCCTCATAGTGCTAACCTCATATAGTGTCTCTGCACAACTTACAGTAAGAAATGGTGCTTACCTTTTTATTTCAGACGAGGTTGTTTTTGTTAATGATAATGTCAATTTACAAGAGGCAGATTCTAAAATTTACCTTAGAAATGAAGCGCAATTAATACAAGGTACTGGCGGAACTGGTAATACTGGAATTGGAGAATTAAGTGTTTACCAAACAGGGACGGCTAATAACTTTGCATATAATTATTGGTGTTCGCCTGTAGGCAATAACTCTGCGGTGTTCGGTAATGAAAATGCAAGAGTAGATTTAATTGATGAGGCAACTAATATTGTCACAGCAGCCGATCCAACAGGATTAATTTCTAGTGCAGATGCCAATTTTATATCTGCATATAATGGGACAGCATCACCTTTAGCGATATCAAATCGTTGGTTATATTCTTATGTGACATCTGATGACTATTCTGAATGGGTTGTCTTAGATGAAAACTCTCCTATTCAACCTGGCTTAGGCTATACCATGAAAGGTATAGAAACTGGCGGACAATTATATGATTTTAGAGGAAAGCCAAACAACGGAACTATTTCAAATAATATAGCTGCAGATCAGTTTACACTTATTGGCAACCCATACCCTTCTGCAATAGATGCATTATCATTTATTCATGACACACAAAACACAAATATTGATACTGATGGTGTATTAGCACCAGTAACGACAGGTGCATTATATTACTGGGAACAACAACCTACAAATCATTACACAGCCAATTATATTGGCGGTTATGCGACATACACTATTTCGGCTGGAGGTATTGAAACATTTGTTCCAGCAACATTTTTTGCTTATGATGACTTTGGTAATGCTATACCATTACCTCCGCCAGGATCTACAGGGAGTAAAATAGCAAAGCGTTATATTCCAATTGGACAAGGTTTTATGGTAGAAGGTGCTACCTCTACACCTGGAGGATCTCAAGTATATGTAAAAAATGCACATCGTATTTTTGAAAAAGAATCTGGAGGAAATAGTTCTTTCTTTAGAACGTCTGAAGCTAATACTAATGGTGTTTCAGATAACAATACTCAATACAATGAATTAGGGTTAAACATTTTACCAAGTGACTTTAAACGCTTTAGATTGAATGTTATTTTTAATAATAATTTTACGAGACAATTAGTTCAAAATTTTCATAATACTGCTACAGATGAATTTGATTATGGCTTAGAAGCTAAAGCTGCAAGTGACTCGCCAAATGATATTTCTTGGATTTTAAATGATGTGCCTTATGCCATACAAGCTCATGATTTTGATGTTCAAAAGAGAATCCCTTTAGTTATTAAACTTGAGGTGCAGCAATCTTTAGATTTTAGTATTTTTGACATCCAAAATTTTGACACCTCTCAAGCTATATTTTTGCATGATATAGAAACCGATTTATATGTAAATTTAAGACAACAAAACTATAGCATTAATTTAGCTGCTGGAGATTACATTAATCGTTTTGAAGTCACATTTCTAGCAGAAACTTTAAGCACTCAAGAGATTACTGATCATGATTTTGATATCTATCAAAACATTAAAAATTCTGAATTAGTTTTATTAAATCCTAATGACTTAAATATTAAAACGGTATCATTAATTGATGTGACAGGAAAACGTCTTATAAATTCCCGAAACATTGGTAATCAAAGTGATTATCGCTTTTCAACAAAATCTTTTAGTGATGGTGTATATATTGTAACTATCACAGTTGATAATAATCAAGCAATTTCTAAAAAGATTGTTATTAAAAACTAGATCTCTGATTGTTTCAATTTTATTACTTTTGTTCGACAAATAGTATCAATTATGATGTCTCCAGAAGACTACATGTTACCATGTTTAAATAAAAAATTATTGGGTTTTGACTGCATGGGATGTGGTATTCAACGCTCATTTGCTTTGATATTACAAGGTGACTTAATTGGCGCTTTCTATATGTATCCAGCTATTTTTACTCTAATAGCTTTTTTTGGCTTCGTAATATTAAATGCTTTCAAAAACTTTAAAAATTCTAATAAAATTATTGTTACTTTAGCGATAATTAATATCATTCTTATTTTAGGAAATTTTATTTTAAAACTAATTAATCAAATTTAACTTATTATGGAACAACAAAAACTTAATCCTGCAATTGTATATGTATTAGCTGTTGTCGGCTTTTTATGCTGCTGTATTGGTGGTATTGGTTTTATTTTTGCTGGGATAGCTTATTTTATTGCACAAAGCAAACTTAAACAAGCTGCAGCGAGTCCTCAGGATTATGATCAATCATCTGTAAAGGCTATGAATACAGCTAAAATTGTTGCAATGGTCGTCTTAATAATAAATGTATTATACCTATTGTTAACTGTTTATAGAATCTACACAATTGGTTGGGATGAACTTACGGATACATTCATGAAAAGTTATGAAGAAGCTGTAAAAGCTCAAGGTCAATAAACCTTAATTATAATATACAAAAAAGCGCTTTTAATAATTTAAAAGCGCTTTTTTCATATCCCAAAGTTAATCGATATTAAACCTCAAATTCTTTTAATGTCTTAGTTATTATAGATACACAATCTAGTAATTGTTCTTTAGTAATAACTAATGGCGGTGCAAAACGAATAATATTCCCATGGGTTGGTTTCGCTAATAATCCATTATCACGAAGCGCCATACATATATTCCAAGCAGTATCACTATCTTCATCATCATTAATGACAACAGCATTCAATAATCCTTTTCCTCTAACAAGATTTGCTATAGTGCTCGTTTCAATAAATTTAGATAATTCGCTTCTAAATAGTTGCCCTAACGTTTCTGCATTATTAGCTAAATCTTCGTCACGAACCACTTCAAGTGCAGCAATTGCTACAGCTGCGGCAATTGGATTTCCTCCAAATGTACTTCCATGGTTTCCTGGTTTGATGACATTCATAATAGCATCATCAGCAAGTACTGCTGAAACCGGATAAGCACCACCAGATAATGCTTTACCAAGTATCAAAACATCAGGTTTTACATTTTCGTGGTTTACAGCTAGTAATTGTCCTGTTCTTGCAATTCCTGTTTGTACTTCATCAGCAATAAATAATACGTTATGCTTCTCACATAGCGCTTTAGCTTGAGATAAATAACCATCAGTTGGTACATAAACACCTGCTTCGCCTTGAATGGGTTCAACTAGGAATCCAGCAACATTCTTATTGTTTTCTAAAGCACTTTCCAATGCTTGAAGATTATCGTATTCAATTTTTATAAACCCGTCTGTATAAGGTCCAAAATTCTTTCTAGCAACAGGATCATTACTAAATGAAATAATCGTTGTTGTTCTTCCATGAAAATTATTCTCACAGACAATGATTTCAGCTTTGTTTTCAGCAATACCTTTGACTTCATATGCCCATTTTCTACAAATTTTCAAAGCAGTTTCTACCGCTTCGGCACCTGTATTCATTGGTAATAACTTATCAAAGTTAAAATACTCAGAGGCAAACTTTTCATATTTACCTAGTACATCATTATAAAATGCTCTAGATGTCAAGCTCAACGTTTGAGCTTGTTTTGTCATTGCATCTACAATTTTCGGGTGACAATGCCCTTGATTTACAGCAGAGTAAGCAGATAGGAAATCGTAATATTTTTTACCTTCTACATCCCAAACATACACACCTTCTCCTCTATTTAATACTACAGGTAGTGGATGGTAATTGTGTGCACCATACTTGTTTTCTAAATCGATCGCTTCCTGCGACGTTAATTGGTCTAAAACAGCCATTTTAATTTTGTTTTTAATTAATAAAATAACCATTCCTTATCTACCTTTATTCTTTCAGAGAGACTGAAAAAGCAGCGTGGGAAAGAAATCATCCCTAAGGTTTGCAAATTAATGAATATTAGTTGCTTCTTAAAATCTTATTGTGACAATTTTCCAGACAATGAAGACACTTGTAATTCTAAGCGCTTTATTTCTCTCAATACAGCATTCTTGTCCATTTGCATCCAAGCAAAAACCTTAAGCATGCTCACGCCTAATAAAAACACAAGACTACCAATTCCCCATTTTAAAAGCTCATTTGTTTCTGTCGTGTCAAAAAACTGAATTACACAGTACACAAAGAAACCAAAGAAAACAACGGTCATTATATTCATTAAAATAATTATCCATTTATTTTTCCCTGTAAACAAGCCACTTATCATAGCTAAAACGTTTTGCTCTTCTAAAGAATCATAAAATTTTGCTTCTTCTTCGGTTAAGGTCTCTTTTATTAATTGATCAATATCATCCATATTAGTTTTCATAGTATTACATTTTATAGAACGTTATATTTATTATATGCATCTAATAAATATTAAGCTCTTGGTTATTATTTATTGCCTATTGTTGGCTTTTAAAATTTGTTTTAATTTCTCTCTTGCATGAAACAGCCTCGATTTTACTGTTCCAATAGATAGATTTAACATGTCACTAATTTCTTTTAACGAATACGCTTCTTTATAAAACAACTTAATAGTAACTTGTTGTTCAATTGTTAAACTCAAAATCGCTTTCAGTAAGTCTTCTTTAAGCTGAGTGTTTTCATTGTAGATCTCATCATAAACTGATTGTTCATATTTAAATTCTTTTTGTTTCAACAGTTCACGATTACGTTTTCTTAAAGCATCTAACGATTTAGAGTACACTATTTGTTTTGACCAACTACCAAAACTAGAGCTGTTTTCAAGTTTGTCTAATTTATCTATTATTGTTCTCCAGCTTTCTTGAGCAATATCTTTTGATAAATCAGCATCTTTAACAATCCAATACGCCTTTTTACAAAATATAACATGCCATCGTTTTACTAATTGAGCCAATGCATTTTTATCTCCTGCATTATAGGCTTCAATTAATTTGACATCTATATGTTTATTTGTTTTCAATTAAGCGTGTTTTGTTTTGAAAGTCTTTCTCTTATAAATTTCTCTTAAGAATATAACCCAAAAACTATATTTAGTAGTTTTAATTTTAGTTGAAAAATGATTTTCAACTTTATCAAAAGCTTCTTCTATTAATGCATCGTGTAACCAACGTATCACAAAAACCCAAAAAAAACTAGCTTTTATAGTTGTTTTCATTTGTATGACATGACTAATCTCAGTAGTTATATGATCTATGCTCTTAATCTTAAATTCGTGTGTACCATTAAACCCCTCAGGCTCATAAAATCTAAATTTTATACTATTATCTTCTTCAAATTTAATAATAGTATAACGAATTCTTCCATGACCGCCTTTACTACCATGCTTTATTCCTTCTTTAAATTTTATGGCTGGCCAGTTTTCATAAGGCCAAATTTTATCCTCAGGTGTTCCCAACGTTTTAAATACTTTAGAAACATCATCTTTAGATTGCTTTAAAATACGTTTATGATTATTTATTACTCTCATACTCTAAAGACGCAAAAAAAACAAAAAGGTTCATTATATTTTGACTTTTTTAATGTATTTATTTGAAATTCTCTTAGTGTCTATGTTTAGACTGATGAATTTCATTTAAATAGCACTATTTTTTTTGACTTACAGTAATTGTCTAGAATATATAACACCTCAAATAAATATTAAGTTATCAAAATTTTACTGACTAATTTCTATATAACTATTTGCAAAATAAAGATATCTTTGCAGTCTAATTATTTTAAATAATGCCACGTAGAGAACGCAACAAATTTGTTAAACGCGGACAAATTATAGAAATCCTAATTGAAGATTATGCCTTTGGCGGAAAAGGAATTGGTCGTATTCGTAACGAGCATGGCGAATTTGTCGTTTTTGTTCCCAATACGCTACCAGGTCAATTGGTAAAAGCACAAGTAAAAAAATCAAGTAAAAAATATGCTGAATGCAAGCTCTTTGAGGTATTACAACCTTCTGAAGATGAAATTAGCATGCCTTACCAAGATATTCCTGGTGCGCCTTACATGCAATTACCTATAGAAAAACAACATGCTTATAAAAAGCAAAGTACTTTAGAGTTGTTTAAACGCATTGGAAAAATAGTGGATATTGAACATAAATTTGATGAATTTATAAGTTCCCCACACACGTTTCATTATCGCAATAAAATGGAATATGGATTTTCAGCTATTGGTTATGATCGTGAATTAAAAACGGATGTAGATGAATTTACTCTAGGTTTTAAAAGACGTGGTACTTGGTGGTGTGGAGATAATTTAAATAATGATTCTGGATTATTTGACACAGAACTGGAGACTAATTTAAAAAAAATAAAAACATACTGCGAACAGACTGGCCTAGCACCTTGGCATGCTCCAAGAAAAGAAGGTTTCTTTCGTTATTTTGTTGTTCGTAAGTCTTATAAGACTAATAAACTTTTATTTAATCTCGTCACAACATCTCACGAGTTATCAAAGTTTGATTTAAACAAATTTTCTGCTTTTTTATTGGATTTATTTGGTAAACGGGTCGCTGGTTTTCTTCATACTATAAATGATGAAATTGGTGATCGCACTATTGCTACTACAGGAAGTATCAATCTTATCTACGGGAAAGATAAAATCGTAGAAGAACTCTTAGGCTTAAATTTTGAAATAAGCATAAAAAGTTTTTTTCAGACCAATCCGAAATGTGCCGAAAAGCTATATTCCAAAGTTGTAGATTATGCTTTAGAAAACAAAGAGGCCATTGATAATACTGTTGTTTTAGATTTGTTTTGTGGTACAGGAACCATAGGTCAAATAATAGCAAACAAAGCAACTAATACAAAAATTGTTGGTGTTGATATTGTTGCTTCGGCAATAGACGATGCTAAAGAAAATGCAAAACGAAACAATATAGAAGGTTTACAATTTTATGCAGCAGATGTTGGTAAGTTTCTAAACGAACACCCTGAATACATCAATAAAATAAGAACCATTATTTTAGATCCTGCACGAGCAGGTATAGCGCCTAAAACTCTTAAAAAAATAATAAACCTAAATGCAGAACGTTTGGTTTATGTATCTTGCAATCCAGCAACTCAAGCAAGAGACACCGAACAATTAATGCTAGCTGGTTACCAACTCAAAAAGATAAGCTTAGTGGATCAATTTCCGCATACTGCACACATTGAAACAGTTGTGTTATTTGAAAAATAGTCTATGAAAAACAATGTAAATCTACTCTTATTAGTCATATTAATGTTTAGTTTTAGCTGTGAGCGTGATGATATTTGTTCTGAAGACACAGCAACAACTCCTCATTTAATAATTAGGTTTTATGACATTGAAAATCAAAGTGAGTTTAAAAATGTAAGCGCTCTAAAAATCTCAGGACTTGATGATGATGGAACTGTGCTTGACGAAATTTCTGTTACAACAACTAACCCAGATTCTATTGTATTACCATTACGTTTTCAAAATGAAGGAGAACTAACAATAACAAGGTTTCAACTCGAAAAAGATTCTAATTTATCAGAAGCGGGAAATTCTAATATAGATATTATAGAAGTTTCATATACACCTGAATTCATTTATGTATCCAGAGCATGTGGCTATAAAAGTATATTTGATTTAGTGCCAGTAAGTGGTGTTATTAGAGAAAATGATAGTGACAATTGGATTTCTAGCGCAGAAATCATAAACCAAACCATAGAAAATGAAAGTGAAGCACACGTCATTATTTATCATTAGCACGATATTTATTGTGATGCTATTTCCTTTAACATCGCAATCACAAACAGGAGAAAACGAAACCCAATCTGACACCTTAGTCTATAAACAAAAATATGGGATTAGAATTGGTGGAGACTTAGGCAAAATTGCGAGATCTCTTCTTGATGATGATTATACAGGCTTTGAAATAAACGGAGATTACAGATTAACCAAAAACGTATATATCGCTGGAGAATTAGGTACTGAAGAGCGGCGCATTGCTAACGACTTCTTAGACATAACTGCTAAAGGCAGTTATTTTAAAGCTGGTATAGATTACAATACCTATACCAATTGGTTAGATATGCAAAACATGGTTTATACGGGATTTAGAGTTGGTATAAGTAGTTTTAACCAACAACTAAACGGGTTTACTGTTTATAATACGGATCAATATTGGAATGAACAATTATCTTTAAATCCAAACCAGAAATTTGATGGGCTTTCAGCAATATGGGTAGAGTTAATTATTGGTTTAAAAGCCGAATTATTCACAAATTTTTATGCGGGATTAAATATTCAAATAAAAAGTATGATTAGTCAAGATCAACCTGAAGGATTAGAAAACTTATATGTTCCAGGATTTAATAGAACCTACGATAGTGGTCGATTTGGCTTAGGGTTTGGCTATACTGTTTCGTACTTAATCCCTATTTATAAAAAAGACAAAAAAGTTATTGTTGAAGAAGGTGATAACTAAACACTATTACTTGTAGTCTTTACTAATCTTAATTTGATATCCATCAATTGGGTACTCTTTCCCATTTATAGTCGCTCGTGCTCTAAAAAATAGTGTATCATTAGCTGTTCGAAGCATTTCTATTCTTAGACCTCCTGCTTTATCTATTTCTTTTTCAATATTAGTAATTCGTCTTACTGGTGTTTTTTCTATGTTGATTTTAAGTATATAATTACAATCATCAATCCACTCGATATCTAATACCATAAAATCCTCTTTAGTTATAGACTCAAACTGAGAAGTTTTAGACCTTTTAAGAGTAGAAGTTGGAATGTTTTCATTACCTGGAATAACAAAAGTCCCTGTTTTAAATTTTTTACATTTTAAATCCTGTCCGTTAGATGTAATACAAACAAATACTAATAAAATTAAACTTATAATCCCTTTCATAAATTTAGTGAAATTTTAATTGTTCATATATTTCCCTTTCTTACTCCCTTCATACATCACGTACTTTACTAAACGCGCTTCTAACTTTGCATTAACAAGATGTATTTTTCGAGAAGGTCGCAAACCTACATGTTTTAACGCCTCAAGATTTGACGTAATAAACCATGCTTCAGTTCCTGGGTAATTTTGTTTTAAAGTGTCTCCTATTTCTTTATAAAACGTTTCCATATTAATATCTAAACGTTCACCATAAGGTGGATTAAAAAGCATATGCAACTTATTATCTCCCGCTTTTTGGGTTTTAAAGAAATCTTCATGCTGAATGGTTATAAAATCATCAAGATGCGCATTCTTAATATTCGCTTTTGCTTTAGATACTGCGCTAGGTGATTTATCATAACCAATCATTTTATGATGAAAATCTCTGGTTTTAGATAATAATGAGCCCTCAATTTTTTCAAACAAATCTACATCCCAATCTTCCCAACGCTCAAAAGCAAACTCTTTACGCATTAAATTTGGAGGAATATTACATGCAATCATAGCCGCTTCTGCTAAAATAGTTCCACTTCCACACATAGGATCCATGAAATCTGATTGCCCATCCCAACCTGACAACATCACTAAACCAGCCGCTAGCACCTCATTTATTGGTGCTATATTAGTTGCTGTTTTATAGCCGCGTTTATGCAATGATTCTCCAGATGCATCCAAAGATATTGTACAAACTTGACGGTCTATATGTACATTAATTTTTAAGTCAGGAAAACGTAAATCAACATTAGGTCGTTGTCCATCAGTATTTCTAAACTTATCAACGATAGCATCTTTTGTTTTAAGCGCTACATATTGTGAGTGCGTAAATGCCTTTGAGTGAATCGTTGCATTAACTGCTAGAGTCCCTGTAGATTTTAAAAACTTATTCCAAGACATTTTATATACCTGATCATATAAATCTTGCTCATTAAGAACCTTAAACGTTTTAATAGGTTTTAATATTTTTATAGCAGTACGTAATGCTAAATTGGCCTTATACATAAAGCCTTTATCACCAACAAAACTCACACTACGAACGCCTTTCTTGACTTCCATTGCGCCTAATTGTATGAGTTCTCGTTCTAACAAATCTTCAAAACCAAATAAGGTTTTTGCGACCATCTTATAATTATTCTCCATGCTGTACATCTAATAGATTGCAAAAATAAAGTATTTTTGTGGCTTATAAGAAGAATTAAAATGAGATTCCTGTTTAATCAGGATACTAATATGACAAAAGACAATACACAATGGTACGCTTCATGGTTTGACTCTCCATTTTATCATATTTTATATAAAGACAGAGACCATAATGAGGCACAACTATTTATGGATAATCTAACCGAATATTTAAATCTTCCAGAAAAAGGTAACATATTAGATTTAGCTTGTGGTAAAGGAAGACATTCGGTTTACCTCAATAGTTTAGGGTATAGCGTTACTGGTGTTGACCTTTCTGAAAATAGTATTGAGTTTGCAAAACAATTTGAAAATGAGACACTTCATTTTGATGTTCATGATATGTGTAAACCTTACAAAAAACAATTTGATACGGTCTTTAATCTATTTACGAGTTTTGGCTATTTTGAAAACGAAGACGATAATCTAAATACAATTAAAGCCATTAAAGCTAATCTTAATAATTTTGGTTTTGGTGTTATTGATTTTATGAACAGTAATTTTATAATTGATAATTTAGTTGCTGAAAACACTAAAACAGTTGAAGGTATTGATTTCCATTTAAAGCGAAAACTTCAAGATGGATATATTATTAAAGATATTTCTTTTACTACCGAAGGTCATGATTTCCAATTTCAAGAACGCGTTAGAGCATTTACATTAAAAGATTTTGAATTACTTTTTGAAAAAGCTGGTGTGTATTTATTAGATGTTTTTGGAGATTATAAACTTAAACGGTTTGACTCAAAAACATCTGAACGCTTAGTCATGATTTTTAAATAATGAAAATGATATGAATAAATACTTATTACCTGTATATGCGATCATCTTAGGTGTGATTATCGCTATATTAACTAAAGAGAAAAACAAGACAAGCACAAAGCTCTTACTTTCTTTTAGTGGTGCTTTTTTATTAGCATTAACACTTTTTGACTTACTTCCTGAAGTCTATGAACATTTAGACGCTAAAACTACGGGGTTGTATATTATGTGTGGTATCTTATTGCAAATCATTTTAGAATTTTTTTCTAAAGGTGCCGAGCATGGCCATGTCCATATTCAAAAAAACGAAACTACTTTTCCATGGTTACTTTTTATAAGTTTATGTATTCATAGCTTTTTAGAAGGCTTCCCTATTCACCAACATAATGACATGGTTTATGGTATATTAATTCATAAAATACCTATTGCCATTTTAATGACTTCATTTTTATTGCAATCAAACTTTAATAAAATTAAAATTGTAGGCTTCTTAATTGTATTTGCATTAATGACACCATTAGGAACTTATATTTCCAATGTTACTGCAATAGATACTAGCGACCTTAATATGATAAATGCAGTGGTAATCGGGATCTTTTTCCATATTTCAACTACAATTTTATTTGAAAGTAGCGAAGGTCATAAATTTAACCTCTCTAAATTAGTTGTTATTATTTTGGGAGTAAGTATTGCTTTTATTTTATAAGGATATGTTTTCAAAAGAAGAAAGTCGTTTACTTAGACAAGAATTTTGGACTAGCTTTGGTAAATCCTTTCCTAGAAAATGGATCCTTTATAATACCAAAATAAAAGGACTGACATTTAAATTTCATTTTGATATAAAAAAAGCCTTTGTAACTTTAGATTTAGAAGATGATTTAGAAAATCGTATTAAATATTGGGAAAAACTACAAGCTTTAGAATCTATTCTTAGAGATGAGTATCTACCAAAAATTATATACGAAGAAGAATTCTTTTTAGATAATGGTAAAGAAATCTCTAGAATCTACGTACCTCTTGAGCAAAAAGTATCAATTCATAATAAAAACACATGGCAAGAAGTTATGGTCTTTTTAAATGATCATATGATTCAATTTGAAGCCTTTTTTGAGGAATATAAAGATATTTTAGACGCATAGACCATCTCATAAAGTAACATTTTATCATACTTATAGACATATATTTATATAATATAATTATGAATGGAAGTCTAAGTCAATTTAAAGCTACTTTGAGAAGAAGAGCGGATAGAAATGAAAAAAACAACGGAAAATTTAGCAAAAAACACTTAAGTCATAAAGATTCTAATCTAAAACCTGAATACAATTTCCCAACATTAGAAACCAATGAATTAGAAGCCCTTAAGCTTAATATCAAAGCTAAGCTCAAAGCTGAAAATAGAAAAAATTTTATTAGTGTTCTTGTAACTTCAATTGTGTTAGCATTACTGATTTATATTTTTGTTTTAACATAGTTATTTATAACTTTAGAAAATTAATCATAAATCAAATTACGATGACACTAGGTGCCTTTTCAATTAGTTTAGCAGTAAAAGACATTAATACGTCTAAAGCATTTTACGAAAACTTAGGGTTTTCTGTATTTGCAGGTCAATTAGAAAACAATTATCTCATCATGAAAAATGGCAACGCATTAGTTGGGCTTTTTCAAGGCATGTTCGAAAATAACATTCTCACGTTTAATCCTGGTTGGGATGAAAATGCTAATGTTCTAAAAGACTTTGATGATGTGAGAACCATTCAGAAAGACCTGAAATCTAAAGGAATAACACTAGAATCTGAAGCCAACGAAACTACAAATGGACCAGCAAGTTTTGTTGTTTTAGATCCAGATGGAAACGTAGTATTAGTTGACCAACATGTTTAGATTACAAAATAATACACCATAAAAAAGTGACAAATAGCGCCTCCTAAAACAAATAAATGCCAAATCACATGATTGTATGGTATTTTTTCGATAGCATAAAAAATGATTCCTAAAGTATAAAACAAACCTCCTGCAAATAACAAATACAAGCCGTTAATTTGCATTCTATCGGCTAACGTTGAAAAATCAAAAACAACCAACCAGCCCATAACTAGATATAATAAGGTTGAAAAGGTTTCGAATTTACCTGTAAAAAACAACTTTAGTATTACACCAAAAGCAGCAATTCCCCAAACCACCCAAAAGAGTATCCATCCTAAGCTATCTGGTAACATGATTAGTAAAACTGGTGTATAGGTGCCTGCAATGAGTAAATAAATACTAATATGATCAACAATTCTAAAGTAATGTTTTCTCTTGTCTCCTTTAACAGCATGGTAAAACGTAGAGGCCAAAAATAGGATGATTATGGATATTCCATAAGCTACAACACTAAATAAAGCGTAAGGAGTTTCTTTTTTTAAAAACAAGATTAGTACAACCAAACCAGCAATTCCTAAAGCTGCCCCAATACCATGACTCCATGCGTTTAATCGTTCTTCTAAAGGTGTTTGAATACGCATTAATTCTTAGTTTCTACTGTTGTTTGATCATTTAACCATTTATCAGACAAGTCATAATAATCAAACTCAATAGCAGGTTCTTGTCTTTTGAGTACACTATTTTGAAAAGCACGCTCTAAAATATCTTCAATATAAAAGTCTTCTTTAACCTCTATAGGATTAAATTCTCTTTTAAGCGAAATATCAAACAAGTTAGCTGTACTATTAAACCAAAAAGCACGCCAACCACTTCGCAATTCTTTAATTAATTGAAACGTTGTTTTGCCTGTTTGTCTATGAATAAGTTTTACTAATATTTGGCCTTCAGTTTTGGTGAGTTTTTTTAATTCGGCGGAAAACTCGTCTTCAATAAATCTTTGAATTTTTTTTGAATAACGTTTTTTTGCTCTTTTACTTTTGAGTGTTTCTAATCTTTCCTTCAACGTTGTTAAACGTTCTGCTGCCAGTTTAGCATAAGGATAGACCTTTATCGTTTTTCGTCTTAAAATAAGATATTTAATGCGTTCTTTTTTTGTTGCAAACTTAAGCTTGTTTAGCAATAAGACTTCGTCTAAATCGATAGCGATTTTTGGTATAGAATCCCCTTCAATATAAATATATTGCACCAGTGTAGAGTCTTTTTCTACAGGCTCTATCTGAGCAAAAAGACCAATTGGCAAAAACAATATGAGAGATAAAAATGATTTCATAATAATAACACTACCCAAAACTATTCCAAATAGATATTCAAAATTAATTATTTACTGCTTTTAAAACCTTTAATTCGTGTTAATATTATTATTAAATATAATTTTCTTCTAAATAAAAAACCCATAAACAAAATACTATTTATGGGTTAATGGTCCTTTTATTAAGTGATTACATTTTCTGTCGGTTATCGTTAGACTGCGTATCAATTAACTTATTGTATGGATCTACACCTACTTCGGTAGGCTTTTCGTCTACAATAATTGATATTTTATTATTGATTGCAGTAATCTTATGCTTTTTTAAATATAGAACACGTTCTTTCTTTTTTCCATCGACATCATCCTCGGTGAAAATTCCAATATCTATATAATCTTGTAATTGTGTAGATAATATAGGTCTCTTTTTGCCTTCAGGTAAATACGACAATGAGTCTCTTCCTACTTCAGAATAGTAACGTTTTCCTTTTTCATTATTTCTATATTTACTGACGTTAAATTCGATATCAACCTTATATTTTCCATTTTCCATTTCAGTAGAAGACACATCTACAATTCGATTATTATACAGCGTTATTGTTTCAAACATATCTTTAATTACGTACTGTAAACTGTCTGGTGTCACTCTTCTAATATGACGAACCATATCTATTGACGTTGTATATGGTGGCTCTTGAAATTTAACTTCTGCAACATAATCTTTAAGCGCCTTATTAAGTACATCTTCTCCTATATAATCACTCAGTGCATAAAATACTAGTGATCCTTTTTGATAGCGAATATAACCTTGACCATCGTTATACATCAATGGTTTTTCACGTTTGCTTTCAAATGTTCTAAATGTTAGATAATCATCTAAAGATTTCTTTAAGAACTTACGCATTTGTGTTTTTCCTATTTCTTTTTCTAAAACTTTTAATGCTACATATTCTGACAAACTTTCAGATAACATTGTAGCTCCCATAACATCTGCTCCTATCACTTGATGTGCCCACCATTGATGAGCGACTTCATGAACAGTAATAGCATAAGTGTAATCAACACCTCCTTCTTCACTATCATCAACATCAGCAATAAATCCTGCATCACCAGCAAACGGAATCGTATTAGGAAATGACTGTGCAAAACTTCCACTAGGGAATTCAACAATACGTAATTGCTTATGTTGATACGGACTAAAATTCTCACTATTATATGCTAGCGATGCTTTCATTCCTTTCATCATTCTATCAAGATTGTACTCATGACCTTCATGGTAATAAATTTCAAGCTTAACATCTTTCCATGTGTCACGTTTCACTTTATATTCTGCCGAATTATAAGCATAGAAATTTAATATTTTGCTATCCATTTTATAATGAAAATAACGACGTCCATCTTGAGTCCATTCCTTTTGAAGATAACCAGGAGCAATCGCTATTTGATCGTCACTAGTACTAACAGTCGTTTCAAAATCTATCCAGTCACTATCTTTAGAAATATATGTATTCCCTAAAGCAGTAGAATCTGATGGATGTGGTTTTAATTCATTAGGTAATAAGTCATATTTTTTACGTGTATTATTATCTGTAAGTTCTCTACCAGCACTATAGCCCAAACTTGGAAACAACTGGAAGTTATTTATAAATGTTCCGTTAGCAATAATTGGAGAATTTCTAGTTAAGAGCGTATTCGGCTCGTTTTTAACCGTGAAATGCAATGTCATAGAATCGCCTGGTTTCATTGGTCGTTTTAACTCATAGATATCAAAATTATATATAGTATCTTCTAGAACCAATGTATTTGCTCTATCAAACTCGAATGTACTTGGATAATCATTATGGCTTAAGAAAACGCTATCAATGGCTTCATCTGTTTTATTAACCATAATATAATCTCCTGAAGCATTAAAATCTCTTGTCTTTGGAAAAAGATTCACGTCGGTTTTAACCGATACAATTCTTGGTTGAGCAATATTCTGATATTTTTTATATGTTTTCTCCCAATCTACTCTTAGTTTTTCTCTTTCTTTTGAAGAATAACTTACGTTCTCAATATTAGTTTCATTATAGATTGTATACCCAAGAGACATAAACCCAATAAGAAGAACAACTAGTGTAATAGCAATTGGCATTTTAAATCTTGAGGATACAATTTTTAAACGTTCTTTAAATGAATGCGGCAAACCTCTTACCCAAAATAACCCCGTTAAAACTAGCAAGATTAATCCTCCAAGAACCCAATACATTTTATATAGTAAATAACGGCCTAATGAATCGCCATAACCATTCATATCATTAAAGCCAAAACCAGGACCTTCATTATATTTAAATAAATCTTGCTCAATACCTGCTAAACTTAAAAATGGGATTGCTGCTCCAATAATAATAAGCACAAATAATCCTAAATATAAATTTCTGAATAATGCATGTACAAAAAGTGCTAAAAATGCCCAAACAATATAGTTTACAAGTCTTAATCCAAATAAATCCTTAATATATAAGCCAATCTCAATATCATAATAACCTTTATATAATTGAAATAATATTCCTGCAATCATGACAACACAGAGGAGTAACATTTGCATTTTCACTATAGCAATAAATTTAGATAAAAACAAAGACCAGTTTGGAGTTGGTGTCACATCTTCAATACCATTCATTCGTACAGTTTTGCTACGATTCACTAATACTCCAGCATATAAGAATGTACAAATATTAATTGCTAATGTAAAACCTCCACTACCTCTTAACATACGCCAAGTTCTAGGGTATGTAGGTGTTCCAAATGGGTTTGCTATATCTGAAAGCCCTATCAATACAATAATTAAACCAACTAAAACAATACTAATAAAAGGCCAACTTTTAACAATATGCTTAAATTCTATATTAGAAATTCGCCATGTTGTTTTTAAATTTTGAATAAAAGAATAATCAAAATTTACATTAGGCAAATTAATTCTTGTGATACCTCCAAAATTACTTTTTATAGAACGCTCTCCTTTATTTTTCTTAAATAATGAAAATGAAATAGCATTTTGACTAAAGGTGAAGAATTTATAAACCAATCCAAAAACCAAACTCGCAACACCTAACCAGATTAACCGGTTATAAAGAATCACTTCTTTAATAGGAAGATGGAGTTCATTTTGTTCATAAACCGTCCAATATCTTGTATAGTATTGCATCGCCGATCCACCAAAAGGATCTACCAAGGCTGCAATATATCGATGTTCTGGATCTGATAAAAAACTCTCCGTTAACCCTTGAACAAATAGCAATAGAATTACTGTTATAAAACCTGCAGCAATATTTCTAGTAAAGGTCACTACTGCAAATACAATAGCTCCAAATAGTAAAATATTAGGTAGTATAAATAACCAATACGTATCAAAATAGGATTTAAAATCAAATGCTGCAATCAACTCAGAATTTGTTCCTGGTAAACGAAAGCCAATAAACATTCCAATACTAATAGTAAGAACAATACAGGTTACAATTAATATCGAGCTGAAAAATTTAGCAAACAAATAATTTGCTTTTGTAAATGGATATGAATATAAAATGGTATGCATCTCACTTTTATAATCACGGTATATAGACACACCAATAATTGATGGAAATAAAAAGAATATAAAAATAGATAATCCAATAAACAGATTAGCAATTCCCATTGGAGAATTCACAATTCTAGACGAGCCAGTCGTTGCAGTTATACTATCAAATATACCTGCATTTGCAGCTGCAATAAAAAGTGACAAGGCAAAGAAAATTGCCATATAAATATAAAAAGCAGGCTTTTTAAACCAATGCTTTAATTCATGAAAAAATATAGTAGAGAACATAATGTATCTTTTAAATTTATAATAAAATTAAATTAGCTTAAAACAGGTTCATCCTGTTTCAATGCTATAAAATACACGTCGTCTAACTGTGGTTCAGAAGCTTTAAATTTCACATCTGGTAATGCCTCTGCAAATACTCTTATATTTAAAGTATTATCTTCATTGTAATTTGAAGACAATACATTGTACCTAGTTTCATTAGACTCTAAATCGTCCCTTTCAATAATTTTAGTCCAAATTTTACCAACCAATTCTTCTCTAGCTTTAGATGGCGTAGAATGCTTTAAGATTCGACCACCATTTAAAATAGCCATCTCATTACAAAGCTCTTTAACATCTTCTACAATATGCGTTGAGAAAATCACTGTACAATTTGTTCCTACCTCACGTAATACATTTAAAAAACGATGTCTCTCTGCTGGATCTAAGCCAGCTGTTGGTTCATCTACAATAATTAGTTTTGGGCTATTTAATAACAATTGGGCAATACCAAAACGTTGCTTCATTCCTCCAGAATAACCTGCAACATTCTTCTTACGAACATCATATAAATTTGTGATTTCTAAAACTTCTTTTACTAAAGTTGCGCGATCAGACTTAGAACCTACACCTTTAAGCGTTGCAAAATAGTCTAGTAAAGCTTCAGCAGACATTTTTGGATATACTCCAAACGATTGTGGTAAATATCCCAGAATTTTCCTTAAAGCCATTTTATCTTCCAAAACGTTTATCTCTCCAAACATAATAGATCCAGAATCTGGGCTTTGTAATGTAGCAATGGTTCTCATTAATGAAGATTTACCTGCGCCATTTGGACCAAGTAGCCCAAACATCCCTGTTCCAATTTCGAGATTAAGATTATCAATAGCTTTTACACCATTCTTATAAGTCTTTGTTAAATCTTTAATGACTAACTTCATCCGTTCTTAGTTTTAATTAAATTTATAAAGGTATTGGTGTAAAAATACTTCATTTTGTTACAAAAAAATTTTCGAAGCTATTAAAAACAAAATAAATCCTATTATTTTTACAAAAATTGAAATAATAAAATACATATGGCAACAAAAAGTATACTGAATAAAAAATCATTAGATTTTCTAGAAAAATATTTAAATAATGCAGCGCCTACAGGGTATGAGTGGAATGGACAAAAAGTTTGGATGGATTATCTAAAACCTTATGTTGATGAATTTATAACAGATACTTACGGAACAGCAGTTGGTGTCATTAACCCAAAAGCAAAATATAAAGTTGTCATTGAAGGTCATGCTGATGAAATTTCATGGTATGTAAATTACATTTCAGATAACGGATTAATTTATGTGATTCGTAATGGCGGAAGTGACCATCAAATCGCTCCAAGTAAAATTGTTAATATTCATACTAAAAAAGGTATTGTAAAAGGCGTATTTGGCTGGCCTGCAATACACACTAGAAATAAAGCAAAAGAAGAAGCTCCAAAACCAGATAATATTTTTATTGATTGTGGTTGTTCTTCAAAAGAAGAGATTGAAAAGTTAGGCATACACGTTGGTTGTGTGATTACATATCCTGATACCTTTCATATCTTAAACAAAGACAAATTTGTTTGTCGCGCACTAGACAATAGAATGGGTGGGTTTATGATTGCTGAAGTCGCTCGTTTGCTTAAAGAAAACAAAAAAGAACTTCCTTTTGGCTTATATGTTACCAATTCGGTACAAGAAGAAATCGGACTTCGAGGTGCTGAAATGATTACAAACACCATCAAGCCTAATGTTGCTATCGTTACTGATGTTACTCACGACACCACAACACCAATGATCGACAAAAAGAAAGAAGGACATCTAGAACTCGGTAAAGGCCCTGTGATAGCCTATGCTCCTGCTGTACAGCAAAAGTTAAGAGATTTAATTACCGATACTGCTGAAGCAAAAAAAATACCTTTCCAACGTTCTGCATTGTCTAGAGCTACAGGAACAGATACTGACGCATTTGCTTATAGTAATGGTGGTGTTGCTTCTGCTTTAATTTCATTACCATTGCGCTATATGCATACTACAGTTGAAATGGTACATCGTGATGATGTAGAAAATGTGATTAAAATGATTTATGAAACACTACTCAAAATTAAAGATGGAGAAACCTTTTCTTATTTTGAATAATTATGATTGATTCCTGAAAAAACGGGAATCTTTTTTAAACTAGTTATAAGTAATAATAAAAAGGCTTGAATTTCCTAATCGGAAATTCAAGCCTTTTTATTAAATTAGTTCTGTCAACAAAAATATAAGTACATTTTCTAACACTGACATTTACATCAACACAATAAGATATGTTACAACACCAAAAAGACCTATTCAATATACCAGAAGACATCACTTATCTTAATACTGCTGCGCAATCGCCATCCTTTAAAGCTGTTTATGACGCTGGAATAAAAGGTTTAAAACAAAAAAAATTACCGCATACCATTGGAATTTCAGATTATTTTGAACCTGTTATAGAGCTTAAAACCTTATTTGCTAAGTTGGTTGATGTCGATGATTTTAATCGCATAGCAACTATTCCATCGGTATCGTATGGTATGGCTACCATAGCTAATAATATTAAACTTAAAGAACATGATGAAATATTAATTATTAGCGAACAATTTCCAAGCAATGTGTATTCTTGGCAAAAATTAGCTAAAAAATATAATGCGAAAATAATCACGGTTAGTGCTCCAGAGTCTAAAAAAGACCGCACAAAACAATGGAACACTAATATCCTTGAAGCTATTTCCGAAAAAACAGCTGTTATTGCTATGGGACATATTCATTGGTCCAACGGAAGCTTGTTTAATCTTAAAGCTATCAGTAAAAAAGCTAAACGCTATCAAGCTTTACTTATTATTGATGGAAGTCAATCTATTGGCGCTCTTCCTTTTTCAGTAAAAGAAATTCAACCAGACGCACTTATTTGTGCTGGCTATAAATGGTTATTCGGACCTTATGGTTGTGCCTATGCATACTACGGAAGTCATTTTGACGATGGAGAACCTATAGAAGAGAATTGGTCTAACCGATTAAACAGTGAAGATTTTACAGGTTTAACTAATTATGAAGCTCAATACAAACCGTTAGCAAATCGCTATTCGGTTGGAGAAAACGGCAGTTTCATCTACGTAAAAATGCAAATTGAAGCGCTAAAACAAATTATAGATTGGACACCTAAAGCTATTCAAGACTATTGTAAAAATATAACGTCTAAGGCTGTTAAAGATTTAGAACAGTTGGGCTGTAATATTGAAAATACCGAGTTTAGAACGCATCATCTTTTTGGAATAGAACTTCCTAATGGTATAAATATAGAAGCCTTAAAAAAGGATTTATCTAAGCATAATATCTTTGTGTCATTTAGAGGTAATTATATTAGAATATCATGTCACCTTTTTAATACGGCTGAAGATTTTAGAACGCTTATAAATTGTATGACTTCTGCTTTAGAAAAATAACTATTTCTATCTCGTTTTTTGCTTTCGTAAAAACAAACTTCTAATCGTTATTATATTTAAAGGAAATTCTAACATAACATGAGATACACTTAAAAATATTGATAATATAAAGCCTAATCTGTAATCATATAAATAACAACATGATATTATAGCCCAAAGCATTAGAATAGTTAATGCTTTTTTAGTTGTTAATTGTTTATGCCAACCGATAATTGTTGTTTTAGAAAACCAATTTAAATAATGATAGATATAGGCAAAGGCTATAAATATTTGAATTTTTAAATCTATTTTTTCGTAGAAAAAGAATCTTAAATCATTATAAACACCTAAAAATTTAGATAAATTAGCATTTAGTACATGAAAATTATTACCTATATAGTTATCTTTTATTCCTTGAGAAAATTGATAATTAAATATATCTGTATCAAAAAACACTAAAGATAAAGGCAACAATAAAACGAGGATTATATTTGTAATCCCATATTTAGTTTTTTTCTTCTTTACTCCATATATCATAAAAAAAATAGTGAATAGGTATACATGTATAATTGTTGGTAATAATAAACCATTAATTAAAACATAGGCTTCAGATGTATACGTCCATACAGACAGTAATAGAGCTACTAAAAAACTAATAGCAAATGCTTTGTACGTTTTATAAAATAACGCTAGTATGGCAGAAATTAAAATAAAAAACATTACAAAATTTGTATATCTAACTACTGTACTTGTAAAAAAAGAGATGATAAATTCGTCTAAAAACTCAGAAAAAACAGGTAAGCTAAAAACATAAGGTGTTGAATAAATAATAGCAGCTCCTAAAACTAAATATTTCCAATATTTATTAATTACAAAATAGTTTTTGTCTACTATCCAATTTGTCTCGGTTAAATAATGTAGTGGCCCTAAAAAAGCATAACCAAAAAGAAATAACTCAAAAGGCAACAAGCAAGCAAGAATAAAACTAATAAGTATTAATCCAAAATTGATTTTATCAATATTAACCGCATTCATTTATTTTAATTTTTATACATCAAGCAATATATTTTAAAAAAAAAGCTACACCTTTTAAGTGTAGCTTTTTTTTAACTCATAATAGTTCTTATTCTATTATCATTTTTTTAGAGTCAATCTTTTTCCCTTCAACAAACAGCGTATAATAATACATGCCTGCTGCTAGTGAGTCACTATTAAAGAACATTTCATTTTCTCCTAAATCTTTTAAAGATACATTATCAATTACCTGTCCAGCTGTATTACTAAAAACAATGGCTGCTCTTTTATAAATTGTAGGCACATAATACTTTATAGAGGTTGTTCCATTAAATGGGTTTGGAATATTTTGATATAATATTGGCCCACTATTTCTATTCGTATTAACTTCTTCGGTATCTAATGTCTGACAAGCACAAGCTTCTAGTATTGTTAGTCTCGTGATTAAATCATCAATTTGAGTTTGCTGCGCTGTGTTTTGAGATTCTAAAGTATTTAATATTGGTGATAAATCTACATTTACAGACGTACCATTTTCTATAGCAACTGTTAAGGTATTTCCTGATAATGATGCTGAAGTTAAATTTTGAGCATCTGTTCCAGTACCATCTTGTAATGTTGATAAATCTACTCCTGTTCCGTTAGAAATACTTAAAGTACTTCCCGAAAGTGATAAATCTTGTGTGTCTGTATTATCCAAGTACGAAGCTAAATCTACTGTTGATGCATTACCTGTTATACTTAAAGTATTTGTTACTAAAGAAAGAGCCTGAGCATCTGTACCTGTACCATCTTGTAATCCTGATAAATCTACTCCTGTTCCGTTAGAAATACTTAAAGTACTTCCTGAAAGTGATAAGTCTTGTGTGTCTGTATTATCCAAGTACGAAGCTAAATCTACTGTTGATGCATTACCTGTTATGCTTAAGGTATTTGTTACTAAAGAAAGAGCTTGAGCATCTGTACCTGTACCGTCTTGTAATCCTGACAAATCTACTCCTGTTCCGTTAGAAATACTTAAAGTACTTCCCGAAAGTGATAAATCTTGTGTGTCTGTATTATCTAAATAAGGAGATAAATCTATTGTAGTAGCATCATTAGTTAAACTTAATACATCAGATGCTAATGTTAAGTCCTGCGCATCTGTATTCGCTTCTAAAGCATTCCATGTTGTACCATTCCAAGTTACTAAAGCATTTAAATCGGTATCGTAAACCATTAAACCTTGTTGTGTAGCATCTATAGGTAAACCATTTGCCGCAGCAGTCTCTAATGCTATACGTTCTACAGTTGTTAGCCTATTTACTAAAAACCCTTTATCTGTATCTGCTAGTTCTAAAGACGCATTAGCATTTGCAGCAACAGTACCAATACCAACACTCAATCTGTTTGTAATAGTATCTCCTCCTAAAGCCATCGTATTTAGTTGGTTTACATGAACGCCTTGACCTATAGCTACAGAATAATTACTCTCTGCTCTACTTTCATTTCCTAAAGTTATTCCATATCGTCCATCTACACGAGCTTTATAGCCTATAGCAATAACATCGCTGTTATTTGGATAGGACTGAGCACCTACAAAAGTAGTTCTACTTCTTTTCCCTGGATTACCTGAACTTACAGGTCCTCCCCATTGCCCAGTAATATTAAGAATGTCAATACTTTGACTATAATTTGCAAAGGCTCCCATACCAACATTATCTTCTCCTTCTCTATTTGTAAAGCCATTAAAAACACCTACAAAAGTATTTCTATTTGCATTGCTTGTATTATTATTTCTATTATTATCTCCTCCAGCATAATTACCTACAAATGTATTATAGTCGGCATGCTCAGTTGCACAACCTGCTCCTTGACCTATAAAGGTATTTAAACGTCCTACTCCATTATCTATTCCTGCAGAATCTCCTACTGCGGTATTTTTATAACCCGTTGTATTGTCATAACCCGCTTCATCACCAAAAAAGGCATTAGCATAACCAGTAGTATTACTTCGTCCTGAAGTACTCCCTACAAAAGTATTATCGCTAGCTGTTGTTGTATTATAGCCTGCGTCTTCGCCTATAAATACATTATCGTCTCCATCAAGTAGCGCTTGCCCTGCCTCTTCTCCTACTATAGTATTATCACTAGCTCCATTGGTCATTACCATCCCTGCCTCAACACCTATAACTGTATTATCAGTTCCGTTACAGTATCTTGCTGCAAAAGCTCCTATAAAAACATTGTCAGTACCTGTAGTTGCAAATTCTCCTGCATAAGCGCCAATAAATGTATTATCTCGTTGGGATGTATGTGATTTCCCAGCATTATATCCAATAAAAGTTGTATGTAAACCTGAGGTTAAAGAAAATCCAGAACTGTCTCCATAAAGTGTATTATAATCACCTGAAGTAATATTTACTCCAGATCCTGTTCCTTGTGATTCATTACCAATTTGTGCTGAAGTTGTTACTACACAAAAAAGGAGAAATAATTTTAAAAGTAGTTTTTTTTTATTCATTGTGAATTAGTTAAAAATTAAATAGCAATCAAATATAACTAATTTAATTCAAAATTAATATTTTAGCTTTTTCAATCCTTTTTTCTATTCCTAACGTAAATGAAACTATTTATCTCTCTCTCGTTTTTATTTTTTCACACCCTATCTTTTGCTCAAAACAGTAATTCTATTGCCAGAGAATGGGTAGATACTATGTTAGAAATGGTAAAAGAAGATGGTCAAGGCCCAACTATTCATGCTCGAAATTTCTTTCATGTTACTGCTGCAATGCATGATGCTTGGGCAGCTTATGACCCTAAACAAAAGACGTATTTTCTTGGAACAAAAAAAAACGGCAATACTATAGCTTTTAATCCTAACTTTAAACAAATTTCTAAAAACACAGACAGTTTAAGACATATAGCTATAAGTTTTGCGGCTTTTAGAATTTTAAAATCTAGATACGACGATTATGGAAGTAAAGGACGTACCATAGACCTTTTAATTAATACTATTGAAAAGCACAATTTTAATATAAATGATAACGCTACTAATTATGAAGATGGAACGCCTGAAGCTCTAGGAAATTATATAGCTGAACAAATATTAATATTTGGTAAAAATGACGGTTCTAAGGAAGAGGATAGACACGAACTTGAAAAGTACTCCCCAAAAAACAAAAAATTAATGCCTGAAAACCCAGGAGCTATAGGACTAAATTTCCCAAACCATTGGCAACCTATATATATAAATAAATATATTACTAAAAAAGGGCCAGATAAATCATTAAAAGAGTGGAATCATTTACTTATAGAAGGTAATGTAGATTTTTTAACACCTTTTTGGGGAGAAGTACAATCTTTTGCATTGCCTACAGAATCTAAAGAAGGAATGATTCACTTTAATCCTGGACCTCCACCTTATATTAATACTGGCAACCAACAAGAAACAGAAGCTTATCGTTGGGGATTTTCATTAGTTCAAAGATATTCTAGTAAGTTAGATAGCGACAATTCTAAAATATGGGATATTTCGCCAAAAGGTATAACAAGCTTAGATGGGCATTTACCAACTGGACTTAATGAATACAAAACATATTATACTAATGTAGGAAATAATAAAAGGAACTATAACATTAAAAATCCTATTACAAAAAAAAAATACCCTAAAAACTTAGTTAAGCAAGGAGATTATTGTAGAGTTACAGCAGAGTTTTGGGTAGATGGTCCTAATACAAAATCTCCTCCAGGACATTGGTTAGAATTTTTAAATAAAGTATCATATCATCCAGAATTCAAAAGAAAATGGAACGGGAAAGGACAGTCGTTATCACAATTAGAGTGGGATATAAAAAGCTATTTTTTAATGAGTGGCACAATGCACGATGCAGCTATATCTTGTTGGAGCGCAAAAGGACACTATGATTATGTAAGACCAATATCTGCTATTCGTTACTTAGGAAGTTTAGGGCAATCTTCAAATTCTAATAAACCAAATTATAATAGCTCTGGTTTAAAACTAGAAAAAGGTCTTGTCGAATTAGTTACAGAAAATGATTCATTAGTAGGAATTAATAAAGAGCACCTTAATAAGCTAAAAATATATAATTGGAGAGGTCCAGACTATATTGACAACCCTTTTACAGATACTGCAGGAGTAGGCTGGATTCTTGCTGAAAACTGGTGGCCATACCAACGATATACATTTACAACACCTCCATTTGCAGGATATACATCTGGTCATTCAACTTTTTCTATAGCAAGTGCCGAATTATTAACTTATATATCTGGATCTCCATATTTTCCTGATGGATTAGAAACATTCACAGCTAATAAAAATGAATTCTTAGGGTTTGAAAATGGTCCTTCAGAAACAATAACATTACAATGGGCAACTTTTTATGATGCTGCAATTGAAACATGTTTATCAAGAGTTTGGGGCGGAATCCATCCTCCTTCAGACGACATTGAAGGAAGAAAGACAGGTAAGAAAGTAGCAGAAAATGCAATTAAATTTTCTAAATCCTTTTTTAATTAAAAAAATAATCAATTTTTAAATTCATATTTCTACTATCTTTCCAAAAAACAATTAACTATTACTATGATAAAAAAAGAAAGAATCGTAAGCTTAACTCTTTTTATAATTGTTTTTATAATTTACGCTATTTCTTCTTCTAGAACAATTAGCTTTTGGGATAGTCCAGAATTTGTTATGAGTAGCTATAATTTACAAGCAACTCATCCTCCAGGCTCTCCTTTTTACACAATGATTTGCAGCGTTGTCTTACAGTTTTTCTCGGCCACTAAAGCTGCTTTTGTTTCTAACTTAATATCTGGCTTTTTTGGTGCTTTAACTGTAACCTTTCTTTTTAAGATAACATATTATATCACTACAAAAATACAAATAAGTAAATCTTTATTTGAAGAAAAACACTTACCTTATTTAACTGGGATTACAAGTGCTTTAACATTAGCCTTTTCTAATAGTTTTTGGATTGCTTCTACAGAAACAGAAGTCTACACATTATCATTTGCGTTAATGACCATAATGATTTATGTTATGTTAAAATGGGGAAATGCCTCAACAAAAAAGGAAGAAACAAAACTTATTTTATTATTCGCATTATTATTGGGAATAGCAACTGGTGTTCACTTAATCCTAATTTCTATAATTATCCCTTTATCACTTTTATTTACACACAAAAAATATGGCTTAACTATAAAACATATAATACTATCCTTAATTATAGGATGTATATTATTTTTTGGCATTTACTTATTTGCTATTCAAGGTGTTATAAAAATAGCTAGTGTTCTAGATATTTGGCTAGTAAATTCATTTAAAGCAGGCGTAAATACTGGCTTAGTAGTTTTGGCATTATTATTAGGAATATTCTTTTCGGTAACACTATGGTGTACTCATAAAACAAAAAAATACACATTACACTATATCACTTTAGCTAGTCTATTTTTTTTAATTGGTGTTAGTTCTTATATAATGCCACTACAAAGAACTAATGCTAATACACAAATTTCAAATGGAGTAAGTACCAGCAATAGAATGCTACAATATATAAAAGGCGATCAATTTGGAATTAGTAATATTCCTCTTTTAAAAGGATACACTTACAATGCACCTTTAGATAATAATACTCCTTTTATAAATGGAAAGCCGACTTTAACTTTTGATCCACAAAAGCAAAAATATATTACTGTTGATAATGGAGATAATAAAAAAGTAAGATACTCTAAAGAGTTTTCTATGTATTTCCCTAGACTATTTGACTCTAGAAATGAAAACGAATATAAATTATGGACAACAATAAAAGGCGAGCCTGTTAATTATCTTGTAGATGGAGAGGTTAAGACAATTTACAAACCAACTTATAAAGAGAACTTTAGTTTTTTTATAGATTATCAAGTCATGTGGTTAAATCTACGTTACTTATTTTGGAATTTTGTAGGCAAGCAAAATAACAATCATGGTATAGGCTTTATTAAAGATGGTAATTGGGTTAGTGGAATAAATAGTATTGACAAATCAAGAGTTGGTGATTATTCTAATACACCTGAGCGATTTAGAAATGATAAAAGTAGAAATACATTTTATTTTATACCATTTATCTTAGGCCTTTTAGGCTTATTAACACTAATAAAACATAAACACTACTTACTAACAACATTGTTTATTTTTTTAGCCTTTGGATTAGGTATTACTTTATATATTAATCCAACACCATACAGTATTTTAGTTAGAGAACGTGATTATATTTTTATAGGTTCATTTATTATTTTTTCACTTTGGGTTGGACTGTCTATTGTTTTAATTTATAATGCCTTAAAATTCATCTCATCAAACAAGAATAGATTAATAACGGTTTCAATTCTTGTTTTTATTGGCTCTCCATTGCAACTATTAGCCAAAGGATGGAATGATCACCAACGTAGTTATGATACTTTTGCTTACGATTTTGGAAAAGCCTATTTAGATGCATGCCCAGAACAAGCCATACTCATTACTAATGGTGATAACATGACTTTTCCTTTATGGTATTTACAAGAAGTAGAAAAGTATCGAACTGATGTTAGAGTTCTAAATTTTGATCAAATGAATTTAGATACTTCTATAGAGAATCTTAAGAAAAAAATAAACGCTTCTAATCCTATAAAATTTAATTTAGAAAAACGCTTTTATATAAATGGAGTCGATAGACTTATCCCATTACAACAAGACACTAATAAAGCTGCAGTTTTATCTGTTTTATTTCAATTTTTTAAAGATAGTACTACACGAATTAATTGGAATGGGAAACTAAAGTATTATATGCCAACAACTAAATTTTCTATCCCTATAGACACCATAGAAATAAAAAAAAATGGATTAATCGCAGAAGAATTAACGGCGTCCTACACTAAGGAAATAAAATGGGATTATGCTAAAAACTTCTATGGTTTAAATGAAATTGTTTTATTTAATGTTATTGCAAACAACATACATGACAGACCTATTTGTTTTGCCATTAATGGCAAAAAGGATCATTATTTAGGATTACAAAACTACTTCATTCAAAATGGAATGGTAGAACAGTTAGCACCTATTCAAAGAACGGATGCTTCAATAAATCCAAAAATTATAAACACAAAAATGATGTATCCTTATATAATGGATAAATTACAATTTAAAGGGTTGAATGATGAAACAAAATTTTTAAACTATGAGAATAGAGCTTACGTAAAAGATATTTTAAGACGTAATTATTATTTTCTAGCACAAGCATTATTAGAAGAAGGTAAAACAAAACAAGCAATTGCAGTACTAGATAAATCTTTTACTCTTTTTCCCAATAAAACTATTTCTTATAAACAATATGCTTATGCATTAGGCAAATTATATTTTAGAGCAGGCTTACATGAAGAAGGATCTAAGGTATGTACTTTGGCAATGAATAATATATGGGAAGAACTTAAATGGATAACCTCTTTTAATCCACCATATCCAATTATAAATGTAAAACATGCAGAAAAGTTAAAAAACATGTATTTACAAATGGTTAAACAATTCCCTGGCGACAAAAAAACGTTGAGCATATACGAACAACGTTTTAAAACTTTTGAAGCCTACTATATAAACTGGCAACAAACAAACTGGCCTTACTAGCTTATTTAATATATGTTTTTATTTTCAACAGAAATTACATCTTCCAAAATTATATCAGACAACCCTTTGTTTCAAAGGACATTAAAAGCTTACAATTTAATAGCAAAAAAAATTGAAGGAGATGTTCTAGAAATTGGCTGTGGTGAAGGTTATGGCATAGATATCATTTCAAAAAAAGCAAATTCATTGACTGTTATAGATAAATCTAAATATGTATTAGAAAGAATTAAAGATAAGTTTCCAGAAACTACTATATTACATCAAAACATTCCTCCTTTAAATAATTTAAAAGACAATAGTTTTGATACTATTATCTCTTTTCAAGTAATAGAGCATATAGAAGACGCTACTCTTTTTATAAAAGAAATCCATCGTGTTTTAAAGCCAAATGGCAAAGCATATATTACGACTCCAAACTCTAAAAAGACAATTGCTAGAAATCCTTGGCATTATAAAGAATATAATTATTCAGAAATAAATACCTTAATTAGAAATAGTTTTAACAATTATAGTATTAATGGTATTCAAGGTAATGAAAAAACAGATATTTACTATTTAAAAAACAAACAGTCTGTAGAACGACTTTTACGTTTCGATGTGTTTAAAATACAATACAAAATGCCTGCACCTCTTCTTAGAATACCTTATGAAGTGGTAAATAGATTAAATAGAAATAAACTTTTAAAAAAGAATGCATCATTAGTAAATAGTATTAAACTAGAAGATTATTCACTAAAAGCATATTCTCAAGAAACTCTAGATTTTTTCTGTGTATTAAAAAAATAAAGAATATAAATGTATGACGAACTTATAGACATATTAACACCTAAAGGTAAACCAACAGGGAAATCAGCATTAAAATCTGAAATCCACTCCAAAGGCTATTATCATAACACAGCTCATCTCTGGTTTTATACTTCGGAAGGCTACATCCTACTCCAACAACGTGCAGCTTCAAAAATCATTTATCCTTTACTTTGGGATGTTTCAGTAGCTGGACATGTAGACGCAGGAGAGTCTATAGAGCAAGCTGCTATTAGAGAAACAAAAGAGGAAATTAATCTAGATATTTCCGAAGCACAACTCATTAAAATAGGTGTGTTTGAATGTTTTCAATCCTATCCAAATGATATTATAGATAATGAATTTCACAATACATTCCTTTGTGAATTAAAAACAGATTTAAAAAACCTAACACCACAACTTGAAGAGGTTGAAGCATTAAAGCTAGTGACTTTAAAAGAATTTGAAACACTTTTAAAACACAGTAAAACCAATAATCATTTTGTATCAAGCAATAGCGATTATTATAAATTTATAGCGAAAACCATCAAAACAAAGATTTCAAAATAATTTTTACTACTTTTCATTTATGATGAATCTCCTCCTCCTTGCTATTGCTCCAATATGTATTATTATTCTATACATTTATTATAAAGATAAATATGACAAAGAACCTAAAGGCTTATTATTAGCCAGCTTTTTATTAGGTGCAATTGGCAGTATTATTATTACAACAATCATATATAAAGGTTTTGATATTATATTACCATTGAAAGACCATTTTAGTGTTCCCCAGCAATTTATAAAAGCATTCTTAGTTGTAGGTCTCACTGAAGAGTTTAGTAAGTATATCATCGTTCGTTATTTTGCACAGCCGAAAAAAGCTTTTAACGAGCCTTTTGATGGAATTGTATATGCTGTTATGGTTTCTATGGGTTTTGCTGCTACCGAAAACATATTCTACGTTTTAGAAGGTGGTTATGTTACTGGTATTTTAAGAGCATTCACAGCGGTTCCGGCACATGCCACTTTTGGTATTTTGATGGGTTACTTTATGGGTAAAGCCAAATTTTCAAAGAACAAGGCTTCGCTTAATATCTTGGGACTTTTACTTGCTATGTTATTTCATGGATTTTATGATTTTTTCTTATTTATAGACTTTATTCCTGGGGTTTGGGTTGGTGCATTTATATCGTTAATTATTGGTATTATTCTATCACACAAAGCCATAAAAAAACATCAAGAAAATTCCAACTTTAAACCCAAAAGTGACAATACCCAAGTACTTTAATTTGTTATCTTTATCACAAATTAAAAATAAGTTTCAATGAGTCAATTGTTTAAAGTAAATGTCAATAAATCATTCGATTTTGACATTTCAGAGACAGATAGTTCGAATCTGAATAGCACTAAAGTTTCAGCAAGTAAATTTCATGTTCTGCATGACAACTCTTCTTATAAAGTTGAAATAGCAACTTCAAACTTCAATAAAAAAATATATGAAGTAAAAGTTAACAATAATACGTATAACATAAACATTTTAAACAACTTAGATTTACTTATAAAGAAAATGGGGTTTGAAATTGGCAGTTCAAAAGTGGTAAATATCATTAAAGCTCCAATGCCAGGACTAATCCTAGAAATCAATGTTAAAATAGGTCAAGAAGTTGAAGAAAATGACCCACTTCTTATCCTAGAAGCAATGAAAATGGAAAATGTTATAACATCCCCTAGAGCAGGAATCATTAAATCCATTTCTGCAAAACAAGGCGATGCTGTAGAAAAAAATCAATTACTAATAGAATTCGACGCATAATGCGTTTTTATTTTTGAAATGCCTTACGAAACATTTGTGTAGTCATGGCAAAACAAAGTTAATTATGAAAAAAATACTCGTAGCTAATCGTGGAGAAATTGCTATTCGTGTCATGCGAACTGCAAAAAAAATGGGCATAAAAACAGTAGCCGTTTATTCTATTATAGATAGACATTCACCTCATGTTAAATATGCTGATGAAGCAGTTCTGATTGGTGAAGCACCTTCAAATCAATCTTATTTATTAGGTGATAAGATTATTGAAGTTGCAAAAAAATTAAATGTTGATGCTATACATCCAGGTTATGGATTTCTTAGTGAAAATGCTGATTTCGCTGAACTTTGCGAAACAAACAATATCGCTTTTATTGGTCCAAAATCAAAAGCTATAAAAGTCATGGGAAGTAAGTTAGCTGCAAAAGAAGCAGTAAAAGCTTATGATATCCCAATGGTTCCGGGTACCGATGAAGCCATAACAGATATCCCTGAAGCCAAAAAAATAGCCAAAGACATCGGTTTCCCTATTCTTATTAAAGCCTCAGCAGGTGGTGGTGGAAAAGGAATGCGTATCGTAGAAAATGAATTTGAATTTGAATCTCAAATGGATCGTGCAATTAGCGAAGCTGTTAATGCTTTTGGTGATGGCTCTGTCTTTATAGAAAAATATGTCACATCACCTCGTCATATCGAAATACAGATTATGGCAGACACACATGGTAATATTATTCACCTATTTGAACGTGAATGCAGCATACAACGTCGTCATCAAAAAGTAATAGAAGAAGCACCTTCAAGTGTGCTTACTCCAGAATTACGATTTAAAATGGGTGAAGCTGCAATAAAAGTAGCTAAAGCTTGTGATTATGTTGGTGCTGGTACTGTTGAGTTTTTATTAGATGATGCTCATAATTTCTATTTCCTAGAAATGAATACACGATTGCAAGTTGAGCATCCTGTCACTGAAATTATAACCAATACCGATTTAGTAGAACTACAAATTCGTGTAGCTCGTAATGAGGTATTACCCTTTAAACAAGAGGATCTAAAAATTCATGGTCACGCCTTAGAATTACGTGTTTATGCCGAAGACCCTCTTAATGAGTTCTTACCAAGCGTAGGTACACTTGAAACTTATGAGCTTCCAAAAGGCAATGGAATTAGAATAGATAACGGATTTGAAGAAGGCATGGAAATCCCAATCTATTATGATCCTATGATATCTAAACTAATTACCTACGGAAACACACGTGACGAAGCTATTTCGTTGATGTTGAAGGCAATTGATGATTATCATATTGAAGGCATACAAACCACACTTCCATTTGGAACTTTTGTATGTGAACATGAAGCTTTCCGAAGTGGAGATTTCGATACACATTTTGTCAAACGTTATTATGCTCCTGAACAACTTTTAGAGCAACAAAAAGTAGAAGCTGAAATTGCAGCTCTTATTGCTATAAAGTGTTATCTAGAAGAGCAAAACGTTTTACGCCTACCAAACTAATACACTATTAGAAACAATTAATTCAACAACATACCATTTTTATGGATTCTAAAATAAAACAACTAAACGACAAACTACAACAAGCCTATTTAGGAGGAGGACAGGCTAGAATCGACAAACAGCATCAAAAGAAGAAGTTAACTGCAAGAGAACGAGTTATGTATGTTTTAGATGAAGGCTCTTTTGAAGAGATTGGTGCTTTAGTTACACATAGAACCAAAGACTTTGGTATGGAAAATCAAATTTTCTATGGAGATGGTGTTGTTACAGGCTATGGAACCATAAACGGAAGATTGGTTTATGTTTTTGCTCAAGACTTTACCGTTTTTGGGGGTTCTTTATCTGAAACTCATGCCGAGAAAATTTGCAAAATCATGGATTTAGCGGTTAAAGTAGGAGCTCCTATTATTGGTTTAAATGATTCTGGAGGCGCACGTATTCAAGAAGGTGTACGATCACTTGGTGGTTATGCAGATATTTTCTATCGTAATGTTCAAGCATCAGGTGTAATTCCACAAATTTCAGCAATTATGGGGCCTTGTGCTGGTGGTGCCGTGTATTCTCCTGCTATGACTGATTTTACAATCATGGTTGAAGATACCAGTTACATGTTTGTAACTGGTCCTAATGTTGTTAAAACAGTCACCAATGAAGAAGTTACTAGCGAAGAGCTTGGAGGCGCGAGTACACACTCTACAAAATCTGGTGTAGCTCATAAAACCTCACCTAACGATATAGAATGCTTAGAAGATATCAAAACATTATTGAGTTACTTACCTCAAAATAACACAGAAACTACTACGCTATTACCATATCATTTAGAAGATGAAATAAGAGATCATCTATCTGAAATTGTACCAGATAATGCCAATAAACCTTATGATATGCATGATGTTATCAATGGAATTATTGATGACGATTCATTTTATGAAATTCATAAAAATTATGCCGAAAATATTATTGTAGGTTTTGCACGTTTAGGCGGAAGAAGCATTGGTATTATTGCTAATCAGCCTATGTTTTTAGCAGGTGTATTAGATGTAAATAGTTCAAAAAAAGCAGCGCGTTTTGTGCGTTTTTGCGATTGCTTTAATATTCCATTATTGGTATTAGAAGATGTTCCAGGATTTTTACCAGGAACCGATCAAGAATGGAATGGTATTATTGTTCATGGTGCGAAATTACTATATGCTTTTAGCGAAGCTACAGTACCAAGAGTAACTGTTATAACACGTAAAGCCTATGGTGGCGCATATGATGTTATGAATTCAAAACATATTGGTAGCGATATGAATTTTGCTTGGCCTAGTGCCGAAATTGCAGTTATGGGAGCCAAAGGAGCAGCAGAAATTATCTTTAAAAAAGATATTAATACTGCGGAAGACAAAGATGCTAAATGGAAAGAAAAAGAAGCCGAATATGCTGAGCTTTTTGCTAATCCTTATAGTGCTGCAGAACGCGGTTTTGTTGATGAAGTTATTCTTCCAAAGGATACAAGACGAAAGTTAATAAAAGCTTTTGCTATGTTGGAAGATAAACATGTAGATCGCCCTAAACGCAAGCATGGAAATATTCCATTATAATACCATTTCTAAATTGATAAATTAATCTGGAAACTGAGTTTTATCTAATCCTGGTACAATTCGTAGCGCATTTTTGTAATATACTTTTTTAAGGACGTCGTCAGGTAAATCCAAACCATACATTGACCAAAATGCATGATACTTCTTATGATAAGGAAAATATTCATCATCACTTTCTAAAATTCTAAAATAAGTTGGAAACTCTTCAGGTTTCCAACTATCCTTTCCAAATAGAATTCGATCTTGATATTTAATAAAAAAAGCTTTTGCAAAACGAGGTTGTCTTCCTAATTCAGCAATAATAGCTGCAATTCCAACATTCATATTAGGTATTTCATCTAATATGTCACCTAGTTTCCCGAGATCATTAGACATCCAACCCATATGTGCATTTATAAAGGTAGTATTAGGATGCGCTTTAAACATATTATGTTGTTCCTGAATAATTTGTTCCCATGGTGCAGGATTATTAGCATCTCGTTTACGTCGTGGATGCGTTTTTAATTCTAGCCAACGTTCATTATCACTATCAAATTCATCCCAAAATGATTTTGGATCTGCCGAATGGATTAAAACAGGGATTCCTAATTCTCCACAAGTTTTCCATATCAGATTTAAACGCGTATCATCAATTGCCAAACGTTTACCATCTGCATCCTTATTTCGTAAACCTAAACTTTTGTAAACTTTAAGTCCGCGTGCACCGTTTTTCACATCTTCTTTTAATTGAGCTACTTTCTCTTCTATCCAATCTTCACCTCCTGCTCCTTCAAAATTGATATTACAAAATACAACAAAACGGTTGGGGTAATTATTATTAATATTAGCTACAGACTTTTTAAGGTCTTCTCCCGTTCTTCCGCTTAAGTTTACCATGATGCTCATATTTAATGTATCCATCGCCGCAATAACAGGACTTAAATCTTGAGTTGGCATTTGATACTGATGTCCATGAACGTCAATAAAAGGAAATTTTGCTCTTTTAATAATTTTTCCCGGAATTACTAATGTTGATGTTGGGTTATACTCCTCAAAAGAAATATTTTGAGAAAAAGAGCATAGTGATGCACAACATAGAACAGCACTTAAAATATATAGTTTCATTTTCATTAATTCTGTTTTATGTATTAAAACGACACTTCAAAATGATTGAATTATAGATTTAATACCATTTAACATCTTAAACATTAAAACACACGACCATAATAATTTAAATCAACAATTTCACCTCTGGTCGTTCTGTAATCATTACGAATAGTTCCTTCAAGTGTAAATCCTGATTTTAAAATCACTGCGATACTGCCTTTATTTCTGCTATTTGCGCGACAAAGCAACTTTATGAATTTATGTTCTTTTACAATGTGTTCTACAACTAAGTTAGTTGCTTTGGTAGTAATACCAATACCTTCATATTTAGAATCTATAAAAGAGCCTAACTCTCCTTTTGGGACATTCAAATCTATATTTTTAACATCTACTAAACCAACAAAACTGTTCGTTTTGGTATCTGTTATCATATATGGCAAATAGTTTTTATTCTGTATGCGCTCTTCAATAATTTTACAATATGCAATAGTCTCTTCAAGTGTTTTAGTTTTTGACACTATCCCTGCAAAGAAATCTTCGAGGCGCACACGATTATTCTCAATTAAATTGAAAAACGGTTCGCTTTCATTAGGGTGTAAAAGTGCTATTTTAAAATGATCAAAAGTTATCATATGTTACTTATCTAATAAACGTCTATGGTAATTGATTTGCCCTAAATGATAGGCTAAATGCATTGTTAAGTGTACTAAAAAATATTCGGTAGTCATCGTATGTTCAAAAACACGACGCTTGAATTCTTTTTGTAAATCGGCTTCGGTTAAATTGTTTAAGGTGCTCTCAACAATTAGTATCACCTCATCAATTTGTGTAATTAACTCTTCTCGAGGTACATTTTTGAGTGAAAACTCCAATTCACGTTGCCTTATATATCCTGTATTTCCTAATGATGCCCCAATAAATGTTTTAAGATTACCTATTAAATGCAAACATAAATTTCCTGCAGTATTTGAAATCTCATAGTCTACGATCCACAAGTTCGCTTCATTTTTATAAGCTAACATTTCTTGCTTTAAAGCCTTTAAATCTCTAACAAACAGTTTGGTTAATGTATCTGTAATCATATTTTATATTAGTTATGATGTTATTAAATCTTTGCTTGATAAGTATACAAGTCATAGTACCTGCCTTTAGTCGCAATTAACGCATCATGATTTCCGCGTTCGGCAATTTTTCCATTTTCAATCACCAAAATCTGGTCTGCTTTTCTAATTGTACTCAAACGATGGGCAATTACAATAGTTGTTCTATTTTTTATTAATTGTGCCAAACTCTTTTGAATTAGAGCTTCACTTTCAGTATCTAAATTAGATGTCGCTTCATCCAAAATAATAATTTTAGGATCTGCCAAAACAGCTCTTGCAATAGCAATACGTTGCCGTTGTCCTCCAGAAAGTTTCACCCCTCTTTCACCAATTAAAGTTTCTAATCCTTCATCAAAACGATCGGTAAACTCATTAACATAAGCGGCTTTTATAGCAGCTTGCAATTGCGCTTCGGACGCATTAGGACGCGGAAACATGATATTCTCACGAATGGTCCCTTCAAATAAAAATTCATCTTGTAATACGACACCTAAATGCTTTCTAAAACTTTTCAATTTCACTTTTGAAAGATCTTTACCATCAATAGTTATTTGTCCAGATTTGGGATTTAAAAACGTTGCAGACAATCCCGCAATAGTCGATTTCCCTGAACCAGAACTTCCTACCAAAGCAATTACAGAACCTGATTCTGCTTTAAAATCAATATTATGTAATACAGGTTTTCCTTCTTCATAAGCAAAAGACACATCGTTGAATTCTATGTCACCTTTTAAACCCTGAAGATCAATCGTTCTATTGATATCTTCATCTTCCGCAGGCATATTCATAAGCTCTTCAGTTCTATCTAAACCTGCTAGAGCTTCGGTTAATTGACTTCCTATATTACTCATTTGCACAATAGGAGCGATCATAAAACCTAAGAGTAAAGTAAAAAACAGAAAATCACCAGTTGTCATTTCTCCTTGAATCATATAATACCCACCGATACCCATAATTCCAGTAGTTGCAACACCAATCAAAAATGTTGATGAACTTGTCATAAACGCAGTAGCTGTTAGACTTTTCTTTACGTTTTGATACAATCGGTCAACACCTTTTTCGAAAATTTTATTTTCCTGATCTTCAGCATTAAATGCTTTTATCACACGAACGCCTGCTAAGGTTTCGGTTAAACGACCTGTAACTTCAGCATTAATTTTTCCTCTAGTTCTAAAAATTGGGCGAATATATTTAAAAGCTTTTAAAGCAATAATTCCAAAAATTGATAAAGGCACAAACACAAAAAGAGTCATCCAAGCATTAATATCTATTAAAATCACCAAAGAGACAATCGCTGTAAAACTACCGCCAACTAATTGTACTAAACCTGTACCTATAAGATTTCGAACACCTTCTACATCGTTCATAATACGAGACACTAAAGCTCCAGATTTTGTGTTATCAAAAAAGCTAATCGGTAAGGATAACACTTTCTTTTGAACTTGTGCACGCAATTCACTAATCAAATATTGGGCTTGTACGCTTAATATTTTTGTAAGTAGAAATGAAGTCACAGCCTGTACAGTAATTGCAGAGATCACAATAATAATGAGCGTCCATAACGCGTTCGTATCTCCCTGAGGCACAACTTCATCTAGCAACACCTTACTTTGCCATGGCAAAACCAAGCCAGATGAACTTCTAATTACAATAAGTAACAATCCAATAAATACGAGTTTTCGTCGTGGCCAAATAATAGTTTTAAATGCCTGTTTAATAGTTACTTTTTGTTTTGATTTTTCTTTTTTATGTGGTGTTTTAAGATGCTGCATATATCAATTTTACATTACAAATATACAGTTGTAATTTAGGATTGTATTTTTTAAAAAGTCAATGTTTTGTTAATTCAAATTTTGGTATTAAATACTCTTTGTTTTCTCGTATTTTTGCTCCATGCAAAACAAACCAACTTATAAGATTGAATTTATTATACTCATGGCATCATTGATGTCTATTGTTGCGCTATCAATTGATGCATTATTGCCTGCTTTACCAGATATTGGTACTGCGCTTAACGTTACCGACTCTAATGAAAATCAGCGGTTAATTACAATGATTTTTTTAGGTTTAGGATTTGGGCAACTTATATTTGGACCACTTTCTGATAGTTTTGGTAGAAAACCGATGGTCTATTTTGGTTTTGCTGTATTTGTCATTTCAAGTATCGTTTGTGTAACGACTAATAGTTTTGAAGTCATGATTATCGGTCGTATTTTTCAAGGGATTGGTCTCTCCTCTCCTAGAACAATTGCTATAGCAATGACACGTGATACGTATAGCGGTGATTTTATGGCAAAAATACTCTCTATCATTGTCATGTTTTTTATTCTAGTGCCTATTATTGCCCCTAGCTTTGGTCAATTATTACTCGTCTATTTTGATTGGAAAGCTATTTTTAATGTCAACCTCATTATAGGTTTGCTTATTGTATTATGGTTTTGGAAACGTCAGCCGGAAACTCTTGAAAAAGGTAATCGCATCAAGTTTTCGCGTTCTATCTTTATTAGTGGAACAAAAGAATTTTTAAAGCACAAAGAAGCTATTGCTTTTACTTTGGTTTCTGGTTTTATAACGGGCTCATTTATTGTCTATTTAAGTACGTCACAACAGATATTTCAAGAACAATATCAGTTAGGAGAACTATTTCCATATATTTTTGCTAGTACAGCATTTTCGGTAGGTTTTGCCACCTTTACAAATAGCAGGCTCGTTATTAGGTTTGGGTCTTTTAATATTGCTTATTATGCGACTATAGCTTATGCAGCCATTTCAATATTGTATGTCCTATTATTTTATACAGGTAACAATCCTGATGTTGGTGTTTTAATAACCTTCTTCTTGTTACAATTTTTCGCTGTTGGTTTTCTCTTCGGAAACTTACGATCTCTAGCGATGGAACCTTTAGGCCATATCGCAGGAATTGGAGCTGCTATTAACGGATTTGTATCAACAGTAATGGCTGTCCCAATTGCGAATTTTATAGGAAGCTTTGTAAAAACATCAGTATTACCATTATTTATTGGGTTTTCTCTCTTCGGAATTTTATCGCTATTAGTGTTTTTTTGGTTGAAACGTAGGCAAACAATTCTAAAAACGATTTAACAGTACTTTTTATTCAACTTAACGATCATGAGAAATACGCAGTTGCTCATGAGCAATTTCAAGAGTATCAATTGCAACTTCATTCCCATCAGATTTTAAATCGGTGCTTGTTATTTTAGTGGGCCATGCATTCATAAGTTCCCATTGCATAGTTACATTTCCTGTTTCATCTAATAATTTAATGAGTATGGTTTGCCGTTTAATAGTGTTCATTGAAATTTGAGCATGCCAATTCCAAAAGGTATTATCATTAACAAAAACACCGCGTTTCATGGTTACATTACCATATTTTACAATACCTGGCATTTTTTGAGTAGAAAATAGCGGGCTATTACTTTTTCTATATTCAATAATTTGATTTTCGACATCCATTCCAGAAACTTCTTGAAAAGCGACGCCTATAAGTTGAGTTCCAAAATCAACTTCAAATCTAAATTTTGGCATAGGCCAAGTTTCACTTTCATTACCATCGCTATTTGTTGTCATAAGTATTACATTTTTACTTTATAAACTATGAAGTTGCCATTTGCTGTGTAAGTGTTATGATAACAAATTCTGCAGGACGAATTAGAGCCACGCCAATCGACACTCTCAAAATGCCTTCTAATATATCATCAGCTGTCATGGTAGTTCCTAATCCGCATTGTACAAAAAATGCATCTGATGGTTTTGTGCCTTGAATTCCACCTTGTCTCCAAAGCTCTGTTAGAAAATTATTAATTATCGCATTTACAGCTACCCAAGTATTTCTATCGTTAGACGCAAAGGTATACGGTTGAATAGCTAATTTACAAGATTGCTCAATATAGGTCACAGTACGACGTACCGGAATATATTTCCATTCTGAATTATTTCCATCTAAAGTTCGTGCTCCCCAAATCAAAAAACCTACTCCGTTAAAAAAACGAATAGCATTTATTGATTTCCCCGAAACAGCATCTACATTTAAAGGCCCTTGCTGCGAATCTGATAAGTGAATTGGTAAACTTGTGACTCCAACAATAGATTTGTTTGCTGGTGCAGCCCAAACCCCTTTTTCATTATCTGACACAGTCATTACTCCTGCCATGGCGCCACTTGGTGGTAGTATATTTATTACCATCAATACTTGCTTAATTATTGTACTATACATAGGACTTGAAGCAATCAAAGCATTATTATATTGTACTATAGTTAAAGGATTATCGGGTGGGTTTTTTATATCCTCTAAGATTTTAGCAACAGTTGTATTGGGATCATTTGTAGGATTTAAGAGCTGTTCAAACAAATTAATATCACCTCCGAAAAAATTTGTATAATCTATATCTGAAGATTGCATTACACTTGTTCCTATAAAAGGATAATAGACACAGCCATAACTCAAGCCTTGTGAACCTGTATTACTTCTGAATGTATTAATAGCATCCATAAACGTTATTGGATCAGGATCATTTCCTCCTATAACATCGAAAACACTCATTGCGGTTTGCATTTCCTCATTTTGAAGCAACATAGATTGCATTAAAGTCCCATTATTCTCTACAGATAATAAAGTTGCTTCAGGGCAGATATACATTGTGGGTTCTCGTTCATTTTTTAACAACGCTAAACCTTTAAGTAAATCATCTAATTTAACATTTGGATTTACAAGCTGTTCACCAATAGTTTTTGACTCTTTAGAAGGTTTACCATAAGCACCTACAGAAACAATATAAGCATCTCTTCCTCCATTTTCGTAAAACATCTTAACACTATTATATAAATAATAAATTGTGCTTGCATCTGGCAAAATACTATAGTAATTACCGTTTATGCTTATCATCGCTCCTTGTTGCGGTTTTGATTTTTGTTTAATCAAATAATATTCAGGACTGTATTGTTTTAATGGGTCTTCAAGAACTGGAGGGTTTTGATAACAAAATATTGCTTGAAAATCAGCAAATGAAGTAACCTTTGTCGGCTTATTGTTATAAGATTCTCCATCGTACAATGCTTGGGGTGTGTATCCTATAAATGCAGGAATAGATGTTGGGACAGAAACAACACTATTTGGAAATGCATTTGACTCTTCAATATGAACACCTGGAGTTTTAATATTTGATGTAGACATAGTCTTAGATGATTTTCAAAAGCCTTAAAGCCTTTAGTTTAGACTTTCAATATCAGGATAATATGAATAGGAATCAATACGTAGATATACGTAATTTTACAACTGTATTAATCTTCCAAAAAGTTGATGAATTTTCGTTTCAACTCTTGTAATTTGTTATGTATTAAAACTAAATCTATTTTAAATCCAATCGTTTCACTATAAAATAAGCAACCACAATATTAGGCATCCAACACAGCCATGCCACTATTCTATATGCAGGAATGAATTCTTGATATATCGCGATTAATATTGGCAGCCATATACGTAAAGTGACCGCTGCAAAACAAGCTGCGTAACTGTAAATCATAAATTTTTGATGTTTAGAAACGTCTCTTTTCTTAATAGACAAAAACCCTTTACTTGTAGTATATAACCAAATAAGACCTAGGCACATAAACCCAAAAATTGCAATTAAACCTCCTGTGGCGTAATAGGCAATATATAAACTTGCTAAACCACTAAACATTACAGAAATCATATATACTTTTCCAATTGTTCTGTGTAGCTTAAGATTTCTATTTCTCAGTTTTTTACTAAACTGCAGCCATCCAATGAGAAGTGCTAAACCTCCTAATGAAATATGAACATAGAATGCTATATTCCAAAACACATTATTCAATACAATATTACTCTTAGATGCTAGCAAACCAAAAGTACGTTCTAAAATAAAATAAGCAACAGGATACAGTCCTATAAAGACACAAAGCATTGCAAAAATGATAAAACCTATTTTCTTTGTCATTTGTTTAAAAGGCATTATCCATTATATCTTGCACACATTCGGGATTTAAAAGCGTACTTGTATCACCAAGGTTACTTGTATCTTTACCAGCTATTTTACGTAAAATGCGGCGCATAATTTTACCACTTCGGGTTTTTGGTAAACCATTAGTAAACTGGATTTTATCTAATTTAGCAATTGGGCCTATTTGTTCGGTAATAATCTGATTAATCTCTTTTCGAAGATTATCCTGATTTCTACTTTCCCCAATGTCTTTAAGCGTTACATATCCATATAATGCACTACCTTTAATCTCATGCGGAAATCCTACAATAGCACTTTCTGCAACTGCAGGATGCTCATTAATTGCATCTTCAATTGGCGCTGTTCCTAAGTTATGACCAGAAACGATAATCACATCATCAACACGACCAGTAATTCGGTAATAGCCAACTTCATCTCGCAATGCGCCATCACCTGTAAAGTATTTATTATCATAAGCTGAAAAGTACGTGTCTTTATAACGCTGATGATTTCCCCAAATGGTTCTTGCTATACTGGGCCAAGGAAATTTAATACATAAACGACCGTCGACTTGATTTCCTTTTATTTCTTGTCCACTTTCATCCATTAAAGCAGGTTGTATTCCAATAAATGGTAATGTTGCATAAGTAGGCTTGGTAGGCGTTGCAAATGCAATTGGTGTGATCATAATACCACCTGTTTCTGTTTGCCACCATGTATCTACTATTGGTGCTTTTTTCTTTCCTACATTATCATCATACCAATGCCAAGCTTCTTCGTTAATAGGTTCTCCAACTGTCCCTAATACTTTTAAAGATGATAAATCATGTTTTTCTAAATGAGCGACACCTTCTTTAGCTAAAGCACGAATTGCAGTTGGTGCTGTATAAAACTGATTGACCTTGTGTTTTTCTATAATCTCCCAAAAACGCCCATAATCTGGATAGTTTGGTACGCCTTCGAACATTACAGTTGTTGCACCATTACATAAAGGTCCATAAACAATATAGCTATGTCCTGTTATCCATCCAATATCAGCAGTACACCAATACACATCTTTTTCTCTATATTGAAATACGTTTTTAAATGTATAAGCTGTATAAACCATATAACCAGCTGTAGAATGCACCATCCCTTTTGGTTTTCCTGTAGAACCTGATGTATATAATATAAATAGAGGATCTTCAGCATTCATTATTTCTGGTTCACAGCTGTTATCAGCAATGTCTAACAATGGTTGTAGCCATAAATCACGACCTTTTCTCATCTGTATATCTGAATGAATACGTTTTGCAACCAAAACAGATTTCACACCATCACAATTCTCTAATGCCTCATCAACAATACCTTTCAAATCTATTGTTTTAGCACCACGATAAGAGCCATCGCTAGTAATTACCAGCTTACAATTACTATCATTAATACGAGTTGCTAGTGCAGTTGAAGAGAAACCAGCAAAAACGACAGAATGAATCGCTCCTATTCTTGCACAAGCTAAAACAGAAACGGCTAATTCAGGAATCATAGGCAAATAAATACATACACGATCTCCTTTTCTAATACCTTGATTTTTAAGCACATTTGCAAATCGACAAACCTTATCGTGTAATTTCTTATATGTAATATGTTGTGCTTCTTCGTCTGGGTTATTAGGTTCAAAAATAATCGCAGTTTTATCACCTCTTGTATATAAGTGTCTATCAATACAATTCTCAGTAATATTAAGCTGTGCGCCTTCAAACCACTTAACTTCGGGTGTATTAAAATCCCAACTTAATACATTATCCCATTTTTTTCGCCACATAAAATGTTCTTCGGCAATTTCTTCCCAAAATACTTCTGGATTATTAACCGATTTACGGTAAACTTGATAATATTCTTCTAAATGTTTTATATGATAGTTACTCATAATTATTTTAAATTAATGAATTTCAGCGTAATAGATATCGCACGCTAATACTCTACTGTAATATTGTGGAATAATTTACAACTAATTTCTCCACTAGGAGTCTTTACAATCCATTTACAACAGGGACATCTTTAAATAAAGCTACTAGATGATATCAGTTATAAAAAAACTAAATTTAAAAATAAGGTATTATTGCCTTAAACTCATCAAAATCATAATAACATACATAACTCCAAACAATGACTAGACATTTACTAAGTTTCATATTAATACTGACTCTCATTTTCTGCTTTTACACAAAAACACAGAACCCACAGACGATCACAAAGCAAAAGTCTTAAAAGAACAATTTCTAGATGATGATGTGGCACTAATTACTAGTGAGGACTATGTGACTTTTGGTTTCAATAAACGCGATAATAAGGTTACGGTTATTATCAGTCTAAAAAAAATATGATTAACATCGATACGAGAGCAGGCATTCAAAAAGATTGTTTTAATGATGTATAATCTACCATTGAAGAGTTTGATCTCACTTATAGAAATGAAAAAAAAAGTTGATTTTCATATCAAAGATGAAGCAAATCAGTTTACGAATGAGTAAATTTTATTGAAGAAAAAATAACAACTTCAAAAGATACTAAGCGATTGGCATCTTAAGGTTTTATAAGCCTTTTGATGCCATTCTTTTTTTTATATGCTTTAATTTCTTTTACTACTCCTGGCGCCATAATAATAGTCGCCAACATTTTTGAATTGTCATCTATGAAGTCATATGATAATCACGAATCACATATATAAAAATCAATGATTTACAGGACTTCCGCCACTAGATGGAATTCTTATATCTTCAACAATAGCTTGTACCTCTATGGGAGGTTCTTTTGTGAATTTCATTACAACTATTGAAACAATAAAGTTAATTAACATTGCAATACTACCAAAACCTTCAGGTGAAATTCCAAGCCACCATTCACTCTTATCTGGTAAAACATCATCAAACCATCCCAGTTTATACTTCATCATGTACAAAAGCATTGCGACAATACCTACTATCATTCCTGCTATCGCTCCTTCCTTATTCATTCGTTTATAAAATATCCCTAAAATAATTGCTGGAAAAAAGGAAGCAGCCGCTAAACCAAAAGCAAGAGCGACAACTGCAGCTACAAATCCTGGAGGATTAATTCCAAAATAACCAGCAACACAAACTGCTGCTACGGCAGATAATCTTGCCGCAATTAGTTCACCTTTTTCCGTTATTTTAGGATTAATCACTTTTTTAATTAAATCATGAGATACAGAAGAAGAAATCACTAACAATAATCCTGCAGCAGTAGATAATGCTGCAGCAAGCCCTCCAGCAGCTACTAACGCAATAACCCAATTAGGTAGTTTAGCAATCTCTGGATTGGCTAGAACCATAATATCTCTATCTACAATCAATTCATTTTTATCTTTATCTGCTAGATATTGAATTTTACCATCATTATTTTTATCAGTAAAAGTTATTAACCCTGTTGTTTCCCATTTTTTAAACCATTGAGGAACTTCATTATAAGGTTTATCAGATAATGTTTCAATCAAATTTGTTCTAGCAAATACTGATACAGCAGGAGCTGTACTATATAAAATCACAATTAATAACAAAGCAATACCTGCCGACTTGCGAGCATCTTTTACTTTTTTTACTGTAAAAAACCGTACAATAACATGTGGTAAACCAGCTGTACCAACCATAAGAGCTAAGGTAATTGCAAAAACATCTATTGTACTTTTATTTCCCGTCGTATATTCTGAAAATCCAAGTTCTGTACTCAATCCGTCTAATTTATCTAATAAATACATGCCAGACCCATCATTTAATTCGCCTCCAAATCCAAGTTGAGGAATTGGATTTCCTGTCATTTGAATGGATATAAAAATTGCAGGAACCATAAAAGCAAAAATAAGCACACAATATTGAGCAACTTGAGTATACGTTATACCTTTCATTCCTCCCAAAACAGCATAGAATAAAACGATTAACATTCCTATAAAAACACCTGTATTAATATCAACTTCTAAAAACCTAGAAAACACAATTCCTACACCACGCATTTGACCAGCAACATAAGTAAATGAAACAAGTAAAGCACAAACAACAGCTACAATACGAGCTGAATTAGAATAGTAACGATCACCTATAAAATCTGGAACTGTAAACTTTCCAAATTTCCTAAGGTAAGGTGCTAATAATAATGCCAAAAGCACATAACCTCCAGTCCAACCCATGAGATATACTGCACCATCGTAACCTGCAAAAGAGATAATACCTGCCATAGAAATAAAAGAAGCAGCACTCATCCAATCAGCAGCGGTTGCCATTCCGTTAGCTAAAGGGGATACGCCTCCACCTGCAATATAGAATTCTTTAGTAGAGCTTGCTCTTGACCAAATTGCAATTCCAATATAAATAGTGAAGGTTATACCTACTAAAATATAAGTCCAATTTTGAACATCCATAAGTAATGGTATTAATATATTATTCATCATATCCGTACTTTTTATCAAGCTTATTCATTATTCTAACATAAACAAAAATCAGTATAACAAATACATACATAGCTCCTTGTTGCGCAAACCAAAAACCTAATTTAAATCCTCCCAATCGAAATTCATCAAGTGCATCTTTAAATACAATTCCGGCACCATATGATACTAAACCCCAAATACATAGTAAAATGACAACATATTTGATATTCTCTTTCCAATAAGCTCGGGCGTTTTCTCGCTTTATATTTCCCTTTTGATTAGTCATATGTTTTATTTGATTTTAAATGTTCAATATAACGGTTTAATTCTTTCAAAACTTTAGGTGCTAATAAAATAGTTGCTAACATCGTTGGAAATGCCATAAAAGCAAAAACACCATCTATAAAGTTTATCATGACCTTAAAATCTGTTGTAGCAGCTAGAATAATACTCAAAATATACAAGTAATTATAATAGTGTTTATTATGAGCACCTGCTATGAAAGACATGCATTTTTTGCCGTAATAAGCATATGAAAACAATGATGAAATACTAAAAATAAATACGCAAATCATAAGCAAATATTGTCCAAATCCAGGCATAGCATCTTGAAATGCTGATGCTGTTAAAGTCACACCACTTCCAGAAGTCGTTTTCCAAACACCAGTTACTAAAATAGCTAAAGCAGTAAGCGTACAAACAATCAACGTATCAATTACAGGGCCTAACATAGCAACCAAACCTTCACGAACAGGCTCATTGGTTTTTGCTGCTCCATGTGCCATTGGTGCTGTCCCAATTCCTGCTTCATTTGAAAACGCTCCACGCTTTATTCCTAATAACACTAATGCACCAAGCATTCCTCCTAGAACTTTATCTCCTTCTATATAATTTGCTTCAAAAGCATCGGTAAAAATTAACAAGAGATATTTTGGGACTTCAGTATAGTTTATAGCAAGAATAATTAACACCAAAATAAAATACATAACAACCATTGAAGGCACCATTTTAGACGCAATATTACTAATTCGTTTTAGGCCACCTAGAATAACAATTGATGTTATTAGGACTAAAACTATTGCAATAATTAAATTTGAAGTAAAACTAACTTCTACGCCAACAGGAATTAAAATAATATCATTTATCGCTTGCTTTAATTGATTTACATTAACAACAGGTAATGCGCCTAACATTCCAAAAACAGAGAACATAATAGCGAGAGGTTTCCAGTTTTTGCCTAAGCCTTCAGTTATAAAATACATTGGTCCACCTTGTAAATCACCATTACTATCTTTACCTCTATACATAATAGCCAAAGTAGAGGTAAAAAATTTAGTAGACATTCCAACTATAGCACTTATCCACATCCAAAACATGGCTCCTGGTCCACCAACTGAAATAGCCAAAGCTACTCCTGCAATATTCCCCATTCCAATAGTAGATGATAATGCAGTGGTTAGTGCTTTAAAATGACTTATCTCTCCTGGATCATTTGGATTGTCATATTTTCCTCTTAACACTTGAATAGCATGACCAAAGAATCGAAAAGGCAAAAATTGAGACCTAATCAAAAGGTACAAACCACCTCCTATTAACAAAACAAGCAAAGGTAAACCCCAAGCTTTCGACGAAAATTCTGAAATAATATGATCTAGCTCATCCATAGTCACTTTAGAAAAATATACCCGAAGATATTACTTTATACCTTAAAAATTAAAAGTATATTTAAACACCCTTATAAAAACAAAACCTTAGATTAAATAACCGCTATTGAAAGCCAACCGCCTTTTTTTTATTGATGCAGTACGTGCATTTGCGATCCTTATGATGCTTCAAGGGCATTTTATTGATACGCTTATTAATCCTATTTATAGGGATGAAACTAATATTCTGTATCAAGTATGGTCTTATTTTAGAGGTATTACAGCGCCAACGTTTTTTACAATTTCAGGTTTAGTTTTTTTATATTTATTACTTAAAGCAAAAGCTAAAGGTGATGACAATCCTAGAATTAAGAAAGGTCTGTACAGAGCTTTGCTTTTAATTGGGATTGGTTACATGCTTCGTATTGATATTTTTGGATGGTTTAGAGGCGAATTTGACAACTATATTTTTGTTATAGATGTCTTACAATGTATTGGTTTATCATTAATTCTTTTAATAGGTTGTTATGTTTTACTTCGGAAACATGTTAGAGCATTATCATTTCTATTATTGATTTTAGGATGCATTTGTTTTTTAACCGAACCATTATATCGAACTTTAGATTTAAGTCATGTTCCTGAATTATTTGCAAATTATATAACCAAAACTAATGGCTCTATTTTCACCATTTTACCATGGTTTGGCTTTACTGCTTTTGGTGGATTTCTTGCTACTATATTCTTTTCTCATGTTCACAGAAACAGATTTAGACTCGTAACCGTTATATCCTTTTTCATCTTCGGTTTTTTACTTATTGAGTATTCATCATTACTATTGATGAAACTCTATTATTGGACAGACATCTCTCTTTTTAAAGCCTCAGCTTATTATAATTATTTATTTACGCGCTTTGGAAATGTGCTTCTTTTATTTGGTGTATTCTATGCCGCTGAGCCGTTTTTAAAAGGCTCACTTATTGGTAAAATCGGACAAAAAACTTTATCTATTTACGTGATTCATTTTATTCTCATTTTTGGAAGCCTTACAGGCTTAGGTTTAAAGCATTTTTTCTTTAAATCATTAAATCCGAGTCAAGCTATTTTAGGAGCGCTACTATTCATGATAGTTGTTTGCCTTATCTCATTTCATTACGTAAAGACCAATGCGTTTATTTACAAAAGTGTAAGAAAAATTATTAGGCAATTTAAAAATTAATAATTATTGGGTTTAAAGTAAAAAAGCTTAATTCAATCTAAGAATTAAGCCGTTTTTATATTAGGGAATTGAATTTCTATATTTTATTTCTCAGATAGATAGTTTAATACATTAGCCTCTATTCTATTCTTCATATTAGAAACATCCGCCTTTACAAATGGTTCTCCCATAATATTCTCATAAAGTTCGATATAGCGTTCGCTTACCGTTTTGATATAATCATCGTTCATTTCAGGAACTGTTTGACCTTCTAGACCTTGAAAATTATTAGCAATTAACCATTGTCTAACAAACTCTTTTGAGAGTTGCTTTTGAGTTTCGTTATGATCTTGACGCTCTTGATATCCATCAGCATAAAAATAACGTGACGAGTCTGGTGTATGAATTTCGTCAATTAAAACAATTTTGCCTTCTTTTGTTTTTCCAAACTCATATTTAGTATCTACTAAAATCAATCCTCTGGAAGCTGCGATTTCGGTTCCGCGTTGAAAAAGTTTACGTGTATAATCTTCAAGGATTAGGTAATCTTCTTCAGAAACAATCTCTCGCTTTAAGATATCTTCACGAGAGATATCTTCATCGTGGTCTCCCATTTCGGCTTTGGTAGCAGGTGTTATGATAGGTTCAGGAAATTTATCATTCTCTTTCATACCATCAGGCATTCCTACTCCGCATAATAAGCGACGTCCAGCTTTATACTCCCGTGCCGCATGACCAGACATATAGCCACGAATAACCATTTCGACTTTAAAAGGGTCACATAAATGACCTACAGCAACATTTGGATCTGGTGTTGCAGTTAACCAATTAGGCACTAAATCTTGAGTTGCTTTCATCATGCTTGTTGCAATCTGATTTAAGATTTGCCCTTTATAAGGAATTCCTTTAGGCATTACAACATCAAAAGCTGAAAGTCTATCGGTTGCTATCATAACCAACTCTTCATCATTAATATTATAAACTGCTCTTACTTTCCCTTTATATAGACTCTTTTGATTTGGGAAATTAAAATTGGTATCTGTAATGGTATTATTCTGGTTTTCCACGAATAAATGCTTGTTATATTGTTATCAAATTCCTAGCCCAGATTAAGGCATCTGTTGGAGCTCCTTGAAAAGAGCGACTGCCGAAAGCTGGAATAGCTTCAAAAAAAATTAATCTCTATTTTCTATACTTTTATATGCTGCTATGACTTTCTTTACCAATTTATGACGAATCACATCTTTATCATCTAGATAAACCATGCCAATACCTTCCACATTTTTAAGTACGAGAAGTGCTTCTTTTAATCCAGAAGTTGTACGACGCGGTAAATCTACCTGACCAGGATCTCCTGTGAGTAAAAATTTAGCGCTTTTTCCCATACGTGTTAAAAACATTTTCATTTGTGCATGTGTTGTATTTTGACCTTCATCTAAAATCACAAAAGCATTATCTAGAGTTCGCCCTCGCATAAAAGCTAAAGGTGCTATTTGAATGATTCCGTTATCGATCAAGCTCGCTAATTTTTCAGCAGGAATCATATCGCGAAGCGCATCATATAAAGGTTGCATATAAGGATCTAACTTTTCTTTTAAATCGCCTGGAAGAAATCCTAAATTCTCACCTGCTTCAACCGCAGGACGTGTTAAAATGATTCGTTTAACTTCTTTACTTTTTAATGCTTTAACGGCTAAAGCAACTGCTGTATAAGTTTTACCTGTTCCTGCAGGACCAATAGCAAATACCATATCATTTTTGCGGATACTTTCAACCATTTTGCGTTGGTTAACCGTTTGCGCTTTAATCATTTTACCATTAACGCCATGTACAATAACGTCACCACTTTCATTTGATGTTTTGTAATCATCACTACTTTGACTTGTTAAGACACGTTCAATGACATTTTCATCAATTTTATTATATTTTTCAAAATGCTTCATTAGCATATTCATGCGTCTATTAAACTCTTCAAGTAAATCTTCGTCACCATAAGCTTTAATTTTATCACCTCTAGCTACAATTTTAAGTTTAGGGAAGTGTTTTTTAAGTAATACGATATTAGCATTTTGAGGTCCAAAAAATTCTTTGGGAGTAATTTCTTCTAGTTCTAAAATAAGTTCGTTCAAAAGCGATAAGAATTATAAATTAATCTGTTTTGTTTTATTAGTTTTGTGATGAGATAAAATAAGGTTCATTTTAATAACATCACTATCAAAAATAATTAAACTATTTTATTCTGTAGGTTTCCTAAAGATTAAAATATGATTAGTTCTTAACAGTTTTGTTTCATATTAAGAAAAGAGCTTTGATTAACTATTAAATTATTGCAAATAATACATGGCAATCATCACATTAACAACCGATTTTGGTGAAAAAGATCACTTTGCTGGAGCCATTAAAGGCGCTATTTATAGTGAGTTGTCTGATGTAAGAATTGTTGATATCTCACATTCTGTAGCTCCTTTTAATGTTCCTGAAGCGGCTTATATAATTCAAAATGCCTACAGTAGCTTCCCAAAAGGAACTATTCATATGATAGGTATTGACTCTGAGCTCAATCCGGAGAACAAACATATTGCTGTAAAATTAGATGATCATTATTTTATTTGTGCAAATAATGGAATTATGAGTATGATTTGTTCTGAAATTGCGCCACAAAAGATTGTTGAAATTAATATTCATGATCGTGTTGCGACGAGTTTCCCTGTACTTGATGTATTTGTAAATGTAGCTTGTCACATTGCACGAGGCGGAACTTTGGAAGTTATTGGTAAACTTATAAATACAATCAAACCCATTAAAAATTTGATTCCATTTGTAAATGATGAAAAGAATCAAATTATTGGTAGTGTTATTTATATTGATAACTACGGAAATGTGATTACAAATATTAAACGTAATTTTTTTGAAGGTGTACAGAAAACTCGTGCTTATGAAATTTCGGCACGTAGCTATAAGTTTAAAAAAGTATATGATAAATATAGTGATGCTATAAATTTTGAAATCCCTGAAGACAAACGCTATGATGAAGGTAAAGGTTTAGTGGTTTTTAATAGTTCTGGATATTTAGAAATAGCTGTTTATAAAAGTGATAATGCTACTGTTGGCAGTGCCTCTAGTTTAATGGGATTAAAAATTATGGATACGGTGACTATTAATTTTGCTAAAAAATAAAATACATGTTTGTACGTATTGTAAAAATGAGTTTTGATCCTTTAAAAATTGATGAATTTCTCTCTAATTTTGAAGCAAAAAAAAATGCCATTAGAGCCTTTAATGGCTGTGAGTTTTTGGAACTCTATCGCGACAGACACAATACTAATGTCTTTTTTACGTATAGTTATTGGCAAACAGAAGCAGATTTAGAACAGTATAGACATTCTGATTTGTTTAAAGGCATTTGGACAAAAACCAAACCTATGTTTAATGCAAAACCAGAAGCTTGGAGTGTGAACAAGTTGGCTTCGCTTGAGTAGTGAGGTTACACAAATTATCCAGAATCTATTAAGTTTGATTAAAACTTAGCAACTTATAATTTTGAATTAAGTGAGGAATCTCATTACTTTTAAACTTTAAAACTTTTAACCAAAATAAATGCTAGCAATCCTAAAAAAAGAAATCAACACCTTCTTCGCTTCTCCAATTGGGTATTTGGTGATTGCTGTGTTTTTAGTGCTCAATGGATTATTTTTATGGCTATTTAAAGGTGATTTTAATGTTCTTGATAATGGTTTTGCCGATTTGTCAAGTTTCTTTTTATTAGCACCATGGATCCTTATTTTCTTAGTTCCTGCTGTAACCATGCGAAGCTTTGCTGATGAAAAAAAACAAGGAACTCTAGAACTCTTACTAACAAAACCTATTAGTCATTTAAACATTGTTTTGGGCAAATATTTCGGAGCATTAATATTAATTATTATAGCGTTAATACCAACACTCCTGTACGTTTATACCATTTCAAAATTAGGAAATCCCGAAGGAAATCTTGATATAGGAAGTGTTATGGGTTCTTATTTCGGACTTATATTTCTTGTAGCAGCGTATACAGCAATTGGTATATTTGCCTCTAGCCTATCAGACAATCAAATTGTAGCCTTTATTATTGCTGTTTTTATCTGTTTCTTTTTTTATTTTGGTTTTGAAGGTTTATCAAACTACAACTTATTTGGTGACACCCTTTATATTGAAACATTAGGCATGGAATCCCATTTTAAAAGTATGAGTCGTGGTGTTTTAGACACTAGAGATATCATCTATTTTTTAAGTATTACAGCCTTATTTATAATCTTAACTAAATTAAATATTAAACGCGCTAACCAATGATTATAACAGCTCCTTTAGTTATCATTATGTGCATTCTTTTTGTACTAGTCTTTTTGTTTGTAAAAACTATAGATAGACGCAAATGGTTAACTTTTTTAGTCAGTTTAATCATAACTCCCTTGATGTATTTCTATGCGCTTTATCCGATGATTAATATTTTTAGTAACTATCATCATCAGAAATATTTTTCTTCGGAATTATGGATAGAAAAGCCAGCACTTCGTTATGAATTATCTGATAATATGATCACCTCTGAAATTTTGATTGGAAAGACTAAAAATGACACTAAATCGCTTTTAGGAACCTACGAATGGTTAACTTGGAATGAAGCAACAAAAGCACATGATACAAATAAATGGAATTATAGTTTAGGTATTGAACCTGGAGCATTAAACATGCAAAAGGAATGTGTTGAAATCATCTTTAAAAAAGATAAAATAGTTGAAGTTAAATCTTATAAAGAAGACCTGAAATTTGATACTAAAGACTAAAAAAAATATCATCACAATCATAATTACTTTAGTAGTAATTGTTGCTGTTAATTTAATTTCTAATCATGTATACAAACGTTTTGACTTAACTAAAGACAAACGTTATACCCTATCAGATGCAGCATTACAAACTGTTGAACATGTCGATTCACCTTTGGTTATTGATGTGTTTTTAGAAGGTGAATTCCCTACAGAATTTAGACGTTTACGTGATGAAACACAGCAGTTATTAGAAGAATTTACTGTGTATAACAACAATGTTAAATTTGATTTCATCAATCCTTTAGCAGAAGAGAAAACAAGAGATCAAAACCTTCAACAGTTATCACAACGTGGGCTACAACCATTTCAAATCAATATTAAAGAAAGCGGTAAAACGTCTCAGGAGCTCATTATTCCTTGGGCTTTGGCTAGCTATAATGAACAAACCGTTATTGTACCGTTGATTAAAAATAAAATAGGTGCAACAGATCAAGAATTGGTCAATGGTTCTATTCAAAATTTAGAATATGTTTTTGCTGAAGCCTTTAAAAAACTTGTAACACCAAAAGAAAAAAAGATAGCCATACTTAAAGGAAATGGACAGTTGGACGATATCTACGTTGCCGATTTACTAAAAAAATTAAGAGAACACTATTATCTGGCTCCTTTCACTTTAGATAGCGTTGCTAAAAACCCAAAAAACACGCTAAAGAGGATTCAAAATTATGATTTAATCATTTCAGCTAAGCCAAGTGAGGCGTTTTCCGAAGCAGAAAAATATGTCCTCGATCAATACACCATGAATGGTGGAAAAAGCTTGTGGCTTACCGAAAGTATTATCATGGATAGAGATAGTTTACTTAATGACACAGGTAAGGGAATTGCAGTGATAAAAAATTTAAACCTTAATGATTTTTTCTTTAAATATGGTGTTCGCATCAATCCTGTAATTGTTAATGACCTCTACTCTGCTCCTATTACATTAGCTATTGGAGAAGGGAGTAATTCTCAATTTCAACCGTTGCAATGGCCTTATTCACCATTAGCTGCTAGTAATCCAAATCATCCCATTACGACCAATCTTGATCCCGTTAAATTTGATTTTTCAAGTCAGATCGATACATTAAAAAGCAGCATAGATAAAACCATTTTATTACGCAGCTCGCAACTCACAAAGCTAGAAGGTGTTCCTCGGGAAATTAGTTTAGATGTGGTCACACAAGAACCAAACCCTGAAGCCTACAAAGAACCACATCAGACACTTGCTGTTTTACTTGAAGGCGAATTTACTTCTGTATACGACAAACGAATAAAACCTATTAAAATTTCAGGAGATAAAACAAAAAGTGTCTCAACTAAAATGATAGTGATTGCCGATGGTGACGTAATTAAAAATGAAGTAATAAGGAATCAACCACAAGAATTAGGTTTCGAATTTTTAACGAAGCGTAAATTTGGAAACAAAGAGTTTCTTGAAAACGCAGTTAACTACCTTTTAAATGATGACGGACTTATAAACATTCGCACAAAAGAAGTAAAATTGGCATTCTTAGATTCTAAAAAAATAGAAGATCAAAAATTAAAATGGCAAATAATCAATATTGCTTTACCACTTGTAATTCTTGGTGTTTTTGGTTTTGTCTTTAATTATTTAAGAAAAAGACGTTATGCAAACTAAAGTAAAATCATTTTGTATGATGCTCTTTTTTTATAAGAAGAAGTTGTTAATAAGTTTGTTTTATAAAACAGTAGCTTTAAGATATATTTGTAAAGCACAATTTATTGTGACAACATTGTAAAAAACAATAATCGAACACATGAAATTTATAGTATCCAGTACATATTTACTCAAACAATTGCAAGTTTTAGGCGGTGTTATCAATAGTTCTAACACGTTACCAATTTTAGATAATTTTTTATTTGAGCTTAAAGGCTCAGAATTAACGGTTTCTGCAAGTGATTTAGAAACGACAATGTCATCGACCTTAGATGTTGAAAGCGATAATGATGGTAGCATTGCTTTACCAGCACGTTTGCTATTAGATACTTTAAAAACGTTTCCTGAGCAACCATTAACTTTTGTTGTAGAAGATAATAATACTGTAGAAATTAGTTCTAATCATGGTAAATATGCTTTAGCTTATGCTGATGGTAATGAATTTCCTAAGGCTGTTGAATTAGATAATCCAAGTACCACAACAATTGCAGGAGATATTTTAGCTACAGCTATCAGTAAAACTATTTTTGCTGCAGGTAATGATGATTTACGCCCAGTGATGAGTGGTGTGTTTTTTCAATTCTCTACGGAAGGATTAACATTTGTTGCTACTGATGCTCATAAGCTTGTAAAATATACACGTCAAGATATAAAAGCTAATCAAGTTGCAGAATTTATAATGCCTAAAAAACCTTTAAATCTTTTAAAAGGAATTTTAGCGGCTAATGATGACGCTGTAACAATTGAATACAACGATTCTAACGCTAAGTTTACATTTGAAAACTCTATATTAGTTTGTCGTTTAATAGACGGGAAATACCCTAATTATGAAGCGGTTATTCCTAAAGAAAACCCAAATAAGTTAACTATTGATAGAACTCAATTTTTAAATTCTGTTCGTCGTGTTAGTATTTTTTCTAATAAAACAACACATCAAATTCGTTTAAAAATTGCTGGTGCAGAATTAAATATTTCTGCTGAAGATATTGATTACTCAAACAAAGCAGAAGAACGTTTAACTTGCGATTACCAAGGTGATGATATGCAAATTGGTTTCAATTCTCGTTTTTTAACTGAAATGTTAAATAACTTAAACGCTGATCAAGTACAATTAGAAATGAGCTTACCAAACAGAGCTGGTATTTTAACTCCTATTGATGGTTTAGATGAAGGCGAACACGTAACAATGTTGGTGATGCCTGTGATGCTAAACTCATAAAGCATTTCTAATAATGATATTAAACCACATGTTTTTTAAAGATATGTGGTTTCTTTTTTTTAACGTTGTTATACAACTTTAGACACTAATCGTATTAAAAAGCCAACTCCATTATTAATATTAGCTATCGCTTGAGCCTTTTGGTTATTTGATTTAGCTGCATCATTTATCTCTTTCAACACCTTTACTGCATTAGCATTACTGATATTACTTTGCGTAATAAAATTATCAATTTCAGTGACCTTAAGACTTGTCAAGCCAGCCATTTGGGTATTAAAATCGATATCTGTTTGAGCAGCAGCTTTTTCAGCTAAATCACTCCAGTTTATATCTGACATAATTTTAGTTTTTATCTGGATTTAAAATATTTTTCACTTGTAATAGCTTACTCATATCTGTTCCTGCTTTAGAGAGTAATCCATCAATAGAACTTTCAATTTTCTTAATGTCTACAGAATCTCCTGTCAATTTTTGTATTGAAGACAATGCATCATTTTCAGCAGTTTTTAATTTTACCGCAGAATTAATTAAGTTTTGTAAGGTTGTTGAAGCTTCATTATAAGTTTGATAATTTGCATTTAAGTTTGTAATAATTTGTTCTTGCTGATTACTTAAAACATTTTGAAGAGAATCTTTTTTTCGATTAATAACAGGTATGATACTTTTCATGATATTAGGAAGCTCTTGCTTATAATTTATACTATCAGGCAACAACGTTTCATATCGTTTTACAAGCGTAGGTGTATACTGATTCATTATAAAAGCATTTATAACTTGCTTTCTTTCCTCAAATAACTGATTAACTAATGCTATATTTAATTGATGCATTTGATCTGCTTCATTAATAATTTCTTGAGTAAGTGTTGCTGTAGATTGAGGAATTGACACACATCCTACAAATAACGAACCGCTTAAAAGTAATAGTCTGTAGATTATATTTTTCATGTTTTCTATTTTAGGTATTTACTGGAATAAATATGGATTTAATTCTATCAATAACACCTTGAAGGATCGTAAATATAGCATCTGAAGAAAAACCTCCTATGAGTGCAAGAATACTTTTATTAAATAAATTTACATTATTAGGATTAGTGATATAAACCGATAAGATTTCTGATAAGATTAATCCTGCAATAATTCCTAATACAATTTGTGCCATATATTCTATAGATTCTTCAGGAACTAACATTCCTTTTCTTATAGATCTACTCACATTTTTAAGCAAATAAAACAATACACCTAAGCCTGATATGGAGGCTAAATAGCCAATATTTAAAAGTAAAGGCAGGCCGTTATTATTCATTATTCCTTTATCAAGAGAATCATTATTAACTTCTGTTGATAATCCCGTTACAATATAAATTGTTAAAAATAGCAGCGCTAAAATTATCAGATTTCTAACTAACGGAAGTTTACTCAATACAGATTTCCCTTTGCTATCTTGATACAGTTTTTTTGTGTACTGAATAGACTTAGGTGTTGCTGGTGCTACATTTTTACACAATAAATTATGAGCATTAATTAAATCATCAACACTACTGTTTTGAATTAAAGTATTTATTTCAGTATTTATAGTTATACCATTGTAAATAGCAAAAGATAGCATACTATTAATTTCATAACTTAGTTCATCTATAATTGTTTTTGATATTCCTGGATTTGAATTTTTTGTTTTTAATACTTCTGTTTCCTTTACTGTTGATCTAGCTTTAGATATAGTGTTTGAATCTGTATTAGCCATAATATAGTAGTTAGATATTTTAGATTGCTATAAAATTAGCACCTTATCTCTTTTAAAAACCAAGTATAAATACGGTATTAATAACACCAGTATTTTTACTAAACTATCTATCATACAAAAAACGCTCACTTAAAAAGTGAGCGTTTTCATTTATCTCTATTTAAAAATAACTAACTAATAAAATTAAGAGATAAAGGGTATCTTGGTGATTCTCCATGGCTTGCTTTTATCGCATTTATGATAGGAAATATGAATGATAAAGCACACAGTGCTAGCAATCCAATTATTCCAACAAAAATAAAAACCAAAGGAATACAGATTAAACTATAAACTAACATACTCAATTGAAAATTGACAATATGCTTTCCTTGTTCATCCATTTTATACACATTTCTTTTTTGGGTAGCCCAAATTACTAATGGTACTATGAGTCCGCCAAATCCAGTAATAAAAGTAAGTAACTGACTTAGATGTGTTAAAACTATAAGTTGATTATCTTGTCTCATGATGGTGATTTTTGATTGATTACCTATAGGACGTCAGCTTAATTAAAAAGTTACACTTATTAAGAATAATTTATTTTACAATTAATTTTTTTACAACCTGTTTATTATCAGTTATAATTCTAACCAAATAAAAACCTGTGTTTAAATCTAGTTCAATTATTTCCATATTACGAATCTGTTTTTTTAATAACAACTGACCAGTTATATTAAAAAATTCAACCTCTCCTTTTCCAATTATTCCTTTAATATAAATATGCTTATATGTTGGGTTTGGAAACATCCTAATATTATTTAAGGTATTAACATCTGAAACATTTAGTGTTTCTTCAACCATAAATGAACCTGCTATTCCATTTGTATTTCCACAGTCATCACTAAGAGTAAAATTGACTATTACTGTTTCTGAACATTCAACAGTTAATGGTCCATCATGTGAAACGCTGGCATTTCCACAACTATCTGACCCTATAAAACCGTTAATCCAATTATCATAGGTTTCCTGAACTGTTGCATTGCAATCCATAGTAACATCTGAAGGTATATTATCCCATATTGGGTTAATAGTATCTACAACAGTTATTGTTTGCACATGGATGGTTTTATTATTACATAGATCTGTTGCTGTCCATGTTCTTGTTATAATGGAATCTCCTGAGCATGATCCTGAACTTGTGATTTCTTCAAAAGTAACTATTGCTGTTCCACAGGTATCACTTGCGGTTAAAGTCTCTTCTACTGGAATACTATCACAATCTACAGTTGTATTTCCTGGAAGTGTCTCATTAAATGTAGGGTAAATAGTGTCTTCAACTGTTATTGTTTGCACATGAATGGTTTCATTATTACAATCATCTGTTGCTGTCCACGTTCTTGTTATAATGGAATCTCCTGAGCACGATCCTGAACTTGTCGTTTCTTC
>MAAQ01000009.1 GCA_002162685.1 Flavobacteriales bacterium 33_180_T64
TATCAATGTTGTCGAAGTCAAAAGCTTCACCGTGTATACTAATCTTAATTCTCTCTTTTGTTCTTTCTTTTTATAACTCTAATTTAAGCGTTTGTAAACTTAAGACGTGTATAATTCATTGCGCCTGATTTTCCTCGCGGAAAATTTATTCCATCTTATTTTTTGGCTCCTTAATTTTTCGGCTGTCTTCTTTGAATTTTAAACAAGATAAATCGAAAAAATACAAGTGCTGATTTTTGATTTAAGTCTCATGACCTCTTATTGAACCCTCTCAATCTACTCTTTCAGTTATTTTAAATACAACTTACATATAAAATTAAGAAAGAACATAGCCTCTGTATTTTTAGGATTAGGTATAAAATTTTAATTAGAATTGTTCGACCTATGTTCGACCCATTAAATAACAAAAGCCTTTCAAGAAATTGAAAGGCTTAATTTTACTGGTGGTCCCACTTGGGCTCGAACCAAGGACCACCTGATTATGAGTCAGGTGCTCTAACCAACTGAGCTATGGGACCAAAAGTGGCTGCAATATTACTACATATTTTAAAACTCTACAAGAAATTTAATGCTTTATCTCTTCACACAATTCAATGAGAACACCATTTGTTGATTTCGGGTGTAAAAATGCAATTCGCTTGTTGTCTGCTCCTTTTTTAGGAACTTCGTGAATCAGTTTAAATCCCTCTTTCTTTAGTCGTTCTATTTCGTTCTCAATATTTGAGACTGCAAAAGCAATGTGATGTACACCTTCGCCTTTCTTCTCAATAAATTTAGCTATCGGGCTATCCTTAGAGGTTGCCTGTAATAATTCGATTTTGTTAGGACCTAACTTAAAAAATGAGGTCTTTACCCCTTCACTTTCTACAGCTTCAATTTTATAGTGTTGTTTTCCGAATAAGGTTGCAAAAATTTCATTAGAAGCATCTAAATCTTTTACTGCAATACCAATATGCTCTATTTTCTTCATTTTTAGACTGTTTTACACAAATGGAACAAATTTTGTGTTCTCAAAAATACAATAATCCTTAAATATGGTATATTTTTGCAACATGGAAAGTAACAGACAAAAAAAGATAGGTGGAATTTTGCAGCAAGACTTAGTTGAAGTGCTTCAAGGTGCGGCAACAAAAGGTGGTCTTAGAGGGGTCATAATTTCAGTGAGTAAAGTTAATGTAACAGCTGATTTGTCTATAGCAAAAGTATATCTCAGTGTTTTTCCTAACAAAGGTGCTGAAGAATTATTAAAAGGCATACGCTCAAATACGCCTCTTATCAGACATGAATTAGCACAGCGTACTAGACACCAACTACGTAGGATGCCCAATTTAGAATTTTTCATTGATGATTCTTTGGAGTATATTGATCAAATTGAAAAATCTCTTAAAGGTAAAAAAAACCCAATTGAGGATTCAGATTTATTAGATAAAAGAAAAAAAAGCTAATCGATTTTAAGAAATCTTCAAGATATGAACTTTAAATTGAATCTTGTTTTACTTTTTGCGGTCTAAGGTATGCACTTCTCATTATATATAGCGAAGCGATATTTGTTTTCAAAAAGCAACAATAGCGCAATTAATATCATGAGTATAATTGCTGCTTTAGGAATTGTTATTGCTTCAGCGGCTTTATTTATAGTCTTATCTGGTTTTGCAGGTCTAAAGGATTTCAGCTTAGAGTTTACATCATTTGTTGATCCTGATTTAAAAATCACTTCGTCCCAGGGAAAATCGTTCGTCTTATCGAAAAAAGATTCTGTAGCGATCTCAACAATAGAAGGCATCTCTTCGTATTCTAAAATAATTGAAGAGCGAATTATTGTCGAGTTTGATAATAAAAAGAAATTAGCGACTATCAAGGGTGTAGATGAAAATTACACTCGCGTTACCTCTATAGATTCAATGGTTATTTATGGTGAATGGTTTGCAAAAAACACGGATCAAATAGTCTCTGGTTGGGGCCTGTCAAGTTCACTTTCATTCGGTGTTTTAGATTACGCTAAACCAATTACTATTTATGTGCCTAAACCTGGAAAAGGACAAATTAGCTCAGTAAAAAGTGCCTATAATTCTATAAAGGCCACGAATGTTGGTGTGTTTCAAATAAATGAAACTATCGATAATGAATTTGTGTATTCCAATTTTGAAACTGCTCAATATCTTCTAAACTATAGCCCAAATCAATTAAGTGCGTTGGAATTTAAACTCGATGGTACCGTTGATGAAGAGGTTATTCGACAACGGATAAACTCTATATTTGGAGGAACTGTTGTTATAAAAAATAGAATACAATTAAATGATTCATTGTATAAAATGTTAAATACCGAAAACTTAGTTGTTTACCTCATTTTTACTTTGGTAATAATTATTGCTTTATTTAATATTATTGGTGCACTCATTATGATGATTCTTGATAAAAAAGGATCTCTTAACACACTCTATAGTTTAGGGACGCCAACTGAAGACATCAGGCGAATTTTCTTCTTGCAAGGAAGTTTAATGACCCTTTTGGGAGGTGTTATTGGTATTGTATTAGGATTTTTACTTGTTTTAAATCAGCTTTATGGTCCAGATGTATTAAAACTTATGATAACAAGCTCACTTCCTTATCCAGTGGCATTAAAGCCTATTAACTTTTTAATTGTGTTATTAACTATTGGTGTGTTAGGCGTTTTAGCTTCTAAAATTGCTTCTTCCAGAATCACTAAAAGTCTTGTGAAACATTAGGTAAATTGATAATCTGAAAAATTATTTAAGACCTCATCAAAGGCTGCAAAAACATCTGCCGATTCATCACTTGTTACCATTTTCATCCTGTAGGACTTAAAATCTGGAATGCCTTTAAAGTAATTTGTATAGTGTCTTCTTGTTTCGAAAACGCCAAGTTTTTCCCCTTTCCAATCAATAGCCATCTGTAAATGTCTACGAGCAGCTTCTACGCGTTCATCAATTGAAATTGGAGCTAAATGCGTCCCTGTTTCAAAAAAATGCTTGACTTGTTTAAAAAACCACGGATTTCCAATACTAGCTCGACCAATCATACAGCCATCTAATCCATAGCTATCACGCATTTCCATGGCTTTTTCAGGAGAATCGACATCTCCATTACCAAACACTGGAATATGCATTCGCGGATTATTTTTTACTTCAGCTATAGGTCTCCAGTCTGCATCTCCTTTATACATTTGAGCACGTGTTCTACCATGTATAGAAATAGCTTTACAACCCACATCTTGAAGACGTTCAGCTACTTCTACAATTTTAATAGAATCGTGATCCCATCCCAATCGTGTTTTCACTGTTACAGGCAAGTTTGTGCGCTTTACCATCTCTGCCGTTAATTGCTCCATCAAGCATATATCTTTTAAGATTCCTGCGCCAGCACCTTTACTCACTACTTTTTTAACTGGACAACCAAAATTTATATCTATTATATCTGGATTGGATTTTTCTACAATATCAATAGTCTGAAGCATACTATCTAAGTTGGCTCCAAAAATTTGAATTCCAACTGGGCGTTCCTTTTCATAGATATCTAATTTCATGACACTCTTTGCAGCATCACGAATAAGACCCTCGCTCGATATAAATTCTGTATACACCACATCTGCACCTTGCTCTTTGCATAATGCACGAAACGGTGGATCACTTACATCTTCCATTGGCGCTAACAATAATGGAAAATTTGGTAGTTCTATGTTGTCAATTTTTACCAAGCCTTATTTTTTTGAATATGCAAACATACTGTAAATACAGAGATAATTTAAAATTTAATGTTCGCTTCTATCGTTTCCCCGTTTCGATCAACAACAACTTTGGTCGTGTCCCCTTTGTCAAAAACAGATAACGCTCTCATATAACTCATCATATTTACTATACTACTATCACCTAATTTAATAACAATATCACCTTTCAACAATCCTGCTTTAACCGCTGGTTTGTCTTCACTAACACCATCAATGCGCATGCCTTTACCGTCAAATAAGTAATCTGGAATAACTCCAAGACCAACTTTAAATCTTGGTACATCTTCACTTTCATTTTTTGTTTTTCTAAACGCAAGTTTACCATTATCATTTAAGTCGGTAATGATATCAAAGATATAGTTAGAAATTCTCTCCATACCCTTATAGTTCAGTTTTTCAAAATCATCCGTTGGCTTGTGATAGTCTTCATGTTGACCCGTAAAAAAATGTAAAACAGGAATGTCACTATTATAAAACGAAGTGTGATCGGAAGGGCCAATCCCAGACTCATTTTCTATGATTTTAAAACTAGCATTACTTGCAGAAACTACCTGTTTTAGGATTGGTGATGTCCCAACGCCATAAACGGCTAGTGTGCTGTCTTGTTTTAATCGACCTACCATGTCCATGTTTAGCATATAATTTGCTTTATTTAAATCTATAGTTGCATTTTTTGTAAAATAGTTGGAGCCTAATAGTCCCATTTCTTCCCCAGAAAACGCCATGAATAAGTAATTGTTGTCCTTATTTTGGGTTTTGAGCTTGCTAACTAAATTTAGCATTACGGCAATACCACTTGCATTATCATCAGCACCATTGTGGATAGCATCTTCTCCTCTATGTAGAGATCCTTCTGCTCCATACCCTAAATGATCATAATGAGCACCAATGATAATCGTATGTTGAGCATTATTATTTAAAAACCCTAAAACATTTGTTCCTGTTATTGTGCTATCAGTTCCAACAACTGTGTAATTTACGTCTTGATGTGGATCTGTTTTAGGTTTAAAAGAAAACGCTTGAAAGTATTCGTCAGTGCCTTTAGGTTCTAGTCCCAAATTTTCAAATCGCTTAGCAATATAATCTGCTGCAGCTTTTTCGCCATCTGTTCCCGTTTGACGACCTTCTAATTTATCGTCAGACAAAAAAGTAACATCATCCTTTATCTTATTTTCTGGTTTATATTCATTATTACAAGAAAGTATAAGTCCGAAAAAAAGAATAAATGTCAATTGTTTCATTTATATAAATATTATTTTTGAGCAAAATTAGGCATTAAAAGCCACTTAATTAAATCAAAATGAAGCTAAACCATACTCTTTATATTTTCCTTTTGCTTACAATTGTTTCATGCAAGAACAATACGAAAAATAATGATGATGCTATTTCGGGTGCTACCAAATGGGTTGACTCTTTAATATATCCTGAAGAAACTCATTTTAAATCGATAAGGCAAGTTACTTTTGGAGGTGATAATGCTGAAGCCTATTGGAGTTTTGATGATAAGCAACTCATCTTTCAATCCAACAACAAAGCATGGGACGTTAATTGCGATCAAATGTTTTTAATGAGAGCTAATGATACTTTTGACAAAACTATTCCTCCTATGATTAGTACCGGAAAAGGGCGTACTACTTGTGCCTATTTTCTACCTGATAATAAACACATCATTTACGCATCAACCCATTTGGGTGATAAAAATTGTCCCGATACTCCTCTACGTAAAAACGGAAAATATATATGGCCAATTTATGATAGTTATGACATATTTGTAGCCGATCTCGAAGGAAATATTACTGCACAATTAACCAACGAAATTGGTTACGATGCTGAACCAACAGTCTCTCCACAAGGCGACAAAATTGTATTTACATCTACTAGAAGTGGAGATATCGAATTATACACCATGAATTTGGATGGAAGTGACGTTAAACAAATCACCTTTGAACTAGGTTATGATGGAGGCGCCTTTTTCTCTCCAGACGGGACGAAAATAATATTTCGCTCATCACGTCCTAAAACAGAAGCAGAAATTAAAGAGTATAAAGATTTGCTTGCTGAGGGTCTGGTACAACCAACTGAAATGGAACTTTATATCTGCAATTCAGATGGTAGTGATTTACGCCAACTCACTAATTTAGGAAATGCAAATTGGAGCCCGTTCTTTCATCCTAGTGGTGAAAAGGTATTGTTCTCGTCCAATTTTGAAGCTGAAAGAGGCTTTCCTTTTAATTTATATTTAATAGATTTAGATGGTAAAAATTTAGAACGCGTAACACATGGCGAGACATTTGATGCATTTCCAGTTTTTTCTAATGATGGAAAGAAACTGATTTTTTCTTCAAATAGAAATAATGGTGGTGGTCACGATACGAATTTGTTTATAGCAGAATGGAAAGATTAATTTAAATCTTTCAGTCTATCGCGTTCTTCTTGTTCACTAGAACGTGCATTTGTTTCTAACTTGGTATTTCCAAATTTATAACGGAAACCAAGTTTTATATAACGATTATCTGCGTTTCGATAACTGGTGCTGTACTGATTTAAATACTGCGAATACACTTCAGCATCTTGCATGTTAAACAAGTCGCTAATAGCTAAAGAAATAACGCCTTTCTTTTTTAGAATGGTTTTAGAAATTGCCAACTGTGAATCTAATCTGTCTTCCACAACTTTTAGTCCCTGTAAGTTTTTACCAACCCAAGTCAATGTTAAATTAAGTGACATGCTTTTGTCTTTCAAAAATGAAAAATCATTTTGGAGAATTGAATAATTAGACCACTGATCTTGTTTTACAAAACCTTCTTCAAAGTTAGTTTCTTCTTCGATATTATAAAAAGAGGTGACAAAATACACTGACCAGGATTCTACGACATCAAAATAAGTGGCAAAATCAAATCCAAACTCCACTGTTTTATCAAGATTTACCGGAACATATTCTATTATATTGGTGGCATTATTTTGTCGTGACAAATTTGAAATATTACCGTCATAATTTTGATAATACGCTTCGATTGTGAAATTTTCAAATACCGTTGTTCCTAATACGAAATGATTATTAAAAGTTGGCGAAAGGTTTGGGTTTCCAGTGACTATTGTGTTGTCATTCAAAAAAAACTGAAATGGATTTAAATGTGTATATGATGGCCGAGTTAATGATCGTTTATAATTGATATAGACATTAAAATTATCAGAAACAGTATACAGAATACTCGCATTTGGGAACCACTCTAAATAATTTTGTTTGTTTATTTGATCAGTACTTATTGATTTCCCTTCTGTATCCGTTTGTTCAACTCTAAGTCCAATACTCAAATTCCATTGTTCAGTATCAACACTATAATTAGAATATGCCGAAAACACATCTTCCTCATAATCAAACGCATCTGAATTCTGCAAATCAATTTGTTCGTTTCCAGAAGGTATATCAACATCAAACTGAGTAATATCGCTTTCGGTTCTAATGTTTGAATACTTTGCGCCAATCTCGAAATTTGAGTTGTCATTTATAGGTAATACATAATCTATTTTCGAAGTTAATATCTGAGTGTTTTGATTCGCCTTGGTATTATATGCCGTTGCATCATAAAAAATATGGTTCTCGTCAAAGTAATTGCTAATTACTTCTTGAGATCTATTATAATCATAGGTTGTAAAATGCGAATTAAAAGAGAGCGCTCCTTTTTCCTTAAATTGATGCACATAGCCTAGATCTATGCCAATATTATGTTTTTTGTCTCTTGAGAGGTTATTGGCATTAAAACTTGAATCGAAAGTCATGCTTTCATCAGTAATAACCGTATTGTTGTTAATTCTATATTTAAAATTGGGTAAATACAATACAGTTGATGTCAGACTCAAGGTGTTATTGTCATCTACGAAATAGTCAAAATTCAAATCTACATTGTGGGTGTCTGACCAGGTATTTCTATTGATATCAGACCTCCATATCTCATCAACTTGATTGGTCAAATCTAAAAAATTAACGATATCATCATTCTCTCTATTTATTTTACTATTGGCATAATTATAATTGAGATTCAAACTGATTTTTTTATTCTTAAAAAAATGACTCATCCCTCCATTATAACGAGGAAATACACCCTGAGTATAATTTGTAAAAACGCTGCCTCTATATCCTGTAATTAGATTTTTACTCATTACAATATTGATGACAGTAGCCGTATCTGCATCATATTTTGCCGAAGGGTTTGTTATCACTTCAATAGATTTGATACTATTAGCAGAAGAACTTTCAAGCAATTGGATAAGCTCTTCCGAGCCAAGCTGAACTTTTCTATTATTAATATAAACCGTTGGTATGTCACTTTTAACTGAGAGTCCACTATCTGAAACCAATACACCTGGCGTGCTTCTTAATACTTGTAACATATCACCTTCTACTAATGCGGTGTTTTGAATATCAAAAACAAGTTTGTCGGCTTCTTTTCTAATGGTTGGCCGCTTTGCTACAATACTTATTTCACCTAAGGTTTCAATATCTTCTTCTAGAATTGTATCTGCTAATGTTATACTTTCGTTTAGATCTATTGTTTTGTAAATAGTTTTAAATCCAATAAAACTATATTGAACAATGTAATTCCCTTTTTGCAAAGCACTAATTTTAAAAGTTCCGTTGTCTTCGGTACTTGTACCTTTAACAATTGTAGAGTCTTGTTGTGTTAACACTAGAACGTTTACAAAAGAAATGGGCGTTTTTTCCTTATCAAGAACACGTCCTGATACTGATAAGTCTTGCCCAAAACTAAATATAGGCAATAGGATAAATAAGATGAATGGTTGAAGTTTCAAATTTAGTTTTAGTTTCGCAATGCAATATATAAATAGTTTTAGACTTTTATTTGTGGAAAATCCGTAATGCATCGATTATTTTGTTCTTAATAAAAATCAACTAATGCTTAATAAATCAACTATATTTGCAAAATCCTTAGTAGGAAAGAATTGTCTTTATGAAGCACATTAGAAATTTTTGCATTATTGCACATATAGATCATGGTAAAAGTACGCTTGCCGATCGATTATTGGAATTTACAGGAGCCGTTACCGATCGAGAAAAACAAGATCAGTTACTGGATAGTATGGACTTGGAGCGTGAACGCGGGATAACCATTAAATCTCACGCCATTCAAATGGAGTACACCTATAAAGGTGAGGAATATGTATTGAACCTAATTGATACACCTGGTCATGTCGATTTTTCTTATGAGGTATCGCGTTCAATTGCAGCTTGTGAAGGCGCCTTATTAATCGTCGACGCGGCACAAAGTATACAAGCACAAACGATTTCGAATTTATATTTAGCCCTTGAAAACGATTTAGAGATCATTCCTATACTTAATAAAGTCGATTTGCCAAGTGCGAATCCAGAAGAAGTTACAGATGATATCGTAGATTTATTAGGGTGTGATCCTGAGGAAGTAATTCATGCCAGTGGGAAAACAGGATTTGGAGTGGATAATATATTGGCTGCTGTCATTGAACGTATTGCTGCACCAAAAGGCGATCCAGACGCACCCCTTCAAGCACTTATTTTCGATTCGGTCTACAATACGTTTAGAGGAATAGAAACCTATTTCAGGGTGTTTAATGGAGAAATTAAAAAAGGGCAGAAAATAAAATTTGTTGCTACTGGTAAAGAATATAATGCAGACGAAGTTGGGACTTTAAAACTAACACAGGTTGCTAAACAAAGTGTGAAAACTGGAGATGTAGGGTATTTAATTACTGGAATTAAAACGGCTAAAGAAGTAAAAGTAGGTGATACAATTACAGATTTTGCGAATCCAACTACCAATATTGTTGAAGGGTTCGAGGATGTAAAACCAATGGTTTTTGCAGGTATTTATCCTGTTGATACAGAGGATTACGAAGAACTTCGAAACTCTATGGAAAAACTTCAGTTAAATGATGCGTCCTTAGTCTTTGCTCCAGAAAGTTCAGCTGCCTTAGGATTTGGGTTTCGTTGTGGTTTTTTAGGAATGTTGCACATGGAAATTATTCAGGAGCGTTTGGAACGTGAATTTGATATGACCGTTATCACTACAGTTCCTAATGTGTCTTACCATGCGTTTACAAATAAAAACCCTGACGAAGCGTTCGTTGTAAATAATCCTTCCGATTTACCGGATCCTTCAACCGTAAACAGGGTTGAAGAACCTTATATAAAAGCTACCATTATTACTAAATCTGATTTTGTAGGTAATGTCATGTCGCTTTGTATTGAAAAACGAGGTATTGTGCTAAATCAAACTTATTTAACGACTGAGCGTGTTGAATTAACCTTTGAAATGCCATTAGCAGAAATCGTATTCGATTTTTATGATCGATTAAAAACAGTTTCAAAAGGATACGCTTCATTCGATTACTCGCCAATAGGGTTAAAAACTTCAAAATTAGTGCGTTTAGATATCTTATTAAATGCCCAGCCTGTGGATGCGCTTTCTGCGCTTATTCATGCAGATAATGCGCAACATATTGGGAAAAAGATGTGTGAAAAACTAAAAGAGCTCATACCGCGTCAGCAATTTGATATTCCTATTCAGGCAGCAATTGGAGCTAAAATTATTTCTCGTGAAACCATTAAAGCGCTTCGAAAAGATGTAACTGCAAAATGCTATGGTGGAGATATTTCTAGAAAACGTAAACTTCTTGAAAAACAGAAAAAAGGTAAAAAACGTATGCGCCAAGTGGGTAATGTAGAGATCCCTCAACAGGCCTTTATGGCAGTTTTGAAATTAAACGACTAGATTTTGCTTGGTAAATATCTTGTTTTTCAGCAACTTATATTGATCTATATCAAAAAAGTGCGTCAATTGGAATTGGCGCTTTTTTTATGCCTCTTTTGCATCAAATCGCTTTCCTAAATACACCAAACAACAACCTTTACCATTGGTATCTAGAGCATCATTATATGAAGAGATGATATGTAATTCTCCTTCCTCGTCTTTAATAAAAAGAGGAATAACATCCGTATCACTATTTGTTTTCTCAATCAAGTCTTGATAATGTGCTAAGTCACGTAGTGCTATTTCGTGAATTGAGGGGTATTTTTTAGTTAGTTCCAACAGTGAATTATAGTCGTTCGTATGTGAAAACAGGCCCTCGTTGGGGTTATTTGTTGGATCATTCATTTCCTCCTTTGTCACTAATCTAAATGATCCATTTTCTCCAAATTGTTTGCTGAATTTATTGATTGCGTATTTATTAATATCTGAATTTCCCGTTAATGCCATAACATAGCCAATATCATTAAGTTCAATATTGTCTAGTAATTTATCAGAATAAATATTAGCGTTTAAGGCTTCAAGCCCAGATTCTTTAGCTCTTAAAATATTTGTTTCGTTACTATCAATGAGTACAACATGTCTGCCATTAGATTCTAAATAAGTTCCTAATAATCTTGAGATTTCAGAAGCACCAACTATCAAAATCCCTTCAGATTTTAATAAGAATACTCCAATTATTTTAGCGAATAATCTCGCGGTTGTTGCATTAAGTAAAACGGTTCCTAATACGATCATAAACACCAAAGGTGTGATATACTCAGCTCCAGGAACGCCATTTTTAGCGAGTTTTAATCCGAATAACGAAGCAATTCCTGCTGCGACAATACCACGAGGACCCACCCAACTAATAAACAGTTTTTCATTCAATTTTAATCTTGATCCGCTAGTGCTTAGAAATACACCAAGGGGTCTTATTACAAAAACTACAGTAACAAACAAAATAGCAGTTTTCCAGTTATAAATAAGCAATAAGTCTTCTATGTTTATGTTTGCTGCTAAGAGTATAAAGAGAATTGAAATAAGTAAGACGCTTAATGATTCTTTAAAATAAAGTAATTCTTTTAAATACGGAGAATTAGAATTTCCTAATACCATTCCCATCACAACTACAGCAAGTAATCCAGATTCATGCGCAAAATTATCTGAAAGCACGAACACGCCCAAAACAGCAGCGAGTGCAAACACATTTAGTAGATAATGAGGAATCCATTTTTTGTTGATTGAAAAGTTCAAAGCATGTGCAAATGTAAATCCAAATGTAGAGCCAAAAAGAACAATCTTTCCAAATTCAATAAAGGCCGTTTTAGTGAATTCTCCGCCACCACCAACGCTAATAAATTCAAACACCAAAACCGCTACTAAGGCACCTATTGGGTCTATCAAAATACCTTCCCATTTTAATACAGCTGAAACATCTTTTTTTAATGGAATATTTCTCAGAATGGGCGTAATAACAGTAGGGCCAGTAACTATAATTAATCCTGAAAACAAAAATGAAATTTCCCAGCTTAGATCAAAAATATAATGAGTTGACAATGCTGCACCAAAAAATGTAACCAGTGATCCTAAAGTAATGAGTTTTGTTATAACCGGACCTACATTCTTTATTTCACTCATTTTTAGAGTCAACCCACCTTCAAAAAGAATAATACTTATGGCTAAAGACACAAAATAGAATAGGCTTTCACCAGGAAATAGACCTTCATTTCCATTCCAAATAGGTTCTATCCATTTAGTTCCATCCTCAGACAGAAACTCAGCGGCAATTGGACCTACTAGCAAGCCAATTAGTATTAAAGGTAAAATTGCTGGGATTTTAAATTTCCATGCTACCCATTGGGCAAGTATTCCTAAAATAATTATTCCTGCTAATTCTAACATATTCTTTTATTTAAAAAACACTCAATATTTACAAGGACATGTGTTTTAATAGATTAGATGAGAATTTAAGCATATTTTGAACCTCAGCAGTTCGTGCAATATGTAGATATTTGAAAATCATCAATGCCTCTCCGTTACTTTCTATATGGTGTATTTCATTTTCCTCTAAAAATCGAATGAGATCTTCATTGAAAAATGCTCTTATCCCGTCTTCATTCTCTCCACTCAATTGAAACTTATTTGAAAAATGTGAGTATTTCACAAAATCTATATCCTTATTACCTCCAGAAAACACTTTCACACGTTCAAATATTTTATCAAATAGTCCTTCTTTATCTATAATAAATTTTGGTATTGGTTTAGGCAATCTAACAACCTGTACGGTAGTTTGATACACTTCAAGTGCGAGCATCGCTCCTTCATCAAAAACAATGTCTGAAATCTCCCAATGTGCATTGTTTTCAGCATCCAATCCTTGTAAAGAATTACTTTTCATTTCAATTGGTCTTGAATCAAAAAATGTGAAATTCCTTAAATAAGACGTATTCCAGTCCACTTCGCGCTCAAAGGACCAGTTATTAGCAATTGCCAATTTTTGTAAGCGAATTTGACGTTGTGTAATTCTCTTTTTAACACGTCCAGTAATAATCTTTAAGGCACGGTTGTGACTTGTTGATGCAACATGGTTGTCTAATCCAATAAGCTTAACATTACCACCTTCATTATCGTGTATCCGTTTAAATTCAATCAAATTTTCCATAATTGATAAATCAACTAGTCGTGTTTGAGACATATCAATACGAACCTCAGAACCTACTGGTATATCTTCTAATAATTTATCTAGTCTTAAGGCGTAAAGGAAATTCGCAATTCCCTTTAACTTTACATCATAAGTACCATTTTCTAATTGATATACTTTTGAACCAGATTTATATATCTTTTTAAAGAATGTCAAAAAGCCCACTTTCGCCAATAGTATATGTAGAATTAGAGTCACAAGGATTCCTCCAATAATTCCATATAGTAAATCAGTGAATAAGGTAATAATAAGTGTTGCCGATAAAAATAACAATTGCTCAACGCCTTGATCATAAGCGCGTTTAAATACTTTAGGCGATGCCAATTTAAATCCTGTATGCACTAATATTGCCGCAAGAGCAGCCAAGGGAACACTTCTTAAGATTGGGGCTAAAATTAAAACGAATAAAATTAGAAAAATACCATGATACAAGTTCGACCACTTTGTCTTGGCATTACTATTTACATTTACTGTACTCCTAACAATTACCGTAATTATTGGAAGACCTCCTAAAGCTCCTGAAACCATGGTACTCAACCCAACACCAACTAAATCTTTATTTAAATTTGTGGTTCTTTTGTAAGGATCCAATTTATCAACAGCACGTGCACTAGCTAATGTTTCAACTGAAGCTATTGTAGTAATTGATAGCACAGTAAGCCAAAATGCTAAGGTGCCTATCATTCCAAAATCTGGATGCATGATACTGTCTAAAGGGTTGTCAGGAATGTCTATTAGTAATTTAGGGCCAACATCATAGGCTGTCCCAAGGAATGAAATGCTATGCTCATTAAAAAAATCGAGTCCAAAAACTACTGGTAATGCTAGCAATAACACCCACATTGGAGCAGGTATTATTCGAATAAATTTCTGTTTAATCTTTTTATAAAACACAAGTACAAAAATACCAATCAAAGCCACTAAGAATACAAATGGGTTGGCCTCAGGTAGCTTATAAAAAATATCGATTAAGGTGCCAATAGTTGTGTCTGCGTTCGAGGTCGTTCCTAAAGCAAAATGTGCTTGTTTTGCGAAAATTATAACGCCAATCGCCGCCAATATCCCATGAAGTACAGATGATGGTAATAACTTTGCGAAACGTCCCATTTTCAGAAAACCCATTATGGTTTGTATTCCTCCAGATATTACTATTGCGGCAAGTACATAATTGATGTTGCCATCAAGCGCAACGAGACCTCCTAATATTACTGCGATTAATCCAGCAGCTGGTCCATTTATTGCTAAATGTCCGCCTCTAAAAAAAGTAGTAACTACGCCACCAATAATTGCTGATAGTATTCCAGCCATTGGAGACACTTCTGAGGCAACAGCAATCCCTAATGCAAGAGGTAAAGCTACCAGTGATACGCTTAAAGCTGCAGAAAAATCATTGCGAAAGTTCTCTTTTAATCCTTTAAAACCGCCGGATGGTATAGTGTTTTTAGTGCTCATAAAAATTAATTAAACGTCAATATACGTTTTTCAAAAAAAAACAAATCTATTTAGCCTCTAAAATCTTGATGAAAATTACACCTAAGAATCCTTATCCACAGAAAACTAATGAGTTAATTGGAATCATCCATTCCAAAAAATTAGAGCGATGTAATGTATCCTAATAAATTCTTAATTTCTACAAGTAATAACTGTCAATTTCTTATTTTAGATGCTATGAAGTTATACCCAATAAATGCAGGAAATTTTAAACTTGACGGAGGTGCCATGTTTGGTGTTGTACCGAAATCATTATGGCAAAAAACCAATCCGTCCGACGCGAATAATATGATTGATATTGCGGCACGTTGTTTATTGATTGAAGATGGCAACCGATTGATTTTAATTGATACTGGGATGGGAAATAAGCAAAGCGATAAATTTTTTGGATATTATTTTCTCTGGGGGAATGATACCATAGATAATTCCTTAAAAGCACATGGATTTCATCGCGATGATATTACCGATGTATTTATGACGCATCTACATTTTGACCATTGTGGTGGAAGTATACAGTGGAATAAAGACCAAACCGGTTATGAGCCAGCTTTTAAAAATGCGTCTTTCTGGAGTAATCAAAATCACTGGAAATGGGCAACAGAGCCAAATAACAGAGAAAAAGCTTCGTTTTTGAAGGAAAACATACAGCCTATGGAAGCATCTGGACAACTAAAATTCACCGCATTACCTCATCATGATTTACTTAAAAATTCTGAGTTGGGTTTTGATATTTTTTTTGCAAATGGTCATACTGATAAACAGATGCTACCAATGATTAATTATAAGGGTAAAACCATTTGCTTTATGGCAGATTTATTGCCTACTGCTGGGCATATACCAATTCCTTTTGTAATGGGTTATGATACCAGGCCTTTATTATCTTTAACAGAAAAAGAGAAATTCTTAAATCTCGCTGCAGATCATGAGTATTATTTGTACTTAGAGCATGATGCGCATAATGAAATAATAACGGTTCAACATACCGAAAAAGGCGTACGCTTGAAAGACACATTTAGATGTGACCAAATTTTTAATTAGGGTTCTAAAAGTTATGAATATTGATATATCGTCTAAAATAATATTAACTATTTCGCTTCTAATTTTTATGGGTTGCGGTAGCTCAGCAATTGTTTCAACACCCGTTGAAAATATTGACACGACACCATTAAAAGTTTCAGAATTAACCGAAATAGAGCAAAAAACTTGGTCACATTTGGATCTGATAAAAGACACTATTCCAGGAATGAGTGTTCACAAAGCATACACGGAACTAATTAAAAATAAAAAGGGGAAGACAATTATTGTAGCGGTAATTGATTCAGGGATAGACATTGATCATGAAGATTTAAACGATGTTATTTGGACTAATAAAAACGAAATTCCAAACAATGGAAAAGATGATGATAACAATGGTTATATCGATGATATTCATGGCTGGAATTTTCTAGGTGAGGCGCGATTTGAACAATTAGAATATGTGCGTTTACTTGTAAGTGGAGACAGAAATAATCCAAGGTATAGTGAAGCTTTATCAGAATATAACGAGACAAATCAAAAGTATTTAAACTTAAAGGCGCAATATGAACAGCTTATAAATGAAGTTAATGTAGCAGACAAAATAGTTTCTAAACATTTGAAGAAGAAGGGTTACACGATTACTGAAGTAAATGCTATTAAAACAGAAAACAAAGCGCTTCAAGAGTCGGTTGCACTAATTCAATTCATCTTTAGATCTGACTTTGAAACAATTGCTGTTGCCATGACGGCTTTTGAAAATGACTTAACAAAAATTACAAATCGGCTAAATTACCATTTAAATAAAACGTTTAAAGGGCGTCAAACTGATGACGACATTAATGATTTAACAGATGTAGGTTATGGAAATGGGAATGTAAAACCTATTGATAAAAGTGAAAATCATGGCACTCATGTAGCTGGAATAATAGCAGCAGAGCGGAATAATAGTAAAGGAGTTAAGGGTGTTGCTAATAATGTAAAAATAATGGCTATTCGGAATACTCCTAGTGGTGACGAATACGATAAAGATGTTGCTCTCGCTATTAGATATGCCGTAGATAATGGCGCTAAAATAATTAACATGAGTTTCGGAAAATACTATTCTCCCCATAGCGATTGGGTTAGAGATGCTATTGCTTATGCGGGAGATAAAGACGTACTCATCATACATGGTGCTGGTAATGAGTCTCTTAATTTAGACCTTAAAAATAGTTTTCCAAATGATCAATTAAATAGTGACGTGGAGGTATCAGATAATTTTTTATCAGTTGGAGCCATTACTCAAAAATATGGTTCTGGATTAATAGCTAAATATTCAAATTATGGTAAAATAAATGTCGATGTATTTGCCCCTGGATCTGCCATTCACTCAACATTTCCAGAAAATAGTTACGAAACAATTCAAGGCACCTCAATGGCGGCACCTGCTGTGGCAGGAATAGCCGCACTTATAAGATCACAATATCCAAAATTAACAGCATCCGAGGTAAAACAAATAATTATGGAATCAGGGGTTTCAATTAATACTAAATTGGTCGTGGCAGGAGATTCAAATACAATAAAAGAACTACATCAAATATCAAAATCTGGTAAAATTGTGAATGCTTATAATGCTCTAATTCAAGCATCTTTGATTGCTCGACAATAACCTATTTTTTAAACCAAAATTCATTTTTATACATATTGACTTTGGCTATCTTCTCTCGGTTAAATAATTTTATATGTGTAGAATTGACATATTTGTTTCGGTAACCTAATAAATGAAAAAAGGATTTTGCAAAAGAAACTGGCACTTTTAAATTCACTTTCAACACGTGCTTTTTCTTGTTGTCCCAGGATATTCCAGGTAATATCACTAATAATTTATCAACATTATACGTTCTTAATGTTTCTGATAACCTTAAAAAGAAGGGCTTAATTTCTCGAATTAAAAAAAATCCTTCTCTCCCCTTTTTTTGATATAAGGGCATAAATAGCTTAGCGCTATATTTAGAGTTGATTTTAATACCGTTATTTTGAGCTAAAAAAGTGCCTTTGTTGATGGATTCAAAACTCTCAAATCCAAGATTCATTTGAAACGCATCGCCATTCCTAATTTCATGCATATAAACAACTTCATAGATCTTATCCAAGCCTCTACTTTGTCCTTTTAGTTGATTATGGTAAATGGGTAATCCTGCGATCGATTCTGGCTTTAAGACTTTTGAATGTGCCAATGCTAAATGTATAAAAGAAATACTATTTGAAATGGCATCTTTATCATTGTGTTGTCCAGATTCAAAGCCCAATGAAACATATCCCAATTCATTGATATAACTCAATAATGGTCCGTTTAGGTATTCCTCAATTCCCAATACTATTGGCACTGGAAATAGGTATGAAAATTTACGGTTAATTAAGGCATCATTTATTGTAATAAAAGGAAGTGTCTTGCTCGATGTGGTATGTAAATCTATAAAATAAAATGGGCCTGTATTAGAGCTTATGATATCCTTTAAAATTTGAAATAATTCATTTTGCTCCTTTTGTTCACAATTAGTAGCATCTGAAGTTTCAATAGCCTCTAGATTTGAATGCGTCCAAAGCCTATTCAAATCCGAATCAATATATCTTTGATTCGTTTCTAAAGCCTTCAAATTTCCTGATACAGCAATCGCATTGCCTTGAATGTTGATAGATGAAAGTTGATCAAACACTTCTTTTAATGCAAAAACACCAGCGGTTTCATTCCCATGAATACCACCAAAAAATACAATGCTTGGGCCTTTCGTTTTCCCTTCAAGCCTTCCAATTATTCGTGCTGTAGAGATTGTTTTATCTAGAGCCTTGCTATAGACTTGTGTCATAAGTTCTTTATATCGTTTGAAGTTAGTATTCCTATAAGCTTATTATGTTTAATTACAGGAAGACAATTTATTCCGTTTTCTACCATGCGCTTTTTTGCCTCTGTTATACGGTGATGTTGGGAAATACAAACAACATCAGTTTTCATAAAATTACTTACACAACTCGTACTTTCTTCTATTTCATTTAAATGCGATTTGATATCTGCCCAGCTCAAAAGTCCTATCAATTCTTTATTGCTGTTTATAACGGGAACATGGTGTATGTTTTTCCATTGCATGATATTAAATACTAGCTCTAAACTGTCCTTTTCATCTACCGAAAAGATATCTGTATTCATAACATGGCAGACCTTCCTATCAATGTCAAATGTAGTAGTTGCATTTTGTCGTAAAACTTTCCAAGTCGAAACTGGATAATCATGTTCTTGTTTTAAATATGAATTTGCAGTTAACACTTGTAGCGCCTCATTTCTTTTCTTTGTTTTTAAAAGCTTCCTATAACTACTTGTTAACCATTCTGATCCATTTAATGTCTTAACTCTATTCTCAATAATAGTTAAATAATGCTCTACATCTTTAGGATTAACATTCATTTTATATAATCCTTTATATGCCATTGGTAAAAGTTCATTCAAAATTAAATCTTGACTGGATACTGTTTTACCATTCCATTTAAACTGTGTTGACATTCCATATCTTGCGGCACTGAAAAAGTTTGACTTTACATCCTTGAAATCCATACTTTCATGAATTTGACGATATGCTTTTGATTTTCCAACCATTACACCAACCCATAACATCATATTCGCTATTTCATCTGATACCGTTGGACCAGAAGGCATGTATCTATTTTCAATTCTTAAATGAGGTTTGTTATTTCCTACGCCATAACAGACTCTATTCCATCGGTACACCGTTCCGTTGTGAAGATTTAGTGCTTTTAACTTTGGTATTTCGTCATTCTTAAGCATCTTCATACTATCTTTAATAAATTCGGAAGAAACCAGACTTCTAAATCTCGAAATATTATCTTTAAAAATATCCGTTATTGACCCTGTTTCCCAATGGTTACCAAAACTCACTCGCGACTGATTTTCATTTAATAAAAATGAATTGGCTCTTGTATCGACACTCTGTGTAAATAATGCAATTCTAGTCTCGCTCCAAAGTTCTTTACCAAAAAGCATGGGTGAATTGGTACAAACACTTAAAATGGGTCCAGATATGGCTTGCGCCCAATTGTAGTTTTCTATAAATTCATCAGGATTTATTTGTAAATGGGTTTGAAAGCTCGTGTTACAGCCTTCCAACATTACAGTATCATGTATAAAATTTAGTTCATCGATACCCTTGATGTGAATATCAAAGTTTTGCTTTCTAGAAGCCTTAATAGCATCATTTAAAACGTAATAACGCTTTTTAGGCGTCATGTTCTCAATGGTAACATGTTTAAGAGTAAGTGTTGGTAAAATCCCGGTTAATAACACCTTTGAGTCATTTTTAAATGCGGATGCTTTAGCTTTATTAAGAAGGGTATTAAGGTTATCATGGAGTTTAGAAAAGCAATCCGCCTTAAGTTCAAGCGGATCTAAGTTAATTTCTAAATTATAATTTCCTATTTCTGTAGTAAAATGCTCATCATCAATATCTTTCAGGATATCCAATGAATTGTTATCAGGCATAAAAGCATTGTTAACAATACAAAACTCCTGCTCAGCGCCAATTCTAATCGGAGATTTTTCAATTATATCATTATCAATCATAAAATCGAGCGCCTCGATATCTCTAGTTAACTGATGAATATAATTAGCCTTATCTTCCTTTTTAGTGAGTCTGGTCACATTAAGATTTCCCATAACCAATAACTTAAATAAGAATGAAGTTGTAATTTACTATAAATCAAGAATTTAAAATATGATAATTGTCATAGTGCTTTGAAGGGTGAATAATAGATACTAATTGTTACTTTTGTAATTACATATAATAAGATGAGCGAATCGTATCCTAAAAAAGAAAAACTTAAAAGTCAAAAATTAATTGAAAGCTTATTTCAAAAAGGGCAATCAGTATCTGTATATCCATTAAGGTTAGTCTATATAAAAGACCCTGTCACTAGTGATTCTTCGATAAAAGTTGGAGTTTCAGTAAGTAAAAGAAATTTCAAAAAAGCCGTCGATAGAAATCGAATTAAACGCGTGTTGAGAGAAGCGTATCGACTAAACAAAGCATCATATTTTAACAACAATACAACACCATTAGCGTTTATGATTTTGTACATTGGTAAAGATGGAATAGAATTTGATTCCATTGATACTACAATGAAACAGTTATTAAAAAAATTTACAGATAAAATATCTGAAGACTAAAGAAAATCACTATGAAAAAAATATTACAAAAGCGGATCGTCCTTCCTGTTTTAATTCTGTCAATTTTCTTCGCTGGAACAGCATTTAAAAGTGATTTTTTTGAGGTTGCAAAACAAATAGAAATATTTACAACCTTATTTAAAGAACTCAACATGAATTATGTAGATGAAACAAATCCTGGAGACTTGATGGATACTGCAATTAAAAGTATGTTAAGTGATTTAGATCCCTATACTAATTTTATGAATGAACAGGATGTCGAAGCGGCTCGAATTAATAATACCGGTGATTATACGGGAATTGGTGCTAGCGTTTTAACGCTAAAGGATAAACTGGTAATTGTTGAGCCTTACAAAGATTATCCAGCAGATAAAGCCGGACTTAAGGCTGGAGATGAAATTATTAAAGTAGAGAATGTAGTGGTTGCAGATTTTAAAGATGACGCTGGGAATTTACTTCAAGGCGCAGCTGGAACCGATGTTAATGTAACGTATATCAGACAAGGGAATACACAAACAGCTACAATTAAAAGAGCCTCTGTTGAAATTCATGCGGTTCCACATTATTCTATGGTTGATGATGAAGTTGGTTACGTGGTGCTTAGAAAATTTAATAATAAAGCATCTTCTGAAACCATAAGAGCAATAAAGACCCTAAAACAGCAAGGTGCTCAAAAATTAATTCTTGATTTAAGAGGGAATCCTGGTGGTTTACTAAGTGAGGCCATAAATGTTACTAATATTTTTGTGCCTCAAAATCAATTGGTAGTCACTACAAAATCAAAAGTAAAAAAATATAATAAAACCTATTATACTCAAAAACCACCATTAGACACTGACATACCATTGGTCGTTCTAATTGATGGCGGAAGTGCATCCGCAAGTGAAATTGTGGCAGGAGCATTACAGGATTTAGATCGTGCAGTAATAATTGGGGCTAGGAGCTTTGGGAAAGGACTCGTACAACGCCCTAAACAATTGGTATATGGTACACAAATGAAAATCACGATTTCTAGATATTATACACCAACTGGCAGATGTATTCAATCGCTGGATTATTGGAATAGAGACGAAAATGGTAAAGCAACTCGTGTTGAAAAAGAAAATTACAATGCCTTTAAAACTAAAAAAGGTAGAATTGTTTATGACGGTGGAGGTATTCAACCAGATGTTGAGTTAGATGCTTCGAAGCACAGCCCTATCACGAAAGCTATATTAAATGAAAATCTAATCTTTAATTATGCCACGTCTTATTTTTACAAGCACACCGCTACTAGTTTAAATACTTTTAACCTAGGTGATACTGATTTTGAAGACTTTAAAATATACTTAAAATCGAATGATTTTAATTTTAAAACAGAAACAGAAAAAGCCTTTAGTGATGCGTTGTTAGTCGCTAAAAAAGAAAACATTGATTCAGCAATCAATACAAATTATAATGATTTAGTTAATGCTTTAAATTTATTTAAAAGTAAAACTATTGATGATAATAAAACCCAGCTTGTTTCTCTGTTAACAGATGAGATTGTTAAACGTTATTTTTACCGAGAAGGACTATATACTTACTATATATCCAATAATATTGAAATACAAAAAAGTACTGAAATTCTTAAAAGCCCTTCTAAATATTTGAGTCACTTAGAATAAATCTAGCAAAAATTTGAGGCTAAGTTTTAAAAATAAATTATCTTTAAGTGCGTTTTAATAGCATAATGAAAAAAATAATTGTTTTTATTTTCCTTATCTCCCAGATTGTATGTGCTCAAAAAGCCCGTACACATGAGGTGTATTTTGAAACGGATGAATTTGAAATTCCACCAACTGAACATTATAGATTATTATTGTTTTTATCTGAAATAGAAACCTTAGATATTAAAAAAATATCAATTTATGGTTTTACAGACGATAGAGGTAGTGATTCTTATAATATGGTGTTGTCACAAAATCGTGCCAATTCTATTAAAACTATATTTTCAAACAATGAGTTTGATGAGTCAATAATTACAAACGTTGATGGAAAGGGTGAAATATTATTGAAACTCGTCAAGGAAGAGGACATTCATAAAATTAGGGGTTTAAATCGTAAAGTTGAAATCTTTGTTCAGCCTTATGATCCACCCAGACCAAAAGTGGTCGTGGTAGAAAAGCCCGATATTAAAGAAGCGTTAAAAGGCGAACTAAAAGCTGGTGATAAATTCACCCTTGATAATATCTTATTCAAAACAGGATACAGTGTTTTACTTCCTGAGTCTAAAAAAATTCTTGAAGAAATAGCAAAAGTGTTAGAAGAGCGCAGGGATATCTACTTTAAAATTCAGGGTCATGTGTGTTGCACTCAAAATAGTAGAGATGCCATCGATAGGAAAACTAAAAAGCGAAACCTTTCTGTTGCTCGGGCTAAGTACATTTATGATTACTTAGCAAAAAAAGGAATTGCTAAGCAGCGTATGAAATATGTTGGAATGCGACGTAAATTTCCGCTTGGGGGCGAACCTAAATTTGATAGACGTGTTGAGATTTTGGTGACTTATGTTGGTACCAACAATTAACTTTTGTTTTTATCGATAAACATCATGCCTTTATGAGGTATGCCGTCTTCCAAGTACTCCGCTCCTACTTCTTTAAATCCTAAATTATTATAGAATCGCTTCAAATACGTTTGTGCTGAAATTTTAATTTTCGATTCCTTGAAATGTTCTTTGATGGCTTCTATGGATGCGTTCATAATAGTGTATCCAAATTTATGTTCCCTATAACTCTCCCTAACCACTACTCTACCAATACTTGCATTTTCAAAATAATCTCCAGATTTAAAAATTCTAGTATAACCCACAAGTTCATCGTCTTTATACCCTAATACATGTAATGCGATTTGATCTTTATTATCAATATCTTGATATACACAAAACTGCTCCACTACAAAAACTTCACTTCGTAATTGTAATAATTGATATAATTCTAGAGTACTTAATTCCGGAAATGATTTTATCTTAATTTCTATCATCAGTCTTGTACAATAATTTCTTTAGGATCTTCTTTATTAAATTCTGGTTGAATATTAATATGATTGATATTATATTCATCATGTAATATGTGCTCTATTTTATGCAAAATATCATTAAAATCAGAAAGCATAATATTTTCAGAAAAATCTAAATGCGCTTCTAAATGCAATTCATCATCATTCAAACACCAAACATGAACATGATGTAATCTGTTAACTTTCGGAAGCTTATTTACAGTTGAAACTAAATCCTTAATATCAACTTGATCTGGAGTAAATAACATTAAAATTCTAGTCGACTTTTTTAATAAGTCGTATCCAACCCATATCAAATATATTGCAATTAAAAAGGTTAGCACACTATCTACCCAATATAATTCAAAAAATTTCATTAACAACCCGCCTATTAAAACAGCAACACTCGCCATCATATCGGTTAGTAAATGCAAATATGCTGAACGCATATTAAGATTATCTTTCGCACTTTTTTTTAGCAGCAATACACTATAACCATTCGCAAATATTGCTAAAAGCGACAACCATATCACTAAATTTGAATCAATCTCTTCTGGATTACTAAATCTTTTAAACGCTTCAATTATCAATAAAACAGCGACAATAACTAAGGTAGAGGCATTTATAAAAGCAGCCAAAATTTCTGCACGTTTGTAACCAAAAGTTTTAAAGACAGATGCTTTTTGTTTCGAAAGTTTTGATGCTACAAAACTCACAATCAAAGATAATACATCACTAAAATTATGAAGTGCATCACTCAATAAAGCTAAACTTCCTGAGAGAAGACCCCCTACAACCTGTGCAGCTGTAATAACAATATTAAGTAGTATGGATATAAATAAATTTCTATCCTTTAAATCATGATGTCGACTATGATTATGTGAGTGACCCATTTAACAGGATACTGGAATTTTATTGACACGATTTTGATGACGTCCACCTTCAAATTCAGTTTCTAAAAATACATCCACCATTTCAATAGCTTGTTGCAACGCAGTATATCGTGCTGGTATACAAATAATATTTGCATTATTATGTTGCCTCGTTAATGCTGTAATTTCTTTAGTCCAACCTATTCCTGCACGAACTTTTTGGTGTTTATTTGCAGTCATAGCAACACCATTAGCGCTACCACAAATTAAAATTCCAAAATCTGCACTTTTATCTTCAACATCGTTTGCTACAGGATGTACAAAATCTGGATAATCTACACTCGTATTTGAATTGGTTCCGTAGTTTTTAACTGTAATTCCCTTTGCTTCTAAATGCTCAGTAATAGCCTGTTTGTAGTCAGTTCCTGCGTGATCGTTTCCTATAGATATGTTCATAATTTTAGTTGTGTTATTGGTTCCTGTAAAAGTACAAAATGATGTGCAATTCAAACTAAAAAATATTATATTACAAATTGTGGATTATTATGAAATCTCTCTTGTTAACAATATCAATAATAGTATTCATTAGTTGTTCATATCTATTTATCATTTTATAAGAACTAAATTTCTTTTATTCAATAATTTTTACAATCAAGATGTTAAATGAAACTACCAAAAAAGTTAGCTATTATTTCTGGTTGAGTTGTGAACCTAAAAAAGTAGATATACCAACATAAAAAATAAAAATACTTATTAATAATGAACAGTTATTTAAGGTTATTAACAGTTGTTAATAGCATAAAATTAATAGCTATATATTAATAGGTTAGCAAATTATTAACTGTTAACTTCTATGCAATAAAATGATGATAATGCATAATCAAAATAAAAGCAATAAAAGTTATAACGGCTATTAACACACTATAATAACCATCATTTTATTTTTAAATTTTTAAAAGAAAAAATGTATTATATATATAATTGTGGATAAGTCAAATTTGAAGTAGAAATTTATATATCTACAATAATCTAGGTCAATTTGTTAAATCTTCGTCACAGCAAATCGTAAATACTTCAGTTTTCTCTTCAGGGATTTATTACGTTGAGGTGATTACCAATAAAGGAAAAACAACCCAAAAATTAGTCATAGAATAACAAAGGAAACCCTAGCTTAATCTTAATTTAATACAAGAAAATCGTCATTTAATATTTAAAATGTAACTTTGCATCAAACTTAAAACGCAGAACTTCACTTTTTTAAGTTTAAAATAACACATTCCTAGAGTTCTTAGGAAAAGAATATGATTACAAATAATAATGACAAGAAAGAAAAAAAGGAAATCCAATAAAGGGATTTCAAACCTTACAAATACAATTCTGAGTATTTTAAAAAAAGACAGAAACAAATCCTTTAATTATAAACAAATAGCGGCTATACTTGATGTTAACGACGCAAGTAGTAGAAATCAAATTATAAAAAAGTTACATCAATTAAAAGCCAAACAGGAAATTGAAGAAGTAGATCGTGGTAAATTTAAAGCCATTGTAAATACAGAATATCATACAGGTATTTTGGATGCTGCTGCTAAAGGTTCAGGCTACATTATCTGCGACGATTTTGATGATGATGTGTATATAGCGTCTAATAATATTAATAGAGCCCTTGATGGCGATGAGGTCGAATTTCATGTTTATAAGCGTAGAAAACGTGGAAAACTAGAAGGTGAAATTACGCAAGTCATAAAACGCGCGAAGAGCGAATATGTTGGCGTAATTCAAATTCAATCCAATAAAAATTTCGCCTTTGTAGTGGTCGATAGTAACAAAATGTATAAAGACATCTTTGTTCCTATAAACAAAATAAACAAGGCTGAAGATGGCGATAAAGTATTAGTGTCTCTTGATGATTGGCCAGAAAAATCAGATTCTCCTAACGGAAGAGTTTTGAAGGTTTTAGGAAAACCAGGAGAACACAACACGGAGATTCACGCGATTCTTGCGGAATATGGATTGCCACTCGAGTTTCCACATGAGGTTGAAGAATTTGCAAATCAATTGGATACGTCTATCAATGCATCAGAAATTGCGAAACGTCGCGATATGCGAAAAGATTTAACATTCACGATTGATCCAAAAGATGCTAAAGATTTTGATGATGCGTTATCGTTTAAAGTATTAAACAATGGATTGTATGAAATAGGAATTCATATAGCCGATGTATCACATTATCTGCAGGAGGGAACTGTTTTAGATGATGAAGCCTATGAACGCGCAACCTCTGTTTATCTAGTAGATAGAGTCGTGCCTATGCTTCCAGAAGTTCTATCGAATAAAGCCTGTTCATTGAGACCGCATGAAGAAAAATATACCTTCTCTGCCGTGTTTCAAATTAATGACAAGGCCGAAGTAAAAAATGAGTGGTTCGGAAGAACAGTAACCTATAGTGATGCGCGATTTGCATATGAGGAAGCGCAGTCAATTATTGAAAATAACGTTAATTTAGATATCTCATCTCGAGCGCAGTCGAGAGATCTCATTAACACCACAATCTCAAAAGAAGTTTCACTAACAGGAAATGAATATAATACCACTCCAGAAATAGCGTTTGCTACTCTAAAACTAGACGAACTCGCTAAAATTATGAGACGTCAACGCATGAGTGATGGCGCTATTTCTTTTGATAAAGTTGAGGTAAAATTCAATTTAGATAAAGATAATAATCCGGCTGGCGTGTTTTTTAAAACAAGTAAAGATGCCAATAAATTGATTGAAGAATTCATGTTGTTAGCCAATAGAAAGGTATCAGAATTCATTGGAAAACAGGCGCCTAAAAAAACGTTTGTATATCGTGTTCATGACGAACCAGACGAAAGTAAGCTGGCAGCTTTACAAAATGTTGTCGGTAGATTTGGTTATAAATTGAATTTTAAAGACCGAAAAAGTGTGGCTAATTCTTTAAATAATTTACTAAAAGAGGTACAGGGTAAAAAAGAACAAAATTTAGTAGATACCTTAACCATTAGAACCATGAGTAAGGCCGAATATACAACGCATAATATTGGGCATTATGGTCTATCGTTTGATTACTATAGTCATTTCACATCACCTATAAGACGGTATCCAGATGTGATGGCACATCGCTTATTACAACATTATTTAGATGGTGGAAAATCGGTAAGTGAAGATGCATATGAAGATAAATGTAATCACTCAAGCAATATGGAATATCTAGCCACTAAAGCGGAAAGGGATTCCATTAAATACATGCAAATTCGTTTTATGGAAGACCATAAAGAAGAGGAATTTATTGGTGTAATTTCAGGTGTAACGGATTGGGGAATTTATGTTGAAATTATTTCTAATAAATGTGAAGGCATGGTCAGTGTTAGAGATATGAAAGATGACCATTATCAGTTTGATGAGGATCATTTTGCATTAGTTGGAAAGAACTCAAAAACCATGTATCAACTCGGTGATGAGGTAATCGTTAAAGTGAAAAATACAGATCTGTTAAAAAAACATCTCGATTTCACATTAATTGGTAAACCCGAAGCATCCTAGAAGTTTAATTTGGGCGTTACCTAAAGGTCAGGCTCGCAGCACTCGTTTTTTTGTGCGACAAAAAGAACTCAAACAAATGCTTCCATCCTTAACGCAAATGGAAACGCTCTAAAAAAGAACTCATATTTAAAATAATTGAAACATGATTTTAACCACAACAAACACTATAGAAGACCATAAAATTAATGATTACTTAGGCATAGTAACAGGTGTAAGCGTGAACAGTAGAAAAGCGTCATTTTCTTTTAGTATGAAGAAAAGCTACCAATCGCTTGGAAACAGTATTGATGAAGTTAAAGAGGAGGCGTTCCAAAATCTAAATGAAAATGCTTTAAACCTAAATGCAAATGCCGTTGTTGGAATACGTGTTGATGTTGAGATGGTTCCCGCTACAGCATTAATTATGGTATCAATAACTGGAACTGCAGTAAAAGTTTTATAGTTTTGTAAATGGAATGGGTTTTGATAGTAAACCAACGAACAATTAATTTATTAGAAAAATGAAAAAATTAACAATTTTATGTACCATGCTTTTCTCAGTACTAGTAATGGCTCAAGATCCAATTGAAAAAACAGTTGGAGAATTCTCTACCCTTAAAGTTTATGATTTAATTGAAGTAAAAATGATTAAATCAGATATAGACAAAATAATTATTACAGGTAAAAATGCTGAAGATGTAAATGTTGTTAATAAAAAGGGCACGCTCAAAATTAAAATGAAATTTGAGGAAATTTTTGATGGTAATAATACGTCTGTGACCCTTTATTATACAAACATTGAAACAGTTGATGCTAATGAAGGTGCGTTTATTAGTTTTGAGGACATAATTGAACAATTTGAAATTGATTTCAAGACTCAAGAAGGAGGCACAATTAAAGCAGACTTAAAAGTTAGTTATGCTAATTTACGCGCTGTAACTGGAGGGGTTATTGAAACCAGTGGAACTGCTAAGAATCAAGACATATCGCTTTATACCGGAGGCATCTTTAAGGGAGAAACCTGTATAAGCGAACACACAGAAGTTTCAATTAAGGCCGCAGGTGAGGCGCATGTAAATGCCTCAGAAGGTGTTGATGTTAAAATTAGAGCAGGCGGCGATGTATATATTTATGGTAATCCTAAAAAGGTAGATGAAAGCCGCGTATTTGGTGGCAGAATAAAACACATGTAAAATTCACTTTGTTTTCCTAAATTTGTGAAAACAGTTTTTCTTTTATGATTGACACTATTTTAGCGGCGATTCCTTTTGGAATTATTCTTTCTTTTACAATTGGCCCTGTGTTTTTTGTACTACTGGAAACTAGTGCCACCAAAGGGTTCAAGAGTGCTTTAATTTTTGATTCTGGTGTTATTCTTGCAGATATGCTTTTTATTATAGTGGCGTTTTATAGCACCAATAAATTGGTGGAAAAAATTAAAGACGATCCTAGCTTTTTAATTTTTGGAGGCGTTTTGTTAACTGCCTATGGTGTTATTTCCTTCTTAAAAACTTCGAAATCCTTTCGTGCTATCGTGAAAGAGTATCATAAAATTGAATTTCAAAAAAATTATGGTAAGCTCTTTATGAAGGGATTCCTATTGAATTTTATTAACATTGGTGTCTTATTGGGTTGGTTGGGTTTTATCATCATTGGAAATTCGATCACTGATTCTCAGGATGAGGTTTATGTTTTTTTAAGCACCATTTTGGTTGTTTACTTTTTAGTAGATCTAATTAAGATTGCAGCGGCTAAGAAATTAAAGAATAAATTAACACCGCGTCGCATATTTAAATCTAAGAAAATAATAGCGCTTGTCATTCTAGGATTTGGTGTATTACTCTTGGTACAAGGGTTTTTCCCAGAAGAAAAACAAAAACTTAAGGAAAAAATAGAACAAATTAATCCCATCAAGCAACAGGCATAAAAAAACCTTAAGAAACCTTAGGATGTTGAATAATATAGCGGATTCAAACGATAGGCTTAGCCCAAGTCTTTGATTGGTCAATTTAGTTTTATAAAAATTGTTGGCGATAATTTGACGCAACCCTTTTAATCTTTTAACATCTACCTTTTATAAGAACCAAATAAAAGAACTTATGAAAATTAAATTTTTGATTTTACTTTTCGCTATGGGATTTGGATTGCTGTCAAGCTGTAAAAGTAATGATGACACGGAGTTAGAACTTGAATTCGAGTCAACCGCTATAATTTTAGGTTTTGATATAGCTCTTTGTCCATGTTGTGGAGGCTGGATAATAAATATTGATGAACAAGAATCAGATAATCGTTTTTCAGAATTACCTCAAGACTCAAATATTGATTTAGAAAACGCTATATTTCCTATTTCTGTCAAATTAAACTGGTCAGAATCCGATGCCTTCTGTGGAATTGGGATTGTTATTGAATCCATTGAATTAATAGAATAAATAAAACTATCGCCGACAACGTGTAGAATCAATTACTTCTGAATTTCCTACTCGGAAAATTCTCGAAAGTAATTAACTTGTGTCTTCATCTGGAAATTCTAAACGAATTTCCCTTTACGAATCATACACGAATACGATTGAAAATCTTCAAGAGTACTTGGGTTATTAAATATACCAGCGGAATCAAACGATAAGCTTAGCACAAGTTTTTTTATGATTAATTAAGTTTTCATAAAAATTTAAAATAAAAATCCTCAAGAGAACTTGAAGGTTAGTTGAAGTGTCTAGCGGAATTCATAATAATATTTGTAGAAGGTTTTGCTAGGGCTTATTTAATTTTTATAAAATTATAAATAAAAAAACCCTCAAGAAAAACTTGAAGGTTTTTGAGGCGTCTAGCGGATTCGAACCGCTGTAGAAGGTTTTGCAGACCTCTGCCTAGCCACTCGGCCAAGACGCCTTATAAGGACAGCAAATGTAAAAAAAATAAAGAGTTTACACTACTTACTCTTGCTTTTTTCTCTTTTCGGTCATTTTTATCGTTACCATTTCAACATCACCACCAATTGGAGGGTTTAATTTACTAATCCAAACGGTAGCTTTAGTAACATGCTCATCTTCATGAAAAATACGATTTAATACCCGTTTAGCAACTGTTTCTAATAAATGTGATGGCTTAGACATCTCTTCTCGGATGACCTTATTTAGAAACACATAATCAACTGTATCCCTTAGTTTATCCGATTTAGCTGATATTTGTAAATTAGCGCTTACTTCTAAATCTACACGATAATCGCTTCCTATTTTTGATTCTTCTTCTAAACAACCGTGATACGCAAACACACGTATATTTTCAACTTTTATTATTCCCATAATGCAAATTTAAAAGAATCGTCTATTTAAGTACTAAAATAGTAAGAAACATTACTAAGAACCTCGGATTAGTTGGTTTTCATAACATGAAGTCGGATAACAAAAGACTATTGCTTGATAATTTTAATAATCTTCGTGGAAGATGAATTTGAAATTTTTAAGAAATAGGTGCCTTTTGCAACATCAAAGAGTGAAAGAGAATTAGTTGAGTTATCAAAGTGTTTAATCTTTTGACCTAACAAATTTAGTAAGGTTATATTGGTGTCGATATTTTTAATGCCATCAATATGAAGCGTTCCTGTTACTGGATTTGGATGGACAGATATATCAGTAGTCTCAATATCCAAAATATGTAGTGATGTGATGCTTATGGTTTTAGTGAATATGTGTTCTCGACCACATTTTGAAATTGTTAATGTTACTTCAAAATCCCCTAGTTCGGTATAGGAGTGTGTTGGGCTTTGATCTACCGACATACTTTCGTCCCCAAAATTCCAAATATGAGTATCGGCATCTATATTATTAAAACTAAAATCAACAGAATTATCAGTGATATTTTCAGTGAAATACCCGGTAAAATCATAATCATTTAGTGTATCATAAACAACGCTTTTAACGGTGTTTTTAATAGTGTTTGCGTCAGCTTCCGATAAGGTATAGTTATAGGTAACATTGGTTGGGTCATTATTAAAAAATAAGGTGTAAAATGTAACTGCCGCGGCATATGATCCAATTTGCGATGGGTGAGAACCATCACTAGCGTATAAATCTAGAGCAGGAAAATTAGCTCTCAAATAACGCCACACAGTACCTACTGGAGACACTAAACTGTTATTTTGTTCTGCTAGAACCTGATAATTTGCAGCCAGAGCATCGTCCATACCTTCATAAGTACAAATCCAAGGAAAATCATCACAGCCAGGAGAAGGAAAGCCATTTTCTCGCCCCCAAGTCTGAAAGAATACTGGCTGGATACAGGCATCATTAGCCTTTATTTTATCTACCAGTTGCGCTGCAAAAGGGTCTACTTCGGTATCGAAAATGGGTCCAGTTAGAGACACTTCGACACTTTGACCCTGTAAAGTTACAAAATCCCAATTTTCAGAATTTATCTTATTCTCTAAAGTAATATTAACAGCGTGATTTAAAAACCGCTGCCCACCAGGTGTGTGTGAATCGTAAATAAAAGCATTACCTGTCGATTCCGCTACATGATATGTTAGTAAGGCCAAATTGTTACCCGCGGTGTAACTATTACCAACAAATAATATTTTTTTTTGTTGAGAAAAAGATGAATAGGCAAATGAAAGAAGAATAATTGATAGTGTGATTTTTTTCATAACAGAACAAAATTAGACATTATAAACACAATGATAGAATAATTATAAAGTATCTAAATTTTGGAAAGTTTTAATTTGATATTTGATACAAATTATTTTGCTCTAGTTTCAACTAAAATTGCCTAATTTTGCCGAATGGAATTGGTATCATAACTTATAATTATTTATGTCTGAAGAAAGAAAATCACTTAATTTTTTAGAGCAAATCATAGAAGAAGATCTCGCTAACGGAATGTCTAAAAATGACTTGCGTTTTCGTTTTCCTCCAGAACCGAACGGTTACTTACATATTGGCCACACAAAAGCAATAGGTATTAGTTTTGGTTTAGGCGAAAGGTATAATGCACCAGTAAATCTTCGTTTCGATGACACAAATCCCGCAAAGGAAGAACAGGAATATGTAGATGCTATAAAAAAAGACATTAGTTGGTTGGGATATCAATGGGCAAATGAATTATATTCTTCAGATTATTTTCAAAAGCTATACGATTGGGCGATTAAATTAATTTGTGATGGAAAAGCGTATGTAGATAGTCAATCTTCAGAGGCGATGAGAGCACAAAAAGGAACACCAACTCAAGTAGGAACCAATAGCCCATTTAGAGACAGAAGCGTTGCTGAGAATTTAGACTTATTCAAACGCATGAAAGCAGGAGAATTTGACGAAGGCTCGTATGTATTACGCGCAAAAATAGATATGGAAGACCCGAATATGTTAATGCGAGACCCATTAATGTACCGTATTTTAAAGAAGCAGCATCACAGAACAGGAAATGACTGGTGTATATATCCTATGTACGATTGGACACACGGTGAAAGTGATTATATTGAACAGATTTCACATTCATTATGTTCTTTAGAATTTAAGCCTCATAGAGAGCTTTATGATTGGTTTAAGGAACATGTGCATCAATATGAGTCGAAAACGCTTCCATTGCTACCAAAACAACGTGAATTTGCGAGATTAAACCTAAGTTATACTATTATGAGTAAGCGTAAGCTACTCAAGTTGGTGGAAGAGGGTATTGTTTCAGGATGGGATGACCCAAGAATGCCTACTATTTCCGGCTTACGTCGCCGAGGATATACACCAAATTCAATTCGACATTTTATTGAAAGAGTGGGTGTTGCTAAGCGAGAAAATGTAATTGACGTATCACTTTTGGAATTTTGTATTCGTGAAGATCTTAATAAGACTGCTTCTCGTGTCATGGCAGTTTTAGATCCTGTTAAAGTTGTAATTACTAATTATCCAGAAGATAAAGAAGAATGGCTAGAGGCAGAGAATAATCAAGAGGATCCTTCTGCTGGATTTAGAAAAGTACCATTTTCGAGAGAGATTTACATTGAACGGGATGATTTTAAAGAAGATGCTGGTAGTAAATACTTTAGACTTACACTTGGTAAAGAAGTGCGCCTAAAAAACGCATATATTATAAAAGGCGAACGCGTTGTTAAAGATGAAAATGGAACTATATTAGAGATTCATTGTACATTTTCAGAAGACACAACGAAAAAAGTAAAAGGCACACTACATTGGGTATCTATAAAACATGCTATTAAAGCCGAAATTAGATCTTATGACAGATTGTTTTTAGATGAGGCACCTGATGGCCATCAAGACAAAGACTTTATGGAGTTTGTCAACCCAAATTCCTTAACGGTTTCTGAGGCATTTTTAGAGCCTAGTTTAGCAGACCTAAAAATAGGTGAGCGGTTTCAATTTCAACGTTTAGGGTATTTCAATGTGGATGATGATTCATCTTCTGGGCATTTAGTTTTTAATAAAATTGTTGGACTTAGAGATACTTGGGCAAAACAGAAACCGAAACAAGAAGCTACAGCTAACACGCAGCAAAAATCGCAACACCAATCGGAGCGTAAGGCAATAAGCGTAATTCAACAATTGGGAAAAAAATACACAAACCTTCCTGAAGAAAAGCAATTAAAGGTTAAAGCTGAAATCCAAGAATTAGCAAAAAAAATACCATACGAAGATCTAGAACCCTTATTTGCAACCGCTGTAAAAAAGGCCGGAACCCGAATAGCGGTTATGATAAGTTTAGGGGTTTTGCTTGAATCTAAGCTTGAAAAGAATGACCATATCATCGCATTTATTGATAAAGCATTAGAGGATAAAAATGAATTATTGGTAAACGAAGCTAGAGCAATTAAGGGATCATAAATTTGTTAAATTGGAAGTCTTTATTTTAATTTTGGCTATATTTAGTATCTAACTAAAACAAAATTATATGGATTTTTTAAACCCTATTGCAATTCTTCTTGCTGCAGTATCAGCTTTGGTTGTTGGTTTTATTTGGTATAACCCAAAAGTTTTTGGTAGTGCCTGGATGAAAGCAGCAGGAATGACAGACGAACAAATAAAAGGAGGTAACATGGCTAAGATTTTTGGATTGGCATTGTTATTTGCATTGATGCTTGCAATGATGATGCCAGCAATGGTTATTCATCAATTGGGAGCCATGAGCTTAACAGGCGGAGACGTTGCTAATGCCCTCCCGTCTTATGAAGCTTTCATGTCTGATTATGCTGACGCATTTAGAACTTATAAGCATGGTGCATTACATGGTGTAATAGCAGGAGTATTATTGGCCTTACCTATTATTGGAACAAATGCGTTATTTGAACGCAAAGGGGCAAAGTACATTTTAATTAACAGTGGCTACTGGATTGTAACTTTAGCTGTAATGGGAGCAATAATTTGTGGCTGGAAATAAACACTAAAATAAATAATATTAAAAAAGACTGATCACAAATTGTGTACAGTCTTTTTATTTTTCATTGATATCATATAAAATATATAATTCAGTTGATGCACTCCCAGTTTCTTGGGATGAATTAATAGCGCATGATATTTTCTTAAAAAGAGATTTATTAAGAGCTCTTGAACAATCATATCCATACAATATTACGGCATTTTATGTAGGCGTATTTAAATCGGAAACCTTGGTTGGGATGGCTTTAGTTCAACGTGTTGAAATGTATATAGACAACGTGTTTCGAAAAACATCTACCAATTATTTTAAGCAAATTGCTAAGCAACTTGTGTCTAAAATTGTTAAGGGAAACGCATTGGTAGTTGGGAATTTGATGCATACAGGTCAACACGGTTTGTTTTTTAATTCGGACATGTTAACTCAAGAAGCGTTTTTAGATAAAATTAACGAATGTCTTGAAGAACTGTCGCGAACTATAAGGCGACAGTTTGATAAAAAGATTCGTATAGTCGTTTTTAAAGATTATTTTGAATCGGATATGGTTCATAAATCTTCTGAATTTTTTGAAGTCAATAAACTATATAAAGTTCAGGTTCAACCCAACATGATATTTTCGGTTAACCAAGAGTGGCAAAAAATAGAAGATTATATCAGTGCGTTAAATAAAAAATACAAAAGACGATATAAAACCGCGCGAAAGAAAGCACTAAATTTAATTGGAAAAGAATTGAGTTTTGAAGAAGTTCAAGGTCTAAATAGTGAATTGTTTGCACTATATAAAAATGTTTCTGATAACGCTAGAGTAAATTCGTTTATCCTTTCTGAAAATCATTTTAGTGCATTAAAAGAGCATTTGAAAGATAAATTCAAAGTCTTTGGTTACTTTAAGAATAATGAGTTAGTTGGCTTTTATACTTTAATTTTAAACAATGATATTCTCGAAACTTATTTCTTAGGATATAATCAGCAAGAACAACAAAAATACCAAATGTATTTAAACATGCTGTATGATATGGCGTGTTATGCAATAGAACATAAATTCAAAAAGGTAGTTTATGCAAGAACAGCTATGGAAATTAAAAGTTCGGTTGGAGCTAAACCTCATACCATGCATATTTATTTAAAACACACAAATAGTTTTATTGCAAATACCGTTCTAAAACTTATTGTAAAATATATGAATCCAATTAGAAAGTGGGAGGAAAGACATCCGTTTAAAAAATAAAACCCCAAGAAAGTCTTGAGGTTATACTATAGTTAGACCGAATTATTATTCGCTATCTTTTTTTCTTTTATTTTGTTCCTTCATGGCTTCTCCAATTTGATTACTTGCCGTAAAACTAGCTACCATATCATTTAACATATTACTTCCTGCTTGTGGAGAATTTGGCAATAAGATTAAGTTGCTATTCGTGTTATGACCAATAGACTGAAGCGTATCATAATGTTGTGTTACAATAATTAAAGCAGAAGCTTCTTGTGAATTGATACCAACTCTATTTAGAACCTCTACCGACTCTTCTAGACCGCGTGCAATCTCACGACGTTGGTCAGCAATTCCTTGACCTTGTAAGCGTTTACTTTCGGCTTCGGCTTTTGCTCTTTCAACAATTAAAATACGTTGTGCATCTCCTTCAAATTGCGCCGCAACTTTTTCACGTTCAGAAGCATTAATTCTATTCATCGCTTCTTTTACTTGTGAATCTGGATCTATATCTGTCACCAGCGTTTTTATAATATCGTAGCCATATTCCATCATGGCCACATTAAGTTCTTTTTTTACAGCAATAGCTACATCATCTTTTCTTACAAATACGTCATCTAGTTTCATCTTTGGAACTTCAGCCCTTACAACATCAAATACATAAGATGTGATTTGATCATGCGGATAGTCTAATTTATAAAATGCGTCATACACTTTGTCTCTGATGACTTTATACTGAACAGAAACTTTTAAGCGCACAAACACGTCGTCATGTGTTTTGGTCTCAATAATGACATCTAATTGTTGAATTTTAAGACTTAGACGACCAGCAATCCGATCCACTAATGGAATTTTTAGTTGTAATCCTGAATGTCGGATATTCTGAAATTTACCAAAACGCTCAATGATTACAGCGGTTTGTTGTTTCACAATAAAAAATGCCGAGATTAAGATAATTAGTGAAAAGAATACTATTGGAATAAAAATGTATTGACCCATATCAAGTTTTTTAAATGGTTAAAATAATAAAGCACTAATTTAAGTTATATTTGTTCAAACCCACGAATGAATTATGCAAAACAAACATCTTATATTATTAGTAGTACTATGCATAGGTTTTGTTACAACAAGTGTGGCACAACATACAAGATATGCCATTAAAAATGGTATTGGAATCCAGGGAGGATTAACACAATTTGACATCATGACCGATAATTTTGATACTGTAAAAGGCGATGGTTGGTTGGCTGGATTGTCTGCTACGGTCGATCTTCCTCATAAATGGTATACCGTAAGTTATAGTATTCAAATGTCGGAAAACACAATTGGAATATTGGCTAGACCCGCAAGTGTAAGCCCTCTTTTAGAAGAAGTCGATTATAAAATATTTACAGCTCAAGTTGCATTTTTATTTCATGCGAAAGTGATTCAAGATTATGTAACCATCGATTTTGGACCTATGATACAATACAACAGTGAATTGGAATTAAAAGATGAAGACCAAGAAAGTTATTTTTTAAACAATTATAATAATTTGCTGGCTTCAGATATTACGGAAATTTCTCCATTCAATGTGAATGGAGCAGTAGGTGCTACTTTAGGATTTAAAGGTTTTAAACTAAGAGCTCAATACATATATGGATTTACAAATATCTTGAATAAACTGAATAATCAAGATTTAGATGTAGACACGAATACCGAAAAATTTAAAGGCAATCAGGCCATGCTTGCTTTTACAGCAATGATTGTGTTTTAGAAATCATTATATATAATTAAACGAGCTCCTCTATTAAAGGGTGTTAATTACATTTTCTATTCGTTTTAAGGTTTCAGCCTTTCCAATCATATACATAATATCAAAAACATCTGGACCTTGAAGCGCGCCAACTAGAGCTAAACGCAAAGGCATCATTACTTTACCGAATCCAATTTCATTTGATGTAATCCAACCTTTTATTTCTGCCTGTAAGGTATCAACTTCAAAATTTTCGATTGTATTAATTATTGAAACTAACTCATTCATTAGATCTTTTGTGCCATCTTTAAAAGCTTTCTTAGAAGCTTTTTCGTCATAAGTTTCTGGAGACATAAAGAAGTAACTACTTAAGTTCCAAAAACCACTTATAAACGTAGCACGTTCTTTAATAAGTCCAACAACCATCGCAACATACGCCACATCAATAGCCTCTAATTCAGTCCTTGATTGCTTAAAAGATTCGGCTAAAATATCATTGTCTTGCTCTTGCATATAATGATGATTAAACCATTTTATTTTATCTGGATCAAAACGTGCACCAGACTTATTAACACGCTCTAAATCGAATGCACTAATAAGTTCTTCAAGATTAAATAGTTCTTGTTCAGTTCCAGGATTCCAGCCTAAGAAGGCTAGAAAATTTATCATCGCATCTGCGAAGTAACCTTCCTCTTTATAACCTCTTGAAACGTCTTGAGATTTTGGATCGGTCCATTGCAATGGGAATACTGGAAACCCTAATTTATCACCATCGCGCTTACTCAATTTTCCTTTTCCTGTTGGTTTCAGTATTAGTGGTAAATGCGCAAATTCTGGCACATCCCAACCAAAAGCGTTATACAGTTGATAATGCAGAGCTAAAGATGGCAACCATTCTTCACCTCGAATTACATGTGTGATTTCCATTAAATGATCATCAACAATATTTGCTAAATGATAGGTTGGCATCCCATCACTTTTAAACAACACCTTATCATCAAGAACATTGGTATCAATGGTCATGTTTTCACGAATAATATCGGTTAGATGCAGTAATTCATCTTTTGGCGATTTAAAACGGATTACATAATCTTCACCATTTGCAATACGTTCCTCTACAGCTTCTTTTGACAAAGATAAAGAGTTGGTTAATTTCTCTCTGTTATGCCAGTTATAGATAAATGTTTTGCCTTGTGCTTCATGATTTTTACGATGTGCATCTAATTCTTCAGAGGTGTCAAAAGCATAGTATGCATGACCAGAATCTATTAATTGATCTGCATATTGCTTGTATAAATGTTTACGCTCACTTTGTCTATAAGGGCCAAAGGTTTCGTTTTTACCAGGTCCTTCATCAAAAGGAATGTTACACCAATTTAAAGCATCAATAATATAAGCTTCAGCACCATCAACATATCTGTTTTGATCTGTGTCTTCAATTCTTAGCACAAAAGTTCCGTTATGTTTTTTAGCAAACAAATAATTAAATAGAGCGGTACGAACACCTCCAATATGTAAGGGTCCTGTTGGGCTAGGTGCAAATCGCACACGAACGTTTTTGGTCATTGTTTTTAATTTATGACAGCAAAGATAAAACGATATTTATGAATAAAAATCATTAGACAGAAATCATTTCCCGAGGAATACGTTTATTCATGATTTTGAACCACAATGGAGGGATGAGCGCTAATACTACAGATGTGGGATAACCATAAGGCATTTGCGGACTTTCTTCATGACAATCTAAGACTTGATATTTTTTTGATGACCTGTAATGGTGATCACTATGACGCGTTAATTCATAGAGAACAATTCTACCAATTACATGATTTGAATTCCACGAATGTACTTCTCTTACACGTTCGTAACGCCCCGAATCTGTTTTCAATCTTAATAAGCCATAGTGTTCAATATAATTAACCGATTCAAGGAGTAGGAAGCCCACAATTCCACATAGTAATGCAAACCCAAACCCTGTTTTACCAAAAACCGCAAACCCAATTAGCAAATAACTGATTTGAAATATGGCATACCATAGCATATCATTTTTAAAACTTAAAAAGGATACGCCTTGGAGACGCAATAAATTTAATTGAATGCTCCATGCGTTGCGATATTGTCTAAATACAGAAGTTATCCAAAATGAATATACCGATTGATTGTATCGGGCCGTTGCAGGATCTTCCTTTGTGGCGGCATGTAAATGATGACCAAAATTATGTTCAATATAAAAATGCATATACAATGCAGGCAATAATAGAGCTTTTCCAATAAAACGTTCATAAGTGTTTTGCCGATGACCTAGCTCATGCGCAACGTTTATTCCGTTTACACCAAGTACAATGCCAACTGATAATATGATACCGATAAATTCGTGGGTTTCCATTGCAACAGTAGAAATTTGCATCAATGCCAAGACAATTAAAGTAAAAACCACGGGTAGATTTAAATATAGCAGCCAATCAAAAACTTTGTTTTTAAGTTTGTTTTTTGATTCCTGTTCCGAATTATTAGAAACATCTAATGGAAAAATGAGCTCCAATAAAGGAATAATAAAGAATGCGTAGATCGGGGTTAAGAATGAATAAATGCCCTTGAAATATAATCCGATAAAAGCAATAAGCGGAATAGAGTAGGCAGCTAAGTATTTTAAATCCTTCATAAGCTTAAATATTTTTCGTCGAAATTTTAGGACAAATCCTCGAGTTTAACAGAATGTTACCAATTTACATAATTATGGGTTAAAATAAAATTGTAGATTAGTAAGTTATTTGATGCTATGGGTAGTGAGTTTAAAAACATACAAGCAAAATTAGAACGTTTTGTCAAACGATATTATACGAATGAATTATTAAAAGGAGCCATTCTCTTTTTTGCAATTGGATTGTTATATTTTTTGTTCACGCTGTTTGTTGAGTATGTACTTTGGTTAAGTCCAAATGCTAGAACGATTTTGTTTTGGATATTTGTTTTAGTTGAACTGTCGCTTTTTACTAAATTTATAGCAATCCCTTTAGCAAAACTGTTTAAACTTCAAAAAGGCATTAATCACGAAGAGGCTTCTAAAATTATTGGCCAGCATTTCTCTGAAGTAAATGATAAATTGTTAAATGTGTTGCAGCTTCAGCAAACACACTCAGAATCTGAATTATTAGTAGCAAGTATCGATCAAAAATCAGCCGAATTAAGCCCTATACCTTTTAAATACGCTATAAATTTTGGAACAAATACCAAGTATCTTAAATATGCAGCGATTCCAATAATTATTTTGCTCTTATCATTAATTACAGGGAAAATGAATTGGTTTAGCGATAGTTATGAGCGCGTCGTTAATTATAAAACAGCATTCGAGCCTCCTGCTCCTTTTCAATTTTTTGTAATCAATGAGAGCTTAGATGCTATTGAAAATAAGGATTTTAAATTACAGGTTAAAACCGCTGGTGATGTCATCCCAGAAAATGCGCAAATTCATTATAATGGTGAATCCTATTTTCTTCAACAAAGCGCTCCTGGACAATTTGAATATGTGTTTTCTCAGCCTAAGTTAGAGATGAACTTTAATTTTACGGCGAATGATGTAACGTCTAAAAATTACACCCTAGAAGTTATTAAAGTACCTACACTTGTAAGTTTTGAAATGATTTTGGACTATCCTTCTTATACAAAGAAGACTGACGAAACACTTAAAAGCACTGGAAACGCAACAATACCAGAAGGCACAATTGTAACTTGGAAAGTCAATACAAGAGCCACTACTCATGTGTCTTTGAATGAAAAAGATACACTTGGATTTTCAAAAATGGAAGATGGCGTTTTTGAAGTTTCCAAACGCCTTAGTAGAGATTTTAACTATGATATAAGTACTAGTAATGACAATTTGAAAGATTATGAGAGCTTGGCATTTTCATTAAACACAATTCGAGATGATTACCCAGAATTAAATCTCAGGGTAGAAAAGGACTCTATCGACAATCAGTCGCTTTATTTTTTAGGACAAGTAAGTGACGATTATGGATTGAGTAAATTGCAATTAGTGTATTATCCTGCCAATGAAGAGGGCAGTAAATTGTATGAGCAAATACCAGTTTCAACATCTAATTTTGATGAGTTTGTAGCAGCTTTTCCCAATCAATTAACCCTAACAGAAGGGATTAATTATGAGCTTTATTTTCAAGTTTTTGATAATGATGTAAATCATAATTACAAAAGCACTAAAAGTCCAGTTTTCACATATAGAAAACTCACCAAAGAAGAAGAGGAAAAGAAACTACTTGAAGAACAGAATGAAACTATTCAGGATTTAAATAATTCATTTGATAAGCTAAAGGCTCAAGATAAAGAACTTGAGAAGTTGGCCAAGATGCAGAAAGAAAAGGACGCGCTCAACTTTAATGATAAGAAAAAGTTAGAAGACTTTATTAAACGACAGAGGCAGCAGGAGGAAATGATGCAGAACTTTAATAAAAAACTTAAGGATAACCTCGAGGAATTTCAAAATGAAAACAAGGAAGAAGATGCGTTTAAGGAAGAGTTGAAAGAGCGATTAAACGATAATGAGGAACAACTCAAAAAGGATGAAAAACTTCTTGAGGAGTTAGAGAAGCTTCAAGAGAAAATACAGAAAGAAGAGCTATCGGAGAAATTAGAAGAATTAGCCAAGCAAAACAAAAATAAACAAAGAAGCTTGGAACAATTGCTGGAGTTAACAAAAAGATACTATGTCGCTAAAAAGGCAGAAAAGCTGCAAAGAGAATTGGAAGCGTTAGCAGAAGAACAAGAGGCGTTGTCTGAAGAAGAAAATGAAAACAACACTAAGGCGAAGCAGGAAGAATTAAACAAAAAATTTGAAGACTTTCAAAAGGAATTAGAAGAGTTACAAAAAGAGAATAAGGAACTTAAAAAACCTATTGATGTGCCTCAGGACAAAGAAGAAGAGGAGGAAATTAAAAAGGAACAGCAAGAAGCAACAGAAGACCTAGAAAAGAAGGAAGAAAACGAAGAACAAGGCAACAAGCAAGAATCGAATCAAAATCAAAAGAGCGCTAAGCAAAAGCAGAAGAAAGCGGCTAAGAAAATGAAGGAGATGAGTGCTAAAATGACACAATCAATGATGTCTGGTGGCGGAGATCAAATTGCGGAAGACGCGGCAATGCTAAGACAAATTCTAGATAATTTGGTGCTGTTTTCGTTTGATCAAGAAGGATTAATGAAGCAGTTCAGAAGTATTGGTGTTAATCACAATGAATATGGAAAATATTTAAGAAAGCAAAGCAGTCTAAGAGAACATTTTGAACATATAGACGATAGCTTGTTTTCACTATCACTGAGACAACCTACAATATCCGAACAAGTAAACACTAAAATTACTGATGTGTTTTATAATTTGGACAAGTCTTTAGGGCAATTATCTGAAAATCAGCTATATCAAGGTATTTCAACTCAGCAATACACAATTACCGCAACAAATGATTTGGCAAGCTTTTTGAGTGACGTATTGGATAATATGGAGAGTCAGATGAATCCTTCACCAGGTCAGGGTAGTGGTGGTGATATGCAGTTACCAGACATTATAAAGAGCCAAGAAGAGCTTAATAAGGAGATGGAAGAAGGCATGAAGAAAAGTCAAAAGGGCAAACCAAAAAGTGGAAAGGACGGTAAAGAAGGAGAAGAAGGCGAAGGGGAAAAGAAAGGTCAATCCGGTGATCCTAAGCAAGGAGAAAACGGCGCACAACAAGGAGAAGGCGAAGGGAATAGTGAAGAGATGAACGGAGAGTTATATCGTATTTACCAGCAACAGCAACAACTCCGTCAGGCGCTTCAAGATAAATTGGGCAAAGAAGGAAGTAATGGTCAGGCTGGAGATTTATTAAAGAAAATGGAGGAAGTTGAACTCGATTTATTGAATAAAGGGTTTACAAATCAGACCTTACAAAAAATGATGGAATTGCAGCATCAATTATTGAAGATGGAAAACGCTACGTTCATGCAAGGAGAGGATAAAAAGCGAAAATCAGAAACGAATACAAAACGCTTTAATAATGGTTCTAATAACCAGATTCCGACGGCGAGAGAATATTTTAATACGACCGAAATTTTAAATAGACAAGCACTACCTTTGCAGCAAGTTTATAAAAAGAAAGTACAAGAGTATTTTAAAAAGAAGGATGATCAGCTTTAACTACGAAACAGATTTTATACTTGAGAATAAAGAACAGATAACTCAATGGATTAGTTCAGTTATATCTGAAGAGGCATTCAACGAAGGTGAAATCAATTACATTTTTTGCGACGACAATTATTTGCTCGGTATAAATCTAGAATTTCTGGACCATGACACGCTCACCGATATCATAAGTTTTGATTATACAATGGGTAAAGAGATTAACGGAGACATTTATATTTCTGTGGAAAGAGTTCAAGAGAATGCCGAAGAATTTAAGACCGTATTTTCAAATGAATTACATCGCGTAATGGTCCATGGTGTTTTGCATTATTGTGGCTACAAGGATAAATCTGAGACCGAGGAAAAGCTCATGAGAGAGAAGGAAAATTACTATATAAATCGCCTTTCATAATATTCAGGAAATCAACGTATATTTGCAAATCCAAAATTAAGTAAAATTCAAATGTTTCACGTGGAACAATAGTCTAATAAAAATGTTTAACGAAGTATACGATGTAATAGTAGTTGGAGCAGGACACGCTGGAAGCGAGGCCGCAGCTGCTGCCGCAAACATGGGTAGCAAAACTCTGCTTATTACAATGAGTTTGCAAAATATTGCACAAATGTCGTGTAACCCAGCTATGGGTGGAATTGCGAAGGGTCAAATTGTTAGAGAAATTGATGCACTTGGAGGCTATAGCGGTATTGTTAGTGATACATCGGCTATTCAATTTAAAATGTTGAACAAATCTAAGGGACCTGCTATGTGGAGCCCTAGAGTTCAAAGTGACAGAATGCGTTTCGCTGAAGATTGGAGATTGCTACTTGAACAGACTGAAAATCTTGATTTTTATCAGGAGATGGTATCAGGATTAATAGTCGAGAACCATAAAGTTGTTGGTGTGAAAACGTCTTTAGGAATTGAAGTAAAAGCAAAGACTGTTATCCTTACAAACGGAACCTTCTTAAATGGTTTGATTCATATTGGGGACAAGAACTTTGGCGGCGGAAGAGCAGGTGAAGGTGCGGCAACAGGTATAACAGAACAATTAGTTAGTCTTGGGTTTGAATCTGGAAGAATGAAAACTGGAACTCCACCAAGAGTTGATGGACGTTCTTTGGATTACTCTAAAATGATTGTCCAGCCTGGTGATGCAGTACCAGAGAAGTTTTCTTATTCTGATATTACCCAGCCACTAAAAAAGCAACGTGATTGTCATATGACTTACACGAGCCCTGAAGTTCATAATCTATTACGCGAGGGTTTTGATAGGTCACCAATGTTTAATGGAAGAATACAGAGTACAGGACCAAGGTATTGTCCGTCTATAGAAGATAAAATCAATCGATTTGCCGATAAGGATCGTCATCAACTTTTCGTAGAACCTGAAGGTTGGAATACTGTTGAAGTCTATGTCAATGGGTTTTCAACTTCATTACCGGAGGATGTCCAATTTAAAGCACTGCGATCTGTTGTGGGATTTGAAGGAGTGAAATTTTTCAGACCAGGATATGCTATAGAATATGACTATTTCCCACCAACGCAATTGAAACACACATTAGAGACTAAGCTCGTTGAAGGATTGTATTTTGCTGGACAGATTAATGGCACTACAGGATACGAGGAGGCAGCTTCTCAAGGATTGATGGCCGGAATTAATGCGGCATTAAAAATTCAAGAGAAGGATGAATTTATACTTAAAAGGAGTGAAGCATATATTGGTGTTTTGGTTGATGATTTAATCACAAAAGGAACAGAAGAGCCGTATCGAATGTTTACATCTAGAGCTGAATACAGAACACTGTTACGACAAGATAACGCCGACTTCAGGTTGACGCCAAAAGGTTTTGATTTGGGTCTTGCTAGTGAAAAGCGATTGCGTCGCATGGAAGACAAACAAAAACAATCAGACGGTTTCGTTCAGTTTTTTAGGAAAACAAGTGTTACTCCAGAGGTAGCGAATCCTGTGTTACAAGCAAAAGATTCTGCGCCTGTAAGGCAATCGGATAAAATGTTTAAGTTGTTTTCTAGACCGAATATTACAATTGATGATATGCGTAGTTTTGAAGCAGTCGAAAAGTATGTCCAAGAGCATAGTTTGGATAGGGAAGTGATTGAGCAATCTGAAATACAGATAAAATATGCTGGTTATATCGAGAAGGAAAAGAACAATGCGGATAAACTCAATAGATTGGAGGACGTAAAAATCCCTAAAGAGTTTGATTATTCAAAACTAAAATCGATGAGTTATGAAGCTATTGAAAAGCTAAGCAAAATACGCCCTGTTACGATCTCTCAAGCATCACGAGTTTCAGGCGTTTCTCCTAGTGATATTTCAGTGCTTTTGGTTTTTTTAGGAAGATAAATATCGCAATGTTTCACGTGGAACATAAATTAAATTCTTGAATTGTAGTCATTTTAAATGAAGGAAAAGACAATTTATTTAGACTTAAAAGATTATTCTGTTTCAGGAGAAGAGTTTCAATTACTTTACAATAAGGAGCTGGATATGTTGGAGACTCATCCACGACCTTCGCTGGAAAAACTACCTGATTATTACAAAAGTGAAAACTATATTTCGCATACTAATTCCAAACGTAATGTATTTGAAAAAGTATATCATTTGGTAAAGTCCTATGCGCTTAATCGGAAGCTGAAATTAATAAACTCACTAGTAAACTCACAAGGAAATCTTCTGGATGTAGGTTGTGGGACTGGCGATTTTTTAGAGATTGCGAAAGATAATGGTTGGCAGGTTTCCGGGATAGAGCCCAATGAAGATGCAAGAAATAGTGCCAATCAAAAAACTGAGCAATCTGTATTTAAGCCTGAAGAGCTTCATAGATTGGAGCCGAATAGTTTTGATGTAATTAGCTTGTGGCATGTGTTAGAACATTTGCCAAAATTGGAAGAGCATATTTCAGTATTTAAAAAATTACTAAAACCCGATGGGAGGTTAATTATTGCAGTACCGAATTTTAAAAGTTATGATGCAAATTGGTACCAACATTTTTGGGCTGCTTATGATGTGCCAAGACACTTATGGCATTTTTCAAAAACTTCAATTTCAAAACTCATTTTGAAAAATGAAATGCGTGTTGAAAAACACCTTCCAATGAAATTCGATTCCTATTATGTGAGTTTACTTTCCGAAAAGTATAAAACCGGTCGCATGAAATTCTTTAGTGGATTTTGGATTGGTTGGAGATCAAACAGAAAGGCAAAATACACTGGCGAGTACTCTTCATTAATTTATGTGATAAAAAACGACTAAAACTCAATTTTAAAGGCTCAGGTTATTGTTGTGCTCTCTAAACGAATAATTGCATGCGATAATTGGGAAACATCCTTAAAACGCTTTAAAACGCGGTATTTGTTATTGAAACTGTTTATAATTAAATTAAATACGATTAATTATTACTATGATAAATAATTTCTATGAAAAGTCTGCAACTTTCATACATTTGCAAAAATAAATTATACAAAATGAAAAGAGGTTTAATACTGTTTGCTGTTTTAGCAATTTTGGTTTCTTGTCAAGAACAAATAAAGACAGGTTACGTTGATAATGGTAAAATGATAAATGATTACCAAAAAAAGAAAGATATTGAAATTAAGTTTCAAACTAAAATCGATGCATTTAATAAAAAAGCAGATAGTGTTGGAAGAGCTTTTCAGGTAGAAGCACAAGAATTTCAATTGAAGGCTTCTAAACTATCGCAAAAAAATGCCCAAGAACAATATCAAATTTTGGGTCAGAAACAACAAATGCTCCAGCAAAACTTACAATTTGAAGAGCAACAAATTCAGAAAGAAAGTCAGACACAAATAGATTCATTAATAAAGGACGTTAGAGGCTTTGTTAAGAATTATGGTGAGAGGAATGGATATACATATATTCTTGGAAGCAATGATGCTGGAAGTGTAATGTATGGCGCAAAGGAAAATGATTTAACTCAAGAATTACTCGAAGCATTAAACGCAGAGTATACGAAAGAATAGTCTAAATCTTAATAAAATGAATTAAGCACTAGACTAAAATCTAGTGCTTTTTTTAGCCGTAAAAAGAAAAGCCTTTTTTAATAATAGAAACCTTGAAATTTCCTGTTCCAATTAATTCTCCATCTGCCTGAATAAATTGATGCTTTTCACTAGCGACCTTTACGTCAATCTCAGTTGTTTTATAAGAATCTATTTTAGGATGATTTACAATAGATCCATTAAACAATTTGGAAACGTTCGTAATAATATCAACTTTATTTAAATCTTTCGCGATACTAACATCAAATAATCCATCGAAAGGATTTGGCGATTTAGTAAGTTGCATACCGCCACCCGAATAATTACAGAGGCCAACTAGAATCATTAAAGTTTTAGTTTTAATCACTTCAGAGTTTATAGCCATTTCGGAGTTGAAATTTTTAAAATAAAACAAACCCATAAGCGTTCCAAAAAGATAAGCCATTGCGCCAATACTTTTATACTTTCCAACCTTACTCACAACATATCCATCAAATCCGATTCCTGCAAGATTCATAAAAAATACAGGAGGAATTTGATTATTAGAAAGCGTTATTTTACCAACATCTTGAATTTTGATAGTTCCACGTTTAATAATTTCAATTGCACGCACAATGTTGTTTGGTATGTGATGTGTTTTTACCCAATCATTTCCAGTTCCAATTGGTATTACACCAACATTAATTTCAGAAGTAGGCACTATGCTTTGAGACATAATACCATTAATTATATTGTGTAATGTACCATCACCACCCACACATATAATTTTTTTAAACCCTTGATTTATAACATTTTGAACAAGATTCACACTGTGCTTCGCATATTCAGTAAAAGCATATTCAAATGTGAAGTCATTAGCAGCTAAGAGAGATTCAATTTGAGCCCATTTTTTCTTACAAGAACCATTTCCAGAAGTTGGATTAATAATAACAAACCAATGTTTTAGAGAGGTCATTCTTGTGCTGATTTTTTATGAAGAAGACGCGTAAGTTTAATGGATAAATCAGTTAGTATAATTTTAGAGTTTCCATTACGCTCAATATGATAAATCGCATTTTGTAATTCATCACTAATTTCTAAAATATTTGCATCATGAATAAATGGCGCAAAATTCTCAAGTTTAAAGTTTTTAGATTTAGGTTCTAAGAACACCAAGTCATTTGCGTTGTAATTAAGTAAAAGGGCTTGTCTAAAAAAGTCAATACAATACAATAAAAACTGCTTCTGAGTTTCTCTTCCAGTCTTTGCAATGTCCTCACTCCATGAAATTAAATCATGTATAGCACTTTTGTTTCCTTTTGCTTTAAATGCCGATCGAATCCAAAAGACAAACCAATCTTCAAATTGTAGATCTTCAGAATCTTGATACACCAAATCGCAGGCTTTATTGTAATTTCCATTGGCTTGATGCGCTATTTTGGCAGCAACAACGTCTTCCAATTGATAGTCTTTTATTAAAGCGTTTTTGATAACGTCTTCGGCTAATGGTGGAAAATGAAGTAATTGACATCTAGATTTTATGGTATTTATAATTTGTTCTTCATCTTGAGCAATAAGAATAAAAACCGTTTTATTTGGAGGCTCCTCTATAAGTTTAAGCAACTTATTTGCAGCGGACGCATTCATTTTTTCAGTCATCCATATCAACATTATTTTATAACCGCCTTCGTAAGATTTTAATGCTAATGATTTCACTATATCTTGAGCTTCATCAACTCCTATTTGCCCTTGTTTATTATCAATTCCAAGTATTTTGTACCAATCAAATAAGTTACCATAAGGCTGTTGCGTAACAAGTTGACGCCATTCTTCCATAAAATGTTTTGAAACGGGATGACTTTTTATTTTATCATTTGTAGCCACGGGAAAAGCAAAATGTAAATCGGGATGAGATAAATTATTGAACTTAAGGTTACAGCCTTCATTAGATTCAATATTCTCAGAATTTTTATTTTGACAAATTATATATTGCGCATATGCAATTGCCATGGGTAAAGTTCCAGAACCTTCCGGACCAACAAATAGTTGAGCGTGCGGAATGCGTCCACGATCTGTACTTTTAGTTAAATGATTTTTAATATGACCTTGACCTAAGATATCCTTGAATAGCATAAAGCAAATATACTTTTTGTTTTTAACATTATCTTGTAACGAAGAAAAGATAAATCGACTTATTTTTATAGACCAAAAGCATATTTATTGATTGAAAAATGACTCAAAACGCAATACTTTTTATTCCTGACATTTCAGGATTTACTGAATTTGTTCATCATACTGATATTTCACACAGTAGACATATTATATCTGAATTATTGGAATTATTAATAGATAATAATACCATGAAATTGGAATTAGTAGAAGTAGAAGGGGATGCTTTATTTTTATATAAACTCGAAGAGGAAGTAAACATAGAGGGGATAAAAGCTCAAATTCAACACATGTATTTGGCTTTTCATACACATTTGAAACGTTACGAGTTTGAACGTATTTGTCATTGTGGCGCTTGTTCGTCAGCCTATAATTTGAGTCTTAAATTTGTAGTGCATTATGGCGAAATTGAATTTATAAAAGTGAAAGATTCGGTGAAACCATATGGAAGTCAAGTTATTCAAGTTCATCGACTTCTTAAGAATGAAGTACCTTTAACTGAGTATGCAATATATACAGAAAATTTAATCCCAGTTTCCGAAAGCCCAAGTGGAATACGTTTAACAGCAGCCTACGATTTTGGGGCCATAAATTTCGTGTATGAACCCTTAAAACATTTAAAAAAACAGTTACCAGTCGTTAATCCAATTCCTGAAACCGTTCCTAAGCATAAAATATTTGATAAAACAGAATCTATAAAAATTCCTGCGATAGAACTTTATGAAGTCATTAGTAATTTTGATTATAGATTGCTATGGACAAAAGGAATCGATAAGCTGGACTATGAGAGAAATAAAGTAAACAGAGCAGGTCAAAAACATAGATGTTTGATTAATAAAAATCAGGTGGTCGAACAAGTTACCGTGAAAAAAACGGTTAAAAGGAATCAATTAGTATATGGAGAATCTACTACAAATGTTCCTTTCACAAAGCAGATAAATATATACTATGTTCTTGAAGAAAGTGATACTGGGTATACGAATTTAAATATTGAAATATTTGCTGATTTTAAACCTTTTGGAATATTGCTGAAACCCTTGATGAAAAAAAACTTTCAAAAAATTATTTCAGAGAACATTAAAGAACTTATTTTGCTAATCGATTATGGATTTAAAATAGAGCAGCAAACCACATAAATATTTTCCCGTGAAAACAATAGATGATTTTAATTTTAAAAATAAAAAAGCGTTAATTCGTGTTGACTTTAATGTTCCTTTAAATGATAATTTTGAAGTGACAGACACCACAAGAATTGAGTCTGCAAAACCAACCATTATTAAAATTCTTGAAGATGGCGGGAGCTGCATACTAATGTCTCATCTAGGGCGTCCAAAGGGCATTCAGGAAGATTTTTCATTAAAACATATAATAAAAACTTTAGAAAACATACTTGGAGTTGAAGTTGTCTTTTCTGAAAATTGCGTTGGTGAAATGGCAGAAAACGCTGCAAAGAAACTACAACAAGGAGAAATTTTGTTGTTAGAAAACTTACGTTTTCACGATGAGGAAAAGCAAGGGAATCAAAATTTCGCAGAACAATTATCAAGACTTGGAGACATATATGTTAATGATGCCTTTGGAACAGCACATAGAGCACATGCCTCGACTACAATTATTGCCGATTATTTTTCAGGACAAAAATGTTTTGGGTATCTTTTAGCTAAAGAGATAGAAAGTATTAATAAAGTAATGCAAACTGGGGAACGACCTGTATTGGCCATTTTAGGAGGTGCAAAAGTGTCCTCTAAAATCACGATTGTAGAGAATATTTTAGATAAAATAGATCATTTAATTATTGGTGGTGGAATGACTTTTACGTTCATTAAAGCTATGGGAGGAATGATTGGGAATTCTTTAGTAGAAGATGATAAAATGGAACTGGCTCTCGAGATTTTGAAAATGGCAAAACAAAAAAATGTTGAAGTACATTTACCAGTTGATGCATTGGTAGCAGATGCTTTTAGTAATGAAGCTAGCACTAAAGTTACGGATGTGAATGCAATTCCTGACGGATGGATGGGTTTAGATGTAGGACCCAAATCAATTTTATATTTTAATGACGTCGTTAAGTCAAGTAAAACAATACTTTGGAATGGTCCATTAGGTGTATTCGAAATGGAACGTTTTGCTAATGGAACAATAGCCCTTGGGAATTCTATTTCAGAAGCTACTAAATCTGGAGCATTTTCATTAGTTGGAGGCGGTGATTCTGTTGCTGCAGTAAAGCAATTTGGGTTTGAAGATAAAGTGAGCTACGTTAGCACTGGAGGAGGTGCAATGCTAGAAAGTTTAGAGGGTAAAATCTTACCAGGCATTAAAGCAATTTTGGATTAATGCCTTGTAATAGGAGGCCACAGACTTTCATTTTAATTAAAAAAATACGATTTTAGCCTATCTACCGTTGATAGATAAATAGCACTTATAATGAATCAGAAACTTTTCATCTTAACATTTGTATCATTGTTTTTATGCGGTCTATGTTTCGCTCAGGAAGAACAAAAAAAACAAGAAACTAAAGGAGATTCTATTGTTGTGCCTAAGACTATTCCGAAAATTGATGGACTAAAGGTTGTTAACAAAGTTATATCTCCAGTTCCAGATTCACTAGCGAAACCAAATCTAGAAGATCATCAATTAGCAGCTGAAATAGATCAAAAATGGCTAGAGGAATTATACAGTAACTCATTATACGATACAATTTATAAATCTATTTCTACGCTTGAATATAGCGAGGTTTATTACCCTGAATTACCTACAGACACGTTGAAGAAACGTCTAAATGAACTTAATGCAAGAACACCCTTTAATATTGAATACAATCCATCTCTCGAAAATGTTATAAAGTCCTATTTAAAAAAGAGAAGACGCTCAATGGAAAAGTTAATGGCTTTGAGTGATTATTATTTTCCGTTGTTTGAATCTGAACTTGATAATAATAATATTCCATTAGAAATAAAATATTTAGCCATAGTCGAGTCTGCACTTAAACCAAGAGCAAAATCTAGAGTTGGAGCAACGGGTCTCTGGCAGTTTATGTTTGCCACTGGTAAAGAATATGGACTTGATGTGAGCAGTTATGTTGATGAACGATCCGACCCAATAAAATCCACTAAAGCAGCAAGTGAATACTTAGCAAGACTGTATAAGATTTTTGGAGATTGGGATTTGGCTCTAGCGGCTTATAATTCGGGACCGGGAAATGTTAGTAAGGCAATTAGGCGTTCAGGAGGTTATGAAAACTATTGGAATATAAGACCGCATTTACCTCGTGAAACTGCCGGCTATTTGCCAGCTTTTTTAGCAACAATGTATATTTTTGAATATGCCGATGAGCATGGTTTTCAAAAAGGAAAACCTGAATTTCGTTATATGGAAACTGATACAATTCATGTGAAGCACATGATTACATTAGATCAGGTTTCGGAACTTTTAGAGTTACCAATGGAAGAGTTACAATTTTTAAATCCCTCGTATAAATTGGATATCATTCCGTTTATAAAAGACGAAAATTATACCTTAAGATTACCAAGACATGCCGTTGGAAAATTTGTAGCAAATGAAGCGCAGATTTATAAATATGCGAAAGACGAATTCGATAAAAGAGAGAAGGCTTTACCTCAATTTTTCGAATCTGACACAAAAACGCGTTATCGCGTAAAAAGTGGTGATTATCTTGGAAAAATAGCTCGGAAATATGGCGTAAGAGTTAGTCAAATAAAACAATGGAATGGATTGAGAAGTAATAATCTCCGTATCGGACAACGCCTTACTATCTATCCTAGGAACACTGCAGCAAGAGTAGTGAAAAAAGAAACTAAAACGGTGATTACTAAAGGTAAGAAAACCTATAAAGTTTTAAAAGGAGATTCTCTTTGGAGCATTGCAGAAAAATTTCCTGGTGTTTCTATTCAAAATATTAAAGATTGGAATGATATTAGTAGTACGAAACTAAAAATAGGAATGACGCTTGTTGTATCTCAATAGGCAAAAAACAAATATAACATGAAAATTGTAGGAAGCATAGTATTCGCCCTAATGTTGTTAAGTTGTAACAATGGATCAAATAATCAACGTGTTATTTCGGGCTCTTCGGGAAACATTAACAATCTTACAGTTGTTGTTGATAATTTATTATGGGAACAAAATGTTGGAGAAGCCATTAGAAATATTATTGCTGCTCCAGCCGAAGGTCTACCTCAAGATGAGCCTTTATTTTCTATAGCTCAATTGCCACCACAGGTATTTTCAGATTTCACTACGAAAAGCAGAATTATATTAAAAATAGAGACAAAGAAAGAAGCGGCTACAAGAATAGCAAACGATGTTTATGCAAGACCGCAAACTGTAGTTGTTGTATCTGGTCAAAATAGTACAGAAATCATTGATCAATTGAAGACGAATGCTGAAAAAATTATAGATGCGTATCAAAAAGAGGAAATAAAAGAAAAGCAACGTCGTATAAAACTATCCCTATTTGATATAACGCCTATTAAAAACAAATTAGGCCTTTCTATTAAATTTCCAACGGCGTATCGGGTAGCACAAGAAGAAGATAACTTTTTCTGGATAAGAAAAGACATTACAACAGGCACAATGGATTTACTAATGTATGAGATTCCAATAAGCGCTTTAAAAAAGGGAGATAGTACTGTTTTAGATGTGGTAAGAGTAAGAGATTCTATTGGTAAGATTTATATTCAAGGCGCTTTGGAAGGTTCATATTTAGGAACAGAAGATGCCTATGCACCATATTTTTTTGAAACGATAATTGACAACAAACCCACTTTTGAAACCAAAGGCATTTGGGATCTTAAAAACGCTTTTATGTCTGGACCATTTATAAATTATGCAATTGAAGATAAAGTGAATAATCGATACGTAATGATTGAAGGCTATGTGTTTGCGCCTTCAGTTCAGAAACGCGATTATATGTTTGAACTAGAAGCCATAATTAGGTCAGCAACTTTGAAATAAAAAAAGCCAGCGTTTTAGGCTGGCTTTTTTTAATATTTGAATAATATTATTCTTTTTTATCAGAATCTGTTTGATCCTCTTCTTCTTTACTAGCGTCCTTAAATTCTTTAATTCCGCTTCCAAGTCCACGCATAAGTTCTGGGATTTTTTTACCTCCAAAAATCAATAGAACCACCACAGCAATTAAAACTATTTGAGGCCATCCAATAACTAATGGTAACATATATAAGCTCATAATCTTTGTCTTTTGAATTGCAAATTTAATAATTATACTTCAATTTAAACGTTTTAAAACAAACTTTAAGACCTCAACAGGCGTACTGAGCTATTTTTATTTAATTTTGTTATAATATGACTGATAAACCGAAGGAAAAAAAATTCACGAAAAAACTACTTCACAAGTATCGTTTAGTGATTTTGAATGAAGATACTTTTGAAGAACGATTTGCAATTAAATTAACGCGTTTAAACGTCTTTGTTATCGTTGCACTTTCATCAATTTTATTGGTTGTAGGGACCATATTATTAATTTCATTTACGAGTTTAAGAGAATACATTCCCGGCTATTCATCGACGGCGTTAAAGAAACAGGCTACAGAATTAAATTATAAAACCGACTCTTTGCAACAAGTTATAAGTATGAATGAGCGTTATTATTCCTCAATAAAAAGCGTACTTACTGGAGATGTGAGTACAGTTGTTTTTAATAGAGATTCATTGATTAAAGCAGAAAATTTAGATGCAAATGGGATTAATTTAAATCCGAGTAAAGAAGATTCATTACTGAGAGAAAAAGTGGATAAAGAAGATAAATACAATCTTTTTGAAACCGCAATTTCCGCATCTAATTTTGTATTGTTTCCTCCAGCGAATGGAACAATTTCTGAAGACTATAATATAAAAGACAAGCATTATGCAATAGATATTGTTGTTGCAAAAGACACTCCAGTTAAAGCTACTGCTGACGGCACTGTGATTTTTGCTGAATGGACGACGGAAACGGGTTACGTAGCAATAATAGAACACAGAAATGATCTTATTTCAGTATATAAGCACAACGCATCATTAACGAAACAACAAGGGGATTTAGTAAAAGCAGGAGAAGTTATTGCTATTGCAGGAAATACAGGAGCCTTAACCACAGGGCCACATTTGCATTTTGAATTATGGAGTAAAGGTTACCCTATCAATCCCAATAATTTTATTGACTTTAAATAATGTTTTCATTAAAATCCGCCTTAGCAAAACCATTTGCTAAACAAGTAAGAAAAGCCGTTTTAAAATGGGCCAATCAACCTTTAGAAACTCAAAATACTGTATTTAATTATCTTATTAAAGAAGCTAAATCAACTAATTTTGGGAAAGACCATGATTTTTCTAATATAAGGTCACATGAAGATTTTGTAAAGCGAGTTCCAGTAAGAGATTATGAAGCTCTAAAATCGTATGTTGACTTGGTTGTTTCTGGAGCAGAAAATATTCTGTGGAAAGGGAAACCAATATATTTTGCAAAAACTTCCGGAACCACATCAGGAGCAAAATATATTCCAATTACAAAGGAAAGTATGCCCACTCATGTAGAGGCTGCAAGAAATGCTATTTTGATGTATATCGCGGAAACTGGTAAAAGTACATTTGTAGATGGTAAAATGATATTCTTACAAGGAAGCCCAGTTTTAGAAGAACAAAATGGAATTCAGTTAGGACGCTTATCAGGAATCGTAGCACACTTTGTCCCTAAATATTTGCAAAAAAACAGAATGCCATCATGGGAAACCAATTGTATTGACGATTGGGAAACTAAGGTAGAGGCCATTGTTGAAGAAACTTTACCAGAGGATATGACTATAATTTCCGGAATACCATCTTGGGTACAAATGTATTTTGAAAAGATTCAAGAAAAAACAGGAAAGAAGATTGGAGACGTGTTCAAAAACTTCAACTTATTCATTTTTGGAGGTGTTAATTATGAACCTTATAGAGCCAAATTTGAAAATTTAATAGGTCGTAAGGTGGATAGTATTGAACTTTATCCGGCTAGTGAAGGGTTTTTTGCATTTCAAGATAAGCAGAATGAAAAGGGCATGTTACTTCAACTTAATTCTGGGATTTTTTATGAATTTATTAGAGCTAACGAATTTTTTAACCCAAATCCCAAAAGAATCACGATTAAAGACGTAGAACTCAACGTGAATTATGTAATGATAATATCAACGAACGCAGGATTATGGGCATACAACATCGGAGACACTATTGAGTTTACGTCTTTAGAACCTTTTCGCGTGATTGTGTCGGGCCGAATAAAGCATTTCATCTCGGCATTTGGAGAACATGTTATAGGTAAAGAAGTTGAACAGGCTTTGCAAGAAGCGATAGATCAAACTAGTATTCAAGTCTCTGAATTTACGGTTGCACCACAAATAAACCCTGATCAAGGCTTGCCATATCATGAATGGTTTATTGAGTTCGAAAATGAACCTGAGAATATGCTGCTATTTTCAGAGCACATAGATGCAGTACTTCAAAGGCAAAACAGTTATTATTTCGATTTAATTAAGGGGAACATCCTTCAGCAATTAAAAATTACTGTCGTTAGAAAAAATGGCTTTCAAGACTACATGAAATCAATTGGTAAACTTGGAGGTCAAAATAAGATACCTAGATTATCAAACGACAGAAAAATTGCTTCAGTTTTAGAAGCGATGAAATTAACTAAATAGTATTATATTTGTTGGGTAATCTAACTATATGAGGAACAAAAAACATCATGAAAGAACGAGGGCCCAAGAAAGCTCAAATGCAATAGAAAGAATGTATATTACCATGAGGCATTTGTTTAATCGAGGGTTTTACAAGCCTATGGGAGTTTCTGGAGAAGCGCTTAGAGAAACCTTGTTGCTTTTGCGGCCAGAAATATATGGTTCAATTGGAGATGAAAAAGCGGAATTAGAAGGATTACTTTATGTTATTGACAGGCTTCCTATAGGTATCGAGGAGTGTACTTTTATAAATCTTACAAGCGACGAAGGTTATGGAAACTCTCATTTTAAACCAATTATTCCTCCTAAAAGGCGAAGAAATTGCTATCGTATAGATGATGAGCAAATGAATATTGAAATTACCAGAGGCAGATCTGAAATTTATGATATTCTTACCCACCTTACTTTTATTTTTATTGAGTCACACAAAATTAGTAAACGCGTACTCATTGATGAAAAAGGGAATACAACTAGAGATTGGGTAAAGCTTGAAAAAGCCGTGTTTTCTTCAAAAAAACTCACCCAACAAGAACGAGAGATTGCAATCACTCATACTGCTAATATTTTAGGACGCACCTTTAATGAGATTAGCGAAACGTATTCTGAATTTGCGACTCCAACCCAGCCTGAGCGATTTTTACATATTGTATATTGGCTTGGCAAATTAGCGATTGAGGAAGTCGTAAATAGTAATAAGCGGACAGTTACTTTTAGTCCAGTTTTGAGAGAGCGATTGGGTCATCATATTCATGGAGAGATATGGGCTGATAATATTAAAGAGATGCTTCACAAAAACAACTTACTTGAGCGTCCTATTCATGTAATTAGTGCGAATATGCACAGTGTGATGAATTCCCTTTTTGCGCCTCATGCGTTAAAATCATATGCCGCTAAAAAAACTATTTTTGAAGTTTATGAAGCCCTCGGACAAAAGAACAATGGAGAGTTACGCAATAAAGTAACGAAAGAAGCGTTGCAAAAAGGAATGATTTATATCAAGGACACTTCGGGCACTAATATTGACGTGCAAATTTTTGACACAGCAAAAATTGATTTTACGAAAACGGACATTGAAATTGGCGATACTTATAAAAATGAAGATAAGCCGGTTATTTTTGTAATGGATTATGCCTTTGGAGAACAAGCGTATGAGACTATTGACGAATTGTTTAAGCCGTTTAATGTAAAAGATAATAAAACACATCTTAATATTGAATCTGTTTCAATTATGGGAAAAGCAGGAATTTTAGAAGGCGGAAAAGGTGACATTATGATTCCATCAGCTCATATTTTTGAAGGCACCGCCGATAATTATCCATTTAAGAACGAATTGAGTAAAAGCGATTTAGAAGGAGAAGGTGTAGATGTATATGAAGGCGCAATGATTACTGTTTTAGGAACTTCGCTGCAAAATAAAGAGATATTAAAGTTCTTTTTCAATTCAACTTGGAATGTAATTGGCTTGGAAATGGAAGGCGCACATTATCAAAAAGCAATACAAGCTGCATCTAAAGTTAGAGGCAGTATAAACCCCAATGTAAAAGTTCGATACGCATATTACGCCAGTGATAACCCATTAAAAACAGGGGGCACACTTGCGTCCGGTGGATTAGGCACTTCAGGGGTGAAACCAACATATATTATAACACGTAAAATATTACAACAAATATTTAATTAATTATTTATTACTATGAGTGAAAAATTACCAGAAGAACAGGGTTCAGAAGAAGTTGATTTAGGGCAATTATTTAGCGCAATCGGAAAACTCTTTGATCGCTTTATTAATTTTATTGGTTCAATTTTTAGATCAATATTTTCAGTTATAGTATTCTCGCTTAAAGCTGTATTCGATAATTTTAAAATCATTGCTGGTGTTATGATCATAGCTGCTGCAATTGGATATGGATTAGAAAGCTTAAAGGCCAAAAGCTACAGTTCGCAAATATTGGTGAAACCTTATTTTGATTCAAAATATCAATTAGTTAATAATATTGATTATTTCAACGCCTTAATCTCTGATGAAGACTTTGGTGAGATTTCTAATATTTTTGGTATCGATGAAAATTCGGCAAAGGAAGTTATTGAGTTTGAAATAATTCCTGGGCCTGAAAGCGAAAACCAACTAATTCAACAGTATGATCAGTATTTAAATTCGCTTGATAGTATCAGGGCACAAGAAATTGATTACGATCAATTTCTTGAGAACAGAAATATTTTTTCAAGTGATTTCTTCGAAATAAAAGTAGAGTCTACTAAAAAAGACATCTTTAAAAGTTTAGAAAACGGATTGAATGCTTCATTCGAAAATACGTTTTCGGCTAAGAAAATTAAAAAGAGAGATTCTATAATATTTATTCAGAAACTAAGCTTAAGAAAATCAATAGGAGCTATAGATTCTTTACAGAGGGTTTATATTAGAGTTTTAACAAAAGAGTCTGAATCTGCTAGTGGAGGTTTTAGTTTAAGCGAAATGATTTCACTAGAGCCAGAGAAATCCAATACTAAGGAATTTGAATTACATAATCAAAAGATGGATCTTGAAAAACAGTTATTAGCATTACAAGAAAAGAAAGTAGAAGAGGATGTGTTTTTTGACACACTTTCAGGGTTTCAAGGAATAGGAACTGAAGTTAATGAATTAACTGAAAAATATTCATTAATTTTTCCAATCTTAGCGTTTCTCCTATTAATTTTAATATTTCTAACTAGAAGAACAATGAAATTTGTACAGGAATATGGGAATTAAATCAATCTTAATAACTGGAGGAGCAGGATTTATTGGTTCTCACGTAGTTAGATTATTCGTAGAAAAATATCCAAATTATCATATTTATAATCTAGACGCTTTAACCTATGCGGGCAATTTGGAGAATTTAAAAGATATTGAATCTAGAACGAATTATACATTTATTAAAGGAGATATAACAGACGAGTCTTTCATAAAGGCATTGTTTGAGACACACAGATTTGAAAGCGTAATACATTTGGCAGCCGAGTCACATGTAGATCGGTCAATTAAAGATCCATTAGCATTTGTTAGAACAAATGTATTTGGAACTATGATTTTATTGAACGCTTTTAAGGCGTCTTGGAAAGATGATTACTCCAATAAACTCTTTTATCATATAAGCACAGATGAGGTATATGGTTCGTTAGGTGATACAGGTTTATTTACTGAAAGAACATCGTATGACCCTAACTCTCCCTATTCTGCATCTAAGGCGAGTTCTGATCATTTTGTTAGGGCCTATGGAGAAACATATGGATTGCCATATGTAATTACCAATTGTTCTAATAATTATGGACAAAATCAATTTCCAGAGAAACTCATTCCTTTATTTATAAATAATATATTGAACAGCAAACCGCTTCCAGTTTATGGCGACGGGAATTACACTAGAGATTGGTTATATGTAAAAGATCATGCTATAGCAATTGATTTAGTTTTTCATAAAGGCAAAAATTCTGAAACCTATAATATAGGTGGCTTTAACGAATGGAAAAACATAGATTTGGTAAAATTATTATGCCAACAAATGGATGCTAAATTAGGACGATCTAAAGGAAGTTCTGATGCTCTTATAACATATGTAAAAGACAGACCTGGACATGATTTAAGATACGCCATTGATGCTAGTAAAATTAAAGATGAATTAGGATGGGTGCCAACTGTGACTTTTGAAGAAGGCTTGATTAAAACAATTGATTGGTACTTAAGCAACGAACAGTGGTTGGATCATGTAACAAGCGGTACATACCAATCCTATTATCAAAAACAATATAGCTAGCGTATGAAAGGAATAATATTAGCGGGAGGATCTGGTACAAGATTGCATCCATTGACTTTGACTATAAGTAAGCAATTGATGCCTATTTATGATAAACCAATGATTTATTATCCGCTGTCTACACTTATGTATGCTGGTATAAATGAGATTTTAATAATTTCTACCCCAAAAGACTTACCATTGTTTAAAGATTTACTTGGCGATGGTGGAAAATACGGCTGTCGCTTTGAATATGCAGTTCAAGATGCTCCTAATGGATTGGCAGAAGCTTTTATTATTGGTGAAGAATTTGTTGGAAACGATAAAGTAGCTCTAATTTTAGGAGATAACATTTTTTACGGTTCAGGCTTAGCTTCACTTTTGCAAAATAATAATAATCCAGATGGCGGAATTATTTACGCCTATAGAGTACATGATCCAGAACGTTATGGAGTTGTGGAATTCGATAAAGATGGTCAAGTTATTTCTATCGAAGAAAAACCGCAAAAACCAAAATCAAACTTCGCTGTACCAGGAATTTATTTTTATGATAACTCCGTAGTTGATATTGCCAAAAACATAAAACCTAGTCACCGAGGAGAATTAGAAATTACAGATGTTAATAAAGTGTATCTAGAAAATGGCAATCTAAGTGTAAGTATATTAGATAGAGGAACAGCTTGGTTAGACACAGGGACATTTGATTCGCTAATGCAAGCATCCCAATTTGTTGAAGTAATTGAAAATCGACAAGGTTTAAAGATTGGTTCTATAGAAGCTGCTGCATTCGAAATGGGTTATATTGACGAAATTCAATTTAGGAATTTAGCAGAACCACTATTAAAAAGTGGTTATGGTAAAAATTTATTGGGATTATTGAATAAAAAATAATGATTAAAGTAGAGACTAAACTTAAAGGCTGTGTTCTTTTAGAGCCGACAGTGTTTGAAGATAATAGAGGTTACTTTTTCGAAAGTTTTAATCAGGATAAGTTCAACAAAATTGTAGGGTTAAATGTAAATTTTGTTCAAGACAATGAATCTTTTTCAACAAAGGGCGTTTTAAGAGGCTTGCATTATCAAACAGGAGATTTTGCGCAGGCTAAATTGGTAAGAGTGATTAAAGGTTCAGTATTGGACGTTGCTGTTGATTTAAGAAAGAATTCATCGACTTTCGGTGAACACGTATCAGTAGAACTTTCTGAAGACAATAAGAAGCAATTTTTTGTACCTCGAGGTTTTGCACATGGATTTGTTGTATTAAGTGAAACCGCAATTTTTTCTTATAAATGCGATAACTATTATCACAAGCCTTCAGAAGGTGGACTAATTTATGATGATTCAACCTTAAATATAGATTGGCACTTACCTGAAAAATCACTAATTGTTTCAGAAAAAGATGTAGTTTTGCCTACACTAGAGAATGCGAAATTATGATAAACATCTTGGTAACGGGTGGCAATGGTCAACTTGCAAAATGTATTAGTGATTTAGAGTCTAAAACTTCCAATTTAAACGTTATTTACACGGATTATTTGGAGCTTGACATTACCAATTTAGAAGATGTAAATGCTTTTTATAACAGGAATACATTTGATTATTGTATTAATTGTGCTGCATATACAGCGGTAGATAATGCAGAAAATGATGAAATTAATGCCGCAAAGGTTAATGAATTAGGAGCAAAAAATTTAGCGATTGCTTGTCGGAATAACAATGTAATCCTTATTCATATTTCTACAGATTTTGTTTTTGACGGAAACAAATCTTCGGCTTATAATGAAGAAGACACTACAAATCCAACAGGTATTTATGGTATAACAAAATTAAAAGGAGAGCAAGCCATAATAAATCATCTCGAATCGTATTTTATCATTAGAACGGCTTGGTTGTATTCAGAACATGGTAATAATTTTTTAAAAACCATGATTAGGTTGTCAAAAGATAGGACAGAATTAAGTGTCGTTGTAGATCAAATAGGAACACCAACATATGCCACAGATTTAGCAGCTACTATTCTTAAAGTCATTAACTCCAAAAGTCAAGAATTTGGTGTTTACCATTACAGCAACGAAGGTGTTGCAAGCTGGTATGATTTTGCAAAGGCAATCTTTGATGAAAACAAGAGTCAAATTAGCTTATCACCTATTAATACAGAGGACTACCCCACACCAGCAAAACGCCCATATTTTAGTGTTTTAGATAAATCAAAAATTAAATCCAATTTCGATATCGAGATTCCACACTGGAGAGATAGTTTAAGAATAGCTATAAAACGACAATATGAATAAACACCTACAAATCGCCATCGAGGCAAGTTTAAAAGCAGGCGAAGTAATTATGCAAGTCTATGATACAGCTTTTGATGTTGAAATAAAAGATGATAAATCGCCTTTAACAGAAGCGGATAAACGTGCAAATGATATTATTAATTCATTTCTAGAAAAGACAGAATTTCCGATAATTAGTGAAGAAAATAAACAAACTGATTTTGCACAAAGGAAAGAATGGAAAACGTGTTGGGTTGTGGATCCAGTAGATGGAACTAAAGAATTTATTAAACGTAATGGTGAATTTACCGTAAACATAGCATTAGTAACTGATGGCATACCTCAACTTGGTGTAATATACGTTCCAGCAACAAAGGATTTATACTTTGCAGATGTAAACACAAAACAAGGGTATAAGTCGAAATTAATAACTCACGGCACCTCAGTAGAGAAGGTATTGGAAATAGCCTTAGCGTTGGAACCTAACACTAAAGAGTCGAATCTCGTACGTGTTGTTGGTAGTCGTTCTCATATGAGTCAGGAGACTTTGGATTTTATAGATTCTTTGAAAAATGACGGAAAGGAAGTAGAAATCGTTTCAAAAGGGAGTTCTTTGAAGTTTTGTCTAATAGCAGAAGGGAATGCCGATGTATATCCTCGATTTGCACCAACAATGGAGTGGGACACTGCTGCAGGGCAAGCCATTTGTAATGCAGTTAATATTGAGGTAATCTCAAAACAGACAAATGTATCTTTGTTATATAATAAAGAAAATCTTTTAAACCCATGGTTTTTAGTGTCAAAAACCAATTAATATGAAAAGTTACAAAACGGCATCACATTATAGAAGTTTATTTAAAGGTGTTTCCTGGCGAATCATTGCAACAATTGACACAGTTTTAGTTGTCCTTTTTATCACGTGTTTGTTTGACAATTGTAGTCTAGAAGATGCACTTAAAATTGGTGCTTCAGAATTTTTAATTAAGCTAGCTATCTACTATTTTCATGAACGCATATGGCTATCGTTATTAAGAAAACAAGCCGATAGCAATAAAGAAATTTTTGTTAAATCGATATCATGGCGAATAGTTGCAACTAGCACTACTTTTGTCATCACTGGAATTATTTTAAATGCATTCAATGAAATTGCTTTATACATTGCACTTACAGAATTATTTACGAAATTTGTTCTTTATTATTTTCACGAAAAATTATGGTTAAAAATACCCTTAGGGCGAATTCGTAATTTTTTCTCTAAAAAAAGCCAATAGAGTATAATGAAAGAGCATATTATTCCGCATTCATATCAAGTATCTCAAAATGATAGAAGAGAAAAAAATGAACATAATTCCTTTTTATTGTGGTTTACTGGACTTTCAGGTTCGGGAAAATCGACTATAGCAAATGTTGTAGAACAAGAGTTGTTTAAATTAGGGGTTAGTACATACACGCTTGATGGAGATAATATTAGAAAAGGAATCAATAACGACCTTAGTTTTTCGCCAGAAGATAGAACAGAAAATATCAGAAGAATTGCTGAGACAGGGAACCTCATGATTGACGCAGGTTTAGTTGTATTGGCAGCATTTGTTTCACCTTACAAAAAAGATAGAGATAACATAAGAAGTATCGTTAAAGATGTTAACTTTGTCGAGATTTTTATTAACACAAGTCTTAAAGAATGTGAACGCCGAGATGTTAAAGGTTTATATAAAAAGGCAAGAGCAGGAGAGATTAAAAATATGACTGGAATTTCGGCTCCTTATGAAGCACCTGAAAATCCAGATATTGAAATTAATACAGAACTTGATTCTGTTGAAATAGCTGTTAAAAAAATCATAGATTATATTGCACCAAAATTAAAACTCTAAAATGAGTAAATATTATTTAAATTATTTAGACGAATTAGAAAGTGAAGCTATATTTATTCTCCGTGAAGTTTGGGCTCAATTCCAAAATCCGGTGATTTTATTTTCAGGAGGTAAAGACTCAATTCTAGTTACACATTTGGCAAGAAAAGCATTTTATCCAGCAAAAATTCCATTTGCATTAATGCATGTTGATACAGGTCACAATTTCCCAGAAACAATTCAATTTAGAGATGATTTAATAAATGAATTAGGCGTAAGTCTAATAGTGGGATCTGTTCAGGATTCTATTGACGAGGGAAGAGTTGCTGAAGAGCGAGGGAAAAATGCAACACGAAATTCACTTCAAATCACAACACTCTTAGATGCTATCGAAAGCAATAAAGTAGATTGCGCTATTGGAGGAGGAAGACGTGATGAGGAAAAGGCAAGGGCAAAGGAAAGATTCTTTTCACATAGAGATGATTTTGGGCAATGGGATCCTAAAAACCAAAGACCAGAACTTTGGAATATTTTTAATGGTAAGCATTTTGAAGGCGAACATTTTAGAGCGTTCCCAATTAGTAACTGGACTGAAATGGATGTTTGGAATTATATTAAAAGGGAAAACATTGCGATTCCTTCGTTGTATTATTCACATGAACGCGAAGTAATTTGGAGACAGGGTTCTTGGATTCCGAATTCCGAATTCTTAATTCTTGAAGATAACGAAGAAGTGGTTACTAAAAAAATTCGTTTTAGAACTTTAGGCGATATCACCATTACAGGAGGAATAGAATCCGAGGCAGATACTCTTGAGAAAATCGCAATGGAAGTTTCCGCGATGCGACAAACAGAACGGGGAAATAGAAGTGATGATAAACGTTCTGAATCTGCAATGGAAGACAGAAAAAGACAGGGCTATTTTTAATAAAACAATTTAGTTAATGAAAAAGCTCAAACCTCTTGTGTTTTGTTAACCAATATGAACAGTAAAGAAAGATTGTATTAGACAATTAGGTTCTTAAAACATTTAGAAAGCGTATGAAATTAAGCCAAATAATTTGCCTTACTCCTGTATACAATGATTGGGAAAGTTTGTCAGTTTTAATTTCTGATATAGAAAAAGAAGCTCAGGCGAATAAAAATTATCGATTTAAAGTAATTGCAATTAATGATGGTTCTACAGAATCCCAACAAACCGATATTGTAAGAAGTGACTCGGTTGATGTTGAAATAGTAGATTTAAAAATAAATATAGGTCACCAAAGAGCAATAGCTGTTGGTCTTCAGTATATTTTGAATGAAAAAATCGAGCTATTAGATAAGTCTAATGTTGATGGCCACGTAGTGGTTATGGATGGAGATGGAGAGGATAAGCCTTCTGATATAATTCCAATGGTTCAAGAATCGAATAGGAAAATAGTATTTGCAAAACGCGTAAAAAGGAGTGAGGGGATAGGTTTTAAAACAGGGTATTTTTTTTATAAATGTATATTTAAGGTGTTAACGGGAAAGAGTATTAATTTTGGAAATTTCAGTGCCATTCCGTTTTCGTTGTTGGGCCAAGTGACCATTTTACCAAATTTATGGAACCATTACGCTAGCAGTATTTCGGAATCTAAACTTCCTCTTACCACACTAGCAACAGAAAGAGGTGATAGGTATGCTGGAAAATCGAAAATGAACACTGCTAATCTAATCATACATGGATTTAGTTCAATTTCAATTTATTTTGATGTTCTGTGTTTTAGGGTTTTAAAATTCTCATTTATTTTAATGTTTTTCTGCGCGTTATTAATTGGCTATGTTTTGTATAACAAATTATTTACTGGAAATGCCATACCCGGATGGGCATCAAGTTTAGTTCTTATTGTTTTTTCAATTGTAATTCAACTCTTTTCAGTAACGTTTATTATACTGTTATTGCAATTAAGTTCAAGAAAAATAATAAATCCACCAAATCATGAGATTTACAAAAAGTTTTTAAACTAAAGTTTGAATATGACTCATAGGTTACTTAAACGCTTTGATTATAGATTAATATTAGGAATAATATTAATTTTGTCAGCTATATTACGCTTTTATGGTTTAGATTTTCAAAGCCCTTGGCTTGATGAAATCCACACTTTGAATGAGTCTAATCCAAACCATTCTTTTTTGGATTTATACACTATAGTTACAAGAAGTGAACAGTTACCTCCACTTTATTTTTACATACTTTATTTCGCATTTAAAATTTTCGGCTATTCAATAGCAGTTGCTAGAGGGTTTTCGGCATTGTTAGGTGTGATTACTGTTTATAGTTGTTTTCTTTTAACAAAAGAACTAATTAACAAAAGAACAGCTTTGGTTGCTGCTTTGATTCTGTGCATAAATTATTATATGATTTATTATTCTCAAGAGGCTAGACCATATATGCTTTTTACATTATTTATAGTATTATCTTTTTATAGGATGGCACTATTTATGAAATCACATTCCGTGAAAAATGCGATTTGGTTCGGGGTTGTTGCTTGTCTGATGATTCATAGTCACGTAGTTGGATTTTTTACATTATTTGCACAGTTTATTACGTTGTTACTTTATTTTATTTTAAAAGAAGGTGTCAATAGAAAACAACTCTTTAAAGGAGGTGTGATTTCAGCTGTAGTATTGTTAATATTATATATTCCTGCGGTTGATGCCCTCTTAAGTCTTTTTGAAATAAAAAGTTTTTGGCTGCGTCCTCCTACAGCTGATGCACTATCTTTAATTTATAATAGTTTTTTCGGAAAATCTGAAATTATTAATTTTTTAAACTCTATTTTCTTTATAGGTTTTCTTTATTGGTTAGTTCATGTAGGAAAATCTAATACTCAAAATAAAAAAGAGAAATTGCCTGATGTTTGGGTCTCTATTGTTTTAATTTTATGGATATCACTAACCGTTTTAATTCCATTAATTAGGACTTATATCTCAGTGCCAATGATATTGGGTCGATATATGATTGCAGTTTTACCGGCAATTATTATCATGTTAGCAATTGGAGTTACACGAATAAAAAACAACTTCTTGACGATATCATTAATAGCGGTATATACAGTGTTTAGCCTAACTCATTTATTATTTATTAATGATTACTATTCGTCAGTTAAGAAAGCACAGTTTAGAGAAACTACATCCTTTATTATGGCTAATAATTTAAAAAATGATAAAGTCGTAACTAGTTTGCCCCAATATTTACCATACTTTTTTAAAAAGGAAGAAAAGAATTATAAAATTATTAATTCTAATCTTGACGCATTTGTTGCTAAGCAAATTAAAAATAGAGAAGCGATAGAATCATTTTGGTATTTTGACGGACATAATCGCAAGGATAACCCAAAAGAAGAAACACTTAAGTTTTTAAAAAACAACTACATAGTTCAGAAGAATTTCATAGGATTTCAGGCATTTACAAGATATTATGAGGTTGCAGGTGAATCAAATACTAAAGTGGAGTTTAATGAAACACAGTGGAATCAATTAACCAAAGAATCTCAATTAATGAGTGGTATTGAGAAATTTAGATTTTCACAAAATCACCTAGAAGTTAAAGGTTGGTCATTCCTAAAAGATTTAGATTCCAAAAACACGAAAATTAAGTTAATGTTATTAAATGACAAAACAGGTTATTTTATTGAATCAACAAGAAAAAGGAGACCTGATGTCACGAAGTTTTATAAGTTAAAATATGATGCCAATAACTCTGGCTTTACGATTGATACGAGTTTGAATTATATCCCAAAAGGAACTTATCAATTAGGGATTTGGTTAGAAAATGAAGATGAGAAAGGACTATATTTGCATAAAGAAATAATAAAAATTCAATAAAAAAGTTTAAGATTTATCATATGTTAGACAACAATCAATTATTACGTTTTACAACCGCAGGAAGTGTAGATGATGGGAAGAGCACGCTCATTGGACGCTTACTTTATGACTCTAAATCTATTTTTGAGGATCAATTGGAGGCAATTGAAAACACAAGTAGAAGAAAGGGACATGAAGGCGTGGATCTTGCTCTTTTTACTGATGGATTAAGAGATGAACGAGAACAAGGAATAACAATTGATGTAGCCTATAGATATTTTACAACTCCAAAACGTAAATTTATTATTGCCGACACTCCAGGTCATATTCAATATACACGTAATATGGTAACAGGGGCTTCTACCGCAAACGCCGCTATTATTTTAGTAGATGCTAGACACGGGGTTATCGAACAAACTAGACGCCATTCTTTTATTGCATCCTTATTACAAATCCCTCATGTTATTGTTTGTGTAAATAAAATGGATCTTGTTGAGTATTCTGAAGAGGCCTATAATAAAGTGATAGATCAATTTGAAGAGTTTTCTTCAAAAATGCTCGTTAAAGACGTACGCTTTATTCCAATAAGTGCATTGAAAGGTGATAATGTTGTTAATCGTTCAACAAACATGGACTGGTATCAAGGCGCTCCATTATTACACACATTAGAGACAATGCATGTTAGTAGTGATATTAATAAGGTTGACGCAAGATTTCCTGTTCAGACTGTGCTGAGACCACAAAGTGATAAATATAGAGATTATAGAGGTTACGCAGGTCGAGTGTCAAGCGGAATCTTTAGAGTTGGCGATGAAATAACTGTAATGCCTTCTGGTTTTACTTCGCGAATTAAAACTATTGATTCATTAAATGAGACCTTAGAAGAGGCGTATGCACCGATGTCAGTTTCCATAACCCTCGAAGACGAAATTGATATTAGTAGAGGCGATATGATTGTACGTTCAAATAATAAGCCGGAAGCTTCTCAAGATATTGAAGTTATGTTGTGCTGGTTGCATAAAGATGCCGCAAAACCTAGAGCAAAATATAGTATCAGGCATACTTCAAATGAGCAAAAAGCTATGATTAAAGAAGTGGTCTATAAATTTGATGTTAATACTTTAGAGCGCTTAACAGATGATAAGGAGATGAATATGAACGATATATCTAAAGTTAAGATTAGAACCACAAAGCCCCTGATGGTAGATTCCTATAGAGAAAATAGAACAACTGGCAGTATCATTTTAATTGATGATACCACTAACGAAACGGTTGCTGCTGGAATGATCGTGTAAAACAGAAAAGAATGAAAAAGGGAATTTGTCTCGTATTATTAATTCTTACTATTGGCTGTAAAAAAAAAACAGATAAAATAGTTTTAGAAGAAAAAAAAGAAGAAAACATTGAACAAATAATCTTGACTATTAACTTTAATTTTAAAACAAGCCAGCCAGATGTTTTTAAAATTATGATGAATAACATTGAAGTTGATGAATTACAGAAAAAAAACATTCACATCTTTGAAGAAGTTGTTCCTTCAACGAGTGTAGACGTTATAATTGCCAAATTTGACGCAGACAATTTTTCTAAAAACATTGTTTTTCATTTAGGAAATAAAACACCAAAAGAAGTTGAAGTGGAAAGTATTTTGGTGGCCTATGGTAAAAATCGGTTCAATATTAATTCAGCTCAAGATTTAAATAAGTATTTTGCATTCAATAAATTTATTGAACGAGACTCTACAAGCAAAATTTTGAATACAAAACGTGTGGATGGAAAACTTAATCCTACTTTCAGAATTAAGCGTAATTTAATAAATTTATTAAAAAAGGAATAAACGCTTTTATATCATTTAGATACAATGGAATTGAAAAAGAAACCCAATCTCTTAAGTAAGTCAGGCTTCATCAATTCTCGCTTAAAAAGCGTTCTTGGGGATTCAGATTTCAAAGAGATTCTTAGTAAAGGGTTTTCATACGTCCTTATTAGAGGTCTTGGAATATTAATAAGCTATGCATTTACCGTTTACATCACCAAAACATTTGGAGCTTCTGTTTTTGGTCTGTTTTCTATTGGGATTTCTATTTTCATGATTGTCAGTGTTATTGGTAGACTAGGATTGGATATCAATTTGGTCAAATTCTTTTCTATTGAAGATAATATAGATGATATTGGCTTATTTTACAGGACGCTTATAAAATCATTTTTAATTTCGTCATTGATTTGTGTGGGGATTTATCTCTTGAGGTTTTATATAACAAATGATTTGTTTAAAGTTCCAAAGCCCGAATTAATCCCCTATTTAAATTGGATTTTATTAAGCATTCCTCTTTGGTCAGTAACGTTAATATGTTCAAGTGTATCAAGAGCACAAAAAAACATAAAATGGTTCGCATTTATTAGTTTAGTGAGTCGATTTCTATTCAGTTTTATAGCGCTTTTTATTTTGTTGAGTCTTGTAAACGAACCGATAGCGGCTGCTAAAGCCCATTTTTATGGAATATTGATTACTGCAATAATAGCCATTATACATACATCAATTGGGTTTAAAAAAGTTAAGGTTAAATCGACAACCAATTCATGGAAATTCATTAGAGAGTCTTTACCGATGATGCTATCCTCTTCTATTCTAATATTTTTGGGCTGGATGGATACGTTTGTAATGGGGATCTATGAAACAGATCATAATGTAGGTGTGTATAACGTTTGTTTGAAAATAGCCACGCTAACAAGTTTTACATTATTGGCGATAAACTCAATTTTAGCACCGAAAATCGCAAAAAGTTTTAATGAAAATAACACACAATTGTATAAGAAATTGATTCGGTTTTCAACAAAGTTGAATTTCTTGGTTAGCACAGTCGTTATTGTTATTATATTAGTATTTAATAAATTTTTACTATCTATATTTGGTGACGAATTTGTAAAAGGGAGTGTAATATTATATGTAGTATGCGCTGGTCAGATTGTAAATTCATTTGCGGGATCTGTTGGCATTATTTTGCAAATGATTGGCAAACAAAAAGTTCATCAAAACTTTGTTTTGATAGCCCTAGGTATTAATCTGGTGTTAACACTTATCCTAACCCCTATTTATGGAGGAATTGGTGCAGCATCTGCTACAGTAGTTAGTATGGCTTTTTGGAATTTAGCAAGTGCTATATACCTTAAGAAAAAATTAAATATAACATCATATTACAATCCTTTTAAAAGCAATTAGACGCATTGGAATTAAATAACAAGATAGATTTCTTTTTGGTTGGTGCCGCTAGATGCGGAACAACTAGCCTTTATAATTACCTCAATAATTGTGTGGATATTTTTTTGCCTAAAGTAAAGGAACCTAATTATTTTTCTGAAGTTGATTCTCCTAAATCTGAAGATTTTGAGCAGCCAAAGCTTGATGAAACCTATCATTCAAAAATTATAAATTCAAAAGAGATATATGATTCTCTTTATCAAAATGCAAATGACAATCAGTTAAAAGGAGACACATCTCCTTCGTATTTATGGGATAAAAATACTGCTAAAAAGCTGTTTAATCACAACCCTAAAGCCAAAATTATAATTAGTTTAAGACATCCAATAGATAGAGCTTACAGTCATTATATTATGAATTATTATACTGGCGTAGATAAGAGTAAGACATTTATAGAGGCCCTCAATTCAAAAAAAAATGAAATGTGGGGAAGTTGTAACCAATATAAGGAAATGAGCAGGTATTTTGAACAAGTGAAAGAATATTATACTGTTTTTCCAAAAGATCAGATAAAAATAATAGTTTATGAAGATTGGACAAAAAACATACAAAATGAGATTATAGAAATATTTAAATTCCTTAATCTTAATACTAATGATGAAATTGAAATCAATCAAGTTAATAGTAATAAGATAAAACCTTTAAAAAAGGTCGCTCTTTTAAATATTTTAAGACAAAATAAGATTAAGAGTATGATAAAGAAAGTTTTAAATCAAGATCGTGTAGATACTTTAAAATCCTTTTTTTTTAATGATGATAAAGAAATTGAAAAATTAGATTCGATATCAAGAGACGAACTAAGTCAGGAATTTAAAAAAGAGATTAAAATGCTTAGCGACCTAACACAAATTGATTTTATAACGAAATGGAATTAACGGGATTTACTCCGGAAATTTGTAATTAAACTTGTTGATTTCCCAAGCATACCTTTCAAAAACTAATTGTTTCGATTTTTCTGAATAATATTCTTTCGCTTTTTTCTTCCGCTTTCTAACATTTTTTTTGACAATTTCAAAACCTGAATCTAACTCAATATTTAAATCTTTAAAAAGTATAGGGATTTCTCTTTCAAAATGTTCTAAACATATTATTTTGTTAACTATTATGTCACCATTCTTGTCGCTTATATAATTTTTCAATGAATAAGCACCATACATTCTCCATCTGTCATGGTTTTTTCCGCCACCACCTTTTCCTTCAGTTTTAGTAGATTTAAGCCATAAATCAAAAGGAGGTTTTACGGGCCATCGTCTGTATATCATCTCGTATAAAGAAACTAATCTGTTAAACGGATTTCTTGTACAAACTATTTTATAGTAGTCATCATAATTATACCCTTTTTCATGAAAAAGAGTTTTCGTTTCAAGTGGGCTTATATGAGAATAAAAAGGGTTTTCATCTGTAACGCTTGCGAATGGCAGGTCTAAAATTTCAGAATATGGCGTTAACATTTCGCGTAAACTTTCGGAACCTGTTTTTGGGTTGCTAAAAAATATAAACTTATTTTTGTGAGAAATCCTCATTTTAAAATGTTAATAGTTAATTTTACGTTGCCAAATATATTAATTTAAAAAGAAAAAGAGTGCCTCAATTTGTATATAAGACAGGCTTAATTTTATTAGTGTTACTTTTATCGATATACTCTATTGAGTTATCTTTCATCACTTCCATTTTAGTTCTAATTTTATCATTTTCAAGTAAAATTAATTTTAATTTTATTTTTACAGTTATACTTTTAATTATTATAGCAGTAATTGGATTTTTATCTAGTTACGGATTAAAATATCCTCCTTTTGATGTTTTAAAAGATGTAATATATTTTATTAGACCAATAACCATTTTGTTGGCCAGCTATTTTGTTGTTAAGAGGATAAAGTCAAAAACTTATGTTTTTAATGTAGTAATTGGTATTGCTTTATTTTTTGCGATTAAGCACTTAGCAAATATTTTATTTCACCTACCACAAATAGATTCCTATGTATACTTAAGAGGTTTGGGAGGAAAGCAGAATCATATTGAAATAGTTGCTTTAATCTTTATATTTTTTACACCCTTTAAAACTCCATTTAAAAAATATGATAAATTACTTTCAGCTTTAACCACAATAATTATATTTTCTTCTTTTATACTCTACTTATCTAGAACTATGTATATAGTTTTATTCATTTTCTTCTTAGGACATAAAGGGTATTTGTTTTTAAATAGAAGATTGATAAAAGGGCTGTTTTTATTTTTAATATTATCAATAATTATAGGAGTTTCTATCTCTAATGTTGATACAAATAGAGACTCAAAAGGCTTTAAAGCATTTATGTATAAAGTTCAAAACAGCTACGGAGAGTTATTCAATAGTATGGACACTAGCGAAATTGTAAATGACAGACGCTTATTATGGGAGCACTGGAGGGCATATGAAGCGCAAAAGGCTATAGAGCAAATTGGCGAAAATGGATTAAAGGCTTGGCTAATAGGACTTGGTTTTGGTTCACAAATAGAATTAGACACCTATGTTTTATTAGAAGGCAAAAGATTCACAGAAGTACCATCAATTCATAACGGATTTGTTAATGTATTATTTAAGACTGGAATTATTGGTTTTATCTTTTACATATCCTTTATTATATTCATATTTATTAACCATCAAAAATTTAGATATTCTAACAGCAATATTTTGTTTAATAAACTATTAGTGGCAACTAGTTTATATATGTTTTTCAATAGTTTTGTAATTACGGGTTTTTTCCGGTCTGGTGAATTTTCTATATTTCTTTATGGAATTTTGATTGCCTCTAAATTAAAAGAAAACAATGTATTAGTTAAAGAGACTATTGTGGAAGATGAAAATTTATAGATAACATTTTGAGCACTAAAAAATTATTAGTTGATGCACATACTTTTGATGAAAATCATCAAGGAATACGAACTTTTATTAAAGGGATTTATAGTGCGTTAGATGTGTCACCTTCGGAATTGAAAGTTTATTTGGTTGCGAACGATATTGATAACTTAAAAGAAGAATTTAAAAACCAAAACAATTTTAACTATATCAAGTTAGAATCACGAAATAGATATATTAGGCTGGCCTACGAATTACCAAAACTTATTAAAAAACACCGATTTGATTTCGCTCATTTTAATTATTATTTACCTCTTTTTTTAAATAAGGACTGTAAGTATATTGTGACCATTCATGATGTTCTTTTTATTGATTTTCCACAATATTTTTCTCTAAAATACCGAATTAAGAATACTTATTTGTTTAAAAGATCTGCTTTAAAAGCTAATATATTAACAACCGTTTCGGAGTATTCCGCAGAACGCATAAAAAGAAATTTTAATATTAAAAAGAAACCACTTTTTGTATTACCTAATGCGATTAACGAAAAGTATAAATTAGAATACAATAAAAACAAGGATAGAGAAGAAATTAAACAGGTATATAATATTGATAATTTCTTGTTGTATGTAAGTAGAATAGAACCAAGAAAAAATCATTTAAAACTAGTACGAGCTTATCAAGAATTACAATTATGGAATCGTGGTATTTCTTTAGTTCTTATTGGCAAAGAAAGTTTTGAAGACAAAGAATTGGAAAAAGCAATTAAAAGAGTAGATATAGAATCAGGCGGAAAGTTAGTCAGACTTGAAGATGTAGCAAATGAAGAATTAATCAAGTTTTATAATGCAGCTCAATTAGCTGTTTTTCCATCGCTATGTGAAGGTTTTGGTATTCCGCCTATAGAAAGTGCCGTTTTAAAAACGCCAACACTATGCTCTAATTCTACAGCAATGAAAGATTTTACTTTTTTTGAGAGCTGTTTGTTTGATGCATCTTCTAAGGATGTCATTAAATTAAAAATTTTAGAAGTTTTGAATATTCAAGAAGATAATCATGAAATCGTAAGATTACAAAATATTTCTGAAATGATTAAAAAAAAATATAGTTGGACTGAAACAGCAAAAATATTAAAAAATTTGATATTGAATGATTGAAAAAAAATTGAAGATAGGTATAATAGGAACGAGAGGAGTACCGAACTATCATGGAGGATTTGAACAATTTGCAGAATTCTTTTCAGTTTATCTTGCACAAAATAATCATGATGTATATGTCTATAATTCAAGTAGTCATCCTTATCAAGAAGTTTTATTTAATGGAGTAAATATTATACATTGTTATGATCCTGAAGATAAAATTGGCGCATCTGGTCAATTTATATATGATTTGAATTGTATACTAGATTCAAGAAAGAGGAATTTTGATGTGTTGCTTCAACTGGGATATACAAGCAGTTCCATTTGGTATAAATTATTACCTAAAAAAGCTGTAGTTATAACTAATATGGATGGTTTAGAATGGAAACGTTCAAAATATTCTAAACCTATCCAAAAATTTTTAAAATTTGCTGAGAAACTAGCAGTAAATTCAAGCGATTATTTAATTTCGGACTCTATAGGTATTCAAAATTATATACAAGAAACATACCATGTAACTTCTGAATATATTGCTTATGGAGCAGAGATGTTCAATGACCCAAATCAAGACTTCTTAATGGAATATGATGTGGAAGCATATAAATATAATATGCTAATTGCAAGACTAGAGCCTGAAAACAATATAGAAACAATTTTAGATGGTGTTGCTAAGTCCCATAATAAAACTGTTTTTTTGGTGGTTGGAAAGCATGATGTTAATAAATTTGGTGCTTATTTAAAAGACAAATTTAAAGATGTAAATAATGTTAGATTCATTGGTGGGGTTTATAACATGGAGCACCTAAATAACCTAAGGTACTATTCTAATTTATATTTTCATGGACATTCGGTTGGGGGAACTAACCCTTCGCTGTTAGAAGCAATGTCCTCCAAAGCATTAATTATTGCTCATAACAATCAGTTTAATAAGTCTATTTTAAAAGACAATGCATTATTTTTTAAGACAGATTTAGAAGTAAAGCATTATATTGAGACTATTAAAAAAAGTAATCATCAGCATAAAATAGAAACTTGTTATGAGGATATACGCAAAAAATATAATTGGAACGGTATAAATAATCAATATTTCGAATTTTTAAATGACTGCAATTTTAAAAGTAAACAAAGTACTTCATAAGCCTTATTTTTTTCCAAGTCTTATTGCTTTAGTTCTTTCCACTTTATTTATTGGTTATGCACCTAGTAGTATTGCATTAGGGGTTTTAGTTTTTTTTTCTTTATTAGACGCGATAACCAGTGGAAGAAAAATTAACGTCCAATTTGTATTATTAATTCCTATTCTAATTTATGTTTTCTTTATATTGAGTTCACTTTGGACTGTAAATATAGATTTAACTATAAAAGGACTAGAAAGAACAATACCCTTATGTTTAATCCCAATATGTTTCTTACTCCTCCCAAAATTTACATTTTTTCAAACAAAATTAGTTTTAGAATATTTTACAAGGGCGAATTTTTTATATGGAATTCTTTTTCTTTCAGCAGCTATAATTAATTATTTTAAAACAAGCTCGTTTTCAGTTTTCACATACCATGAACTTGTTAGTGTGTTAGACCTAAATGCTATTTATGTTTCCACTTACTTTTTAATTTCCTTATCTTATCTTCTGTCTAAAAAAGAAAAAAGTAAGCTGGATAAAATTGGAATATTACTCTTAATAAGCTTAATATTATTGTTGTCTTCAAAAATGATTTTGCTGATATTGATATTGATATTAGTAATACACATGGTTTATTTCAATAATTTTTCCTTTTTCAATAATTTTAAAACGATTTTAATCCTTTTTTTTGGAATATTGATAGTGGGATTAACATCTACCCAAGTTATAAATCGGTTTTTAGAAGAAAAAACAACAAATATTGATGAAGTACTGTATAGTGAAAAGTTTAATAGAATTTATCCATGGACAGGAACTTCGATACGGCTATTACAAGCAAGAATATTATGTGAGCAGATAGAACAAGAATCAATTTTATGGAAAGGGTTTGGATTATTTGCATCTAGAGAGAATTTAAAAAAAAGACACCTTGAATTTAACACCTATTATGGGTATCATTCCTACAACTATCACAATCAGTATGCTCAAGTTTTGTCAGAATTAGGGGTTTTCGGATTGATGGGAATACTTCTTTTATTATGTGCGAATTTTTTAAAAGCTTTAAAATCAAAATGGTTAGTTGTTATTGCTTTTGCAATAACAATACCCTTACTTTTTTTAACAGAATCTTTTCTATGGGTACATAGGGGAGTCATTTTTTTTATTTTGCTATATTGTCTTTTTAATAGGACGGTTTTTAGTGATTTATAATCCTCAGAGAATAAAGGTTCATTTTAATTATCAAACCCTATTTATTTCTTATTTTTGTTTTCAAATTAAAATAATATATGAAAATATCCGTGATTGGAACAGGTTATGTTGGGCTGGTAACAGGAACTTGCTTGGCTGAAACAGGAAATGATGTGCTTTGTATTGATATTGATGTAGCTAAAGTGCAACATATGTTGCAGGGGAAAGTCCCTATTTATGAACCTCATTTAGACACACTTTTCAAAAAAAATATAGAGGCCAATCGTTTGCGTTTTTCTACTTCTCTAAAAGAGGGTTTGGATCACGGGAGCATCATATTTTTAGCACTACCTACTCCAGAAGATGAAGATGGATCCGCTGATTTATCTTATATTTTAGGAGCGGCTAAAGAAATTGGGAAATTATTGACGGAATATAAAGTTATTGTTGATAAAAGTACTGTGCCTGTTGGAACCGCTGATAAAGTTAGGGATACAATTGCTATGGAAACAAGTGTTGAATTTGACGTAGTTTCAAACCCTGAATTTCTTAGAGAAGGACTTGCAGTTGATGATTTTTTAAAACCAGAACGTATTGTAATTGGATCTAGTTCTAATCGTGCTACACAGTTGATGCAAAAATTATATAAACCATTTGTGCGATCAGGGAACCCGATAATTATTATGGATGAAAAATCGGCGGAACTCACAAAATACGCTTCTAATTCTTTTTTGGCAACAAAAATTACATTCATGAATGAAATCGCTAACTTCTGTGAAAAGGTTGGTGCTGATGTGGATAAAGTTCGTGTGGGTATGGGTACTGATTCAAGAATTGGAAAACGCTTTCTCTTTCCAGGTATTGGTTATGGAGGGTCTTGTTTTCCTAAAGATGTGAAAGCACTATATAAATCAGGAAAAGAAGTTGATTATAATTTTGAAATATTAGATGCCGTAATTGGTGTTAATACTGCCCAAAGAAAGATATTAATTCCTAGAGTTGAAGCTTATTTTGATAATAATTTAAATGGGAAAACAATTGCAATTTGGGGTCTTTCATTTAAACCACAAACTGATGATATTAGGGAAGCTCCAGCGTTATATATGATTGATGAGCTTTTAAAGAAAGGCGCTAAAATAAAGGTTTTTGACCCTGAAGCGATGGATAATGTTCGAAAAAAGTATGGTGATAAAATTGTGTTTGCTCCCAATATGTATGAGGTGACAAAATTGACTGATGCTCTTATTATAAGTACTGAGTGGAGCATATTTAGAACACCAAATTTTAATATATTAAAAACGAATATGAACAAACCTGTTATTTTTGATGGTCGAAATCTTTATGAGAATAGTGATTTAGAAAAAGAAGGATTTTATTATAGTTCAATCGGAAGAAATCGAGTTAGTTAAATGAAAAAGGTACTGATAACAGGAGCCGCAGGGTTTTTAGGTTCACATTTATGTGATCGCTTTATAAAAGAAGGTTTTTTTGTAATAGGAATGGATAATTTTATAACTGGAGATAGAAAAAATATAAACCATTTAAAAGATCATCCTAATTTCCAATTTATTGAACACGATATAACAGAGTTTATCAATTTTGACGGAGAATTAGATTACATTCTACATTTTGCTTCGCCAGCAAGTCCAATAGATTATTTAAAAATTCCAATCCAAACTTTAAAAGTAGGCTCTTTAGGAACACACAATTTATTGGGTTTAGCTAGAGCAAAAAAGGCAAGGCTATTAATAGCGTCTACATCTGAAGTATATGGCGACCCATTGGTACATCCTCAAACAGAAGGGTATTATGGGAATGTCAATACCATTGGACCGCGTGGAGTTTATGATGAAGCAAAACGATTTCAAGAATCCATAACAATGGCCTATCATAGATTTCATGGTGTAGAAACACGCATCGTACGTATTTTTAACACCTATGGGCCAAGAATGCGACTTAATGATGGACGTGTAATACCTGCATTTATGGGACAAGCTTTAAGAGGAGAAGATTTAACTATTTTTGGCGATGGTATGCAAACACGATCCTTTTGTTATGTTGATGATCAAGTTGAAGGTATTTTTAAATTGTTGTTTAGTGATTATTCTAGTCCAGTGAACATTGGAAATCCAAATGAAATTACAATTAAAGATTTTGCTGAGGAGATAATAAAATTAACCAAAACGAATCAAAAGGTTATATATAGAGAGTTACCTATAGACGATCCATTACAACGTCAACCAGATATAACTTTAGCTAAAAAATTATTAAACTGGGAACCCAAAACATCTCGAGAATTAGGAATGAAAATTACATTCAATTATTTTCAAGAATTATCTGATGAAGAATTGTATAAAAGTGAACACAAAGATTTCACTAACTATATAAAAAAATAGATTGAGTTTATTTAAACAAGGTAGATATTCAGGATACTTAAGACCATTATCATACTTAATCGATTTAAGTATAATTAATAGTCTTGCCATTCTGTATTTTTTTCAAAATATAGACCCATTTGTATATATTTTCGTAATATCTATATCGTGGCTCATATTATCCATAACAAATAAATTCTATAATGTTTATAGGTACACTCGTGAAGTTAACATATTAGCAATAATTCTAAGACAGATGATCTTGTTCGCATTATTAATGCTTGCTTTTGCCGGATTTTTCCATGATCTTAATATTTACCCTTTAATTATTATTAAATACACAGCAGTTTCATTTTTGCTGATCGCGATTTTTAAGTTTGCGCTATTTTATTTACTTCAAAATTATCGAGCTTCATTTGGAGGTAACTTTAGAAAGACAGTAATTTATGGTGCAAATAAAAAGACACTTGCTCTTGAAAACTTTTTTAATAAGAACCCTGAGTATGGGTACATGCACTCAAAAACGTTCAGTTTTGAAGATAGAAAAGACACAAATTTAGACGCGTCTTTTAATTACATTAAAAATGAAGAAATAGACGAAATCTACTGTTCGATCTCAGAATTAACAAACAAACAAATTAATGACATTGTTGATTTTGCAGACAACAACCTAAAAATTCTTAAGTTTTTACCAGATAATAAGGAAATATATTCTAAGAAACTGAAGTACGAATATTACGATTACATTCCGATTCTATCATTAAGAAATATTCCGCTTGAGGACTCCATTAATATGGTCATTAAACGTACATTTGATATTGTGTTTTCTAGCTTGGTTATCATTTTTATATTGTCATGGTTAACACCAATAATTGCGTTGTTGATAAAATTAGAATCTAAAGGGCCAGTGTTTTTTAAGCAATCAAGGAATGGATTTAACTATAAAGAGTTTGACTGCTATAAATTTAGATCAATGACACCAAACAAGGATGCAAATTTGTACCAAGCAACTCGAGGGGATTTAAGAATTACGAAAATTGGAAAGTTTATTCGAAAGACAAGTTTAGACGAACTTCCTCAATTTTTCAATGTGTTATTCGGAGATATGTCTGTGGTTGGTCCAAGACCACATATGGTTAGCCACACTAATATGTATGCCAAGAAAATTGACAAGTTTATGGTAAGGCATTTTGTAAAACCAGGTATTACAGGACTTGCCCAAATAAGTGGATTTAGAGGAGAGGTAGAATCTGATAAAGATATTATAGGGCGTGTAAAATATGATATCTTCTATATTGAAAACTGGTCACTTCTTTTAGATTTAAAAATCATCACGAAAACTTTTATTAACGCCATTAGAGGAGAAGAAAAAGCCTATTAAAGATGTTGTTGAAGCGCATCAAATTGCCGTTTAAAATCAAACTTACTTTCAGCAACAGTTTTTATTCTTTCTTTGAAAACCTCAGTAATTTCATTTGAATTTATTTTTGAAATCACCATGTTCAAATCGCTATAGTCTCCAGCTTTGGCCACCCAACCCAATCCATTTTCGTTAACTATAGAATCACCTTCACCACCACCAAAATAGAGAATAGGCAATCCTAACTTAGCGTATTCAAATATTTTAGATGGTACAGATCCATAAATTCTGTTGAGCAGCGGTATAATAGCTATATTATAATTTAAAAGTGTATCGTGAAGCTCTTGTCTAGAAACCTCACCGAAATATGTTATAGGTAACTCCGGGTGATCAGAAATAAAGGCTTCCACAAGTTCTTGTTCGGCGCCTCGACCATATATATGTAGTTCAATTGATTTGTAATCGAGTTCTTGGCATAATTTGAAAACACCTTGCGCAATACCTAACAAACCAGCATACACAATTTTTAATGGCTTGGTCACACGCGTAGAAGGAGGCTTAAAATTTATTTTAAAATCAGGATAATTACGATACAGAAACGTTGCCTTATTTGGGTATATTGATTTAATATGTGTTAGAATTTCTTCACTTTGTCCCAATATTAAACTGGCTTTTTTATAATTAAAATGTTCAATACGTTCTAACATTTTATAACTAAAATTCTTTTTAAGTGCGCCTAACTCTAAACCAGCAATTGGCCATAAATCACTTACATTTAGAATGAGTTTTCTATGTTTGGACTTTAAAAACAACATGCATGTAAAAGCCACTAAAAGTGGAGGAGATTGTACAATCACAGTCTTTGGAATTTTGTTCCAAATAAAAAACCATACTAAGCTAAAACTGTAAGATAACATCGCTAATAAACGGAGTAGCTTATTTTTTGAATTACTCGCATATATCCATAACCGATGAATAGTAACGTTGTTTTCATTCGAGGTTATTTTGAATTTTCCTCTATACGCTTTAAAAATTTTACCGGCGGGATAATTGGGTAATGCGGTTAGAACTGAAACATGATAATTTCTTTTTTGAAATCCTTCGGACATATGAAATATCCTATTGGATGCTGCTCCAGATTCTGGCGGAAAATAACTTGTTATGATAAGGAGTTCTTTCACTATAATTGATAAATTTCAACCAAATGATTTACAATACGCTCAGCTGCTTTTCCGTCCCAAAGCTCTGGAATTTCTCCATTTTTCCATGATCCAGACATTAAAGACTTAAATGCGACAGCTATTTTATCCGAATCACTTCCTACTAAAACGTTAGTTCCAATTTCGCAAGTCTCTGGGCGTTCCGTATTTTCTCGTAATGTTATACAAGGGACATTCATAACAGTAGTTTCTTCAGTTATACCTCCAGAATCCGTTAAAACAGCGAAGGCATGCTTCACTAAAAAATTAAATTCTAAGTAGCTAAGAGGATCGACGTAGTGTAAGTTATCAAATCTTAAATTCAGGCCTTCAAGAATCTTTTGAGTTCTTGGGTGAACTGGAAAAATAATTGGATACGCTTTTCCTAGCGTAACAATTTGTTTGATTAGTGCTTTAAGCTGCTGTTCTTCATCAACATTACTTGGACGATGCAATGTCATAACCAGATACTGTTGCTTTTGTAATTTTAAATCGGCCCAAAACGCTGGAGGATTCAATCGATACTCATGCTTTCTAAGGGTATCAATCATTACATTCCCAACAAAAAAGATTTGGGCTTTTGAAACCCCTAGATTAATTAGGTTTTCATTCGCAAACCTTGTAGTAGTGAAATAGTAATCTGTTAAACTATCGGTAACGATTCTGTTGATCTCCTCGGGCATCCGCATGTCGCCAGAACGAATACCGGCCTCAACGTGAGTTACTTTTATTCCAGCTTTTTTGGCGACTATCGTACAAGCCATTGTTGAGGTTACATCTCCAACTACCATTACTAAATCACAAGGAAACTGTTCGAGTTCCTTCTCAAAACCAATCATAATTGCCGCAGTTTGTTCAGACTGAGTGCCGCTTTTCACATTAAGATTATTATCAGGAAACGGAATGTTTAATTCTTCAAAAAAAGTATCGCTTAAATTCTTGTCGTAATGCTGACCTGTATGTACAAGCCTAAAATGGATGTCATGACCTTGATTTTGTTTGTTTTGAATAGCGTCTATTATAGGAGAAATCTTCATGAAATTAGGTCGAGCTCCAGCTATTATAGTGATGATCATTCGTCTTGTTTTATTAATGATGAAAACTGTTTCAATTTACCACTTTTTGATCGTAGTAATTTATTTTGACGTTCAAATATAATTTGTAGACCGTTTTCTAAATAGCGCTCCATTTCAATTGATATCGCATTCATTTTTTTTGATGATAACGCCACGGCACTTACATATTTAATTTTAAAAGTATCCTTTTTTAGTTGCTCTACCACAAATTCTTTAACGTTGCCATCATCTTCTATGATACTTTTGGTAATATAGTAAAAAGTTAATCCTGCAGCCGTTTTACCACTTGGCAAAATAGCTATATCGTTAGTTCTTCCTATTAATTTTTCTAAAATAGGTTTTTTAAGAGTACTCTTTTTTGAAAGCACACCAACATCACCAATATCATATCTTATGAATGGATGTGCTGTATTAAATAATGAGGTAATTACAACCCGACCTTCCTCACCATTGGGCAAAGGGTTATTATTTTTATCTAGAATTTCAATAAACAACGTTTCACTATTAAGCTGCCATTCACCTTTTGGATTTTGAAAAGCAATTAAATCTAACTCAGAAGCACCATACTCATTAATAACAGGAACCCCAAACTGATTTTCTAGTACTGCTTTATCGTTTTCAAATAGCATTTCAGAGGTGACTATGCAAGCTTTTAAAGTTGGGCAAACAGATTTCAAATTGACTTTTTCTCGTTCTAAAAACTTCGCAAATTGTACTATAGGACTGGTATATCCATTAATGTAATCGAACGAAGTTGTTCTGAATACGTTTAGGTTTTTTTTAAAAGTTTCATCGCTTAAATCAAAAACCGAAAACCGAAAACGGCTACTCATTAAATCTTTAAAACGCTCTTTATAATACCCTATTTTGTCTAAAGGAATACCATAAAATCGAGCTTGTTTTGAATTATTGAAATCCAAATCAAACCATCCGAATCTATCGATAATAACAGCCCAAGTTAACGCATGACAATATTTGTCTTTAGCAAAAATAAAAGGATCTCCAGAAGACCCTGAAGTCTTATTTACATAGACGTTTTTAATAGTAAACCCTTCAGTTAATCTATCATTTAGAGGTTGTTGTAAATCACGTTTCGTCATTACAGGAACCGTATTCCAATCAAGTAGATTTATGTTTTTAGCCAATGTATTGTAAAAAATAGAATGCTTTAAATGATATGAAACAATCTCTGATTTTTTGGTTTTCACATACTGTTCAAATTCTATTTCATTTTTTTGTTGAATAGCTCTTAAGGCACGTTTAGCCTTTCGAATTGGAAAGCCATTAATTTTTAATGAAAGGTCAAATAATTTCAAATGAAAACTTAGATAATATGTTTTTGTAAAATAATTATATTTTAAGCGTAAAAGCAATTATTTTTGCGCCAAACAACAAACTACATGACTATTTTAATTCTTGGTTCTGGCGGAAGAGAACACACTTTTGCTTGGAAAATTGTACAAAGCCCTTTGTGTAAACAACTTTATGTTGCTCCCGGTAATTCTGGAACTGCAGAAATTGCTGAAAATATTAATTTAAATGTTTTAGACTTTCAAGGCATAAAAGCATTTGTTCTTTCTAAACAAATTGATATGGTAGTTGTTGGTCCGGAAGACCCACTGGTTCAAGGAATTCATGATTTCTTTTTGAATGATATCGCCTTAAAACATGTTGCAGTAATTGGACCTCAAAAAGCAGCCGCTGCCTTAGAAGGCAGTAAGGAATTCGCTAAAGAATTTTTATATCGACATAATATTCCAACAGCAGCTTACCAAAGTTTTGATGCCACAAACGTTGAAAAGGGGTATGCCTTTTTAGAAACTTTAAATCCGCCTTATGTATTAAAAGCTGATGGATTAGCCGCTGGTAAAGGGGTTTTGATATTAAATGATTTGGAGGAAGCCAAATCGGAATTAAAAAGTATGCTAGTTGACGCCAAATTTGGTAATGCGAGTGCCAAAGTTGTTATTGAGGAGTTTTTAGATGGAATTGAATTGAGTTGTTTTGTGCTGACTGATGGAAAACATTACAAAATACTTCCAACCGCAAAAGACTATAAGCGAATTGGCGAAGGAGATACAGGATTAAATACTGGCGGAATGGGCGCGATATCCCCAGTTCCTTTTGCAACTGAAGAATTTTTTCGAAAAGTAGAAGATCAAGTTGTAAAACCAACGATTTCTGGTTTACAAAAGGACAATTTGCCCTACAAGGGATTTGTATTTATAGGGTTAATTAAAGTTGGTGATGAACCAAAAGTTATTGAATACAATGTAAGAATGGGAGACCCCGAAACGGAAGTGGTGTTACCACGATTAAAAAATGATTTAGTAAAAATATTTCAGGCCATCCATGAGCGGCGTCTCGATGAAATTGAGATACAAATAGATGAACGTGCTGCAGCAACTATAATGATGGTTTCTGGCGGCTATCCTGAAGCTTATGAAAAAGGGAAAGAGATCACTGGATTAAAAACGGTTACCGAATCAATTCCTTTTCATGCTGGAGCAACTTTAAGAGATGGTAAAATAGTAACTTCGGGAGGACGAGTAATGGCAATGACTTCATTTGGAGAAACCTTCCAAGATGCCATAAAAAAATCTTATCAAAATATAGAAAAACTACACTTTGATAAGATGTATTATCGTAAGGATATTGGGTTTGATCTATAAATAAGAATGTGAAGTAATACTTTTATCTTCTTCATTGTTTTTATCATGAGTTCTCAATTGCTTCATCCAGTATCCAAAAGCAATAAATCCAATAATAATAAATAGCCATGATACGATGTTAGCTCCAAACCAATTTTCAAGTTCTAACGCTCTTAAAGCATCGTAAGGAATAAATAATACATCTACAAATAAATCTTGGATGGCGTAAAAAAAGTCTTTCATTGTATTAAATTTAAAAACCCATTATGGGCTTAGATAGTATAATCATATATTTACAATGCAAAATTACATTTTAAATTTTAAATTAAATATAACTTAGAAGATTAATTTACGACTATATAAATGTAATTAAGTTGACTATCAAAGGAAAAATACGCATTATATAAATGATTTCAAGTTTTTTTAGTAAATCGAAACCTATTCATTTTGTCGTTGTAAGCATAATGCTACTACTGGTTTTCGTTAGTACTAAATATTATTCAATAAACGAATCCTTAAACTTAATGATAATTCTTAAGCAAATAGGGCTATTTCTAGTGTGCTTGATGTCTGTTTTTATGTTGGATTTTTTAGTTAGTAGAAATAATTTAACAAAAAAAAACAGTTACAAACTGTTAATGTTCGTATCATTTTTTGCGCTATTCCCAGAAACTATATTAAACTCAAAAATATTGGTCTCCAATTTATTCGTCTTATTAGCCCTAAGACGAATCATAAGTTTAAGATCAAATAAGGAACTAAAAAAGAAACTGTTTGATGCGGCATTTTGGATAGGTATAGCAACCTTGTTTTATTTTTGGGCATCATTATTTTATATCTTGATATTCGCTGCCCTTTTTCTGTATTCTGTCACTGATATAAAAAATTGGATAATTCCAATTGTCGCAATTATTACTGTCGCAATAATAAGTGCAAGCTATATGATTATGATGGATATAGATGTCGTAAATTATTTTTCGGGACTCATCTCTTTTAGTTTTGATTTTACGCAATTGAATTCTAAAAATCTTATAGTATCCGCCACGCTTTTACTTTCATACGGTCTTTGGGCATTGCTTTATTTTATTAGACATATTAAATCTAAATCTAAGAGCTATCGATCTTCATTTGTCTTGGTTATTTTAACAGCATTGATTGCACTAGTAATTATTGTAGTTTCACCATTAAAAAATGGAAGTGAGTTTGTTTTTCTATTTGCACCTTTAGCAATAATAATGACTAACTATTTAGAAATAATATCTGAAAAATGGTTTAGAGAAGCATTAATTATTGTGCTAATTGTAACTCCTATAATGACACTATTGTTGTAGTTTTTGACCGAAAGCCAAATCTCCAGCATCACCCAAACCAGGAATAATATAACCATTGCTACTTAGGTCTTTATCAATTGCAGCAATCCATAAATGTGAATCAATTGAAAAATGCGTATTGATATAATCAACACCTTTTTGAGCGCCAATAACACTAACTAGATGAACTTCTTTTGGAGTTCCAAAAGGTTTCAATGCTTCAAAAGTTGCCACCATAGATTGACCAGTAGCTAGCATTGGATCTGCCAAAATTAATGTCTTATTTTCCAAACTTGGGCAAGCCAAGTATTCTACAACAATGTCAAAACTATCAGGGTTTTCTTTATGCTGCCTATAAGCTGAAATAAAAGCATTTTCGGCATTGTCGAAATAATTCAATAGCCCATTATGTAATGGAACTCCAGCCCTCAAAATAGAACATAAAACAATATCGTTATTTAACATGTTAATGTTGCAAAGGCCTAAAGGGGTTTCAATATTCGTAGAATTATAGTGTAGAACCTTGCTCATCTCGTAACCTAATATCTCACCAATTCTTTCAATATTACGTCTAAAACGCATGCTGTCTTTTTGAATAGACACATTTCTTATTTCCGAAATAAAGGTATTTAATATAGAATTTTGCAGAGATAAATTATGAACCTTCATATGGATAAAGCTATTTGTTTTGAATGGTAAAGTTAATTAAATAGAGCTATATTTGTTGAATAAATTTATTGATCATGTTTTCAGAAAAAGCTAATAAAATATTTCAAGACGTAATTGAGAAATACCACGTTATAAATACTGTGGACCAAGATTTCAGCAATGCTTATGATAAAGAGGCCAACTTATTAGCCCATTTATTATATCGTAAATGTTGGATTGATACGGTTCAATGGCATTATGAAGATATAATCCGCGATCCTCAAATAGATCCTATTGCAGCTTTAAAATTGAAACGTCAAATAGATGCTTCTAATCAAGATAGAACTGATATGGTTGAGTACATTGATAGTTATTTTCTAGATGAATACAAGGATATTTCTTCTAAATCTAATGCTACAATTAATACCGAAAGTCCAGCTTGGGGAATCGATAGGCTTTCTATTTTAGCATTGAAAGTTTACCATATGAATGAAGAAGCAACTAGAACTGATGCTTCGGAAAATCATAGATCAGCCTGTCAATCTAAACTCAATGTTTTGTTGGATCAACGTTCAGATTTATCAACGGCAATTGATACACTTCTTGAGGATATTAAAAGTGGTGATAAATATATGAAAGTGTATAAGCAAATGAAGATGTACAATGATGATGAGTTAAATCCAGTTCTACGTTCCCAAAAATAATTTTACTCGAGACTAATCGAGATGCCAAAAACCATAAAACATATTCTTGTTATTCGCTTATCAGCAATGGGAGACGTAGCAATGACGGTTCCTGTGTTAAGGGCATTTATAGAACAAAATCCTGATATAAAAATTACTGTTCTCACCCGAGAATTTTTCATTCCAATATTCAGAGACCTCGCAGGAGTTTCTGTTTTTACTGCAGACCTTAAAAATACACATAAAGGAATACTCGGACTTTATAAATTATCAAAAGCAATAAAAAAGCTTAATATAGATGCGGTAGCTGATTTGCATAATGTTTTACGAAGTCAAATCTTAAAGCGTTTTTTAAAAGGGTCAAAATGGGCCCAAATAAATAAAGGTAGAATTGAGAAAAAAGCACTAATTAGCGGAAAGACATTTTCACAATTAAAGTCGACACATCAACGATATGCTGATGTATTCGAAGCGCTTGGGTTTAAAATAAATTTAAGTAACCCTTCTTTTCCGAGCCCGCATTCATTTAATGAAAGCATTGAATCATTAATTGGAAATTCTGAAGAAAAGCGAATTGGTATTGCTCCTTTTGCTGCCCATGAAGGTAAAATGTATCCGTTAGTTTTAATGGAACAAGTAATTGAAACGCTTTCAACATCCCATCATGTGATATTATTTGGAGGAGGTAAAACGGAACAACTTGCATTAGATGTGTTTGAAGAAAAATTCGAGAATGTCACGAATGTTACTGGAAAATTGTCTTTTGAGGAAGAACTAGATGTCATAGGCAATTTAAGCCTTATGATATCGATGGATTCTGGAAATGCACATTTAGCGGCAATGCATGGTGTAAACACACTAACGATTTGGGGAGTTACACATCCATTTGCGGGATTTTATCCGTTTAATCAAGATGTCACAAATGGCTTATTAGCCAATAGAGATTTATACCAAAAGATTCCAACTTCTGTTTATGGGAAGACCTATCCTGAAGGCTATCAAAATGCTATCAAAACGATAACTCCGGAGCAGATAATTAATAAAGTAAATAAACTACTTTAATAAAAAAGACTTACCCCTAAGAGTAAGACCTGATTAAGTGTTTTTAGATACTCTCAATGAATAATATCTTAGTTTTGCTCTCATGTAAATTCAACAAGAATGAGCATTAAACGTTTATATGATTACATGTGGTAAAACCAGATAAAAAGTAATTTAGACATCATCGTAATCAACTACAATCGTAGGCGTTGTTGGATGTGCTTGGCAAGTTAAAATTAAACCTTCGGCAAGCTCATTATCTGTTAAGATATTATTTTGTCGCATCGTAGCTTCACCTTCTTTCAAACGCGCAATACAACTACTGCATATTCCTCCTTGACAAGAATAAGGTGCATCAACGTCTTCATCTAAAGCGGCTTCAAGAATTGATTGTTTTTGAGACATTTCAAATTCGGTTTCTTCCTCATCTACAATCACAGTAATCTTTGTATTTCCACTTGCAGTAGACTCCTCATTTATCTCAGCAGGTTTCGCGGCTTTAAACAATTCGAAGTGAATTGAGCTTTCGTCTACATTATGTTCAGCTAACACATTTTTCACGGTATGTATCATGCCTTCCGGTCCGCATAGAAAAAACGCATCAATGGTAATATGTTTGTGTTCATTTTTTACAACTAAATTGACCGTGCTTTTTTCAATACGTCCAAAAACAGCATCATTTTCTTGAGCTTGACTAAACACAAATTTTATCGATAAACGCTCGCTGTACTGGTGTTGAAGTTCTAATAGTTCATTTAAGAACATCGTGTCTTTGGTAGACTTATTGCCATACACCAAGATAACTTTACTATATATTTCTTCTTCTAAAGCACATTTTACAATACTTAAAACAGGAGTAATACCACTACCAGCGGCAAAAACTGCGATGTTTTTAGTTTTAGAATCATTGGGTTCAAAAATAAAACGTCCTTTTGGAGGCGCAACTTCCAAACCATCACCAACTTGTAAACTATTATTTGCGTAAGATGAAAATGTGCCATCCTTTACTTCCTTAATTGCAATTTTAAGATCTCCACTTTTTGGGGATGCACATAACGAATAATCCCGTCTTATTTCATGTCCATCAATATGAGTTCTTAAGGTGATATATTGTCCAGCCATAAATTTAAAAGCATCTTTTAAATCTTGTGGAACTTCAAAACTAACGGTTACTGCTTTCTCCGTTTCTCTATGAATATCTTTTATTGCGAGTTTGTGAAATTGTGACATCTAAATAATTTTTAACAAAAATAAGAAACATAGATAGGATTTAGGTTTTGTTTGTAACAAAAAGTGTATTAATATTACTAACCTTTGTAACACAACCAAAAATTATGATTAGACGTTTTTTAAGCTTAGAATGGAAACAGTTTACTAGAGCCTCTTATTTTCAAAAAGGACTCGCTATTAAAATTTTACTTTTTCTGGCAGTTTTATACTTTGGAGGTATAGCAATTTTTATTGGAGGCGTTATGTTTTTTGGTCTTAAAAAAATATTTCCGGATATTGACCCTATAGTCATGGTAAACAATTATTTAATCTATTGGATACTATTTGAGCTAATGATTCGGTATTTTATGCAGCAACTTCCTGTAATGAATATCAAACCATTGATGATAATCCCTATAAAACGAAATTCTATTATTCACTATTTATTAGGAAAAACAATCCTTTCGTTTTTTAATTTTATTTCACTTTTTTTGCTCCTTCCTTTTACCATTGTATTATTATTTCAAGGATACCCTGCAATTAATGTCATTTTGTGGTTTTTCGCTATCATGTGCATTAACATGTCCATAAACTTTCTAAATTTTTTAATCAATAAAAGTAATACCGTATTTTATGGCATTGCATCTGTAGTGACAGTAATTGTTGCATTGAGATATTTTAACATTTTTGATGTTACTGAACCGTTTGGAATACTATTTAATGGGTTATACAATCAACCTTATTTGGCACTTATTCCTTTGTTACTAATGATAGGATTATATAAAGTCAATTTTGATTTTATCAGAAAAGGGTTTTACTTAGATGGTACAATTTCTAAAAAAATAAAAGAGGCGCGTGCTACTGATTTATCTTGGATGGATCGCTTTGGAAGTGTTGCTCCTTTCTTGAAAAATGATATAAAAATGATTACACGTAATGCGAGACCAAAACAGGTGGTAATGATGTCATTCTTTTTCTTGTTTTATGGATTGTTCTTTTTTACTCAAAGTATGTATATAGAAAGAATGCCTTATCTTTTAGCCTTTGCTGCTATATTTATTACTGGTGGATTTTTATTGAGTTTTGGACAGCTCGTGCCCTCATGGGATAGTGAATATTACAAAATGTTAATGAGTCAAAACATACCTTACCGTCAGTATTTAGAATCAAAATGGTATTTAATGGTGTTTGCGGTCATAATTGCATTTATTCTAAGCACGCCATACATCTACTTTGGATGGGATATTTATCTAATAATAGCCGCTGGAGCAATGTTTAATATTGGACTGAATACATTTATCACCTTATTTGGAGGTGCCTTAAATAGAGTGCCAATAGAACTAAATTCAAAAGCAAAAGCCTTTAGCAATACGAATGGGTTTAATCCTACTCAATTACTTATTGCATTACCCAAAATGGTTTTACCAATAATAATATTTTTTATCCCTTACCAATTTATTAGCTTTAATGCAGGTCTTATTGCATTGGCATTATCTGGAGCTTTAGGAATTGTATTTAAAAACTTTTTCCTAAATAAAATAGAGCACATTTATCAAAAAGGAAAATATAAAACAATAGCTGCTTTTGCAGAGAAAAAATAATTCAATTTTAATACAAATCAACCATGATAATTACATCAAATCTTTCAAAAAAATATAATGACGATATCGTATTAAATATTGAGCATTTAGATATTCCAAAAGGCCAAAGTTTTGGTCTAGTTGGTAATAATGGAGCCGGAAAAACGACGTATTTCAGTTTATTATTAGATTTAATTCAACCCACAACAGGCCATATAAAAAACAACAATATTTTAGTGCATGAAAGCGAAGATTGGAAGCCATTCACCTCATCTTTTATCGATGAAAGCTTCTTAATTGGATATTTAACAGCTGAAGAATATTTCTATTTTATTGGTGAACTTCGAGGGCAAAGCAAATCTGATGTTGATGCTCTAGTAGCACAATTTGAAGATTTCTTTCATGATGAAATATTAGGAAAGAAAAAATACCTTAGAGATCTGAGTAAAGGTAATCAGAAAAAAGCAGGAATAGTTGCCGCTCTTATTGGAAATCCAGAAGTGATTATTCTCGATGAACCCTTTGCAAATCTAGATCCCACTACTCAAATTCGCTTAAAACAAATCATCAAAGATTTGGCCGAAAAACATGGGGTTACGGTACTTATTTCAAGTCACGATTTGTCGCATGTTACTGATGTTTGTGAACGCATTGTAGTACTTGAAAAAGGCGAGGTAGTTAAAGACCTAGCTACCAGTACAGCTACGTTAAAAGAACTTGAAGTGCATTTCGCTGGTACTGAGGCCGTCTAAAAGTCGCTTATTTATTCTCGTTAATTCAAAAAGATGCTTATTTTTACAGCACTGTATAATATATGCTGTAGTTTTTAGTTATACTATGAACCAAATACAACCAACGTTGAAGACCTCTTTTAGAATCCTAATTCTTTTATTTTGCGGAGCACTTTTTATAACCAGCTGTTCACGTAAAAAAGATACATTTATTAATCGAAATTTTCATGCATTAGGAACGAAGTACAACATTCTCTATAATGGAGAAATAGCTTTAGAACAAGGTAGAGCAACTGTTGACAACGCTTTTACAGATAATTACTGGGATTTACTTCAGGTTGAACGCATGGAAATAAAGGATGACGTTTTATTGCCAGGACAATCTGAAAATCAAGATTTTGAACGTGCGGAGGAAAAGGCTATTAAGGCCGTTCAAAAACACGGAATGAATATTCAAGGGAAAGAGCATAATCCTCAAATTGATGAAGCGTATTTGCTTTTGGGAAAAGCTAGATATTTTGATCAACGCTTTATTCCTGCGCTTGAAGCATTTAACTATATTCTCTATAAGTATCCTGCAAGTGATAAAATTAATACAGCTAAAGTTTGGAGAGAAAAGGCCAATATAAGACTAGAGAATAATGAATTAGCTATTAAAAATTTAAAGCGTCTTTTAGATCAAGAAGAATTGGAAGATCAAGATCTGGCAGATGCTACGTCAATGCTTGCTCAGGCTTATATAAATATTAAAGCAAAGGATAGCGCACTTACACAGTTAGAGATTGCTGCAAGCACAACTAAAAAGAATAATGAAATAGCGCGTTATAATTATATTAGAGGTCAACTCTATAATGAATTTGGTGATAAAGACAGTGCCAATATAGCATTTGACAAGGTTATAGATTTGCACAGAAAGGTTCCAAGAGCCTATTATATTAATGCTCATTTAGCAAAGGCTAATAATTTCGATTTTGAAAACGGAAATAAATTGGAGTTTTTAGAGTACTTAACAGATTTAGAGGAAAACAGAGAGAATCGTCCATTTTTAGATAAAATTTATTATCAAATTGCAGAATTCCATCGCACAAATGAGTCAGATACCATAGCTGAAAACTATTATAATAAATCTCTTAGAACGAATAGTCCAGATAAACAACTCAAAGCGTATAACTATACAATATTGGGAAATATGAGTTTTGATGACGCTAACTATAGAACGGCTGGTGCTTATTATGACAGCACAATGACAAACCTCACACTTAATTCTAAGCCGTATCGTATAATAAAAAGAAAGAGAGATAATCTCGATGATGTTATTTATTACGAAACCATTGCACAGTCAAATGATAGCATATTAAACTTAGTGAGTTTATCTGATACAGAAAGACTTGATGTTTTCACCAAGTATATTGAGGCTATTAAAGCCAAAGAAGAAGCAAAAAAGTTGAAGGATGAAAAAGCGGAACAACAATCCGCTGGCATCGTATCTAATAAAAATCCTTCAAGTAAAGGTATTAGTTCTAGAGCCAATCCAAATGCAAAAAACAATAAAGGAAGCTTTTATTTCTATAATCCTACGACGGTAGCTTATGGAAAGAACGAATTTGTCAAAATATGGGGAAATAGAGCTTTGCAAGATAATTGGAGACTTTCAGATACTAGAGCAGGTATAGCCAATTCGGATACTGTTGATATAGCTGTTGATGCCACAGATGAAGAGCGATATGATGCTGAGTTTTATATCGCTAAAATTCCTTCAGACCAAAAAGTTATTGACAGTATAGCGAAAGAGAGAAACTTTGCCTATTATCAATTAGGGTCAATTTATAAGGAAAAGTTTAAAGAATATGAGCTGGCAAAAGACAAACTTCAAAAATTATTAAATAATAGTCCTGAAGAACGTTTGATCTTACCTTCTAAATATAATTTGTATAAAATTTATATAGAATTACAATTGGAAGACGAAGCAGAGATTGTTAAAACTGATATTATTACTAATTATTCTGAATCACGCTATGCGGAAATCTTAAGAAATCCTAAATCGGAGTTTGCTAAAGATGAAAATAGTCCAGAAAGCATTTATGAACAGTTATATAGTCAGTTTACAAATCAAGAGTATACGACCGTAATACAGGCTTGTGAAGTTAATATCACGCAATTTGAAGGTGATATCATGGTTCCTAAATTTGAAATTTTAAAAGCTTCAGCTAGAGGAAGACTCCATGGTTTTGAGGCCTATAAAGAAGGTATAAACTATATTGCATTAAATTATCCGAACACCGATGAAGGAAAAAAGGCGCAAGAAATATTACAGTCTGTTGTTCCTCTTTTATCGAAAAAAGAGTTTGTATCAAATGATTTAGCTAAGAACTTCAATGTCATCTATCAATTCGATACCAATGCAGACGATGAAATTAATGAATTTGTTAAAAAGTTGAATGATGCTTTAGCGAAGGTTAATTATTTCGACCTTACGTCCTCTATAGATGTTTATAATAGTACCACAAAATTCGTGGTGGTTCATGGTTTAAAAAGTATTGATGGAGCTTCTGGATTTGCAGAAATATTGGAAGATAATAAGCATAAAATTATCCGACCGTTCTTTGCAATTTCATCCCCGAATTATCAGATCATTCAATTGCATAAAAATTTGACAGAATATATAGAATCTCAATAAAAGTTTAGACCAATGTTTTCAGAACAAAAAAAAGGAAAGATGGCAACAGAAACATACGCACAACAGAATAGTATAGCTCAGGGGACAACTATTACTGGCGACATCATTAGTGATGGTGATTTTAGAATTGAAGGGACCGTTCAAGGTAATATAAAAACACCAGGAAAAGTAGTCGTTGGAAAGACGGGCGTAATTAATGGCACTTTAAAAAGCGCTAACGCTGATATCGAAGGGAAATTTTCTGGAAAATTATTATTATCAGACACACTAACATTAAAATCATCAGCACACGTAGAAGGTGAGGTTGAGGTTGGCAAGCTTGCTGTAGAACCTGGAGCCACTTTTAATGCAACATGTGCAATGAAAGGTGCTTTAAAAGAATTAAATAAAGGTGCGGGACAACAAACTACAATCCAAAGATCAGACAAAGAGCAAACCGCTTAATAGCTATTCACGATTTTCAGGATTAGTTATACAAATGCTTGCTATTATTGGATTGGGAACTTTTATTGGTGTTAAACTCGATGAAAGATTCCCCAATGAACACGATTTATACACCCTAATAATTTCATTATCATCTGTAATATTGTCGATAGTCTTTGTAATTAGACGTATTATTGCAGCTTCAAAAGATAATTAGTATGAATACAGAGTTCAAATCAAGACAACTTTCTTTTTTAGTTCAGGCCTTAATTTTCACGGCAATAGTGTTTGGTATTCATGTTTATTTGGTGTCCTATTTGGTTCAGGAAATGGTGCTTATCATTCCAATTTGGCAAATTTATGTATTTCACTTTGTGGTAACCCTATTACTAATCTCAGTCATAAATTATAAATTTTCAAAGGGAAGTAAAGCTATCTTTAACATCTTTATGATTGCTACATTTTTAAAAATGATATTGGCCATTTTGTTTTTGCTCCCAGTATTATTGTCAGAATTGGAAAATAAACAACCAGACGTGTTTAACTTCTTCATTCCTTATTTTTTATTTTTATTTTTCGAAGTTTACTCCCTTACAAAGTTTCTTCAAAAATAGTACGATGAAAAGGAAGTAGGCGCTTTAAAAATGAGACCTCAAATAATAGTTGAATATAGTTTGTCCATTCTATATAATGTCTGTACATTTGCACCGAATTTAAAGTAGGGTATTTTTAAGCAATACAGAATGACATTAAGCACCTTTAAAAACGTATTATTTTCTGCACTATTTTTAGCAATTTCATTTGCTGGATCTGCCTCAGAAAACACCGAGAACGGTAAGGAAAAAGAGTTCAATCCTAAAGAGATGATTTTGCATCACGTTAAAGATGCACATGAATTTCATGTCTTAGATTGGAATGAAAAACCAATTTCTCTATCTTTACCTATTATTCTTTGGACAGACAATGGATTAACGACCTTTATGTCTAGCGCCTTTCATCATGATGATGAAGGACATACCATTGTTGAAAAGAACGGTGGGAAATTCGTAAAACTTCACGAAAAGATATACCAACTAGATGCTGATGCAACTGCTGTTGTGTTTGATGAAGCGCATCACCCGACTAACGCATCGAAACCTTTAGACTTTTCTATTACTAGAAATGTATTTATGATGTGGGTGTCAGTTGCTTTATTGTTGTTTATATTTTTAACAACAGCGAGAAGCTATAAGAAATCTGAAGATGGCGTTCCAACAGGAATAGCAGGATTTATGGAACCGCTAATTGTTTTTGTTCGAGATGAAATAGGTCGACCAATGATAGGAGAGCATAAGTACAAAAAGTATATGCCGTACTTACTAACAATCTTTTTCTTTATTTGGATTAACAATATTTTCGGATTAATACCCATCTTAAATGGGGCTAATTTAAGTGGAAATATTGCCTTTACAGCGACCCTAGCAGTTTTCACATTTATTATCACAACAGTTAGTGGTAATAAAAATTACTGGAAACATATTTTTTGGATGCCGGGAGTACCTGTACCAATGAAAATATTTTTAATGCCAATTGAGATTATCGGAATGTTTGTAAAACCAATTTCGTTAATGATTCGTTTGTTTGCAAATATTACCGCAGGACACGTAATCATATTAGCATTAATGTCATTAATATTTGTATTTAAATCTGTTGCAATTGCACCAGTATCTGTGGCATTCTCATTATTTATTACAATCATTGAGATTATTGTTACAGCAATTCAAGCATATATATTTACAATTTTGTCAGCCCTTTATTTTGGCATGGCAACTGAAGAAGAACATCATTAATTAATTTAAATTTTATAACTATGACTATTACTGGAATTGCAGCTATTGGAGCTGGTTTAGCAGCTATTGGAGCTGGTGTTGGTATTGGTAAAA
>MAAQ01000002.1 GCA_002162685.1 Flavobacteriales bacterium 33_180_T64
TGCCTGCATATTCGGTATTTGTTATGTTACCTTTATCGTTAACCACTTTTTCTAGTTTTACACCTGTTGCGTCGTAAATATAATTAATTATCTCTATACTAGAGTTATTAAATTCAACCTCAGTTGGTAAATTTAAATGATTGTATGTAATCGCTGTGATATCTTTATTCTTATCGACAGTCATATTACCATTTACATCATACACATAATCATTACCTACGGTATTTCCATCTATAAAACCTTCGGTTTGTTGATTGGTAACTAAATCGCTAACCTGTTCTAACTGATTGCCATTATAGGTGTAAATAAGATTATCAAATAGATTGGTTGCTCCTGTACGCATCAATGATTCTATATTTCCATTTTTATCATACTGAAGTCCGTTAAGATGATACCCACTAGCCTGGGTATATCCTGCGCCTGTATCTATAGCCATATTACCAGAGGTAATTCTATTTAGAGCATCATACTCATAAGCATACCCTCTAATAGTTGCACTTGGGTCGTTGGCTGTTTTCCAAATCGTTTCACTAATATTACCATTGTATAAAGCCTCGTTATTTAAACCTAGACTCGTGGTATTATAATTAATTTTAAAACTAAACAAGTCGTTAGCTATAGACTCAGGATCATTAATTTGTGTAAGCCAACCTCTAACATTATAGGTGTAATCTACACGTTGTAATGGTGAAGTTTCACTAGCACCAATAGCTTTTGTCTTTAATTGTCCAAACTCATCATATTCATTTTTTACAATAAGTGTTTCAGGCTCACCTGTAATTTGTTGTTTTTGGGTGAGTAGTCTATTGGCATGATCATAAGTAAATCTGTCGGTGACAATTATTGTTGTACTATTTCTAGTATGATGGCTTTCGGTTTTTGTTAGAGTTCCTATAAAATCAAGTTCGCTTTTAATGATATCTGTTGTATTAAGATAGCTGTTTTCACTTCCCATATAAATAGGTTGCGCCTTTTCATCATAATAACTTACAGAGGTAATCCAATCGTTAGTCTCTAACACACGTACTAAACTTCCTGTTGCTAGAGATTTGGTTTCTGAATTTGTTAATACATTAAATACAGTTGTAGGATCTGGAAATGCGGTGCTTAAGGTTGCATTATAACTATCATAATAACTAACCGTGTGTAAGGCTAGATTTAATGTTGGGTATACATTATTTGTATAATATACTGAGGTGCCATCAATGGTACTAGGATGTGTTGCTGATGCTACTGAGATTTGTGTTTGATTATCACTAGTCCCTTGTATACCTGATCTAAAATTTGAGGTACTATAAATCCCTGTATAAGCCACACGATCAAATTGATCGTATTTGGTAAATGACCATTCTGGTATTATTTTAGAACGTTGCAAAGCATCTTGAGTTAAAATTGGTCTGTCTAACTTATCATACACGATATATTCCCAGCCTTTTTGTGGGATTTTCTTTTCTATAAGTCGGTTTCTTACATCATAATGATACTGGTAGCATAAATCTTCAAGTGCTGTAGTACTAATAGAATATGCTGGTAAACTAGCAGTGATATTCTCAACCACTCCTGAAACAGATCCACTTCCTACGATATATAAAAAGTTATCTTGAATAGAGACTGTATAATTACCATTATCTATGGTTCCTATAATCATATCTGGCATAGATTTGCTCAATAAAAAAATGGCCCCATTTTTAAGATCAATACTCGAATTAAAACTCATATTAAAATCTACAGTAATTGTATTGGCAGTAGCATCTATAATTACATTAGCATTGCCACTACCTCCAGTACTTGGATTACCAAATTTGTCTAAGGGAACAAAACTTGTATGTTTTATATTATCTGTAAACGTTTTATAGCGCTCAGACACTAATATCAGACCTGTACCTTTTGGTGATAATACATAAGTTAGATTCCCAAAATCATCATATACATAGTACGTATCATGATTTGTGTCTTTAATAAACGTTCGTTTTAAAATCACTTGGCCTAAAGAATTTTTATACTCTTCAGTTGTATGCGATCTAGGATATATTTGACCTGGTTCCCAATTCTCATCCTTTGTTATGCTTTTATAAAGCTCGCCAGGTGTAAATTCCCCTTGATAGTATAATTGTGGGGTTTCGGTATTTAAGGTTGGAAAAATTACTTTAAAAGCATCTACTTCATCAACACTTGTGTTTAACTGGTAATCAAACTTAATGGTATGATCGGTATCTGAGTTTGGATCTAATCGCCATGCATCACCTGGAGCGCCTTGTTCTAAGATGCGATTTAATGGTGACGCTTCAAAGTGTTTCTCTGAATAGGCATTCACATTAGAGGAACTCGTCCAGTTCTCGTCTGGATATTTTGCATAATAGTGACTCTCTTGACTTAAAATAAGACCTGTATTGCCTGTGAAATTAAAAGCACTAGTCCCTGTATATGTTGTTGTTACTGGTAAGTACTCAAAAATTTGTCGTCCTAAATTATCATAGACTATTGGCGTTACTATATTTTCCTTATTCCCTCCTGCCTGTTTGGCGATACTTCCTTTTGGACGCCCTAAGCCATCCAAATAGGTAATGCTTTCTACTTTGTCGTCATCAATTAACGCACTTATCTCTGTTTGATTGGATACAGGGACTTTATACGTGGTCGATTTTACGTAGTTTTCTGTTGTTGTTTGTGCCAATACTAAAGATGACACTAAAGCAAAGGCTAATGTAATTAGTGATGTTTTCATAATATGATGCATGATTTAGTATTGGTTTTTGTAATTGTACTCGTTTTCACTTAAAATATTCCCATCCTTATCCTTAACATGTATGAGTCTATTAAATTCATCATAGTGATAGGTCATAAAATAACCTCTAGCATCGGTCATTTTGGTTATTCCAACCATAGTATCATATTCGTAAGTTGATATTTGAGCTGCTAGAAAATTAGATTTCAATGTCGTTATTTGCTGGGCTGTAAGCGCTCCAGAACCTGCATTAAAATTAGTACCTAAATGTGTTTCAATTTCAGAAAAACTAACACCAACTAGCTTTGCAACAGGGTACATATTATCATAACCCCAAATGTAACTTATAGGAATCCCGTCTACTTTATTAACCTCTAAAGGGTTCCCATAGGTATCATATCTTTTAAATTCTATCCGAGACTCTAAAGCACTACTCCCTTTACTCACCTGTATGTCTTGTGGTAAAAGTTGATTGATTGCAAATTCATCATAAATATTTTGCGTCTTACCAAGTAGTGTTCCGTTTCTGAAAGTTCGGGTTTCTAATACAGTATTGAGTTTATTTAAAGCAATTAACTTAGTTACAATAGGAGATGTTCCTGTTGGATAATAATACTGGGTTTTGAGATGTTGAGATGCCCCTAACTCATCAAAATAGCTGTCTTGAACACTTATTTGATAGTTGTCATAATTGTATTCAAATTCTTGTCGACTTTCTTTTGTACTTACAGTACTCCCATCATAGAAATACGCTGTTGTGGTTGTTCCTAGTAACTGAGCCCATCCCGATTCAAAATCGGTTGGTATTTGTGAAATCGCTCCGCCACAGTTATTAAAGGACGTAGTTGGAATACATAAACCACCATTGCATAATGGAACTAATCCCGGTGTTGGCTGTGTATCTCTAAAATCTTCATAACGATCATAAAATTGCATATACTCACAACCATCTTGTTTATAAGCATATCTTGATTTAGAAATAAATTCCTTATCATAATAATAATTAGGAAGACCAGTAGCATCTAGATTACTCACCTTCTTTAAAATTCTAGCTGGAGAACTGTTATCATAAACTTTTTGTTCTAACAATAATCCTCTTTTATAGTCTAAGTTTTCCCTAGGCGATGAATGCGGAAGCAAAAATGAACTTGAAGCGCTTGGGTAATCATAAGCAGAGGTATAACTATAGGTACTATAACCATTATTCTCCTCAGAAACTTTTACATGGCGATACCCAACATATGAGCCCTGAGATAACTCGACATTGACGCCTTTTTCTCTAACCTTATATTGTATTACTCTAGGAAGAAAACCACCTGGATTATTTACAGGTAAATTAAATAATCGTTTAGTAACATTATGAGTATAATTTCTCTCCAAACGATCTTGTTTTGAATCAATAGTCCCAGATGACGTTGCAAGATTATTGAGTCCTCCTGAGATTTGTTCATTAGGGTACTCATAAGTGATTTTTTTCTCATAAGTACTCGCTGAACTATTATTTTTAAAAATGATATCTTTTATTCGTACACCGCCACCTATCATCTCAACAGCTGGATTACTATTCCCATCAAGATAATCTACTATAGTTGTTACAACAATGTTATGACCTATATTTAAATCTACAACTCTTAAGTTTAATTGATATGTTCCTGCTGGGACATTTTTCACAATCCTACAGCTTTCTCCCATTTCTATCAATCCACTATAGCTTAGATTATTACTTACAAGTTCCAATCTATAATCTTCTGGAAAATTACTACTCGTAATATTTGAGCTTATATAAACATCTTGTTCAAAGTCAAGTGTAATGGTATCTACTAAAAACACACTACCTGCTGGTTGATTTTGATGACTGAAATTTCCATATTCATGATATACTGTTGAATTGTTTGGGTTAATCATATAGTTGTCATCATCTATAATTTGATCTCCGATATAGGAATACGAATTATGCTCAAACACAAATTCTTTCACACCACCTGTTGGATACTCTATTGAAGTTAATAATCCCGTTTCTATTTTATGTCCGCTAAACGTTGAATTCGTGCCACAATTAATTGTCGTTGAGCCAATACCGCTATCATAACCCCAAGGGTCTGTTTCTATTGAATCAAATTCTGCTAGATTCTCTTCATTATAATACTCTAACTTATAATCCTGATGTGTTCCATTTGCGGTTTCTGTTATACCATATAACCATAAACGTGAAGGATTTGATATTAATGGATCTGTATAATCAAACTCAAAACGTTTGTTCTCTATTATATTCATTGGGTCTTTTGCATCAACAATTCTAATTGTATTTAATACTGCACCTCCTGTTTCTGGATGTGAGCTTGCTGATATATCAAAAAACACTTTAGTTGAATCTCTAAAGACAATATTTGATATTTTTTTAGTAACTGTACTTGTAGAAAAATAACTAAGTGTCGATTTTGGTTTTAGTTGCCCTAAATTATATGGATTTGATAATAATTGAGCTATAGTTAAACCATCAACCTCTATAATATCATTATAAGACCTATTAACCGAAACCAAATAATCTTCCGATACATCATTATAATTAAAAGTTGCTAAAACAACATCGTTACTTGCTTTTATGCTCGATAAATGCCATGCCGAATTTGCTATATAATCAGCACTTGCTCCAGAAGACGGAATTGTTTGAACACCTTCTTGTGATTCAGATCCTGTTACTGGAGTTGAAGTCGTACTCTCTATAATATCAAAAGTATACTTGTATCCATTTGCGTCTGTAATAATAAAACTACTCATGATGTATGAATTATGGACAAACTCAATCTTAAAATTTTGGCTTTTAGAAATTAATTTTGGAACAAGATTACCGCCTTCTTTTACAATAATAAATCGTCCAGAATAGTTTAAAAAATTAAACTGATACAAATCTACATCTGTATCATTCTTATTTGTGCTACTACCAACAGCTCTCCAATTGTATTTTAATTTGAGTGAATCTGGAAGTGTTTCATAATCCCAATAATTATCTAAATGCAATACGCCTTTTGCTAAATTATTAGCACTCTCATCTGGAACACCTCTAACTGTTCTTGATATTGTACCTCCAGCAAACAATGACCAACCTGTTCCTGACCAACTGGAACGACTGTTTATTTTAATACCTTGGGTATTATAACTTAAGGCAATATTGATTCCTAGTTCACTATTTATAGACTTACTATAAATTGGAATAGAAATATTAGGCTGACCCGTATAATAACTTACTGGCACTTCTTCAAACTGCATTAAATTAGCTACAGTTGGTGAAGGTGGAATGACTTCTGGTAATTCTTGTCCATACATATATGAACCCATTAAAACTATTAGTATAGTAATAATGTATGCGGCAAAATTTTTCATTTATAAAAGTTTAATTATTGGTAAAAAACATTCGATAAATCTAATGCCTTAACAAAAAAAATGTTTACTTTTTAAGCTTTTAAAAATGAAGGTTTTTGCTTTAAATGTTAAAGCAAAAACCTTTAAGCTTTCTTACTCCCTAAAGTATATTAGTAGCGTAAATATTAATGATAACTATTCTATTTACATACTATGGCAAAAAAAATAAACGTCTTAATTATAGAAGACGAACCACTAATTATCAATGTATTAGAAAATGCATTGCATCAAATAAGTGAAGCTAATGGATTATTAGATTTTAAAATAAAATCTGTTACTAACTGTGATTCGGCAAATGCTGAGATTCAAAATGCGGTACATTCTATTCCTATAGATTTATTGCTCTTAGACATTAGCATTCCTGCTTCTCTTGATAAAAAATTATTATCGGGAGTAGATATTGGTGTTAGAACTAAAGAATTATTCCCAAACGTAAAGACTATTGTTTTTACGTCTTATAATAATAATTATAAGTTAAATAATATTCTAAAATCATTAAACCCTGAGGGCTTTCTTATAAAAAGCGATATTGATTTTGTAAAACTCATGGATGCTATTACTACAGTTATTAGCAACGAACCTTATTATAGTAAATTCATTTTACAATTAATGAGGGTTAATATGTCTAATGATTTTGTACTTGATAAAATCGATCGACAATTACTTTATGAAATATCTAAGGGGACGCAAATGAAAGACATTACAAAAATTATCCCATTATCTAAAAGCGCTATAGAGTATAGAAAGAGAAATTTGAAAGACCTATTTGAAGTTCAGAATGGTAATGATCGTCTTTTGATTTCTAAAGCAAAAGAATGTGGGTTTATTTAAAAAAACAAGATGAATTTAAAACTAAAAATAAAAGCGTTTAACCTCCAAGAAGTCCTTATTGTGCTTCTCATTATTGGTGTTTTTATGTTAATCGCTTTGCCAAACCTGATGCCCTTAGTTGCAAAAGCAAAAAGTATCGAAGCTCAAATGCAATTGAAACAAATTCAAAACAACCAAAAATTAAATCGCTATCTGTATTCAAAATACACAACAGATTTATATGAATTAGATTTTGAAGCTCCAAAAACCGTTAAAGAAAATGGAACTGCAAACTATATTTATGAAATTTTAAATGCTGATAACACCAGTTTTGTAGCTCGAGCAACAGCTATTACAGATTTTGATGGTGATGGCATTTATAATGTTTGGGAAATCAATCAAGATGGCGGACCAAAACAACTCATTAAAGACTAATGATTATTGTAAAAATCATATTAATACTACTATTAGGATTGATCTTTTATCAAGATTATAAGGAACGCCTTGTCTATTGGTTTTTATTTCCATTAGTTGCACTTTGTAGTGGCTTTCTATTTTATAACAGCACACTACCCGAATTATTTCTAATAGCCATTGTACTCAATTTACTATTTATCGTTTTGCTCTTAACAGCAGTGCTTTTGTACTCAAGGTTTATATTAAAAATAAAATTCAGCGACGCTTTTGGTCTTGGAGATGCGTTTCTCTTTATCAGTTTAATTTTCTCGTTTTCAACAATTTCATTTTTAACACTATTTGTTTTCGCATTACTATTTTCATTAGTGATTCATCTTATTCTAAAAAAGCGCTCTAGCATTACATCGGTTCCACTTGCGGGCTATTTAAGTTTGTTTTTTGGACTATCCTATTTGGCATTTTGGTTAGGTATAACTAATTCTTTATACGCCTTTTAGTTATGATAAAAGAAGATTACAAAATAAGCGCACAATTATCTCAACTCATTAGTAGCGAACAAGCCTATCAATATAATATAATTCCTATTAGTGATAAAGGCGCATGCCTTACATTCAAATCTATAGATGCTTCTGAAACTTTAAAACAAGAGCTACAAATTATATTAGGAAGACCTATACAACTCATTAAAGACTCTAATGAAAACATAAAACAATACCTATCGTCTAATTACAGAGTTAAAAACAATTCACAAACGAAAGCCTTTAGTTATTCCTCTGATTTTTTAGAGCAATTATTAACCACTGCTAAGGATATTGGCAGTAGTGATATTCATTTTGAAGCTTATGAAAGCAAATGCAGAGTTCGGTTTAGGTTAGATGGAAAACTAAAAGAATACTTCATTATAAGTAAAAAAGAATATCCAGTAATTATTAATAAATTAAAAATCAAAGCTGGATTAGATATTTCAGAAAAAAGACGACCTCAAGATGGCCGTATTACTATAAAAACACCAACTGATGAATTTGATATAAGAGTCTCCTCGTTACCTATACTTCATGGCGAAAAATTAGTACTCAGAATATTAAGCAAAGATGCAGATCATATTAATATAAGTGATTTAGGGTTTTCTGCTAATGAATTAAATATCTATCTAGAAACCATAAAAAAACCCAACGGAATAATTCTAATATCGGGACCAACGGGTTCAGGAAAAACAACCACACTTTATGCAACACTAAAATTACTAAACGACGAAGACAAAAATATCCTAACCATTGAAGATCCTATAGAATATACCCTTGAAGGCATAAATCAAGTACAATTGAAAGAAAATATTGGCCTTGATTTTACCAGTACACTCCGAACCTTTTTAAGACAAGATCCAGATGTTATTATGGTTGGTGAAATTAGAGATTCTAAAACCGCAAACATGGCTATTAGAGCCGCACTAACAGGGCACTTAGTTTTGTCTACAATTCACACCAATTCGGCTTGGGCAACCATCACAAGGTTAATAGACATGGACATTCCTTCTTTTCTTATAGCGAGTACTTTAAATGTAAGTGTTGCTCAACGATTAGTACGAAAATTATGTGATAACTGTAAAGAAGAGAGGTCTATTAAAAATACAGATTTTCCAAGTTCATTTACGATACCAAAAGCACTAAAACAGAAGTCAATTCCTGTTGGTTGTGATACCTGTTACTATACAGGTTATTCTGGCAGAAAAGCAATCTATGAAATTATACCCATAACTAATGAATTGGTATCACATATAAAAAATAACAATCTTGAAATTGATAATTACATAAAAAAACAAAGCATAATAACTTTAAAAGATAATGCCATTAACCTAGTTAAAAACGGAGTTACTTCTATTGATGAAGTGTATTCTCTCTTAATTTAATACAAAAACATAGATGAAATTATTAGTATCACTAATTATATTATTACTAACTTTTACTGTTGGGCAAGCTCAAATAGATGATCGTTTATCAGAAATTCAAAACCAATTAGATAGTTTATCAACTATTAATAAAGGCTTAACTGAAAAACTAGATGCCAATATTGATCTCAATGAAGTCACACTTTCAAACTTTTTACTAGCCGTATCTAATGTCCATAATATTAGTATTAATATCGCTCCAAAGCTGAACCAGATTAACATAACTAACAACTTTTCTGATGTTACTACTGTAACTAATGTTTTAATGTTCTTATGTAAAGAATATCATTTAAATATTGAATTTACAGGTAACATTTTATCCATTAAACCTCATATTCCAATTCAAGAAGATAAAACCTATCCTTTTGCTATAGATTTCAATCCAAATAACGAAACCATAGCAATAGATACAAAAGGAAACAATCTTTATGATGTTTTTAAACGCATTATGGATGCTAGTGCTAAAAATTTGATGTATGCGCCTGGAATGGAAAATCTAAAAATAACCTCGTATATCAAAACAACAGATTTTGACACTGCAATGGATAAAATAGCATTGGCAAATAATTTAACGCTTACTAAAACCAAAGATGATTTTTACATTTTTGATACTATAGCGGCAAACAATGAAACGAGTAAAAATAGAAGTCTTCAAAACAGATTAAATCCAAATTTAAGCTTTAAGGTATTAAATAAAAATGCTCAGTTATTAGATGTTGACTTTATAGATACACCAATCTCAACTATAATTAGAGTAGCAAAAGATTCTCTTGATTTAAATATATTCATGGCATCACCATTAGAACAGGCTGGTAATGTGACTTTAAAAACAAAAGCTATAACATTTGATGATCTTTTAGTTAAGATATTTGAACCTCAAGTTACTATCAATTTGTCAAATGAAGACAATAATAGTTCTTCCACTTCAAGTAACAGGAATTCTAACCGACAAGAAAACACAACAGCACCTACAAGCTATACCTTTAAAAAAGAAGGTGATATTTATTTCTTTGGAACAACAAATCAATTAAGTGTTCGTAAGGTTGAAATTATTACACTCAGACATCGCTCTGTAAACATAATGTCTGATCCAGAATCTATGGTAACAAACAACAATGTAAGAGATAATTTTGTAACGGCAGATCAAGGTTTTAGAAACCAAACCAATTATAACAATGGCACTAATCTTAACAGATCACAAAATTATAATAACCAAAACGCTCAATTGACAAATCAGGAATCAAGAAGCATTCTAGACATTGTTCCTGAAGAGATTAAACAAGGATTAGATTTTAAAGTAGATTTTGAATTAAACAACATTTATGTCACAGGAACCAGTGCCAGAATTGAATTCTTCAAGAGTTTCATACAAAATATTGATAAAACAATTCCTATGATTCTAATTGAAGTCATGATTGTTGAAGCCCAAACAACCAATACTTTAGAAGCAGGGGTTTCTTGGGGAATTGGAGATGCTCCAGTAACCACTCAAGGTGGTTTATTTCCAACAACAGATTTAACCTTAGGAGCTCAAACTATTAATAAGATAATTAATGGATTTAGTAACACATCGGTTTTTAATTTTGGTAGAGTTGTTCCTAATTTTTTTGCGACAATAAAAGCAATGGAAACCAATGGTGATTTAAAGATTAAATCCACTCCTAAGTTAGCAACTTTAAATGGACATAAGGCATCATTCTCTAATGGTCAAACATCATATTATGCTATAGTACAACGAAATGTTATAGGCAATGATAATCCGCAAGTTTCAGAAATACGAAACTACTTCCCTATTGACGCAAAATTAGGATTAGATATTAAACCTTACGTTACAGGAGACAAACAAGTCCTGTTAGATATTAATGTGATTCAATCTAGTTTTGGACAACGTATTGCAGATGATGCTCCACCAGACATAAACTCTCGTAATTTTTCTTCAGTTGTACGAATGAAAGATCAAGACATTGCTATTTTAGGTGGATTAGAAGAAAACTATAAAAATAATTCTGGTTCTGGAGTTCCCTTTTTAGCGAGAATTCCAATCCTAAAATGGCTCTTCAGTAAACGTGTTAGAGAAGCTAGAAAATCAAAACTCACCGTATTTATTAAACCTACAGTTATTTATTAATGAAAGACAAATTAATATCATATTTAACCTTTGGAAATCATTTTTATAGTGTTGAGCAAACACAACAAAATGGAGAACCACTATACTATGGTATTACACTAAAAAAAAAGAAAAACCAAGTTGAAGTTGAACACAGTTTTCAGTTTAACAACCTTACTGAATCTACTAAGTACATCCCTAAAAACAAGCCTGTTTTTTTGATAATCAATAACGAAAATATTATCACTAAAAAAATAGAAAACAGTGAATTAGACACTTTAAAATTAACTCATCTAGCATTCCCTAATATTAAAATAGAGGATTTTTATTATGAAATTTTAAAACAAGAGAATGTTCATTATATAGCTATTTGTAGAAAGACCTATTTAGACGAACTTTTAAATGATTATAGATCACATCATATATCCATTATAGATTTCTCCTTAGGTAACTTGATGATAGCATCACTAGTTCATTTAATTTCCGAAGATAAAATTCATACGTCTAATGCAATTATCAGTAAAGAAAATAATCAAATAGTTAATATACTAGCTGACCACAGTTCAAACAAAACGACTTATAACTTTAATAATACAAGTCTCAATACTACAGAACTATTAAATTTTTCTTCTGCCTTAAGTCTAATTACTAAAACGAAAGCTATAGAATCACTTTTTGGTGATATACAAAATGATTTACAAAGAGATTTTAAGGAAAAAACATTCTTCATCCAATTTATTAAAATAGGATTATCGGCTTTATTTGCGGCTTTATTAATTAACTTTTTTGTCTTTAATAATTATTATGAAAAAGTCAATACATTAAAGGAAACTACTCAGGTACTAAACACTTCAAAGAACAAAGTAATTCGTCTTAATGAAAACGTTCAGAAAATTCAAAAAGTAGTTGAAGATGTACTAAAAAGTAATGCTTCTAAAAGCTCGTTCTATGCGAATGAACTTATTAGCAGTCTCCCTGAATCTATCATATTATCAAAATTAAATTATCAACCTCTACTAAAAAAAATAAAAGCCAATAAATCAATTATAAATGACACCAATATTATTATCATTTCAGGAGCTTCATCTGAAAGAGTTGTCGTTTCAGAATGGATATCTCAACTTGAAATAAAACACTGGATACATAAAATTGAGATTATAAACTTTGAAGATACAACAACATCCTCATCATTATTTTCATTTAAAATTTATATAGAAAATGAAACAAAAAACTAAAAACATCATTCTTGTTGGCTGTTTTATACTACTAATTTTGATTGCGTATAAATTTGCCTTTTCAAATACACTAAAGACTAAACAAGACTATAATACTTTAAAGAAAGAAGCTGTTATTTTTGATAATATGCCAATGCAACTCGCTTCATTAAAACAAAAGGAGATACATTATGATTCTTTACTTACCATATATCAATTAAAAGGGAATTCAATTCAAAACAGCATATTAAAAACGATAAATTCATATGCTGATAGTAATAATATTAAGCTTAGTAATTTTATAGAACCGCATCAAATCAATAAAAACAGTATAAACGTTAGCACGTATCAATTTACTTTAGAAGGTGATTATAATGCTATTATTACACTTATTCACCACCTCGAACAGCATACTAGATTTGGAGAGATTATTAATTTAAATTTCCAAAAAGAGAAAAACTATAAAACAGGCAAGTATTATTTACAAGCACACGTTTTATTGAGAAGTTTTGGGTGATTTAAATTAAGAGATCTACGAAACAAAATATTGCAATATTGTTGTTTCGTAGACCATTAGTTTTTAAAAGGAACAATCTATAAATATAAGAAAGTCTCTTGAAAAATCAAGAGACTTTCTTAATAGCAAGAACTGGATTAACTCGCTATACGCATTGGACCATAAAATAAAGCTTGCACAACAAACCAGATTTGATGCTCGAATCTATTTTTATGTTTACTAAGTTTACGAAGACAACTTAAAATTTCATTCACAAAAAAACCAGACACTTTCGTATCTGGTTTGTAGTAGCGGAAAGCTTCCAATTATCGAACCAACATGAATTTGTTAGCAACTTTTTAAAAGTTGCTGAATTTTAATTATCAATCTTATATGGTTTTCAGTTTTAAAACTTCTAACTTCTGTAATGACATTCTGCGAACAGAATAAACAACCTCATCAAAAGACGATTTGGTAAATTAAAACAAATTAATTTATTATTAGTTTTTTGGACGATGTTTTGTAAGATGAAGTAAGTCTGGCTAAATAAATACCACTATTTAAATCTATTTTAATTTCGGAATTATCAAACACAATTTTTTCAAACAGTTTTTTACCCGAAATAGAAAAAATCTCAATTTTAGTTTCTTCTTGAATACCTTTAAAATGTATTAGACCATTTGAAGGATTGGGATAAAAAGAGAACTGATTGTTATTTTCTGTTTCATCAATCCCAAGAGTAGAACAATCTTCTCCATCGTCAGATAAATTCCAATTAAAAAAATTTATTAGGTAATATCTCGCAAAATTGCCATTGCAATAGGTGGCTCCCATATTTGAAGCATTAGCGTTTGGGTTCAAATTATCATTATTAGCCCAACCTGTAAGCAAGTTATCATAATTAGTTGTTGAAAGCGACCCATCAAAAAACATATTATCCAGACTAAATATGCTATTCAATTCCCAACTTCCAATGTCCTGATTAAATTGTGAATCCATAAACATATTAGCCATAATCTGTACGCTACTCACATCCCAACTTCCAATATCCTGATTAAATGGTGAACCCGAAAACATAGAATCCATATTCCCCACATTACTCACATCCCAACTTCCAATATCCCGATTAAATTGTGAATTCACAAACATATTATGCATATGCGTCACATTACTCACATCCCAACTTCCAATATCCTGATTAAAGTCTGATATCCTAAACATACTAGACATACTTTGTACGTTACTCACATCCCAACTTCCAATATCCTGATTAAATGGTGAATTATAAAACATACCACTCATATTCGTCACATTACTCACATCCCAACTTCCAATATCCTGATTAAATGATGAGTCACCAAACATACTCCACATATCCGTCACATTACTCACATCCCAACTTCCAATATCCTGATTAAATGATGAGTCACCAAACATCTGGACCATATTCGTAACACTACTCACATCCCAACTTCCAATATCCTGATTAAATGATGAGTCATAAAACATCTCGTCCATATTCGTCACATTACTCACATCCCAACTTCCAATATCCTGATTAAATGGTGAACGCCAAAATATCTGGTAAAGATTCGTAACACTACTCACATCCCAGCCCGTAATATCGCCATTAAATGCATTACAACGCATTAAGGCTCTAGACATGTCTGTAACATTTGAGAGGTCAGGATTATCAATAGAAAGATTGGTAATGTTAAGGTTAGAACAGCCCATAAAGGCACTATAAAAAGAGTCCCAAGCAATGTTTCCCCATTGTTCTATGGTAAGTATTTTCTCTTTACTACCACTATTGTTAAAATAAATACGAGGGAACGTACCGCGAATCGCAACAGTATAAGTGCCTTCATTACCAGCCCCATAGTTATGACCGGCGTATCCAATTCCCAGTTGTGCGTCCGTAAAGGTGTCTTCAACATTAAAAGTAAGTCCGTCATAAGACCAATCAACCTCAAAATTATAACCTGTGCCATCTATAGGTATTCTAATAGATGTATCTATAGAAGGACCAGGATTATCTGTTTTCCAAGTGGTAATAAATTCGGTCTGTGCAACTGAAGTGCTAATTGAAAATATAGTAAAAAGTAATATTATTCCTCTTAACATAATTCTTAAATAATTCATTATACTTAAGTTTGGCTCGCTCTCTAAGCTACAAAATTAAATTTAATCGTTGATTACGTAGTCGTAAGGTCTAATTAACTTCGAAAATGGTATGATTTAATACAATGTTATTTACTTGAATAAAAAAATAGAAAAATGTATTGAAGTAACTCAGAACATCAGTGATTACTTGAAACACGGGAGTATTGAAATCAAAATTAGAGTCCAAAAGCTAGTGTTTCCATCAGGAATAGTCATTGACCCGAAAAATCGTCAATATCGAACCTCTGAAATAATTCTGTGTTTGCCATTATCTCAAGTATAGCAATAGGTAAAGGAGCTAAAAGTAAAAACGCATCATCTAAATTAGATGATGCGTCTTGCTCAGTAGCGGGAACTGGACTCGAACCAGTGACCTTTGGGTTATGAGCCCAACGAGCTACCTACTGCTCTATCCCGCGATTTAAACACAAAAATGAATTTCTTAGCTTTTAACTTTCGGTTCATAATGCCGACTCATTCATTTTAGGACTGCAAATATAAAAGCTTTTTTTTGATAAAAAAAATAACTCTCAACAAATAAATGCTGAGAGCTAAAACTAATTTAAAACTCTATATTAATTAATTGTCATCTTCTTCTTCATCTAAGGTAGCTATGGTACCTTGATTGTTTACATTCACAAAATCAAATTGCTTTAAGTTAGGAAGTTGCCCTTTTAATAGAGCTAACTCTCCTTTAAAATCATTATTACCAATAAGCAAAACTTTTAAGTTTATTAGGCTTGCTAAATTTGTAGGCAAATTTCCGTAGAAAGCATTATTTGACAATACTAACTCTTCAAGATGTATTAAATTACAAATTGAATTAGGTAATATTCCAAAGAAGTTGTTATCAAATACACTTAACTTTTCTAAAGTTTTTGCATTTGAAATGCTCGATGGCAATTTCCCAGAAAGTTTATTACTACTTAATAGCATTTCTTTTAAATTAATCAAATCACCAATTGTTGAAGGTAATTCTCCTGTGAGTTGATTATTGTATAACTCTAATGTTTTTAAATGTGATAATTGTCCAATTGTTGAAGGAATCTCTCCTCCTATTGCATTCATGAACAATTTTAATTGTCGCAACGATTTTAACTCACCTATTTCATTTGGTAAAGGCTCGTTCAACATATTAAATGAAATATTTAAACTCTGTAAAGATTTTAAATTTTCAATAGTAGAAGGAATTGCTCCAGTGATTCTATTTCTAAAAAAGTTCACATGTCTTAGATGTACCAAATCACCAATTGATGCAGGAATTTTACCTCTAAGATTATTAAACTCTAAATTAAGCTCTATAACTTTATTATCCTTTACAACAACACCATACCATTCTAGTACAGGTTTGTCTAAATTCCATGTGGTTCTCCAAAGTGCTCCTTTAGTAGAGTTATATAAGTCTTTTAAAGCTTCTTTTTCTTTTGTTGAAATATTACCAAAGGACAATAAGGTAACAAAACAAAATAACATTGTTAGTTTCGCGGTTTTCATAATAGATAGATTTGGTGAGGGGACACATTTCTATCACGAATGTAACAGAATATCGTTAATATGCCAATTTTTTTCGATGAACTGCAATGTCGTTCATCGAATAATTATTTATATCGCTCATAATCAGCAGATTACATAATTTGCTATACTTAGTGTTTTTGAGCTTAGAACTAGTAATTTTATGATTTTTAGTAGTTATGCTATACTGAATCAAGCTGCAATACACATCATAATCTTTAATGTGATTCTACAGTATTATGATATATCAATTAACATTGAATTTAAGTTTCAATACTAAGAATAGCAAAAAAATAGCATACTTATTTACTTGAACTAAGACAATTCTTCTAACTCATATTGAATGGTTTCCCAATCTAAAAGCAATTGGGCAAGTTTCTCCTTTTTAGCTTGATAACGATCAAAAAAACGTTCATCTGCAACCGTAGCATCATAATTAGTTGCTAACTCAATATCATCTTCTTTAATCTCTTTTTCAAGTTGATTAATTTTAGACTCTATATTGCTCAACTTATTATTAAGTGACTTGAGTTTTTTCTGATCTTCATAAGATTGCTTGTTTGTCTCCTTTGGCGTTTCTTTAATAACAGTTCGCTTTTCTACTTCACGTAGGTTGTCAACATTACGTTGTTCTAAATAAAAATCTATATCACCTAAGTATTGCTTTATTTTTTGGTCTTTAAACTCATAAACAATATTAGGCAATCCTTGAAGGAAATCTCTGTCGTGAGAGACTAATATGAGTGTGCCTTCAAACTTTTTAAGCGCCTCTTTAAGTACATTTTTAGATTTAATATCAAGATGATTTGTAGGTTCATCCATCACTAATACATTTAGTGGTTGCAGCATTAATTTTGCTAAAGCTAATCTATTTCGTTCACCTCCTGAAAGTACTCTTACATACTTTTCGGCTTCATCTCCTCTAAACAAAAATGACCCTAAAATATCACGAACTTTACTTCTATTCGTTTCATTAGCAGCATCAATCATCGTATCTAAAACAGTTTTACTACCATCAAGATATTCGGCTTGATTTTGGGCAAAATATCCAATTTGAACATTGTGACCCAGTTTTAAATCACCATTATAATTGAGTTCTCCGACTATTATTTTTGCTAAGGTAGATTTCCCTTGTCCATTTTGACCTACAAAAGCAATTTTAGTATCACGTTCTATCATTAAATCAACATGTGATAATACATGATTATCACCATAATTCTTTGAAATATTTTCGGCTTCTACAACAACTTTTCCTGGTATAACTGAAATTGGAAAATTAAGAGTCATGACACTATTATCATCTTCATCAACTTCAATACGTTCCAATCTATCTAACTTTTTGATGAGTGATTGTGCCATTGTTGCCTTACTCGCTTTAGCTCTAAATTTTTCAATAAGCTTTTCAGTTTGCTCTATTTGTTTTTGTTGGTTTTTTTGAGATGCTAACTGTTGTGCTTTAATCTCATTACGCAACACCAAAAATTTAGAATATGGTTTTGGATAATCGTAAATTCTTCCGAGGGAAATTTCTATAGTACGATTAGTCACATTATCTAAAAACATTTTATCGTGAGATACTATGACTACAGCTCCAGAATAATTTTTAAGAAAGTTTTCCAACCAGATAATAGATTCAATATCTAAGTGATTGGTAGGTTCATCGAGCAATAAAATATCATTATTTTGAAGCAGGAGCTTTGCTAACTCTATTCGCATTCGCCAACCTCCTGAAAAGGTATCTGTAAGTTTATTAAAATCATCACGCTTAAACCCTAAACCTTGCAATATTTTCTCGGTTTCACCTTGATAATTATAACCACCAATTATTTCGTATTTATGTTGAATATCATTGAGATCAATCATTAATTGATGATAGCCTTCACTTTCATAATCTGTACGTTCAGCAAGTTGCGTGTTAACGTACTCCATTTTGACTTCTAATTCTTTTATCTCCTCAAAGGCTTGATAAGATTCTTCTAGAACTGTTCTTCCTAAAACAAAATCAATATCCTGCTTTAAAAACCCAAAACTCAAGTTTTTATCTGCTGCTATTTGGCCTGAATCTGGTTCCAACTCTTTAGATAAAATTTTAAGCATTGTTGATTTTCCAGCACCATTTTTACCAATCAAACCAATGCGGTCTCCTGGACTTAATTTAAAGGTGATGTCTTCGAATAAAAATTCGCCTTGAAATGATATAGAGAGATTATGAATATTGAGCATTTACTACTTTTGTTACAATGTTTACTTAATAAAGTTTAAATTTGAGCTTTATTAATAAAGCGCAAAAGTAAACAAATTTATATCATGTTAAAAGGCACAAAAATTTATAGTATTTTCACTGGTGCCTGTCCTAAATGTCATCAAGAATCCATGTATCAGACTAAAAATCCTTATGTGTTACGTGATGTTTTAAAAATTAATGATAATTGTTCTCATTGTGGTACGCGCTATCGTTTAGAGCCTTCATTTTTCTACGGTTCTATGTATGTTAGTTATGGTGTTGGTATTGCGTTTGCTATTGCAACTTTTATTGTAAGCTTTTTAATTTTAGAAACATCTTTATTTACTGCTTTTCTAGCTATTGTTGGAACCTTAATTGCTTTTGGTCCAATAATTATGAGGCTTTCAAGAAATATTTGGATAAACTTATTTATGAGTTATGATAAAAATTTAATGAAAAAATAATTATTTTAAAATAGTCTAAAATCTATTAATATCTATTTCTGGATCTAAATCAGACTTTAATTCAATGTGATTAAATAATTGCTCAGCAACATATGGTGAAATCATGACACCTCTTGTGCCTAATCCGTTCAATACAAATACATTTTTATGTTCTTGATGTACTCCAACCAAAGGTCGACGATCTCTTATTGTTGGACGAATACCTGCTACTTGCTCAACAACTTCAAAATCACAAGTAATAATTTGTTTTACTTTATCTGTAAGTTCTTGTCTCGCATTGTTAGTAATAGTGTGTGTTTTATCTTCTCTTTCGTAAGTTGCGCCTATCCAATACAAATCACCTTCTAACGGAACAATAAATACCGAAGATTTTAAAATGAAATTCATCTTCAAATCTGGAGCTTTAATCGTTAGCATCTCTCCTTTAGTTCCTATTAATGGTAAATGATTAAAAAACGGGTTTTTAGACAAACCATAACCTTCAGCAAAAACAATATACTTGGACTTTATATTTTTATACTGAATGTATTGCGAATGAACAGCTACTAACTCATAATTAAATGCTTCTTGAATTAGTTGACTCTTTTTTAAAAGATACTCGCAATAAGATGTCACCAATTGTTTTGTATGTATTCTCCCCGAATGCAATACTTCTCCAAAGCCAAATTTAGCAGCTATAAATCTATTCGTATTCTTTATAAGCTTCGTAGACAAGAAGTCGCTTAAAACAGGTTTGTCTGAAGCGGTAAACCACTCGTTTTGTTCTTTTATGGATGAAAACTTCCTGTAGACTGGTAGCTTATAATTCAACTTTATTTTTAAGAGTTTTTCTAATTCTTTATACTTTGGTAAAGCCAACTCCAATTGAGATTTAGCATTCCATACCTTTGTAAATCGTTTTAGTATTACTGGATTGTATAATCCTGCAGCAACTTTGGAAGATTGCTGTGATTTATCATCGAATACAACAAACTTTTTTTTTGCTCGTCTTAATTGCTCACAAAATGCAATGCTTGCTAATCCTGAACCAACAATGATATAATCGACTTCTTTCATAAATGTAAAAATAATGCAAATAAAAAACGCTCACTAAAATATAGTGAGCGTTTTATTATAAGTTATGTCTTTACCTAGTAAGACCACATATCTTGTTCAAAATTACGAATCTTATCCTTGATACGATCAGACTCTAATAATTGCATCAAAGCATTATCTGCAATATAATCTTTAACTTCTCTATCGCCATATACGTTTTCTTCTTTGTACATGTACCCATTAAAGCGTCTAGAATTTAACAAGTGATCAAAAGTAATTGGTTTTGCACTATTTTTACTATTGAATGCATGCCCTTCATGCAATACCTCTCTTGCTTCTGGAAAGAATATCCAAAACAATGCATTAGGTATTTTATTCGTTGCATCTTCTGAATCAATAAAGTTAATGTCTGGTGCTGCTGGTGCAATACCAAGAATCCTATACTTTAATTCACCATGACGTTTATCAAAATACCAAAGCCCTTTAATTAAGTAAGCACTTACATCAAATGCTTCAATATTTCTAGTTCTGATATATTCAGGATCTACATAGCCATCAGCATTTAACTGGTCGTAACCAATATCTAAAGTATCAACTTTAGTGGTGATGTCTTTAAGTTCCTTCATTGATCTTTTTTCAGTAAAATAAGAATCATTATAAACGTTCTTAATTCTTCCATTTTTCACTGCAGTAATCAATGTATGATACAATGACCGTCTTTCTTTACCAATATTATTGGTATCAACAGGAAAATACAATGGAAAGTTTACACGCTCATCTAAAATAACTTTTTCCCAAGTCATTTTAGAAAACAGGACGTCTCTATCATCAACATAACCATATTCTAAAGGCTTGTCATTATCTAATGCTAACTGAGCTTCTGTTTTAACACCAACCTCTTGAGGTGTTTTGGCGTTTAAAAGATTTGCCTGAGAAAACATACTAGATGTTATACCTACAGTGGCAATAATTGATAATAAAAATTTATAATTCATCTTTTTAAATTTTAATTTGGGTTACTGTAACGTTGAATTAGTTAGACAATTCAATAACAGCTGGAGTAGCAGGTTTGATTGCTGGTCCTCCACTATTTCTTGATTTGATGTCAAATATTTGAACAGTAGCTCCACGTTTCGCTCTACGTAATGCTCCTTTAGCTGTACCATTAAGCCTGTTACCAGAACATGTTACAGACGGTTGACCAGGAACCTTGAATTTAAAACTTGTAACGGTTAATGGTAAATCGAAATCAAAATCTTCTAAAACAGCTTCAACTCTACCAATTTCAACATTATTCCTTGGTAATTTACCATCACTTTGTCCAACTATTTTACCTGTTGGTTTAGGAATATCCTTAATTCTAAACACAGCTTTATCGCTTACTTTTGATCCGTCATCTAAAGTTGCAGTTACATTAATAGTAACTTCTCTCCCTGTTGTAGGCTTCATATTATATTTACCCATACCAGAACCTTTAACTAAACCAGCTCCATTAGCAACGACCTTATTATCAGGTACACCTGCAAATGAAATTGTCATTGGATTAACAACACCACGATATACTACGTTCATTTTATCTGCAGAAATTGTTGCAGAGTTTGGACGTGGTACAACAACATAGTTACCTTTAATAGCTATCTCTAATGGCTTACCATCTTCTAAAAAAGTAAATTTACCATCAATTTCATGTTCTCCAACACCTCCTACGTTAAAATCTAAACGAGCAGCTCCAGTAGAATCAATTGCTTTAGCTAAATCGATAGCCTGACCTCCAATACTTAATCCTGTTGGTGGTACTTTTGCGTATTTACCAATAACAACTCTACCTTGAAACTTCTCACCAGCAAAAAATGCTGATTTATCAGATAGAACAATAGCTTGATATTTATTAAGAGATACAGCATCTGTTAGCACATTACCTAAGAAAAGGTTCATCATACCAGATTCAGTAACTTTTACATCATTTTGCATAGCTGTAAGCTTTGTATATGATGCAATAGCTGGGAATCCTTGAAAATGATAGTTTAGCCATTCTATTTTCTTTCCATCTTTATTATCTTCTTTCACAGTGCTAAATAAATCTTCAAAATTCTTTAAAGCTTTACTGTATTTAATATCTGTACCTAATATTCTTTTGATTTCAGATTTATAGTCTTCAATGTTAGCCATTACCTCATCACCTTTCTTAGTAAATCTATCACCTGTAAACCAAGCTTCATCTAAGATATCTGTTTTATCCATTGCTTCAAATGGCAATTTACCAGTTTCAGGATCGATTGTATACTCTCCCTTTTTTAATAAATCATTCTTTAAAGTCTCTAGGTAATTATAAAGTTTCTCAGAAGCATTACTAACTTCTTTTGCTTTTGCCGCTGGCACCAAAAATTCTTCTGGTTTTTCATCCGACTTTCTTTCTAAATCAGCTAATAACGTTCCATTTCTATCAGTTGCTGCTAAGTTAGAACTTGCAAATTTTGCTTCCATTAAACCGAAAGCAGATAATACTTCTTTCGACATGTTCATAGCCATCATCGCAATGAAAACTAAGTACATTAAGTTAATCATTTTCTGCCTTGCAGATAATTTTCCTCCTGCCATTTTAATTAGTTTTTAGTAGTTAATTAATATTAATTATAGTTTAAAAAACTAATTAGTTTTTGTTCATTGCAGATAACATTCCTCCGTAAACACCATTTAATGATGATAAGTTAGATGCTAATGATTGCATTTGCTCTTTTAATTTAGTTGCATTTTCAACAGCTTCTTCATTAATTACAGCTTGACGGTTAGCGCTTTCCATTTGTACTTTGTAAAGGCTATTTAATGATTCCATTTGAGCAGCAGCTAAAGACATTTCTTCACTGTATTTCTTTTGAGCGTTCATTGCATCAACTGTTGGGCTAATTCCTTTTGCAGCACCTTCAAAGTTTTTAATACTAGACCCTAAGCTTGCCATTAATTCTCCATCAATTTTAGCTTCTTTCAATAAGTTGTCTAATTTTTTAGATAATAAACCTTCTGCATCTTTAGGTTCTTCTTTTTTAGCCTTTTTAGTTAATCCCATTCCTCCTGCTAATTCAGGATATACTAAAGACCAATCCAAATCTGATTGTTGTCTTTCGAATGCTGAATATGTAAATACTAAGGCTTCTACAATCATACCCACAGTTAAGATTTCAGAACCATAAGGCCAATGCTGAATTTTAAATAAAGCTCCAACAATTACGATTGCTGCTCCCAGTCCATAGACCATATTTGTGATTGTAATGTTTCCTTTCTGTGCCATAATTTTGTTTTTTTAGTTTTTAAGTCAATCTTGTACTTAAGTAGATTAATATTTATTTAGTTGGTTAATTAATTAGTTGCTGCATTTTTAGTTACTTCTGTTCCCATATAATCTTGAACAGTTCTAAATCCGATATAACTTCTAGCAGAATCAGCATATTCGTAATCTCTAGAGCTTACTTGTAAGAAGTATGCCACATCTTTCCAAGAACCTCCACGTACTACTTTACGTGTATTGTCAGGATTATTTACACTTGGATTAAATGATGCCATATATTCATATGAAGATGCGTCATAAGATCCTTGTACCCATTCAGAAACATTACCTGCCATGTTATATAAATTAAAGTCATTTGGCTCATAGGCATCAGCTTCTACAGTGTACAATGCTTGATCTGCTGCATAATCTCCTCGTAAAGGTTTAAAGTTTGCCATAAAACAACCTCTATCATTTTTAGCATATGGTCCACCCCAAGGATAAGTTGCTCCTTGAAGACCACCTCTAGCGGCATATTCCCACTCAGCTTCAGAAGGTAATCTATAAGAATTAACATAATGTCTTCCTTTAGATTTTCTATAGCTGTTATGATATAATGTTCTCCATTGACAGAAAGCCTTAGCTTGTTTCCATGACACACCAACTACAGGGTAATCTCCGTAAGCATCATGCCAGAAATAATCGTTATGCATTGGTTCATTATATGAATAAGAGAAATCTCTAATCCATGCTGTTGTATCTGGATATATTTCTACTTCTTCAGTAATAATTACATCCTTACGTCTAAGACTTCTGTCTTTAGCCGCTTTTTGAATATCCATATATTTATACTGAAACTTGAATTTCTTCACATCCCAAGTACGTTGCCCATTATAAGATTCCTCTATTGGCAAATACATTGTATCCATTACTTCAGCATAATACTCATCTGGGTAATCTGCAGTATCAAAAATCAAATCAACTTCTTGGTTTAATTTTCGTCCTTCATAACCAGTTGGCCCAAGACCACTATAGTTATTATACATATACTTTTCGTAAACTGACATATTATCTGGATCTGCATCGCTAAAAGCAAATTCACCAATACCGCCATTTCCAGGAGTCTCACCAATTTCATCAGCAAGAATTGCTAATTTAGTTCTAAGTGTAGAATCTCTTACCCATTCTACAAATTGACGATACTCACTATTAGTGATTTCTGTTTCGTCCATGTAAAAGGCTCTCACTGTCACAGTTCGCGTTGGAGCATCTTTCACTCCAGCTAAATCGTCATCTGACTTACCCATTATAAATGCTCCACCAGGAACAAGTACCATACCATAAGGTTTTTCGGGGTGCCATTTCTTTCCTTTAACTCCTACAAGTTGTCCTCTGTCTCCAGAGTTACAACTAACCATTAGGGCTAAAACAGCTGTTAATAAAGCAAACTTCTTAATATTCATAGAAACTCGAGGTTAAATTATTTAGTTGTACTATTGTGTTAAATTCTATATGTTGTTTTTTCAAGGCAGTAAACTTATTTATATATTTTGTAAAAAACAACTTTTTTTTTATCTTTCTCGCACTTCGTCCTTAAAAGTTAACGTTTCGTCGATTATGAAAATGTTAAATATTTTTTGATAAATATACTAAAAACTGTTCTTTTTATATGCTTTATACCATCTTTCTGGCATTTTTCCATGACTTGCCTCAATATAATCGTCATGTGTGCATGGTAATAACGTATGCTTTTTTAATTTATTATTAACATTTGGCAAAAAAGGTATTTCTATCCACCAACGTCCTGTATTTAAACTTTTATAAAATATAAGCTCCTCATCCTCAATCAAAACATTATACTTTTGATGCGTGTTTGCATTATCATAATCGTCGTCATTTATTCTACAATTAACGCCTTCTATAAAATACCATATCATTTGAGAGACAAGCATTGGTGTTGCATCTAGCTCATTAGTAGATTTAAATTCATAAACCCCAAATGAAGACACTTTGTTACTTATACCTGCATATCTAGATATTGCACAAATCTCTTTCCCATCAAAGCCATTTGGCGAATATTTTTGCTTAGCGCCTACTTCTGCTGCACGAACAGACTTTAAATCCATAGTCACAATATGTGCATCCCTCATTACAGGCTCTACCATATTTATATTATGTGTGACTTCACCTAACCGATAGGCTTCAAAATAAAGCTTCTCCATTAAATCAATTTCCTCTTGAGAATTAAAATAAGTTTGATAACCTATTGTAGAGTAATTAAATAAATTATAAGGTTGCTCTAGAATAATTTTCCCAAGAAAACTAGTATTCTTCATTTCTACAGAAGCATCACCTAAATCAAAATTACTATCTACATTAACAATATTAACCATTGGAGCCATTGTATCGTATGCACGATAATTAGCATAAGTTAAGTCCTGACTACCTCCTATTATAATAGGTATAATCTTTTTTTCTATTAATACAGAAATTATTGTTCGCAATGCAAAATAGGTGTCATCAATAGATGAACCGCCAGGAATATCGCCTAAATCGGCAATACTAGTATGCCAGCTTCCTGGAAACAAAGCATACAAAGACGTTCTAATGGTGTCGAAATTTAACTCTTCGCCCATGTAGTTAACGTCATTTCTATTCTCTTTAACTCCAATTATAGCTAAACGAACATCTTCTAAATCGGGAATTCCATTTTGAGACGAGTGAATTTTAATTTTTTTGCCAAGCGTTTGTTCAGATAATAGTTCATTATGAGCTAATACTGTATCTGAAACAGGAGACAAAAAATTAAAGTTCATTAATTTTACTTTTTAGTAGTTGTTTTTTTCTTTGCAGCTTTCTTTTTAGCCGCTGTTTTTTTCTTAGGTGTTTTCTTTTCTATTTCAGCTTTTGCTTTCTCTAAAGTCATTTTAGAAACATCAACCGTCTTTGGAAGCTCTACTTTTATTTTTCCTTTAATAATATTATGCCTTCCCCAACGTGCTTTTTCTACACGAATACCTTCTTCTTCCCAATTGTGAATGACTTTATCAATCTCTTTCTGAATTTTGTCTTCTATCAATGTTACAACATCACTATCAGATAAATTATCCCAGTCATATTTTTTATTAACGTTGATAAACATATTATTCCATTTTATAAATGGTCCAAAACGTCCTTTACCTTTTTGAACAGGTAAATCTTGATACATATATATTGGTGCGTCGGCTTCTTGTTTTTCTTTAATAAGCTCAATAGCTTGATCCAGCTCAACATCAAGAGGATTAACACCTTTAGGCAACGACACGAATTTCTTTCCAAACTTCACATAGGGTCCAAAACGCCCATTATTCACCTCTACTGTTTCCTCTTCATAAGTTCCTAATTCTTTTGGCAACTTAAAAAGCTCCATGGCCTCTTCATAAGTAATCGATGTTAATTGTTGGTCTGGGGATAAACTTGCAAATTGAGGCTTTTCTTCATCATCAACAGTACCAATTTGAACCATTGGTCCAAATTTACCTAAACGCACACTCACTTGTTTTCCTGTTTTTGGATCTTCACCTAAAATACGCTCTCCAGATTCACGATCAGCATTTGCTGCAACGTCTTCTACGATAGGATGAAAGCTCTTATAGAAATCTTTCATCATTTTAGTCCAATCTTCCTTACCATCAGCTATTTCATCAAAGTCTGCTTCAACTTTGGCTGTGAAATTATAGTCTAGAATAGTCCCGAAATGATTTACCAAAAAGTCGGTTACAATCATTCCTATATCTGTTGGTATTAATTTCCCTTTATCACTATTAACTTTTTCTGTTAAACTCTTGTCCACAACTTGTCCTTGTTGAAGTAATAATTGTGAATAGTTACGTGTTACACCTTCATTAGAACCTTTTTCTACATAGTTTCTATTTTGAATTGTAGAAATTGTTGGCGCATATGTTGATGGTCTACCAATACCTAATTCTTCTAATTGTTTTACTAAAGATGCTTCTGTAAATCTATATGGCGCACGAGAAAAACGTTCAGTTGCTGTAATGTAGCTATTTAATAAAGTCTCATTAACTTTCATAGCTGGCAACATACCTTCTTGCTCTGTGTCTTCATCATCAGTTCCTTCTAAGTATACTTTTAAAAACCCTTCAAAAGTAATTACCTCCCCATTAGCTGTGAATATTTCTTTATGTGTAGATGCATCAATTTTAACATTGGTACGTTCTAATTCGGCATCACTCATTTGAGACGCAATGGCACGCTTCCAAACTAAATCGTATAAACGCGCTTGATCTCTCTCAATATCTACAGAATGTCTTTTAAAATCTGTTGGTCTAATCGCCTCATGTGCTTCTTGAGCACCTTTTGACTTTCCTTTATATTTTCTAGGTTTACTAAATTTTGCACCATAAGCATCTTCTATTTCTGCTTGGGCACCTTTACGAGCTTCATCAGATAAATTAACACTATCGGTTCTCATATAAGTAATCAATCCAGCTTCATATAAACGCTGTGCATTACTCATGGTTCGACTCACAGAAAAACCAAGTTTCCTTGAAGCTTCTTGTTGTAATGTTGACGTTGTAAATGGTGCTGCAGGTGATTTTTTAGCTGGTTTCTTTTCTAAATCTGAAACTTTAAAATCTGCTTTTACGTTAGATTCTAGAAACTTATAAGCCGCTTCTTTAGTTGTGAAATTTTTTGGAAGTTTTGCTTTAAATGTTTGACCATCTTCATTTGAAAACTCCGCATCAATTCTATACGATGCAACAGGGTTAAATTTTTGGATTTCTCGTTCTCTTTCAACAATTAAACGTACTGAAACCGATTGTACTCGACCAGCCGATAAACCACCTTTAACTTTTCTCCATAATACAGGAGATAATTCATATCCTACAATTCTATCTAAAACACGTCGTGCTTGTTGTGCATCGACCAAGTCGTAATCAATACCTCTTGGATTTTCAATAGCCTTTTTAATTGCTGTCTTTGTAATCTCATGAAAAACAATACGTTTTGTCTTTGCTTTATCTAACCCTAAAGTCTCAGCTAAATGCCATGCTATAGCTTCTCCTTCTCGATCCTCATCACTAGCTAACCAAACCATATCGGCTTTTTTTGCAAGTTCTTTTAGTTTTTTGACAACATCTTTCTTGTCTTTTGAAACTTGATATTTGGGCTTAAAATCTCCATCAACATCAACTCCTAATTCTTTTGAAGGTAAATCTGCAATATGACCAAAACTAGATTCTACTTTAAAATCTTTTCCAAGAAATTTTTCTATGGTTTTGGCTTTTGCAGGTGACTCTACAATGACTAAATTCTTCGGCATATATGATTTTTTAAGGCTACAAATGTATGTGAAAAAAAATTTATCTTCCTAATTTTAATACATTTCGATTGTATTTAACCTAAAAAGCGAGTCCTTTTATCTAGATAAAAATAAAAAAATCGAACAAAATCAAAGCTTATAACGTACTCTAATAGACAGATACACACACTTAATACATATATGTTAATGTTTCAGAGAAACTTTCAATATTTAAAATAACTTCATTACTCCCAGTAATTTGTAAAGGCGATAAATCAAAAGAACGCTCTTGGGTAAATACTGCCAAACAATCTTCTTCGTTGGAAAACACAAATTTCAAAAAACGTTGCTCAGGTGAAGACTCAGCTACAGCACCAGAATCAACTAAAACCATACTCCAAGAACTACTATCACAACCACTTGCCGAAACATTAATAGCGAGACAATTATCTTCAATTTGCACACTAATTAAAGTATATAAATCTGATTCTGCTAATTCATAAAATCCAGAATCAATAATAACAGTCTGCTCACAAGGCGCTTCTACTAAATCATCATCATCATCACATTGTGTATTCATTAAAAAACATATAAAACAAATACAGAGCATACTATCTTTAATAATTTTCATAAAACGAGGTTTTTTATAAGATGTAAAAAACAAAAAAAGGTTGCGTTAAATCACTTTGTTTTCTCCAATAGTTTTAATTCCATGGTCATCTTCAAAACCAATAACCTCTTTATAAATAAAATAAACTGGTATTGCTGCAAAAGATGCTGTAAAAAAGATACCTATCCCACACATTAAAAACCCTACCATTTGCGCTAATATTCCAGCGACAAGTGTTAACCCAAAAGCGATAAACCATTTTTTATTTCCTAAATCAAAACTTGCTTTAATCAAATTTGAAATTGATATATCTGGATTAAAAGCGTAAATAACAACTAATAAACTTAAAGGTACAGATACATATATAATAGGGAAGAAACACAAAAGAGTTGCTAATAAACTAATCCCGAAATAGGCTAATGACAGATATATTGTTTTATTTAAATAAGGTCTTCGTAGAAAAAAGAAATAATCATCACTACCAATACTGTCGTGATCTTTTTGTCGCATTATCCTATAAAGTCCAGCTTTAAGTCCAAAAGCAATTACATTCATCGCAAAAGCAAACAATACATAAGCCATTATTATAAATAGCAAAGCAATTGGTGCGAGGTCATCATATTGTCCTGGGTCTGTAGCATCGGCTAAACCAAAAATCAGTAAAGGGATATACGCGATAAATATGAATGGAATCATAAAAGCTATCATAATAAGCAACATGAGCAAACCTTGCAACCAAATTTTTTTAAAGAGCTCTATACTATTACTAAATATGTCTCCAAAATCAAGTGGTTTAGCGTTTAATATTTTTTGTTGAATTTCTGCAAAAATCATAGTTAGTTGATTAAAATTATTCATCAAAATACGAGAAATAAAACACATCTACAAAAGAAAATCGATTATGACACTTTGTCATAATACTCAAAATTATACTATCTTTGCATGCTTATTGACTGTATAATACTTTGAAAGATTCATGGAGAAAACAATAGACGAAAACAAACAAGGTAAAAGCTTAGTTTTAGAACAAAAAAAAGGCAATACACGTAAACTTTTTATTGAAAGCTATGGCTGTGCCATGAATTTTAGTGATAGTGAAATTGTGGCTTCAATCCTTTCTGAACAAGGATTTAACACAACTCAAAGTCTTGAAGATGCTGATTTAGTTTTAGTAAATACCTGTTCTATTCGCGACAAGGCCGAACAAACTGTTAGAAAACGTCTCGAAAAGTATAATGCTGTTAAGCGTATTAATCCTAAAATGAAAGTTGGTGTACTTGGCTGTATGGCTGAACGCTTAAAAACTAAATTTTTAGAAGAAGAAAAAATTGTAGACCTTGTTGTTGGCCCAGATGCCTATAAAGATTTACCAAATCTTTTAGCCGAAGTTGATCAAGGTAGAGATGCTATTAACGTCATCCTTTCCAAAGAAGAGACCTATGGAGATATTGCTCCTGTAAGACTTAACACTAATGGAATTACTGCATATGTTTCCATTACACGCGGCTGTGATAACATGTGTACATTTTGCGTGGTTCCTTTTACTCGTGGTCGCGAACGTAGTCGTGATCCACAAAGTATTATTGAAGAGGTAAATGATTTATGGAGCAAAGGCTACAAAGAAATTACACTTTTAGGTCAAAATGTTGATAGTTATTTATGGTATGGTGGCGGACTGAAAAAAGATTTTATCAAAGCCAGTGATATGCAAAAAGCGACTGCTGTAAACTTTGCTCAGCTTTTAGAATTATGTGCCAAAGCACAACCTAGAATACGAATTCGTTTCTCAACCTCTAATCCTCAAGATTTAACCTTAGATGTGATTGAGACCATGGCTAAGTTTGATAATATTTGTAAACATATTCATTTACCAGTTCAAAGTGGAAGTAATCGTATTCTAAAAGAAATGAATCGTTTACATACGCGTGAAGAGTATTTTGAATTGATAGACAACATTAAAAACATCCTACCAAACTGCGCTATTAGCCAAGATTTAATTACTGGTTTCCCTACAGAAACAGAACAAGACCATCAAGATACGTTAAGTCTTATGGACTATGTAAAATATAACTTCGGGTATATGTTTACTTATTCGGAACGACCAGGAACGATGGCAGAACGAAAAATGGATGACGATATTCCTGAAGTGATTAAAAAGCGTCGTTTAGCCGAAATTGTACAACGACAACGTGAGCATAGTGAAATTAAAACAAAAGCATATTTAAGTACAACTGTTGAAGTCTTAATTGAACGTGAATCTAAAAAATCTAATGTACAATGGTCTGGACGTACCTCTCAAAATATTGTAGCGGTTTTCCCTAAAGAACAGTATCAAATTGGCGATTTAGTGAACGTCAATGTAACAGATTGCACAAGTGCTACACTAATTGGTGTAGCTATTGGGTATTCAAAAGATAATTAATAAAAAACACCTAATTTTCAGGTTATAATATATGGAATCAATTCAAGCCATAAAACAACGTTTCGGAATCATAGGAAACAATCCAAAACTCAACCGCTCGATTGAAAAAGCGATACAGGTTGCTCCAACTGATATTTCAGTATTAGTAACTGGAGAAAGCGGTGTTGGAAAGGAAAGTATTCCAAAAATCATACATCAACTGTCTCACAGAAAACATGGTAAATATATTGCTGTTAACTGTGGTGCTATTCCCGAAGGCACAATAGATAGTGAACTTTTCGGACATGAAAAAGGTGCCTTCACAGGAGCGACACAAACACGTAACGGTTATTTTGAAGTTGCAGATGGTGGTACTATTTTTTTAGATGAAGTAGGTGAATTACCATTAACAACCCAAGTTAGATTATTACGTGTTTTAGAAAATGGTGAATTTATTAAAGTAGGCTCTAGTAAGGTTCAAAAAACCAATGTAAGAATCGTTGCAGCTACAAACGTTAACATGTTTGAAGCCATTAAGAAAGAAAAATTTCGTGAAGACTTATACTACAGGCTAAGTACAGTAGATATCAACATTCCACCACTTCGTGAACGCAAAGAAGATATTCATTTATTGTTCAGAAAATTCGCTAGTGACTTTGCATTAAAATACAAAATGCCAACCATTAAATTAACTGATGATGCTGTTAGTATTATACAAAAACATCGTTGGAATGGTAATATTCGTCAGTTGCGAAATGCAGCTGAACAAATTTCTGTACTTGAACAAAATAGAACCATTAATGCATTAACATTACAAGGATACTTACCCAATAGAAGTCGCAACCTTCCTGCCGTTATAAGCACCTCTAAATCTGAAAGTGATTTTAGTAATGAAAGAGAGATTTTATATAAAGTGCTTTTCGATATGAAAAGTGATCTGAATGACCTCAAGAAACTAACCATGGAATTAATGAAAAGTGGTAATGTTTCTGAAGTAGAAAAAGACAATGAAGGTTTAATCCAGAAAATATATGGCGAACCACAAAAAGAAAATCATACTGATGAGTTTCAAGATTTAGAAGTATTAGCAATACCTGAGAAAACTGAAGACAGCTTTGATGTTGACGACAAAAATCAAGACAAATATCATTTTGCTGAAGAGATTGAAGAAGAAGAAACCTTATCTTTACAAGACAAAGAATTAGAACTCATTAAAAAATCATTAGAGCGTCATCAAGGTAAGCGTAAATTAGCTGCTGCCGAATTAGGCATTAGTGAACGTACTTTATATAGAAAAATAAAACAATACGATCTTTAAGAAAAATTTATGAAATCTACCATACTAAAGCACTGTCTTTCATGTTCTTTTTTTATTGTAGTTAATTCCATTTGACAAATAAAAATGATAAAAGCTCTAGAAATATTTATGCTTATATCACAATGAAACGTACTAATACATGAAACAATTTAAATATATAATATTTCTTTTTTTATCTGCAACTTTGTTGGGATGCGGCCCATATTCATTTACAGGAACTTCTATAAAAGATAATATTAAAACGTTTCAGGTTAATTATTTTCAAAATACAGCAGACCTTATCGAACCTGGTTTTGATAGAGATTTCACATTAGCGCTTCAAGACTTAATTACAAATCAAACCAATCTAAACTTAACAACAACCAATGGTGATTTGGTTTACGAAGGTGAAATTACTCAGTATCGTATTTCTCCTACTACCGCACAAGCTAATAGTACTGCTGCTCAAAACAGATTAACTGTTAATGTTAGAGTTCGATTTTTTGATAAAAACGAACCCGATGAAGAGTTTGAACAAAGCTTTTCTTTTTTTTATGATTACTCTGGAAACGAATTACTACAAGGTGCTCAAAAAGACACGGCTCATGAAGAAATTTTTGAACGTATAACTCAAGATATTTTTAATGCGACTTTAGCAAAATGGTAAATGAATAGCACAGATTTCACATACATACTTCAAAACCCTCAACATATAACTAGTGAGCAAACTGCTGCTTTATATAATCTTACAATTCGTTACCCTTATTTTCAATCGGCTAGAGCATTATATCTTAAAGGGCTAAAAAACAAAGAAAGCTATAAATATAACCCAGAGTTAAAAACAACTGCTGCTTATACTACAGACAGAAGTATTTTATTTGATTATATTACTTCGGAAGCATTTAATCAAAACCAAATATCTCAAATCATAAAACAAAACTCCGAGCACTTAAAGACGATCACAGTTAATGAAGCCGATGATATTTCGGTAGATAGAAGTGTAACTATAGATGACGCCTTAAAACAACACATTAAAAATACTGAAGGTGTTTTAGACCCAAACTTATTTGAGCAAAAAATAAAACCTGAAAAAGTAGCACACTTCCTATCATTACAAAAAAACACACCAGAACAAGTTCTCATTGACATTGATGCAAAACATATTGAAGAAACACCCGAGAAAACACTTCAAATAGGTAAGCCTCTAGAATTCAATAAAGAAGAAACACATTCGTTTACTGAATGGTTAAAAATTACAAGTTTTAAACCTATAGACAGAACCAAAAATGAAACGATTTCCGAAGAAAAAAATGAGCTGTCAAATGACAAAAAATCAACTTCAATAAGCGAAAAATTTGAACTTATAGATAAGTTTTTAGAAAGCAACCCTAAAATTACACCCTCTAAAGACACACCAAAAATCAATATAGATACTACTGATAAAGTCGCACATGACGGACTTATGACAGAGACTTTAGCCAGAATTTACCTTGAACAAAACAATTACAAAAAGGCAATTCAATCTTATAAAATATTAAGTTTGAAATATCCAGAAAAAAGTGGTTTCTTTGCAGACCAAATTAAAGCAGTAAAAGAATTACAAGAAAATAATACACAGAACTAATGAATACGTTTACTATATTTTTAATCCTAATTGTGCTAGTTTCATTTTTACTAGTCGTAGTTATTATGGTACAAAACCCTAAAGGAGGAGGATTATCTTCATCATTTGGTGGTGGTGGTACTCAACAATTGGGAGGTGTTAAAAAAACAACCGACTTTTTAGATAAGAGTACTTGGGCTTTAGCCACATTATTATTAGCATTAATTTTAGCTTCTAATTTTGCTATCCCTGGAGCTGGTGGAGTTGAAGAATCTAAAATAATTCCTGACGGCACAACAAATTCTATTCCTGCAACTCCTGCAACAGATACATCTGCTGAGAATATTGCAACACCAGAAGATTCATTAAAATAGTTCAGACAAAACATACCTTATTTAAATGCCAACTTTTTAGTTGGCATTTTTTTTACTTCTAATTTAGGTGTCAGAATTTCTTTTGGTTTTCAAAATTCACAAAACAACAGGAACTGAAACTTTGTCAGTAATCTGCTATTGGCACATTTTTAGCATAACGCTTAAGCGTTAATCATTTATAAATAATAAAACACATATAACAATGAGCTTAAACATTAAACCATTAGCAGACAGAGTTCTTATAGAACCTGTAGAGGCTGAAACTAAGACAGCTTCTGGAATTATTATTCCAGACAACGCTAAAGAAAAACCTCAAAAAGGAAAAGTTGTCGCTGTTGGTAAAGGCACAAAAGATGAACCTATGACTGTGAAATCTGGCGATACTGTTCTCTACGGAAAATATGCAGGAACAGAATTAAAATTAGATGGTAAAGATTACCTTATCATGCGTGAAAGTGACATATTAGCAATTGTTTAATTAGCATATAAAAACTAAAATAAAATGGCAAAAGATATAAAATTTGATATTGAAGCACGTGACGGATTAAAACGCGGTGTAGATGCATTAGCAAATGCAGTAAAAGTAACTTTAGGACCTAAAGGTCGTAATGTAATTATTGGGAGATCATTTGGTGCACCACAAGTCACTAAAGATGGTGTTTCTGTTGCAAAGGAAATCGAATTAGAAAATGAGCTTGAAAATATGGGAGCTCAAATGGTAAAAGAAGTTGCTTCAAGAACTAATGATCTTGCAGGTGACGGAACAACAACTGCTACTGTATTAGCACAAGCCATTGTAAAAGAAGGTTTAAAAAATGTTGCTGCTGGTGCAAATCCAATGGATTTAAAACGCGGTATTGATAAAGCAGTTACAGCAATTGCCAAAGACCTTGAAAAACAGACTAAGAAAGTTGGAAACTCTTCTGAAATGATTAAACAAGTCGCTTCAATCTCTTCAAATAATGACGATACTATTGGCGAATTAATTGCTAAAGCATTCGGGAAAGTTGGAAAAGAAGGCGTTATTACTGTTGAAGAAGCCAAAGGAACAGATACCTACGTAGATGTTGTTGAGGGGATGCAATTTGACAGAGGATACTTATCACCTTATTTTGTAACTGATTCTGATAAAATGATTGCAGATTTAGAAAATCCGTACATTTTGTTATTTGACAAGAAAATTTCAAACTTACAAGAAATTCTTCCTATACTAGAACCTGTAGCACAATCTAATCGCCCATTATTAATTATTGCTGAAGATGTAGAAGGCCAAGCCTTAGCAACTTTAGTTGTAAACAAATTACGTGGTGGATTAAAAATTGCAGCAGTAAAAGCGCCTGGATTTGGTGATCGTCGTAAAGCTATGCTTGAAGATATCTCTATCTTAACTGGCGGAACAGTAATTTCTGAAGAACGCGGTTTCTCGCTTGAAAATGCCGATTTAAGCATGCTAGGAACTGCTGAATCTGTAATGATTGATAAAGACAATACAACAATCGTTAATGGTTCTGGTGAGTCTTCAGATATTAAAGCAAGAGTAAACCAAATCAAAGCGCAAATTGAAACAACAACTAGCGATTACGATAAAGAAAAGCTTCAAGAACGTTTAGCTAAGTTAGCTGGTGGTGTTGCAGTATTGTATGTTGGTGCAGCTTCTGAAGTGGAGATGAAAGAGAAAAAAGATAGAGTTGACGATGCATTACACGCAACAAGAGCTGCGGTTGAGGAAGGTATTGTTGCTGGTGGAGGTGTTGCTTTAGTTAGAGCAAAAGCTGTACTTGAAAAGCTAACAACTGATAATCTTGATGAAACAACTGGTGTACAAATTGTAGCAAGAGCAATTGAATCTCCTTTACGTACCATTGTTGAAAATGCTGGTGGTGAAGGTTCTGTTGTTATTAATAAAGTTTTAGAAGGGAAAAAAGACTTTGGTTTTGATGCTAAAACTGAAACTTATGTTGATATGCTAAAAGCAGGAATTATTGATCCTAAAAAAGTAACACGTATCGCCTTAGAAAATGCGGCATCTGTTGCTGGAATGATTTTGACTACTGAATGTGCTTTAGTGGATATCAAAGAAGATGCTCCTGCTGGCGGAATGCCACCAATGGGAGGCGGAATGCCAGGAATGATGTAATATTAAATTACCATGAATGAGTAATGTACTCATAGGTACATTTATATATAAAAGAAAAGCCTTTGACAAAAATCAAAGGCTTTTACTTTTAAAGCATATTAATTACTACTCTTTAATTTTTATGTTCTTCTTTAACCTCTTCATCACGATACTTACAACATGGGTGAACAGTTGCATAAGCAGCTTCAGTAGCCTTTAGTTCTTTCGTATCATGACCTACTGCTACTATTTTTTTAGCTATAGCTTCTAAATTCGTTTTTCGTTCATCAAAAATTAATTTGAGCTCATGAGTTTTAACATTCCAAATAGCAGATTTTACCCCTTTAGTTCTAATGGCTGCTTTCTCAATACGTTCTTTACACATTAAGCACACACCATCAACCTCAATAGAGGCTTTTGCATTTTTGTTTTGAGCAAACGTCACTGTTGTTACTAGTATTGCTAATGTTATTATTATTTTTTTCATTGTAACTATTATTTTATTTTAAATCTTAATCCTGCGTAATACATATTCCCAAAAATTGGACCATATACAAATGTGGTATCAAAATTTGAGCCAAAAGGGTCATCTGCTCCTAAAATAGGATTGTTTTGCCTTACATTCGTAATATTCTCACCACCTAAATATACTTCAAATTTAGGAGAAAACACTTTAGTAACCTGAACATTTAACGTTCCAACCGTAGGTGATTCTTCAGGTAATCTAAACGGTGTTGGATTTGATGCTGTTGATGCAAAACGTTGCTCGCTTAACCAATTATAAGTAACATCAAATTTCCATCGTGATGTTTCGCCTTCACTAAGGCGCGTTTCATAAGATGCATTTGCAAAAAAACGATGCTTCGGAATTAATGGCTTCGCTTGCCTCCCAGAAGCATAATCAGTTTGAACATCATAAAACTTATAAGCCGTTCTAAAATCGAAATGCTCAAAAACATTGTAATTAAATTCGACCTGAAAACTATTAGCAAAACTATCGCCTTCCAAATTATAGAAATTAACTTGTTGTGGGTTTTCCCAATCTACAACTACTTGATTCTCAAAATCTGTTCTATAGAAATCTAAAATAACATCTGCTTTTCTTCCAAAAAGATTAAACCCTTGTAAATAAGAAACGCCATAGTTCCATGCAATTTCAGGATCTAATCCGTAGATATTTCCGTTAGAATTTAAAATACCTACAGCTCTTGATGTTGCAAAAATATTTTGGTTTTCAGCAAAGATATTAGCGCTACGTTTTCCTCGCCCTATTGACGCTCTTAATGCTGATTTTTCCCAAGGTGTATATCGAGCATGCAAACGTGGTGTAACAAATTCACCCAACAAATTATGCGTATCAAACCGTACACCAGCCGTCACTGTTAACTTATCTAAGTCATCATAAGCATATTCTAAAAATGCTCCTGCTGAGCGCTCACTGCGTTCAAATCTAGTATTAATTGCAAGCTCATCATAATGATCGTAAGTAAACCCAAGACCTGTTTTTACTTTATGTCTTGAATCGCTAATTATAGAGTTATAAATCACGTTAGAATACACACTATTATGATTTATATTGTAGACATTTAATCCAAAATACGAATCTTGTTTATGGTTACTAAAGGCAAATTGAACACCTAAACTTTGCCAAGGCACTTCAGGGTTTACGTAACCAAATTTGGCTGAGATTTCAAATCGCTCAGTATCAATTTCACTTCCCCAAGCATTAGTCGTTAAACGATCTGTATCTGGATTAAAATCTAATTCACCAGACTGCTTTGCATCGTTTAAATAGCGAACATTAATAAAACTCACCAAACCTTTTTCTGGATTTATATATTGCCAACGATTCATCACATTGATTTGATTATACTTTGGCATATCTAGAAACCCATCATCATTGACATCATGTTCTTGTTGTTGCGTATTTCCATGAATGTAAAAACCTGTATTCCATTTATCACTCACTTTAGTATTAAAATGTGTATTAAGCTCAAAACGCTGACTAGAAGCTCCATATAAATTTAAGAAAAATTTATCATCTGTAGCTGGTTTTTGAAGTTCAGCATTAATTTGTCCTGCAATACTTTCAAAACCATTCACAACACTTCCCGCACCTTTTGTAATCTGAATACTTTCAACCCATGTTCCAGGAATAAAACTCAGCCCATAAGCTTGTGATGCTCCACGAATTGATGGAATATTTTCTGTAGTAATTAATATATATTTACTGGTTAAACCTAGCATTTTAATTTGGCGTGTACCAGTAACCGCATCAGAGAAATTAACATCAATTGACGGGTTTGTTTCAAAGCTTTCAGATAAATTACAACAAGCAGCCTTAAGCAATTCTGCGCTACTAACAGTTGTTATATTTTGAGCATTTAAATACGACTTTGCAGTAGTCTGCTTTCGTGAAGTCAAAGTAATTTCATCTAACTCACCTGTAAGATTAAGATAATGCTTCACATATTTAGGTGTTGTAATTGTTAAGGTATCTGTTTTATAACCTACATAACTAATCACTAATTTATTGTAACTCGATTGGTAAGGAATTTTAAACTTCCCATCTATATTTGTTACTACTCCAACCGAAGTATCAAGCCAAAACACATTAGCTCCTGCTAATGGAATGAACTCATTTTTTGTATTTGTTTCCAAAACAACACCTTCTATTTTATCTTGAGAAAGTGTCAGTAAAGGAAACATAAATAGTATTATAACTAAATATTTCATTTATGCTTTTTGATATCATTAAAATAGTATACTGATATAAATATCAGCTTTTAAGACCTAAAATAATGGTACTATCAAATTAAGAATACTTGATCGAGAACCTGTCTGTCTGCAATCAAGTTTGGAGGAGAATAGTCTTTATGAGGAATAATTTGCTTCGGTAAAGCTTCTATTAAGTAATTAAAAGCAAATACATATGATGTTAAAAATACCTGTTGCTTGATATCGAAGTCATCAAAACTTTTTATAGCTAATTGTTTTTGACCTTCTAGAGTATCTAAAACATCTTTACAACATGATTTTTTAGTGATTTTTTCTTGCTCGTTTTTAAAAGCTTCCATTGTGCATTTTTGAACCTCACTAAACACAGCTACATCAATTAAAACATCACCGCAAAAGTGCTTTTCTACAGTAAATGATACTGTAGAAAATAACAAAAGCATCGTCATTGCTGCCGAGCCAATTTTATATGCAACTTTTTTTAACATGTTACAAAGTTAAAAAAAAAGAAGAACTACAATATAAGATTATGCAATCATTAACAATTTATTGTTTTAATTTAAAATAATAAAATGCTGGAACAAGAAGCAATAAAAATATTGGTTGAATTAAAAAACGTCTAAAATTAAAAAACAAATAATAATCTTCTTGACGTGGATTAATAACAAAATACAAAAAGAATGCCAACAGAATAAAATAAGCAATTACATAAATAAACATTGAAAATTTTACAATAGATTTATCTTTAAAAAACAAATAAATAAGACCTAAAGATATTGCTGAGTTTAATACATAACGCAATGTTGTATAAAGTGATAATTTTAAGATTTCACGACGCGGAAAATCCATATGCAAATAATCACTCTTAAAAAACAACAAATATGGATCATAAAATAATTCGTTCTCAAAAACTCGTATAAGCACTAATAACCCAAACAAAATCAATAGCAATATGTAAGTGATTGGATTACGCATCTAGTTTTTTGGTTTTGAAAATCTATTTACCCAGAACATCCACAATAGAAAAACCATTCCATAGATAATCATTGGAAAAACAACTGTATGTAAAATATCTTTACGCCAAGGATAATTATACAAGCCTATAGAAAGTATAGCGATTCGTAATAAATTAACTGTATAGATCAACACACTACCAGTTAGCACATAAATAAAAGTAGGCTTAAATTTCCCTGCAAACGCAATGATGAATGAAATAAACAAAATAATAACACTTATCGAATTACAGCCTTCAACGACTCTAGCTACAAATTTCCTATTAATAATCAACTTCATTGAAGGCTCATCAGGATGCGGCAAGATTGTAGTATGGTATCCAAAAGTTTCAAGTAATAATTGACTTTGCTTAGCAACTAAATTGGTTATATAATCTGGATAATTTACAGAGCCATCTGATAAATCTAAATAATATTTATAGCCAAGTGTGAGCACAAAATAAACCAACAGAAAGGTTAATATGAACTTTACGACAGATTTATATTTTATAAGAAGCGCTTTCATTTTATAGAGTTAAAATTATACAAAATGAATCTAGAAATGACACTTTTTAAATACTTTTACCAAAATTTTTAAAATCTATGACATTCGAGACTCTTAAACCTCAAGTAGAAGCGATTATATTAAACACAACGACAACAGTAGATGAACGTTTACTGTCTATATGTAAACTTCTTGAAAACCATATAGATTACTACAATTGGGTAGGTTTTTATTTTAAAAACGGTAACAAAAATGAATTAAAACTCGGACCATATGTTGGCGAACCAACAGACCATACTATTATTCCCTTTGGAAAAGGTATTTGTGGACAGGTAGCTATCTCTAACGAAAATTTTGTGGTACCAGATGTTGCTTCACAAGATAATTATATTGCGTGTAGCATCACAGTTAAAGCAGAAATTGTAATTCCCATTTTTATAAATGGTGAAAACATTGGGCAAATAGATATTGATTCTAATACACCAGATCCATTCACATCAGAAGACGAACGTTTTTTAGAGTTTGTTTGCAAGAAAATTGCAGAAATTTTATAACAAAACCTGTAACAGCTAACAAATCTACATTCCAGTTCTAATAGCTTCAACAGGATCTAATCTAGATGCCGAAATTGCTGGTATTACTCCAGAAATCAAACCAATAAATGTAGACAATCCAAATCCAACAAATATATTATAGAACGATAAAATAAACTCAAACTCTAATGTTGCATTTGCAATTAGTGCTATTATCTGCACTAAGGCTATACCAATTAAACCTCCTAGAACAGATAATATTACAGCTTCAAATAAAAACTGAAATAAAATAAATTTATTTTTTGCGCCTAATGACTTTTGAATTCCAATAAGATTTGTTCGTTCTCTTACACTTACAAACATAATATTAGCAATACCAAAACCACCAACTAAAAGAGAAAACAGACTAATAACCCAACCTATACCATTTAATGTTGAAATAATACCATCAATAAAATTTGTAAAACCTGAAATTTTATTAATAAAAAAATTATCTGGCTCATCAGCTTTAAGACCTCTGAAAACTCTATATTTCTGTTTCAAAACAGCATCAAATGCTCCTACATCAATACCTTTAACTGGTTTAATTATAATAGCTCCTGGCAAACCGTTGGCACCTCCATTTTTAAAACGCCTCACAAAATTAGCAGGCACATAAGCCTTTTCATCTGGAGAATCGCCTAGTCCTGCACCCACTTTTTTCAAAACACCAATAACAGTCATTTTTCTACCATAAGCACGAACCGTTTTCCCTATAGGGTTTAAATTATCAAAAAGATTTATTGCTGTTGCACTTCCTAAAACCATAACATTTGAACCAGAATTAGATTCCGATTCGGTATAAAAACGTCCTTGAGCTACTTTTAAATTTTCAATTTCATAAATCCCATTGGAAATAGGTGTAATATCTACTCCTGAAACAGTTGTTCCTTCATATTTTATATTTTCAGAACTCCCAAAAATAACATAAGCGATCGCTTTAATGTCTGGCACATTTCGCTCTATAAATTGGTAATCATCATACTCTGTTTGTGGAAAATTTTCACGTTGCCATCTTGGAACACTTGTAGGTCCAAAAGAATACTTGGTTAAGTATATCGTGTTTTTATCCAAACCACTCAGCTGATCTTTAATACTCCTATCCAAAGAGTCTACAGCTGCAAGCACAGCTATAATTGAAAAAATACCAATTGTTATACCTAAAAGTGACAAAAATGTACGCAACTTATTATTACGTAATGCATTAATAGCAAACGAAAAACTTTCCTTAAATAATCTAAGATAAACGAGCATTTGATTGGTTTAATTTTCTACAATTATAAAGATATGACGTTTTCAACAATTTATTGTTACAAAAAACTTAAATAAACTCGAGTTTTGACTTATAATAATTCTTGATATTATGTATTTTTGCGCTTTAATTTCTCAACGACGTTTTAATAAAGAAACACAACTACAACAACACAACAATGAGCAACAACAAAACAATTAAATCTGCATTAATTTCTGTTTTTAGTAAAGACGGATTAGAACCTATCGTTAAGCAACTTAACGACCAAAATGCAACTATCTACTCTACAGGTGGCACTGAAAAATTCATCAAAGACTTAGGTATTAATGTCGTTCCTGTTGAAGATGTAACCTCGTATCCTTCAATTCTAGGCGGACGTGTAAAAACATTACACCCAAAAGTATTTGGTGGCATTTTAAATCGTCAAAATAATGAAAGTGATGCTACTGAATTAGTTGATTTTGACATTCCACAAATAGATGTCGTTATTGTTGATTTATATCCTTTTGAAAAAACAGTCGCTTCTGGAGCTTCAAATCAAGATATTATTGAAAAAATAGATATTGGTGGAATCTCTTTAATTAGAGCAGCTGCAAAAAATTACGCAGATGTGATTTGTGTATCATCTGTTGAAGATTATTCTGAATTTTTAGAGTTATTAAAATCCAAAAATGGAGATACATCTGAAGACGATAGAAAAGATTTTGCTGCAAAAGCATTTAATGTATCTTCACATTATGATTCAGCAATATTTAACTATTTCAATGCAGATCATAACATTGCATCTCTTAAAATTAGTGAAACCAATGGTAAAGTTTTACGTTATGGAGAAAACCCACATCAACGTGGTTTTTTCTTCGGAAATTTTGACGAAGTATTTACAAAACTCCACGGAAAAGAACTTAGCTACAACAATCTTTTGGATGTCGATGCAGCAGTAAATTTAATGAATGAATTTAAAGGAGAAACACCAACTTTCGCTATACTAAAACATAATAATGCTTGTGGTTTTGCTCAAAGAGATTCAATACAGCAAGCCTATATAGATGCTCTTGCTGGTGATCCTGTATCTGCTTTTGGTGGTGTTTTAATTGCAAACACTGAAATTGATAAAACAACAGCTGAAAAGATTCACACACTGTTTTGTGAAGTTGTTATTGCTCCTTCGTTTTCTTCACAAGCTTTAGAAATTTTAAAAGGTAAGAAAAACAGAATCCTTTTAATTCTAAACGATGTTGAATTTGCAAAAACAACGGTAAGAACTTGTCTTAATGGTATTTTAGTTCAAGATAAAAACAACAAAACGGATACCGTTGAAGATTTAACGCATGCGACCAAAAACACACCAACCACAAACGAATTAGAGGATTTAATATTTGCTTCAAAAATTTGTAAACATACCAAATCTAACACCATTGTTTTGGTTAAAAACAAACAATTATGTGCTAGTGGAACTGGACAAACAAGTCGTGTAGATGCGCTTAACCAAGCGATCCATAAAGCGCAATCATTTAATTTTGATTTAAAAGGTGCTGTGATGGCTAGTGATGCATTCTTCCCTTTCCCAGATTGCGTAGAGATTGCTGACAATGCAGGAATCACTGCAGTAATACAACCTGGAGGCTCTATCAAAGACCAATTAAGTGTTGATTACTGCAATGAAAACAATATCGCTATGGTGATGACTGGAACACGTCATTTTAAACATTAAATCACGACAATCTTAATAGACTCAAAATTTAAAGCTAGAAACATCCAAAACCTAAAATCAAACGTTTAATTATAAAAAGTTAACTTCTTTATTTCCATTTCAATTGAAATGGAAATAAAGTGTAAATATTTAGTAAGTTTTACTACATTTACAACACGCGAAAAACTTTATATAATAACGACCTCATAATATCAGAATAACGAATGGGATTTTTTGATTTCTTAACCGAAGAAATAGCCATAGATTTAGGAACAGCAAACACACTAATTATCCACAATGACAAGGTTGTTGTTGATAGTCCATCAATAGTTGCAAGAGATAGAATTTCAGGCAAAATAATTGCAGTTGGTAAAGAAGCCAATATGATGCAAGGAAAAACACATGAAAACATTAAAACAATTAGACCTTTGAAAGATGGTGTAATTGCCGATTTTGATGCCTCTGAACAAATGATAAGCATGTTTATCAAAAACATTCCTGCGCTAAAAAAGAAATTATTTACACCAGCGCTTCGTATGGTTGTTTGCATCCCTTCTGGAATTACTGAAGTTGAAATGCGAGCAGTAAAAGAATCTTGTGAGCGCGTAAATGGGAAAGAAGTATATCTAATTCATGAACCAATGGCGGCAGCTATTGGTATTGGTATTGATATCATGCAACCTAAAGGGAATATGATTGTTGATATTGGAGGAGGAACTACAGAAATTGCTGTTATTGCTTTAGGAGGTATCGTTTGCGATAAGTCTGTAAAAGTAGCTGGTGATGTATTTAGCAACGATATCATTTATTATATGCGTACGCAACACAATCTTTATATTGGCGATCGTACTGCAGAAAAGATAAAGATTCAAATTGGTGCAGCTACCGAAGATTTAGATCTTCCACCTGAAGAGATGAGTGTTCAAGGGCGTGATTTATTGACTGGAAAACCTAAACAGGTACAGATTTCATATCGTGAAATAGCAAAAGCACTTGATAAATCTATTTTAAGAATTGAAGATTCTGTAATGGAAACCTTATCACAAACACCTCCAGAATTAGCTGCAGACATATACAATACTGGTATTTATCTTGCAGGTGGCGGCTCTATGTTAAGAGGTTTAGATAAACGTTTATCTCAAAAAACTGATTTACCTGTTTATATTGCTGAAGACCCTTTGAGAGCTGTTGTTCGTGGTACTGGAATTACACTTAAAAACTTACCAAAATTTAAAAGTGTATTGATTAAATAATAGAGAATAACAACTTAGCATGCAACAAATTATAAACTTTGTCATTAGAAACAAGACCTTCCTTTTGTTTCTGTTGTTGTTTGTTATTTCTTTAGCCTTAACAATTCAATCACATTCCTACCATAAAAGCAAGTTTATTAACTCTGCTAATTTTTTAACTGGTGGTGTTTATGAAAGTGCAAATGGTATTTCTAACTATTTTGGTTTAAAAGAACAAAATAAAATTCTTGTTGAAGAAAATAATAAGCTGCGATCTCAAATATTTAATACAATTGATACTTCCGCAATAGTTAAAACCTATATAGACAGTATCTCTTATAAAGGGCGTTATAAAATTCAAAGTGCCGAAATCATCAACAATAATTATACCTCTACAAAAAACTATTTAACAATTAATAAAGGAGAACAAAACGCCATTAAAGAAGATTTAGGTGTTATTACTTCAAAAGGTATTGTTGGTATTATAGATAATACTTCTAATGGATATGCCCGAATACTTTCTATATTAAACACAAAAAGTAGAATCAATGCGCAATTAAAGTCATCACACCATATAGGCTCTTTAGAATGGGATGGTGAATCATCAACTATTGTTCAACTTACAGACATATTAAAATTTGCTCCAGTTAGAGAAGGTGATACTATAATTACTGGGGGTCAATCTTCAATTTTTCCTCAAGGAATTCCTATTGGAACAATTGAAAATTTCGTTTTAGATATTAGTGGAGACACCTATACAGTCAACGTTAAGCTATTTAATGATATGACAAATTTATCTCACGTTTATATTATAGAAAACTTAGATACTCAAGAAATCAAACTATTAGAAAATCCTATTGATGAATAGTCTTAATTTTAATAGTATTATACGATTTGTTGTGTTGATATTAGCACAAGCATTGATATTTAATAATATCAATTTTATGGGTTCGATAAACCCATATCCTTATATATTATTTATTTTATTGTTTCCTGTAAAGAACAATCGCTCTCTTTTTATTTTCCTAAGTTTTATGCTAGGGCTCTTTGTAGATATCTTTTCAGACTCTGGAGGCATTCATGCAGCAGCTTGTGTTACTATTGCATTTATAAGACCCGCTGTATTGAAATTTGCTTTCGGAATGGTTTACGAACATCAAAACATAAAATTCGATACTACTGAATTTGGTAACAGGGTTATTTATTTTTCAATAATAATCGTTCTACATCATTTCATTATGTTTTTATTAGAAATTTTTAACATATCTAACATAATTTTAATATTACAGAAAACGTTATTCTCAAGTATTTTTACTATTATACTTTGTATATTAATTTCAATACTTTTTAGTAACAAAAAACGATGAGAAAACTTCTACTTTTATTAACTGTAATCTTTGTAGGGCTTATATTTATTTCACGTTTATTCTATTTGCAAGTCTACAAAAAAGAAGCCTATAGCTTACTTGAAGATAATGCCATTAGCAAAGAATATGACTACCCTAAACGAGGTTATGTTTATGACAGGAATGGTAAACTTTTAGTTGCTAATCAGCCATCTTATGATGTGATGGTCATTCCGCGAGAAGTAGAAAAACTAGATTCTACAACACTTAATGAGTTTTGTAAATTATTAAAAATAACAACAGAAGAGTATCAAAAAAAACTTGCACGAGCTAACAATTACTCACCACGTTTACCATCTCCATTTGTACCTCAGCTCTCAAAAAAAGATTATGCCGTACTTCAAGAGAAAATGCGTAAGTATCAAGGATTTTATATTCAAAAACGATCGCTCAGAGATTATCAAACCTCAATTGGAGCTAACGTTCTAGGTGATTTAGGTGAGGTTAATCAAAGTATTATTAACAAGAAACCTTATTACAAAATGGGTGATCTTATTGGTAAGCAAGGTATAGAATTATCTTATGAAAAAGCTCTTAGAGGCGTCAAAGGCATTAAGTTTATACAAAAAGATATATTCAATAAAAATATCGGTCCTTATAAAGAAGGAAGATTTGATACATTACCTCAACCAGGTAAAGATATTAAAATCACTATTGATTCAGAATTACAAGCCTATGGTGAATTATTAATGACCAATAAACGAGGTGGTATTGTTGCAATTAACCCAGCTAATGGTGAGATTTTAGCTATGGTTACTGGTCCAAGCTATAATCCAAATTTATTAGTTGGTAGAGAACGTAATAAAAATTTTTCTAAATTATTTTTAGACACCATATCTAAACCTACATTTGATAGAGGATTACAAGCTCAATACCCACCTGGATCTCCGTTTAAAGTAATTAATGCGCTTATAGCTCTTCAAGAAGGCGTTATAGACATTAATGATAAAGTAACTTGTAGACAAGGATATTACTACGGAAATAAAAAATTAACAGGTTGTCATCATCATAAAAGTCCGGTAAATATGAACAATGGCATCGCCCAATCCTGCAATGCCTATTTTGTAAATACTTATCGTAAAATTATTGATAACTATGATGATGCAGGTAACGCAATGAATATTTGGGCTAAACATGCTAAAAGCTTTGGTCTTGGCGACTTTTTAAACAATGACTTATCTGTTGGTAGACCTGGACGCATCCCTAATGGAGATTACTATGATAGAGCTTACGGTGACAATCGTTGGGGTTCAACCTATATTGTATCTAATGCTATTGGTCAAGGTGAAGTTGAAGCCACACCAATTCAATTAGCAAATATGGCAGCAGCAATTGGAAATCGCGGCTATTACTATACACCTCATATTATTAAAGACATTGAAGGCGATACCATTCCAAGTAGATACACAACACCTAAATACACAACTATAGACAAAAGACATTTTGAACCCGTTATTCAAGGCATGTTTGATGTATACAATAAAGGAACAGCCGCAACACTTCGCATTCCTGGAATAGATATCTGCGGAAAAACAGGAACTGCAGAAAATTTTGTTAAGATTGATAATGTAAAAACGCAATTGACAGATCATTCCATTTTTGTTGCTTTTGCTCCTAAAGACAATCCTAAAATTGCCATTGCAGTATTTGTAGAAAACGGATATTGGGGAAGTCGGTTTGCTGGAAGAATGGCAAGCCTAATGATAGAAAAACATATCAAAGGAGAGATTACCAGAACCGATATGGAAGATTGGATTTTAACCCATAGCTTAGAAAATGAATATGCAAAACCATATTCTGGAAAACCTTTCAAAATTAATGGAGAAACAACTTTACAAGTTATTGATAAGGTTAAACCTCCAAAAGATGATGACCTCAATAACGCAATTAACATAAACTCTAATTCAACGCACCAATAAATGAATAGAGAAAATCATAGAGGATATAAATTTGATTGGATTACCATTATTCTATTTTTACTTTTAGTAGCTTTTGGATGGTTAAATATCATGTCTGCTTCTCATGAAGGTGAGATACAAAGTTATTTTGACATGAACCAACTCTATGGTAAACATTTAATCTTTCTAGGCTTAACCTTCTTTTTAATTGTATTGATATTATCTGTTGAAGCCAAATTTTATGAACGGTTTGCTAGTATCATCTATATTATTGCAATGCTTGCTCTCGTTGGCTTATTTATCTTCGGGAAAGATGTTAATGGTGCACGATCCTGGTATGGCATAGGTACTATGACGCTTCAACCCAGTGAATTTGCAAAATTCGCTACAGCACTCGCCGTTGCGAAATACATGAGTGACCTTCAAACGAATATGAATACGTTAAAAGATCAGCTTAAAGCAGTTATCATAATTGTAGTTCCTGCAATTCTAATCTTATTGCAAAATGATGCTGGAAGCACACTGGTTTATGCTTCTTTCTTTTTTGTTTTTTATAGAGAAGGATTACAACAAGTCTATTTAATCATTGCGCTATCAACTATTATACTTGCTGTTTTAGCTTTAAAATATGGACTTATAGTGACTACAGTTATTTCTACATTTATACTCTTTATCATTTATTTTTTCCGAAGGAAAAAGCGTTCTTCAATGATACAGTCTGTAGTAATTTTATTGATTTGTATATCTTTTTCTGCTGGAGTAAAATTATTTTACCAACATGTTTTACAAGCGCATCAACAAAATAGGATAAGCCTTTGGCTACGACTGGAGAAAGATCCTATTCTACTTGAAAAAATGAAAAAAGAAGAAGCCTATAATCTTATTCAATCTGAAAAAGCCATTAGCTCTGGCGGAATTTGGGGCAAGGGTTTTTTACAAGGCACAAGAACTAAAGGAAAGTTTGTTCCAGAACAAGAGACCGATTACATTTTTAGCACTGTTGGAGAAGAATGGGGATTTTTGGGAAGCGCTTTCGTGGTCATACTATTTATGGGTTTAATTATACGTGTTTTATATTTAGCCGAATCACAAAAATCACAATTTAGCCGTGTTTATGGCTATGGTGTCGCCTCGGTTTTCTTTATACACTTTACAATTAATACTGGTATGGTAATGGGATTAATTCCAACGGTCGGAATTCCTCTACCCTTTTTTAGTTATGGTGGATCTGGACTTTGGGGCTTTACAATATTGCTGTTTATTTTTGTGAAACTGGATAGTAATAAAATTAATGAATGGTAAAAAAAAGACCACTCAATTTGAATGGCCTTATAATTCTTTTGAAAATGCTTATCTCAAACTCGCTAAGCTTGCATTTAAGGTTTCAATCTTAGCTAAGGCATCTGCTTCTTTTTTCTTTTCTGAAGCAACAACTTGCTCAGGAGCTCCAGCTACAAAACGTTCGTTAGACAATTTCTTTTGTACACTTTTAAGGAAACCTTCGGTATAATTAAGCTCCTCTGTAAGCTTTGTTATTTCTGCTTCAACATCAATACTCCCTTCCATTGGAATAAAATATTCGTTAGATTTTACTCGATACGTTAATGCGCCTTCTACAGCTTCATTTACATAATCGAAACTTTCTAAGTTCCCTAATTTAGCAATTACCTCATCAAAAGTAGTTGTTGCATTCTCGTTGTTTACAACTGAAAAACTAATCGCATCTTTAAAAGCAATGTTCTTTTGTTTTCTAATGTTTCTAATGCCAGAAATAACTTCAGAAGCAAAATCAAATTCCGAAATCAATACTTCATTAATTGGCTTAGATTCTGGCCATTTTGCAATAATTAAAGCTTCTTCTGGTGTGCGATCACTTATGGTTTGCCAAATTTCTTCGGTTAAGAACGGCATAAATGGATGTACAATTTTTAAATTATCTTCAAAAATAGACATTACTTTATTATAGGTAAAACGATCTATTGGCTTACCGTAAGCTGGTTTTACAATCTCTAATAACCATCCACAAAAATCATCATATATTAATTTATAAATAGACATTAAAGCATCGCTAAGTCTATATTTACTAAAATGATCTTCAATTTCTATTAAAGCAGATTGAAATTTTGCTTCATACCATTCTAATGCAATTTTGCTAGAATTTCGCTGTTCAATATCTTCAACATCCCATAAGCTAGTTAAATAAAAGGCACTCCATATTTTGTTTCCAAAACCTTTTCCTTGTTGACATAGTGTCTCATCAAACATTAAATCGTTTCCTGCAGCAGAACTCAATAATAAGCCTACTCTAACTCCATCTGCCGTATATTCTTCAATTAACTTTAAAGCATCAGGAGAATTCCCTAATGATTTAGACATTTTTCGCCGTTGCTTATCTCTAACCAACCCAGTGAGGTACACATTTTCAAATGGCTTTTCGTCTTTATATTCATAACCAGCAACAATCATTCGCGCTACCCAGAAAAATAAAATATCTGGACCTGTCACTAAATCATTTGTTGGATAATAGTATTTAATTTCTTCATTTTCCGGATTTCGAATACCATCAAAAACACTCATTGGCCATAACCAAGAACTAAACCACGTATCTAACGCATCAGAATCTTGAGTTAAATCTTCAACTTTCAAAGCAGTATTATTCGTTTTTTCTTGAGCCAATTTTAAGGCCTTTTCACTTGTTTCAGCAACTACAAAATCATCTTTCCCATCGCCATAGAAAAACGCAGGAATTTGTTGTCCCCAAAGTAATTGACGAGAAATATTCCAATCACGAATATTCTCCATCCAGTGTCTATAGGTGTTTTCAAATTTCTTTGGATACAACTTAACATCATCAGTTTTCAAAACTGCATCAATTGCAGGTTTTGCTAAATCTTCCATTTTAAGAAACCATTGATCACTTAAACGGGGTTCGATAACAGCCTTTGTACGCTCAGAAGTCCCTACTTTATTGATATGATTTTCGGTTTTAATTAAAATACCAGATGTACTTAACTCTTTAGCTATTGCTTTTCTAACAACAAAACGATCTTGGCCTTGGTAATGCATTCCGAAGCTATTTAAAGAAGCATCATCATTAAAAATATCTACCACTTCAAGATTGTGCTTTTCTCCTAAAACTTTATCATTCTCATCATGAGCTGGCGTCACTTTTAAGCAACCTGTACCAAATTCCACATCAACATATGCATCTTCAATTATAGGAATAACTCTTCCGCAAATAGGTACAATTGCATTCTTCCCTTTTAAATGCGTGAAACGTTCGTCTTCTGGATTAATACAAATAGCTGTATCACCAAAAATAGTTTCAGGACGTGTTGTAGCAATAGTTAATTTCTCATCACTATCCTCTATTTGATATTCTAAATAATAAAGTAATCCTTGTTTTTCAACATGAATTACCTCTTCATCAGATAATGTTGTCTTGGCTTCTGGATCCCAATTCACCATTCGATACCCTCTATAAATCAAACCTTTGTTATATAAATCAACAAATACTTTGATTACGGCTTCACTCATATCGTCATCCATTGTGAATTTGGTACGGTCCCAATCACAAGAGCAGCCTAATTTTTTAAGTTGTTCAAGAATAACACCACCATATTCTTCAGTCCATTCCCAAGCGTGCTCTAGAAACTCTTCACGAGTTAAATCGTTTTTATCAATGCCTTGAGCTTTTAGCTTAGCAACAACCTTAGCTTCTGTAGCAATAGATGCATGATCTGTTCCAGCAACCCAACAAGCATTTTTCCCTTGTAAACGTGCTCGACGTATTAACACATCTTGAATTGTGTTATTTAACATATGCCCCATATGTAAGACTCCAGTTACATTTGGTGGAGGAATTACTATGGTATATGGCTCTCTCTCATCTGGAGTTGAGTGAAAATAATTATGCTTCATCCAGTAGTCGTACCATTTATTTTCTACTGCTTGTGCTGAATATTTTGATGGAATTTCCATGCTTTGGTATTGTTTTTGCTTTATAACTGACAAAAGTACTTATATTTCTTTTTTAGCGAAATGATTAAAAAGAAATAATGGCATTAAATTGAAATTAATGTTAATTATAAGGTCATATGGCTAATTTATTTTGCAGAATGGTAAAAAGTAAGTAGTTTTGATAGTATCAATTTAAAATTAAAATGATGAAAAATTTAATAGTAATTTTATGTGTAGCATTCTTAAGCATAGGTGCTTTTGCTCAAGAAAAAGTAGCCAAAATAGAATTTAAAACAGATGTTATTGATTATGGAACTATAGAAAAAGGTTCTAATGGTGTAAGAGTATTTGAATTTACTAATACTGGTAATGCGCCACTTATTATTTCTAATGTAAAGTCAACTTGTGGCTGTACAGTACCTAAAAAACCTAAAGGACCAATTTTGCCTGGTGAAGTTGGAAAAATTGAAGTTAAATATGATACTAATAGAGTAAATCCTATTAGAAAAACAATTACAGTTACATCTAATGCTGACACACCTACAGTAGCTTTAAAAATAAAAGGGTTAGTTATAGATTCTAGTAAGAAAAGTGTATTAGAAAAGAAAGACAAAAGCGTAATGGAGCAATAAACTTCATTGTAATATAATTTTATAAAGAACTCTCAATTATGGGAGTTCTTTTTTTTGAATACATCTTCTAGTCTAAATTGAAAAGACCTAACCTCTCCATCTCTTTCTATTTTAAGTCTAATTAACTTACCGATATCATTTTTAAAATACGCCGTTATATTTTGAAGTATTAACGAGTGTGTAGCTTTTCCGTTTATAGATAAGATAATATCTCCAATCTTTAATCCTGCTTTATCAGCTGGAGAGTTTTCTCGTAATTCGAATATAGAATAAGATGGCTTTAATGTGAACTTATAAAACGTACTCAAAACAATTTGAGTGTCATTTCCTCCTCTATTACCATAGCCCACTCTTCCTCTATCCTCAGCTTCTTTAATAACCCTTGAGCCACTCTGTTCTAAGGTTATACCGCTTCTATTGTAATAAAAAGGCGCTTTATAATTGCCATTCTTTTTTAAAGTGATTTTTGCATTACGAAAATCTACAATATGATTAAATCGTTTTAATATCTCACCCGAAACACTTCCGTTTCTACCTTTAAGTTTCCTTGCATAACTTATAGCTACAGAATCTGGGAAAGCAGTATTCACATTTTCTAACTCAAAACTTTTAAGTTTAAATACATTCACTTTTGATCTTACTCCATATAAACTCCCACTTAGTCCTTTTCCCAAATAATCATCAAAAGTTTTATTTTTGATTGGCTCCAGGCCTAATGCTTCATCCTCAAAAATCCATAAAGCATCACTGCTTCCTGTATCAATCAAAAGTTTTATAGGTTTGAATTCTGAATCAATTTTAACCTCAGCTTCGATATAGGGTTTGTTATTATAAAATGAAAGATTAAATACTTCACATTTTTTACAATCTTTATATTTATACGTTTCGGGTTTATGTAGTTTAATATATTTAGAAACATAATTAATTTCCACGATAAAGTTTTTAAAAACATCATATCCAATGATACCATGAATATTAACACCAAGTCTAGAAGTAAAATTTATTGAACTATCAAAAACAACAAAAACGTCCTGATTAATATTGATTGCATTTCCTATTTTAAAAAAATTTCTTTGAGATTTTAAAGCTTTAATGGGTTCACCTCCTCCTAAACCTCTTAAATAAATAGTCTCAACGTTTTTAATTTGAAGAGAATCGGTATTTGCTATATTAAACAAAATAGGCTTACTCACTCCTGTATCTAATAAAAAAGAAAGTTTTACTCCATTGATTTCAACAGGTAGTACAATAAGGTTATTTATAAGTTGAAACTTAATCTTATCACTTTTCTTTCCAGGCAAATTAAATACCCCTTGCCCAAATGAAGTACTAAAACATAGTACTATAAATAGTATTGAAATGAATATTTTTTTAGTTGTAGCCATAAGTCTTATTACCAATTTACAAAATTTAGCACATCTATTATTTTTAGCTTGATTTTTTAAATAAACTTTAAGATAATTTTCAGAACTTTACCATCTAAACGAATAAACATGCCAACAATTTCTAAGAAAGGAGTTTCAATGCCAGAATCTCCAATTCGAAAACTAGTCCCTTTTGCTGAAAATGCTGAGAAATCTGGTAAAAACATATATTATTTAAATATTGGTCAACCTGATATCAAAACACCAAGTGTAGCATTAGAAGCCATAAAAAATAATAACATCGAAGTATTGTCTTACTCAAGATCTGAAGGGTCTGAAACTTATAGACAAAAAATAGCCAACTATTATGCAAAAAATGATATTTATGTTAAACATGATGACATTATTGTGACAACTGGTGGTAGTGAAGCTTTATTATTCGCCTTTGGAAGCATTATGGATACAGATGATGAAGTCATTATTCCAGAACCATTTTATGCTAATTATAACGGATTTTCAACAGCATCTGGTGTAAATATAGTTCCAGTAATATCTAAGATAGAAGATAATTTTGCTTTACCTCCAATTGAAGAATTCGAGAAATTAATTACGACAAAGACCAAAGCTATTCTTATTTGCAATCCTGGAAACCCAACCGGTTATCTGTACTCAAAAGAAGAAATTAAAAAATTAGCTGCAATAGTAAAAAAACATGATTTATTTTTAATTGCAGATGAAGTATACCGTGAATTTGCTTACGACGGGGAAACCCACTACTCTATTCTTCAAGAAAAAGGCTTAGAAGATTATGCCATTGTTATTGATTCTGTCTCTAAGCGTTATAGTATGTGTGGTGCTCGTATTGGGTGTTTAGTTTCAAAAAACAAAGAGGTTATAAAAACTGCATTAAAATTTGCGCAAGCGCGTTTAAGTCCGCCAACTTTAGCACAAATTGCTAGTGAAGCAGCTTTAGACACTCCACAAAGCTACTTTGATGATGTCATTGAGGAATATGTTGAACGACGAAATGTATTAATTGAAGAATTAAACAAAATTGAAGGTGTACAAGTTGCTAATCCAAAAGGCGCATTTTATTGTATTGCACAGTTACCTATTAAAAACTCAGATGCGTTTGCACAATGGTTATTAGAATCTTTTGATGTAGACGGCGAATCTATCATGGTTGCTCCTGCTGCTGGTTTCTATAGCACTCCTGGTGTTGGTCTTAACCAAATTAGAATTGCTTATGTTCTTAACACTCATAGCTTAAAAAAGGCTGTAAACATTCTAAAAGAAGCTCTTAAAGTATACCAAGACTAGTGCAAATTCAACACAACATATCTTTAAAACCTTTCAATACTTTTGGTATTGATGTTATAGCAAAACACTTTGTTTCTGTTTCCTCAATTGAGGATTTAAAATCTATTTTTTCGTCTGAAGATTACCCACAAAAATTCATTCTAGGTGGAGGAAGCAATATGTTGCTAACTAAAGATATTGATGCCCTTGTTATTCATTTAAATCTAAAAGGAAAGCAAATATACTCTAAAACCAAAACCGAAGTTTTAGTCAAATGTCAAGCTGGTGAAAATTGGCATGAATTTGTACTCTGGACATTAGATAAAGGTTTTGGTGGATTAGAAAACTTATCACTCATTCCTGGAAATGTTGGCACAAGTCCAATTCAAAATATTGGAGCATATGGTGTAGAATTAAAAGACACATTTTATACTTGTGAGGCATTAAACTTAAAGACTTTAGAAGTAGAAACATTTACCAATGAAGAATGTAAATTTGATTATCGTAATTCAATTTTCAAACAACACGCCAAAGGAGAATATATAATAGTTAATGTCGATTTTAAATTAAGTTATAATACGCATGCGCTCCACACAAATTATGGTGCAATCACTACAGAATTGAAAAAAATGGACATTGATCAACCAACTATCCATGACGTTTCTAAAGCTGTTATTGCAATTCGTGAAAGCAAACTCCCAAACCCAAAAGAAATTGGAAATTCTGGAAGTTTTTTTAAAAACCCAATTATATCCAAAAGGGCCTTTTTAAAATTACAAGAGAATTTCCCTAATGCGCCTCACTATATTGTTTCTGACACTAAAATTAAAATTCCAGCTGGTTGGCTTATTGAACATGCTGGTTTTAAAGGAAAAACTTTTGGCAACTTTGGTGTACATAAAAAACAAGCTTTAGTTTTAGTTAATTATGGTGGAGCAAGTGGCACTGATATTTTAAAACTCTCACAGTTAATTCAAGAAACAATTGTTCGTATTTTTGATATTAAAATAGAAACCGAAGTTAATATTATATAAACACGAAGTCTCAAATTAATGTTGTTATTAGTACTAATAATAAGTTTAAAAACGCATCAATCAACTTTCTTTAAATAAAAAATATTCCGCAGAAACTATATGATAATGGATTAAACTCCATTGTTGAGATTATTTTACTATCTTAATCATATATATAATTATGATTAAATTTAAGACATTACAAAACGCATTTAACACACTCTTAATTTGAGCACATCTCTTGAAAAACAGATAGTAAAATTGTTAGCATCAGGCGACAAGAAGGCTCTTAATCTTCTTTATGAAAATTATGCAGACAGTCTCTATGGTATCATCTTAAAAATTACGATTAACGAAGAGTTGGCTCAAGATGCACTTCAAGAAACTTTTGTGAAAGTTTGGAAAAACGCAAAAAAATACGATTCTAAAAAGGCAAAATTATTTACCTGGCTATATCGAATTGCAAAAAACACAGCCATTGATAAACTGAGAAGTTTTAATAATCGATTTGAAAAAGAAGTCCAAATTGATAAATCTAACGTATATATCTTACCAACAGCGACTTTAAACCAAGATGTTTTAGATTTAAAAGAGCATGTTGCGCGATTAGACGAAAAGTACCAAATAGTCTTGAGGGCTTTATTTTTTGAAGGAATGACTCAACAAGAAGCGAGTGATGAATTAGACATTCCGCTAGGTACGATTAAGTCTAGGTTAAAAATTGGATTACGAGAACTAAAAAAGATCTACAATCCATAAATAAATTTAAAAATGGAAAAAAAATTACATACTTTTTTTCAATCTGGATTACTTGACAAGTATATACTAGATGAAACATCTGCTTCAGAAAGCCTGAAAGTGGAACATTACATTGAGACCTATCCAGAAGTGGAAAGCGAATATCATAGATTACAAGATAATCTTGAGATTATTGCCAAAGCCAATGCAGTAGAAGCACCAAAATTTGTTTTAGATAACACCTTAAATGAAATAGAAAATGATGCGATTCCTGTAGTTAAAATGGAAACCATTAGACGTAGAACAACAACTTGGTACAGTATTGCTGCAAGTATTGTAGCACTAATTTTTGCTGGAGCAACTTTTATGATGCACCAACAAAACCAAGGATTACTTAAAGAAAATCAAATTGTAGTAGATGAGATTTTTGACTTAAGAAGTGACATTGAAGATAATAATAAAAAACTTGACGATGTTATGCGTCAATTCATGAAACTCAATAATCCTGAAACCGAAAAATATGTTTTTAGAGGAAACGAACGTGCTAAAGATTTAAAAACAGTAGCATACATAAATGCGATTGAGAAAACATCTATGATCGATGTTATCTCTTTACCTCAATTATCAGAAAATGAAAACCTTCAAATTTGGGCTCAAATGGAAGATCATTTTGTAAGTCTTGGAATAATAGACCCTTCTGAAAAAAAAATGCAATCTATTCCATACATGGAAAATGCTCTTGGTCTTAGTATAACAATTGAACCTAAAGGAAGCAAAAACAAAAGTTCAGATAATGCAGTAGCAGAAATAGAATTAAAACGCAAAAACAATTAAAACGTTTTTTTATACTAAAAAAGCCAATTTTGAATCATCAAAATTGGCTTTTTTTTTCACGAATAAATTTTCTAATTATTCTTTATCTAAAAAGGTTTTATGAATAAAACCAGCAACAATAGCACCAGCTATTGGAGCTAACCAAAATAACCATAATTGTGCTGTAAACTCACCTCCAGCAAAAATTGCCTGACTTGTAGAACGCGCAGGATTTACGGAAGTATTAGAAATTGGAATACTAATTAAATGTATTAATGTTAATCCAAGACCTATTGCAATTGGAGCAAATCCTTTAGGAGCTCTTACATTTGTACTTCCTAAAATAATAAGTAAAAAGAACATTGTCAATAAAAACTCAGCTACTAAAACAGACATCATACTATATCCTCCAGGAGAGTTTTCACCATATCCATTAGAAGCGAAACCACCAATATCTACAAAATCAGACTTCCCCGAAATAATAACAAATAGGAAACCGGCAGCTACAATAGCACCTACAAGTTGAGCTATAATATAACCTATTAGCTCTTTTGCAGGAAACTTTCCTGCTGACCATAACCCTAAAGAAACTGCAGGATTAAAATGTCCGCCTGAAATATGACCCACAGCATAAGCCATAGTTAAAACTGTTAATCCAAAGGCTAATGCAACACCTGCAAAACCTATTCCTAATTCTGGAAAAGCAGCAGCAAAAACTGCACTACCACAACCTCCAAAAACAAGCCAAAATGTTCCGAAAAACTCAGCTATTAATTTTTTCATAATAATTAATATTAGTTAGTAAAAAAATTTAATTTATTAATTTTAAGACACTTAAACAAATCACAAAGTCACATTCAATTGAAAGAATCATTTAATACAGCTTATAATTATGGCAAAAACATTCTAAAAACCTTTATCTTTGCATAAAATAAATTTCAATGAAACTCTTACTTATTACTATACTCCTTTTAGGTTTAGGAGTTGCTGGGATTGCAATAAAAATATGGGCAAAAAAAGACGGCAAATTTGCAGGTACTTGCGCGAGTCAAAATCCAATGCTTAATAAAGATGGTGATGCTTGTGGTTTCTGTGGAAAAACTCCTGACCAATTCGAAAATTGCAACGAACCTCAACACTCATAACCGTTGATACTACTTCTTGAAGTTCTCTTCTTTTCGTTTATTGTAATAGTAGGAATTCAAATTATTTTTTACGGTATTATCTTTGGAAGTTTTTCTACTTTAAAACCAAAACCAAGTGTTCAAAAAAACATTGGTGTCTCAGTCATTATCTGTGCAAAAAACGAAGCCGATAATTTAAAGAAAAACTTACCTCTATTTGTTAATCAAGATTATAAAACTTTTGAATTAGTTTTAATCAATGACAATTCTTCAGATGAAACTCTGGAGGTTATGGAAATCTTTAAAAAGAAATACGACTCAATTAAAATCGTTGATGTAAAACCAATCGAAAAATTTTGGGGCAATAAAAAATATGCACTTACACTTGGTATAAAAGCTTCTACTCATGATTTCTTATTGTTTACTGATGCCGACTGTAAGCCGCTATCAAATCAATGGATTTCAAACATGAGCGCTCAATTTAGCAATGAAAAATCTATTGTTATAGGTTATGGAGCCTATAAAAAAATAAAAAAATCACTACTAAATCTTCTCATCAGATTTGAAACTTTCATGACTGCTGTACAATATTTTTCTTATGCAAAAATAGGAAATCCTTACATGGCCGTTGGAAGGAATTTAGCTTATAAAAAAGAGCTTTTTTTTGAGGCTAATGGTTTTATGAATCATATGAATGTTAGATCGGGTGACGATGATCTTTTTATAAATCAAGTTGCTACAAAACATAACACATCATTATCTATTTCTAAAGAAAGTTTCACTGAATCATTACCAAAAACAACTTTTAAATCTTGGGTTCTTCAAAAACAAAGGCATATAAGTACAGCAAAACATTATAAAGCAAAACATAAAATATTACTAGCTTTATTTTACATCTCACAAATTTTATTTTGGGTTTTAGCTCTCACCTTATTAGTTTTTCTGTTTCAATGGGAAATAGTTACCATACTTATTGCTATTAGATTTATTGTTCAGTATCTAAATTTGTATTTGATATCCAAAAAACTCAACGAAACTGAGTTATTATTTTTTCTTCCGTTTTTAGAAATTATTTTAATTATCTTTCAATTCTTTATATTTATGAAAAATCTCTCATCAAAACCTCAACATTGGAAGTAACAGACGCGATAGAAAAAGCAAAAAACAATGACCAAATCGCTTTTAACTTTCTTTTAGATAAGTTTTGGAATACCGTTTTTGGATTTCAATTAAAGCGTACCGAAAACGAAAACGATGCAGAAGATATTACTATTCAAACGTTCTCAAAAGCTTTTGATAAAATTCATACTTACAATGACAAATATGAATTTAAAACTTGGTTAATTACTATTTCAAAAAATATTCATATTGATCTTATAAGAAAACAAAAATCTACAATTACCAGTAGTAGCAAAGAAGATGATGAATATTATACTTTAATTGACGAATCCCCTTCTCCAGAAGATAAACTTATTACTGAACAAAACTTAGCCAAATTACTTCGAGACATTAAAAAGTTAAAACCACATTATCAAAAGGTCATTAATTTGAGATACTTTCAAGAGTTAAGCTATAAAGAAATATCGAAGTCTTTAGACGAGCCAATAAATAATGTTAAGGTAAAACTCTTAAGAGCTAAAAAACTTCTTGCAGAGATTATTAAAAAACAGTAGTGACTTTTAGTCTAAAAAAAATAGGTCCAGGTTTATTGTTTGCAGGAGCAGCAATAGGTGTTTTACACCTTGTACAATCTACCAAAGCTGGCGCAGAGTTTGGGTTTGGATTAATTTGGGCTTTATTGCTCGTTAACATTTTTAAATATCCTTTTTTTCAGTTTGGGCCTCGCTATGCAATGGCAACTGGAGAAACACTTTTAGATGGTTATAAAAAATTAGGCAAAGATGTTTTAGTCGTTTATTTTATTTTGACTTTTGCAACGATGTTTACGATACAAACTGTAGTCACTATTGTTACAGCCGGACTCGCTTCATCTCTTTTTGGAGATTTTATTTCTACAGAAACCTGGACCGTTGTTATTTTATTAATCTGTTTCATCATTTTAATCATTGGTAAATACAATTTCTTAGACAAACTCATGAAGTTTATCATTATCGTATTATCTATAAGTACTATTGCAACTTTAGTTTTTGCATTTCAGAATTCTACCAAACAACCTTCTCTAAATCAAGTATTTCCTCATATAAATAAATTCGGTTTCTTAATTGCATTTATGGGCTGGATGCCTGCGCCTTTAGATATTTCAATTTGGCATTCACTTTGGGCTTTAGAAAAAAAAAAACAGACAAAGAATTTAATGTAAAATCTTCATTAGTTGATTTTAATGTAGGCTATATTGCCACGATTATATTAGGTCTTGGTTTTCTGGCTTTAGGAGCTTTAGTTATGTTTCAAAGCGGAGCGGTTTTTAGTGGAAAAGCAGATGTCTTTTCAAATCAACTAATTTCTATATATACCAAAAATCTAGGTAGTTGGTCTTATATTATTATAGGTATTGCAGCATTTACAACTATGTTTAGTACTACACTTACAACATTAGATGCATCTCCAAGAGCTATGGCAAAAACAACACAACTTCTTTTTGGAAATATTCTAAAACGCGCTTACTTACTTTGGATTTTTGTACTAATTTCTGGCACAATTTTAATTTTCTTTTTCTTAAAATCTGAAATGGAATTGCTTATAGAAATCGCAACAATTTTAGCTTTTTTAACAGCTCCCTTTTATGCCATTATAAATTACAAATTAATAAGTAGTCGACATACTCCTAAAGAATGGCAACCAAGTACAAAACTTCATATTTTAAGCTGGTTAGGAATCCTTTTTCTAATAGGTTTTAGCGGCTGGTATCTAACTACATTATAACACATAATTAACAATTTACTTTGTATCTTTGCTGACTATAATCTCATATTGATGAATACAAAAACCGCATCAAAACCAGTAGTTGTCCGTCAACCAAAACCAAAATGGCTTCGTGTAAAACTTCCAACAGGAAAAAAATACACAGAGTTAAGAGGACTTGTAGATAAGTATAAACTTAATACAATTTGTACTTCTGGGAGTTGCCCTAATATGGGTGAATGTTGGGGAGAAGGAACTGCTACTTTCATGATTTTAGGAAACGTTTGTACACGTTCTTGCGGATTTTGTGGAGTTAAAACTGGTAGACCAGAAACTGTTGACTGGGATGAGCCAGAAAAAGTAGCTCGCTCTATTAAAATAATGAGTATAAAACATGCTGTCTTAACAAGTGTTGATAGAGATGACCTTAAGGATATGGGAAGTATTATGTGGAGTGAAACTGTGAAAGCTGTTCGACGAATGAACCCAGAAACAACACTCGAAACACTTATTCCAGATTTTCAAGGTTTAGAACAGCATATTGATAGAATTATTGATGTTGCTCCTGAAGTAGTTTCTCATAATATTGAAACTGTTAAACGCTTAACTCGCGAAGTTCGAATTCAAGCTAAGTATGATAGAAGCATGCAAGTACTTAAATACTTAAAACAACAAGGGCAACGCAGAACAAAATCTGGCATTATGCTAGGATTGGGTGAAACACGGGAAGAAGTTATAGAAACACTTCACGATTTAAAAGCTAATGATGTAGATGTAGTTACAATTGGTCAATATTTACAGCCAAGTAAAAAACATCTACCAGTAAAACAATTTATTCAACCAGATCAGTTTGATGAATATAAACAGATAGGTTTAGATTTAGGCTTCCGCCATGTAGAAAGTAGCGCTTTAGTTAGATCTTCGTACAAAGCACAAAAACATATTAATTAATGATTCGTGTCGCAATTAATGGATTTGGTCGTATTGGCCGTCGCGTCTTTAGACTCATCCAAGAAAGAGATGATATCCAAGTTATAGCAATTAATGATTTAGCCAATGCAAAAACATTAGCTCATTTATTAAAATACGATAGTATCCATGGTGTTTCAAAACATAATATTTCGTCTACTGAAGATGCTATTATTTTAAACGGAAGACAAATTAACCTTCTTAAGTTTAATCATCCTAAGCACATTGATTGGTCTCCTTTTAATGTTGATTTTGTTATTGAAGCTACTGGGAAATTTAAAACTTCACAAGTATTACAACATCACATTACCAATGGAGCAAAACGCGTTATTCTTTCTGTTCCTCCAATTGAAGATGATATTAAAACTGTTGTTTTTGGAGTTAATAATCACGTAATTGACGGTAATGAATTGATTATCTCTAATGCCTCATGCACAACGAATAATGCTGCACCAATGATTTCTGTAATTAATGAACTTTGCGGTGTAAAACAAGCATATATTACTACTGTTCACTCTTATACTACAGATCAAAGTTTACACGATCAACCACATAAAGATTTACGTCGTGCTAGAGCTGCCGGACAATCTATTGTGCCTACAACTACAGGAGCGGCTAAAGCATTAACAAAGATTTTTCCTGAATTATCAAATGTAATTGGTGGCTGCGGAATTAGAGTACCTGTTGCCAATGGGTCTTTAACTGATATTACATTCAATGTTGAAAAAACAGTAACCATTGAAGACATTAATACGGCATTTAAAAAAGCCGCAGACACACATCTTAAAAACATATTAGAATATACTGAAGACCCTATTGTATCTATTGATATTGTAGGCAATACACATTCTTGCATCTTTGATTCCCAAATGACATCAGTTATAGGAAATATGATAAAAATAGTTGGTTGGTATGATAATGAGACTGGTTATTCTAGTCGAATTCTAGATTTAGTTTGCAATTTATCGATAAAATAGTGTCTTTTATCGAATAAATACTTATATTTGCCCAAATAAAAGTGGCCAAATTATGTCCCAAACAAAATACTACATAGTTGCTTTTTTAATAAGTTTTACATGCGCATTATCTGCTCAAAATACTGATATCAATGATATTGAGCTACTAAAACTCCGTATTGAAAACACCATTACACAATCAGAGTTTGAGAAAGGGAGAGGTGATTATTTTAATGCAAAAGATAACCTTGAAAAAGCACTAGAGCTTGCTACTCAAATTGAAGATAAGCAAAACCAAGGCATTATACATGCAAAAATTGGCAAGCTACAATTCACAGTAAATGAGTTTGATAAAGCCATAGTATCATTAACAAAAGCTGCTGAAATACAACGGGAACTTAATGATGCAAAAAACCTCGCTGTCACTTACAGTATTAAAGGAGTGCTTCATGCTAGCATGAAAGAATACAAAGATGCTTTAGAATATCTTAAATCTGCAAAAACACTTTTTGAAGAAGAAAATTTAGAAAGCAAAATCCCTGAAGTTACCTTAAATGAAGCTAAAGTATATTTTAATTTAAAAGATTATAAAACCTCTAAATCTTTATTAGAGCATACAATTGTTTCTGCTAAAAAAAATAATCAAAATGATATCCTTTCTAATGCATTAATATATAGCGGGAAAGTTTTTGATAAATTAGGCAATAATGAACAAGGGATTACCTTAACAAATGAAGGTCTCAAAATTGCAAAAGCTAATGCGCTCACCGAAAACATAAATGAAGGCTATTTAACTTTGAGTTCTATTTATAAAAACGATAAAAGTTTTGAATTAGCTTATCAATTTCTAGAAAAACATGTAAGGCTATCAGATTCTATTTTAAATATCCAACGTGCAAATCTCTCCCCTGAAAAAAGAGCCGAATATATAGAAACTTACAATGCCGCAGAATTTCAAAAATTAAAAACTAAAGTCGAAAAGCAAGAGTCTGATAGTAATTTAGCAAAAATTACAACAATATTAAGTATTGCATTAATTACAATTTTATCACTTCTAACACTCTCTCTTTATAAAAACAATAATATTAGACTCAAGTCTAATAACATGCTTCAAGAAAAAAATGATGATTTAATTGAGGCAATGAAAAGAGCCGAATTGGCTTCAAAAACTAAAGCAAATTTCTTATCTACAGTAACACATGAGTTAAGAACGCCTTTGTATGCTGTTACTGGTTTAACCAACATGCTTTTAGAAGAAGAACCTAGCGAAAATCAAATACCGCATTTAAAATCTTTAAAATTTTCGGGAGACTACTTATTAACTTTTATCAACGATATTCTCCAAATTAATAAAATTGAAGCTAATAAAGTTGAACTAGATCCTGTTCTATTTAATCTAAAAACTAAAGTAGAAAATGTATGTTCAGCACTAAATAATTCTGCATTAGATAATAATATACAAATGCATTATGACTTCCAAAAAGATTTACCAGAGACATTTATTGGTGATAACCTTAAAATCTCTCAGATATTAATCAACCTTATTGGTAACGCTATTAAGTTTACTAAAGATGGAGACATTTGGGTAAGAGTCTATAGCATTTCAAATAAAAAAGATGATTATACCTTAAGATTTGAAATTGAAGACAATGGCATAGGTATCTCTAAAGAAAAACAAGATAATATGTTTGAGAGCTTCTCCCAAGGCTCAATACAAATCAATAGAAAATATGGTGGTACAGGTTTAGGTCTGTCTATTGTAAAAGGTCTTATTGAAATATTAAAAGGAAAAATCTACCTCAAAAGTGAACTTGGAAAAGGAACAACATTCTTCTTCGAAATTCCATTAACCTACGCTCCAGAAACTGTTAAAATTGAAAAAGAAGATTATTCTAAAAACATTAGTAAATTGGACATAAGTAACATTAAAATCTTAATTGTTGAGGACAATAAGATTAACCAAATGATCACCAAAAAGATTCTGAACAAAATGAACCTAGTCTGTGATATCGTAGACAATGGAGAGGCTGCTGTTGAAAAAGTCAAAGAGAACACTTATAATGTCGTTTTGATGGATATTCACATGCCTGGAATTAGTGGTTTAGAAGCTACTAAAATCATTAGAACTTTCGATAAGGAATTAACTATTTTTGCTCTTACTGCTGTTACACTTGAAGACAAAATGCATGAATTTGACGAAGCAGGATTTAATGATATTATTTCAAAACCATTTAAGCAGGAAGACTTCGAAAAGAAACTATATGAAGTTCTAGCAACTAACCAGAACTCAACCGCTTCCTTTTAAATAGTGTTAATAAATGCTCCTACTTGGGCATTAAATGCACTATCATTATCAATTATAAAAGAAATAGGTAAGTAACATAACTGTTCGGGATTAGATGTAAATTCATTTTTTAATCTTACATAGTCTTTCTCAGTAGTTAATACAATTTCTTTCTGTTTTAAAGTTTCAATTTCTGAAATAGTAAATGCATGATGATCTTTATAATTTAAATGCTCAAAATTTATTGATTTTGATTTCAAATAGTCTAACAATGGCTTTGGGTTTGCTATTCCAGTTACCAGAGTGACATTCTTTCCTTTTAAATCTTCTAAATAAAAATTATCGTTTTCACTTAAAATACGTTCCGAATATGAAATCATACTAAAATAAACAGATTGATGACTTAAAGGCTTTATTTTTTTTAAGACTAATTCTTTCTCCGAAGTAGATATTGATACTGGACATTTAGTTACTAAAATAATATCTGCACGCTTTGCTCCTGCTCTAGGTTCTCTTAAATTTCCAGTTGGCAAAACACTATCATCACAATACAAATTATTATAAGCTGTCAATAAAATATTAAAACCCGCTTTAACTTTTCTATGCTGAAACGCATCATCTAAAAGAATGACTTCTGGTTGTAATGATTTAATAAGTTGAGAAATTCCATGTTGTCTATTTTCATCAACACTTACAATAACGTCTTTAAATTTTTTATAAAACTGAAATGGTTCATCACCAATAGTTTTTGCAGTAGCATGTGTATCTGCAATTACAAATCCTGAAGATTCTCGCTTATAACCACGACTTAAAGTTGCTACTTTATGATCATCTTTTAATAATCTAATTAAATATTCAATTGTTGGAGTTTTACCTGTTCCTCCAACACTCAAGTTTCCAACACAAATAACTGGAAGATTATATGATTTTGATGATTTCCATCCTAAATCATATAATATATTACGTACACAAGTCACCAAATAGTATATAGGTACAAAAGGAAAGAGTATTTTTCTGAGTAACTTCATTAGAACGAAGTTAATATTTTATATTTGTTTTTAAACTCATACTACAAATTATATGATTGTTCAAGATGTTATTAACTATTTAGAAGAATTAGCCCCTTTAAGTTATGCTGAAGATTTTGATAATGTCGGGCTTTTAGTTGGCGATAAAACTGCAAAAATTTCTGGTATTTTAGTAACTCTAGACACACTTGAAGCTGTTGTTGATGAAGCTATTAATAAGCAATGTAATCTTATTGTGAGTTTTCATCCTATCATTTTTAAAGGGTTAAAATCTATTACTGGTAAATCCTATGTTGAACGAACCGTTTTAAAAGCTATTAAAAATAACATTGCCATTTACGCCATTCATACAGCCTTAGACAACTCAGATAAAGGCGTTAACAATATTATTTGTAACACTCTTGATTTAGTGAATACATCTATTTTAATTCCTCAAAAAGGAACAATTAAAAAATTAACGACCTATGTTCCAATTGGAAATGCAAATACACTAAGAACTCAACTATTTAAAGCAGGTGCTGGTAATATTGGTAATTATGACAATTGTAGTTTTAATGCTGAGGGAACAGGAACTTATAGAGGCAATAAAAACTCAAATCCTACATTAGGCAAAAAAGGAGAATTACATGAAGAAAAAGAAATTCAAATTTCAGTAACATTTAATAAACACATAGAATCAAAATTATTATACACACTTTTTGAAGAGCATCCATATGAAGAAGTTGCCTTTGAAGTTACTACTCTTGATAACTACAATCAAAATATAGGCATGGGAATGATTGGTGAGCTTAAAGAGAAGCAGTCTACAACTTCTTTTTTTGAATTTGTAAAAGACAAAATGAATGTCTCTTCAATTAAACATTCAGAAATCATAAAAGATTCTATAAAAAAAATAGCCGTGTTAGGAGGCTCGGGAAGTTTTGCTATATCTGCTGCTAAACGAGCTGGCGCTGATGTTTTGATAACTGCCGACTTAAAATATCATGATTTTTTTTCCGCAGAAAACGATATCATTCTAGCAGATATTGGACATTATGAGAGTGAACAGTTCACAAAAAACTTTTTAGTAGACTATCTCTCAAAAAAAATCACTAATTTTGCAGTCGTTTTATCAACGACGAATACAAATCCGGTAAAGTATTTATAATTATGGCAAAAAAAGCTGAAGCATCTGTTGAAGATAGATTAAGAGCTCTATATGATTTACAATTAATCGATTCTAGAGTAGATGAAATTAGAAACGTCAGAGGTGAATTACCTCTAGAAGTTCAAGATTTAGAAGATGAAGTTGAAGGTTTAAATACGAGACTTGAAAAATTATCAACTAATCTAGATTTAATTGATGATCAAATTAAATCAAAAAAGAACTTAATTGAAGAAGCAAAATCGCTTATCAAAAAGTACTCAGAACAACAAAAGAATGTTAGAAATAACAGAGAGTATAATTCTTTAACAAAAGAAGTTGAATTTCAAGAATTAGAAATTCAATTAGCCGAGAAGCATATTAAAGAATTTAAAGTTCAAATTGAGCAGAAAAAAGAAGTGATCGACGAGACTAAAGGTCGCCTTAAAGATCGTAAAACACACTTAAAACATAAGCGTAGTGAGTTAGATGCTATCCTTGCAGAAACTCAAAAAGAAGAAGAGGCTTTAATTAAAAAATCTGAAGATTTCCAAAAGAAATTAGACGAACGTTTAGTTAATGCATACTTACGCATAAGAAACAATGTTAAGAATGGATTAGCTGTTGTACCAATTGAAAGAGGTGCTTCTGGTGGATCGTTTTTCACAATTCCACCACAAGTTCAAGTAGAAATTGCATCTCGTAAAAAAGTAATTACAGATGAACACAGTGGAAGAATATTAGTTGACGCTCAATTAGCAATAGAAGAAAAAGAGAAAATGGAGAAAATGTTTGCTAAACTTTAATCCAAAAATACATTTCTAAAAAGCCTTTATCTTATCGATAAAGGCTTTTTTCATTTATAGATATATTATCTACGCTTTGTTTTAAGGTTTTCTATATTTATTCGACTTAGTAAAAAAGCAAAATCTATGAAAACAATAATTTCAACCCTAGTCATTATAATCCTATTTAGCTGTCAAAACAATGCGCAGGTCAATCAAAAACAACAAGCAGTAATTAATGCTAACCCAATAGAAGTTCCAATAAATAACGGAAAAGCAAAAGCCTATTTCGCAAGTGGATGTTTTTGGTGTGTTGAAGCTATTTATGAAAGCGTAAAAGGTGTAGAGGAAGTTATCAATGGCTACTCTGGAGGTTTTACAAAAAATATAAATTATGAATTGAGTAATACAGGAGCAACTGGACATGCTGAAGCTGTAGAGGTTATTTATGATCCAAAGGTTATTAGTTTTTCAACTTTAGTTGACATCTATTTTGCTTCTCAAAGCCCAACGCAAATCAATGGCCAAGGTCCAGATAACGGTTCACAATATCGCTCAATTATCTTTTACCAAAATGAAAATCAAAAGAAAATCATTGAAGAAAAAAAAGCTGCTTTAGCAAAAAAACTAAACGCAACAATTGCAGCAGAGGTTTACCCTTTTCAGAAATTTTGGATTGGAGAAGATTACCATCAAGATTATGAAAAACTTCATCCAAATCAAGGTTATATTAGAAATATTTCTATCCCTAGATTAAATAGATTTAAGGCTAAAATGCCTGAAGTACTGAAAGCAAATCATTAAAACAATTTGCATTTCGTCGGAAAAATTTGTTTTTTATCGATGAAAAATGTATTTTAGCGGTTCAATAAATATGGATTACCCAAATCTAAAATACATTTATGATGAAAAAAATTACTTGCCTACTATGTTTTGCTATGTTAATATTCGTAGCAAATGCTCAAACTCCAGGTGTTTCTATCTATTCAAATTCAAATCAATATATAGAATACATTCCTGGAAACTTACCCCTAATTATATCTGCTCCTCATGGTGGTGTATTACAATCTGGACAAACCATTCGCGGTGTTTTCTATCCAGATGATGACACAAATCTACCTGATAGATCATGTGGAACAAATGAAAGAGATGATAATACAGATATATTGGTAAGACGAATTCAGGATGAAATTTTCGCACAAACTGGTGGTTATGCACATATTATTATTAGCAATCTCCATCGTTCAAAAATGGATCCAAATCGAATGGTAAGTGAAGGCTCATGTGCTAATGGTCATGCAGCATCTTATTGGAGTGATTTTCAAAATTATATTAATGACGCAAGTCAATCTATTGAAGCTAATTGGGGAAAAGGTCTTTACATAGATTTACATGGACAAAGTCATACAATCCCAAGAATTGAAATTGGATATAACATTACAGCTTCAGAGCTTAATTCAAGTGATTTAAATAGCGCATCTATTATTGACCTGTCGACAATAAAAAACCTAGTTAGCAACAATCTAAATGGTTTAACTCATGAAGAATTAATTAGAGGCGAAAATAGCCTTGGAGAATTATTCCAAGATGCACCAGGTGTTTATTACAATTCAATTGATCCGTCTGGATCTGCAACAAGTTATCCTGGTTGTGGTGTAAGTTCTGGATATAGAGCTGTTCCAAGTTATTCCGATTATGGAAATACGAGTTGCGATGATACAACACCTCATAGTAATTCTTATTTTGATGGAAACTACTATAACAATAGAAGACATGGTTCAGGTGATGGAACTGGTGGACCAGCAACTATTGGTGGTGGTGGAAATATTGATGGCATCATGACTGAAGTTAATAGACGCGTTAGAGATTTAGGAGCGCCATTTGATTCTAGACCAAACACTTTAGAGCCTTTTGCTATTGATTATGCTAATGTTATTTTAGATTACTTAACGATTCATTACAATGATTTTTCAGAATTTAATTATACAGCATCTAGTTATGAAATTTCAGATTCCGACCCTACACCTTCATTAACCAATGGTGTTTCTGGTGGGATTTATTTAAGTTCACCTGCAGGATTAATTATCGATCAAAATACGGGTACTATTGATGTTTCAGAATCGACTATTGGTAATTATATTGTAACATATTCTGTAGGGCCAAATGCTATAGCAACTGCACCAAATAGATATTATAACACATCGATAAACGTAGAAATTTCTGATAACAGTTTAAGTGTCTCTGATGAAAATTCGTTATCAGTAAAACTATATCCAAATCCAACAACTGGATTAATAAATTTTCAATCAAATACTCAAATATCAGAGGTCAAAATATTTAGTATTCTTGGTCAACGCGTAAAAACCTTAGAAATAAATAATAGTCAATCTACAATAAATATATCCGAGTTAAGAACAGGCTCTTATTTGATTACGTTTTATATTGATAAACAATCTGTTGGCTCAAAATTGATTATAAAAAACTAGAGTTTAGTTGCTTTAATTTCAAAAATAAGAGGATATAACTTATCCTTTGTTACATAATTGCCAGATGTAGTTTCAACTAGGTCTGGCAATACATTATACGGGCTTTCGTCATACTCGTTCAAATAATCAATCTTCAAACCGGCTTCAACAAGTGCATTAATAACTTCACTTAAACCATGATTCCACCCATACTCTTTACTAAGCATTTTTGAATTTTCATCAGCATAAGTACCTTCGTATTCTTCATATATAGCTTCATCTTGCATATAACCATATTTCATAACCGATTTTCCATCTAAATAATCAAACATCCAAACTATAGGATGAAATTCTGCCATATAAAAGCTTCCTCCTTTCTTTAGTCGTTCGGCAATCATTTGTCCCCAAGGTTTTAAATCGGGCAACCAACCAATCACACCATAAGAGGTAAACACGATATCAAAAGTAGCTTTAACATACACTGAAGTGTCTAAAACATTACACCTTATAAACTCAACATCTAAGTTAAGTGCTTCATTTAAAGACTTTGCAAGCTTTATCCCTTCATCACTCAAATCAACACCTACACACTTTGCGCCTAGCCTACTCCAACTTAAAGTATCTTGGCCAAAATGACACTGCAAATGCAATAAAGATTTCCCTTTAACATCTCCAAGTGCATTTAACTCATAAGGCATTAATGAAGACTTTCCTTTTTTGAAAGCTTCCAAATCATACATTTCACTTTTAGAATGAATTTTAACTTTCTCATTCCATGTTTCTCTATTGACTTCAAAATGATCTACTTTCATAACTTTAATTTAAAAGCTCTAAAGTAATAATAACTTCAGAAATATAACAACTTTCATACCTTTGCAAAAAAACGAATGATACGACTAATTACCATTTTATGCTTATTTACAACCTTAGCATCTTGTAAAATAGAAACAAAAGAGCAAAACACTCAAACTGAAACGTTCTCCAAAGCAAAAAAAGAATTAACCGTCGCTGAAAAAATAGCACAAGCTCATGGTATTGGCAACTGGAAAAACGTAAATAAAATTGATTTCACTTTCAATGTCGATAGAAATGACAGCCATTTTGAACGTTCTTGGTCATGGCAACCAAAAAACAATCAAGTTATTGCTTCTACAGAGAGTGACTCTATTGTTGTTTTTAATCGTAGTAAAATAGATTCTACAACTATCGAACTTGATAGGGGATTTATCAACGATAAATATTGGCTATTAGCTCCATTTCAATTAGTTTGGGATGAAAACACTACCATTTCTAATCCAATAAAAGAAATAGCTCCTATTACTAAAACTGAATTAAACAAAATCACCTTAACCTACGGAAATAAAGGTGGCTATACACCTGGTGATGCTTATGATATTTATTTTGACAAAGACTACATCATTAGAGAATGGGTTTTTAGAGAAGGTAATGTTGAAACACCTTCAATGATTACAACTTTTGAAAACTATGACGATTTCAACGGCATCAAAATTGCAAAAGATCATAAAATGTCTGATGGTCATTTCAACCTTTACTTTTCAAGTATTAGAGTAAAAACAGACTAGGTTTTATTCTAGATCTAAAAAAAACATTAAAATCAGATTTACTTTGTAATCAAAACATCCAACCTACGACTAAAAAACGTATATAAAGTATAAATATTCCGCATTTTGCGTCTATATATATTCAAAGCACTTCAACTACTTAGTTGAAGTGCTTTTTACTTTAATAGAATTCTTTTTTAAAGCTTAAAAGCCACAAAGAAGAATAGTTAATCCAATTGAAAAGGATCATACATATATTAAATATCAGCCCTTAAAACCGTCACTTATATGTGAACCATCACAATACGGTTTATTATGAGATGCTCCACACCTACAAAATGCTGTAGTTTTATTTTTTATTTCTTCGCTACCATCTTTATACGTGACTTTTAAAGTCCCGTAAATCAAAAGCGGTCCATCTTTTAAAACCTCAACTTTAGTTTCTAATATTTCAGTTTCTTTAGTGTCTTCACCATTCATATAATAACTTAATGCTCCAGATGGACAAGCTCTAACTTGGTTAACTAAAGCCTCGGTAGTAGCTGCATCAATTTTAATCCATGGTCGCTCTTTAGGTTGAAACACATCACCTAAACCTTTAACACAGATTGCAGAATGTATACATCTTTCTGCTTCCCAAACTATTGTAACTTCATCATTAGTATATTCTTTTGTCTTTCCCATATCATTATCGTTTCTTTAAAGATACTAAAAAAAGTATTTGTTTTTCTTCAAAAAAATGCCGCTTTCAACAGTTACTTTCTAATATAATTATTCTTATTTTTGTTAGACATCATAAAAACAACAACCTTGTCTAACTATAAATTAGGTCTTGAATTTGCAAAACAGCAAGACCAAAATGACGACCTTTCATCATACAGAACTCAATTTCATATTCCAAAAGACACTAATGGAAATGAGCTTATCTACATGACAGGAAATTCTCTAGGTCTACAACCTAAAATAACAAAAGACTATATCAATGAAGAACTTGAAGATTGGGCAAATCTTGGAGTGGAAGGCCATACAGAAGGCAAACACCCTTGGTTACATTACCACGAGTTTCTAACGCAAACTATGGCAGATATTGTTGGAGCAAAGCCTTTAGAAGTTGTTGTTATGAATTCGCTCACTGCAAATCTTCATTTTATGATGGTTAGTTTTTATCAACCGACATCTAAGCGCTATAAAATTTTAATTGAAGCAGATGCTTTTCCTAGCGACAAATATGCCGTTGAATCCCAATTGCGTCATCATGGTTATGATGACAAAGAAGGTTTAATTCTTTGGAAAGCTCGTGAAGGCGAAGAATTAGCAAACTATAACGACTTAGAGACCATTTTAAAAGAGCAAGGCGACGAAATTGCTTTGGTCATGATTGGTGGTGTTAACTATTATACAGGGCAATTTTTCGATTTAAAACGCATTGCAACTTTAGGTCATAACTATGGTTGTATTGTTGGCTTTGATTGTGCTCATGGTGCAGGAAATGTACAACTTAACCTTCATGACTCTGGAGCAGATTTTGCTGTTTGGTGTACTTACAAATACTTAAACTCAGGACCAGGAAGTTTATCTGGAGCTTTTGTGCATGAACGTCATGCCAATAGAAAAGACTTGAATCGTTTTACAGGTTGGTGGTCTCATAACAAACAAACACGCTTTAGAATGCGTGATGAATTTGATCAATTACCAGGAGCCGAAGGTTGGCAACTTAGTAATCCTCCTATTTTATCAATGGCTGCTATACGTGCTTCTTTAGATGTATTTAAAAAAGCAGGCTTTAAGAACCTCTGTGAAAAATCAAAACAACTCACTGGCTATTTTGAATTTCTAATTAACGAACTTAATAATTCAGATATTAAAATTATTACCCCTAGTAATCCTGATGAACGTGGCTGCCAACTCTCAATACAAGTTAAAAATGCTGATAAGAATTTACATGATAAACTCTCTCAAGCAGGTGTCATAACCGATTGGAGAGAGCCTGACGTTATTAGATGTGCTCCTGTACCTCTTTACAATTCTTATCTAGATATTTATGAATTTGTAGAGCGTTTAAAAATAGTCATGAATTAAATAATTAAAATCCTAGAACAAACTTAGGATGACAAAATATATGAGTACAAAACAACAAAACATACTTATCATTGGCGCAGGACTTTGCGGAAGTCTTCTCGCCTTACGTTTAGGGCAACGTGGTTATAATGTTGCTATCTATGAAATGCGCCCAGATCTACGTAAAACAGATATTTCTGCTGGTCGCTCTATCAACTTAGCATTTTCAGATCGTGGCAATAAAGCCATGAAACTAGTTAATATTGAAGCTAAAGTAAAGGACTTATGTATTCCAATGAATGGCCGAATGATACATGATAAAGAAGGTAATACGTTTTTATCAAACTACAGTGGTCGTGAACATGAATACATTAACTCTATTTCGCGTGGAGGATTAAATGCCTTACTATTAGATGAAGCTGAAAAACATGAGAACGTTACCATTCATTTTAATAAAAAATGCAAATCAGTAAATTTTGAAAATACTACGGCTTTATTCAAGGATTATCTTACCAAAGAAGAGTTTATTGAAGATGCAGACACCATTATAGCAACAGATGGTGCAGGCTCAGCATTGCGTAGAAGTTACTATTTAGAACGCAAATTTCTATTTAGCTTTTCACAAGACTATTTAACTCATGGCTATAAAGAATTAACAATTCTACCTTCGGAAACTGGAGATTATAAAACTTATAAAAGCGCTTTACACATTTGGCCTAGAGGTGATTTTATGCTTATCGCTTTACCAAATTTAGATGGAAGCTTTACCGTAACATTGTTTTTAAGTTATGACATAGGTGAATACAATTTTAATAATCTAACAACACCTGAGATTGTTACCGAATTCTTTCAGAAAGAATTCCCAGACGCACTTAAACTGATGCCAAACTTAGTAGAAGATTTCTTCGAAAACCCAACAGCTCCTTTAGGAACTGTTAAATGTTCGCCTTGGCATTATAAAGGCAATACATTGCTTATGGGAGATTCTGCACATGCTATTGTCCCATTTTATGGACAAGGCATGAATGCATCATTTGAAGATGTCGTTGAGTTTGATGCTGTTCTAGACAAACACGAAGGTGATTGGAAAACTATTTTTACTGAATATGAGAAAACAAGAAAGAAAGATACCGATGCTATTGCAGATTTAGCTATCGATAATTTTCATGAAATGAAAGACCATATTGCGAATCCTATTTTTCAAGAAAAACGAAAAATTGAAATGGCACTAGAAAAAGAGTTCCCTAATGAATACTCTTCAAAATATAGCTTAGTAACCTTTAACGAACAGATTGGTTACCGTAAAGCTATGTTAAGAGGTCGTGCTCAAGACAAAGCAATTTTAAATATGCTAACTGATGGTATCATTTCACCTTCAGGTGATATAAAAAATATTTTAGATAAAGTTAAAACTGAAACCGAAGCCATTTTAGAAGACGATAAAATTGCTGGATTACATTAAATCATATGAGTAAAAAAATAGTAACACCAAGAGGAGCCTATCCACACGTAAAACAAGTTGGCGATTTTATTTTCGTCTCAGGAACGAGTTCTCGTAGACCAGACAATACCATAGCTGGTGTTGATATTATTGATGAAATGGGAACCAAACGCCTTAACATCGAAACCCAAACACGTGAGGTTTTAAAAAACATAGATGCTAATTTACAAAAAGTAGGAGCTTCACTAAAAGATGTGGTTGATGTATCTACATTCTTAGTGAACATGAATGATTTTGCAGGTTATAACAAAGCTTATGGTGATTTTTTTGATAAAGCAACTGGACCAACTAGAACAACTGTTGCTGTACACCAATTACCACATCCTGATTTGGTAGTTGAGATTAAAGTTACGGCCTATAAGAAACAATAATGAACATACAAAACTATATTAACGGCAACTTTCACAATCCTATTCAAGATAACTGGATTGACAACTATAATCCGTCAAATGGAGAAGTGTATGGACAAATCCCTAATTCAACAAAAGACGATATTGAGAATGCATATATTGCTGCAAAATCAGCTTTTCCTAACTGGTCTCAAACCACTTTAGAAGAACGCAGTCGCATATTAATTAAAATTTCAGATTTACTAGAAGCCAACTTACAACGCTTTGCAGAAGCTGAAAGTAAAGACAATGGAAAACCAATCGCATTAGCTAAAAGCGTAGACATACCAAGAGCTGCAAGTAATTTTAGATTTTTCGGAAATGCCATAACACAATTTGCGAGTGAAAGTCACGAAAGTATTGGGCAACAAGCTATAAATTACACCTTACGTCAACCTATAGGTGTTGTGGCTTGCATCTCACCTTGGAACCTTCCTCTCTATCTTTTTACATGGAAAATTGCGCCAGCCATTGCCGCAGGTAACTGTGTTGTCGCAAAACCCAGTGAAGTCACACCAATGACAGCTTATTTATTAGGCGAAATTTGTAATGAAGCTGGCTTGCCAAAAGGGGTTTTAAATATTGTTCATGGCTTAGGTGGCTCTACTGGCCAATCTATTATAGAACATGCAGATATTAAAGCTATTTCATTTACTGGTGGTACAGCAACTGGAGCACATATTGCAAAAGTAGCTGCTCCAATGTTTAAAAAATTATCGTTAGAATTAGGCGGGAAAAACCCAAACATCATCTTTGCAGATTGCGATTATGTCGATATGCTCAATACAACGGTACGCTCATCATTTGCTAATCAAGGTCAAATTTGTCTTTGCGGAAGTCGCATTTTTGTAGAAGCTTCTATCTATGAAAAATTCAAGACCGATTTTATATCAAAAGTGAAACAACTTAAAGTTGGGCATCCTTCTGAAGCTGACACCAATATTGGTGCTTTAGTTTCTAAAGCTCATCTTGAAAAAGTAAAAGAATACATTCAAATTGCTAAAGATGAAAATGGAACAATTCTTTGTGGTGGAAATACAGTAATAGTATCTGGTTACGAAAATGGCTACTACTTAGAACCAACGGTTATTGAAGTCCCAAATGATGACTGTCGTGTCAACCAAGAAGAAATTTTTGGTCCAGTTGTTAGTATTATGCCATTTCATACTGAAGATGAGGTATTACAAATGGCTAATAAAGTTAAATACGGCCTCTCAGCAACACTTTGGACCAATGATTTAAAGCGCACTATGAGAATGAGCAATCAACTTCAGGCAGGAATTGTTTGGGTAAACACCTGGATGATGCGCGATTTACGAACTCCTTTTGGTGGTGTAAAAGCATCTGGTGTTGGTCGTGAAGGTGGTTTTGAAGCCCTTCGCTTTTTTACTGAAGCCAAAAATGTATGTATAAAATATTAAATAAATGAAAACTAAAATAATAACATTCATAGTTGTTTGTATAAGTACATTGCTATATGCTCAAGACAACTGGAAAACGCTTGAACAAGATAATTACACGATTAGTTATCCAGATACTTGGATAAGTAGTGATGAAAAACCACAACCCTCTATTCGATTCCTTTTGTTATCTGAAGAGACTTCTGGAGCAAAAGATATGTTTAGAGAAAATATAAACTTGACTACTGAAAATTTAGGTGACAGAACAATAAGTCTAAAAGAGTACAGTGAATTTTCGATAGATCAGGTAAAAGCACAATTTCCATCTGCAGAACTCATCTCAAATATGACTATAGATTTAAATGAAAACAAAGCTACTAGTATTATTTGGAAAGGGGATTTTGGGAATAATAACATAACCCTAAAATTTAGGCAACTTTTCTTTATCAAAAAAGGAACAGCATATGCATTAACTTTTTCTAGTTCTGAAGCCGAATTTGATCACTATAGTAAAATAGCAAATTCTATTTTTAACAGCTTTAAAATTAACTAAAGAAATCATCAACAAAAACACTTCAAGAAGAATTCAGTATCAATACAACATATTCAATCTTGGATTTTAATATATACTTATGAATCTAGAACTCAATAACAAATACGCATTAGTTTGTGGAAGCACAGCAGGTATAGGAAAAGCAACAGCTTTAGCATTAGCAGAAGAAGGTGTACAAGTCACATTAATTGCTAGAAATGAAGACAAGTTAAAAGCAACACTTACTGAATTACCCCAGCACAGAAACCATGATTATATTGTTGCCGATTTTTCTAATCCGAAAACATTAAAAGAAAAAGTTGAAGCATATATCCAACAAAACCATGGGTTTCATGTTTTAGTAAATAATACTGGTGGACCAAAAGGAGGACCAGTTTTTTCTGCAGAAGTTGATGAATTTGAACAGGCATTTACACAACATTTAAAATGCAACCATGTATTAGCACAAGCGGTTGTTCCGTTTATGAAAAGTGAAGCTTATGGTCGTATTATCAATGTAATATCAACATCTGTAAAACAACCTTTAGATGGTTTAGGTGTGAGTAACACTATTCGTGGAGCTGTTGCTAATTGGAGTAAAACTTTAGCGAACGAATTGGGCCAGTTTGGAATTACAGTTAACAATGTGCTTCCTGGAGCGACAGGAACAGAGCGTCTTACAGAAATTATAAAAAACAAATCGGCTAAAACAAATACAACCGAAGAACAAGCTGCAAATGTCATGAAAAATGCAGTGCCAGCAAAACGTTTTGCTAAGCCAGAAGAATTAGCAGCTGCCATTACATTTTTAGCCAGTGAACGCGCTAGTTATATTAATGGAATAAATCTTCCCGTTGATGGCGGAAGAACAAAGTCTTTGTAATTTTTATTTTGATGACAAAAACTTACCTCAGAGCGATTTTAGCAACTATAGTTTATGTTCTTATAAGTGATAATGCACTCGCTCAAGTTCATGTATTAAAAGCGAATCCTCCAGGTAAAATTGACGAATATATTATTTCTAGTAAAATTGAAAAAAATGCCAAAGACAAGCATTTCAAAAATAGATACATTTATATCACAGACAATGAGGCCTATACCACTTTCGTGCCTTATTTCAAAGAAGACTCATTACTTTATAAGCTACCAAATTTCCCCGTATTTACATATTTAAAAGACTTTGATCTTTTCATTGTAAAATCAAAAGATAAAAAAGAAGTTTTACAGCGTAATGAATTTTCATGTATAACTGAATTCAAACCAACAAAACAATTCAAAAACTATTTCGGAACTAAAGCAGAAAAGTATACCACAGAGAATAACTTTTATGAGTGCTCTCTTTGGGTTTCTGAAGACGAATCAAATACTGAAACACATCCATTTCTAAAAATTTTAGTGGACTTGAAAATTTTAACGCTTCAGCCTAATCAAAGAGTTATTGCTGTAAACTACTTAGGATTAGAAATTGACATTGACAATATAGTACTAGAACGTGAACACAGTAAAAATATAAATGTTGAAATTTTTAAAGAGAATGCTATAGAAAAAGACAATGATGATAATGAGAAAGCATCTACGTATGAAACACTAACCAATAGTGATGAAATTAGCCGCCTTTTAAATAAAGACTACAGTTTTGATTTAGAACAAAACTTAAAACTTATAAGCTTTTTATACGATAAAACCGAAAACGATTTCCCTATTTTAATAGATAGCAAAACAACTAATTCTCTTCAGATCTATGACAGTAATTTTACTCTTAGAATTGATGCATATGTTATAACAGGCAAATTAAATGATGATGGAAATTTAAAACCTGAGAGTTTCTTTAAACATACTAACCCTTCCGAAATAAGGCTTATTAACCTTGAAGATTATCGTATAATCTCGAATATAAAAACGTCCAATGAAATTGAATTAATTGTTCAAAGTAATACAAACTTCTGGGCTTTCTATAAATATAATATTGTATTAAACTCTTCAGAAAAAACAGATAGCTCTGTGCTTCGTTTACCAAATAATACAACTATAAAAGGGCATATTGAAAATGTAACTTCATTTACTGCTAGTTATAATAACATAAATTTTGAACGCACAACCAAACAAGAAAAAAAGAAGCGGTTAGAATACACAAAAACGTTCTTTTTAAATGAATAAAATCTATACCATTCTTATCCTATTTTGTATCTCTACTCAAGGTTATACTCAAGATCTGATTCCATTTCGGGCTAAAGACAAATGGGGCTTTGCAAATACTGAAGGTAAAATAATTATTAATACAGTATATGACACAGTAAGTGTTTATGAACCAAACAAACTTTTAAAAACTAGAGTTAGTATTGTAAAAAAAAATGGCAGTATTAATGTTATTGATAAGCAAAACAAAACCATTTTTGATTACAATCTTAAGCTTCAAAATATTTTTTTATTAGAAAATTTCATTATAGCAGAAAGACCAGATCATAAGTTTATACTATACGACTGCGTAACTAACAATTTTAAAAATCTCATTTTTGATTCATTTGAGCAACAAAGAAGTTTTACCCTCTCTATTGAAATAGATGGGAAAATTGGTTTAATTGATTATAAATTCAATACAATTATACCTATTGAATATGATTTCATTTACTATAACATCTATTATAGTGATAATCGCTACAATTCTGAACTTATAAAAGCACTTTCTAAAGATTTCAAAATAGATATTAAGGACAGCGACATTTTTGTAAATGATGAAAAGTTAGATAACAATAATGATCTTATTGTTGCCACAGTTATCAATGAAGAAGAATCTAAAAAAATTATTGTACAAATAACACTTCCTGAGTATGATTTTTCATATTCTGAAGTCGACGAAGATATTGAAATCGAATCACTTGATGTTATTGAAAGTACTGAAAAGCAAAACGAGTTAGATAGCACTTACAATTTTATTGATTGCAATAAAAACTCTGAAATCTGCATTTTTTCTAAAAACGGTAAAAAGGGAATCTATAATTTTAAAACAAAAAAAGCCTCTCAATTATATACTTATGTCAACAATTTATTAGATTTTAAAGTCTTCGAAGTCAGAAATAATGATAATACTGGAGTCGTTGATTCAGACTTAAATCAAGTAATGCCTATGATTTATCAAGATATTGTTATTGACTATAAATCCAACTACATTTTGTTTGCATCGAAAAGAAGTGGAGATACGTATGATTTTTATAATCTAAAAACGAAAAAGTATATTTATAAAGATTCAGAATATAAAAAAGGTCAGTATCTTTATAAAAGTTCTTCTAAAGGCAAATACTTTTTTGCTGTAGAAAAAAAGGGTTTATTTTACTATGTCAATGAAGATGGACTTGAATATTATACACCAAATTAATTTAAACAATTAAACCATGAGCAAATTATTTCCACCTATCAATTTCAAAGAATGGATTGAAAAAAACAGGCATTTATTAAAACCACCAGTTGGTAATAAAGTTGTTTGGAAAGATGGTGATTTTATTGTTATGGTCGTTGGTGGACCAAATAGTAGAAAGGACTACCACTATAATGAGACACCAGAATTTTTCTATCAAATTGAAGGTGACATCACATTAAAAGTAATTGATAAAGGCCTACCAAAAGATATTACAATTAAAGAAGGGGAAATCTTTTTATTACCTCCAAAAGTACCACATTCGCCACAGCGAAATGCAAACACAGTAGGTTTAGTTATTGAATACCCAAGAGAAGAAGGTGTACAAGATGCATTGTTATGGTTTTGTGAAAATTGTACAACTAAACTTTACGAAGAAAATTTCACATTAGATAATATTGAAACAGATATGCCTGCAATTTTTGATGAATATTATGGTGATAAAGACAAACGCAGTTGTCCAAACTGTAGTGAAGTAATGCAACCACCTAAGAAAGTGCAATTAGATTAAAGTAAATTCTATATCTCATATGAAATGGCAAAACATCTAATCACCAATAACAATTAAAAAACTCCTGCTTTCGCAGAACCTTAACATGGAAAAACGAAAACTAAGAATAAACGGCCACTCTCATCTACTTCCCTATCCTGAGGAAATTCCACAGTTTATGCAAGATAAAGGTATTTTTTGGGTTGATAAAGACCGAAAATTTATGCTTCAAAAAGATTGGAATCGTCCAATAACAGATTCTAGTTTCTTTTTAAATGAAAAACTCGCTTGGATGGAGCGCTTTAAAATTGACCATGCTGTCGTTTTAAACTTATCGCAACTCTACGGGAATGGTTTACGGGTTGAAGAAATGAAGCAAGCCTTGCGTTTTCAAAATGACTTTAATGCTAAAGTCCAACGTGAAAATCCAAGTAAATTTACTTGTGGTTTTGTTGTACATCCAGGTTTTGTTCGTGGTGCATGTTGGGAAATTGAACGTTGTGTTGAAGAGTTAGGACTACAGCTTTTATGCTTACCAACACATTACATGGACACTATTGGGACCTGGCGTTGTATTTTTGATGAAGAAAACGAGCCGATTTTTGAATTGGCAAATAAATATAATTTAGCTGTAGAGATTCATCCTTATGATGGTGAAAAATTTATTAATTTAAAAAATACATCTTGGCGTTTTCATCTCATCTGGATGCTTGCTCAATGTGCTGATGCCTATCACTTTTTAACTTTAAATGGTTACCAAGATAAATATCCCAATATGCGAACTTGCTTTGCTCATGGAGGGCAATTAGCACAAATAAACTTAGGGCGTCGAATTCAAGGATTTGATGGGCGACCAGATTTATTTGAAGGTAAAAGCCATCCAAGAAAAGCCGTAGGGCATCCAAATATCTTTTTTGACACCTTGGTTCATGATACTGGTGGTTTACAATTATTAATTAAAAACCAAGGCTCTAAACAAGTATTAATGGGATTAGATGACCCCTATCCTTTAGGGGAAATGGAAAGTGAAAAACAATCGTCTTATCCTGGGAAAATCTTAGATTTAGCTTTTGAGCGCGATATTATCAACGAAACTGAGCGTGATGCTATTTGGGAAGACAATGTCATACAGTGGCTTTGTGGAGATAACCAAGATGCAAAAGACAAATTAATGACTAGAATCTTAGGCAATTAATAATGACTGAGGTTTCAAAATTTTATATGCTTTCGCACATATTTATTTCATTAGTAGGGGCTACTTTATTATTGGCCATTTGGTCTAATATTAGACAACGTTTTAAACAATTACTTGAAGAAGATGATACTCAAAAAAGAGTTGACAAAGGTTTACTTCATCTTAGTTTAGCGATGTTTGTTTGGGTGATTTCTGGATGTTGGTCATATGTTGGACATCATTTCTCTTTTGAAAACACTACAGGTTTTCAGTTTGGAATTCACTTGTTATCTATTGTGAATAATATGTTTTTGTTACTGGCACTTTTTTACTTTTATTATGCCCCTAGGTTTATCTACAATAACAAAAAAAACATCAATACAATTTTAATCGTTATTCTAGCAACCTCTATAATCACCTTTACCCTTTCAAATTTTTCCGAAGTAAAAGATACATCTAATGGTATACATATTAGTGGAATTCCAGATTTAATCCTTTCAGGTTTTCTTTGTTATCTACTTGGAATATCATTTTACAGAACATTTGCTCATAGAGGCTTAAAAATTGTTGGGATTATTTCAGTTTTAATAATTGTACTTGTATTGTCTTCTCAACTATCAGAAGTATTCATTAGCTATGGAAATGATTTTAGTAACAATCTTATAAAAATTATAGCTAAAACCTCTTTAATCTCTATATTCTTAGTATTAGCGACAACTTGGGTGATTCGCTTAGCAAATATGCCTAAACCAAATGAAATGACTATAAGTTTTCTAGATTGGAGTTTGGTGAAAATTAGTATTCCTACTAAAGGTGTTTTTGACAAAACTATTGATTTTGGTTCTAAAACGACTCAATATAAAAACCTTTTAAAATTTGCAATAAGACGTAAATATGGTGAAGGCGATTCGCAAAGCTTAATGGTAAGTTTAGGTGGTGAAATTAAAAACCAAACCTATCTTACTAGAATTATTGAAAATACAAATTCAATTTTAGAATTAGATCACACGCAACTACTAGAACGAAGAGATTTATTTACGTTTATTGGTGAAGGTCGTTATAGATTAAGAATGATCCCCAATCATATTACTATAGACACGACATTACTTGAAGAATTCTTAAAAATACCAGAGAACAAAGATTATAGTACGCTTTTTAAAACTAAATAACCTCAGTTACAATTAAGCACAATTCATTATAATTTGATATAATTAGTTACAAGATTCAGTATTAAGGCAAACTGGAAATACATTGCCCTAAAATCAAAAAACTGAACAAATGGCTATCACAAAATCTAATGATGTTCTTGGACACCCTAAAGGTTTAATCTACTTATTTTTTGCTGAACTATGGGAACGTTTTTCATTCTACGGCATGAGAGCACTTCTTGTCCTTTACATGACCAAACAATTATTATTTACCGATGATATGGCTTTTGGTATTTATGCCGCTTATATGTCTTTAGTATATGTAACACCAATGATTGGAGGTATACTTGCCGATAAAATTTTAGGCTTTAGAAAAGCCATTCTTCTTGGAGGGGTTTTAATGGCTCTTGGTCATTTCTTTTTAACTTTTGAACATCCTATTTTCTTTTATGGTTCTCTTGGATTGATAATTGTCGGTAATGGATTTTTTAAACCAAATATTTCATCTTTCGTTGGAAATTTATATCAACAAGGTGATACCAGACGTGACTCTGGTTTTACTATTTTTTATTTAGGAATTAATCTTGGTGCCGCTATTGCTCCTTTAGCTTGTGCATGGTTTGCAGAGACTTATGGTTGGCATTACGGATTTATTCTAGCTGGAATAGGTATGATATCAGGCTTACTAGTTTTTAATAGTGGATTAAAAAAAGAAGTGTTTAAGAATAAAGGCTTAGTACCGAGCAAAGCGACTTACGACAAGACAATTTTAGGGTTAAATAGAGGACGACTCATAACCATAGTTGCATTTTTATCTGTACCTGTTTTTGGGCTTATTATAAAGTTTCATGAATTTGAACACTACTTAGTTTGGATCATTTCTGCATTTTTAATTATTTACATTATTTATATCTTAAACACAGTAACGCTAACAGAAAGAAAACGCCTTCTAGTCGCTGTTTATTTTACTGCCCTATACACATTATTCTCTGCTCTTTTTGAGCAAGCGGGAAGTTCTTTAACATTATTTGCAGATAGGAATGTCAATCTTATAGGCATGGACGCAGCAGGAACAAACAGTATAAATGCCGGTTTTATTATCGTGTTTGCTATTCCATTTTCAATGCTTTGGACCTATTTAAGTAAACGAAAAATCAATCCAAACTCAGCAATCAAATTTGGATTAGGGCTAGTATTTCTAGGTTTAGGTTTTGTAGTCTTTGCCCTATCTGCACATAGTATAGATGAATTTGCGAGAACATCAATGCTATATCTTGTTTTAGGCTATTTGATATTAACTATTGGAGAATTATTTTTATCACCAATTGGTTTGTCAAAAATGACCGAATTATCACCTCTTAAATATGTTGCTTTTATCATGGGCGTATGGTTTTCGGCAAATTTCTATGGTCATTTCTTTGCAGGAAAAATAGCAAAACTAACAACAGTTACCAAAGGAGAAACTAATGTATTTACAAAAGGTGTTTTTGGAGACATTGTAGAATTCATTACTGGGATTACACCAGAAATAGCTATGCAAAATAGTGATAGTTACCAACAACTCTATTCTTATCTTTCGGTATATGCTAGCTTTGGAATAATTAGTATTATTGCTGGTCTATTAGCGATATTAATTTCTCCTTTCATTAAAAAAGCAATGTCTGGAATTCACTAAAATTTCATATGGCAAACAAAAGAATAATCATTATTAAAAGCTAATACTAAAATTTTAATATAGATGAGAAATGTCCTCTTACTATCACTTATACTAATTCTATTAGGCTGTCAAAAAGAGATTTCAAAAGGACAATCTAAAACAATAAAAACAGAGGGTTATGAATTAATCATTTCTGATAAACAAAAGGGTTTATTAATTTTATTTCCTGGAGGTGGCGGGAATTCTGAAAACATTAAGAAAGAATTTAAAATTGTAGAAAAAGCAAAACAACATGGAATTTCATTAGTCATGATAAACTTTTCAAGAAAGCTTTGGATTGAAGATGAAGATTGCAAAAACCTCTCTATACAAATTAAAAACATTATTAAAACTCACCGATTAAGTACAGACAATATTTATTTGGGAGGTATGTCTATTGGAGGAAATGTAACATTAACATTATCTCAATATCTATTAAAAAATAAATTATTAGAAATTAAAGGTGCTTTTGTGATTGATCCTCCTTTAGATTTATTTGGATTGTATGAAAGTTCAATAAAAGATTTAAAACGAGAAGACTTTTCTGAAGAGCAACTTACTGAACCCAAATGGATTGTTCAATTTTTTGAAGACAATTTTTCAAAAGACACCTTATTTAATAACATCCAAAAAGTATCACCTTTCACTTCTAGAACAAAGTATTTTGATAATATTTCTGAACTTAAAAATATCAAATTAAGGTTTTACACAGAACCTGATATTGAATGGTGGAAAGACGTTCGTAATACCGAGTTTGAAAGCTCAAATGCTTTTTATATTAGAAAACTCAATGAAACTTTAAGAACTGAAAAGTGGAATAAATCAGAATTCATAGAAACTCAAAATAGAGGCTATAGATCAAATGGAGAACGAAATCCTCATTCTTGGTCAATTGTTGACCGCTCAAAATTAATAGAATGGATTTTAAAACCGTAAAGTTATAGTATCTTTGAATTTGTTTTAAGATGATAATGCCTTATGTATTTTTTACCTAAAAAATTAGATGATTACGTTATTTCTCATTCTGAAGAAGAACCAGAATTATTACAACAACTCACTAGAGAAACCTACCAGAAGATATTACAACCTATTATGCTTAGTGGGCCTTATCAAGGTCGCGTACTAAGTATGATGTCTAAATTAATACGACCTAAATCAATTTTAGAAATAGGAACATTTACAGGCTATGCAACTTTATGTCTTGCCGAAGGCTTACAAAACGATGGAGAAATACACACGATAGATGTTAATGAAGAACTCGTAGATTTTCAGCAAAAATATTTTGACAAATCACCATTTGGCTCTCAAATTCATCAGCATTTAGGAAGCGCAATTGATATCATACCAACACTTGATATCTCGTTCGACTTAGTATTTATCGATGCCGACAAACCTAACTATGTTAATTACTTTCATTTAATAATTGATAAATTAAACCCTGGTGGCATTATCCTTTCTGATAATGTATTATGGCATGGAAAAGTAGTTGAACCACTTAAAGATAAAGACTTCTCTACAAAAGCAATATTAGATTATAATACACTTTTAAAAAATGATACTAGAATAGAAACTGTTTTACTACCAATTAGAGATGGATTAACCATTAGTAGAAAAAAATAACGCTAAGAGACTTTCTCCAATTTAAACCCAGATTTATCATCTAAAGCTTTTGAGCTTTGAATATGCTCAGAGATGATTTGAAAAAACTCATAATTATCAAAAGGTTTGGTTATAATACCATCAAAACCAATAAGCTTATAATCTTCTTTTACTTGCTCAATATCTGCAGCTGTAAGCGCTATAATTGGTGTTTTAACATCAAACTTCCGAATAGCTTTTGTAGATTCATTCCCATTCATTACTGGCATATTAATATCCATAAGGATTAAATCAAAGAGAGTATCTTTATGAGCGTCTAAAGCTTCTAATCCATTTTTAGCAATCACGCATTCATAGTTTTCACGCTGCAATAAATTTTGAGTTACGATTTGATTGATCTTATTATCTTCAGCAACTAAAATTTTATATTTTTTGGTTAACGCAATAGCATCTCCTTTTGCCTTTCTTGTTTTTATCGTTTTAACTTTAGCTTCTCTATCAATATCAAAAGCTAATTCAAAACTAAATGTAGTCCCAAAATCTAATTCGCTTTCTACTTCTAAAGTGCTACCAAATAATTCGATAATATTTTTAGTAATTGGCAAACCTAGGCCTGTGCCTTGATAATTGGTATTACTATTTTTATCTAATTGAGAAAAATTTTCGAAAATCATTTTTTGTTTTTCCTTTGGAATTCCAGGACCATCATCTGTGATTTCAAATCGCAAGTTTACAGTATCATCTGCTATATTTAAAAGTTTTGCTCTAATATCAATTTTTCCGTTTTCAGTAAACTTAATACTATTACCAATAAGATTTATCAATACTTGAGACAATCTAACATTATCACATTTAATGAATTCTGGTATATTTTTATCTACCGATATTTGTAATTGATTGTTAGTCTCTTCTAATCTATAATCGAAAGAATTTACCAGATTTTCAATTAATAATCTAATATTAACCGAGACATTTTTGAGTTCAATTTTTTGTGATTCTATTTTACCTATTTGCAAAATATCATTAATTAGATTCAATAAATAGTCACCTGAATATTTCAAAGATTTTAAAAATTTAGTATCTTTTGAACTTAGATCATTGTTTTTTAATAGTAATGATGTTAAACCTACAACACCATACAAAGGTGTTCTAAGTTCATGTGTAACATTTGAAATGAAATTACTTTTTAATTCTGAAGACTTTTCAGCTTGATTTTTAGCAGTCATTAATTCCCTATTTCTAACCTTCAAAATATTACTTAACTTTCGTTTAGATATATAACTTTTATACATCGTAAGTAATGAAATGAAAAGTAAGAAAACCGTAAAAGAAATAATTATGTTTACATTTTTAATTTTATTACTTGCCACTAATTGCTCTATTCTTTCATTATTTGCAATCTGAGCAACGTTTTTATAACTTTCAATTGAGAATTTAGATTTAACAATAATATCTTGTCGTATTTTTTCTTCATTAAGAAATTTATCTCTGTAATTATTATGCATTAACAATGCCTGATATGCTTGATTATCTTGATCTAAAAGCGCATATGTAGAAGACAATTCTTTATATACATCACTCAATAAAGCATTTTTATCTTTTACTCTAATTGAAATGTGGTTTTCTAAGCGTGTTATTGCTTCAATAAAACTTAAACTAGCATTATTGTAAAGTTTCTTTTTTAAATAGTATTGCCCTTGTACAAACTTTAATTGGGCAACATAAAAATCTTGATCTTTTATTAGATTTAAATTTCCTTCAGCTCTAGATAAATAGACAAGTAAATTGGTATAATTATTAGCTTCCAAATACAATTTAGCCAGATTTAATCTTGTATTAAATAAAATAATTTCACTCTTATCTACATTATCCTGGTCTCTTACATTATGTTGTTTAGCATAGAAAAGTGCTTTTTCAAAATAAGGAATTGGATTAGATGGCGGCTTTTTATGCATAAACATTTTCCCTAAATTCAAATAAGAACTGGCCAATAAAAAATTCTCATTTGTTTTTTTTGAAACTTTAATAACCTCATTATAACTAGCTTCTGCCTTATCATAATCGAGCATAAAATCATAAATTTTACCAATAGTAAAATTAGCTACAGCTTTACCGTAATTATCATTTATAGAATCTGATAACTTAATTGCTTTATTAAATAAATTGAAAGACTTTGCAATATCATTACTGTTGTAATGACTCAATGCTACATTGTTAATACTATCAATTTTAATGATGATTTTTTTTTCTGCCTGACTAAAAGACAAAAACGAACATAACAGAAAACATAATAGTAGGTTTACTTTCATAATATAATTCAGGTTAATTTGGGAAGATCAAAGTATCTCTAAGTATTTAATATTCAGCAATATAATCGTTGAAATCACTTTTTAACAGGTTCAAATTCACTAAATCAAAACTCAAATCGACGAAATGCATGCCTGAATTTCAATGGTTTAGCTCAAATCTCTGGATTTTATAAAAATACAGGCCTTCATTAATATCTGATATTAATGGCTATTTTTCAACATATGATAGAAAGAAGAGAACCACTAAAAATCAAATCTTATATAGAATATTTAATATCAGTGCGTGAGGTAAGAAGAAAACTATTATTAATGAAAGTGACAATACCAATATAAGTGGCAATCAACGCACTTCGCCCAATAGACTGTATTCATCACAAATTATACAGCTTTAGCTCCTGGAGATCCTACTAAATATGCACTTAAAACAATTGAAAATACTGAAATAGTAATCATGCTTAAAAGGAGCCTTAATTGGTTATCTCTTAATTTAAAAGAAGGTGAAATTGATTATTAATTTCTTGAACAGAAAATGATTTTTTGGAAATTGAATATCTCCTTTGACACAAAACACTAAAGTAATTACTAGAAGTAGTATTACATCATTTTTTATTTAATACAATTTAGATGAGCTATGTTTTCTAAATACATTAAATAATTAAAATTTATGATTCCGATAAAATAAATGGAAATACAATTCGAATTTAATAATTAAGGATTTCGACTTATTGAACCTGTAAAATCTTCAAGATCATCTTTAACTTTTTTAATCTCGTCTGTAATGTCTTTAGTAACACTGGTATCAATGCCTTGTTTTTCTGCGCTATTAGTAATCTCTGATTTGATATCATTAGAGGCATCTTTTAACATACGCATACCTTTACCTAAGCCTTTGGCTATTTCAGGTATTCGTTTTGCACCAAAAACCATTACCGCAATAACAAGGATAAATAATACCTCTTGGGTTCCTATAAATAAAAAAGTTGCTAGTTGTATCACAATGCAAATATAATGAGATGTTTTGATATTAATTACACAATTAACTATATAAAAAAAGCCGATTGAATAATCGGCTTTTAGTTTTCATAAAGGGTACTAAGATTAACCTTTTACTTTGTTTTTAAATTTATCAAAATCATTCTCTTTAACTTCTTTTGGCCAAGAGTTATTTGATGTGTCAATATCTGCTGTTTCTAAATTTGGATCGACTTTAATAGACACAATTTCTTTCTCTGAAGCAATAGCTTTACTCACTTCGTTATCATTAAATCGCCATATTTGAGCAGGATATGTTTCCGTTTTTGATGTTCCATCAGCATAGGTGTACTCAACTATGATTGGCATTACTAATCCTCCTGGTTTTTCAAAAGTAATATTATAAAAATACTTTGGCTGTGTAATCGTTTTACGTTCTTCAGCTGTAAAGTTATCCATCAAATACTCTTTTAGAGTTGGAGAATTGTCTGCTGAAGTTCCTTGACGTAATTTTTCATCAAACGCATCGCTACCTTCTTCTACAAGATATACTAAATTTAAATCTTCTAATTTTAGATTTCTGCTTTCTGCATAATTTTTAGCATATTGATTAGGTTCAGAAGACACATAATATTTTTTCACATCTTTTAGACCAACATCTACCCAATCAGTTGAATAAAACCATCCTCTCCAATACCAATCTAAATCAAATGCTGATGCATCTTCCATAGTACGAAAGAAATCTTCAGGCGTTGGGTGCTTAAACATCCAACGGTGTGCATATTCTTTAAATGCATAATCAAATAACTCACGACCCATTACAGTTTCTCTCAACACGTTTAATGCTGTTGCAGGTTTTCCGTAGGCGTTGTTTCCAAACTGATACGTATTTAAACCTTTGGTCATAATTGGTGCAATTCGATCTTGATTTCCTCCCATATATCTTACGATATTTTTTGCTGGACCACGACGCGATGGATATTTTGCATCATCAGGTGATAATGCTGCTGGATACCACTCACCAAAATCTTGTTCGGCTACATATTGCATAAATGTATTTAAACCTTCATCCATCCAAGTCCATTGACGCTCATCACTATTTATAATCATTGGAAAAAAGTTATGACCTACTTCATGAATAATGACACTCATCATACCATATTTTGTACGATCATCATATTTTCCGTTTTCATCTGGTCTTCCGTAATTCCAGCAAATCATTGGATATTCCATTCCTTGACGTTTTGCATGAATAGAAATTGCTTTATGATATGGGTAATCAAATGTCATACGTGAGTATGACTTTAACGTACTTGCAACAGCTTTTGTTGACCATTGTTCCCATAAAGGATTTCCCTCTTTAGAATACAAAGACACAGCCATAACATCTTTACTACCAATTTTAACAGCCATCATATCCCAAATGTATTTTCTAGATGTTGCAAAACCAAAATCTCTTACATTCTCTGCGTAAAGTTTCCATGTATTTTTTTTATTAGAATGCCCTTTCTCTCTTACTTCAGCCTCTGCTTGTGTAGAAATAACTACAGGCTCCACATATGATTTTTTTGCTTTTTCATAGCGTTTCATCATAGTGTTTGAAAATACTTCTTTTCTATTCATTAAACGTCCTGTACCATCCAATAAATGATCTGAAGGCACTGTAATATTTACTTCAAAATTCCCAAATGGTAATGCAAATTCATCACGTCCCCAAAATTGTGAATTCTGCCAACCTTCTACATCATTGTAAACTGCCATTCTTGGATAGAACTGCGCAACTACATAATTTCTATTTCCATCAGGAAATAATTCATATCCAGAACGCCCACCATCAGTAACGTGGTTGTTAATTTGATACCACCATTTAATATTAAAAGAAAACTTATCTCCTGTTTTCATTGGTTTTGGCAACTCCACACGCATCATCGTTTGATTAATCATGTGTGATAATGCTTTACCATCTACTGTAGTTACTTTTTCTACATTAAAACCACCATCAAATCGTTCTTTCATATAAGAAGACGCAAATCTAGAAGCAGACATTGCTGGAGTAACTCGACTTGAATTAATATCTTTTGAAGGTGAATCTTTCTGTCTTACATTTTGATCTAACTGAATCCATAAATACGTCAACTCATCTGGAGAATTGTTTGTATATGTAATGATTTCATTTCCGCTTAATACAGCAGTTTCATCATTAATTTCAATATCCATTTTATAATCGGCTTGTTGCTGATAATATGCTGGACCTGGAGCTCCCGAGCCTGTTCTATACATGTTTGGTGTAGAAAATTCATCATAAAGTTGCTTAAACTTATTCTGGTTTGTATGACCAGGTTTACGCTCTTGATCTTGAGCCATTGCATTTAAGGACAAAAATGCAATTGACAAACAAAGGTATTTTAGTAATTTCATAGACGTTATTAATGGGTTGATTATTTAAAATTTAAGTATTGATTTCTGTCATCTTTAGTAAATATCAAATTATTTACTTTGGCATTTATTTTTGTTTTAACAATATTTTTTTGCTTTGGAAACATATCCAAAAGCACAGTATTACTAATCTCTATTGTATTAATATCTTCGATATTTTCAATTTCAAGATAGCATACTACTACATCATTATCATATTCCTTCCCTAAGTAATTAAAAGGGATGTCTTGAGTATTAATTTTGATTTCTATTTTTTGAGTTAAGTAGGTTTTGACGTATTCATCAACTATAGATTTTTCATCTATCGAAGTTAATTTAATACTTTCATCAAAACGCTCTTGAAGTGTAAGCTCTAAATCACTTATATCAATTCTTGAAGTAATTTGAATCGATTTTTTCTCTTTTACGTAATTTATCTGCGTCACACTAACATAGTATTTGTGAGCATTAGATAAAAACAATGGAAAAATAATAACTAAAAATGTGAGCTTTAAAAAATTCATAATAATCAATAATTCGTAAAAATAGCTTTTTTACGAAACATCAGACTCTTAAAAAGTGTTAATAAATTAGGTGTTTATCAATCTTTTTCTTGATCCTTTTCATCACTATAGAGATATAGTTTTTGCAATAAAAACTCATATATTTCAAAACTATTATAATTTTCACAATATTGAGTAAACTTTGGATCTTCAGCTATATAATAAAAGAAATCGTTTATTAAGTGCTCTTGGATTTCATCGTTTGCAAATAAGAGATTAGAAAATTCAGACTTCATTTTGTTCATGCAATTTACTTGAGCTTCAAGCTTTACAGCATGTTTCAGTTTTTTTGTTCGTCCAGAAATTTTATTCAATATTTTATGGAGATTAATCCCAACATACAAAGGTGCTATTACAATAGACTTCCCTGCATCTGCTTCATAAAGACGACGTTCTTTTTGAGTTTTAGGTACACCTGTATAACCCGGAATACCAACATCATAAAAATTAATGTCGCGTTTTGCTTCACTGTTTTCTATATCCGACAACAAATTACCCGTAAGGACCTTACCAACAACAACCTCATCTAATTCATTTACTCTATCTATTAAATTAACATGCATTAACTTAGCTTTGAAAACAGCTTGAGTAACTACGATCTTTCGAGGTATATATTGAACACTTGAAATCAAAATTGTATCATTCACGCTTGCCAGAATTTCAAATTCTCCTTTACCATTTGTGATTGTGAACTCATGAGCTGTAACATTAAGTACATGAATGCTTTCTATATCAGAACTAGCAAAAACTTTTCCTTTTAAGTCTATCGTTTGTGCATTGCTAATGAAACAGCAACATACTCCTATAATAACATATATTATGTGTTTAATGCTCTTCAATTTGCGATTTAAATGCTTCTAATTTTTCTTGTAAGAATTGAAACAACTTCATATCATCACCTATCTTACTAAGATGTAAAAACTTAGGGTCATCACTACTAAAATAAAAAAACTCTTTTTGTTTAGATACTTCCAATACTTCGGTTTCAAAAAGCATTTGAGAAAATTTAGACATCGCCTCACTAATTGCAATATCTAATTCTTCACGTTTAATTTGTGCTTTTAATCGATTTGTTCGTCCAGAAATCCAATTTAAAACGGGATTCAATGGCAGTAATCCAGAACCACTTTTTGCCTCATACAATCGTCTCTCACTTTGTGTTTTTTTTGGCCCAGTATAACCAGGAATACCTAGATTATAAAAATTAATTTGACGCTTAGTATCCCTATTTTCTATATCAGACATTAAATCTCCGGTTAATACCTTACCAACAACAACTTCATCTAGAAAATTAACTTCATCTTCAAGATTCACAGTCACTTCTTTGCTTTGCATAATAATATCATTAACCACAAACTCATTAAGTTTATACTGAAGACCTGACACCATAATTGTATCGTTAAGTTTTGCAGGAATTTCAAATTGCCCATTATCATCAGTAATGGCAAACTTGCTCGCCGTTTTATTAATGATATGGATACCAATAACATCTCCGCTCGCTATAACTCTACCTGTAATATTTTTCGACTGTGCTATCAGTTGCGAAGACCATATTAAAAGTGAAATAATAAATAAGTACTTAATGCTTCCCTTCATCAGTTTTCAAAAAGGCTTTACTCTTTTGATAAAGAGCTTCAAGAAATTCTAACTCTTTACCGTAGCTGAGTAATGACACATCAAAATCTTTGTCGTCTTCAACAAATCTTATAAATTCTTCTACACGATGCTCTGGTATATTGAAATTATCAATAATAAACTCAGATCCAAAATAGTATTTCACAGAACTCACTGGCACCTCAGGAATGCCATCTGCTTTTTTATCTTTCACCTTACTTCTAAACAACGGAAGTAATAACTGATCAACTACATTTACAATGTTTAAACCGTTAACCATTGTTTGAGATTGTATATGCATAGTTTCGTTTGTTGCTTTAGAACGATTATCATCTGCAAACTCATATTCATCACTTCTTTTAATTCCAAAATATAAAGCATCTAATTTGGGATTAAATGTTCTTACAGTAGAAACATCTGTTTTTAAATCTCCTGTGAGACCTGTTGTTAAAACCAAAATCTCATCTAACTTATTTATTTCTTCTATTAGGAATACACGCATTCGCTTAGAATCTATAATAGCTTGACTAACTTGTAAATCAAAATTCTGATATTGCAATGCTCTAAACTCTATGAAATCGTTCAATGCAACTTCAATAACAAATTCACCATTATCATTAGTAATCACGCCTTTGTTTGAAGAGGTATTAAAAACCGTAATCCCCTCAACATCAACGCCTTCCGCAATAATTTTGCCTTCAATTTCAACGCGTTTAATATCTTGAGAATTTACTATACAGGTTGATAATATTAGAAATAAGAGTAGTACTTTTTTCATAGCTGACACTTTATTAAGTAAAGAAAAGATTTGAAAACTTAATTTATTAATAAAGACTAATTAAACTTTTGTTAAATTAATCCTTTACCTAAATTTACAATAAAATTTAACCAATGAAAAATATTATTATAGCAAGTACATCAACAGTTCATGGTGGTGAGTCTTTAGATTATTTATTAAAGGATTTAAAAGTTTTTTTTAAAGACACTTCGGAAATTTTATTCATTCCATATGCTAGACCTAGTGGAATCACCCATGATGAGTATACATCAAAAGTAAATACTGTATTTCAAAAAATTGATAAGAAAGTCGTTGGTATTCATACTTTTGAAAACCCAAAAGAAGCCATAGAAAATGCTAAAGGCATCTTTACTGGAGGAGGAAATACTTTTGTTTTAGTGAATCAATTGTACAAAAATAAGGTTATTGATAGCATTAAAATTTCAATAAAAAAGGGCACACCTTATCTCGGCACAAGTGCTGGAAGCAATATTTGCGGACTCACAATGAATACGACAAATGATATGCCTATAGTATATCCACCAAGCTTTAAAACTTTCGGTTTTGTCCCTTTTAATATCAATCCGCATTATTTAGATCCTGATTCAACCAGTAAGCATATGGGTGAAACTCGAGAAACTAGAATTAAAGAGTTTCATAAATTTAACACACAACCTGTTGTTGGTATTCGTGAAGGAAGTTGGTTAGAAGTAAAAGGAGATTCTATAATTTTAAAAGGTGGTTTAGATGCTAGAATTTTTGAGTATAACAAACCCCCTTATGAAGTAAAAACTGGTACAGCCTTAAGTCGTTTAAAATAAATCATAAAAAAAGCCTTATCAATACGATAAGGCTTTTGAGCGAGAGACCGGGTTCGAACCGGCGACATTCAGCTTGGAAGGCTGACGCTCTACCAACTGAGCTACTCTCGCATTCTGAGCGCAAATATAAAACATCTTTTGTTTTAGTAAAACAAAAAACTTAGAACTTTTTCAAAAAATGATAGCCTAAAATTTCAAAACCTTCATTGTAATAAAATTTATGCGACGGGTAATTTTGAACATAGGTGTTAAGTTCCACAGTATTACAGCCCTTAGCCTTTACATATTCATAAATCCAACTTAGGAATTGTTTCCCTAAACCTTTATTTCTATAGCCATCATCAATATACACATGATCTATTTCTACTGTTTTACCTGCATAATGCCGTGTACTAAACCACATTCCTGTGACACCAATTAACTTTTCGTCATCACAAACAACAGCACACTCATAGTTTTGAGAAGCCATTTCAGTAAATCGCTCTTTTAAAATATCGTCAGAAAAATTATGCTCTGTTAATTTTTGAATAAGCGGAATTATACTATGAATCTCCGAAGCTTCTAACACTTTAAATTGAAATGACATTGTTTAAAATTTTAAGTGAAGATAAATATTTTGGTTAAGTTTGATGCAGAAACGACTACAAAATCACTGGAACAAAAGCATGTATACATTATGGTTTTGAAAACTAAAACTAAAAATCATTTGCATGTACATATTGATAATAGTGCTTCTCATCATGTAATAAAAAAAGGTAGACTTACTTTGTTAAAAAAGCTATTTACGATGGAATGCAAGCTAAGCTTTACAAGCTTGAAAAATTCTAGGTTAAAACTGGCATACATTGTGCTTTAAATTAATGACTATGAATAGACGTTATTTTATAAAAACAAGCTCATTAGCTAGCTTAAGCTTATCTGTCTTCCCGCAGTTAGCATTTCAAAAATCAATGAACACGATTTCTTATGAAGAACTTATAGGGAAAGGGAAACCAGAATTATTTGGAACGGGTTACAAATTAAGAAAGGAAGCCTATAATGCCTTTTTAAAATTATCTGCGGAAGCTATAAAAAGTGACATTCGCATTCAAGTCGTGTCTAGTTATAGAAGTTATAATCATCAAAATAGTATTTGGGAACGCAAATACAAACAAAATATTGGAAAAGGATTACCTCCAAAAGAAAATATTAAAAAAATCATAGAATACTCAACAATTCCAGGAACGTCTCGCCATCATTGGGGAACAGACATAGATATAATTGATGCCAGCGTAGAAAAACCTAGCAATGTGCTTAACCCTAATCATTTTGAAAATAATGGTTGCTTCTCAAAACTCAAAAAATGGATGGATATACACGCTAATGATTTTGGTTTTTATTTAGTATATACACAAAAAGAACACAGAAAAGGATTTAAATACGAACCTTGGCATTATAGCTATAAACCACTTTCGAAACACTATTTACAAACCTATCAAACCTTAAATTTGAAAGATATTATTATCTCGGAGCAATTAATGGGGTGTTCTAATTTTTCCGAAGAATTTATCACTAACTACCTAAATGAAAATGTTTTAGATATAAACCCAGAACTTTTGTAAATTTATAACGACTAATAGAGGCTATCATGAGAGGAAAAAATTTAAAAGTACGATTACTAATAGGTGTTGTTATTGCACTCTTTTTTGTTGTAAAACGTTGCAGTCAAAGAGAAGAAAACCCTTATACTGGACGTGTACAAACAATCTCTATGACGGCAGATAAAGAAATTCAAATTGGCTTAGCAAGTGCCCCACAAATGGCGCAACAACATGGAGGATTACACCTAAATAGCCAATATCAAACCTTAGTTGATAATGTCGGACAAAAACTTGTTAATAGTAGTATTGCTAAAGAAACACCATATAAATATGAGTTTCATTTACTAGCAGATGCGAATACCATAAATGCTTTTGCTTTACCTGGAGGACAGGTTTTTATCACTTACGCCTTATTCGCTAAATTAGAAAATGAGTCTCAACTTGCTGGTGTATTAGGCCATGAAATTGGTCATGTTCTTGGACGTCATAGTGCTGAACGAATTGCTGAAAGCGAGTACTGGCAAGGTTTAACTACTGCAGGTTCTGTTGGAGGAGATATTGGAGGTATAGTAAGTGGTATTGGTCAAAATACGCTTTTAACTAATGGGCGTGATGATGAATTAGAAAGTGATGACTTAGGTGTGAAATTTATGATACGTGCTGGTTACGATCCCCAGGAAATGATTGGTGTTATGGAAATTTTAAAAGCTGCCGCTGGACCAAATCGTGTTCCGGAATTTCAAAGCACACATCCAGATCCAGAAAATAGAATTGAAAAAATTAAAGCGTCTATTGAAAAATATAAAAATGCGCTTTAATTTCTTAAAGCGCATTTCAAACTAATTAACTCAAATAATTGTCTGTTTTATTATATATTTTTTCTTTTAAATCGTTTTAGAAACATTACTGCATCATCTGCTTTTGCTTTTTCAGCATATCTCAAAGCGGTAAATCCTTTATCACAAGCTGTATGAATTTCTGAACCTGCTGTGATTAATACTTTAATCATTTCAACACGGTTAAATTTCGCAGCATAATGTATAGGCATCATCCCATTTGATTTCTTATTCACGTCTGCTCCTGCTTTTAATAGGTTATTAACGACTTCTAGATTACCTGTCGCAACTGCCTTACATAGAGGACTAACCTCATATTTGTAAACGGTTACTTCCTCTGTATTAGAAGGTGGAATTTCATTTGTTGCACTTAAGGTACTAATCGAGAAACCCAATGCTAAGGCTAAAATTACTGCTGATTTTTTCATGATGAAAGATTTTAATTAATTGTTTTTGTTTTTGATTATACTAAATAGACGACAGAAAATTCATAGTGTTACACTCAAAAAAATTTAATAACATTTATTTAACGCTTTATAATCAGATATGTTAATTGTTTCATAAATAGAGTTTTGAGATTAACAATATGAAAAAAATCATAATTCATTGATAATTAAGGAGATTTTGTAATCTCATTTATTGATAAACAGTATTAAACTTTTATCTTTGATTTTTAAGCCTGAAACAATGAACAAAAAAGTTATTCTAATGATTCTAGATGGTTGGGGAATGTCTCCTGACCCAAAAGTATCTGCAATTGACAATGCCAAAACGCCATTTATAGATTCATTATATCATAACTATTCACATGCCACATTAAGAACCGATGGTTTACATGTTGGCTTGCCTGAAGGTCAAATGGGAAATAGTGAAGTTGGGCATATGAATTTAGGTGCTGGTAGAATTGTATATCAAGATCTAGTTAAAATAAATCTAGCCGCAAAAAACAATACATTAAAAGAGGAACAAGTTCTTATTGATGCTTTCCAATATGCGAAAGATAATGACAAACCTGTGCATTTTTTAGGCTTAGTAAGTGATGGTGGTGTTCACTCTCACATCAATCATTTATTTGGATTAATTGATGCTGCTAATAATTTCGGAGTACAAAACTCTTATATTCATGCTTTTACAGACGGAAGAGATGTCGACCCTAAATCAGGTTTTGGATTTATTACCTCTTTAGAATCTCACATTAAAGATACAAACACTACACTAGCATCAATTACTGGTCGTTATTATGCAATGGACAGAGATAAGCGTTGGGAACGTATTAAACTAGCCTATGATGCATTAGTTAATGGCGCTGGAGAACATGCTACTTCTGCTACAGAATCTATTGAGAATAGTTATAATAAAAATGTAACAGATGAGTTTATTGAACCCATTATAATGGTTAATAAAGATAAGCAACCTGTTGCAAAAATAAAAGATGGTGACGTTGTCATCTTCTTTAACTTTAGAACGGATCGTGGCCGCGAACTAACTGAAGCCTTATCACAAAATGATTTGCATGAGCAAAACATGCATAAGCTTGATTTGCATTATGTGACACTAACAAATTATGATGATTCTTATAAAGGGATTAATGTCGTTTTTAATAAAGACAATCTCACTGAAACACTTGGAGAGGTTTTAGAAAAACACCATAAAAAACAAATTAGAATTGCAGAAACTGAAAAGTACCCACATGTTACTTTTTTCTTTTCTGGCGGACAAGAACAACCTTTTATTGGAGAACGTAGAATACTAAGGAATTCTCCAAAAGTTGCTACATACGATTTGAAACCTGAAATGAGTGCTTATGAATTAAAAGATGCACTTATTCCCGAACTTAAAAAAGGTGATGTTGATTTTGTGTGTTTAAACTTTGCTAATGGAGATATGGTTGGTCACACTGGAGTTATGGAAGCTGCCATTAAAGCTTGTGAAGCCGTTGATGATTGTGTGAAAGAGGTTATAGAATCTGCATTAGAAAACAACTATACGACTATCTTAATTGCAGATCATGGTAATTGTGAAACAATGATAAATCCTGACGGATCACCAAATACTGCGCACACAACAAATCCTGTTCCTGTCATTTTAATAGAAAATGACAAATCTGTAATTAAAGATGGCATTTTAGGTGATATAGCACCAACCGTATTAAAACTTATAGGCATTAAACAACCAGAAGCTATGACTCAAAAATCACTGGTTTAACTTAATTTTTAAAAAATTGTACTTTTACTACATTACAAAAATTAGCATATGAATTTTCAGGACAAACTAGTTATAGCCATAGATTTTGATGGAACGATTGTTGAAGACGCCTACCCTAAAGTAGGTAAATCACGGATTTTTGCATTTGAAACCATGAAGCGATTACAGCAAGATGGTCACCGTCTTATTCTTTGGACATATAGATGTGGCACTAAATTAGATGAAGCTGTTACATTTTGTAAAGACAACGGCATTACATTTTATGCTGTTAATCAAAGTTTTCCAGAAGAAAGATATGATAATTCAGTAAGTAGAAAAATCTATGCAGATATCTACGTTGATGACAGAAACATTGGAGGTATTTTAGGTTGGGGAGAAGTATATCAACTCATTACTAATGAAGAGCCTAATATGAACGCTAAGTCTCATAAAAAGGGGTTATTTTCTTTTCTAAAACGCTAAAGGCTTAATTTTTTATTAAATCGAAATACGTGCGTCTATCTGGTTCTCTTTAATTCATCTGCCATTACTTTTATAAGTAATAAACATATAACAAATACTGCTTAAACACATCCTTTATTATTAGATAAATAGTTTCAACTATCTCTTCATAGGCATCAATTTACACGCGATTCTGAACTTTGTTTTTTAGCACAGAACTACTAAAGAATTTCATTTTAATTTTGAGTATCTTTGCCCATATTTTTCAAAAGATGATCATAGTAAAAACAAAAGAAGAGATTGAATTAATGCGTCAAAGTGCATTGGTAGTATCTAAAACCTTAGGAATGCTCGCTAAAGAAGTAAAGGTAGGAGTAACGACAAAGCAACTAGATAAGCTTGCTGAGGATTTTATTAGAGCACAAGGTGCTTTGCCTGGTTTTTTAGGGCTTTATGATTGTCCGTCAACACTGTTATGTAGTGTTAACGAAGCTGTAGTTCATGGTTTACCTACAGATATTCCTCTAAAAGATGGTGATATCGTATCTATAGATTGTGGTGCATTAATGAATGAGTTTTATGGTGATCATGCCTATACTTTTGAAATTGGTGAAGTCGCTCCAGAAACTAAAAAACTCGTTCAAATCACTAAAGAATCACTTTACGTTGGTATTGAACAATTAAAAATAGGAAATCGTGTAGGTGATGTTGGTTATGCCATTCAAAACTATTGCGAAGCTCAAGGCTATGGTGTTGTAAGAGAATTAGTAGGTCATGGTTTAGGTCGTAAAATGCATGAAGATCCTGAAATGCCAAATTATGGTCGCAGAGGTCGTGGTAAGAAATTTATAGAAGGTATGGTTGTCGCTATAGAACCAATGATTAATGGCGGAACCCATAAAGTAAAGCAACTTAAAGATGGTTGGACAATTGTTACTCATGACGGAAAACCAAGTGTACATTTCGAGCATGACATTGCTATTGTAGATGGCAAACCTGAAATTCTTTCAACTTTTGCTTATGTACATGAAGCTTTAGGTATTACGTCTAATGAAGAAGATGCTTTTAGAAAGAACGCATTTATACTTTAAACTATGATTCAAGACATTTCAAATATCCCGCAAAAGGAATTATTGCCAGGAATTAAAGCGCGTTTTGTTCACACAAAAAATAATACGATTGGTTATGTCGAACTTAACGCTGGAGCTTTACTTCCTGAACACTCACATATTCATGAGCAAACCACGCAGGTTATTGAAGGTCAACTAGAACTAACTGTAGAAGGTGTAACACACACCCTAAACCCTGGACAAGTGCTTATCATTCCATCAAATTTAGCTCATAGTGCAAAAGCCTTAAGTTTTTGCAGAGTTACTGATGTATTTTCACCAGTACGAGAAGATTATAAATGAAATCTCTTTTTAAATTCATATTAAATATAATTCCGAGACCTATACTCATCAGACTGAGTTACATTATACGTCCAATTTTAGCATTTTTTCTTAGAGGAAATACATTTACAGATCCAATTGATGGCAAAAGTTTCAAAAGTTTTTTACCTTACGGTTATGGCAATCAACGTAGCAACGTTTTATCGCCTTCTACACTAAGTTTAGAACGTCATAGATTATTATGGTTATACCTAAAGAGTGAGACTAACTTCTTTTCAAAAGATACCGAATCGAGTTCAGCACTTCGAGTGCTTCATTTTGCTCCAGAACAGTGTTTTCTAAAACGCTTTAAAAAACTTAAACATTTACACTATACGACAACCGATTTAGAATCGCCTATTGCAGATGTAAAAGCAGATATCTGTAACCTTCCATTTGAAGATAATAGCTATGATGTAATCTTATGTAATCATGTCTTGGAACATATTCCAGATGATACTAAAGCCATGCAAGAATTGCATCGTGTATTAAAACCTAATGGCATGGCAATACTTCAGATTCCTCAAGACTTATCAAGAGAACATACTTTTGAAGATGATAGTATTACAGATAAAAAAGAGCGCGCTAAAATATTCGGTCAATATGACCATGTTCGTGTGTATGGTCGTGATTATTTTGACAAACTTAGAAGTATTGGCTTTAAAGTAGAAGAAATAGATTATACGTCTAAATTTTCTGAAGCACAAATAGAAAAATACTGTTTAGCTAAAGGCGAAATTATTCCTGTGGTTTATAAATAGTTTTATTTTGAGTAAAAGAAACTTACGTAGCTATTAAAAAAAATAGCCTGATTTTCATAAATGAATTTATCTAAACACAAATATGACAAAATAATTCGCTAACAAGAGAATGAACTGATTAAAGAAGGGTTTGAATTGCTAAAGCTCATGTTTTATTCAGGGAAATTATTCAAATTTAGAGTTTCAAATTCCTTAGCATCATTTTCAAAAACAATAAACACTTTAAGTTCAGGGTGTGACTGAAGAAAATGGGATACGTTTTCGATTCCCATAGCTTGAAATGCTGTCGCATAAGCATCCGCTATCATACAATCTTTAGCAATCACAGAAACACTAAGAATATTTGTTTTGCTTGGATACCCTGTTTTAGTATTGATGATATGTGCATACCGGTTTCCATTTTCATCAACTTTAAATTTCCGATACGTTCCAGAAGTTGCCATGGCCTCATCTTTCAAACTTAATGCCTTATAAACAGATTGATTTCCATCAAATCGAGGCTCGTCTAATCCAACTTTCCAAGCATCGTTTTTTTCAACATTAAGACCTTTCGTTTTTATCTCTCCTCCTATTTCAACTAGGAAATTTTCAACATTATTATCTTCTAAAAATTGAGCAATAACATCAACACCATACCCTTTAGCAATAGCATTAAACTCAAGATAGGTGTCTTTAGATTTCTTAATTTTAAAACCTTCTCTGTCATATACTGAATGTACTTTATCCAAACCAACATGTGCCATTAGTTTTGTTATTGTAAGACTATCGGTTAAGAATTTGTTTTTATCAGCTCCAAAACTCCAAGCATTTACAACATTACCAATTGTAGGATCAAAAGCACCATCTGTAGTTTTAAAAATTTCTTTTGAAACTAAAAATACTTTTTCAAAATGCGCATCCAAAATGACAGCTTCATTTCTATTCAATTTTGAAATATCAGAATCTGAAATATATGTAGACATCGACTGGTTTACAATAGCAAACAAACTATCAAACTGCTTTGTATAATCAATTTCAGTATCATAAATAGCAGTATATGATGTTCCAAATACAGCTCCAGAAAGTTTTGTGTTTTCAAAAACTCGTGCTGTGTTTTTTGGTTCTTCTTTACATGAAAATAATACAAAAAGAATCCCTGCAAATAAAAACTGTTTCATCTAATTAAGGTTTGTTTCAAGAACTTGTATTCCATTATATTCAATAAGATACTCTTCATTGAGATACACAGGTAAATCGTCTCCATTTGGGTTCCCTAAACCAACACCTGCATAGAGCACTTTGGCTTCTTTTTTTAGGGCGTGCTTCTTAAAAGTTTCCATCCAAATAACATCATAATTATTGGGATTTTCGGGAAGCTTTACGGCTCTTACAATGACAAAAAAATATTGACTATGTTTATCAATACAAACAAATTGCGGGTGCTTTTTTAATTTGCTATTAATAGCCACAAACTCAAATCCGCGTTGTTCTAAATCTTTTCCAACGTGATTCATTGCCAAGTTATGAAGTTCCTGTGCTGTTAAGGCTTTACTCATATGACAAAGATACAAACTTGCTATTTAAAACGTACAAATTTCGAACTGTTAAAAGTATAATTAGAGACAGGAATTTCTATATCTTTTTTAAGTTGATACCATGGTGATATATGAGACTCTTCAAGATTTTTAACTAAATGAACACTTTGTGCTGGTGTATTGCCTTGGAACAACAAAAACAACTTTTCGCCTTGATCATTAATCACGGCATCAGCAATCATTACTATATGTCCTGGTGAACCACCTTTAATAAGCATATCCCCAATTTTCAAATCTTTATCATCAACAGATTTAAGCTCATTAAAAAGAGACAGAGTCCCTGAATACATATAGATTAAATTGAGGTAGTTATAAAAATTTGTTTCGGAATAATTAGCGGTTGCAGTTTTATGGAACGTCACTTTGCTTCCATTAATTTTTGGACGATAGCCTTCTGCATATTTTGCCCAAGAACAGTAATGACCAGATGTGAAGTTAAAGCCAATGTCTCTTTTTCTATTCTTTTTCCAAAGATATTCACTTCTAATTCTAATAAGTGCGTCTGCACATTGTTGTAATCCGTTTTTAGGAACAGGAACTTCTAATATCCCTATATGACCACCTTGCCAGAAATATTCAGAACTGTCGTAGTTTATGATTTTACTCCCAAAGGGTTTCAGCTTATAATTTCTAAGATATGTTTCAAAACTTCCCTCAGTATATGCAATACGCTCATAACCTTCTGGAGTATTTACTCTTGAAGCAATAGTTAGACTATCCTTATTAATAAGACTTGGTGTTTCAATACTAGCGGTAACTGTTTGCACTACTTTTTTTACGGGTTTAAACTGAAATGCTAAAACAACAAGCGATGAAAGAACTAAAATGGTAAGTAGTATTTTCTTCATAATTAACAGAACGTCAAAACCTAAGATTTGTTATCTAGTGAATAAAAAAGTGTAAATTTAAACATTAGCTATAAATACCATAATAATCAATTCATAGAATAATCGATCCATTTTTAATGATGTCTTTAATAAATACACAAAGAGACTAATTTTTGAAATATTTTATGAACCATAGCTATAAAAAACATCAAATCAATATACCAACATTATGAAAACGCAGCATTCAATTCTCATTTGTCTTTCACTATTTTTTTTCGGAATACTAAACGCTCAAGACGCTTATTTCCAAACAGACCCAACCTTATCGCCAGATGGTAAAACTATTGTATTTAGTTATGATGGTGATTTATGGAAAATACCATCATCTGGTGGAGAAGCATTACGTATCACAGCTATGAAAGGAGAAGAAACATTACCTCGTATTTCTCCAGATGGCAAATGGATTGCTTTTAGTGCTACACAATATGGTAATAATGATGTGTTTATTATGCCTGTACATGGTGGAGAAATTAAACAGCTTACATTTCATGATACAGCTGATGATGTTGATAGTTGGTCTTGGGATTCTAAACAAATTTATTTTACGTCTTCGCGTTACAATCGATATAGTGGCTATAGCATAGCAATACATGGTGATACACCTTCACGATTGTTTGAACATTATTTTAATGACGTTTGTAATGTTGTACCGCACCCAACAACAGGTGAATTATTTTTTAATGAGAGCTGGGAAAGTAAATACTTCACCCATCGTAAACGATATAAAGGCGATTTTAATCCGGATATCAAATCCTATAACAACAAAACAAAAACCTATAAAGAGTATACCAGTTATAGAGGAAAAGATATGTGGACAACCATAGATAGAAACGGAACTATATTCTTTGCATCTGATCAAGTTAATGGTGAGTATAATCTATATACATTTACGAATAACACCAAAACTGCACTCACAAAATTTAAATCATCTATAGGTAGACCACAAGTAAGTGCTAATGGTCAAAAGGTCGTTTTTACTAAAGATTATCAACTCTTTTTATATGATGTTGCAAATAAAAAAACTCAAAAAATTGCGATTACAATTCATAAAAATAATACGCTTTCTAAAGCACAAGATTTTCAAGTCAAAGGGAATATTAGTTATTTCGATATCTCACCAGACAATAAAAAAATGGTCTTCGTATCTCGTGGTGAATTATTTGTTTCAGACATTAAAGGAAAGTTTGTCAAAAAAATAAATACCACTTCTGACGAACGTGTCTTTGAGGTTAAATGGTTAAAAGACAATAAAACCCTTCTTTTTAATCAAACGGCTAATGGCTATAGTAATATCTATACAATTCCTGCTGATGGATCTGGCACAGAAAAACGCATAACGAATGAATCTAAAAAGAATGTCAATCTAACTTTAGATTCTAAACTAGAGCATGTGGCTTATATTAGTGGACGTGATGAATTACGTTTGATGGATCTTAGCTCTTTTAAAAGCACTACTGTCGTCACAGATGAGTTTTGGGATTTATATCCACCTGTGCCCCAATTTTCACCCGATGGTTCTTATTTACTCTACAATGCATATCGAAATTTTGAACTCGATGTATTTACGTATCATATTTCTTCAAAAAAAATAATTAACCTAACCAATACTGGTGTTAGCGAAAACAATCCTATCTGGTCTAAAGATGGTAGATATATCTATTTTGATTCTAATTTAACCGAGCCTAATTTCCCTAGAGGAAATAACGATACTCATATTTACAGAATGGCTTTAGACCAATATGATACACCTTTTTCTTCAGAGAAATTTGACACTCTTTTTAAGGAAGAAGACAAGAACAAAGACGACGACAAAGAAGAAGAAGAAGAAGAAGAAGAAGAAGACAACACAAAAAATGACATAATAATTACCATAAACACTCATGGTTTAATGGATCGCTTAGAGCGTATTAGTCCATCATTTGGATCTCAAGGAAATGCGTATGAAATCACCAAAGATGAAGACATTTATATTTATTATGCCTCAAATCATGATGAAGGCACTTATAATTTATGGAGGACTGCTATAAAACCTTTTGAAAAAAACAAAACAGAAAAAGCTGATAAACAGCGTATAAATAATGGGCAAATAATAAGCATTAAAGACACGCATTATATGTTATTAAATGGGACTATTAATACTTTAAACGTGTCTACTAACAAAATGACTAAAATTGAAGTGGATGCTACATTGCGAAAGAACTTAACCAATGAATTTAATCAAATGTTCTTTGAGGCTTGGGCTGGCTTTGAAGCTAATTTTTATGATGAAAATTTCCATGGTGAAAACTGGCAAAGATTAAGAGATAAATATGCTTCCTTTTTACCATACATTACAAAACGTTCCCAATTAAGCTTATTATTTAATGATATGTTAGGAGAATTAAACACCTCTCATTTTGGGTTTAGAACTCGTGGTAAAGAAGACAACGTATATTATGGTAGTCGCACATTAGAAACTGGTATTATATTCTCTAAAGATAAACCATATATGGTAGAACGTATCGTTACAAAAAGTCCTGCTGGTATTACAGGAAAGGACATTAAACCTGGTGATGTTCTTAAAAGTGTTAACGGATTAGCTATAGACACAAAAATGAATAGAGAAACTTATTTTTCAAAACCTTCTATGGATAAAGAAATACAACTTGTCTTTAATAGAAATGATCAAAGCATTACTGTAAATATTCATCCTATTTCAACTGGAAATTTAAGAGGATTATTATATGACGAATGGGTAGCAAACAACCAATCTTATGTTGATAATAAGAGTGGAAATAAAATTGCATATGTACACATGAAAAATATGGGAGGCGGAGAATTAAATAACTTCAAACGAGAAATGGTTTCTGAAGCTTATAAAAAAGAGGCTCTTATTTTAGATTTAAGAAATAATACAGGCGGAAATGTTCATGATGATGTTTTGCAGTTTCTTTCTCAAAAGCCATATGCACAATGGAAATATAGAGAAGGAAAATTAGCACCACAACCTAATTTCGGACCAGCAGCTAAGCCCATAATTATTTTAATTAATGAGCAAACACTAAGTGATGCAGAAGTTACTTCCGCAGGGTTTAAAGAATTAGGCCTAGGTAAAGTTATAGGTACAGAAACCTATCGTTGGATTATTTTCACATCAGGAGCAGGTTTAGTTGATGGTTCTTTTTACAGATTACCATCTTGGGGTTGCTATACATTAAATGGTGATAATTTAGAAAAAACAGGCGTTGTTCCAGACATCTATATAACAGAAAATTTTAATGACCGATTACAAGGACATCAGCCACAACTAGATAAGGCTATTGAAGAAATTATGGAGGGGTTAAAAAATTAAACAATGACTAAAACCACATATTTCAACTATGCAGTTTACATCTGTATTTTAATACTCTTTATTTGTTGCAATAACAAAAACACTTTACTAGACCCTTTAGAAGCTGGTTGGAATAACGAAGTGGTTTGTGAGCTCATTGAAGACCATTCAAAGATAAGAGTTTTGAGATGTACGTTCTCACCTGGTATTGGTCATGAACGTCATTATCACAAAGCCCATTTTGGGTATACAATTTCTGGTAGTAAATTTAGAATTAAAGATACTTCAGGAACTCGAGAAGTAAATGTCCCAACAGGATATAGTTTTAATAACGATGAGATTGAATGGCACGAAGTACTCAATATTGGAGACAGTACAGCTGTCTTTTTAATTGTTGAATATAAATAACAACTAGATAAAACAAAAAACCAACTCATAATGAGTTGGCTTTTTTATATAAAATACTAAAACAAATTCAGTATATTCTTAGATGTCACTTGCGACCTAACCTCCAAAGTCATCAAATCTAATATTCTCATCATCAAGACCAAAGTCTTCTCCCATTTTCTGAACAGCATTATTCATTAATGGTGGACCACAGAAATACAATTCTAAATCTTCTGGTGCATCATGTTTAGATAAATATTCGTCAATTACAACTTGGTGAATAAAGCCGGTAAAGCCATCACCTTTTTCATCATCAACATCTTTTTTAAGTTTCCAGTTATCAGCATCTGTAGGATCTGACAATGCAATAAAGAATTTGAAATTTGGAAAATCTTTTTCTAATGCTCTAAAGTAGTGAATGTAAAATAATTCAGCTTTAGAACGCCCTCCATACCAATATGTAACTTTACGACCCGTTTTTAGAGTTCTGAATAAATGATATATATGCGAACGCATTGGTGCCATTCCTGCTCCTCCACCTACATATAACATTTCAGCTTCAGACTCATTAATAAAGAATTCACCATAAGGTCCTGAAATAGTTACTTTATCTCCAATTTTTTGATTAAATATATAAGATGAAGCTATCCCTGGGTTAACGTCCATCCAACCACCTTTCGCACGATCAAAAGGAGGTGTAGCTACACGTACATTAAGCATAATTTTTCGTCCTTCAGCAGGATAAGAAGCCATTGAATAAGCTCTTTCAACAGATTCGTTATTTTTCATAACCAAAGGCCATAGTCCAAATTTCTCCCAATCTGCTTTAAATTTATCTGGTTCTCCTGGATGATCTTCTGGATGTGCTGAAACATCCATTTCTGAAAATTTTATTTCACAATTAGGAATTTCAATCTGTATATAACCACCAGCTTTGTAGTTCATATCCTCTGGGATTTCAACTACAAATTCTTTAATAAATGTTGCTACATTATAGTTAGAGACTACAGTTGCTTCCCACTTTTTAATTCCAAAAATTTCTTCTGGAATTGTGATTTCCATATCTTGTTTTACTTTTACTTGACAAGATAAACGCACTCCATGTTGCAACTCTTTTCTGCTAAAATGTGGAATCTCTGTTGGAAGTGCTTCTCCTCCTCCAGATAAAACATGACATTCACATTGAATACATGTTCCACCACCACCACAAGCAGATGGTAAGAATATTTTTTCTGTACCTAAAGTAGATAGTAATGTCCCACCTGAAGCGACTTCTATTTCTTTTTCTCCATTAATCTTAATCATTACTGGGCCAGATGGTGATAATTTTTGTTTTACAACTAATAACAATCCAACCAATATCAAGGTAATAATTAAAAACGCAACGACCGTTATTGCTATTGTTCCGCCTGTACTTGCTGCTAATATCATTTATCGTTAGTTTTTTGAATTATCAATTTGTTCTACTTCTTTTTTAATCTTTTCAATAGCCGTTTGAGATATTACATTCTCATCACCAGCATCTCCTCCTCCAGTTAACATACCTCCAAAACTCATAAATCCAATTGCCATTAAACCTGTAATTATAAATGTAATTCCTAATCCTCTTAAGGGAGCTGGTACATTTGAATATCTTATTTTCTCACGAATAGCAGCTATTGCTAAAATTGCTAAAAACCATCCTATTCCTGAACCAATACCGTAAACAGTTGCTTCTCCAAAAGTAGGGATCTCACGAGATTGCATAAATAATGAACCACCTAAAATAGCACAGTTTACAGCAATAAGCGGTAAGAAAATACCCAAAGAGTTATATAATGAAGGAGAGAATTTCTCTACAACTATTTCTACCAATTGCACCATAGTAGCAATGGTTGCTATAAACATGATAAAAGACAAGAAACTTAAATCATAAGTTGCGTATTCTTCCCCTAACCATGATAAAGCTCCTGGCTGTAATAAGTATTTATCCAATAACCAGTTTAATGGTACTGTGATTGCTAATACAAAAATAACAGCTGCTCCAAGGCCAACTGCTGTGGTTACTTTTTTAGAGACAGCAAGGTAAGAACACATTCCTAGGAATGTTGCAAATACCATGTTATCTATAAATATCGATTTGAAAAATAATTCTATATATTCCATATATTTTTTAGTATTGAGTTTTGAGTAATTAGTATTGAGAAATCTCTATTCTCATATCTAACACCTCACTACTATTTTAGTCTTCTATTAATGCTTTGTTTTTACTTCGTTGTATCCAAATAATAATTCCTAATGTAATCAAGGCCATTGGCGCTAATAACATAAATCCATTATTTTCATATCCATAAGCATAAACACCTGTTTTTTCAATTGAATCTCCTAGTACTTTAAATCCTAATAAGGTTCCTGACCCTAATAATTCTCTAAAAAAACCAACGATAATTAAAATCACACCATATCCTGCTGCATTTCCTATTCCATCAAGAAATGACCTCCATGGTTTGTTTGCAAGAGCAAAAGCTTCAAAACGCCCCATGATGATACAGTTGGTTATAATTAATCCAACAAAAACCGATAGTGTTTTACTCAATTGATATGCAAATGCTTTTAAAATTAAATCGACTATAATTACTAGTGCTGCAACTATTATAAGTTGAACAATGATTCTAATTTTTGAAGGAATAATATTTCTCATTAAAGAGATTATGACATTTCCTACGCCCAGTACAAACAATACTGCAATTGCCATCACTATCGAAGCTTCTAATTCTGCTGTAATTGCTAATGCAGAACAAATCCCCAATACTTGAATAGTAATTGGATTATCATCTGTTAATGGATCTGTTATTAAGTTACTGTCTTTAAAAAGTCCCATATATTAATTGTTTTTTAAATGTATAAAATAAGACGAATACACTTTTAATTCTGCTCTAATCATTGCTGACACACCATCGCCTGTAATTGTTGCACCTGCAATAGCATCAACCGCATTATCTGTTCTATCTATATTTGTAGGATCTGCATTTCCTTTTGAAACATTAATACCAACAAATTTACCAGAATCATCTAATAAATGCTCTCCAATAAAATCGTCCATAAAGAAACGTTGATTGATATTAGCTCCTAATCCTGGTGTTTCTCCTTTATGATCCATAAACACTCCTTGTACAATCATATTCTCGTCCATAGCAACATATGCCCAAATGGCATCCCATAAACCTTTACCTCGCACTGGGACTATATAAGAGATTTTACCTTCTTTTTTCCCAATAAACAATGGCAATTGTCTTTCATAAGATTTGCTTTTTGCCGCAGTTTGTTCTTTTTTAATATCAATAAGATAAGCTTGGTCGTCAACACGAACATCATCTCCTTTAATTACCAATTGCTTAACAATATATTCAGAAAACTTATCAGCGACTACATCTGTAGAAATCATCGCTACTGAGCTTTCTTCATTATCATTAACTCCCATAGCATATAAGATATTCTGTTGTTTTTCAAGACGCTTGTTTTCGTCAATATTAGGTTTTAGAGCTGATGCAGCAAATGCTAATATCGATCCTACAACTAATACCATTCCTATGGCGAAAAGTATCGTATAACTATTTTTATCTGTTCTCTTTTCCATCGTTAAGCAATTTTAACTTTTAGACGTTTTAGTCTACGTTTTACATTTCCTTGAACTACATAGTGATCAATAGTTGGTGCAAATACATTCATTAACAGAATAGCCAACATTACACCTTCTGGATATGCTGGATTAAATACTCGAATCATAATTGAAATAAATCCAATTAAAAATCCGTAAATCCATTTTCCTTTATTCGTTTGCGAAGCAGTCACGGGATCTGTTGCCATAAATACAGTACCAAAAGCAAATCCACCAATAAGTAAATGATGCCAGAATTCTGTATTCATTAAGCCATAGAACTTACTTGATTCTGTTATCCATCCAGAACTCGCCACAGCATTAAATATTAATCCCATCACTAAAGCTCCAATTACAGAAGACAACATGATTCTCCAACTTCCAATCTTAGTAAAGATTAAAAACAATGCCGCTAATACGATTAATAGGGTTGATGTTTCTCCAACTGAACCTGGAATAATTCCGTAAAACATATCCATAACCTCATAACCGGCACCTTTATTTTGAGCTAAGCTTCCTAAAATAGTTTCACCAGAAATGGCATCTAATTTTTCGCCAGCAGCAATCATTTGATCACGTTCAACAGCACCTGTTACCCAAACTTTATCTCCAGACATCCATGTTGGATATGCAAAGAATAAAAACGCTCTAATAGTTAAAGCAGGGTTTAAGATATTCATTCCTGTACCACCAAATACTTCTTTACCAATAACAACACCAAAAGCAACTGCAACGGCAAGCATCCATAATGGTGTATCAATTGGAACGATTAAAGGCACTAACATTCCTGTTACTAAGTAGCCTTCTTCTACTTCGTGGCTATTTTTTATAGCAAATAAAATCTCTATTGCTAAACCTACACCATAAGACACAATTACTAATGGAATTACTTTCCAAAAACCAACCATGAAATTATCCATAGTCCAAAACTGAGAATTAAAGAAACCTTCTGTAACGTGTTGAATGTCTCCAAATGCTAAATGATGTTGATATCCTGCATTAAGCATCCCAAAAATCAAACACGGTACCATTGCCATAATCACAATGTTCATGGTACGCTTTAAATCATCGGCTGCTTTTATATGAGTCCCATTATGCGTAGTCTCATTAGGTAAAAACAAAAACGTATGGATTGCAGAAAATGCTGGCAACCATTTTTTGTCTTTATTCTTTTCTTTAAAATTATGTAAATTACTTTTTAAACCCATTATCCTATCTCTTTAAGCATTAAGTCTAAACCTTTTCTAATAATATCTTGATGCGGTTGTTTAGACACACATATAAATTCTGTTAACGCGAAATCCTCAGGTGCAACTTCGTACATTCCTAAAGCTTCCATTTCGTCTAAATCTTCATATTTGCAAGCCTTTAATATTTGCATTGGATAGATATCTAATGGAAATACTTGTTCATAAGAGCCTGTCATTACAAAAGCACGATGTTCACCATTTGTATTGGTATTCAAAGCGTATTTTTTCTTCGGACTTAACCAAGAAAACGTTAATGCTCTTGATGTTGAAATTTTATTAAAAATGGGTTTATTCCAACCAAAAAATTCGTAATCATCACCTTCAGGAATCACTGAGATTAGATTATCATAAAACCCAAGATTTCCATCAGGTTTTAACTGCTTACCAGATAATACATTTCCAGAAATGATACGATCGTTACCATTTTTTTCAACTCCATTATCGTAAACCATAGTCGCAATTTCGCTTCCTATTCTAGTTTTAAAATATCTAGGTTTCTTTACTGAGGAACCAGCTAAAGCAACAACACGTTCGGCGTTGAATTTGCCTGTCAATAATAATTCACCTATAACGACTAAATCTTGAGCGTTAACAGTCCAAACTGTTTCGCCTTTATTAATAGGATCGATCTTGTTAATATGTGTCCCTACATTCCCTGCTGGATGTGGTCCAGAAATCATATGAATAATGGCATCACTCATAGTTGCTAGTGGAGAATCATTAGACCCAACACCAATATGAACTTGACCTTCAGTTAGTTTTGCTAAAGCAGAAACTGCAGCTTGTAATTCAGCTTCTTTTCCGTTTAACACAAAATCTAAATCTGCTGCTAAAGGTGCAGTTGCATAACCAGAAATAAAAATCGCCTTTGGTGATTTTTCTGGATTTGCAATCACATCATAAGGTCTTTGCTTAATAAAAGGCCAACATCCTGAAGCTAATAAATGTGCCTTAGTAGCTACAGCATCTGAACTCATATTAAATGTTCCAAAATTTTTGTAAGATTGTTCTTTATCTGCTTGAATCTTAATCGCATCAATACGTCGTTTAGGACCTCTTAATACTTCTACCACAGTTCCAGAAACTGGAGACACAAACTTTACAGCTTCATTAGACTTATCATGAAAGATAATATCGCCTGCTTGTAAAGTAGCACCTTCTTTTGCAATGAGTTTCGGAATAACGCTGTGAAAATCTTCAGGCCTGATAGTGCAGAAATTACTTATAATGGCTTGCTCAACTGTTTTTTCAGCTTCACCAACAAGTTTTATATCCAGACCTTTTTTAATCTTAATGTCTTTTGACATACGCTTTATATTGAAATTAGTTGTCTAAAAATCCGTGCAAATTTACGAATTTTACTGCGTAATAAAACAGTCTGAAATTCTAAGTTCATTATTTTTATTGATTCTAAATTAGACAAACAATATTAAGGCATAGATTTTGTTTACCTTTACATATCAAACTCATATTAATGATTAAGAATATCTGTTTTTTTTTACTAGCCTTAATACTTTCTACTCAAGGGTTTTCTCAAATTAGCGAAGTTAATCCTCCTGATTACATAAAAACGATAACATTTAGAAGTCGCACGTCTTCTCAAGGGCAGTTACCCATTATTCGCTTAGGTGAAGCATTTAATTTAGAATTTGACGTACTTACCACAGATGAGCCAGACTTTTATTATACAATTGAACATTATAATTATGATTGGACAAAATCCAATCTTGTAAAAATGGAATACATGAACGGTTTTGACAATTATAGAATTGTAAACTATCAAAACTCATTTAATGCCTATCAATTGTATTCTCATTACGATTTAAAAATTCCAAATCAGCAAACTCGCGGATTAACAAAATCTGGTAATTATATCATTTCAATTTACAACGAAGATCAGGATTTGGTATTCACTAGAAAGTTCATGATGTACAAAGAACAACTAGGTGTTGCTGTATCAATAAAACGTATGAGAGATGTTAAATATATTGACAGCAAACAAAGTGTTGATATTGCAATTAATTCTGGTGGATTAAACCTAAACAATCCCAAACAAACAGTTAAAACATTAATAATTCAAAACAATAATTTAAATACAGCAATTTCTAATGTTAAACCACAATATACAATAGGAAAAGAGCTCTTATATAAATATACTAACGAAACTGCATTTTGGGCAAGTAATGAGTTTCGATTCTTTGAAACTAAAGACGTTAGAGGCGCAAACACTGGCGTACAATTTACAGACTTAAAAAACATTTACCACAGTTATTTATTTGCTGATGGCTCTAGAAACAATCAACCATATACCTATAATCCTGATATTAATGGTAATTTTCAAATTACAGCAATTGATACAGACGACATTGATATTGAAGCAGATTACACCAACGTACATTTCTCTTTAATTCATCCTGAATTCACAAACGGAAGCACAATTTATATTTACGGAAATTTCAACAATTATGCTTTCGCAAATGAGAACAAGCTTGTATTCAATAGTGAAAGTGGTCGCTATGAAACTATAATAAAGTTAAAACAAGGATTTTACAACTACAAATATGTTCTTGTAGATGCCAACGGGAATCTTGACGAAGGTCAAATTAGTGGTAATTTTTGGCAAACCGAAAACAATTACAAAGTATTAGTATACTATAGAGATTTAGGCGCTCGATATGATCAACTTATTGGTTTTGGCGAGTCTTCTTCCGTTAATATTTCTAACTAATAACATCTTTAGAAATTAGCTGTTTAAACGTATCATAATGCAATGTTCTCTTAATAAATCGCTGAGAAACTTCATCAAAAGAGCGGCAGTTTTCAATTGGTTTAGCATACACGTGCAAACTCATAGACCTTCCTCTAAAGTTGTTTTTTAATTTATGAAAACCTAATCTATCATTCATAAATGACACTTGCTTTGGAAATGTTTTCTGAGAACGTTTTTCCCTTAAATAACGATCATCATCTATAGCATAAAACACCTCTTCCATTTCCCCTTCCAACAAATAAATCCAACAATCTTCACCATCATGACCATGAATAGCTGTTTCTTGATCCTTCTCCCAGCATAGTAAAATGAGTTCAAAATTGACATCTCTATACATACAGTTTCGTGTATATTTTTTTGACGACCAGCTTTCGAAAGGTTTAAAATCAATAGCGCTAAAATCGAAGCTATTAAGCAATGCATTGTAATCTTCTATAGAAGATTGCGACAATATGGTTATTAAATTTTGAAGATTCTCTGAAGATTTCAATAGCTGAAAATTTATTTAAAGGGATTTTTATAATATTCTGAAAAAATAGGAATAAATTTACACAAAACCAAAACTTAAGAATTACAATACCACATGCAAAACGACCTAAAATTGTTTACAGAACTCGTAGAATTTTTAATTTCAGAAGAAAAAAACAATCCCGTTGCAACTCCTATTGACACTAAAATTCTTTATGACACTTTAGATTTAAATCTAAATGATGAACCTTTAATTGACAAGGATTTTAAAAACACATTAAAAGAGATCATAAAAAGCACCCCTAAAACAGCCTCTACTTCATTTTTCAATCAGTTGTTTGGCGGTCGAATGAATAAAGCAACTCTTGGCGACTTATTAGCTGTTATGCTCAATAACAGTATGTATACATATAAAGTTGCAGGACCTCAAGTTGGTATTGAAAAAACAATTCTTCGAAAAATTTGTAATATTATTGGCTACCCTCAATCTGCTGATGGCACCTTTGCTCCTGGTGGATCCATGAGTAATTACATGGCTGTTTTAATGGCTAGAGACAAATACAATCCTTCAGCCAGAAATAAAGGTATCACCAATAAAATGACACTTTACACTTCGGAAGCTTCACATTATTCAATTGCAAAAAACGCCTCTTTTATTGGTATAGGAAGACATCAAGTACGCGCAATCAAAGCTAATGAAAAAGGTGAAATGCTAGCTGAAGATTTAGAAGATCAAATTAAAAAAGACATCAAAAAAGGCTATCAACCCTTTTTTGTAAATGCAACAGCCGGAACTACAGTTTTAGGAGCCTTTGACGACATTGAGCAAATTAGCAATGTGTGCAAAACTCATGATATTTGGCTTCATTTAGATGGCGCATATTGTGGAGCAGTTATTTTTAGTGATCAATACAACCATTTAGTAAAAGGAATTGAACACACAAATTCATTTAGTGTAAATGCACACAAAATGCTGGGCACGCCCTTAGGCTGCTCTATTATAGTAACTAAAGACAAAAAACACTTATACGAATCATTTTCTAATGATGCAGAATATCTTTATCAAACTGATGACGATGATTTTAACTTAGGAAAAACCTCATTACAATGCGGACGAAGAAATGATGCCTTAAAACTTTGGACACTATGGAAATCAGTTGGAAGTCTCGGTTTGAAATCTATTATAGATCATCAATTCAAATTAGCTGACGTCGCGCGTAACTATATAAACAATCACCCAGACTATACCTTATATAGTTTTGAAAATTCTATTTCAGTGTGCTTTAATTATAAGGACATTTCAGCAAAAACATTGTGCACCAAACTTTATGAAGAATCAAAACTTATGGTTGGCTTCGGAAATTTTAAAAACCAAGATTTTGTAAGAATGGTTACTATTAATACGATACTACAAGAAAAAGATATTCTCAATTTTTTTAAAACCATTGAAGATTTTGCAAGTTCAACCGACTTTTAAAACGATTAATCGATAGTTTTTTTAAAAAAGTGTTAAAAATTTGCTTAATTTCAAAAAAACAACTGTTTTACATCGAAATTCGCTATTTTTGTGGGCTCTCATTGAGAAAAACTCATGGTACAACAAGTAACAAGTGGTATAAAAATTTCTGTCGAAACATCTTTCGAAGGCACATTTTATAAAAATTATAAAGTGCACTTTGCGTTTGGATATAAAGTAACTATTGAAAACCAAAGCAAAGATTCTGTTCAGTTAAACTCAAGATATTGGACAATTTTAGACGCATTAAATAACATAGAAATTATTGAAGGCGAAGGTGTTATTGGAAAAAAACCAGTTTTAAAACCAGGAGAATCTCATACTTATAATTCTGGATGTTTATTAACATCACCTTTTGGAGCTATGCATGGTCATTATAACATGGTGAACTTTACAAATACTAATAAATTTAAAGTCATAATACCTTCTTTTAAATTAAGCGCTCCTTTTGCACTTAACTAAAATCCATTATAATTTTCTATAAATTCAAACCTAAACGTTTTTTCTTTCTGTTTTAAATGAAAGAACTGACAATTAGAATCGTGAATAAACTCATATTTAGAATGGATTTCAAAACCTTCAGAAGAAATTCTATAAACCCCATCACAATCAATATTTCCGTAAGGAGAAATACGTCTAAATCTATATTCTGATTGACACTCTATCCCGTAAAGTTCAAACCAAGATCCAAGCCCAATACCACTTAACCATTGTGCATGAGTACATTTCACCTCATTATGTTTAGGTTCAAGGGTTCCAATTAAATTTGACTCGTATCCTTTGAGTATATCTAAAAACAGACGCCTGTTTTCTTTTCTAATAGTAGAATCAAATTTTGATATATTTCCAGCTTCAGAAACAATGTATACATAATTCTCGGTATCAGAAACAACCACATTCCCAATGGTACTTGGTGTAAATCTTTTAGATTTTATAAGATTCATTTTAATTGAGATATCTGTAACACTAGCAATTAAAGTATCGGTTACAAAACGAGCACAATTACAAGCCTGTTTTATGAAAGCAGCATAGCGAATAAATCCTTGGTTTTGCATATTGATTATAAACTGTTTTGCTTTTTGATAATCAATAGCATTACAAACTGAAGCATATAAATTACCTTCTCCGTGAGTAAGTTTGGGATGTGAAGCAAAAAACTTCAAAATGACATCTAAGTTTTTAATCTTGTTACCTACAAATTGAGCAACAATTGGAAAATCAAGTTCGAAATCGGTTTCTCGACCTCTAACCCTTCCGTTAGGTGAAGGCACAATATACCTCCCAAAATCATAATATTCTAAAACGCCTGTAGATTTATCTATCAAAATTAATGCAGCATGACCAGCTCTTACATGTCTCTTATTTCCAACAAATAAAAATCGTAAAAATTTAGAATACCATTCATCAGCATGTGAGACAATGGTTTCCGGATAAGCTAATGTTATGATAATTCCGTCGTTCATATAAATATTAAAGCTGGCAACTTACAAAAAATTGCGCATTATTTTAACCTTGTTTTAATAGCCTTTAATTTATTAGTCGTCAAAAAATCGTAACTTTGCACCTTCAAAATAATAACCAATTTTTAAACCAAAATTTAAGATGGGAAAAGGATTTTTCAACGTACCAATAGCTATAAATGAGCCTGTAAAATCTTATGCTCCAGGATCTCCTGAGCGTGAAGCAGTTTTAGAAGCTTACAAAGACATGTGGAATACTAAAATTGATGTTCCATTATATATAAATGGAAAAGATGTATCGACTGGAAACACCAAAACCATGTCTGCTCCACATGATCATCAACATGTTGTTGGGACATATCATCTCGCAGAAAAATCAAATATAGAAGATGCAATTGCAACTGCTTTAGAAGCAAGAAAAACATGGTCTCAATTACCTTGGGAACATCGTGCTGGTATTTTCTTAAAAGCTGCCGAGTTAATAGCAGGACCTTATAGAGCAAAAATAAACGCAGCAACAATGATAGCGCAATCCAAAACAGTTCACCAAGCTGAAATTGATGCCTCATGCGAATTGATTGATTTTCTACGTTTTAATGTTCAGTTTATGACAGATATCTATCATGAACAACCTGAAAGTTCTAGCGAAGCCTGGAATAGATTAGAATATCGCCCGTTAGAAGGATTTACCTATGCGGTAACACCATTTAACTTTACTGCTATAGCTGCAAATCTTCCTGCTTGCATGGCTATGATGGGAAATGTTGTGGTATGGAAACCTAGTGATAGTCAAATTTTTTCAGCAAAAATCATTATGGATGTTTTTAAAGAAGCTGGTGTTCCTGATGGTGTTATAAACGTCGTTTTTGGTGATCCTGCTATGATTACTGATACAGTAATGGAAAGTCCTGATTTTTCTGGATTACACTTTACGGGTTCTACATTTATCTTTAAAGAACTTTGGAAGAAAATCGGAAACAACATTCACAGTTATAAAACATACCCTAGGATTGTAGGTGAAACTGGTGGAAAAGATTTCATTATTGCTCATAAATCTGCAAACCCAATACAAGTAGCTACAGCAATTTCTAGAGGCGCTTTCGAATTTCAAGGTCAAAAATGCAGTGCTGCTTCAAGAGCCTACGTTCCGTCTAACCTATGGGATACAGTTAAAGAACGTGTTATAAAAGATGTAACATCATTTAAAATGGGCTCTCCAGAAGATTTCAATAATTTTATTACTGCAGTAATACATGAAGGGTCTTTTGATAAACTAGCAAAATATATAGATGGTGCAAAAAATGATGCTGATGCTGAAATCATTGTTGGTGGTAACTATGACAAAAGCAAAGGCTACTTTATAGAGCCAACTATAATTGTTACTAGCAACCCTAAATACACCACAATGTGTACAGAATTATTTGGCCCCGTTATGACTATTTATGTGTACGACGAAAATCACTATTCTGAAACATTACAACTTATTGATGAAACCAGTGAATATGCCCTAACAGGAGCTGTTTTATCAACAGATAGATATGCTATAGATGAAGCTACAAAAGCATTACAAAATTGTGCTGGCAACTTCTACATCAATGACAAACCAACTGGTGCCGTTGTAGGTCAACAACCATTTGGTGGTGCAAGAGCTTCTGGCACAAATGACAAAGCTGGTAGTGCTCTTAACTTATTGCGCTGGGTATCACCTAGAATGATCAAAGAAACATTTGTAACACCTACTAATTATCGCTATCCATTTTTAGGGTAAGCACACTAAAATAGATTATCATAAAAAACTTCAAACTCAACGGTTTGAAGTTTTTTTTTGCTTTTAATCCTAAAAGATTAACGAACTCAAGACTAACTAATTCAAACTTTGTACCTTGGTGTCTCATAACTATTAATTAATCAATCATGATAAAAAAATACACATCTCTTTTATTAATCCTTCCTTTATTTATTCAAGCTCAAACTATTGAGTTTGAATCAAATCTTACTGCAGATTTGAGTGGATACATAGGAGCTACTAATTTTGCAGGCCTTGGTGAATATGAAATATTTTTAGATACAAATACAGGTGTTCTAGACAAGCCCATTATTCTGGTTGATGGATTTGACCCTGGTGATGGCAGAACAGTACAAGGTCTTTATGATTTGTTGGATTTTACAGGGTCTGAAGGCGCTCAAAACCTTGGAGATTTAGTTAGAGCTGAAGGTTTCGATATTGTTATTTTAAATTTCCCTTCTTATTTCAGGCTTTCTGATAATTCATTATTAAATATAGATGATGCTACAGATAATAATGCAGATTTGGTAATTGACGAACTAGATTATCCTGGAAGTATCTTAGTAGATGGAGGCGCAGACTTTATTGAACGTAATTCTATGTTACTTGTAAATTTAATTAACACCCTTAACGCAGACAAAGTTGGCGATGAAGAGCTTGTAATTATTGGTCCTAGTATGGGTGGATTAATTTCTCGTTATGCCTTAAACTTTATGGAAAACAACTCTCAAGACCATGAAACAAGATTATGGATTTCTTTTGACTCACCGCATCTTGGAGCAAATATCCCATTAGGATTTCAACATCAATTTAATTTTCTTGGCTTTGGCTTAGGTGACGATTTAAATGTTGTTGCTTTACAAGGCGTGGTTAACGGGCTTTTAAAATCGCCTGCCGCAAGACAATTATTAGTAGATCATTTTGAAGCGCATTTAACTGCTGGAAGTGATGTCAATTTTGATCCTACAAAACTATTACCTGAGGCACATCCTTACAGAGCTGTTTTTGAAACTAATATTAATAGCTTAACACCAACTGGATATCCTCAAAACACAAGAAATGTATCTATGATAAATGGAAGTGGAATTGGCACTCCTTATCAATCAATAACTGCAACCGATGTCACTCCAGGTTTCACCGTAATTGATGACACATTTAATGATGTTGGCCCATCAACAAATGCTACAATAGAATTAAACTTAACACCTGCAATAAATACAACTGCTCAAATAAGTAAAATCAATGTTGTGTTTTTAGGTTTTATAACAATTTTTGATATTGAAGTAGATGCACAAGCACCTAGTTTTTCTAATGGGGTTGATGCTGCTTCTGGTGGTCTTTTTGATATTGGTGGATTTACAGCAGATTTAGGTACCGATGGATTAATTGGAGATTTTCTTGGCGCTTTACAATTAGATAAATTTAGCTTCATTCCTTCGGTAAGCGCAATGGCTTTAGAAGTAACAAATGATGAAGTTAATTGGTTTCACGACATTGATCTAGGTATACCAACTGGTACTGGAGATACTTTAAACAGTACACCTTTTGTAAATTGGTATATGCCGGATGACAATGAAAATCATGTGCAATTAACCGAACAGAATGTAATATTTGCTTTAAGTGAAATTATCCCTGAAACATTATCTAATATAGACTTTGAAACTATTACTTCTATCAAAATAGAAAAGAATCCTATTAGAAATGAATTAACACTATTAAGCAATACCAGTCTCAATAATGCTACAATATCAATAATTGATATTACTGGTAAGTCTATATTTTCTTCTAAACAAACATTAGAAAGAAGAACAACAATACCTTTAAATTTAGATTCTGGAATGTATATTCTTAATATAGAAACAAAAAATAACTATAATTATAGAACTAAAATTATTGTAAAATAATTCATTGATTATAAATAATAAAAAAGAGGCTAGAAAAATTCTAGCCTCTTTTTTATTTGATATCATTTTTAATTAGTCAAAATCAATACTACTTCCTACTTCTACCTCTTGGACATTAAAAATGTCATAATGAGGAGAGTTTTCATGTACATCATTAAAGTAATCTGTAAAAGTCTTAGTATATGTATTTCTAACATATGCGATAACCTTTAAATTAGATATATCATCAACATTAGCTGGTATAACTAATCCCGTAAAGTTCCTAACATATTCTTGAGAAATCGAAATAGATTCTGTAGGAATAACATCACCAAGTTGATTCGTGTAAACCTCACGTAAAACATCTTTATGAACAAAACTTGTACCTTGAGAAGAACCTGCTTGTGGAGAATTAGTAACCACATTATCTTCTACTAAATATAACATTAATTTCAACTCTTCACCTGACACAAAATTATTAAACGCAACTTTTACTTCAACATTTAATTGACCGCCAACCATTGTTACGTCAAGCGCGAGACCACAAGTAGCCGTCTCAGCTAATTCGTTATTCACTTGTGTCATATTTGGAAAATTCCATCTTGTATCAGGACCACTAACATAAACTGTAGGGAAACCTGTTACATTATAATAACCAGACCAAAAAGCAGTCTCAGGAATCTCCATTGGATCAGGATAACCACCTACACCATCATGATAAGAAACTCCAAAAACATTATCACTACCACTAGTTGCAGATTCTAAAGCAGCAGCAGCTGGCGGACAATTTGGACACCAAGTTCCAGTAAAATCTTCTAATAAAGCTTTCTTAGTAAAACTCCTTGTTATAGTAATAACATCAGAAGCTGTAAAGCTATTATAACTAGCATCAACAGTATTTTCTCCTAAATTAGAAAATTGATATGGATTTGAAATTGTTGTACCATCTAAAGAAAATGTTGTTTCAGAAGTAACATCTTCTCCTAAATTATTAAGCGCAGTAAAAGTCACCATTTGATCTGTAGTTGCAGGATTTGCACTAAAAAACAAACTAAGATCAGCTTGACTATGAACTAAAACTGTTACCGAGTTAGACGAAAGTCCTGAATAAGTTGCAACAACCTGAAAAGAACCTAATTGTGTAAACACATATGGATTGGTTACTGTAACATTATTAATTTTAACATTAGCTTGTGCAGTTACGTCATTACCTAAATCATCAATTACTGTAAAAGCAACTTGCTCATTTACGAAAATACTACTACTTCCAGCTGTTAATGTAATAGAAGTAGCATCTCCACCACCTCCGTCTCCGCCTCCAGAACCATCATCTGAGGAACCACAGGATACAAACATAATAGCAATTATTACGCTTGAAAAAAATAATTTAAATTTGTTTTTCACTTTCATTTTGATATAATATTTGGTTTATTTGCAGCGAATATAATAATTTTATACGGAAATCATAAATATTAAACCCCTTAGATGAACATCTCAAAATAAAAAGCAAATCATTATGAAAAATACAATTACATTATGTTTTTTAATTCTATCCTTAAGTGTATTCTCACAAAATCAAGTTATGGATACATCGCTTAAAACCTTAGAAGGCGAAAGCACTAATTTAAAAGAAATCACAAAAAATAATGACCTAGTTATTATAACTTTATGGGCTACTTGGTGTGTACCATGTAAGAATGAATTAGATGCAATTAACGATGTTTATGAAGACTGGAAAGAAGAAACAAATGTAGAATTAGTAGCTGTTTCAATCGATGATTCTAGAACTGTAAATCGTGTTAAACCCCTTATTAATGGTAAAGATTGGGACTATACAATTCTTTTAGATACCAATAATGATTTAAAAAGAGCTTTAAATACAAGTACTGTCCCTTTTACCATCATATTAAAAAATGGGAAAATTGTATATAGACACACTGGATATACTCCTGGCTCAGAAGAAATGCTTTACGAAGAATTAAAAAAGCATATCTAAAACATACATTTTAAAACGCTTTAACACTAATTAAACCCAACCCTAATGAAAGGTAATTTATACTTTACCCTTAGTCTCTTTTTTTTATTTAACTTAAGTTTCTCTCAAGAAAACACATCAAACTCACAAGATTCAATTTCTACCCTTAAAAAAATTAGAACTAATTTAACTGGAAGTTTTGAAAGTAACGCACAGTGGTACTTAAATGACAAAAAGACTGGAGAATTTGAAGATAAAGAACATGTAAGAGCTAACAGTTATTTTAGACTAAACTATTCGTTTTTAGATAATTTCACAGCTGGAATTCAAGTAGAAAGCTATGCTCCCGAAGCCTTACTTAATTACGACCGCCTTTTTGATAAGAAGATTGATTTAGCGCAATATTATGTTAACTATAGAAGCGAAAAACTCAATGCAACTGCGGGTTATTTTTATGAACAATATGGAAATGGTCTAATTCTAAGATTATGGGAAGACACCTTTTTAGGACTAAACAACTCTATACGAGGTGGAAATATAAAATACACTCCTTTCGAATATCTAGAACTCAAAGCGTTTTATGGTAATCAAAGAGTTGGTTTAGATGTTTCAGAATCTGATATTTTAGGTGCTAATATTGAATTAGACTTAAAAAAAGTACTAGCATCGTCTACTTTAAATGAACTTTCATTTGGACTAAGCTACGTAAACAGAACAGAAACATTTACGAGCACTAGTGAAAATACTGATAAAATCAGTATCCCAAAAAGTGTTGGCGCGTATTCTGCACGTTTCAATATTGGCTATAAAAACATTTATGCAAATGCTGAATACATCTATAAAGAAAAAGACATTAGACTAAATAATGTACAGCCCAATACAGTTAGTTATTCTGAAAACAGATTATTTGACGGTAGCGCATTACTTTTAAATCTAGGTTATTCAAGAAAAGGGTTTGGATTAAATTACACTTTTAGACGACTTGAAAATATGAGTTTCTTTTCGCAGCGAGAAAATACCAACCTCATTAATAATCCAACACAAAGAGGAACTCTAAACTATATCCCTTCTCTGACAAAACAGCAAGATTACACATTGGCAAACATATACCTATATCAAGCACAACCTGGTCTATACATTGAAAATTATGAAACGCCTAGAGTTAAAGCTGGTGAAATTGGGAATCAAATAGATCTATTTTACAACATTCCTAAAGGCTCTGCTCTTGGTGGAAAATATGGAACTAAACTTTCTGCAAATCTATCCTATTGGGCGGCATTAAATGTTAATGTATCAGATCCAGATGGCATTCCGTTTTTTAGTAGTGATAATTTAACATATACAAGCGACTTTTTGAATTTCAAGAATAAACTTTATTCAGATCTTAATTTTGAAATAAAGAAAAAATGGTCTAAAAAGTGGAGTTCTATTTTTACATACATTAATCTATTTTACAATACAGACTACCTCGTAGAAGCAAACGGAACATCTGTAAATGCATGGATTGGTGTTGCTGAAACTACCGTAAAATTTGGAAAAGGAAAATCATTAAGAATTGAAGGGCAACACTTATCTACTAATGATGATGCTAGAAATTGGGTAGGAGGAACAATAGAATATTTTTTCAGCCCTAATTTCGGACTTTACTTTAACGACTCTTATAATTATGAAGACAGTCCAATTATTGAAAACTCAAAAATACATTTCTTTAATTTAGGTGGAAGTTTTTCTAAAGGCGCAACAAGAGTTGCTATAAATTACGGCAGACAACGTGGTGGTTTAATATGCGTTGGAGGTGTTTGTAGACCTGTAAGTGCAAATTCAGGTGTTACTTTAAATCTCTCTACATCGTTTTAAACAAAACATAAACACTAATAAAAAAAGCTTCATTTTAAAATGAAGCTTTTTTTTATCCACGATATTTAACTGGTAGATGAACTACTTTTTTTGTTTCAAAAAAATCGTCTTCAAAATAATCACTTAAATTATATATGGTTGCTGTTTGATAATTTTCTAATTCTTCGCTTAAATCACCTCCTTTTAGGTACAAGATTCCATTTTTTAATTCATGGTTTTGTGTTTTAGCAATTTTCCCTTTCACCCAATGCACAAACGTTGGCATAGCTGCCACTGCCCTACTTACAATAAAATCGAACTTTTCGTCAATTTCTTCTACTCTACTATGCGTTGTTTTTACGTTAGTAAGCCCTAAACCTTCAACAACTTCATTTACAACTTTTAGTTTTTTTGCAATACTATCTACTAAATGAAATTGACATTCAGGGAACAAAATCGCTAATGGGATTCCAGGAAAACCTCCACCTGTACCAACATCTAAGATATTTGAATTGGGTTTAAATTGTATGATCTTAGCAATACCTAAAGAATGTAACACATGACGAAGGTATAACTCGTCAATATCTTTACGAGAAACCACATTTATTTTTAAATTCCAGTCTTGATATAAGTCTTCCAATTTCTTAAACTGAAGACATTGCTCTTCGGTTAAATCAGGAAAATAATGTTGTAAAAGTTCCATTAAATTATAATTTCAGCAAAAGTATACATTTTTATGTGGATATTTTTAGCATTTTATTAGTCTTATAGCAGCTTTTATTATTTATCTTTGCCACCAAATACAAAACGTATTTTTTGTACGTTACAATTGAAAAATAGCGATTCAATGACAAAACAAACTTTATCTTTCTCAAGAACAGATTCTGCAAAATTTTTCAGAACTCTTAATAAACGTGTAAACGACTACTTTAAAGACAACGATGTTAAACGTACTGGAAACTGGGAATTATACCTGAAAGCAATTGTAATGTTCTCATTACTTATTGTTCCATTAGTCTTAATTCTAATATTTGATCTACCTGGTTGGTTGCAGATTATTTTCATGATGTTAATTGGTATAGGTATGGCTGGTGTAGGCATGAATGTTATGCATGATGCTAATCACGGTTCATTTTCTAGTAAAAAATGGGTTAACAAGTTAATGGGAAGTAGCATTTATATTTTAGCAGGAAACGATTATAACTGGAAAGTGCAACACAATGTTTTACACCACACTTACACCAATATACAAGGCCATGATGAAGATATTGATGCGGGTAGAATTATACGTTTTTCTAAACACACTAAATGGCTTAAAATTCATAAATATCAAAAATATTACGCCTTCTTTTTATACGGCTTACTAACTGTAAATTGGGCAATTACAACCGATTTTAAACAAACTTTTCAATACCTGAAAAGAAAATTATCTTATGGAGAATTTCCAAACCCTGCAACGCAATGGACAAAACTAATCATTGGTAAAATACTCTATTATTTCATTTGGATTGTATTACCTCTTTCTTTAGGTTTTCATTGGTGGCAAGTATTAATTGGTTTTTTCATCATGCACTATACTGCTGGAATCATTCTAAGTGTTATTTTTCAATTGGCTCATGTGATGCCTAACACAGAAATGCCTTTACCTGATGAAAATGGCAACATGAAAAACACTTGGGCTATTCATCAATTATTTACAACATCAAATTTCTCTCCTAAAAGCTGGTTAGTTGAATTTTATACTGGTGGGCTAAACAGACAAGTTGAGCATCATTTATTTTCACACATCAGTCATGTTCATTATAGAAAAATCGCAAAAATAGTTAAAGAAACAGCTGGCGAATTTAGCTTACCATACAATGAGTATAATACGATTTGGAAAGCCATATCAGAGCATTATAATCAATTAAAAGTCTTAGGACAAAAACCAGCTTTACAAGCATAAAACCTTTCAATTTTTACATGGCACTACTTTCAGATAGAGTTCTCAATATGGCAACTTCTGCTACTCTAGCAATGGCAGCAAAAGCAAGAGAACTAAAAGCAGAAGGAAAAGATATTATTGGCCTAAGCTTAGGAGAACCAGATTTTAATACACCAGACTTTGTAAAAGACGCTGCAATTCAAGCTGTAAATGACAACTACAATTCTTATACCCCTGTTGACGGTTATGCTGAATTAAAAGATGCCATAATTACTAAATTTAAAAGAGACAATAATCTTACTTATAACAAACCACAAATTGTAGTCTCTACAGGAGCAAAACAAGCATTAGCTAATATTGCTTCCGTTTTGTTAAACAAAGGTGACGAAGTAATTTTACCATGCCCTTATTGGGTAAGCTATAGTGATATTGTAAAACTTAATGAGGGCGTGCCTGTTGAAGTAAAAACATCAATAGAGAACGATTTCAAGCTTACACCTCAACAACTAGAAGCTGCTATAACTCCAAAAACTAAAATGATTTGGTATAGTTCTCCTTGTAATCCAAGTGGATCTGTTTATAGCAAAGAGGAGCTTAGAGCTATTGCAGACGTACTTCAAAAATATCCAAATATCATTGTTGTTTCTGACGAGATTTATGAACATATCAATTTTATAGGCAGCCATACAAGCATGGCTCAGTTTGATGATATGTTTGACCGAACTATTACCGTAAATGGTGTTTCAAAAGCATTTGCAATGACAGGCTGGAGAATTGGATATATTGGTGCACCTGAAGTGATTGCAAGGGCCTGTAACAAAATGCAAGGTCAAATTACAAGTGGCGCAAATTGTATTGCACAACGTGCTGTAATTACAGCATTGAACGAGTCACCAACTCGAGTTCAATATATGATCGATGAATTTAAAATAAGGCGTGAACTTATTTTAGACTTACTTAACAACATTGAAGGTTTTAAAACTAATATCCCTGAAGGTGCATTTTATGTGTTTCCTGATATCTCTTTTTTCTTCGGAAAAACATTAAAAGGACAGAAGATTAAAAACGCTACAGATTTCTCATTGTTCTTATTAGAATATGCCAATGTTGCGACTGTAACAGGCATTGCTTTTGGAAATCCTAATTGTATAAGAATCTCTTATGCTGCATCACAAGAACAAATTATTGAAGCTATAAGACGTATAAAAGATGTCGTTAGCTAAAACAGACGTAATAGTAACTTACAAACCTTTAGAACTTTAATTCTGAAGGTTTTTTATTGAAAGGTATACGGTTCATCGTCTTTGGTTACTATTCTTTAAATAAATTAAAAAAAGTATTAAACCATATAGTCTTATCCGCACTAAATTCTAGAAAACCAGTACGAAACAAGAAGGCCAACAATAATTACTGTAATTATTTGTCTTATGAGTAAGCGTCTATTTTGTCTTTTTATTTTAATTCTAATGCGTCTTAAAACATGAGGTGACACTTCGGGTAACACATAAGGTTTATAATTACTAGATTTTTCATATCCTCCTAGTGATTTTGCAAAAGGCTTACGTTTCCCATTTTTTAATAATTTTCTGTTATTATTAATAACAACATTCATTGATCCCATTGAGCTCATAATATCTTTATTTAATTCTGAAATATCTCAGAAATACAACCGTTAAAATTGAAGTATATCATGCCTTTGATATGATTAAACATATCAATTTGCATAAATTTTAAATGTAAAGGATAGTTTTGAGTGCGAACTCAATCGTACCAGTTAAAAAGGTCTATTGGTGATGGCTTATAGAATAAAAGCTAACACTGTTACAAAAACAGACAGTTTTAAAAATGTATCGATACTTGAAGTGATTTGATATCGTCTGCTTTTTACACGTTGCTTAATACCAAAAATTGAAGTTGTATTTGCGCTGCTTAAATTGCATTTCGCAACGTTTTTGTAGTTTGAATTTAATAAGCCTTCTGGCCTTACAAATTGGGTTTCTAATCTACGTTTGGGCAAAGGCTCTAATTCTTGTGATGTTACTACTAATTCCATGATGATTAATTTAATTGATTACACAAATAAGACGTACATTCAAATAAAATGTTACAATCAAATCCTTTTACAACCAATTAAAAAACCTCAGAACACCTATAACTATTAATATTTCCGAAGAAAATATATTTTTCAAAATAATTTAAAACATTATCTATTTCGCCAGAAAAAAGGTGTCAATAAAATCAAAACGGTAAACAATTCTAATCGCCCAATTAACATTAAAAATGTAGACCACCATTTCCCTAATGCTGGCAATTCAGAATAGTTATTTACAGGTCCAAAGTTTCCTAAAGCTGGTCCAACATTACCTAGACTTGAAGCTGACAAACCTATGGCTGATTCAAAATCTATTTGAAACATTGAGAATACTAATGCACCAATTATAAAAGACAGCATATAGAGAATAAAAAAACCTAGAATATTGAATACAATATCTCCAGAAACTGATTTTTTATTATAACGCACAGGAAGAATTGCATTAGGATGCAATGCACGTTTAAATTCTAGAAACCCGTTTTTTATCATAAGCATATGCCGCACTACCTTCACACCACCTGCCGTACTACCAGCAGATCCTCCTAGAAACATAATACCAAAGAAGAAAACCACTAAAAAAGATGTCCATAAGGTATAATCTGCAGTAACAAATCCTGTTGTAGTTACGATTGCTATAACTTGAAATAGTGCATGTCTAAAAGAAGCTTCAGCTTTACCAAAAACCATAGGATGATCAATTGAAGATATCGAAAAATCAGCTTTAAAATAAATGATAAGTGCAGCAATAATAGTAAACAATGCTATAAATTTAAAATACAGTTTAAACTCTTCGTCTCGTATTGCTTTTTGCACTTTTCCTTTAAAAGCAAAATAACTTAACACGAAATTTGTTCCAGCTAAAAACATAAACACAATGATAATGTATTGAATTACTGGCTGGCCATTCCAATAGGCAATGCTGGCATTTTTTGTAGAAAAACCACCTGTTGACAAAGTGCATAGCGAATGATTTATTGCATCAAAAAATGACATTCCTGCAACTTGTAATAAAATGGTTTCTGCAGCAGTATACCCAAAATAAATTAACCAAAGGCGCTTAGCTGTATCTGTAATTCGTGGATGAAGTTTATCTGCATTTGGACCTGGAGCTTCGGCTGCAAATAATTGCATTCCTCCTATCCCTAGTAATGGCAAGATAGCAATAGCGAGAACAATAATTCCCATCCCGCCAATCCAATGTGTCATACTACGCCAAAACAAAACACCCTTAGGTATCGATTCTATATCATTTAAAATACTTGCTCCTGTAGTCGTATACCCAGACATCGTTTCAAAAAAAGCATTCGTAAAACCAGGTATAGACCCTGTTATTAAATATGGTAAAGTTCCTGTCAATGCCATAACAATCCAACCGAAAGCTACAACAATATATCCATCACGTTTATTAAGTTCTTTCTTATGATTATTAGTTAAAACCATAGCTATTCCCCCTAGAATAAGCACAATAAGACCTGCTCCTAGTAGTTCTACAGTCACACCATCTTTGTAAATAAAACTAACAAGCGTTGATAATAACATGAAGCCTCCATTAAAGAGACATAGTAATCCGAAAAAATGAAAAATAATTTTATAGTTAAGCTTCATGTGTTTTCTATTATTTTTTATATATCATATAGAACATCCAAATACTTAATAACATTAGATTTTTAAAAATCAATGCGAATGTATTATTACATAAGGGTTAGAAAAAGAACTTCTCAACTTTAGTTATAGATCTAGGCAAACAACATACAACCACTTTATCTCCTACTTGGATATGAAAATCACCTAATGGAATAATTCCAATCTCATCTCTAATAACACCTCCAATAATTGCAGATCTAGGAAAATTTAGGTCTTTGATTATATGCTTCGTTATTTTTGATTTTAAAGTGACTTCAAATTCCAGTAATTCAGCATTCATATTACTTAGCTTGGTCATAGCCAAAACCTCACCTCTTCTAATGTATCTAAAAATATTATTTGCCGCTAGAAGTTTTTTATTGATTAATGTATCAATACCAATAGAGTGAGATAGTTGATAATAATCCATGTTTTCTACCAGTGCAATTGTTTTTTTAACGCCTTTTGATTTTGCTACCAAACACGACATGATATTGGTTTCAGAATTTCCTGTTACCGAAATAAACGCATCCATTTCCGTAATATTCTCTTCTTCTAAAAGCTCTACATTTCTACCGTCTCCATTAATTACAAGTGCATTTGGTAAATCGTCAGCGCATTCAAAAGCAGTTTCTTTGTCACTTTCTATAAGCTTCACATTAAATTTACTCTCACAAAGATCTCTTGCTGTTTTATAACCTATTTTACTTCCTCCAAGGATCATTATATTCTTTAAATCTGCCTTTACTTTTCCTGAAAGTTGAAACAATTCTTCATCACCTCCTTTAGAAGTTATAAACACGACTTTATCCCCTTCTTTAAACTCGGTATCTCCTCTTGGAATGATTGTATATTGTGTTCCAAAACGCTGAATGGCTATTGGTACAAAATGCAATTCAGGGAATACCTCAGCAGCTTCTCTTACTGTTTTTCCGACAAAACTTGCTGTTCTTGATAAACGCAAACTCAACATCGTTAAAGCACCTTCTTCAAACTCATAGGTATCATTAAAACCGTATTGATTAAGTAATAATTCGATCTCTGCAGCTGCTAAAATCTCTGGAGAGATAAGTTCGTCAATACCAAATTTAGCAAATCCCACCTCATCTTTTTGATCTATAAATTCTGAATTAGATATTCTAGCAATAGTTTTCTTAGCGCCTAATTGTTTAGCAAGAACACAAGCTGTAATATTTGTAGTTTCTGAAGAAGTTACTGCTATAAATAACTCTGAAGTATTTATTCTAGCATCATTTAATATCGCAATAGATGTGACATCCCCTTTTATAACTCTAATATCTAGATGGTCATTTGCATAGGCCAGACTATTTTTATTTGTATCAATTAAGGTAATCTCTTGAGACTCATAAGACAATAACTTTGCCAAATGAAATCCTACTTCTCCTGCTCCTGCAATTATTATTTTCATTAATAAGTTTATTCAAAAAAACATACAAATATACTACATTATTATGTGACTGAGAGCCTATTAAAAGTCAGTCACATATTATTTAAAGCTATTAAGTTTTAAGTATATTTGCAAAAAAAAGAATGTCCTCAAAAGTTACTCCATATAAGGATAGTGATTTAAATAAAAAGCAACAAGTCACCCAAATGTTTGATAATATCTCAAAAGAATACGATGGCTTAAATCGTGTGATTTCTTTTGGTATTGATATTAAATGGCGTAATAAAGTGGTTGATATTGTCTCTGAAACAAAACCAGAACGCATTCTAGATATTGCAACAGGAACAGGAGATTTAGCAATAAGTCTTACAAAAACTAACGCAAAAGAAATTATTGGACTAGACATTAGTGATGGGATGCTGGAAGTAGGACGACAAAAAGTAAAACAGAAAAATCTTGATCGTCTTATTACAATGGTTATTGGTGATTCTGAGAATTTACCTTTTGAAGATCATAGCTTTGATGCTATTACAGTAGCTTTTGGTGTACGAAATTTTGAAACCTTAGAAAAAGGATTGTCAGAAATATTCAGAGTACTTAAGCCTAATGGAATTTTTGTAATCTTAGAAACTTCAATACCTACCAAAACGCCTTATAAACAAGGCTATAAATTGTATTCAAAATACATTTTACCAACCATAGGACGGCTCTTCTCTAATGACCAATCTGCATATGCATATTTAAGCGAATCTGCATCTGTTTTTCCTTATGGTGAGGTTTTAAACAATATTTTACGTAAAATTGGGTTTATTAACGTGAAAGATAACCCACAAACTTTTGGTGTTGCCACAATTTATAGTGCAACTAAAGGCTAATACGGTTTACACGTCATTATCGTGATATTTATGAAAAAAACACTTATAGTTTTAACCTTACTAATTGCTTCACAAAGTGTATCAGCACAATTATTTAGCAGAGAAAAAATAAAGAATAACGAGAATTTTGATAAACAACGCTTGAGTTGGGGGTTTTACTTAGGCCTAAATAGTTATGATTATCAATTTACCTATGAAAGAGACCTTAAAGAGATCTTAGTTGAAACTAGTATGGGTTTTAGTGTTGGTCTTGTATCTAATCTAAGAATTAATGATCATTTAGATTTAAGATTTGAACCTGGTCTTTTTATAACGACTAGAAGTATTCAATACGATCCTAGTTATTTTGTTGGCGACCCTACAAATGCCGATTTATTACGCGAAGTGAAATCGACTTATGTCCATTTTCCTTTACTATTAAAAATATCAACCAAACGATTAAACAACTTTAAACCTTTTATTATTGGTGGTTTTTCAATGGCTTTAAATTTATCTAGCAACGAAGAAAACCCTGACGATAATGCTGCAGGACAATTTAGGACCAAGAAAAATGTATTGTTTTATGAATTAGGAATAGGTATCGACTTCTATAATCAGTGGTTTAAGTTTACGCCTTCAATTCGTGGTGTATTCGCACTTAATGATGAATTAGTAAGAGATGAAGACCCAAATAGTCCATGGACCAATAATATTTCTACTATGAAGACACGTGGGGTTTTCTTAAATTTCACGTTTCAGTAGAAGTTCTTTTAAACTCACTTAACACAATAGCTGCAGCTGTTGCTACATTTAAACTTTCAGTCGCTTTATGCATTCCAAATCTTGGAATACTTAGTTTTTTAGCAACTAAATTTTCAATTTCCGTAGAAATCCCATTAGCCTCATTTCCCATAACAATAATCCCTTCACTTGGTAATGCTTCAGTATAAATAGGATTACCTTCCATAAACGTTCCGAAGATCTCTTGTTGATAAGCTTTAAGATAGTTTTCTAAATCAACATATTGAATATGGACACGTGTTAATGATCCCATTGTAGCTTGTACCACTTTAGAATTGTAACAGTCAACTGTAGCCTTACTACATATCAAATGTTTAATCCCAAACCAATCACAAAGTCTAATTATGGTACCTAAATTTCCAGGATCGCGAACATCATCTAAGGCTAAAATTAATCCACTATGCTTTAGTTGTATTTCAATAGGAATTTTAAAAATAGCAACTGCAGTATTTGGCGTTTTTAAGCTACTTATCTTTTGAAGTTCTTTATGAGAAACTGTAATGATTTCGGCATCAAAAACAGCTTCTATTGAAAACAATTGATATAACTCAAAACTAGAATTCAAAAACTCTTGAATCCCTTTTATACCTTCTACCACAAATAATTGATGTTGTAGTCTAAACTTTTTTTGGCTTAGACTTGTAATTAATTTTATGTGGCTCTTTGTTAACATTAAAATGTATTTATTTTTGTTATCATAACAAATAAAATACAAAGTAAAACTTTTTGGTCTATTATTTGTTATGATAAGACCACAATAAAACTGTAAATTTGGGTACAACTTAATGCAAACGCTTTCTTTTTTGAAATCTCACTTTTCTAAGATATTAATCTACGGTCTGATATGCACGACATTTTCGTGTAATATAATGAAGCGCGTTAAAAAAGATGATCATTTGCTAATCAGTAATACTGTTTTAGTAAATGATAAAAAAACCAAAAATGAAACCGTTAGCAATCTTATCTATCAAAAACCAAATAGCACATTAATAGGTTTAGGGATCCCTTTACGTTTACACATCTATAATTTAGCCCGTCCAAATATAGATTCTATTTTAGATGCTAGGTACCGAAACCCTGATGACCCAAATACAGGAGCAAAAAAATTATTATCGCTCAAGCAATATGAAGCATGGATAAAATCTAAAAAGAGTTTTAACTCTTGGCTTAGAAAAACAGGTGAAGCTCCAGCTATTTATAATGAGTTACTTGCCGAAAAAACATCAAATGCCTTAAAAAAATACTACTTTAGTAAAGGATGGTGGAATGTTGAAACCTCTTTTGAAACTAAAAAAGATACTAACCAAAGCGCTAGTGTTACTTATAAAGTAAACACAGGCGACCCTTTTATTTTAGATTCTATTAGAACACAAATAAAAACTCCAATTATAGATTCTTTATATCGCTTAAGATTAGAAGAAGGTTCTTTAATAAAAAAAGGGCAACAATATGATCAAGATAATTTTGCAGCTGAACGTGACCGATTAACTGAACAGCTTAGAAACTCAGGGTTTTATCATTTTGGTCAAGATTATATCACATTTGATTTAGACACTATTGGTACTAATAAAAAAATCAACACTGATTTATTAATAACGAATCGCACAGTAAGAAGTGAAGATTCTATTTCACATGTACCATTTAAGGTATATAAAATTAAGGATGTCAACATCTATACAGATTATAAAAATGAAAATCGTAATTCTATACTCTCAGATTCAATCCAATTTAAAGACTACAATCTTTATAGTTTTGATAAATTAAAGTACAGACCTAAAGCAATCACAGATGCTATTTTTATAAAAAAAGATGATGTATTTAAAGATCTAGATAGAACAAGGACCTATCGTTATTTAAGTGAGTTAAAAGCGTTTCGATATCCTAGAATAGAATATATAGAGAATGAAAATGATACAACATTAACTGCTAACGTTTATTTGGTTCCAAGGAAAAAATTCGAACTTACAAGTAGCTTTGAAGTCTCGCAAAGCAACATACAAACTGTAGGTTTTGCTTTTAGTACAGGTTTAATAATAAGAAATATATTTAGAGGTGCTGAAACTTTAGAAATTTCGGCTTTAGGAGCTATTGGTTCATCAAGAGATGCTTCAAATACGAAAGATCAATTTTTTGATATTAATGAACTAGGCGGGAATTTGAGGTTAAATATTCCTCGATTTTCTCTACCATTTAATACAGAAAAAATCATCCCGAAGTACATGTCACCAAGTACACGAATTAGTTTAGGCGCAACTAGTCAACGTAATATTGGATTAGACAAACAAGCTTTTACTGGAACCGTAAATTATAATTGGTATCCTTCAAAAAAAGTCACTAACAACCTTGATTTGTTTAATGTACAGTTTGTAAAAAACCTCAATACAGCTAACTATTTTGGTGTCTATCAAAATTCTTACGATAGCCTAAATGAAATTGCTCAAGACATTAGTTATATTGCTGCTGGTGATGTCCTTGGTTTTCCTGATGGAGCAAATACTTTTATTTCAGATGTGACCAACAATAACACCTCATTAATTTCAACAGATGATGACTACATAACTGTAAATAATATCAAACAACGTAAAGAACGACTCACTGAAGACAATCTTATATTTTCATCTAGTTTCAATTACATTAAAAATAGACGAGAAAACCTATTTGACAATGATTTTTCAATTTTAAGACTACGACTAGAATTAGCAGGAAACCTATTATCTAATTTATCTAATGTATTTAATTTACCAAAAAATGAAGATGATAAATATGAAGTTTTTGACGTACCATTCTCTCAGTATATTAAAACCGAAATAGATTATGTTAAACACTGGGATTTAGGTCGCAAAAATGAATTAGCCATACGTACTTACCTTGGTATTGCTATACCCTACGGAAATTCAAATAGCATTCCATTTGCTGAGAGTTTTTTTGCTGGTGGACCTAATGATGTTAGAGCTTGGACGGCATACAACTTAGGACCAGGCAGTTCAAAATCTACGAACGAATTTAATGAAGCTAATCTTAAGATAACACTTAGTGCTGAACAACGCTTTAATTTATTAGGCCGTTTTAATGGCGCTGTTTTTATCGATGCAGGAAATATCTGGAATGTATTTGACAATGTAGATGATGAAGCTGCTACTTTTGATAATTTTAGCTCGCTAAAAGATATTGCTGTAGGTTCTGGATTTGGTATTCGTTACGATTTCAGCTTTTTTGTTTTAAGAGGTGATATTGGTTTTAAAACTTATGATCCTTCAAGAGCGTTAGGAGATCGATGGTTTAAAGATTCTAATTTCAGTAATGCGGTTTACAATATAGGTGTTAACTATCCTTTCTAGACTATTTTTTTCTTTATTAGCGATAACGTTTGCGTTAATTTAGCTCGCTTCAAACTCTTAAAAACCTCAAATATTAGTCAAATTTTACTTATTTTTGATTCTTAATTTATACAACTAAAAATCATGAGTCATAATATTAAAGCAGGAGTTGCTACAGGACGTGAAGTTCAAGATATTTTTAATCTAGCAAAAGAAAAAGGATTTGCTTTACCAGCAGTTAACGTTATTGGATCAAATACTATAAATGGTGTTTTAGAAACTGCTAAAGCATTAAATGCACCCGTAATTATTCAATTTTCAAATGGAGGCGGACAATTTAATGCTGGAAAAGGACTAAGTAATGATGACCAAAAAGCTGCAATTGCAGGTTCGGTAGCAGGCGCAAAACACGTTCACCTTATGGCTGAAGCTTATGGCGTTCCTGTTATTTTACATACTGATCATTGTGCAAAAAAATTATTACCATGGATAGATGGTTTATTAGATGCAAGTGAACAACACTTCAAAGATACGGGGAAACCACTTTACAGTTCTCATATGATTGATTTATCTGAAGAACCTATCGAAGAAAACATAGACGTTTGTAAAACTTACCTTGAACGTATGAGCAAAATGGGTATGACTTTAGAAATAGAATTAGGAATCACTGGTGGCGAAGAAGATGGTGTAGACAATACTGATGTTGATGATTCAAAATTATACACACAACCAGAAGAAGTTGCTTATGCTTATGAAGAGTTAAGTAAAGTAAGTGATCAATTTACTATTGCTGCAGCCTTCGGAAATGTACATGGTGTTTACAAACCTGGAAATGTAAAACTAACGCCTAAGATTCTTAAAAATTCTCAAGAGTTTTTATCTAAAAAACATGATTTACCGCATAATCATATTGATTTTGTATTCCATGGCGGATCTGGCTCTACTGTAGAAGAAATTAGAGAAGCTATTGGTTACGGTGTTATCAAGATGAACATTGATACTGATATGCAATATGCATTTATGAGTGGTGTTCGTGATTATATGGGAGAAAAAGTTGAGTTTTTAAAACATCAAATTGGAAATCCTGATGGCAATGATGTACCAAATAAAAAGTACTACGACCCAAGAGTTTGGCTCAGAAAAGGGGAAGATGCATTCGTAGAACGGTTAAAAAAAGCATTTGAAGACCTTAATAATGTAAATACTTTATAACTTTGCACCACTAACTACTAATTAAATTTTTTTTAATGTCTTGGTTTAAAAGAAAAGATAAGGGAATACAAACGTCTACCGAAGAGAAAAAAGACACACCTAAAGGGCTGTGGTACAAATCTCCAACTGGAAAGATTGTTGACACAAAAGAATTAGAGCAAAACTTTTATGTAAGTCCAGAAGATGGCTATCATGTTAGAATTGGGAGTAAAGAATATTTCGAAATTTTATTTGATGATAATACATTTAAAGAATTAGATGCTTCTTTAACATCAAAAGATCCTTTAAAATTTGAGGATACTAAAAAATATCCAGACCGATTAAAAGCTGCAACCGAAAAAACCAATTTGAAAGATGCGGTGAAGACAGCAGTTGGAAAATCTAAAGGGAAAGATTTAGTTATTGCTTGTATGGATTTTTCTTTTATTGGAGGTTCTATGGGATCTGTTGTAGGAGAAAAAATTGCTAGAGCTGCAAATTATGCTTTAAAAAATAAAATACCATTTATGATTATCTCCAAATCTGGAGGTGCACGTATGATGGAAGCTGCATTATCGCTTATGCAATTAGCAAAAACATCGGTAATGTTAGCGCAATTAGCAGATGCAGGAATTCCATATATCTCATTATGTACAGATCCAACCACTGGTGGTACAACAGCATCATTTGCGATGTTAGGAGACATTAATATTAGTGAGCCTGGCGCTTTAATTGGATTTGCTGGACCAAGAATTGTACGTGATACTACAGGAAAAGAATTACCTGAAGGATTTCAAACTTCTGAGTTTTTATTAGAGCATGGGTTCTTAGATTTCATTACACATCGTAAAGAATTAAAAAACAAAGTCAACTTATATATCGATTTGGTTACAAATCAACCGTTGAGAGCATAACCGCTTAAAACAATACTAAAATTGAACCTCATTAGTTATAAAACTAGTGAGGTTTTTTTTGCTTTTTATAAAAAACAAAGAACTTTTATTTATAGTCAACGCTTAAAATTTTAGTTAAAAAACTAAAAAGGTGCACCAATTGGCACGCCTTTTTAAATTCTAAAACATAAACTAGTTTAAAGTGACAGCAATCACATTTCCATTATTACTAGTAAAGGTTGCTTGATTATCACAGTCACCTGTACCATAATCAAATGTTCCACCAAAATTTGTACGTTGTACATCTATACTTCCACTTACGAAGTAGAAACAAATAACTTCGCGACGTAATGGCGTAAGCACTTCATAACTATGGGTATTCCCATTTACAAATGTCGTTTCCCAATTTCCAGTAACTTCAAATATATTATCACTAAAAACGCCACTTCCAAAACCTTCAACCCATTCTCTAATTCTTAAACCTTCTCTACTCGCTTGCGCACCATTTGGCCAAATCACAGTAAGACCTAAGGTATGTGTAAACTGAGGATTTCCATTTTCATTAGATAATTCTTTGAGTAAGGTTTTAGTTCCTATGATGTTTTTTGCATCAAAGAAAAAATCGACTAAACTATAAGTAATTAAGATTTCTTGTGCCTCAGGATCTCTTGTATATGAAAATATAATTTGTCCTTTAAGTAAGTGTCCATGTACAATACAACCTTCAGTTCCAAAATCAACCGTCACTTCTCTAAATCCTTGTTGTGCAACAACAGTAACCGTTACACATTCTGGCAATCCAGATTGTTGTCCATCAGTTCGATCTGCATCACTAATCTCCTGTTCTTCATAAGCATCGATGACAACATCACCAACAACATTTGTTGCAGCATCAATTTCGGAAGATAATCTTACTTCAGAAATTTCTACATTTTGTTCTTCGTCTATAGCAGAATCGTCATTGCTACAATTTGTAAATGTCAACCCTAAAACCACAAAGGCTAACATCATTTTTCTCATTGCGTTCATAATTAAATTTTTAATGTTAATATGATGTTAAGACCAATAAAAATCAAAAACGTTTAAAATCGAGTTAAAAAAATCAAAACTAAGGGTGTGAATCGTTATAAACATTTAAAAATTACTATATTTGCCGCTTGAAAGAAAGACTTTCAACGTACATAAAAATCATTTACAATAATATTAGCATGTATTTAGATCAAAAAGAAAAAGAAGCCATCTTTAAGAAACATGGCAAAAATGCAAAAGACACTGGAACTGCAGAAGGTCAAATCGCATTATTTACTTACAGAATTAACTACCTAACAGAACACTTAAAACAAAATCGTAAAGATTATAATACAGAACGTTCGTTAGTAAAGTTAGTAGGTAAAAGACGAAGCTTACTAGATTACTTAACTAAGAAAGATGTCTTAAGATATCGTGCGATAGTTAAAGAATTAGGATTAAGAAAATAATATCAAAGAGGCTTCGTGCCTCTTTTTTTTATATCACTAACTCTCACGATAGAGTATAACAATCGTAAATAAGAAGCTAATTACAGTTTTTCATTGGTCAAGACATTATTTAATGTCACACAACAACAACTACAACAACACAACGATCATTGTTTAACATTATTCTGGTATTAAAAATTATCAGAATTAGAATTAAAAAATTTATGATTCCAAAAGTATTTAGAGAGGTCATAGACCTTGGTGACGGAAGAGAAATTTCTATCGAAACCGGAAAATTAGCAAAACAAGCGCATGGTAGCGTTGTTGTTCAATCTGGAAAATGTATGTTATTATGTACAGTTGTTTCCAATTACAGGCAAAGTCCAGTAGATTTTTTACCTCTTACAGTAGATTATAGAGAAAAATTTGCTGCTGCTGGTCGTTATCCTGGAGGTTTCTTCAAAAGAGAAGCAAGACCAAGTGATGGTGAAGTATTAACGATGCGTTTAGTAGATCGTGTATTACGTCCATTATTTCCAAAAGATTACCACTCTGAAACACAGGTGATGATCCAATTAATGTCTCATGATGACGATGTGATGCCAGATGCAATGGCAGCATTTGCAGCTTCGGCAGCGATTCAATTATCAGATTTTCCTTTTGAGTGTCCAATTTCTGAAGCTAGAGTTGGTCGTGTAAATGGTGAATTTGTTATCAATCCAACAAGAGCTCAATTATTAGAATCTGATATCGATATGATGATTGGAGCTTCTGCTGATTCAGTAATGATGGTTGAAGGTGAGATGGATGAGATTTCTGAAGAAGAAATGACAGAAGCAATAAAATTTGCTCATGAAGCCATTAAAGATCAATGTGCTGCTCAAGTAAGATTAGCTGAAGCGTTTGGCAAAAAAGAAGTTCGTGACTATGAAGGAGAACGAGAAGATGACGATTTAGCAAAAAAAGTGCATGATATGGCATACGACAAAGTATATGCTATAGCAAAAGCGGGATCTTCTAAACATGAAAGAACTGCTGCATTTGAAGACATAAAAACAGAAATAAAAGCAACATTCTCTGAAGAAGAATTAGAAGATTTTGGTGATTTAGTTTCTAAATATTATCGTAAAGCTGAAAAAGCGGCGATTCGTGATTTAACCTTAAATGAAGGCTTACGTTTAGATGGACGTAAAACTACTGATATTAGACCAATTTGGTGTGAAGTAGATTATTTACCATCTACACATGGTTCTTCAATATTTACTCGTGGAGAAACACAAGCTTTAGCAACTGTAACTTTAGGAACGTCTAGAGATGCTAATCAAATAGATATGCCATCGTTTGAAGGCGAAGAGCGTTTCTACTTACATTATAACTTCCCTCCTTTTTGTACAGGTGAAGCACGGCCTATTCGTGGAACATCACGTAGAGAAGTTGGACATGGTAATTTAGCACAACGTGCTTTAAAAGGTATGATTCCTGAGGATTGTCCTTATACTGTTCGTGTTGTATCTGAAGTATTAGAATCTAATGGGTCGTCTTCTATGGCAACCGTTTGTTCTGGAACAATGGCACTTATGGATGCTGGAGTACAAATGAAAAAACCAGTTTCTGGTATTGCGATGGGATTAATTTCTGATGCAGATTCTGGAAACTATGCTGTATTATCTGATATTTTAGGTGATGAAGATCATTTAGGTGATATGGATTTTAAAGTTACTGGTACTGCAGATGGTATTACGGCTTGTCAAATGGACATTAAAGTAAAAGGGCTTTCTTATGAAATTCTTGTTAATGCTTTAAACCAAGCTCGTGATGGTCGTTTACATATACTTGAAAAAATAACGGATACTATTGCTGCTCCTAATGCAGATGTAAAAGAGCATTCTCCAAAAATGATTACTAGAAGAGTTCCTAATGACTTTATTGGTGCATTAATTGGTCCTGGTGGAAAAGTAATTCAAGAAATGCAAAAAGAAACTGGAACGACTATTGTAATTAATGAAGATCCAGTTACTGAAGAAGGTATCGTAGAAATTTTAGGTGTAGGTAATGAAGGTATTGATGCTGTGATGGCAAAAATAGATTCTATCTTATTTAAACCTCAAGTAGGAAGCGTTTACGAAGTAAAAGTAATTAAGATGCTTGATTTTGGTGCTGTTGTAGAATATATGGAAGCTCCAGGAAATGAAGTATTATTACATGTAAGTGAACTCGCTTGGGAACGTACAGAAAATGTATCTGATGTTGTAAACATGGGAGACGTGTTTGATGTAAAGTACTTTGGGCAAGATCCAAGAACACGCAAAGAGAAAGTTTCTCGTAAAGCAATTTTACCAAAACCTGAAGGTTATGTCGCTAGACCACCTAGAGATAATAACAGAAATGGTAATGGAGGGCGTGATAATCGTGGTAGAGATAATCGCGGACGTGATAATCGTCGTGATGATCGTAAACCAAGAGAAGACAAGAAAGAAGATTAATTTCTTTTTAACTCTTAATATATTTAAAAGCCCATCAAATTTTGATGGGCTTTTTTGTAATCTAGATGATTATTTTAATTTGTTGCTTGAACTAGAACATACTGAAGTATTTCTCTAAGCTTTAATCGATATACTTCCAGATTACCAGTAATAATAAACTTTTCTTTTTTCGTTCCTGCCAGAGCTCCAACCCCTGTCCCTAAAACACCAAACACTACAGCTCCCATAGCTACTTTTTCTTCTTTAGAAAAACTTACAAGACCTCCTTCATCGTCTCCACTAATCAATCCAAGCAAGCCTCCAAAAGCAACTCCTACTCCACATCCAATTAAAATACTATTTCCTATTTTTCCTTTTCTTCTTATTTTAAGTTCATCAATATCATCAGCATTAATGATAATTGGATTTTCTAGGTCAAGAGTATTATTAATTACCTTAATTCCAATTTCGTTAGCTGAATATAAATTCCCTTTTATCTTTGACCCATCCAACAAAGTAACCCATACTTTATGGACCTTTACTTTACTGGTTGTATTCTGCGCGCTCATTACTAAGGAAAATAATAAAGTTCCAATCAGCGATATTTTTAATATTGTTTTCATAATGCTTGTTTTTAGTAAGTTTTTATTCTAAATGTTTCTTTTTAGCGGAGATAATATCTTAATCCCTTACTTTATGTTTCATTTATTATAGTTAAATATCAGTGCATGCTGTTGTTTTTAAAGTCTATAGGTAAGTCCAATTTTTGTAGATTTTATATCTCCTTCTCCACTTTCAAAAACAGCATGCAAAGTGCATTTGTTAAATGTAAATCCAAACGTAATACCACTAAAACCAGTTACACCACTATACAGCTCAGTATTTTTATAATTCAATAAATCACCAATATAAAAGCCAAAAGTAAAAGATCCACCATCTTTAGTTTTAAAAACATATTCAGAATATAGTTGATAAGTAAACATAGATTTTTGGTTCGCAATTGTAAGCCCTCCATCATTATTAGCAATTAATTTCGCCAATTTATCTTGATATGGTCCAAACTCATTGAGATAAGTAAACTCTAGACCTACAAACCTCCAATCTACTTTAGGTCGTGTATAGGTGTAATTTATTCCGGATTTAAAATTGATGGTATAAAAACTTTTCTTTTCTTCATCAACAATAAGATTCTCATAGCCTTCCTTAAATTTATAAGTTCCATAAGTCGCTCCAAATCCATAATAAAAATTATAAAAACGACCAGTAGTACTTCTATGAACATTTAAAGCTGCAATGATTTTCGTGTCATCAAAATCCCCTCCATCTTGTAAATGTTCTCCAAAACTTAGGTCTCCAGAAACATAGGTGGCCGACTTCTTTTTATCTAAATAATGTGGTTTTTCTGTATAAGATTTCATAGAACCATAAGACCCAGTGGTATAAACTCTCCTAGATCCGCATGAGTAAACAAATAGTAATAGAGCAACGAGTGTTAGTTTGAATATTGTTTTCATAATATGTTGATTTTGGTTAATTATAATAATGGGATTCTCTTAGTATCAATTATGTCTAAGATGTATTTGTTATCTTCCTCTAATCCTAGGTAACTCGAAATATTCACCTACATGATTACCAAAATCCTTCCATTTTATAATCCTATTTTCATAGGTTGTAACATCAACTATTTTAGATTCCATGACGAGCTGAATTAATTAAACATGATGCTAAAGTAGCTTGTGAATATTGAAAATCGTTAGACCAAATCAATGAGCTTTTCAATTTTATTTTGTACTTTCTACAAATAAAATAAGCCTCTCTATTATTATTTTATAAAAAATGCAAAAACAATTCATTACATATTTAAGAGAGAAATCGGGAGAAAACACCTCATTTATAGAAGAAATAGCCTCTGTTTTAGACATTGGTTACGATGCGGCTTATAGACGTGTCAATTTAAAAACAAATCTATCATTGGAAGAAAGTGTAATTCTTGCGAAACACTACAAAATATCCTTAAATAAATTGTTTGAAATTGGTAGTCAAAATAATATTCTAACTGACCTTTCCCCACAGATTAATAATCAAACTGAATTAGAACTCTGGTTTAAACAGTCATTTAATAATGTTTATCCATTAACAAAATTAAAAAATTCAGTAATCATATATTCAGCTAAAGATATCCCACTATTTCATACCCTAAAGGATACATATTTATCTAGATATAAAATCTATGTATGGCTAAAAGACATTGACCCAACGATGACGAAAAGCAAACTGTCTTTTGATGAATTTTTAAAATCGATACCCAATAGCTTATTAGAAAGTGCATTTGCTTTAGGTGAAATCTATAAGAATGTTAATACTACAGAAATTTGGAATAATACTACAATAAATGGGACATTACAACAAGTAATCTATTATTTTGAATCGGGTTTGCTATCCAAAGATATAGCTTTGAAAATTTGTAATGATATTGAAGACGTATTTAACCATATTGAAAAACAGGCTATTCAACAAAGTATGATTGGTTCAAAAAATCAATCAACATACAATTTATACTTAAATGAAATTCATACATTATCTAATACAATCATGGTAAAAACACCAAGTCGAAAAGTGTTTTTTGCTCCATTTACGGTATTAAGTTATTTTAAAATTGATCACCAACCTACTTGTGACCTTATGTATAAATTTTTACAAAATTTCATGAGCAATTCAAAACTTTTGGTAAATGCAGGTGAGAAAGACCGAACATTATTCTTTAATCGTATGCATAGGAAAATTAACAAACTACGAGATCAAATCAATGCTAACGAGCCCTTTAATTTTGAATAAAACTACTAACATTAGACCAATTTGGTTTGAAGTAGATTATTTACCACCTACACATGGTTTTTCAATTTTTACTCGTCGAGAAACATAAGATTTAACAACTGCAACTTTAGGAGGCTTCTATAGATAATAATAGAAATGGCAATGGAGGACGTTACAATCGTCATGATGATCGCAAACCAAGAGAAGACAAAAAAGAAGATTAATTTCCTTTTAACTCTTAATGTATTTAAAAGTCCATCAAATTTTGATGGGCTTTTTTGTATAAAAAAATCAGTGCTTATAAGAATTGGGACTACTTTAAAAATCTTTTTATGAATAAACACTAATTTTTCACGCAACCTTTTAGAGATATGTAAGACTATAGGAAAACAAGTCCTAATGAATATCTCAAAATTCAGATTTTTACTTCTATTAATTTTTGCAACCTCATGTGCTTATGATTTGGATGACAATCTTGATATTGATCCAAATGTTAGAATACAAGATATTATTTCTGCCGACTCAGATTTATTTAACAACCTAAAAGAGATTTCTAATACTGACGAGCAACCAAACAATAGCATTGTTTGTATTGATTTTATTTACCCTCTAACACTATTCACTTTTGATGAAAACAACACATATGTTTCTACAACTACAATAGTTAATGACCAACAATTTAGTAGCTTCTTAGAAGCAATAGATATATCACATGCAATTAGTATGAGTTTTCCAATCACAAGCACTTTAGAATCGGGTGAGTATTTTATTATAAATAACAAAGAAGAACTAAAAGAAGCTATAGATAGTTGTTTGAGTGAGGAGTTAGTCTATGAATGTGGAGAACTCATACAAAATTGCGTTTGGAAAGTTGGATACAGTTACAATGATGATAACCTCTATTTAGGTTCAATTTTTCAAGAGTCTGATGGACTTACTACATTAAATATCGACAATAGCATATTAAATGGTTCCTGGTCACCTTTCATTATAGAAAATGAATTGCACATCAATATTAACCTAAATGACACCACTGAATTGGGTGAGTATTTTAATTTAGATTGGAAAGTTGAATACCTTGACGAAAACACGCTTTTACTTACTAATCTTGAACGAGCGCTTATTTTAAATCAGCGTTGTGATCCAGACTTTGCTGATTGCGGAAATTTTATTTTCGAAGCTTGCGAAACAAATTTAGATAGTGGTATTTCCGAATTTATTTTAGAGGACTACGTTCCTTGCATTTTTGACACTTTAGAGCTTGATGATGAATTTGAAATTTATTTTTATGAAACCGAAGCGGATGCCACGACTTTAACAAACCCTATTCTACCAAATGAGCCCTATGAAAATATAGAAAACAACCAGATTATTTACATCATCATTGACGACATTGAAAACGATATGCAATATTATGTCCTAATCACTCTTTCGGCCATTAGCTGTTAATTAATATAACCTCAAATACAAATTTCATGAAAACATCAACATTTATCATCATTACCTTATTTATAATACTATTAGCTTCATGTTCATCCGATGACACTGAAATTTCAGCACCACCAACGACGGTTTTAAGTCAATTTATTTACGAAAACTACAATACAATTAATCAGCCAAATGAGGTTAATAATAGACGGATTTATACCGTTGAAAATAATAGAATTATAGCCTCTGAAAATGAAAATCTTAGTAACGGGACTACTGGAAATAGAGTATTCTCTTATAGCAATGGGAAAATCTCAGAAATTTCGGAATTCTTTAATGAATCGCTTGGACGAATAAAACGTTTCACATATGATGCTAATGAAAACTTAACTGAATTCTCAAATGAGATTCTAGCAACAACAAGTCAGAATGCTTTTTACACAAAAGAAAATTTTATTCATACCCAAGACACTATTTATAAAACAACAAGTTATAGTGAAGATGATCTCACATATAATATATCATCTACCAGTAAAATTGTTTTAGACAATACTATGAATCGTACATTTATAGAAACCTATACCGTCTCAAATAATGAAACTAGTAGAAGTATTAATACCTATGATACAAATAATAATGTTATTTCTATTCTTGGGTATATGAAACAAGACGATGGAAGTTATCTTAATACCATTTTAAGTTCATACACTTACGAAACTGGAATTAATACTTTAGGATTAGTCTTTGAAGCTACATATGGGAGAGCGTTACTAATGCTAACGTCACAGCATATTGACAATTCAAATGGGGTAAATTATTATAATTCAAAATATATAACCTCTAATACTTTTGATACATTTACATCTACGTTTTTTGGAAATGTTGATATGTCCCCAGAATTCACCAATACCTATAATTCAGAAAATTATAGTACACTTAGTGATTACCAAATGCATATTGAGGGAAATTTATTTAGCCGGTTTACAATAGAATATATATTTGAATAACTATTATAGTTGAATTTAGAACAATTAATCAAAGCTTGCAAAAAGCAGAACCTAAAGGCTCAGAGTCAGTTATACCAAATACACAAGGATGACCTGTTTTCGCTATGCTTAAAATATTGTAGAAACAAGGAAGAAGCTCAAGACAATTTACAAGATGTATTTCTTTATATTTTCAGTAACATAAAATCTTACAAAGGGAATGGATCTTTTGAAGGCTGGATGAAACGAATAACCATTAATAAGGCTATTGATAAATACAAAAAAGACAAACACGTCAATATTGAAATCAATAATGATATCCTTATAGATACTAGCATTGATTCAAAAGCTCTAGAAAGTATTCCTTTAAATGACATTTTAAAACACATACAAGAATTACCTACACAATATCGTCTCGTATTTAATTTATTCGAGCTTGATAATTATACACATAAAGACATTTCTAAGCTCCTTAATATAAGTGCTAATACTTCCAAATCAAATTTACACAGAGCTAAGAGTATACTAAAAACGAAGATGCAAAAACCAAGTTTTACATCTTCTAAAAACAGGACAGCCAATGGAAACTAATAAAGATATAGGAGCTGCAATACAACATAAGTTAGCCAGTTTTAAAGATAGACCAGACGACTTGGTTTGGGACAACATCGAAGCGCAATTACAAAAGAAAAAGAAAAGACGTTTCTTAATTTTATGGTTTTCTGGACTTGGCCTGTCTGCTTTATTTTTTCTATTATGGATAAGCAATCCATTTCAAAATACTGTTAATAGTGTAATTCCAAGTACTAATGTTATCATTTTAGATAACACCACTAAAACAGCAACTAAAAAAGACTCTAAAATCAGTTATTCAAATACAGATACGATTATTAATGTAAACGAAAATAATTTTATAGTCGCATCTCAAAAACCCAATAAAAACAAAAAGACAAATACGTTAGTCTCAAAATCAGATGACAACATCAGTAAAACAGTATTAACAACCGCAAAAGACAAGACTAAAGCACCTTTAAATGAAACTGAAAGTTCGTTAAAAAATAAAACGCCTAATGAAATCACAAATCGCATCACAAAGAAAAACACGATAAAGGATAGTTTAATTACGTATAACACGAGTAAAAACCATCAAGATTCGCTTTCTAAACCAAACGAAAAATTAAAATTAGTTTCCGAAGAAAAAATTGAAGAAAAAACAAAAGATAGTCTAAACACAAAAAGCAACTCTAGATGGAGTATAACACCACAGGCAATATTCTCCTACTATGGTGCTTTTAGTTCTAAGAGTCATGATAATATCACCAATAACTATGGTATAATATTGAGCTATAGAGTGACAGAAAACACATTCTTAAGAATTGGTGCAAGAAAATTAAATTTAGAACAAAACATTAATGATTTTTCAATAAATGTAGACTATTTAGAATTTCCATTAGAAGTTAAATATGCGCCATTTAACAAAAGGCTAAACCCCTATTTTACTGGTGGATTGAGCTATTTCTTATTACAAAAAGCTACTATTAATAATCAGAATAACTCAGATTACACCACTACTTTTTCATTAAATACAGGTTTAGGTGTTGAATATAAGCTATTTAAAGCCTTTTACTTTAATGTAGAGTCAAACTTTAACTATCAAATAAAACCTATTTCTCAAAACAATAATATCAATCCTTTTATTTTCTCAGTAAATGTCGGTATTGAATATCGATTTTAATGTTTTTTTACAAAATCTAATTATTTAAAAATCATACTATTAAATTACTATTTATATAAAAATAGTATTGAAAGTTTCAATTAAATTTCATTTTTTGTAACATTTTCAGTACTTGTTACGTATAACTATATAGTACAATACATTTACCCAAATTTAAAAGGAGATCATTAAATGAGACAGCTAAAAATTACGAAGCAGGTAACTAATAGAGAAACTGCATCGTTAGATAAATATTTACAAGAAATTGGAAAAGTTGATTTAATTACTGCTGACGAAGAAGTTGAATTAGCTCAACGTATCAAAGCAGGTGACCAATTAGCTCTAGAAAAACTAACCAAAGCCAATCTTCGTTTCGTGGTATCTGTAGCGAAGCAATATCAAAACCAAGGTCTAACTTTACCTGATTTAATTAATGAAGGTAACTTAGGTTTAATTAAAGCTGCTCAACGTTTTGATGAGACACGTGGATTTAAATTCATATCTTACGCCGTGTGGTGGATTCGTCAATCGATTCTTCAAGCATTAGCTGAACAATCTCGTATTGTACGTTTACCATTGAATAAGATTGGATCTATTAATAAAATTAATAAGACTTTTGCCTTTTTAGAGCAAAGTCACGAGCGTCCTCCAAGTGCAGAAGAAATTGCAAAAGAGTTAGACATGACGATTAATGATGTTAAAGAGTCTATGAAGAACTCTGGACGTCATGTATCAATGGATGCACCTTTAGTTGAAGGAGAAGATTCTAATTTATATGATGTATTACGAAGTGGAGAATCTCCAAATCCTGATCGCAACTTATTGCACGAATCATTACGCACAGAAATTGAACGTGCATTAGAAACTCTAACACCTCGTGAAGCAGATGTGATTCGTTTGTATTTTGGTCTTGGAAACCAACACCCAATGACTCTTGAAGAAATAGGAGAGACATTTGATTTAACTCGTGAACGTGTAAGACAAATTAAAGAAAAAGCTATTCGCAGACTAAAACATACGTCTCGTAGTAAAATATTAAAAACCTATTTAGGATAGTAATTATTGAATAATAATTGCGACTAAATTAAAGCAACAAACAGTTACACATAACTGTTCGTTTTTTGATTGATGAAAGAACCCAGAGCTGATTACTCTGGGTTCACTTTTATAAGCATTTTTAAATTAAAATCTACATCCAACCAAAAAACGAAAACAAGACATAGAGTGTAATTGTAGTAATTAAAAGCACTACTAAAGAAGGTATTAGTAGCTTGAACAGTTCTTCAAAAAATAACTTTATTTTTTTATCCATTAAACTAATATCGTAAAATTCAAAGTCAAAACAAAATAAGACTGTATCTTTGGCAAAACAACTCAATTTAATAAAAAATGTCTTCAAAGTTAATTGCGCCTTCAATGCTTGCTGCCGATTTTGGCAATCTTCAACGTGATGTAGAAATGGTAAATAATAGTGATGCAGATTGGTTTCATATTGATGTCATGGATGGTCATTTTGTACCTAATATTTCTTACGGAATGCCTGTAATTCAAGCTATTAAAAAGCATGCAACAAAGCCATTAGATGTTCATTTAATGATTGAAAAGCCTGAACGTTATATTGAAGAATTTGCTAAAGTTGGCGCTGATATTATTACAGTTCATCACGAGTCTACTGTGCACTTACACAGAACTTTAAGACAAATAAAAGATACTGGCTGTAAAGCTGGTGTTGTACTTAATTTAACAACTCCTATATCTGTTCTCGAAGATATTTTACCAGAATGCTACATGGTATTATTAATGTCTATAAATCCAGGGTTTGGTGGTCAGAAATTTGAAGATATGACCTATAATCGTGTAAAAAAATTACGCCAAATGGCTGATGAGCAAGGTCTAGATACTCGCATTGAAATTGATGGTGGCGTTACAGATAAAAACATCAAGCAATTAGCAGTTGCTGGAGCAGATGTATTTGTTGCAGGTAGTCATGTTTTTAAAAGTGAAAACCAGGCTAATACTATCAAGCATTTAAAAACACTTGCTAACAGTTAATTTTCATTACCATATCCATAGCTATAACCATAGTTATATCCATAAGATTTGTTATTGCCTACACCATTTATAACATATGCCATATTTTTAAGCTTCCCAGATTCAAATAAATCTTTTGAGAATTTCAATAGTTTTTTCTCTGTAAAATTAGCTCTAGTAATATAAACTGTAACATCTGCATGGTGTGAAATAAGCATCGTATCTGTTACTAAAATTGTTGGAGCAGTGTCAACTACAACATAGTCATAAAGCCCTCTTGCCTCTTCTAAAAACTCTTCAAACCTTCCATTGGTCAATAAACTTGATGGATTAGGTGGGATACTCCCTGATAAAAGAATGTCATGATTTAAATGTTTATCAAATCCTTTGACTAAATTAGTTTTCCAATCATAAACTGTTGGATCATACAAGTAATTTGAAAGCCCTTGGGTGTTTTTATCTTGACTTATTTGAGTATGTATTTGAGGGTTTCTTAAATCGGCTCCCACCAACAACACTCTCTTGTTAAGACTAGATAAGGCCAATGATAAATTAATACTAACATAAGTTTTCCCCTCTCCTTTAATAGTAGAGGTGCAATAAACAATTTTTCCTTTATTTCCATTTAATGGCAATAAATAATTAACATTTGAACTCAAAATCCTAAAAGATTCAGCTAAAGCAGAACGATCGTTTGGATCACTAAACATCATCCCATCTTTTTCCTTGATATCTGGAATTTCACCTACAATAGGTATTTCATGATTTTGTTTTGCGACATCTTCTTTTCCATGCAGTTTTGTGTCCAGCATAAAGAATAAATACATCAAACCAAATGGAATAAGTAAACCTCCTAAAACGGCTCCTGCATAAACAATATTAGATTTGGGTGATATAGGATTTGATCCTGAAAGCGCATAATCGACAACTTTAATTGAAGGCTCGGTAATTGCCAAATTTATAGCTGCTTCTTCTCGCTTCTGAAGTAATAAAAGATACAAACTCTCTTTAATTTGCTGTTGACGTTCTATCGCTCTTAAAAGCTTCTCCTTTTTTGGTATTTGTGCTACTTGTCCAACAAATTTTAGATTTCTACCTATTAATTGACTTTGAGAGACCTCTAATTGCTCATTATATGAATTAAGCGATCTTGTGATGTTTGATCTTAAATCGCTAATTTTAGATTCAACAAACTGAACTGCAGGATTATTTTCTCCACCACTACTTGCTAACTTATCGCGGTCTAAAATAGCCGTATTATAGTCATTAATTAACAAATTAATATTCCCATTTTCTAAACCAATATTAGAGGGCAATAAGTCAATATCAGAATTTGATTGCAATGCTTCTCTAAGTAAATTAGCTAAAGCCAATTGACTTTCAATTTGAAACACCTCTTCATCAGATTTTGAACGTTGTTGTAAGCCTAATTCTGCATCTGCAGCCAAGTCAACAAGGTTATTTCGTTGTTTAAATTCTTTTCTATCTATTTCAATAGAATCTAGTTCTTCTGCTAGAAAAACAAATCGTTCATCGATAAACTCTAATGTTCGTTTAGAAACTAATTGTCGGTCATTAATTCCATCTTTATTAAAGACCTTCATTAATGTATTCAAAATCGATTCCGAAAGCACTTTACTTTCGCCTTTAATACTCATTTGTAATAAATCACTTGCACCAACAGCTTCAATATCTACATTTAATTTCAGACCTAATGTTTCGGTTTTCAGAGGCCGAAACTTAACAATGAATCGCTTACCAACCGTCTCATTAAGAACATTCTTGTTTTCCATTTTTAAAAGAAAAGGCAAGTTATGACTAGTTTCAAAACTATCATGATTAGGTATTGAAAACACCTTTTCAGTTTTCATATTTGTAATTTCAAAACTGCTATTTGTTACATCAATTGAATACGCTATCGGTTTTAAAATGCTATCTGCTTGAATGATTTGCTCATAGTAAAATGGCAATTTATTCATTTGAGTCGTTTGAATAGTTCCTTCCTCATAAAAACGTGTATTCAACTTTAATTCTTTAGTAACCTTCTCAAGAAGCAGGTAAGAGGTTAAAATTTCTATTTCATTTTCTAAGTTGATATTACTTCTTTTAAAAACAAAAGCAGAAGTTGGAAGCTCTAAACCATCCGACTCATCTAAAATTTTCATTTTAGCTGTTGTCTGATAAATTCTAGGTGCATATCTTAAATAAACATAAGCTCCAATAAAAGTCATAGCTAACGAAATAAGAAACCATGGCCAATATCTTAAATACTTGTATAATTCTTGCTTAAAATCAACATCATCTTCTTCTGAAAATGCGTACGAGTTATTTTGTGAGGCATCCATCATTATCGAGAAAGTAATATAATTGAACTTAAAACTACAGATGTTATCGCTAGCACTGTAGCTATATCAGTAACAAAACCAGCATTTTTGACTCTAGGACTATTAGGATTAACAATAATAACATCATTAGGCTTTATATAATAGAACTCACTAGCCATAAAGTTTGTAGACGTTAAATTTATGTGCGTTATTTTACGTACGCCATCAACATCTCTTGTCATAATAATATCGTCTCTTTTTCCATTAATAGTTAAATCTCCAGCATAGCCAAGCGCTTGCATTAAAGTAATATTTTGCTCTGTAAAGTTATAAGTTCCAGGTTGGCTTACTTCACCTAAGACGGTTACTTTAGCATTTACCAAACGCACATCTAAAGTAGGGTTATTAAGATGCCCTCCATCAATTAATCGCTTCTTAATTAGGTTTTCTATTTCAAACGTTGTAAGATTAGACACAGGTATATGTCCAAGAATAGGAAAATTTATAGTGCCTTCATTAGTCACTAAATAGCCATTTAGTTTTATAAGCTCGATCGAATTAACCATAGCACCAGTTGTTGCTCCTCTATTATATGGAATTGCAGCTTCAGGTACTAGACTTTCTACCGTTACCTTTAAAATATCATTAGGTTGAATTGTTGCATTTTGATAAGTGATTTCCGAATTGTTGTTTTTATTAGCGTCTTGTAAATACAAAATATCTTTTTTCGAAGCACAAGATGACAATACAAGAAGCAACAATAATCCTAAAAACTTAATTTTCATGTTTCTATAGTTTATGAAGACGTAAATATAACCTATTTAAAGCAATCTCAAAGCTTAGCTTAGCTTAGATTGGAAGTAAAAAAGAGCTAATTCTAAACTTTATCATTGGGCTTATTAATACTTCTTTTTAAAATAAATGGAACGTAGTATAACAAAGCCCCATAAATTAAAAGTAGCCCAATTTGAGTGTTTAAATTTAGACTAAGCATATTAAACGCTATAATAATAATTATAAGATTAATAAGTACAATTAATATTGTCGTTTGAACATGAGTAAATCCAGCCTGAATAAACCGGTGATGAATATGATTTTTATCGGCTTCAAACGGACTCTTTTTAAGAACAAATATTCTTATGAAAAATATTCTAAAGGTATCCATTAAAGGAAAAAACAACAATGCTAAAACTAAAGCTGGAGACGCTTTAAAATATGGTGAATATTGATTAAGCTGTGCTTCAGATATAAAACTTATGGTAAAAAAAGCTAATAAAAAACCAACGATCATGGACCCAGTATCTCCCATGAAAATTTTATTTTTAGTTGAAAAATTATGTCTTAGAAAAGCCAGCAATGCTCCAATCAAAGCAACAGAAATCGTTGCTAAACTAAATGCTCCAGAATTATAAAAAAGGATACTAAATACAATACTAGCAAGTAATGCTACACTTCCTGCGAGCCCATCTATACCATCAATTAAATTGTATGCATTTATGATCAAAATATACACGAATAATGTAAAAAAAATAGACACCCAATATGGCAAAACATCAACATCAAGAATACTTGAAAGTCCAATAATCCTTGAATCTGTAAAGACAATTAATAAGAGTGCTGCGAATAACTGACCAAAAAACTTTTTCCTTGCTGAAAGTACTGTCAAATCATCTTTTAAGCCTAAAAAGAACAAAATAGTTAACCCTCCAGTTACTACAAGTAGAATCTTAGTATTTAACATGGCACCAACAATAGTCATTACAACAACAACACTAAAGAAAATTCCAATACCACCAAGCGTAGGTGTATTGTTTGAATGCATACTTCTACTATCTGGTTCATCCATTAAGTGCTTCATTTTTGCTACATATAAAATTGTAGGAAACGTTTGCTGCGCAATTAAAAAAGCAAGAATAAAAGCTGAAATCAACCAAACAACTGGATTGCTCTGAGGGTTAAAGTCTTGGAGTAGTGTTTTAATCATAAATGAATTGACATGGATTAAGTATCATCAGAAACAAATCTGTAAGATACAAATTATTGAATTACAGTACTCTGAAAATCAATATTTTAATTAATGCTTAACTATATAAAAAATTTAATAACTTATTTGTTTTAAATGCCCAACGATACGTCCTGCTGTTTGACCATCCCATAATGGAATATCATTTCCCTTTTTCCATTTTCCAGCAAATAACTTATCTAAATATGGTTTTAATTTTTTAGGGTTAGTTCCAACCAACTCATTGGTTCCTAAAGTAATTGTTTCTGGTCGTTCTGTATTATCTCTTAAAGTCATGCAAGGTACATGAAGTATTGACGCTTCTTCAGTAATTCCACCAGAATCTGTAATTACAGCCTTAGCACGTTCTACCAAATAATTAAACTCTAAATAACTTAAAGGTTCAACCATATGAAGTCTTGGATGACTCACTTTAAGTCGCTCTAAGATTTTGGCTGTTCTTGGGTGTACAGGGAAAATTAATGGTAAGTCTTGAGTATGTGATGTAATTTCATCAATCATATCCTTTAATTGTGATTCTTCATCTACATTTGCTGGTCTATGAAGCGTCATTACAATATAATTTCTATCTTCAAGTCCAAGTACATCCCATACTTTAGGTTGTTTAAAATTTGGACGTTGCTTTAGTAATGTATCAATCATCGTATTTCCAACGAAAAAAAGCTGATCTTCACCTACTCCACTTTTCTTTAAATTCTCATTTGCTGTTTCCGAAGTTGTAAAAAAGTAATTTGTAATACTATCGGTTACTAATCTATTAATTTCTTCTGGCATCGTCCAATCATCAGATCGAATTCCTCCTTCAACATGTGCTACTTTTGTATGTAATTTTTGAGCTACTAAAGCACAAGCCATAGTAGAAGTTACATCTCCAACTACAAGTACCAAATTAGCAGGATTAGCCATTAATTCTTTTTCGAAATGAATCATGATATTAGCTGTCTGCTCGGCTTGAGTTCCTCCACTACACTCTAAATTCACATGAGGTTCTGGAATTTCAAGTTGCTCAAAAAAGCTACCTGACATATTTTTATCGTAATGTTGACCTGTATGAACTAACCTATAATCTATATCGAAATCATGTTGTTTCGCTTTTTGAATAGCATGAATAATTGGTGCTATTTTCATGAAATTAGGTCTAGCTCCAGCAATTATCGTGACTTTATACATATTAAATTTTAATTTCGTTTTTAATAACGGTTTAAGTGTAAATTAACAAAAAAACGCACTAAATGGATTTGACGTTTTATTCTTGAGGGTTGACTTAGCAATCGATATGTCCATTCCATATTGTTTTTTACCCACCAATTTGGTGCGCGTTTCACATGACCAATATACACGTCAAAACTCCCTCCTAAGCCTTGATAAACAGCCTGATGAGACTTCTGAATACGTTCCATAAGACTTTCCTGTTTTGGAGATCCCATAGCAACAAAAACAACATCTGGATTGTGTTTTTTAATATCTTCAATTAATGCCAACTCTTCTGCTTCGGTTTTTATATATCCATCTCTGAAATTACATATATTGATCCCCTCAAACTCAGACTCTAATTGACTTACAGTAGCCTCAACAATAGCTTGTTTTCCACCAACTAAATAAAACGATTTTGTTTTATAATAATTTCGAACAACGTCAAGCCAAAGTTCGCAACCTGGAATTTTTACCACTGTTTTGATTCCCTTTTTTTTCAATGCCCAAACAGCACCTATACCATCAGGATACCCAAGATTTCTATTAATAAGCTCGCGACTATCATTAGTGGCATGAAGAATTTTTTCAGCATTAACAGCTACCATTATTTTATGGTGATCAAATGCGTATTGCATTAATTCATTTCTTGATTTTGGAGCATAAGTCATCACTCCATTTAATGACTTAGCTTTCATTAGTTAATGATTTTGTTTCTAGTAAAAAATGAGCCATCGCATTAAACATAAATGCATTACTCCATCTCATATATGATATTTTAGAACTCATCCCTTTTTTTAATTGGTAGTAAAAATAGCCTTTTTTATGCTGCATATTAACTATAGTCCAGTCTAAAACTTTTGCTAAAAGACTCGCATTAGTCTTAAATAAATCTAGTTTAGATAAAGTCACAATTACTTGTGCCGGACAATGAATATCAATAGGGTATGTTTTATTATCATAATATTTTGGTTCTCCATTGGCTTCAAAGAAGTGCTCTAAGTAATAGGTAACACCTTTATCTATATACTTCTGAAAAGTAAAATCTCCTGTATTTTGCTGATACGTTTCAATAGCATCTAAATTAAATCCTGTATGGAAACTATCTTTCCAAGATTGAATTGACAATAAACCATAAATCCAAGAGCCATCTTCTTCTTGCAAATCACATGCTGCAACAACAGCTTGTTTTGCCACATCGGCATGCATTTGAATTTTAGTGTATTTATAAGAATAACTCAATATTTTAGCGCCTAATAATGATGCATTAATCACTGTATTATTTCCATCCATTATACTGTATGAAAAAATAATACCATTACCATGAGGTGTGCGCGATAAATCATTAAGCACAAAATCAGCAGCTGTTAATGTTTCTTTTAAAACAGTTTCATTCTTAGTAATCTCATAACTTTCTAATAAAGCTTCAACGCAAAAACAAGTAGCTACAACTGTTGGTGTATATTTTGGAAACAAGAATAATCGTCTTGCTTGCCAATCAAAATTATAACCCCATGCTGATCCAGAATAGCCTTTCGATCTTAAACCAAGTAATAAATCTGTGATTTTGTTTATCTGTTTTAAAAGCTCTTCTTTCGTTCCAAAATCGTTACAACCACTTAAAGCTAATTTATACAAACGACAATACCCTAAAAGAAACAAAGCAACACCTTTTGCATTATGCTCTTTTGGCACAAATAACAGCTTCCTGAAATTTATTGGACTGCGCTTAAATCCTTGTATCCATGCTAATCGTGCTAAATCCCAATGTTTAAATGGCAAAGCTTGAAAGACTTTAGAATTAAGACCATCATAAGGATCCCAACCTTTAAAATCTTCAGTTTCACAATAGGTTTTAAGTTTTAAAAAACTAGATGCTACGTTATTATATTTCAACTTGCTCTCCTCCACGTTTTACAGATTCTAAAACTTTAAAAGATGCTTTGGTAACTGCAACAATCTCTTCAAATGAAATTGGTGCCTTTCCTTCAGAAAGCAAACCATTTACAAAAGCATTTACCATCTCTTTCTGACCTTTATTTTGGTTGAAAAGTTTATCTTTTTTAGGTTTCCCTTTTCCGTAAATTTTCAACTCTTTAAAGTCGTTGAGTGTTGCAGATAATCCTGCAGAGAACACCTCAACATATTCTTTTGTCATTGTTTTAGCTCCATTAGCATAATAACCTACGACACCTGACGATCCATTTTCAAACTGAATTAAAATATTAAGTGTATCATTTAATTGATTTGCATCTGGTAGTGCTGTTGCCGAAATTTTCACAGGCAAACTCCCGTTGAGATAGGTTAAATAATCAATAAAATGACAAACCTCTCCTAAAACACGACCACCACCAATTTCTAAATCTTGAATCCAGTTATCTCCAGGAATAGCACCTGCATTAATACGGTAAATCATCGTCATTGGATTATCACCAATTGCTCTTTTTAATTTTTCAGTTAATGGTGAAAACCGTCTATTAAAACCAACCATAACCGCTTTATTAGCTTTAGACTGCGCTTGAATAATAGCATCTAATTCTGATTCCAGTAAACACAGTGGTTTTTCAACAAAGACATTTTTATTTGCCTCAAGACTTTTTAAAACGTAAGGACCATGAGAATCATGACGCGTCGCCACAAAGACCGTATTGGTTTTATCATCAAGAACATCAGCTTCTTTTGTAGCACAAAACTGAAACTGAAATTTTTCGGCTACACGTTTAGACGTCGTCCCTGTATTGGTTAAAACTCCGACTCTTCCAACTGCATTTGATTCAGGTATATTTGGCAAAAGATTTCCTTGAGCATAACTTCCAGCACCTATAAATGAAATATTAATTTTTCCTAGTGTATCACTTTCCGAAGTAGAAATTTTAGTTTTTGAAGCAGATTTCTCTGTATCATATTTTAAAGCGATTCCTGTAAACGGTTCGGTTTTAGAAACCACCAAATCAAAGGCTGATTTAGCATTTTCAAATTCAAACTCGTGTGTTGTTAGGTAATCTATATTAATACGATTGGTAACTATCAATTTCTGAAAAGCTTCCATATTTCGCTTCTCTGTCCAACGCACATATGGCAAAGGATAATCGATACCCTTTTCTTCATAATTTAAATCATAACGTCCAGGACCATAAGAACAGGCCATTTTAAGCTCTAACTCTTTACGATACCAAAAGGGGTCGCGTTCAAAACCAGTTGGAACAGCTCCTAAAACAATCACCTTTCCTTTTTTACGAGCGATTGCTCCTGCAAAATTTATAGGATCAAGACTCGATGTTGCTGCTGCAATAATAACGGCATCTGCACCATAACCATGAGTTGCATCTTGTATTTGGGCTTCAATTCCTGCTGCATTTCTTGTTAATCCTAAATCGACTACTTGATTATCAACCGCTTGTTTTACGGCTGCTTCGGAAACATCAACACCTATAACAGTAACTCCTGATGCTTTTAATATTAGTGCAGCCAATTGCCCTAAAAGGCCAAGACCAATAATCACACAAGATTCCCCTAAACGTAAATCAGCTTGGCGTACGCCTTGCATAGAAATAGCGCCTAAAGTATTGTATGCTGCTGCTTTTAAGCTTGTATCTTTCTCTAATTTAACACATAGATTTATAGGTACAGAAACAATTTCGGCATGATTGGCATAACCTGCTCCAGCGCAAGCCACTTTATCGCCGACTTCAAATTCTGTAACGCCCTCACCTACTTCGATAACTTCGCCAGCGCAACTATAACCTAATGGTGAATAAGCATCTAGTTTTTTCATTACGGCTCTATAAGTTTGAATAGGCCCTTGTTTTTTAAGTGTATCTATAACTTGTTTTACTTGTTGCGGGCGCTCTTTGGCTTTACCAATTAAGCTTTTACGAGCTGCTACTACAGTAGAACCTTCGGTTCCTGCGCTAATTATTGAATAGTGATTTTTAACAATAACCATCCCTTTTCCCAACTGAGGATAAGGTACATCTTGTATAATCATATCACCAGAACCTAACTTTTGTGTAAGTTGTTGCATTTAATTGTCTTGTTTTTTTATAAATAAATGAGGACTTAATAATAATGTACCAAAGATACCCCAAACTAATATATTATAATAATAATAAACTCCAGGAACCAAACCGATACTATCGACAAAATACATTCCTAATAGCATCATGGCAAAGATTCTTATTTTTTTATGAATTTTAAAAACATTTCTAATACTTCGTATTAAGAAAACAATTAGAAAGATCAAACCAATAATACCATTAACCATAAGGACTCTTAAATATTCATTATGTACAGGCTTATTTAGACCATCTCCAAACCACTGAAAGAAAACAGATTGCTCAGTAGACCAAAAATGCCAATGTTCTTGCCAGATATAACCTCTACCTGCAAGCGTATATCGCGCATCTTTAACCGTTCCTGATTGATAGCCAACTTCTTTACTAAACAACTGTTCTATACTAGCAGTAAAAGCATCTCCAAAAATCAAAAAAACTATAGCTCCACCAATAACAATAGCCAATAAATGCTTCGCTCTTGATTTTGAAAACACTAACAATAGTACAATCCATAACCCTATAATACCAACTGCTGCTTTACTAAACACTAGATATACTGAAAAAAGTGCACCAAGAGATACCAAAACAATTCTAAGTTTTGAAAACAAGGTATTGAGTTTAAAAACAAAATTATATAATAACGCTGCAATTATAGTCATTAACCCATAAAATCGCACAGGAAATGCATCATGGTAAAACCCTACGTACCTAGTTAAACCAACAGTTGCTCTTTGTTGAAAAATCACTCCTGTTTGAAATTGAAACATACTAACCAAAACAGGAAAAATGCCACAAATCATAATAGCTATCAATAATTGTTTCAATCTTTTTTTACTATTAACTAATATTGGTATTAAAAAAAAACCTAAAAAGATATTAATGTTTATGATTAGAATTTGAAATGCTCCTAATGGTTTAGTTGGGAAAGCCCAAAAAACACCTAATGATAATGCTATAAAGAAACACGCAGCTAAACCCCTCCATGATTTTGGAAAATATTTTTTTTCTTTAAAAAGTTTGAAAAACATAACAGGGAATAGAATCCCTTGAATAGCTAATATTGAAATTGGACCAAACTTTATATTCCAAAATGCATCCACTAATGATTTTGTAGCAACAATTAATAAAAAAGCAGCAAACATACCTTTTTGCAACCTAATTAAAATTGACACTAATAATATTAATATTGGGATAAATATCATTTCAAGTTTTGCAAAAGAAGAATATGTTTTCCTCTTGGTGTTTTTTTTATTTTTTCAACAACTTTAATTGTAACATCTAAAGTATTTACAGCAACTTTATTTTGGAGTGATTTTTTAAAACCTTTTATTTCTTTTTCACTCATCTCCTTTAATTGAACAATATGCACAAAAATCTCTCCTAATTTATTTTGAATTATTTGGATTTCTTTTATAAACTCAAACTCTTTATGATGCTCTCCAAAAATTAACGAAGTTAGAGATACTTCTGTTCCATCTTTCAAATAAATAACACTTTTATCACGCCCTTCAATATTTTTTAAAATTACTATTGCAGAATTTTGAAATTCATTAACATCTGAAATTTCACCAAAATCTCCTGTGTCATACCTCACTAATGGCATCACTTCATTATCAAATCCTGTAGCTATAATTTTTCCTATTTTATTTGTAGAAGTAATAACATTATCATTTTCATCTAACAATTCGACATACCCATAAAATGAATGAAATTCAAAATTTCCTGTTTGTGCATCTCTTCCTGCATGAGCAAGACATTCAGAGTGTCCGTACCAATTAACAATATTTGCATTGTAAAACAATTTAAAATTATTTAAATCAATATCAGAAAGACCTTCAGAACCTAAATAAACAGTATTTACGTTTAATGCAAATTTATTAGAATTAACATACGCCTTATAAACTTTCGTAAAGATAGATAACGAAGAAGGGTATGCATGTATAAACTCTGGTTTAAAACTACTAATTTTCTTATTTATCTTATGAATTGTAGCTTCATTAATAAGATTACAATTTAATATTAGTTTATTGTCTAATGAATTATATTCAAAAGCTTTATTATTTTTTAATGATTTGCCTCGTATCATTAATATTGGTTTCCCTTTTTGATATCCATTATTACCCCAATACCAATCAAAATGTGCTTTCTCTTTAGGTCTTGTTTTACCTTTGTGAATGTAAAAAGTAAATGGAGTACCTGAAGACCCTCCTGTATTTGCTTTTAAAAAATAAGATTGTTTTTTATTATTTAAAAACAACGATCTATTACTATTAATTACATCCTTTGTTATTATAGGAAGATTCTGAAAATCATCAATTGATTTAATCGCTTTATAATTTTTATAAAATTCAATATTGTTTATAGCTTGATTTACATTCTTTATTAATAATTTTTCAGTTTCTTGTTGTGTTTCGGCTTTATTTAATTTTTGAAATCTAATAATCCTATTTGCATATTCATTATAAAACTTACCATATTTTATTTGATTTGGTATTATTCTATAAAAATAACCAACAAAATGTTTAAACCAAAAAGGCGATCTATGATATAGATTCAAAAACGGATATAATACATCTTCCAAAGCCATAAACTTAACTTATCTCAATTTATAATTCCCTAATAACTCTTACCGGGTTTCCTATAGCCAAAGAATTTGCCTCTATATCTTTATTAACAATACTTCCTGCTCCTATAACAGTACCACTACCTATTGTAACATTCATTAAGACGACAGAATTCACTCCAATAAAAACATTATTTTCAATAACGATTTTACCTCTTGGGCTAATATTTGGATTCATTTGTTTTATTGCTCCATCATGAGCCAACAACACACAACCACTGGTTATATGAACATTATCTCCTATGATAATTTCTCCAAACTGTGTGTCTATTTTCGCTCCTAGACTTATAAAGGTGTTTTTTCCAATCTTAACACCATTCATTCTTAAATAACTATAGTGTATAAAACGGATTATTTGACCAACATATAACGTAACCTTTCTAACTATTTTTTTCATTGTATACCGAATTGAATAATGTTATGTATTTTTCAACTACTCTGCTTTCTTTGAATTCTTTATCAAAAGTAACTTTCCCATTATTTGAAAGATTATCTCTTAATTTTTCATCTTCCAAAAGTTTTATAATTTTTTGTTCAATACTAGATACATCTCCAGGTTGTACTAGGACTCCATTAAAATCATTTATTACAAAATCTTTATTAGCGCCAACAGGAGTCGTTAGTATAGGCAATCCTGCAGCCATAGATTCTAATACAGATCTTGAAAATCCTTCAGAATAAGATGGTAATATAAAAATCCAACTCTGTCTAATTAAGTTCATTTTCTCTTCTCCTGAAACAATACCTTGATTAACATAGTTCTCTTTATATTTCGAATTTAAAATTTTTGATTCTACTTCAAAAGGATCTTCATAAACGATTCTTTCTCCCGTAATCTGATTATATTTAACACCAGGTTCTCCTCTTCTGATATTTCCACAAAAAATAAACTTAACATTTGGAAACTTAGACGCTACTTTAGGTATTGCTTTTACTATATCAGTATAACCTTTAGCTTTTGTAAGGTGTCCAAAAAATAGAATTTGTGGGATTTCATTCAAAGGCTTTCTACTTAAAGTTGAAAATACATTATCCACAGTATTTGGTATAACATTAACTCTGTTGTCATCAATCAAACCCTCAAACTGATTCCTTAAACAATCAGATTGCACAACAGCTTTATCCACAAATTTACATGCATATCTAATGATTTTCTTACTTAAGGGCCTAAATCTTTTATAATTTATATTAAAATGACTACCTCTAAAGTGTATTATTTTTTTAACCTGAAAAACTCTACATTGAAAAATAAACCAAATATCTCTTCCAAGCCATCCTATTTCAGTCGGTGTAACTAAATGATAAGCAACATCTGGCCGCTTAAAAAGTAGGAGTTTAAATAATTTAAAATTAAATGTAATAACAGATTTGAATGCATTTAAATCTATTCTACCCTTTTTTGAATTATCTTTCCTAACATTAGTATTAAGAAAAATAATATCAAAATGATTCTTCAGGTCTGATTCTAATAATTGCTTAGTACTTAGCTCTGGCCCTGAATAAGGTGGAGGAAAAGGTCCAATAAACAGTACTTTTAATTTTTTATTTTTCATTTAAGGCAGATAGTATTTGTTGCTTCCATATATTAACATTTAAATGTTTAGAAGTGTTATAAGCATTTTGACAAAAAACTTCGATTTCATTTCTATTCTTTAAAAACATCTCTATTCTATTAAAGTTACCTGCTAAAATAAATCCATTGTATTCATCCTTAAGATAGCTAATCTCTGGCCCATGTCTATCTGCTTGTAATGTCGCATATGGTCTTCCATAAGCAAAGGCATGATTTATTGACAGCCCTGATAATCCTGGCACAAATACAAGGCTAGCCTTTTTCATGATTGGGGCAATTTTCTCTTCATCAATTAATGTTCCATGCCAAGTAATCTTTGAGTTCGTTAAGAGTGCTTCTTGCACAATACTATTCTCAGGACCATCTCCAATTATTTCTAGCCTATAATTCTCTTTTGACTTATTACAAAGGTCATTAAAAAAATCAATCAAAACTTTAACTCTTTTAATTTTTATTAACCTTCCTATAAAGACTAAAGTAATTACATCTTTTGATGGCATTTCAAAATCATACCATTTTTCTACTTCAGTAGTATCAATAGTATTATTTGCCCAGTAAGCTTTTTTAGGATTTATCAATTTATTTTTAATAGCATTTGAACAAGACTTTTCAGTATAAAAAATCACTTTATCAAAACATCTATAAAACCATTTTGAAATAAAAACATCTAATCGTTTCACCTCACCTTCTTTAGGCTTAACATGTTCATGATTGTAAGAAAAAAGTTTAACTTTTTTATAGAGGACTCTTAATAAAAGAGCATAAATAAATAATAAAGCGTTCTTTTTTTCCGCAGGAATTAAGATCCAATCAAAACCTGAAAACTCTCGCCTTAAAGCTTTTCTAACTAGCATAGAAAAACCGAAGTTAGCCTTTGGTATATTAACCTTCATATGTTTAAAGTCCCAATCTTTCTCCAATTCTTTATCACCCATGTTTTCCCTACCTGCTCCCGAAAGAATAGTAAGTTCAACATTACTATCTTTAGCCAAGTGGTTTAAAAACCGTGCTTTATAATGATTAAAATTTGGTGCTAACCACAATACTTTTAACATAATGCTACAACCATTTTTTATACCAATTAATCAAGAAATATATAGTCCAAATATTATTTGTATACTGTTCGTTTCCTGCTTTTAATAACTTTAACTGCTTATTAATTTCTTCCAAATTAAACAAGTTGGTATCTTTATTAAATTGAACGATATTATCTTTAACACCATTATAAATAGTGTCTTTTGCCCACTCTTTAATAGGTAAATTAAAGCCCATTTTTTTTCTATAGAGAATTTCATTGGGCAATATTCTTTCCAATGATTTTTTAAGAATGTACTTATTTACACCATTCTTAATTTTATATTTTCCAGGTATAGATAAGGCTAATTGAACCATTTCATGATTTAAAAATGGACTTCTAGCCTCTATTGAATGTGCCATTCCCAACCGGTCTGCTCTAAACAAAAACCGTTCTGTTACAGCTTGCTTATATCCTGAATAGCACAACCAATTGATATAGTCAAATGGATGACCATCTAAAAAATCATGATATTCTCCCTTTAACTGTTTGACATAATCATATGATGAATGCCCGTTTATGATTGTTTTAAAATCATTCGACAATATGTTATTTTTAACACTTTCTTTCATTCCGCCAGCTCCTGGCCAATAAAAGTCTTGTTGATTGTATAATCTATTTGTAATTTCAGAAAGCGGACTATCAGGTCTAATTTTTTCTACAATTGAGTTTGTAAGTCCTTTCATAAATTTAGGAAGCTTATTAGCGACCTTAAAATATTGGTAAGTCTTCACGTAACGTTCATAATTTGAATACCCGCTAAACAACTCATCTGGCCCATCTCCATTGAGCACTACCTTTATATTTTCTTCTTTTGCTAATTGAGATATAAAGTAGATAGGGATTGCTGTGGTATCTGCCTGAGGTTCGTCATATATATCTGTAATTTTTGGAATAAAATCTAAAAGATCATTTGGAGTGACTTCTTTAACAAAATGATTTGTATCATAGCGTTTCGCTATCTTTTCGGCATAATGTAATTCGTTATAATTAGGCTGATTTTCAAAACCAATAGTAAATGTTTTAATTTCGTTAGGCGTATTATCACGCATAAGCGCCACAATTGCTGAAGAATCTACACCTCCACTCAAGAAAGCACCAACAGGCACATCTGAAATCATTCGTAGCTTTACAGATTCTTCCAATTTATGATATACCAAATCTTCCAATTCTTTTTCCGAAGAAAACTGAAGAGTTTTATGTTTTAAATCATTAAAAGATTCATAAGTTTTAATTCCATTTTTAGTCACTATCATATAATGACCTGGCTTAAACTTGGAAATCCCTTTAAACATTGAATTTGGAGTAGGCACAGAATTTAATGTTAGGAAATCATACAATACCTTTTCATCAATTTCCTTTTTTATCCATGGCAATTCAAAAAGTGCCTTAAGCTCTGATGTAAATGAAAAACTACCATTCATTTCTGTAAAATACAATGGTTTCTTCCCTGAGCGATCCCTTGCTAATAGAAGTTCCTGTTTCTTTGGATCCCAAAGTGCAAAAGCAAACATTCCATTAAGATGTTGCAACATATCAACACCAAGTTTTCTATATAATTTTAAAAGGGTTTCTGTATCAGAATGCGACTCAAATACGTCATCATTTAAAAATTGCTTGTTCAACAACTGATAATTAAACACCTCTCCATTGTATACAATGGTGTTTTTAGCCACACTATCATGCATTGGCTGATGACCAGCATTAGATAAATCGAGGATACTCAAACGTGTTTGTCCTAAGCCTAATCTATTACTCTCATCTATCCAAACCCCATTATCATCTGGTCCTCGATGTGCCAACTTAGCATTCATGGAAGATACAGCGTCTTTTAAATTGACACTACTAGTTGCTAATTGAAATATTCCGTTAATACCACACATTTAGTTTCTGTTTTTTGATTTATCATCAAATGTCTCTATCACCTCTAACCATCGCTTTTCGAAATATCTCATATCAAACTGTTTAACAAAACTATATCCCAATTCACCACGTTTCTTTTTTTCTTCAATACAACACATTATTTCTTTGTCTAATTGCGAATAATCGGTTACAATTTTCTGCCCTGATCTTTGCAATAATTCTCCCATTCCACCAGTCCCAGAACCTATTACAGGAGTTTTCATCAATAAGGACTCATGAGCAATTCTATTCCAACCTTCAGGCATTGTTGACATAGCTAAAACGACATCTGCCATTTCAAGAAGTAAAGGGAATTCGTTTTTAGGTAAATAAATAGACTTAACAGCACTATTTTGTGGCGTATTTTTTCCAGAAACAACCAAATTATATTTTGAATGGTCAAGATGTCTTAATATCTCCTCCACCCCTTTTCCTTTACTATATTTTCCTAAATAAATTGTAGGCTTATTCCTATCTAATTGCAATTTATTTTTTAAATTATCTATTTTAGAAACTCCAAATTGATAATCTTTATCCTCGTATGAATTATAAATAATTTCTATATTTTTAATTTGTTTTTCCTCCAAATAGGTCTTCCAAAATTGAGAAACCACTACTACTAAATCAACTTCTTTTAGTTGCTTTAGTAATTGTTTAAGAAACCATTTCCCTAAAATTGATTGTTTGGCTAAGTTTTCATCTATATGATGAATCATAGCAATATTAAATTTATTCTTATCTAGTTTATTACATGCCAACACATAAGGATCTGCAACACAAATATCAGCATCAATAGTTCTTTTGTGTTGCTTCAAATAATATTTAATAAAATTTTCGTGTTTTACATAATGCGTATTAAGCGTTACATTATACTTTTTTTTAATTGCATTAATTGCATCGATTTCATAAAGTGTACCACCTGTAAACTGTATGTTTTTCGTGTTTTCAAAATATGCCAACATTGCTGAAGACTTGGTAAGCCATTGTATTTTAATTCTATCCTTACTCATTATTTATACACTTTTAAACTAGAGGTTAAAGTCATAAAATAAGGCAAGTGTTTTCTATTATAATCTCCTACCTGATCAGCATATTTAAAATACGCATCTATAATATTTGGTGCATCAACTTTTAAAGGCACATCTACTCTAAAATCGTTTAATCTATTAAGGACCTTAAAGTATTTTTTATCAAGAACATTAAATGCATCAGGAATTACAAACCCTTTTTTTGAAAAGTCTAATGTATTAGCATTATTAATCTCAATATTAGGCGCTATTTTAAAATTCAAAGCTGGAGCATAAATCGAATAATCATTAAAAAGTGACACTAAAAACAATTCGTATGCCTTAAAAAACTGATTAAACCACTCTTTAATATCTTTCTTAGAAACTTTTCCTTCTAACCAATTATTCCTTAAATAAATACCTTGATCGACCAATTCAATAAGACCTTCAGGATGAATATTTAAAAACTCAAAATCATACGGCAAGGCTTTTATATGTAAGAATAGCGACCTCAATTTAATTGTCTTATAGGCTTTTTGAACAACTAAATTGACATACATTTTAAACAAAAATTCTAATGCGATTTGCTCTTTTAAAAGCGATTGATCTGACCCTTTAGTGTGATTTTTAAGATCTATATCTTGACCATATAACAACCTAAAATTATGAAAAAATGTAAACTTCAAACATGACTTAAAATGAGTTTCCGAAGCCCCATATAAACCATGAGTGAAAAGATAATTACCAATATCGGAGTTATTAGATCTCGGATTTAAATCATATGTAAAATCATCTTCAAAAACAACGACTAAGTCTATATCTGAAATCCCCGGAGTTGACAAACCACCTATTTGGTAGATCGACTTTACCCCTTTAACTTTAGATAAGACTTCAACCTGCTTATCCATTACCTTATAATAGGCATCTTCATTGAATTTCTGTGGAATATCTACGATTCTCATATACAGTTTTACGATTTAGTAATTATATTTTTTTAATACTTCTGAAAAATGTTCGTCAAAATATGCTTTGATATTAGAGTTAAAATACCCTTCCCATTTTTTTGTTTTCACAGATGATATATGCGGGTGTTTTTCAATATCCTTTTTACTCATCCTATTTAAATCTTCTTTTTCAGCAAATTTCTTAGCAACAACAAGTTGTGAAGATGAAAGATTACAATGTTTAAAAACTTCCATCATTTTTTCTTCATAATTTGACATCATATCTTCAAACTTTAGCTCCAAACAATTTGTCTTTTCAAAATCCCATTCTAACATATCTTTAATGGTCCATTTTCCATAATGATTCATCTCAAAAAAGATAGCATCCTCATCATTTAATGCTTTAATTTTTTCCTGATAAGATTTTCCGTCTAAACTTATAAGATAATCTTTTTTCCATTGTTCTGACCTGTACATTTGAGAATTAGGAACTTGTGGATACTGAATTGACTTTTCTGTTTGGAAATTTTTATTTATACACCATTCTTCAGTAGTTCGTTTGTGGTATAAAAAACCCGAAATAATAACATCTCTTGGATCTCTAACCATATGAATTCCTATATACTCTTCAGGAAGATTATCATAGTCAACTTGTGAGTGTAAAAGAAACACCACATCAGCTTTGGATTTTTTATTTATTTTCCCTGGAACACTTTCATATTCCCAGCCATACTTTAAGCAAAGTTTTAAGAATACTTTTCCTAACAGTTTAGTACCACATTTGTGATGTCCAAAAACATAAATTGGAATATCCCTTTTTGTTTTTATTACTTTTTTTAAAAAGTAATATCTAAATAAGCTAAATTGTTTTTTCATAATCAAAAATCAAGTTCAAAGTACTTGTTCATTAATCGCTTTTATATATAGTCTTAAGCTTTCAAAAAACTCATCATCTAAAGTGTTTTTAAGCTCTTCACTAGCTTTTGGAGCTATCATTTTTTTCGTCAAACGTCTAAATATTTTTTCTGGTCGTGTCATAACATTCTTCTGAAAACTGGACAAGTTATAACTCCAACTTAATCGTAAATTTGAAGCCCTTTCAATACACTCCCATTCTTTACCATTAAAATTTGGCTTTACCATTTCAAAGCTCTGCTTTTTAAAAATCCCTCTCGCATATTTCACTGAATAATACATAGATGGCAACAACATTACCTTACTCAAAAAACTTTTAATATCATATAAGCGTTCTTTATCAAAGTCTAAAATAGATTGCTGTTCTATACTCTTAATTAATTGTTTTAAACTTTTTTTATAGTCAATTAATTCTGTATTAATAGATAGTTTTAAATCAAGAGTTTCAGTATTAGGAAAGAGCAATTTAGAATGCTCTAGTATTTCATAAGGCAGATAATATTGCGGATAATCATTTAACTGAGATGCTTTAATTTGAAACCAACCGTGATGCTGTAAGGGGTCAAATTTCAAAATAAGCTTCATAGATTCTTTTTTGAATTTTTGAAGTCGTTTTGAATCAACAAACATATCTTTAACTATAAGCAACCCATCAAAATCACTATAAGCTATCACTTCATTTGTAGCTACACTACCATGTACTAATACCGAATGAAAAATATCCGAATAACGCGTTTCAATTAATTCTGATAAAGCACTAACTAGTCTTAGTTTCCCATCATATTTATTAATTGACAATGTATATTGTTGCTGCTTCGTCGTCATTATTTACTTTTTTCTTTTAAGACTTTCAAAATTCCAACAATCGTATTTTTATGAAAAACATATAATAGTATCACTGAAACAACACTCATCAGTAGCAGAAGCATCCAGCCATTTACATTTAAATAATTTAAATAAAACAATGTATAAACAACACTCAAACTAATCAATGAAACCATTGGGCCTTTCAAGCTATTAAACAACTGGCGTATTGAAAATGGAATATAGTAATTTAGTACTAACAAAAACAAAGCATAAGACAACACTTTTGCTACCACAAGCAAATAAGCAACCCACAACACACCATATTGTACTCCAATAATAATGGCTAAAACTGTCAAAACAGTTCGCCCTATTGACACATAAAATGTAACCTCTGGTTTTCCTATACTTGAAAAAATCACAGCTCCAAACTGACTTATCGATTGCACTGCTCCTGCAAAGCAAAGAATTCTTACAATTGGAATAGCAGCAGCCCATTTTTGACCAAAAACAAAATGAATAATTAAGTCGGCATTAAAAGCCAAAATAGCCATTGCTGGTAAAGACACCATTGCTATTAATTGTACTGATTTAAAATATCCATTGATGATCTTTACTTTATCATCCTTAAATGAAGAAAACGATGGAAATAACACTTCACTAAAAATATACGATATCCGTTTTACAGGTGTATACATGATATTATAAGCAAAGGCATAATACCCAAGAATTACACTTGTAAAAAACTTACCTAAAATCAAATAATCTATATTTCGTTCAAAATACAATGCCATTTGAGAACCTTTAAACTTTAATGAATACCATATCATATGTTTGATTTCCTTAATATTAAAATAAAATTCAGGAAACCATCGTTTGTAAACGAGCACTAATACTAATCTAATTACAGACGTCACAATAGACTGAATTACAAGTGCGTAAACTCCTAAGCCTAAATAGGCGCCAATAACCGCTGCTATAGATCCAATAAGCACACCAGACAAGTTAATCTTACTTATGGTTTTAAATTCTAAATCTCGCTCTAAAAGTTTATATTGAACAATATAAAATGGGTTTAGTAATATCGTTATAGCAGACACTAATACTATAGGTGTTAGTAATGGTTCATCATAAAAATCTGCAGCAAAATGAGCCGTAGAAATAATAATTAGAAATGAAAAAACAGATAGCCCATAATTAAGCCAGTAAATTGAGGATAATTGTTGCTCGCTTGTATTTCTTTCATGAATAATAGATGACCCAAATCCCATATTAGTAAATATGGTAATAAGCCCAATATAGGTCACTGTTAGTGCTACTAGACCAAAATCTTCGGGTAAAAGAATTCGTGTTAATACTATATTAACTCCTATTGCTAAAAACTGCGAAAGCACATTAACAATAGTGAGGTAAAATCCTCCCTTAATGATTTTACGTTTACTCAATTAAAAAGTTTATTATTAAGTTTAACAACTGTTGATACATTTGGTCAATAAAAGGCACTAATTTATTTAGTAAAACGCTCCCTAAACATTTTTCTTAATTGACTTTAGCATTGATTCATGCAATTAGTCTCTAAGGTCACAAATATATTCTAAATTTGACGGGGAAAAACGCATTTAATCGAAAATTATAATTTAAAAATCACAATGACTCATATCAAGTCAAATGCAATTTAAAAAAACATCTCATTATAAAATCTCAATAAAAACATAGTGTTTGTTCCTCTTTTTTAGTAAAATAGTAGGAATTTTAAAACAAAATTATTAGTTTTGAACCCATAACTAGGTTAATTTGTTGAGATTAACCAAAATATAATCTAGAACTATAATCCCTCGTAAGTTCACAATGTTCAAAAAACCTAAGTCTTATTTGACTTATCTTTTAAAGTTCATTACACACAATACTTCTAATTTTAGTATTGTTAACTACGTAACTACCAAAATGCAAACCTCTACACTATTGCTATTTTGGAAACAACTAGATTGTACATATTTCTTATTACGCTATTGATTTAATAAATAAAACTAAAAGAAATGAAGCCAGAAACATAACCATACATTGAACTTAAGACCCTCATTAATTTTGTTGATTACCTAGTAAATGTTAGTGTCTTAACTACATATTTTTTGATTACAACCTTGGAAAGACACTTTTCTCTATCTCTATATTTATTATATAGCAGAATAGAGACACCCTCTTAATTTTCCAATTTTTATACAATACTATCTGTTGGAGTGTGATTAATTCGCATTCACAACACTAGTCGCTATACCAGTATCTCAATGTAGTTATCATCATTACATATTTCTTAGTTATACAGCTTCTTATTTAATGAGTAAAACGACAATTATCACAGGTTATCCTGCTATAAATGTTTGATTTTTCCTAATTAATAATAGACCCTCATTACTATGAAAATTAAAATTACATCTCTCCTCTTGTTGTTACTAACTTGTTTCGCATATAGTCAAACAACAATTTATCTTGAAGACTTTACAGGCCAAAATGGCAAAGGCGCAACTGGCGCAACTGGAGGTGCTCCAACAATAGATCTAAACGATGTAAGTTGGAGTCTGAATGTTGACGCTACAAACCTTACCGCAACTACTGATTGGCTACGTATAAGAACTATTTCAGGAAACGAAGCTCTAGAATCTAGGGATTTAGATGGTAACGGCATCTGGCTATCCCCTATAATAACTATTACAGAGTATTCAAATGTAGCATTTACCATAGATGCAACTGAAAATGCTGCCGACAATCAAGAAGACAATGATACAGTCACAACACAATACCGAATTGATGGTGGTACATGGACAAATGCAAATACTAATGGTATACTAATTAATGACTATGGAACTGTTATCATTAGTCAATCTGGATTAACCGGTAATACGCTTGAAATTAGAATTCTATTGATTAATGATTCAGGTAATGAACGTCAACGCATCGACAATATTTTAGTTACTGGATCTTCCAATTGCACAACGTCATCATTACCATTTAATGAAGGTTTTGAAGGCTTAAATTTCCCTCCAGATTGCTGGACAACTTACAGAGGAACTAACGGATTAGGAGCTGCAAACGACTGGACCAGTTCTAACCTAATTGCTAATAGTGGTACTAATTCTGCTTTTGTAGAATATGAAGTCACAACAGGAGGTAATGCTCAAGATTGGCTAGTAACTCCTGCTATAGATTTAGGTTCAAGCAATTCTCAATTACGCTTCTTCGCTAGAGATCAATTCACTTTTGATTATAACACAACTTACACTGTAAGAATTTCAGAAACATCGGCTACAGATATTTCAAGTTTCGCAATATTAGAAACGTATAATGAAAGTCAGCTAGGAAATGATTACAATGAAAAAACTATTGATCTATCAACTTACAACGATGTTGTTTACATTGCATTTGTAATGGAACAAAATGATGGAGACAATTGGTTTCTTGATGATGTATCTATTATCGAACTTCAGCCCTGCACTACACCAGAGAACGTTAGTAATTTAACAGCAAATTACACGAACAATAGTATTGATTTACAATGGGCATTAAGCACATGCTATGATGAAATTCTGGTTGTTGGAAAAGAAAACAATGCCGTTACCGCAATACCTTCGGGTGATGGAAACAGTTATTTGGGTGATACTAATTTTGGAAATGGAACTGAAATTTCGAGTAATGAATATATTTTATTTAAAGGCATTGACAATACTGTTAATATTTCAAATATAACCTTTGGAAGCACTTACCATTTTGAAGTATTCACAAGAAAGGGTACAACTTGGAGTTCTGGCACTTCTACAAGTATAACAATCAACTATTGTACAGTAACTGGAGACATTGGTTTTGAGACATCAATTACACTTGTAGATTTTGGTGATATCAATAACAGCACTGGTCAAGGGTTAGGTTATGATGACTTTACTTCACAATCTACCAGTATAATGCGAGGAAGTTCTGAAGATCTGACTGTTAACTTAAATACAGATGGCGATTTCACAGTATACAGTTATGCTTGGATTGATTGGAATCAAGATGGTGATTTTGACGACATCAATGAAACTTACGATTTAGGTAATGTAGACAATAATTCTAATGGTCCAACAGCCAATAGTCCATTAACAATTACAGTTCCTAATAATGCTAGTCTAGGCGATACACGCTTAAGAGTATTATCACAATATTACGGCTTTATTATTCCAATCAATGGTCCATGCGACGGTTCTACAGATGGTGAAATTGAAGATTATACCATAACTGTTTTACCCGGCATCACATACACCTATGATAATGGCTGGACTCCAGCGAATCCTAATGGAATTGTTACTGAAGCTAATGACATCATCATTGCTAATGGAGATACTGAATTCACAAATAACTTAAACTGTAATTCGCTAACAATAAACCCTGGAGCTGGGCTTACTATACATAATGGAGTTTCCATTAGTACTATAAATGGTACAACTTTAGAATCTTCATCAACAAGTTATTCTAGTTTAATTCTTGATGGTACTATTACTGGTACTATTCAATACCAACGTCATATTAATAATGCATCAGGAAATGGAACGATCACTGGAAGTAATGATCTTATAAGTGCGCCACTTATTGGGCAAACATTTGCCAATTTTAGAGCTGTAAATTCAAATATATTATCGGGAACTATTTCAGGAAATCCTGCATTTTTATTTGGTCCATTTGACAACTCATCTAGCACATATATTAATTACACCTCTGCAAATGACAACAGTACTTTAGATGCTGGTATTGGTTACAGAACAGGCTCTACAGATAATGGAACTTATATATTTACTGGCACAATAGAAACTGGCACTGTGCCAATAAATTTAACCTTAGGAAGCTCTAGCAATTGGAATCTTATTGGTAACCCATATCCTAGCTATATAAATGCAAGCACTGTATTAACAAGTATGATTTCTTCAGGAATTGCAGATGCAAATTCAATTGCTATATATGGTTATGATGGCTCTGCGCAAAATGGCTGGACCATTTATAATCTTGCCAATAGTAATGTCAACACAAAAATTGCTCCTGGACAAGGTTTTTTCATTGAAGCTGAAACTGCTGGTAACTTCAGCATTACTCCAGATATGAGAACGACTGGTAATACTGATGATTTTATAGTTGGACGTAATTCTAATCCGTTTGAATATTTAAAACTCAACCTTAGCAGTGGTACAAATAATTTCTCTACCGAATTCTATTTCAATGCTAATTCGAGCTTAGGTTTAGATCCAGGATATGATGCTTCTATATGGAATAGTACACCTCCTAGCTTTGCTTTATATTCTCACTTAGCCGAAAATGATACTGGCATAGCAATAGCCTTACAATCATTGCATAGTAATGACGTTTCAAATACTGTGATCCCTCTTGGTGTTAATGCTAATCAAGGGTCAGAATTAACGTTTAGTATTACCGAATTTAATTTACCTGAAAACATAGACGTTTACTTGGAAGATATTGAAAACAATACAAGTACACTATTAACACAAGAAGATTATACTGTAACAACTAATGCCGATATTAATGGAATCGGGCACTTCTTTTTAAGGTTTATGGATAGTGCATTAAATACTCTAGAATCTGAACAAGATACATTTGATATTTATGTAAATCAATTAGAACAGATGATTACTATTAAGGGACAGTTTGAAGACAAGACAATATTCAATTTATATGACTTACAAGGTCGCTTAATAATAACAACCCATTTAACATCTCAAAACAATGTAACTTATATTGATGTAAATAAGCTAAGTAGTGGCACGTATTTAATACACATTTTAAATAAAAATTCTAAAACAATAAAAAAAGTATTACTTAAATAATACAAGCACTAAATAATATTCAAAACGCCCTCAAGCGAGGGCGTTTCCTACGAAAACGCCTCAACAGCAAAGCACAAATAACTGATTAATAATCCGGTAAGATGATGGATTTCATTGTTTATTAACCTAAACTTATCATTTGATAAGAACATTTTATTACCTTTGGTTTTGCATTTTTAAAAATACGTTCATTTTCACAATGACAAATTTTAATAAACCATACATTACTATGAATAAAATTTACTCGTTTTTTGCTCTACTATTAATTGGAAATTTAGGCTATTCACAAATTATTAGTCAATATATTGAAACCAACTCTGGTTCGGACCCTAAAGGAATTGAAATTTGGAATAACACAGGAGCTACTTTAGATTTTTCAGTAAACAATTTAGTCATAGAAAAAGGCACTAATGGAGGTGCGCCGTCTACAGATTTCACAATTAATTCGGGAACGTTATTAGCTGGTGAAGTAATTGTTATAGGAACCTCAGATATGCAAACTGTGACATTAGCCAATGGTAGCGTATTTTTCCTAAAAGCATTCACATTTAATGGTGATGATTCATTAGTTGTTAGATTTGGAGGAACAATTACCGATACTTTTGGAACGGCAGGTTCTGATCCAGGAAATAGCTGGGATGGTAGTGGTGTTTCAACTAGAAATCAAAACATAGAAATAAATGGCGGTATAACAACAGGTGACCTTGATGGTTGGACTGACCCAAGTACACGATACAGTACAGTAAATACCGACCCAAATGGAGTTAATGGTGATGCAGGTTTTGGTATAGCACCAGCAGGAGCTCCTTCAAATGATTCCGATTCTGAGTCTTACGATACAGGGGCACAACCCGCAAGCACAACCATAAGTTCTCTAGCTGATACAGCTGGTGAAGCTGTTAATGTTATGGAAATGACATTAGAAGACCTCGCTTCTGGTGATGGTTTAGATACTGATGTAACTAACATTAGATTAAAACCACATACAACTAATACTGCAGATTGGACCGACCATATTCAAAGTGTAACTTTAGATAACGGAGCTTCTATAACTATAAATAGTGTTACTATTGATGATACCTTTATTGATATTGCTATTACTAGTGGAGATTTAGTTATTTCTGACGGTACTACAGATGATATTACTGTCGCTGTATATTTAAACACAAGCAATCTTACCGATAATGCAGTCTTATCATTCTTTGTTGATTCAGATGACAATGGTTTTACAGCAGATGCTGCTGGAAGTGCATTTAACTCAACATTTATATTAGGTGATTTTAACTCTAATGACTTTACTATTGATGTCGATGCGACTCTAATAGCGTTTAGCCAACAACCACCAGCAATTGTAGATATAAATTCTGCAATGGCTAACGTTATCGTTCAAGCACAAGATGCAAATGGGAATTTAGATACCGATTATAATTTAGACATAGACATGACATCTTCTGGTACTTTATCAGTAAGTCCTATAACAGAAACATCTGTATCTGGTACAGCTACGTTTAGTACTATTACGCATACCGCAGTAGGTACTGCTTTAGTATTAACAGCAGATGATAGTGTTTTCTCTACAGTGAATAGCACCACTTTTGATGTTGCTGTTTTACCAACAACAATTGCGCAACAAGATTTTGATGGCGGATTACCAAATTGGACCTATGCAAACGATGTTACGCTTTTTGATAACACATGGGGAGGCGATGGTTACTATGGTCTTATTGATATCAGTTTGGCAGCACCAATTAACTTAGTAAGTATGTCTGCCAATATTCTTGGTGAAAATGACTTAGATGACGAAGGCGCAAATGGAACTACAGGATTTGCAACAACAACTTTTGGAACCGTAGATGTTAGCCTTTATGAAGATGTTGATTTAACATTCGATTGGCAGGTAGTAGCCTATAACGCGTTAAGCGATGATGCAAGATACCAAGTCTTTTTTGACGGTGTAGGTCAAGGCATCGTATATTTAGTTGATGGTGGCGGAGGAAACCCAGCTGATGGTAGTGGTACAGTTACTATTGATGTACCAAATGCGATCACTACTGTAAGTCTTGAAATACAAGTAAGAAATAACGGTTTGAGCGGATACTCTGGTTTTGATAATTTTGGAATTACTGGTTTCCTTCCTTCTGTTGTATATGAAGGAAATGACTCAAATGGTTTTGGTGGCCCTTTAGGCTTAGGAGACCTTGAAGTTGCAGCCTTTACTGGCACATCAGCCGATTTTACTTTAATAAAAGGTGCTGGTGATTTTAATGATCACATAGTACTTTATATTGATAGTGAAGCAGGCGGTATTACAACTACCTCTGGTTTAACAGATACTGCTGATGCAGGTCGTAGAGCTGTTTCAGGATATGATGGCACTAACAGATCAACAATTAATTTCCCTCCTGGTTTTGGAGCAGATTTTGCAATCGCTTTAGACAATGGCTTTGCTGGATTATTTCAAATTGTTGAAGGTGGCAGTCACGTTTTCGTAGCAAATTTAGGATTAACACCTACAGGAGCAACACAGCCTACATATGATTTTAGTGCTGATTTTGCAGATATGAATACTACTGCAGGAGCAAGTAGTTTCAAATTTTTCGCAACCTATTTAAACTCTACAAATGCTTTTAGATCTAATGAATTTATTGGACGAAGTATTTACGATAGTAATGCTACAGCTAATCCAGGTTACACAACAGTAGACATGCAAACGTATTACCAAGCTTCAAGTCGTAAACAAGGTGGTGAAGCTCCTTCTACAGCTAGTGGATTATGGTCTAATGATGCATCATGGACAAATGGAAATGCACCTTTAGTAGGTGATGAAATTACAATCAATAATGATGTAACCCAAGATGTAAACTTTAACACAAATAGTCTGAGTATTGCTGGTGCTAATACATTAACAGTAAATGCTGGACAATCTTTACAAATGTCTGGTGGTATTTCTGGAACTGGTAATTTAAGCGTTAGCGGTGAATTGAGTTTTACTGAGGGTGGATTTACAGACTTAGAACCTGTTTATGCTTCTGGAGCTACATTAGAATATATCAATATTACTGGAACATATGTTCGTTTTAACGAATGGAGCAACGGAACGAGTCTTGGTGCAGGAGTTCCAGATAATGTAATTATAGACAATGTCGCTTTAGATTTAACTAATGGAAGTCAACCAGTTTCAGTTGATTTTTCTATTGGCTCGGACATTTCAATATTAAATAGTGGAAGCTTAACAATAGATTCAAACGAAAGTTTAACTTTAGGAGGTAATGTTAATATTACTGGCGCAGACTTATACTTAAACTCTATTGCTACAGAATATTCAAGCCTAATCGTTGGAGGAACTTCAAGTGGAGATGTAACGTATAGACGTCATATCAATACACTTTCTGGAACTGGAACTACGACAGGAAATAATGATCTTGTTTCTGCTCCTGTAACTAACGCTAGTCAGATATTCTCTGTATTCAGAACAAACAATGCTAACATTCCATCAGGAAATATTAGCGGAACATTATCATATTTATTTGGCCCATTTGACAATGTTACAAATGCTTATACCAACTTTACAGCTGCAAATGATAGCGACATATTAACTGCAGGAACAGGATATCGTACAGCATCAACAGATACATCTACATTTACATTTATTGGTGATGTCGAAACTGGCACTGTTACTGCTAATATTGCAATTGGAGCAGGTAGTGAATGGAATTTAATTGGTAACCCTTACCCATCGTATATTAATAGCGGTGATTTCTTAACTGAAAATGCTGCATTCTTAGATGAAAATGCTATTGGAATATATGGTTATGATGGTTCAGCTGATAATGGATGGACAATCATTAACTTTAACAATGCAAATACAGCAGCAAATATTGCTCCTGGACAAGGTTTTATGGTTGCAGCTGAAGGCACATCAACATTAAACTTTACACCAGCTATGAGAAATATTTCTGGAACTGATGATTTTATTGTTGGAAGAGTAGAAAACAATGAGTATTTAAGACTTCAAATTGAAAATGGAGATTCTAATTACCATACCGATTTCTATTTTAACGATAACTCAACTCAAGCTCTAGATCCAGGTTATGATGCTGCTCTTTTTAACAGTTTCTTACCTGAATTTTATGTGTATTCTCATTTAGTATCTAACAATACTGGTCGCTCAATGGCAATACAGTCATTAAGTTCAACAGATTTAAGTAATGTAACGATTCCTCTAGGTGTTAATGCTGATATGGGAGAGCAAATTACATTTAGTATTGTAGAATCTTCATTACCAAACACCATAGATGTTTATTTAGATGATACTATTGCAAATACTTCTACATTATTAACTAATGCCGATTATGTTTTTACACCAAATGTTAACTTATCTGGAACAGGACGTTTCTTCTTAAGATATACTGAAGATGCATTATCAACATCAGAGAACAGTTTAAACAACTTAGATATTTACGCATCTAAAGAAGCAAAAGAAATCGTAATTAACGGTCAACTTTTAGAAAACACTGTTTTAAATTTATATGATATTCAAGGACGTTTGGTTATGACATCTAAACTTGATAACTCGCTTTTAGAAAATCGTATTGATGTTGCTAACGTAACTTCTGGTATATATATCGTATCACTAGAAAATAATACTCAAAAGAAATCTCAAAAAGTTATTATTGAATAGTATTAAATCAAATTAAACACATTAACAGAAGTAAATAACAATATTTTATTTATTTTTGGCCAATACCCTATATATGAAAAGAAATACCCCTCAAAACCAAATTACACGTAAAGAAGCCATGAAGAAAATGGGTAAGTACGCTGCACTTACTGCTGTAGGTACATTTCTTATCCTAAATCCTAAGAAAGCTCATGCAGCTTCTCCACCAGATCCAGGAGGAAATCCTTTTGACTAATTTCTAAATTGATTTTGAAAACGGATTTAGCTCCGGATTATAGTCATATCCTAGACGAAACTATAGTATTATGGTTTAAAAAGTCTAATAGGTATGTTTTAGTTTCCGAAGACCTTTACACGCTTATTAACTTATTTCTAAATTTAGAAAGCAAGCCTTCTTTTATCAATACTATAAAAGAAGCTTTAGGCATTGAAGATCACAAATGCGAAGCAATTTATAATGAGATTTCAAACTTCTTAGAAGATGCCAACACTGTAGTTACAAAAGACACTACAAAAGTGAGCTTACTTAAAATCCCAATTACAGATATTCAAAAATTATATCGCATTAATGATAAGATTATTAAACTACATTTTGAATCGTCTTTAATTGAAAGTTTAATTCACCCACAAATTGCTCATCATCAAATAGAAAATACAATACATTGTGATATTGCATTTGATATTTTTAAAACGGATGATGATTTACACTTGTTCAAAAACAAGAACCATGTAGGCACCTACAAATCAAAAACGTTTCACCTTTTACAAGGGCGATTTGCATTAGAACTCGCAAATGCAATTCACAATACAAAAATAGAAAATTGGATTGCCACATTTCATGCCTCTACTGTAACAAATGAAAAAGAAGCAATTATGATTATTGGTGATTCTGGCAATGGCAAAAGCACATTATCAACATTACTTATGGCTAGCGGCTTAGATTTGCTTGCAGACGACTTTACTCCGCTATATAACGATTTAAATCTGTACCGCTACCCAGCAGCTATATCTGTAAAAAAGGGCGCTTTCAAAGTTTTAGAATCTCATATTGATAATTTTGAAACATTAGAAGTTTATGAAAATGGCCCAAAAAAAGTAAATCTAAAATATGTCCCTCCAGTTTATAGTTCAGAAAATTTAAAACCAGATTTCCCTTGTAAAAAAATTGTATACGTAAAATTTAACCGTGACCAAAAATCTGAATTAAAAGAAGTTTCTGCTGAAAAAATACTAGAAACTTTAATTCCAGATTCATGGATATCGCCTAATGAAGACCATGCGCTTCAATTTTTGAATTGGTTAAAAGACATAAGATGCTATGAGCTTAATTATAGTGACAATGACTTTGCCATTTCAAGATTTAATACACTATTTAATTCATAAATCTGAGGATAGCCATTTCTTTGGTTATTTTTGAACTATAATTCGTCTAAAATTTGTCTTCAGTAAAAAACACATACAAAGATACCTTACTATTGATAGCAGATATCTTGAGTTTTGAAAACCCTCACCATGATTTAAAACAAAAAATCGTTTCAACTCAGATAGACTGGGAACAATTTGTAACTGTGGCTAGTGACCACCTCGTCTTAACGACATCTTACTGCAGATTAAAAAGTAAAGAATTACTACAATATCTTCCTAAAGATTTAGAAGTTTACCTAAAAGAAATTACTTTAATTAATAGAAACCGAAACCTTACATTAATTAAAGATATTAAACTAATTGCAACAATTTTTAACACACATAATATTAACCATGTGTTTTTAAAAGGCTCAGCTTTTCTCATTGGAAACTACTATAAAGATGTTGGAGAACGCATGATTGGAGATATTGATATCTTGATAGAAGAAAATAAGATTTTAAAAGCTTATGATTTATTATTAAATCAAGGGTACTCAAAATTACCATCAGGACTAAAATCTACATTTTTCGACCATAAACATCTTGATAGATTAACTTTAAATGAAGGCTTGTGTGCTATTGAACTTCATAAATATGTACTCAACAAACCCTTCGACAAATTACTTTTAAGTTCCGTTATTTTGGATGAAAAGCAATTTATTGATACCATTGCTATTCCTGGTCCTAATCACTTATATACGCACAACATACTCAACTTTCAAATTAATGATAAAGCACACTACTATTCTAAAATAAGCATGCGCTCTGTTTATGATACTTTAATTTTATTGAAGGCATTTCCTAAATTATTAAAAACAAGTCATCACAAATACTTAAACTCTTATCTCTCTCTTCATTCTATTTTTTTAAAAGAGTTCAACACTATTAAACTCGACCTCTCAAAAATTAAAAGATTTGAAACGCGATTAAAGTCATCAAAACTGAATTCTTTCCATAAGAAAAAATTAGAAATCTATGCTTTATTAAATGTTATCCCATCTCGGTTAAACCTCTATTTTACAAACAAAAATTATAGATCAGCTATTCATAAAGAGAGGGGTCGAATTTTTAAAGAATTAAAATCGAATTTTTTAAAGAATTAATATAAAATATAAAACTTTAGTCTTTATTTGTTATTTTATTATTCAAAGTATATCTTTGAATTAACTCAGATACTATAAACATGAAAAAAACCATTTTATTATTAACATTAATTTCGCTTTTAAGTTTTAACAGTTATTCGCAATCGATGACTAAAAAACAATCTAGAGATCATCAATCTTGGTTTCTTAGCGTTGGAGTTAATGCCGTAGGAAGTTTAGGAACTCAAAATCCAGTAGAAAAATTAGAAGAATTTGAATTTAGCCGTCCTTTTGCAATTGCCATTCAGCACAAATGGACAGAACACCTTTCTATTGAACAAGATTTTACCATGAATCAATTTAAGGTTGGTTCTACTATTGACAATGGTGTCGTTACTGAAAAGTTAAATTACTATTCAACAAACACCTATTTAAAATATTACTTTTCTGATTATTTACTAAAAAATGTAAATTGGCTTGACATGTATGCAGGTGGTGGTTTAGGTGTATTTTCTATAGATGAATTTAACACCTCTGCAAATCTTGTATTAGGAGGAACAATATGGATAAACCCTAATATTGGTGTACGATTACAAAGTGTTGGTAAATTTGCTTTTAATCAAAAAGATAATCGCTATGACAATAATCACTTCCAATATATGCTACAAGCTGTATTCAAGTTGTAATTAATAATTAGCAAAATTAAAATTTAACATTTCCCTAGTTTTATTATAAATTCTAGGGAATTGTCTTTTAAAGTCATGAGGTGTTTCAATAAAAGTTTCAACAATGACTGCTACAAATTCAAATTGATTGGTAAACGCATACGCTCTAAAATATTTAGATTCAATTAGTTTTTGCCTCAATTCCTCTTCAGCAGTAAGTAAATCTGTAAGTTCGCCAAAGGCACTTTTAAATATTAAAGAGCTTATATCTCTACTTTTCAAACTATTTATATGAATGGCATGTGTAAACTCATGAATACCTAAGTTCAAATTATCATTTTCATCATCATATCCAATTAAAAAATCTTCCCAAGAAAGCACTAATACTTTTAGCTTTGGATTTAATTCACCTTTATGTTCAGCATCATTTGATTGAGAATAAAAAGAATTTGGGTATATTATAATTCTCTCAATTAAATCTATCCTATAGTTTCTAAAACCAAATGTTAGCATTGTTGAAGTTGCAGCAATTAAAACTTTCATTTCATTAGTAACTACCAAACCCTCCCTTCCTAAGAAAGACTTTGCATCAATAAATGAGGCAACTCGGTGATTAAATATATCTTTTTGAGTGGTATTTAACCTTTTATAAAAACTAAACTGATTCCTTAAAATTCGTTTTTCTTTATCTCCTAGCTTTTTTTTATAAAGATAAAAGTGCACAAAGAAAGGCCGCTTATTCTTGATGGCGTATTGCTGCTCAAAAAACACATAAAACCGTGATATAACAACAGCTGCTATACCAGTAAAAAAAACGACTAATAATATAATACGAAGTGTGGGCGAGAATTCTTGTGTTTCAATTAAAGCTAATATCATTTTTTAAAAATACTAAAAAAGAAAATCCTAAATGTCAATTAATAAACTTAATCACACTCTCAATTTCTGTCTGTAGAAACAAAAACACTATAATTATAAATTCAAGCAAGCTTCATCTAAATCTCTTTGATTGACGACCTTGTCGTCTTCCTCAATGCTCCGCCTTGAAAATAGAAAATCTCTGCTTATAAATTCAAGCAAGCTTGATTTAAATCTCTTTGATTGACGACCTTGTCGTCTTCCTCAATGCTCCGCCTTGAAAATAGAAAATCTCTGCTTATAAATTCAAGCAAGCTTGATTTAACACAGAGATTTTCTATTTATTCGTGACCTCGAGAGGATTCGAACCTCCAACCCTCAGAGCCGAAATCTGATATTCTATCCAGTTGAACTACGAGGCCATTAATTTCAGTAATTTATAACAATTTTGCTTTTACAATTGTAGAAATAGTTTTTCCATCAGCTTGACCTGCTAATTCTTTATTAACGATTCCCATAACTTTTCCCATATCTTTCATTCCTTCAGCACCAATACTCTCAATAGTCATTACAACTACTTTTTCTATCTCTTCTTCAGTTAATGCTTCTGGTAAAAACTGACTAATGACCTCAGCTTGATCTATTTCTGGTAATGCTAAATCTTTTCTATCTTGTTCTAAATATATTGCAGCACTATCTTTACGTTGTTTTACTAACTTTTGAAGTATTTTAAGCTCTTCTTCTTCCGTTAATTCTTCTCCACCACCAGTAGATGTCCTAGCTAATAATATAGCAGATTTCACCGCTCTAAGTGCTTCTAAAGCTATTTGATCTTTTCCTTTCATTGCTGCTTTCATTGCAGTCATTACATCATTTTGTAAACTCATAATATGTGAATTAATTTAAAACACGAAGATATGAAAAAAGTCAGTGTTTTTATAGAAGAATGTAGCATTGCATTAGTCTATAAAAAACCCGAAAAGTCTATCTCAACTTTTCGGGTTTAACAAAGTGTGAAACACTAAACTAAATTTGCTATTAATCTACGTTGTCGTGTAAAAATGAATTATTACTTCTTAATTGAATATCATCGTTGTCATCTGTAGTCACCGATGTTCTAGAAGCGTTGGTTTCTGATGAATGCTGTGCATCCTCTAAATTCACACCTTGCCTTTTGTATGCAGGTTCTTTTTCAATTTCATCTATTTTAGCTGTATTGAATTTGTAATTGAAATCTTTCATCTTGCGACGTCTCTCATCTGCTCTTTCTTTTAGCAATTCTGAAATAGGACTATTCATTGGATCAATATCCTCTCCAACTTCACTTTCGCTTACTTCAGATTCAATAATTTTTTTCTCAAATACAATTTCCTCTTCAACCTCTGGTTGCACTTTTACCTTGGCCCCTTTATCATTCATAGCAGATTCATAAGTCATAAAATCATCTAAAGCATAACGTTTTTCACCTTCTTCATTAGCTTCAGTTACAGGAACAACCTCAATATGCTCATTAACTTCCATATCCTTCACCTCTTCATCTAAAGCAAAAATTGTTTTCTCTTCTGTGATATCTTCTACAACCTCTTCTTCTGAAGCACCAAAAGATAATGGCAAGTCAAAAGTTAATGTGATTTGCTCTTCTTCAATATCTTCTACAACGGCTTCCTTTACTTCTTGAACTGGAGTAATAATGAAATCATCTTCTACAAGCTTATGATCTAAAACCTCATCATAAACGACATTAATATTTTTTATTATATCTGTCGTTGCTATTAAATTAGTTTCTAAATTATCTGTAACTTCATTAATGTCATCTTCATCAGCCATCAATGTATGAACAACAACTTCTGGTGTATTATCTTCTTCTATTTCAAGAATAATGTCTGGTGTGATAATGGCAGGATCACTCTCTTTTACATATACATCATCATTTCTATCATCTTCTAAAGCATGAACGACTTTCTTCTGTTCAGTATTAGAAATTTCATACTGTTGATCTATATCAAAACCTGTCGCAATGATCGTTACAGAAATAGATTCTTGTAAGGATTCGTCTTCACCAACACCCATAATAATGTTAGCACCATGACCCGCTTCTGTTTGGATATGATCATTAATTTCTCCTATTTCATCAATAGTTATTTCTTGAGAACCTGAAACGATAAGCAACAGTACGTTTTTAGCTCCTGTAATTTTATTATCATTTAGTAATGGAGAATCTAAAGCACTCATAATCGCTTCTTGTGCTCTGGTTTTCCCAGAAGCTGTAGAAGACCCCATAATTGCTGTTCCACTATTACTTAATACGGTTTTTGCATCACGTAAATCAATATTTTGTGTGTAATGGTGTGTAATTACTTCTGCTATTCCTCTTGAAGCCGTAGACAAGACCTCGTCTGCTTTTGAGAAACCAGCTTTAAAACCTAAATTACCATAAACTTCACGTAGTTTATTATTATTAATAACCACTAAAGAATCGACATGTGCACGAAGGGTTTCAACACCTACTTGAGCCTGTTCATTTCTTGTTTTACCTTCAAATTGAAAAGGCATTGTCACAATACCAACAGTTAAAATATCTAATTCTTTGGCAAGTTTCGCTATAACTGGGGCAGCACCTGTTCCTGTTCCTCCACCCATTCCTGCTGTGATAAATACCATTTTAGTATTGGTATCTAACATACGACGCAAATCTTCTAAACTTTCTACAGCTGCCTGTTCTCCTACTTCTGGGTTTGCGCCTGCACCTAAACCTTCAGTTAAATTAACTCCTAATTGGATTTTGTTCGGGACACCACTGTTTTGTAGTGCTTGGGCATCAGTGTTACATATTACGAAATCAACACCTTTAATCCCTTGTAAAAACATGTGATTAATTGCGTTACTTCCTCCTCCACCAACTCCAATCACCTTAATGACGTTTGATTGGTTTTTTGGTAAATCAAATGCAATGTTGCCTAACTCATTGTTGTTGCTCATAAAATTTCTTTTACTCTATTTATACTCTTATTTCCCCAAATATTTTCGACAGTCCTACCCAATCGAAAATGTATGAAATTATTTATTCTGCGTTATCTAAAAAATCTTTAACGCGTTCTGTTAACTTATCTAAAAAGGATTTACGGTCCTTTTTTGGTTGCTGAATTATATCTTCTTCATGCGATACATTTTCTTCAGAATTTGTTTCAACCATTTGTTCAACTTCTTTCTCTGCACATTTTCGTTCTTGACGTTTTAATCCGTCCATTACTAAACCAACAGCTGTTGCAAACAAAGGGCTAGCAATATCGTCATCACTATCTCCTGCTAAGTGTTCGTTTGGATATCCAATTCTAGTATCCATTCCTGTAATATATTCAACTAACTGTTTTAAATGTTTTAATTGGCTTCCACCTCCTGTTAACACGATACCTGCAATCAATTTCTTCTTTTGCTCTTCGTGACCATAATTTTTAATCTCGACATATACTTGTTCTACAATTTCGACTACGCGTGCATGAATAATCTTAGATAGATTTTTGAGTGTTATCTCTTTAGGTTCACGACCACGCAATCCAGGAATAGAAACAATCTCATTATCTTTATTTTCTCCTGGCCAAGCAGAACCAAATTTTATTTTAAGCAACTCTGCTTGTTTTTCAATAATAGAGCAGCCTTCTTTAATATCTTCAGTTACTACATTTCCTCCAAAAGGAATTACAGCAGTATGACGAATAATTCCATCTTTAAAAACCGCTAAATCTGTAGTTCCTCCACCAATATCAATCAATGCAACTCCTGCTTCTTTTTCTTCTTGACTTAACACTGCATTTGCAGATGCTAAAGGCTCTAAGGTTATCCCTTCTAATTCTAAACCAGAACTCTTCACACAACGACCAATATTTCTAATCGAAGATACTTGACCTACAACAACATGAAAATTAGCTTCAAGTCGTCCTCCATACATTCCAATAGGCTCTTTAATTTCTGCTTGGCCATCAATTTTATACTCTTGAGGTAACACATGAATAATTTCTTCCCCAGGAAGCATTACTAATTTATGTACTTGATTGATTAAAAGATCTATATCCTCTTCATCAATAACCACTTCCGAATTAGCTCTAGTGATATAGTCACTATGCTGCAAACTTCTAATATGCTGTCCAGCAATACCAACAGTTACGTCTTCAATTTTCAATCCAGCCTCAGCTTCAGCTTCTTGAACTGCTTGTTGAATAGACTGAATTGTTTGCGTAATATTATTAACAACACCTCTATGTACTCCTAAACTTTTGGATTTTCCAATTCCTAAAATTTCGGCCTTGCCATATTCATTCTTTCTACCAATCATTGCCACAATCTTTGTGGTTCCAATATCGAGTCCTACTGAAATTTTATTATTTTCCATTACTTACTTTTTGGTGCAAATCACTTGCTTATCAAATTTTAAATTAACTAGCTTATAATTATCTAGTATTTTATCTTCTAGTGCTTTCTTGTAGAAAGCTTTCAAATTATTTATTTTTTTATCTAATAATTTTAATGTCCCTAAATGGATCTTAAAATCATGAGATCTAAATTTTAAATCGATAGTTTTATTCTGGTTTTGATGAATCTCAACAACATGTTTCATCAAAAATTCATCATCTCGAATTTTTTTAGCAATAGCATACACATTTGCTAAATCATTCTTCTCAATATAACCAGTAACAAGTGGCACACGTGCAGTATAATTTGTTGATAAAGGCATAAACGAGCCAGTCTCATCAACGTAATAAGATGCATTTGTGCTTACTCTTGCAATAGGTTTTTTCTGTTCAATTTCAGCAGTGATTAAGCCATCAACACTCATAAACACTTGTGCTTGCTTAATCATTGGATTAGAGTTTAGGGCAGATTCTAATTCATTCAAATCTATAATATCTTTAGGCTTATTTGTAACACTCTCTTGATTTTGTATTAACAATTTACTAACAGTCTCATGTGTAACGAAAAGATTGTCATCTCCAACAAATTTTATATTTGGAGAATCAACTCTTCTAGCCGAATTTCTAACTGATGAAAACGCATACAAAAAAACGACTAAAACTAGCAGCAATACAACTTTTATGTAGCTATAATTAACTCGCAATACTCAATGCTTTTTTAATGTGTTTAACTTCTTCTCCAATATCTCCAGCTCCAATAGTTAAAATTACTGATGCATTTGATAAACTTATCGTTTGAATCAATTCTGACTTTTGAACTAATTGCTTATTATCATTTCTAATTTTATCTAATAACCATTGTGAGTTGACCCCTTCAATTGGTAATTCTCTGGCAGGATAGATATCTAATAAAATCACCTCATCAAACTTTGATAAGCTATCTGCAAATTCATTAGCAAAATCTTTTGTTCTACTAAATAGATGTGGTTGAAAAATAGCCAGTACTTTTTTATCTGGATACATTTCTCTCACTGCTTGATGGACAGCCTTAATTTCTTCCGGATGATGAGCATAATCGTCTATATACACTAAGTCATCAGTTTTAATCTGGTAGGTAAAACGTCTTTTCACACCTTTATATGATGCTAAAGCTTTGGCGAGCTGCGGTTGAGGGAGACCGTATTCAACAGACATCGCCAAGGCTATTAATGCATTCGACAGATTATGTCTACCAGGTAGGTTAAATTTGAAATTTTCTAGTAGCGCATTTGGTGTTTTCACATCAAACACATAACTACCATTTATTATTTTTATATTTTTTACTGAATAATCTGAATCATCTTCAATACCATAGGAAATACCCTTAATTGGTAATCCGTTTTTTACGAACAGTTTTCCGTTAGGTTTTATTTTTTCAGAAAAATCTACAAAAGACTTTTCTAATTCGGAAGCATCACCATAGATATCTAAGTGATCTGCATCCATTGATGTAATGCAAGCAAAATCTGGTGACAAGGCTAAAAATGAACGATCAAATTCATCTGCTTCTACAACAGTTACATCTGTTCCCTTTAAGATGAGATTAGAATTATAATTTTCACTAATTCCACCCAAAAAAGCTGTAACGGCTACATTACATTCATTTAACAAATGACCTAAAATACTTGTTGTTGTTGTTTTTCCATGGGTTCCAGCAACAGCCAGACAAAATGTTTGTTTAGTAATTTCACCTAAGACTTGCGAGCGTTTCATAACCTGAAAACCGTTAGAATTAAAATAATTAAACTCTTTATGTGTATTTGGAATTGCAGGCGTATATACAATAAGAGTTGTTTCTACATTTAAAAAACGATTATCAATGTGCTTAATACCATCTTCAAAATGAATCAAAACACCTAGATCTTCTAAGGCATTTGTAATATCTGTTTTTGTTTTATCATATCCACCTACATTTAATCCTTTGGCCACAAAATAGCGAGCCAAAGCACTCATACCAATGCCTCCAATACCTATAAAATAAACGTTATTTGCTTGTTTTAAATTCATTTACTTTTTAAAAGTTTTTCTACTTCGTCTACTATATCTTTTGTAGCATTTACTAATGCTAATTGCTTTATATTTTGTCCTAATTCTTCCCTTTTTTCTAAAGAGAGCATTAACTCAGTAAAATGATTTTCAAATTCTGAATCTAACTCATTTTCTTTTATCAAAATTGCAGCATTCTTATCAGTAATTGCTTTTGCATTTTTGGTTTGATGATCTTCAGCCACATTAGGTGACGGAATAAAAATTACTGGTTTACCAACAATACAAAGTTCAGAAACTGAACTTGCTCCAGCTCTTGAGATAATAACATCTGCAGCAGCATAAGCCATATCCATGTTATTCAAAAATGCATGAACTTGTACATTCTCTAATGCATTATACTGCTTGTATTGATTGTAATATAGTTTTCCACACTGCCAAATCAACTGAATATTTTGTGATTGAAAATACTCAAGTTCATTCTCGATTAATTGGTTAACTCGTCTTGCGCCTAGGCTACCACCTAAAATTAAAAGTGTATGCTTACTATGAATTAATGTAAACGCGTCTTTACCTTCAATATGCTTATTTTCAATATCTAATAAATCTTCACGAATAGGATTACCAGTTAATACGATTTTTTCTTTTGGGAAATAAGCTTCTAAACCTTCGTATGCAACACATATTCTATTCACCTTTTTAGCTAATAGTTTATTGGTTATTCCTGGATAAGAGTTTTGCTCTTGAATTAAACTAGGCACTCCTTTTGATATTGCCATCTTAAGTAAAGGGCCACTTGCAAATCCACCTGTACCAATCACTACATTTGGCTGAAATGTTTTTATAATCTTACGAGAACGCAGCAAACTAATTAATAATTTAAATGGGAATGTAAGATTTTTTAAAGTCAACTTACGTTGAATCCCTGAGATCCAAAGTCCTTCGATTTCATAACCAGCTTGAGGTACTTTTTCCATTTCCATACGATCTAGAGCTCCAACAAATAAAAACTTAGCATCTGGAAATCGAGATTTCAATTCATTTGCAATAGCAATTGCAGGATAAATATGTCCTCCTGTTCCGCCTCCAGATAATATGATTTTATAGTTACTCATTAAATCGTTTCACTTAAAATTTCTAATGGATTATCTTCATTTATCTCTTGCTCTTTTATTTGTTCTCTTTTAGCACTCACACTCAATATGATACCTATGGCTAAACAAGTCATCCAAATAGAAGTTCCTCCGCTACTAATCAAAGGCAAAGTTTGACCAGTTACTGGAAATAGCTCTACAGCAACAGCCATATTAATGAGTGCCTGAAATATAATTGGTAAACCAACACCTAAAACAAGTAACTTTCCAAAAACAGTATCTGATTTTTGTGATACAATCACAATTCTAAATAACAACCAAGAATATAGAACCAAAAGAAACAATCCTCCTAAAAGTCCATATTCTTCAATAATAATAGCAAAAATAAAATCTGAAGATGATTGTGGTAAAAAATTCTTTTGTTGACTTTTTCCAGGACCTCGACCAAATATATCACCAGAAGCAATAGCAATTTTTGCCTTCTCAATTTGATAATCTGCTTCGGTATCTTCTCCATTAGCAAAGTTTTCAACGCGACTTATCCAGGTATCAACTCGATTAGGCATTGCATCGGGAAAAGCTTTAGCGACTAACACAAACAAGATTAAAGCAACAATCCCTGTTCCAATGACTACTGCAAGATATTTCACTGGATAACCTCCAATAAAAGCCAGCATCATTACCATTAAAAACATGATAGCAGTTGTAGAGAAATTAGCTGGTAATATAAGTACTAGTATAAAAAATACGGGAACCCATAGTGGCAATAGTGTTTCCACAAACATCACTTTTCTATCCTGAATTTTAGACAAATAGCGTGCAACATAAACCATTAAAACAACAGCCGCTAACGTAGAGGTTTGAAAAGACATTCCTACAAACGGAATTTGTATCCACCGACTTGCGTTTGCGCCATCAATTGTTGTGCCTTGAAGCATTGTTACGATAAGCAAAACAGTAACAATTGGGATCATTACCATTGACAATCCTCTAAAATATCGGTATGGAATTTTATGAACACCATACATAATAGCAAATCCTAAAAAGAGATGCATAAAATGTTTTACAAAAAAACTAAAGGTATTTCCCGAACCTCCAACATAAGCTAAATTACTTGCTGCACTATACACAGGTAGGAATGAGAAAATTGCCAACAAAGCTGCAATTGCCCAAATTAATCGATCTCCCTTTATGTTATTAAATAGTACTTGCACGTTTTTATTTTACAAATTTCTTACTGCATTTTTAAATTGACGACCTCTATCTTCATAATTCTCAAAGAGATCAAAACTTGCACACGCTGGTGACAACAATACATTTTCACCCGCTTCAGCAATTTTATAGGCAATTTTAACAGCTTCATTCATATACTGTGTTTCGACAATGACATCAACCATATTTCCAAAATTCCTCATCAATTTCTCATTGTCAACACCTAAGCAAATAATTGCTTTTACTTTTTCATTTACAAACTGAAACAACTCTTGATAATCATTTCCTTTATCTGTACCACCAACGATCCAAACTGTTTGTGCATCCATGCTCTCTAATGCATAATATGTTGCATTTACATTAGTTGCTTTAGAATCATTAATGTATTGTACTTTATTAATTTTTAGCACATTCTCTAAACGATGCTCAACCCCTTGAAAGTTTTCTAGACTCTCTCTAATAGTCTGCTTTCTAATTTTCAACAAATGCGCTACAGTTGATGCAGCCATTGCATTTTTAATATTATGTTTACCTTCTAATGCTAAATTTTTTGTTGGCATAATTATTTGGTTATTATCTATTGTTATTTTAATATTCTCTTTATCTAAATACGCTCCATTTTCAATCATTTTAGTTAATGAAAATGGCAATAATGTGGATTGAATTGGGTGCACTTCCAACCATTTTAAAATCACTTCATCATCTGCATCATAAATGAAATAATCATTCTTAGTTTGATTTTTAGCAATTCTAAACTTTGAAGCGATATAATTTTCAAACTGATAATCATATCGATCTAAGTGATCTGGTGTGATATTGGTTAAAACCGCAATATGTGGTTTAAAATCAATAATATCGTCCAACTGAAAACTGCTAATCTCTAGCACATAGTTTGAATAATTATGCTCCAAAATTTGTTTCGCAAAACTATCTCCAATATTACCTGCCAAACCAACATTCAACTGCTGCTTTAACAAATGATGTGTTAAACTAGCTGTGGTTGTTTTACCATTGCTCCCTGTAATTCCAACAGTAATTGCATTAGTGAAATTTGAAGCGAATTCAATTTCAGAAACGATAACAATTCCCTGTTCTCTAATTTGTTTTACTAGAGTTACTGTATCTGGAATCCCTGGACTTTTCATGACAATATCAGCATTCAGAATCTTTTTTTCTGTATGCTCACTATCCTCAAATTCAATCTCATTATGTATAAGAACTTCTTTATATTTTTCTTTAATCTTACCTATATCAGAAACAAAAACTTGGAAGCCTTTTGCTTTCCCTAAAAGCGCTGTTCCAATACCGCTTTCTCCTCCTCCAAGAATCACTAACCTTTTCATCTATCTAATTTTCAATGTCACGATTGATATGATTGCTAAAAGGATTCCTACAATCCAAAACCGTGTAACAATTTTACTTTCATGGTATCCAGACTTCTGATAATGATGATGCAAAGGCGCCATTTTAAAAACGCGTCGACCTTCACCAAATTTTTTCTTTGTGTACTTGAAATAACTAACCTGCATCATAACAGATAGATTTTCAGCTAAAAAGATTCCACACAATACAGGAATAAGCCATTCTTTACGTACAGCTATTGCGATTACAGCGATAATACCGCCAATTGTTAAACTTCCTGTATCACCCATAAAAACTTGTGCTGGATATGCATTGTACCACAAAAAACCAATGAGAGCACCTACGAACGCAGCGATGTAAATTGTAATTTCCTCAACTCTGGGTATGTACATGATATCCAGATAATCAGAAAAAATGATATTACCAGAAACCCATGCAAAAAGCCCCAATGTTAACACTATAATTGCAGAGGTTCCTGCTGCTAAACCATCTATTCCATCTGTTAAATTTGCACCATTAGATACTGCTGTAATAATAAATATGGCTGCTAATATGAAAACAATCCAAGCATACTTTCCTAAACTAGGACTAATCCATGTTATCAAATTGGCATAATCAAATTCATTTCCTTTAACAAAAGGAATCGTTGTTTTTGTTGACTTTTCTTCAACTTTAAAAAGTTGAGATGGAGAAGCATCTGGATGCTCTGCTAAAAGCACTGTTTGTTGTTCCTGAGGCAATTTTTCTTTAATGGTTACGTCATCATGAAAATACATTGTAGCGCCAACAATAATCCCTAAACCAACTTGACCAAGAACTTTAAAACGTCCTTTTAAACCTTCTTTATTATTCTTAAATTTTTTGATATAATCATCTATAAACCCTATCGTTCCCATCCAAATTGTAGTCACAATAAGAAGGATGATATAGATGTTTTCAAGCTTAGCTAATAATAACACAGGAATAAGTGTCGCTAAAATGATAATAATTCCTCCCATGGTTGGTGTTCCTGCTTTTTCAACCTGACCTTCAAGCCCAAGATCTCTTATTGTTTCACCAACTTGTTTTTTTTGTAAAAAACGAATGATTCGTTTACCAAAAATTGTAGAAATTAAAAGCGACAGAATTATTGCAATGGCAGCTCTAAATGTTAGAAACCCAAATAGTGATGCTCCAGGAAACTGGAACTCATTTTCTAAATATTCAAATAAGTAGTATAACATATTATTTTTCTAACTGCGTTAAAAATTCTTCAACAATTTTGTAATCATCAAAATCGAAACGTTGTCCATTAATTTCTTGATAATTCTCATGTCCTTTTCCCGCTATTAAAATAATATCATTGGAATTCGCCAACTGACATGCTGTTTTAATGGCTTGTTTACGGTTAACTATGGACATTGTTTTTTTAAAATTTTGTGGCTCAACCCCCTTTTCGATATCTTCAATTATGATCTCTGGTATTTCACTTCTAGGATTATCACTTGTAAAGATGACCTTTGTACTTAAAGTTGAGGCAATATGCCCCATTTTTGGGCGCTTCATTTTATCTCGATCTCCTCCACATCCCACAACAGTAATTAACTCTTCATTATTTGTTCGAATGCTATTTATCGTTTCTAATACATTCTTGAGCGCATCTGGCGTGTGAGCATAATCGACAATGGCTGTTATCTTTTTACTAGAAATAAGATATTGAAAACGTCCACTAACACTTTCCAATTCACTAATCAATCTTAGAATTTCTACTTTTTCAAGACCCAATAATTCTGCAACACCAAAAATTGCAGTAACATTATAAGCATTAAAATTTCCTATAAGTTTCGTCCATAATTCACTTTCATTAAGCTTTAATAGTAATCCACTAAACTCATTCTCTAAAATTTGTGCTTTATAATCAGCATAAGTTTTAAGTGCATAAGTATATTTTTTAGCTTGTGTATTTTGAAGCATTATTAAGCCATTTTTATCATCAATATTGACTAAAGCAAATGCATGTTTAGGCAAATGATCAAAAAACAATTTCTTAACATCACGATATTCAGCAAACGTTTTATGATAGTCTAAATGGTCATGTGTTATATTGGTGAAAATTCCTCCTTCAAAATGTAAGCCTTCAGTTCTATTTTGATGAACTCCATGTGAACTCACTTCCATAAAGCAGAACTCAACCCCCTCATCATTCATCAACTTTAAATAGTTATTAATTGTTAAAGAATCTGGAGTTGTATGCGTGGCTTTATATTCGGTATTATCAACCATAATTTTAACTGTTGACAACAACCCAACTTTATAGCCTGCTTTTTTAAACAACTGATATAGTAAAGTAACAATAGTTGTTTTTCCATTGGTACCTGTTACACCAACCAATCGTAAGTTTTCTGAAGGATTACCATAAAAATTAGAAGCCATAAACGCCAAAGCTTGACTAGCACTTTCTACTTCAATATAAGTAATCCCATCTTTTAATTGAGACGGAAGCTTTTCACAAACAACAGCAATTACTCCTTTATCAATAGCCATCTCAATAAACTGATGTCCATCGATTATCGTTCCTTTAATAGCAATAAAAACGTCACCAATAGATACTTGTCGAGAATCAAAATGTATCCTATTTACATCTAGACTTGTACTGCCTACAACAGCATTAATGGTAACCTTATATAATATATCTTTTAGTTGCATCATTAAAGCCCTATGACAACGATTTGATTTGGTTTCACTTTATTTCCTTTATTAATTGATTGTGACTTTACAGTACCAACCCCTTTTATTTTAACTTTAAGCCCTATATTTTCTAACAAAGCCAATGCATCCATTGTTGGCAAACCAACCACATTAGGCATTATTGTTTTATACTTTTGAGCAGTTTCATAGTACAACTCAAACTCATCATCAACTTTATTATCAACCACCTCTAAAGACTCGATCTCGTCAATTAAAGGTGTTTCTGTATATATTTTTTGAGCTATTCTTTTAAAAACTGGACCAGACACATCTGCACCATAATACCCCACTTTAGTGCTCGGCCTATGAATCACTACAATGCAAGAATACTTAGGGTTATCTGCTGGAAAGTAGCCGGCAAAAGATGAGATGTATCTCGGGTTTTTCTCCCAATCTTTCATCCAATACTCTATTCTGGCTGTTCCTGTTTTTCCTGCCATAGAGAAATTCTCAGAATACATTCTTTTTCCTGTCCCACGAATAATTACGTTTTTTAAAATTTCTCGAATTTCATTTAAGGTCTTATCTGAACATATTTTTTGATTAATCACTTCTTTATTAAAAACCTCAATTTCCCTATCAAATTCTTTAACCGCTTTGATAAACCTTGGTTTTATCATTTCACCATTGTTTGCTATGCCATTATAAAACGCTAGTGTTTGTAAAGGCGTTATTTCTAACCCATAACCATAAGCCATTGACGGCAAGGCATTTTTACTCCATTTATCATCACCTGGCTCAGGAATATCAGGCTCTCCTTCACCTATGATAGACACACCTAAAGTTTCATGAAGTTTCCAGCTTTTAAGCCTATTAACAAACCTCTTCGGTTGCTTTGAATAATTATCATCTATAAGTGTAGCTAAACCAATATTTGATGACACTTCTAAAGCGCGAGCGGCAGAAATTTTACCATATCCTCCATGATGCGAATCATGAATATTATACTTATAAAATCGTTTTACACCATTTTTAGTATCTACGATTGTTGACGTGTCAATGACTTTATCTTCTAAAGCAGCCATTAAAGCCATTACTTTAAATGTAGAGCCAGGCTCATGACTTTCTCCAACTGCATAGTTGAGGCGTTCGTAATACTTTCCATTTTTGTTTCTCCCCAAATTCGAGATTGCTTTAATCTCTCCTGTTTTAACATCCATCACTACAGCACACCCATGTTCTGCTTCATATTTCTCTAATTGGCCTAATAAAGAATGATGTGCTATATCTTGAATATTTACATCAATAGTAGTATAAACATCATAACCATCTTGAGGTTCAACCTGGTTATAATCTACAATAGGTTTCCATTGGCCATTCCCTATTTTTTGTTTTAATCTTTTACCATTAGTTCCTCGCAAATATTTTATCCCAAATGCACCATCAATCCCTGGTCTAGTTACTTTTCCGTCTGCATCAATTTTCTCATAACCAATAGTACGTTCAGCAATTCCACCCATTGGATGCTCACGTCTTGTTGTTTGCTCTACAATGAGTCCTCCTCTTATTGCGCCAAGATTTAACATCGGAAAATTTCGAATTCTTATATAATTTGAATAACTAATATTTCGAGCTAAAAGAAAATAACGATTCCTATTAGCACGTGCTTTTTCTATACTATTCTGATGATAGCTAGATGACTTACCTGTATATTTTGACAATGAATCTGATAAAGGCTTTATGAGCTCATTAAAAATTTCCTGCTTAGGTTGAATTACATCTAAACGAATATCATATTTAGGGATTGAGGTCGCCAACAAACTACCATCGGCAGAATACACATTACCTCTATTTGCAGGAATTTCTATATTTTTAACAATGCGTTCTTCGGCAAGACTTCTATATTGATCTCCTTGAATAAACTGAATACTACAAAGCTTAAACACCACAGCAAGCGCGAAGACAAACATACTGCCAGCTACGAAATACAATCTGTTTAATATGTTAGTTTCGGTTATTGCCACGTTATCAATTCAGTGATTTAACTTTTATTTTTTTTGGTGGAATCTCAGATATTTTAATTCCTTTTACTGCTAGTTTATTTATAATTGACGATTCCATTTTAAGTCTCATCAATTTTGATCTCCCGTCAACAAATGCCGACCTGAATTCTTTTACTTCATTTTTTAGTCTTGCAATCTCATATACTTTTTGATCTGCACTGTGTGAACTTGCAATCATTATTATTGCTAATACAGATATAAAAATGATGATCCTCCAGTTTTTAAAAGAGTCATCACTCACTAAAAACTTACCTCTTAATATGCCGTAAATATTCTTTTTCATAATTTCTCAGCAATACGAAGTTTTGCACTTCGTGCTCTATTATTATGAGCTATTTCTTCTTTTGATGGAACAATTAAGCCGCCAACTTTTTTAAGTGGAACTTCAAAATTTCCAAAAACATCACGCTCTGGTTCTCCTTCAAACAATCCATTTCTTATAAAACGTTTTACCAATCTATCTTCCAAAGAATGATAAGATATCATACTCAACCTTCCGTCTTTCACTAGCACCTCAGGTGTTTGTTGCAAAAACTCCTTTAATGCCTCAATCTCCTGATTTACTTCAATTCTAATCGCTTGATAGATTTGAGCTAGCACCTTATTCTCTTTTTTATGATTAAGAAATTTTTTGAGTGTCACTTTTAACTGCTCACTCGTTTTAATTTCACCATTTTTTCTTTCTTCAACAATTGCTTTAGCCATTGCAGAAGCTTGTCTCAATTCTCCATACCGAAACAAAACTTCTTTGATTTGCTCTTCATCATATTCATTTACAACATGATACGCAGACAAACTATCATCTTGATTCATCCTCATATCCAAATCAGCTTCAAAACGTGTTGAAAACCCGCGTTCCGCGACATCAAACTGATGAGAAGACACGCCAAAATCTGCCAAAACTCCATCAACTTGTTTTACTCCATAAAACCTTAAAAAACGTTTTATGTATCTAAAGTTTTCATTAATCAATGCAAATCGATCATCATCAATTGCATTTAAAAGCGCATCTTTATCTTGATCAAAAGCAAATAACTTTCCTTCCGCCCCTAAACGCTTTAATATTTCTTTACTATGACCACCACCACCAAAGGTTGCGTCAACGTAAATCCCGTCAGGTTTAATATTCAAACCATCAACGGTTTCTTTTAATAAAACTGGATTATGATATTCCATCGCCTTCATCTTGTCCCATCACTTCTTCAGCTAAATCCGCAAAGTCCCCTGTTGCATCATCAATAGCTTGTTCATATTTATCTTTATCCCAAATTTCAATAATATTTATTGCCGAAGCCACCACGATATCTTTGGTAATCCCTGAAAAAGCTACAAGATCTTTAGGTATTAGTAATCGGCCAGCAGCATCAACTTCAACTTGTTTTAAACCAGCTGTAAATCGACGAATAAAATCATTATTCTTCTTCTTAAATCGATTAAGCTTATTCACTTTTTGCATCAACACTTCCCATTCACTCATAGGATATAGTTCTAAACACGGTTGAAAAACCGCTCGTTTTAAAACAAAACCATTTTGCAACATAGACAACAACTGCTTCTTTATTGCAGCAGGAAGCATTAGCCTTCCTTTTGCATCCACTTTACACTCGTATGTTCCAATTAAAGGGTTCAATATGATTGATTTAGTAACAGTAACGATTAAGATTCAAATATATTGAAAAATATACCACTATTTACCACTTCACCCCACTTTTGTTAATAAATTTATATTTTAGCATTAAATACGGGCTGAAAACGCAAATAACATTCAACACAAAACCCTCTATTTCAGCACTCTAAAATTTTGTTTCAGAAACCCAATTCTATTGTTAACATCTTAAGTTAAACTCTAATCTGTAGACTTAAATAATATGTGAATGTTTTAACGGAAATACTTATATTTGTTTTTGACGAAAATCACTAACTAATACATGGCGCATCGTTTAAAGAAAGAGAAAGACTACAGGTATATTGAAGTTGGAGAGGGCACACCAATAATTGTGCTTCATGGATTGATGGGTGGATTAAGTAATTTTGATGCTGTCACAGATTATTTTAGCGGAAAAGGCTATAAAGTTTTAATTCCTGAACTTCCTATTTACACCATGTCTTTACTCAAGACTAATGTAAAAAGTTTTGCGAAATATTTATATGACTTTATAGAATTCAAGGGCTTTGACGAGGTTATTTTGCTTGGAAATTCACTTGGCGGACACATTGGCCTTTACCATACAAAATTGTATCCAAAGAAAGTAAAAGCACTTATTATTACTGGAAGCTCTGGTTTATATGAAAGCGCTATGGGTGGCGGATACACTAAACGTGGTGATTACGAGGTTATTAAGAAAAAAGCTCAAGAAGTATTCTATGATCCTGATGTAGCAACAAAAGACATTGTTGACGAAGTTTATGAAACTGTAAATGACAGGCATAAGCTTATAAAAACACTTGCTATTGCTAAAAGTGCTATTAGACACAATATGGCTAAGGATTTACCTAAAATGAAACTACCTATTTGCATTATTTGGGGGAAAAATGACACTGTCACACCTCCTGAAGTTGCAATAGAATTTAATGAACTTTTACCAGAATCAGAATTATTCTGGATAGACAAATGTGGCCACGCAGCTATGATGGAACATCCTAATGAGTTCAACCAAATTATGAACAATTGGTTGGCCAATAAAAAGTTATAGTTCTATAAACTACTAATCTCAAGAACTATTATGATTATAAAAACTGCCGAATTTATATTAAGCAATTCTGATGTGGACAAATGTCCAAACAATCAGATACCAGAATATGCATTCATTGGACGGAGTAATGTAGGAAAGTCCTCATTAATAAATATGCTAACAAACCATAAAAACTTAGCTAAAACATCTGGAAGACCTGGGAAAACCCAGCTCATAAATCATTTTATGATTAACAAAGAATGGTTTTTAGTTGATTTACCTGGATACGGATATGCAAAAGTCTCTAAAACTGCAAAACGGAAATTTCAGAAATTTATTACTAACTATTTTGAAAAACGGCGACAATTAGTCTCTGCTTTTGTTTTAGTAGACATAAGACATGAGCCTCAAAAAATAGATTTAGAATTCATGGAATATCTAGGTGTAAGCCAGATTCCTTTTTCTATTATTTTCACAAAAGCCGATAAACTAAAACCAATGGCAATAGATCGAAATGTAGAAGCCTATTGCGAAGTACTTCTTAAAACATGGGAAGAAGTACCAAACTATTTTGTAACATCATCATCTAAAGCTATTGGTAGAAATGAAGTTTTACAATTTATTTCGGATACTAATACTGAAATAGAAGCGATGCGATAATTTATGATTTCACATCTAATGCATCTCTCAATGCATTACCTATTAACATAAAAGCCATTACTAAAACCATAATACATAAGCCAGGAATCATAGCTAAATAAGGTTTACCCAAAATTATATAATTGTAATGATCTTTTATCATTGCTCCCCAACTTGCCATTGGAGGCTGTGCTCCAATACCTAAAAAGCTCAACCCACTTTCAATTAAAATCGCTCCAGCAAAATTGGCTGCAGAAATCACAATAATTGGAGCCATTATATTAGGCAAAATGTGCTTAGTAATAATTCTATAATCATTAAACCCTAAAGCTCTAGCAGCAGTTACATATTGCATTTCTTTTGCACTAATAATTTGCCCTCTTACAACTCTAGCCACCTCAACCCACATAGTTAAGCCAACTGCAATAAAGACCTGCCAGAAACCTTTCCCTAAAGCTAAAGTAATTGCAATAACTAAGAGCAGCGTTGGTATAGACCAAGTGACATTAATAATCCACATGATAATCGCATCAACTTTCCCTCCGTAGTATCCAGCGACACTTCCCATAAAAACGCCAATTATTAAGGATATAAATACAGCAATAAACCCAATAGAAAAAGATATTCTAGAACCTATTAAAATCCTGCTTAATAAGTCTCGACCGTATTTATCTGTTCCGAATAGGAATGTTTTTTGTTTGACATATGGCTTATAATCTGGACTTGGAAAAACACTTAATTCAATAGATTTAGAGGCACCAATTAATCCATCAGAAGCATATTCTGTATACACTAATTTAGTGTTTTCTATAAAATATTTAGAAATAGGAATCTCTAAATCGCTATTCTCATTACCAAACAATACGCTAGAAAAAATATTTTGATTGTTTTTTATTTCAGATGGAATACAAAGCATTTGCACTTCAAATCCAGGCCTCTGCGAATGTATTGACAAATGCATTTGATTTGCATTTTTTGAATCATCAGGAGCAATAACATAAGCAAATAGAGACATCAATCCAATACTTACAATAAGCCAAAAACTCAAAACGCCCCAAAAGTTCTTTTTGAACTTTCGGAGCGCTAATTGGGATAATGAGTCACTTGTTTTATTCATTTTAATTTTTTACAGATGTCGCTACTTTTTTAATATCATAAGTCATTTTAAGATCGTTTAATACATTAAGTGCTTCTTCAATATAAACATCTTTACTTAAATTTACGTGCCAGCGATTACGTTTGTCTCTTAAAACGGAATCTTTATCCATCTTTCTAACCTCATAAGGCAATGATTGAAAGGTCAAGTTCGTTTTATAATCTGATAATTTATTAAAACGCTTAGACTCTTCTTCGTTACGATCTAAGGCTTTTTTATATTCGTCATAATTAAGTGAATACACTTCTCTATCTCTAATTTTTTTAACCCATTGCGCATTAGCATCAATTAATTTTAATTGTTCATTATTTGCCATACGTTCTTTACTCTTTGCTATTGTTGTCTCATAATCATAATAACTTTCCCAAACGTTAAAATCTACAGGATCAATTTTATCCCATTCTAAAGGATTTTCTTGATCTTTTTCTCCTATATCTATATAGCTATAACGGTCTGGAACGACTACATCACTCTTTACACCTTCTAACTGAGTTGAACCACCATTAATTCTATAGAATTTTTGAGTTGTAAACTTCAAAGCTCCCATATCCCCATTACTATTTTGCCTTACCATTCTGTTCAAGTCTAATACATTTTGTACCGTCCCTTTTCCGTAAGTTTGCTTGCTACCAATAACAATAGCCCTTTTATAATCTTGCATTGCAGCGGCTAAAATTTCTGATGCTGATGCCGATAATTCATTTACTAAAATCACTAGAGGACCATCCCAAACAATAGAATTATCTCTATCTTTTAATATTTCTTTTGGTTCACCTGCAGTTTTCACTTGTACAATTGGACCGTTTTCAATAAACAATCCTCCCATATCTACAACAGTTTGCAACGATCCACCTCCATTATTTCTTAAATCGAGAACCAAACCTTCAACACCTTCTTCTTTTAATCTTTCAATTTCTAGTTTGATATCGGAAGCCGCATTTCGCTTGTTATAATCTTCAAAATCTACATAAAACTTTGGTAAGTTTATCACACCAAATTTCTTATTATCCTTGATAACAGTAGAAGACTTTGCATAGGTTTCTTCTAATTCTACAATATCTCTAGTAATTGTAATATCCTCAATAGTACCATCTACCTTTTTCAAAGTCAAAGTCACATCTGTACCTTTTGGACCTTTTATAAACTTGATAGCATCATCTAAACGCATTCCAACAACATTAACAGCATCTTCTTCATCTTCTTGACGTACTTTCATGATCTGATCTCCTACTTCTAACTCATTTTGCCTCCAAGCTGGACCACCACTTATAATTTCATTTACAATTATAGCATCCATTTTTTTCTGAAGCCTTGCTCCAATACCTTCAAAATTACCAGACATAGCTACATCAAAACGATCTTTATCTTCAGGAGCAAAATAGAATGTATGTGGATCAAACTCTTCTACTATTGCATTAATATAAACAGCAAACCAGTCTTTACGTTGTCTATCATCTATAAAATCATAAAGTTCATCTAGAGATTTCTCTGTGGTTTCTCTTGCTTCTTTCTCTAATGCTTTTTCAGATTTATTAGCTACGGAAGTTGCCTTTAATTCTGAAAATTCTTGTTCAGGTAAATTTTGCTTTTTAGCAGCTTCTTGATCGCTGAATAAATCATCATAATTAGCAATTGTAGAAAACTTAAGTTGTTTTCTCCAACGCTCTTTCATTTCTTTTTTAGAAGTTGCGTATTCTAATTTTTCGTAGTCTGTAGAAAATGCTTCTGCTTGGGAAAAATCAAAAGATTCTGACAACACGTCTTTATATACATCTTTAGATTCTCCTATTCTTTTGAGTAAACGCTCATGAGTTAAATTAAAGAATGAAATATCATAAGCTTTAATTTGATCATCCAACTCATGCTCATAAGCCCTAAATTCTTCAATATCGGAAGCGTAAAAATAGCGCTTAAACGGATCTAGTTGCTCTAAATAGTCGTTAAAAACTTCTTCAGAAAAACTATCATTAATATCTTGTGGACTAAAATGTCCTTGTTCTAAAACATAAGTAATTAATTGTATTAACAGCTTATCTTTATTTGGGTCTTCAAATTTCTTAGTCGTAAAACTGCATGAGGCAAAAGCTAAAAGCAACACCAATAGCAACAGTTTATAATTCCTCTTCATCATATGTATTATCTTTTTTGTTATAAAATGCATTTAACAAGAAATTAGTTTTTAGTCATGTAAAATCATGCTAATTTTTATAATTTCTACTAAAGTAACTGAAAAAATCATGCCATTAAAACCATGTGCTACTAATTTTTTGTTAAACCTCTATTTATAGGATATTCAAGCCTGTTTACTTATTTTTGTATTTGAACAAAACAATCTCATTTTATGTCAAAAAAGCCTCTTATTTTAATTACCAACGATGACGGAATTACAGCTCCTGGCATTAGAGCTTTAATTGCTATTATGAAAACAATAGGAGAGGTCGTTGTTGTCGCCCCAGATAGTCCTCAAAGCGGAATGGGTCATGCCATCACAATTAACTCTACGCTCCATATTGAAAAAGTAGCTATTGATGATGGCAAACAAGAAGAATATAGTTGCTCTGGAACTCCTGCCGACTGTATAAAACTAGGCATAAAACAAATCTTAAAGCGCCGACCTGATTTATGTGTTTCTGGAATTAATCATGGCTCAAATTCGTCAATAAATGTCATCTACTCAGGCACTATGAGCGCAGCTATAGAAGCAGGTATTGAAGGCATTCCTGCAATTGGGTTTTCGCTATGTGATTATAATTGGAGTGCTAATTTTGAGCATTGTAAATCTTATGTCAAAACTATTGCTGAAAATGTTTTAGAACACGGCTTAGATCATGGCACAGTGTTAAATGTTAACTTCCCTAATTTAGAAAAGAAAGCAATTAAAGGTATTAAAATTTGCAGACAAGCCAAAGCAAACTGGGAAGAAGAATTTGACAAACGTCAAAGCCCTAGTGGTAGAGATTATTTCTGGCTAACAGGAAAGTTTGTTAACCTAGACCATGGAGAAGACACTGATGAATGGGCTTTAGCAAACAGTTATGTATCTGTTGTACCTATTCAATTTGACTTAACCGCACACCATAGTATTCAAAACTTAAACACTTGGAATTTTAATGAAGAATAAAGACATAATTATAGGTATAATAGTGGGTTTGATTGCAAGCTCTATTGGATTGCTTTTAGTACTTTTATTTTTTGGAAAAGGGAATTCAGTGTCTCATTCGTTACATGTTGCTATCAACAATAACGTATTTGCTAAATTGGTTAGCATGGGAGCCCTATTAAATCTAGCTGCTTTTTTCCTGTTTATTAAAACAAAAAAAGACGCTAAAGCGAAAGGTGTACTAATTGCCACAGTTGTAGTTGCTATTATAACCATAATAGTTAAATTTGTTTAAAAGAAGCCCACTTATTAGTTCTAATTTTATGATCTAATCTGCGAAATTTTTAAATTAATGAAATATTACATCATTGCTGGCGAAGCCTCTGGAGATCTACATGGTTCCAATTTAATGAAAGCATTACTCAAAGAAGATGTAAATGCAAACATTAGATTTTGGGGAGGTGATTTAATGCAATCTGTTGGTGGCACTTTAGTAAAGCATTACAAAGAGCGCCAATTCATGGGTTTTGCTGAAGTTATTTTCAACCTAAGAAAAATCTTAGGTCTTATTAAGTTTTGTAAAACAGATGTTCAAAATTTTAAACCAGATGTTATTATTTTTATAGATAATTCAGGATTTAATCTTCGCATCGCTAAATGGGCAAAAGAGCAAAATTACCCTACGCATTATTATATTTCACCACAAGTTTGGGCATCAAGAGCAAGTCGTGTTGAAAAAATTAAGCGTGATGTTGATGCGATGTATGTCATTCTTCCTTTTGAAAAGAAATTTTACGACACATATAATTATAAGGTTAATTTTGTAGGTCACCCCTTAATTGATGCTATAGCAGATAGAGAGCAAGTTGACGAATATACTTTTAGAAGAGATCACAACCTTAGTGACAAACCAATTATTGCACTGTTGCCTGGAAGCAGAAAACAAGAAATCACTAAAATGTTAAGTGTCATGTTAAGCTTGGTTAATGATTTTGAAGACTATCAATTCGTTATTGCTGGTGCTCCCAGTCAAGATTATAGCTTTTATAAAACATTTATCAAACAAGATAATGTTGCCTTTATATCTAATAAAACTTACGACTTACTAAGTGTGTCTACTTCAGCACTAGTGACTTCTGGAACAGCGACTTTAGAAACTGCTTTATTTAAAGTTCCTCAAGTCGTTTGTTATAAAGCAAATAATATCTCTTACCAAATTGCTAAACGTATTATCACTTTAAAATTTATTTCACTTGTAAACTTAATTATGGATCGCGAAGTCGTAACAGAATTGATTCAAGGAGATTTAAATAAAAAACGTCTTAAACAAGAACTCATTAAAATTCTTGATGAAAACGAACGCGTTAAATTCTTTATAGATTATTATGATCTAGAGAAAAAGCTAGGTGGTAAAGGCGCTAGTGAGAATGCTGCAAAGTTAATTTATAAAAGCATTTAACACCTTAAAACGGGAAACAAGACCAATTAGCAACAACTTCTTGAGGTCGTAATGTTTCAATAAATTCATATAAAGGTAAAACCACAATTATCACAGATAATATGCCCAAAAACATTTTAGTTAGCAAGGATGGTTTTATTAAAACTGGAATTTCATTATTAAAATCCAATGTGTAATTATTTAAGTTTAATTTATCATTGAAATTCAAGATCTTCTCTACAGAACTACCTTTTTGCTGTTTTATTTTTATTATGAACCAATTCAAAAACAAAATAAAACTTATTCCTGCAACAAAATAAAAAATTATTAAATCATCAAAATCAGAATATAATACCATTTTAATCATAATGTGAATTTACGAAAAAGTTATGCTATTTTTTGCTATTTTCGAACTAATGAAAAAAATCATTCTACTTCTTGCTTTAAGTATTTGTTTTGCAAATTGCAAATCCTCGAAACGTGTTGTTACTAAAAAAAATAGAACGACTAAAACCACAAAAAAAAGATCCACTTATTCAACAACAGTATCATCTAAAGAGATCGAAAACATCATAGATTATGCTAAAACGTTTAAAGGCACTAAATACAAATATGGAGGTACAACAAAAAAAGGGATGGATTGTTCAGGCTTAGTTGTTGTTGCTTTTAAAAAAGAAGCGATTTTGCTACCTAGAACAACAACCGATTTATCAAAGCGTGGCAAATGGATAGATGTTCAAAAAGTTAAAGCTGGTGATTTATTATTTTTTGCCACTAAAAAGAATAGCCGAAAAATTAACCATGTTGGAATTGTCACCAAAAGCCGGCCTGGTCATGTAGAATTTATACATTCTACTACTAGCCGAGGCGTTATTACGTCTAATTTATCTGAACGCTATTGGTACTTAGCTTATGTTCAAGCTAGACGAATGCTATAGCCTATTTACTCTAAATGTAGATTATTTACTATATTTAGAAAATGAAACCCCTTAATTTTGTAATTATAAAGCTAAGTGTCTGTTTAATTATAGGCATACTTATTTCACATAGTTATCACCCAACTCTAATTGTTTCACTTTATAGCGTTTTGTTTGTTTTTGCTGTATTGATAGTTTTTTATTTCGCATCAAAAAATAATTTTAAAAAATCCATTTGGTTTGGACTTACTGCTTATTTATTTACAAGTTGTCTGGGAATAGTAACTTACAATCTTCATGAGCAGAAAAATTTCCCAAAGCATTATTCACATCTTATAGATACAGAGACGGTGAAAATGCATGCGCTTCATTTTAGTATAAAAGAACGTCTTAAATCTACTTATTACCATGACAAGTATGTTATAAACCTCATAAAAATAGATGAGCAAGATGTCATAGGTAAAGTGTTATTAAATATTAAAAAAGATAGTTTACAAACACTTTATAAGATTGATGACCGCCTTTTTACTTATTCAGACATTAGAGAACTTAACTCACCATTAAACCCAAATCAATTTGATTACAAAACTTATTTAGAAAAACAATACATCTACCATCAAATGGTAATCAATCAAAATTCAATGATCAAATTAAACGCTCAAAAACAGACCATATTTGGTTTTGCAGAGCGCATACGCAACACAATAAACGAAAAATTAAGCCTCTATCATTTTGAGCCTGAAGAATTAGTCATTATAAACGCACTCATTCTAGGCCAACGTCAAGACATGGATCGTCAGATTTATGAAGATTATGCTAACGCAGGCGCCATTCACATATTAGCGGTCTCTGGATTACATGTTGGGATTATTCTTTTGCTTTTAAATTTTATTTTAAAACCTATTGAATATGTAAAACAAGGAAAAACCATTAAAGTTATAATCATTATTTTGCTATTATGGAGTTTTGCAATTATTGCTGGATTATCTGCTTCAGTAACCAGAGCTGTCACAATGTTTAGTGTTGTTTCTATTGCCATGCATTTAAAACGACAAGGAAACATATACAATACATTATCAATTTCGGCATTTATATTACTCTTATGCAAACCTATGTTTCTCTTTGATGTCGGTTTTCAAATGAGTTATTTAGCTGTAATTGCCATAGTTTCTATTCAACCTAAACTTTATAAATTATGGTCACCTAAATGGAAGATCGTTAATTATTTCTGGCAGATTTTCACGGTAACTATAGCTGCGCAATTAGGTGTAATTCCCATTAGCTTATACTACTTTCATCAATTCCCTGGATTATTTTTTGTTTCTAACTTAGCAATCATTCCATTTTTAGGATTGATTTTAGGTTTCGGAATTTTTATTATTTTACTAGCATTATTAAATATACTTCCAGAAGGCATTGCGCATTTATATGGAAATAGTATAAGCTTAATGAATGCAATCGTTACTTGGGTATCAAAACAAGAGCAGTTTCTGTTTCAGAATATCTCCTTTGATTTACCTCATGTTGTTGCGTGTTATATTGTGATTATCGCATTATTTCTATTGTATAAAAAAGCGACCTTCAAGCGTATCGCTTTTCTTCTAGTTTCTATCCTATTCATTCAAGGCATTGGGATCTATTATAATTACAGAAATGCGAATAACACTTTTATTATCTTCCATAAAAGCAGGTATAGTTTAATTGGTCAAAAAACGAATTTTGAACTTAAAGTGTTTGACAACTTAGATAGTATAGCGACTATGAAAGATAAAGTGATTACTAATTTTAGTGTCGGAAATTTTGTAGATACTATAAAAAGAGAGCGCTTGAAATCAGTATATAGTTTTCATAATAAAACCATATTAATTATTGACAGTCTTGGCATTTACAATGTGAAAAAGTTTCAACCAGACTATATTGTATTACGAAATTCGCCAAGACTAAATTTAGACCGTTTAATCGATTCTATACATCCAAAATTTATTATAGCAGATGGCAGTAATTATAAATCTTATGTAAAACGTTGGGAGGAGACTTGTAAAAAAAGGAAACTCCCATTTCACCAAACTAGCAAAAAGGGAGCTTTTATCATTAAGGAAGCAAATTATCCTTGAAATTCTGGTTTAAATGCATTGTAATACGCATTAAATTCTTCTTGAGTTTTAATATCCTTATAATCATTGGTATGAAATAATTTCAAATACAACTCTATTTGTTGAGGTTTCATATACCCACTAATAGGTTGAATTTTTTCGCCCTTCTCATCAAAATAAACTATCGTTGGATAAGCTCTAACACCTAATATGCGAGACAATTCATGCACGCCATTTCTACGATTTTTTAATGTTTCTTTATAATTAGGGTTTTTATATTCTTTACCTTGATAATTAACTATGGTATTGCCCTCTGCATTAAATTTTACAGCATAATAATTCTTGTTCACATAATCTACAACATCTTTATTATGAAATGTATTTTTATCGAGCATTTTACAGGGTCCACACCAGTTTGTATAAACATCCATCATGATCTTTTTAGGCGTTTTCTTTTGAGCTTCGATAGCTTCTTCAAGAGTCATCCAATTTATTTCCTGTGATTGGGCAATAGCAGAAGTTGATACTATCAATGCTACTGCGAATAATAAAACTAGTTTTTTCATAACAATATTTGTTGCAAAAGTTGTTCCGAACTTACAAAAAATGCTCCAACTAGGGAGCATTTTAGGTTATTTTAACGATTTTATTCGATTATCGAACGCCATGCATTAGTTTTTTCAACAACGGATTTAGTATTACTGAAATAACACCAACACCAATTGGAATAAGAGTAAATATTAAAAAGAAAGTACTTATAGAATACTGTTCACTTATAGAATCAATCATTCCTCCCATTTTACCTGCAGCTTTTTGTCCTATAGCTATAGCTAAATACCAAATACCAAACATAAATCCAATCATACGTCCAGGAACTAACTTACTCAAGTAAGACAAACCTACTGGAGAAATACATAGTTCTCCCATAGTATGAAACAAGAAAGCCACAATTAAAAATATCATGCTTACCGAAGCTGTTTTAGCACCTTGAGGCACATCTCCAGTTCCATAAGATAAGAATGCAAAACCGAGACCCAATAATACTAACCCAATTCCATATTTCATAGCAGCACTTGGATTATACTTACTTTCCCACCATTTAGAAAATAAAGGTGCTAATGTTATTATAAAGAAAGAATTGAGAATTCCAAACCACGAAGCATCAACTTCATTTCCTTCTTGTGAAAATTTATCTATCAGTCTAAAAATTACTAAAATCCATAACCCAATAAATGCAATAGCAAGAACGGCATTAGACATCCCTATTTTTTGATATGTTTTCTTAGATAAAAGTATAAGAACCCAAGTAATAATAACCAAAGGAACGGTAGTCAACAATAGGTCTACAATTTTAAATATCATTGCAGAGTTACCGACTAAACTTCTATCTGTATAATCTCTAGCAAACAAGGTCATTGACCCTAACGCTTGCTCGAAAAACGCAAAGAAGAACACAGTAAACACACCAAATATGGAAACTGCTATAATACGATCTCTTACAATTGGCATATAACGCGAAATTCTAGTGACTAATAAAATTAAAAATAATACCAACGCTGTAAGTATTACAACATTAGAACCACTCATATTACCGACCGTAAAAGGCAGTAAATTGGTGTTCTCAATCTTCTCTAATGGATCATTAAAAAGATATAACAAACCACCAACAGAAGATAAAAGGATTAAGATTTTATCAAACATTGTAAATGGGTTCAATTTTTCTTCAGCAACTTTAGAAGTATCGTGTTCCTTTGGACTTTCCTCATTTATATTTTGAGGCAATTCTACTTCATGAACTCCAGATGGTTTTCCACCAATACTTCCAAAAAGATCTTTTGCTAACCAAAATTGAATCAAACCCAATAGCATGAATATTCCAGCTAATCCAAATCCATAACTCCAACCATAATTTTCTGCTAAATAGCCGCATAGCATCATTCCGAAGAAAGCACCAGCATTTACACCCATATAATAAATGGTATAGGCTCCATCTTTTTTAGACTCTTTACCTTTGTACATGTCAGATATCATTGACGTCATATTTGGCTTAAAGAAACCAGTACCTATAATTAGTAGTCCTAATCCTAAGTAAAATGTCGTCGTCGTCTCCAAAGCCATGGCTGCATGACCTAAGGTCATAAGTAAACATCCTATAACAACAGCCACTCTATACCCAGTATAATTATCGGCAATCCAACCACCAAGAATTGGGGTAAGGTATAGCAACGAACCATAAGTACCAATGAGAGACAAGGCATTTTCACTAGTCCATCCCCAACCAGCATTGCTATCTATTAATGGTGCAGTTAAAAATAAGATAAGAAGTATTCTCATTCCGTAGAATGAAAAACGCTCCCACATTTCAGTGAAAAATATAACAAACAGACCAGCTGGATGCCCAATAACTTTGTCTTTAAATAGATTTTCGATATCTGTATTCATAGGAAGTATATTTAGTTAAAAAAGAAAAACCCTTACAAATTAGATTGTAAGGGTTTATATATTAGTTTTTAATTGTCTGCTAATTCGAAACCTTCAGCTTCTTCATGATGTGTACCTTGCACATTTTCTGCTCCATGAGTTAATCGTTTCAATGGTTTTAGTATTGCTAAAATTAAAATTCCAAATAGGGTACAGAATATTGCAATTCCAGTAAACACTTGAAACTCTCCCGCACCTTCAGACATCTCTCCTACAAATCCAGCGACTTTATTTCCTAAACCTGTAGCAGCAAAATATGCACCCATCATAAAAGAGGCATATTTAAGAGGCGCTAATTTTGTGATAAAAGACAACGCTACAGGAGACGCACATAATTCACCAATAGTATGAAATAAGTATGCTAACACTAACCAGATCATTGCCGATTTTTCAACAACACTTTCTCCATCCATAACAACTTCAGTAGATGCTTTACTCATGAAGAAAAAGCCAAATGCCATGATAATAACTCCTATTGCCATTTTAAATAATGACGAAGATTCTTTTCCTTTTTTTCCCCATCGGTACCAGAAACCTCCAATAGCTGTCCCTAATATAATAATGAAAAATGCATTTATAGATTGAAAGATTGCTGCTGGTACTTCATTACCTATGAATGGTAAAGAGAATGACAATACTCTATTTGTCTTTTGTTCAGTATACAAACTCATCAATCCGCCGGCTTGCTCAAAAGCCCCCCAAAATACAATGATAATTAAGAACGATAAGAACATTACTAACATTCTATCTTTCTCTACTTTATTTAATGGTTTCTTCATTAATTCTTTATCTGGAGAATCTTTACTTCCCATAAAGTCACCAACACCTGTAAGATGTTTTAATCCAAACATATACATGATTTGACCTAAAGCCATACCTATTCCTGCAAGTCCAAATCCATAATGCCAACCCCATTTTGCAGCTACAGCTCCAACGATTAAAGCACCAAGAAAAGCTCCTAAATTAATTCCAATATAAAATATATAAAATCCTCTATCCCTTCTATCATCTCCTTTTTTATACAATCCTCCTACCATTGTAGAGATATTTGGTTTTAAGAATCCTACACCTAATACAATTAAGGTTAATCCAGTAAAAAATGCCCATTGTGCATTAACTGCCAGAATACCATGACCAATACACAACAACAATCCTCCAAGCATTACAGCTTTTTTCTGACCTATAAACTTATCGGCTATCCAACCTCCTGGTATTGATGTTAAATACACAAACATTGTATATGTCCCATAAAATGATAATGTCTCTGCATTTGACCAACCATAGCCTGATTGTGGGTCTCCCATTATGATTGGAGCTGCTAAAAACAAAGTTAAAATAGCTCGCATTCCGTAGTAAGAAAAACGCTCCCACATTTCAACGAAAAATAAAACATATAAACCTATAGGGTGCCCAAAAATTTGTTTTTGATTATCCAAATGCGTTGTGTTTGACATAAAAGTTATTTTTAATTATTAGTTAGTTATTTATCCTTTGACTTTAATTTGTTTTTCTTTTGCTTCCTCAGACATGTCTCGTTCTTCTCCTAAAGTATCATGTATGAAATTTGTCATTTTCTTATATAAATGTAATCTTGTGTTTCCGCCATAAATACCATGATTTTTATCTGGATAAAGCATCCATTCAAATTGCTTATCGGCTTGTATTAAAGCTTCTACCATTCGCATCGTGTTTTGCACATGTACATTATCATCTCCTGTACCGTGAATAAGCAAGAAATCTCCTTTAAGCTTATCAACATGGTTAATTGGTGAATTCTCATCATAACCTGTAGGGTTTTCTTGAGGTGTTGTCATATAACGTTCTGTATAAATAGAATCATAAAATCTCCAGCTTGTTACAGGTGCAACTGCAATTGCCATAGAAAACGTATCATTCCCTTTAAAAAGAGCATTACTACTCATAAAACCACCATAACTCCATCCCCAAATTCCAATATTATTTTCATCTATGTATGGTAATTTTGCCAATTTTTTAGCAGCAGCTATTTGGTCTTCAACTTCATATTTACCAAGTTCATTTTGAGTTACTTTTTTAAATGCTGCGCCTTTAAAACCTGTTCCTCTTCCATCAATACAAACCACGATATAACCTTCTTGTGCTAAATGCTGATACCAATAATCGTTAGCCCCATTCCATCTGTTTGCGACCTGTTGAGATCCAGGTCCAGAATATTGATACATGAATAATGGATAGGTTTTATTCTCATCAAAATTGGCAGGTTTAATCATCCACATGTTTAAATCGTTACCGTTAATATTTATAGTGCTAAATTCTTTTTGTGACGTTTTATAATTTGAAAGTTTTTGTGCTAATTTATCATTGTCTTTAATACTCTTAACTAAATCCCCTGTTTTAGAATTATTCAATGTGAATTCTGGTGGATTTGTAGCACTTGAAAAGGAGTTAATAAAGTAGGTGAAATCTGCACTAAAAGAAGCGGCATTAGTTCCTGTACTTTTTGTTAAACGCTTTTTCTTTTTTCCATTAAGTCCAATAGAATAAACACTTCGATTGATAGAACCATCTTCAGTTGATTGGTAGAAAATTCGTTTTGATTTTTCATTGTATCCATAGTAATTAGTCACTTCCCAATCCCCTAGAGTAACTTGGTTAATTAGTTTTCCAGTTTTATCATAATGATAAATATGATTAAAGCCATCTTTCTCACTGGTCCAGATAAAACTATTATCCTTTAAAAATGTAAGGTTAAATGTCACATCAATATAAGCTTTATCTGTTTCTGCTAAAACTAAATCTCCTTTTAAGCTTTCAGCATTAATCATCCACAAATCCAATTCATCTTGGTGTCTGTTCATATATTGAACACTCAACACATTAGCATCATTTGTCCATTTAACTCTTGGAATATAAAAATCATTATATGCTTTGCTAAGTTTTACCTCTCCTGATTTTTTTGAGCTTAGATTATAAATATGAAGCGATACTAAAGAGTTTGCCTCACCAGCTTTAGGATACTTAAATACGTCTTGTGTTTGATATAAATTTTGACCATAAACATCCATTGAAAACTCTGGAACATTGGCTTCATCAAAACGAATAAATGCAATTTTATTACTATCATCGTTCCACTCAAAAGCTCTTACGAAGCTAAACTCCTCTTCATAAACCCAGTCTGTAATACCATTAATAATTTTATTTTTCTCACCATCAAAAGTAATCTGTTCAGTACTACCTGTATTTAAATTTTTCACATACAGATTATTGTTTAAGCCATAAGCAATTTTTGTTCCGTCTGGTGAAAATGTAGGTTCTTGTATTTTTTCTTCGGAAACTAATGAAGTTTTATTAGATTTTGTATCGTAAATAAAAAATTTACCAAGTGATGAGCGTCTAAAAATAGCTTCAACTTCTGTTGCTAATAACACTTTAGTTTCGTCATTACTGAAAGTGTAATTTGTAAAATAATTGATCTCACTAATATCAGCAGAATTCACTAATGTTTTAACCTTACTTAATGTCTTATAGTCATATATATCAATTTGAGAGGCTTTATTTTCAAAATTTAAAACCGAATATTGCTGTCCATTTTTCATAGAATGCAATGCATCCATTCGTTCGGTTCTAAAACTCCCATCCCATATTTCTTCTAGTGTTATTTGTTTATTTTGCGCTGAGGCTAAAGTGGTTACAAAAAATACAAGAAGCGTAAAGGATTTCAATATGTTCATAAGGTTATTTATTTAATAAAATAATGTCAAGTTTACTAAAAATAATGCAAAAAACACTAACTATTGACTGTTAAATACGCAATAATATGGTATTGCCTCAATAATAATACCAAGAATAGTATCTTTACAATTCGTATTCGCAAACAGTTTATTAGCCCACGAATTTTAAATTTCAACTCATGACTAAAACTATTACAGGCTTTTCAAAATTATCGAAATCAGAAAAAATCGATTGGCTTGTTAGCAATTATTTTCCCAATTCTCAATCGGCTAAAACACTTTTAAAACAGTATTGGAATGCAGATAAAAAGCTACAACAGCTCCATGATGAATTTATAGAAAACACAATTACAAATTATTATTTACCATTAGGTATTGCACCTAATTTTTTGATTAATAACAAAATATACGCAATCCCAATGGCAATTGAGGAGAGTTCAGTTGTTGCTGCGGCAAGTAAAGCTGCAAAGTTTTGGTTTGATCGCGGTGGATTTAAAACAACAGTAATCTCAACCCAAAAAATCGGACAAGTACATTTCATGTATCATGGCGATTCTGGGAAACTAAAAACATTTTTCACCAATTTAAAGGCTAAACTCATTGAAGAAGCAAAACCTATCACCAAGAATATGGAAAAACGTGGTGGTGGCATTTTAGATATAGAACTAAGAGATAAAACCCAAGACATTAATGGCTACTATCAATTGCATGCCACTTTTGAAACTTTGGATGCCATGGGAGCAAATTTCATTAACTCCTGTTTAGAGCAATTTGCAAAAATACTGAAAGAAGACGCTCAACATTTTGATTTGTTTTCTTCAGAAGAAAAAGACATCCAAATCATTATGTCAATTCTTTCTAATTATGTTCCAGATTGTTTAGTACGAGCAGAAGTAAGTTGCAAGGTTGAAGAATTAACCGAAAATTCTAATATTTCGGCTCAAGAATTTGCTGAAAAATTCATTCAGGCTGTTGCCATTGCTGAAGTCGAACCTTTTAGGGCCGTTACGCACAATAAAGGGATAATGAATGGTATTGACGCCGTTGTTTTAGCTACTGGAAATGATTTTAGAGCTGTAGAAGCTGGGGTTCATGCTTATGCATCAAGACACGGTAAATATCGCAGTTTAACGCATGCAAAGATTGAAGATGGCGTATTCACATTTTGGATGGAAATCCCATTAGCCCTAGGCACTGTTGGTGGATTAACTAAACTTCACCCATTAGTTAAACTCGCTTTAGAACTCCTTGGAGAACCCTCAGCAAGAGAGCTTATGCAAATCGTTGCTGTTGCTGGTTTGGCTCAAAATTTTGGCGCTTTACGCTCATTAACTACAACAGGCATTCAAGAAGGACATATGAAGATGCATTTGATGAATATTTTGAATCAGTTTGAAGCGACTTCCGGAGAAAAAATAAAACTTATAGAGCATTTTAAAAACAATACAGTAACACATAGTGCAGTTGTAGAGGAAATAGAAAAACTAAGACGTTAAATGAAAAAATTTTACAGTCACGGAAAATTATTACTCACAGGAGAATACCTTGTTCTTGATGGCTCAATTTCGCTTGCTGTCCCTTCTGTTTTCGGACAGTCATTAAATGTTGAAACAAGCAAAAACAATACACTACAATGGATTAGTTTAAACGAAACTAATACTATTTGGTTTGAAACTGAATTTGATTTACAACATAGGAAGCTCCTAAAACGAAATCAGGATAACAGCGCTATTTCAGAACGATTATTACAAATATTAAAAGCCGCTCAGCATCTTAATCCTGAATTCTTAACTGATACTAAAGGTTATAAAATCACGACATCATTAGAGTTTCCTAAAAATTGGGGACTTGGCACATCATCTACTTTAATCAATAACATTGCTAGTTGGGCAAATGTAAATCCCTATCAATTGCTAGAAGCAAGTTTTGGTGGAAGTGGCTACGATATCGCTTGTGCAAAAGCAAATGGAAGTTTAACTTATCAAGTGCTTAAAAACAACAAAAAAAGCATCAAAGAAATAACTTTTAATCCACCTTTTAAAGCGCACTTATATTTTGTATACTTAAATCAAAAGCAAAATAGTCGTGATGGCATTGCTCAGTATAGAGCAAATACGTCAGACTTATCTCTAATAATTTCAAGAATTACTGATCTCACTACTGAAATGATTAAATGTGATTCACTTAGTGCTTTTCAATCGTTAATGAATGAACACGAACAACTCATTTCAGGTATTATAAAACAAACACCTGTTAAAGCACGTCTTTTTAATGATTTTAAAGGAAGTATTAAAAGCTTAGGAGCTTGGGGAGGTGATTTTGTCATGGTTGCTTCAAAAGACAACCCAACACCGTATTTTAAGACTAAAGGATATGAAATCATCCTTAGTTATTCTGAAATGGTTTTAAATACAAAATAAAAAAGCCTCGCAAATTGCGAAGCTTTTCTTTATCTCTAACTTTTTAATTACTAGTAAAATCTAGCTCTATTATCTTCAATATCTGCAGTTTCTTTTAAAGCACTATAAACTTTAGCTTGGGCTGCACTTACTCGCGCTGTGCTTAATCGGTTAGCTAAAGCTTGGTAGTTATCTATCTTAGCAGCTTCATCGACCTTAGTCACAGCAACCATAAATACACCTCTATTACCATCGATTAATCCAGAAGTTTCACCTTCATTTAAACCAAATGCGATTCCTACAACTTGAGGTTCTAAACCAGCTCCAGAGATTGTTGGATTTTTCATATTAACTACTTTTGCTGTATTTGCAGGTCTATTTTGATTTTTTGCAACCTCATCAACAGTTGTTCCTGAAATTTTCTCACGAATCATCTTTGCTTTCTTCTCTTTTCTAATTTCATTTAGAACAGTTACTGAAGCATTCTCAGTATCAACTAATCCTTCTTTGCTAATTTTCGTGACTTGCACAACAGCATAACCACCATTTGGAATAGTAAAACGTTTGTAGTCACCTACTTTTGTTCCTGCTTCAAAAGCCCAACGTACAATTGGTCTTTGACTTCCTACACCTGGAATATTCTCCTCTAAAACTTTAATACCATTTACTGGCTTAACAACTAAATCGCGCTCTTTAGCCATCTCTTGAAAAGCGCCTTCTTGAAGTGCTATTTCAAATTTTGAAGCATTAGTAAATACGTTGTCTATTGTTTCTTCTGAAGGATCTATTGTTCTTGCAATAGTAGCAACTTTAACCACTTTAGAAGATCCTTTTTGATCTAATATTTCTATAATATGGAAACCAAATTGTGTTTTTACAACATCAATATCTCCAACATTATTATGGAATTCAAAATCACTAAATGGCTTAACCATTTGAGTACTTGGATGGAAATCGTATTCACCACCTTTTTCAACACTTCCTTGATCTGACGATAATGCAGTTACTAATTCCGGGAATTTAGAACGATTAGCTCTCACTACAGTTAAAACACTATCTGCAGTTGCTTTAGCTTGCTCCTCAGTTTGAGTAACATCAGCTGCAGCTCTAGTTGACCCAATATGTGGAATTAAAATGTGACGTACTTTTGCTGAATCTGGAATTTGTGCAACTGCAACCATTTTGGTTAACTTCATCATCCCATTATCTTTATAAGGACCATAAACATTATCAACATTCAAGTTAAATAACGTATCAGCAACCGATGTTGGTAATACTGATTTTTTTACAAATGAATCTGTATAATTCAAATCAGAGCCTGCTGTATAATTCACATAGTTTGTAAGATCTATAGCTTTTACTTGAGCAAACGGCTTTATTGTATCGTTTTTACCATTTTCAAATTCTACTATTCCATTTATAAACTTAGAAAAACTAGTTTTCAAGTTCTCTTCATCTTCAAGACTTGGCTCTTCTTTAAACTCAACAAAAACAATATCACGTGATGCTTCAACTTCAAATTGCTTTTTATTTTTATTAATATAAGCTTTAATATCTGCTTTAGTTACCTGAACTAAACTATCATTGATAGAAGCGTAAGGCACTTGTACATATTTAAAATCTCTAGTTGAATTTTCCAATAGAAAATCAACCTCGGCTTCATTTAAAGTAGCATTAACTCCAGCTTTAACCATATTATAATAAGTACGCTCTTGAGCTCCTATTGCAATAGACTTTTCATTATTTACCCAATCATCATAGTTTAATTGGAAATTTCCAAGTAAAGCTCTTTCAGGATAAATTTCTTTTAAATTAGCAATAAACTCGGTTAGTTTATTTTCATCAAAAAGACCTGCTTCATTTTGAAACTCTGTATAAGTTGTGAAATTTTGTTTTAATAACTCTTTCATTTGGTCCTGCTCAACACTTAAACCAAGCTCTTCAAATTGAGTATTCATAACTGCACGACGCACTTCTTGATCATAAACTCTATTCATTACTTGTGTAGATGTAGCACTAGGCCCCATTTGCCTTTGCGTTGTTTCTACTCTACTCATGAAGTCTATTCTGTTAATGTTTCTTCCATTTACAGTTGCAACCACATCTTGTGATGCGCCAAATAAAGCATCACTATTTTTAAATAGGTCTGTAAGTACAAATGAAAATAACGCTAGTGCGATGATTAAAATCAAAAACAGTGAACGTTGTCTAATTTTATTTAAAACTGCCATTTTAATGTATAATTTATCGAATAATAAGTGGGCGAAAATACCATTTTCTATCTAATAATAAAAGTAGATTTATGTTTTTATTATCGATTTTTAACAGGTTTCATCGATTGGAAGTTAAAGATTGGAAGTTTTGAGCATGAAAGGCTTGAAAGATGTTAGATATTTTAACGCCTTTAGTCATCTTCTAAGATTTGAAGTGTCACCACGTCTATCTTAGTCGAAGAGACTTCTAATATGGTAAATTTAAAATTTCCAATAATAATTTGATCGTTTATTTGAGGGATTTCTTCAGTCTTGTCAACAATAAGTCCGCCAAGGGTTTCATAATTTTCTCCCTCAGGAAGATTGAGCTTATAGGTCTCATTAATATAATCGACTTCAAATCGTGCTGAAAACCTATAATTAGTGTCATTAGTTTTCTCTTCAATTAATTCAACAATATCATGCTCATCTTCAATTTCACCAACTAATTCTTCAACGATATCTTCAATAGTCATAATACCTGCTGTGCCTCCATATTCATCAATAACTACAGCCATGCTTTTACGTTTTTTAGTTAAGCTACTAAGCACATCTTTAACTAACATGGTCGCTGGAACATAAACGACTGGTTTGATTACAGATTTTATAGTTTGTGGTTTTTTAAACAACTCAAAAGAATGTACATAACCTAAGATGTCATCAATATTGTCATTATAAACTAAAATTTTTGACAATCCTGAATCTATAAATAATGTACTAATATTTTTAATAGAATCATTAACCTCAACAGCTGTGATTTCAGTTCGTGGCACCATTACCTCCCGAGTTTTTACTTCGGAAAACTCAAGTGCATTTTGAAAAATCTGTATTTCACTATCAACCTCATCGTGTTCTTCTACAGATTCCATTTGTTCACTTATATAGTTTCCTAATTCTACTTTGGTCATAGCAAGTTGAACATCATCACCTTCCGTTTTAAAAAAACGTTTTAAGATCCTGTCAGAAATCCAAATAATAAAAGACGATATAAACCAAAAAAGCAGATAAAACAAATACGCAGGAACCGCAAATACCTTTAGAGAAGAATTGGCATAGATTTGAAAAAAGACCTTAGGTAAAAATTCTGCTGTAATTAAAATAACAATTGTAGAAATGATGGTTTGGGTTAACAAACTTAAATCTGTAAGCAAATATGTGATAACCTGATATTCTGAAGGTAGTATTGACTGAAACCAACTCACTAAAACATCTCCCATGACAAAACCATAAATAACCAATGCTATATTGTTACCAATAAGCATAGTGGCAATAAATTTTGATGGCTTTTCGGTAAGTCGTGTTAAAATTCTAGCAAGAAAATCGCCTTGTTTTTTTTCTATTTCGATATGAATCTTATTAGAAGATACATAAGCAATTTCCATTCCGGAGAAAAAAGCCGAAAGCAATAGCATAACAATAATGATAACAATGCTAGAGTCCATGACTGATTACTTGTTTTTGTTATCGAATTTTTTTCTGAATTTTTTTCTAAAGAAAAACATGAAAATTGCTAAAGCGCCAAAAATGCAAGAAATGATAACTCTATTACTGTCTTCACCTATATTTGAGATTGCATCCCAAATAAAAAGCACAGCAAAAACTAAGTATATATATTGAAAAAATTGAAGGATTTTCATTTGATAGTTTATTTATTTAATACAAAGATAAAGATGTTTTACAAACAATCTTTTTTCAATATTAATCTTTTAGAATTCCTTCACCTCTACCTTCTAAAATTGTGTAGTTATTAAACTTTGTATCTGCATCAAAAATATCTCCATAACCATTTCTAGAAGATAAAGATTTTAATTGTACAGGGTGATTACTAAACAACCATTCTCGTTTTTGGTCGTAATACATTTGTTCTGCAAACAAACTGTCTTTTTGAGGTGTAACCAGAATAACATTGCCTTGAAGATCTATTAAGTCGGTAGCATTATAGACAATTGCATAGTCAGCTATTACGATATTTTTTTGATTATTCTCATCATAAAGTGACAGCCGTACTCCATCTGGAAACTCTGAAAACGAAAACCCTCTATTAGAATAGTCTAGCATTTTCGGGCTTTCTAAAACAGCAATAACCCTTCCTATAGAGTCTTCGGCTTCAGTATATTTCAAATTGATTTTTCTTGCTTCACCAATAGGCCCGTTTTGAAGAACACCAATTTTTTGAACTTCTTTAAAGTTGTTTTTACATGAAAAAAACATAGTCACAACGATTGCTGTGACTATGTAAATATTAATATGTAAAAATTTTATTTTCATTTATAGGCTTGGAACTTTTACACTCCCTCCAATCCAACATCCAATGTTGATTGTTGTTCCTGCACAACTACATGTAAAAATTTCAGATTTAGTAGGTGCATTAGCATTATAAGATGTTGCGGCTTGTTGTGCAGCTTTCTTTAGACCTGGATCTACTCTTCCTGCTTTTAAAGCTTCTTGTGCTGCATACCAGAATACGGCTCTTTTATTAAATGCTGAATCTCCACAGTTTTTTGCACTCTTAGCATACATGGCTGCAATTTGTAAGTGAGGTGTTCCGTCTGATGGATTTAACTTTAAAGCTTCTCTGTAATAAGTCCTTGCCGAACCATAACTACCACGTCTTTTAAAATCATTTGCAATCTTCTTCGCCATCCTTGCTTTTTTGATTGGATCTTCTTGTAAATCGTAAGATTGCTTTACATAAGCATCAGCTTCTTTCTTTTTACCTTGTTTACGTAAAACTGTAGATACAAAATACTTTGTATCTGCCGATGGTGCAGTTGCATCATAAGCTTTTACCAAATCAATATATAAAGGATCATCTGTACATTCTTTGTTGTACATTCTACTTACTGCTCTTTTTAACCAAACGGCATCATTTTTATAGGTTGGAAAATCTTTTCTATATAAAGGAATTAAATTTTCGCAGTTTGCTAATTGTCCTAAATAGGTATCTAAACTACCTGCAATTTTACCATTAGCTTCTAACTTATCTTGATAGTACTTTTTATACTTAGCGTCTTTTTTACTTAAAGTCTGTCCGCCATCTTCTTTTTGAATTAAGGCATTTAAAGATTTAGCATACTTTTCATTTAAGTTTTCTAATTGCTCGTTTACATCATCATATTTATCAAACACTTTTTGAATTTCAAACTTACCTGCTTTAAATAAATCTACAGTTTTAGTAAAATACACATATAGACCTTTGGTACTTGTAAAGTTTTCTAAATCTTCAGTATATACTTTATGAAACGCATCATACACTTGTAGGTCTTGAAGGCTTAAATCTTTTTGATTCTCATAGTCTAATAATGCTTTTTTCTCTAAAATTTTCCCCAATGAATATTTACTAGGATAGTATTCTCTAGCTTTATCTAAAAGTACTTTATAGTCATTTAAAAAGGCTACTTTTTCTGTCCCTGAAGACTTTTTAATTTTATGCTTTAAAATCCTCTCACCATATTGATATATTGCTCTATTAAATTTCGGACACTTGTTTCTAACTTTCATCCAAGGTTCGTAAGCTTCATCATATTTTTTACTCTTAACATAGTCATTCATCAATGTTAAGTTAAGCATACACTCTTCATCTTGCTGCGCAAAACTAAAGTTTGTTGCCATAAACAAAACTGCTATAATTAATGTAATTCTCGTTTTCATCTTCTTTTATTTTACGTTAGTTATATTTTCTTTTTTCAAACCATCTATCGTTTAGTGATAGACTTATGTTCATATTAAAAAAGTTTTCCTGTATTAAGTTCTGATCTGTTGTTCCTCGTCTTCCGAACTCAAAACCAATATTAGTATTTGAAAACACTTTTCCAACTGGTAACCCTACTCCAAAAGACATGCCAAACTCATTTACAGCCTCGTTATTAATTTCTAAACCAGTATTCTCAAAATGAAAACCAGCTCTATAGGTAACTCGCTTCCAGTAATTTGAAAACGAAATATAATCTGGAATATAAAACCCACCAATAGATATATTTGAGGCGTTTACAAAATTAGCATTTTCTATAGAAACTATAGGATTTGAAAACTCACTAGTGTTTTGTCTAGTATACTCAGCTCCTAAAAACCATTTCCTAGGTTTTCCTATCCCTGCTCCAAACGAAAATCTAGATGGCAGTGTAAGATCGGTTTCATCTAAACCTTGAGAAGCTAATCCTGCATCAAATTCGTTAAGTACAAACTCTTCTCCTGTTAAACTATTGATAACTACTGTAGCAAATGATCTTTCGTTAAGTGATGATAAATCACTCTTTGGTGAATATGTAACACCTGCTTGAAGTTCCAGTGTTTCATTAATCATAGATTTATAAGTCAAACCAATGTTGAAATTTAGACCACTTAAATCTGAACGATTACTCTCTCTTGTTTGGTATTGAACAAGGTTTCCTTCTTCATCATACACAAACTCTATAACACTATTTTGTATGTTCCCAAAATTATAATTAACATCGACACCTGCACTTAATTTATCCGTAATTCTATAACCTAAACCAAAAAAGGCTCTATTAACTCCACCTTCACCTCGATATCTGTTTTGAATAACATCCTCTTCTCTATCTTCTAACTTATATCCAACCGAAGTATAAGGCACTAGACCAATACCAAAACCAAACTTACCGACAGGTATAGACAATGCTAAGTAGTCAAAAGTTGTTGAATTTACCTTAGCCTCTCCTGAGTTCGCTTTTAAATTCAAACTATTATGGCTAGCTCCTATAGAAAATTTTACTGGACGATTTTCTTCGTTCCAAAGTTTAAGATTTGGTGCTACATGAGATGCAGGATTTCGTAAATTCACATGAATACTATCAGTATAAATACTTAATCCACCCATACTTCTATTTTCAACCGTACCCTTAAACTTTAAACTTCCAATTCCGTAGAAAGAGTATGGCGAGGCAGTTCCTTCTTGCCCATACGACTGTATGGCAAAAAAAGCGACTAAAACTATAACAAGTTTTTTTATCATTATTGTGAGTTATATTCTAAAATAAAATTCAAACCTTCTAAAAGAAAATTTGAATTGGCAAATATGCTATTTTTTAATTGGTTTGACAAGAGTTTGGTATCTCCTCCTGTTAAAATAACTGTTAAATCCGAATATTTTTTAACATATTCATCAATAACACCATCAATTTCTTTTAAAACTCCAAAAACAACACCTGAATGGATTGAGTTTTGAGTTGAATCTCCTAGGATATCTTGAGGCATTTTAGTATCCAATAAGGGCAAATTCGCTGTTAAGTTATTTAGTGTTTTGTAACGCAATCTAATTCCAGGAGAAATCGCTCCTCCTAAATATTCGTTTTCTGCATTTATAAAGTCATAAGTAATGCATGTTCCAGCATCAATTATTAAGGCATTATTATCTGGAAATTGTTCAACACATGCGCTTACTAAAGCAATACGATCAGCGCCTAATGTTTTTGGTGTTGCATATAAATTTCTGAAAGGTAATTTTAATTTGTACGATAACTCTAAGACTTTTATTTTTGTGCTTAGCATTTTAACTTGCGACTCCTTTAATTTCCCTACTGAAGACACTATGGCTTGACTAATATTTTCATGATTCTTAAGCACATCAGCCACGATAGTTTCAAAATCGGCAAGTTCACCTACAACCTTCTCTTTAAGCCTGCCTCTACTGTAAATTGCAAGCTTAATATGTGTATTACCTACGTCAACAATTAAATTCATAAGTACTATAAAACGTTAAAACTACAAAACGAGAACTCATTTTCAGTTAATAATTAACCAAATTATAACATTTATTTACATTGAAATCAATGATTTGAGGCAGGAATTAAATAATAAGTTTAAATTTTTATTATTTCTTTTTGTGAATATTAAAAATGGGACTATATTTGCACTCGCATTTTTATGCAACTGGTGCCTTAGCTCAGTTGGTAGAGCAAAGGACTGAAAATCCTTGTGTCCCTGGTTCGATTCCTGGAGGCACCACCATCAAAAACCCGATTCAATTGAATCGGGTTTTTTGGTTTTATACATAATTATCAAAGCTTTACACCAAAACAGTCAGCCAACATCTTATACAACTCAGGATGTTTCTTTTTCATTTGTTTTGGCTTTTCAAAAAAATACTCAGACGCTACAGCTAAAAATTCAGCCTGCTTAGTTCCTCCATAAGTTCTAATATCAGATTTGTCTCTATTAATAGCTTCCATTTCGTCATGAACTAATTTTAACCAAGGAATCGTATATGCTTTTTGCATTAATACCTCAGGAATTCCATCAATTTTGCCATCCATTTTATCTATTAGATGTACAAATTCGTGAATCGCTGTATTCCGACCATCATTATCATTTTTAAATCCATGATATAATGCTTTCTTTGATAATATCATTTGACGTTCTAAACGACCACTACCGACAACTCCAGCAATTTTTCTAGATTTACTTTTATCAGAAAACTCAAAATCTTCATTAAAATAATCTGGGTATAATAAAATCCCACTAACCGTTGGATAATACCATTCCTTAAACGCAAAAACAGGGATAACAGCACTTGAAGCAATAAGAATTTCATCTAACTCCTTAAGTTCAAATCCAACACTATCAATATAAACTTCGCTTAGAAACTGCATCATTCTATTTTGAAAACGCACCTGCTCATTTGTATCAAGGTTTTTATAAAACTCAACCTCTTTCAATAAAACATCATGCCAATGCGAAGGAAATTGTTTTGCTTTTCTTGAATTCATTTTATAAAATGCATACCCAACAAAAGCAATAAGACCTATAAAGAGTATAAAATACAGCATGTAAGTGAAAATTAATTTGGAGACAAATTTTACATATTATCAATCGATTAAATAAAAATAACTTATTTTGCTGTAAAACAGTAGTTATCGAACTCTATTTTGATGACATTATAAATCCAATCAAAAAACTTTGAGCTTCCGCTAACATTAAAAACATAAAAACTTATCTCCTTGAAAAAGCAGAAAAGTAATTAAATAAAATCTAACTTGTTGTCAGAAATCAAATTTCAGCACATGGTATTTTAGATTATTAACTATTTATAAGTGCCAATGAATTTTTGAAACAGAACTTTAATTAGCTTTCAATTCTTCTAAAAAAAAGAAAACAAATAATATATGAGTACAAAAGAACAATTCATGAAAGAAGCTGTAACTGCTGCTTTAAAAGGAATGAATAATAATGAAGGTGGCCCCTTTGGTTGCGTTGTCGTTAAAGACGGAGAAATCATTGGAAGAGGAAACAATAAAGTAACTTCAACCAATGATCCAACAGCGCACGCTGAAGTAACAGCAATAAGAGATGCTTGTAAAAACTTAAGTTCATTTCAATTAGATGGATGTGAAATTTACACCTCTTGCGAACCTTGCCCTATGTGCTTAGGTGCAATTTATTGGGCTCGACCTGACAAGGTTTACTACGGAAGCAATCAAGCTGATGCTGCTAATATAGGTTTTGACGACGAGTTTATTTATAAAGAAATCCCATTACCTTATGCAGAAAGAAGCATTCCGTTTGAGCAGCTTGCTCGCGAGATTGCTTTAGAGCCATTTCAAGAATGGTCAAAAAAAGAAGATAAAACTGAATACTAGTTAATGATAACCTTTATTCTAAATAATAAAACCATTAAAACTCCTGAGCATTCTGGGATGACCTTACTAGACTTTGTAAGATATGAACAACGTCTTACAGGCACCAAAATTGGATGTCGCGAAGGGGATTGTGGTGCATGTACTGTTTTAGTCGGTTCTTTAAATAATCATGAAACTATAGATTACCAAAGCATTACCTCCTGTATTTCTCCTTTAGGAAACGCACATGGCAAGCACATCGTAACTGTTGAAGGTGCAAATCTTCAAAACAAACTAACTACTGTTCAAGAAGCGATGAAAGCTAATTATGCTACGCAATGCGGATTTTGCACACCTGGATTTGTAGTTTCCTTAACAGGCTTTGCGTTATCAAGTTCTGAAAAAAATCAAAAGAATGCACTAGATGCTATTAGTGGAAATATCTGTAGATGTACAGGTTACAAAGCCATAGAAAAAGCCACTCATCAAGTCGTTGAAAAATTAGAAAACCATAACAATCTAATATCTTTTGATTGGTTAATAAATAACGAATTTATACCTCAATATTTTAAAACTATTCCGAAACGATTAAAAGATTTAGAATTAAAAAGCAGCAATCAACCTGAAGGAAAATTTGTCGCTGGCGGAACCGATTTATATGTTCAACAAGCAGATCATCTCATAGATAAAGCTGTGCATCTTATAAGTATAAAAGATGATTTAAAAGGCATTACTATTGAAAACAATCATTGTACAATTGGCGCAAACTCAACGGTATCTGATTTATGGAATCATAGAACATTAAATACTATTTTTAAAAACTTAAAAAAACATTTAAAGTTAGTTTCTTCAGAACAAATTAGAAATATGGCATCACTTGGAGGGAACATAGTGAACGCCTCACCTATTGGCGATATGACTATTTTCTTTTTAGCATTGAATAGCACGATCTCTATTATAAATAAAGATAAAAAAGAACGCTCGATTCCGTTAAAAGCCTTTTATCAAGGTTACAAAACTTATGATTTAAAAGAAGGAGAACTTCTAAAAACTATAAGTTTCAAACGCCCGATGGCACACGCTTATTTCAATTTCGAAAAAGTCAGTAAACGGACACATTTAGATATTGCTAGTGTAAACTCTGCAATTTATATGACTATTGAAAATAATTTCATTTCTGAAGCCCATGTATCTATAGGTGGAGTTGCTGCAATTCCGAAGTATTTACATAATACTTCAAAATTCTTAACAGGAAAAAACTTGTCTTCGGAAACGATAATCGAAGCAAATAATGTGCTTCAAAACGAAATCTCTCCTATAAGTGATGTTCGGGGCACAAATGGCTATAAGCGTTTACTTGGAAGGCAATTATTTTTTGCGCATTTTATCGAATTATTTCCAGAGCAATTCACCCTAAACGATTTTGCACAACATGCATAAACACAAATCAAATAACGCCTTAGATTCTAAATTAGATGCAGTTTCAGCTGCTTTAAAACAAAGTATTAAAAACTTAGATTCCTATACGCATGTTCGTGGTGAATCCCTATATGTTGATGATGTTAATGTAAGACAAGGCACATTTCACGCTGTAGTTTTTGATTCCCCAAAAGCACATGGAAAAATAACACATATCGATTATTCAAAAGCAGAAGCATTAGAAGGTGTTGAACGTATTTTTACCTATAAAGATATTCCAGGAAAAAATGAGATTGGAGGCATCATACCTGATGAACCTTTATTTGCTGAACATGATGTTCATTTTTGGGGAATGCCAATTGCTTTAATCGTCGCTAAGACAGAATTTATTGCTAGAAAAGCACGACATTTAATAGACATTGAAATAGAAAACCTGCCGGTAATAACTACTGCAAAAGACGCTAAATCTAAAGGTAGTTTTATTAATGCACCACGTTCATTTAGTTTAGGCGACACAGAAAAAGAATTCGATAATTGCGCCTATATTTTTGAAGGTGAAACCTTCTCAAATGGACAAGAGCATTTATACATAGAAACACAAGGCGCATACGCCGAACCTCTAGAAAACGGAAACATAAAAATCACCTCATCAACTCAAGGACCAACAGCTGTTCAAAAAACAATAGCTAATGTTTTAGGTATCCCTATGCATAAAATTGAAGTTGATGTCACACGTTTAGGTGGTGGATTTGGTGGTAAAGAAGATCAAGCGACACCTTGGGCAGTAATGACTGCTTTGGCAACCTATCACCTCAATCAATCTGTAAAATTGATATTAAATCGTCATGACGATTTACGAATGACAGGAAAGCGTCATCCTTATGAAAGCACTTATAAAATTGGCTTATCTAAAGATTTAAAAATTCTGGCTTACGATGTTGAATTTCTTCAAAACTCAGGTGCAGCAGCTGATTTATCACCTGCAATAGCTGAACGCACATTATTTCATGCTACGAACAGTTATTACATTCCTAATGTAAAAACCACCGTTTTAAGTTGTAAAACGAACTTACCACCTAATACTGCATTTAGAGGTTTTGGCGGACCACAAGGTATGTTTGTTATTGAATCTGCGATTGCTAAAGCTGCTCATGAAATCGGTGTATCACCAAGGCAAATTCAAGAAGTCAACTTATTAGATGAAAACGACATGTTTTCATATGGTCAAATCGCTAAAAAAGTAGAAGCAAAAAACACATGGAACTCTGCAAAATCTATTTTTAATATTAACGCCTTAGAACTAGAGATAAACGATTTTAATAAAAACAATTCAAGTTTCAAAAAAGGCCTAGCTTTAATGCCAATTACCTTTGGTATTTCATTTACTAATACACCTATGAATCACGCTCGTGCTTTGGTTCATATTTATCTGGATGGCAGTATTGGTATTAGTACAGCTGCTGTAGAAATGGGACAAGGTGTCAACACCAAAATGATGCAAATTGCCGCACAGGTTTTTTCAGTTTCTTTAAATAAAATTAAAATTGAAACAACAAATACAACTCGTGTTGCAAACACATCTCCTTCTGCTGCAAGTTCTACAGCAGATTTAAACGGAAAGGCAACCTTAATGGCTTGTAACTCCTTATTAGAACGGTTGAAAAAGGTTGCTTCAGAGGAATTAAATATTTCAGAAAAACATATTGAATTGAAGGATGAATATGTTTATGCAAATCATAAAAAATCAAAATTATCTTGGACTGAACTCATCAGTAAAACTATGTTAAAGCGCATCGCTCTTACTGAAAACGCGCATTATGCGACACCAGAAATTCACTTCGATAAAACGAAAGAAAAAGGACATCCGTTTGCCTATCATGTTTATGGAACAGCAATTATTATAACTACTATAGATTGTACACGTGGCACCTATGAATTTGATACTGTTAAAATTATACATGATTACGGAAAAAGCATGAGTGAAGGCATTGACCTAGGACAAGTTGAAGGTGCCTTAGTTCAAGGCATTGGTTGGATGACTATGGAAGAAATTGCTTATAATGATGATGGTCGTTTGCTCTCAAATGCTTTATCAACATATAAAGTTCCTGATATTTTTTCAGTACCTAAAAACATTGAAGTGATTCCTGTAGAGACGCAAGGTCATGACTTAGCTATCTTAAAATCTAAAGCTGTTGGTGAGCCTCCTTTGATGTATGGTATTGGTGCTTATTTTGCACTTCAAAATGCCATTAAAGCGTTTAATCCAAATCATGATTTGAAATTCCATGCACCAATGACTCCTGAAAAAGTTTTAATGAGTTTATATGAAAATAGTCTTAAATAAATCGCAATGAGCACTTTGATAAACGAAACCATTTTTGATGAATTCCCTGAATTAGAAAGTGAAAGACTTTACTTTAGAGCTTATAAAAAGAGTGATGCTCAAACTCTTTTAAACCTTAGAAGTCATAAAGATGTTTCTAAACATATGGACACAAAAATCCCAAAGCATATTGAAGACTCTGAAAAGAAAATTGAAACCTATATTAATGCTTTCAATGAAAACAAAGGTATTACTTGGGCAATTACAGAAAAAACGAACAATACACATATAGGTGATTTTGGTATTTGGCGAATTGACAAACAAAACGCTCGTGGTGAGATTGGATACATTTTACATCCTGATTATTGGGGAAAAGCTTATATGAAAGAAACGATGGATACGATAATTCATTTTGCTTTTAACAGTCTAAATCTTCATGGACTTGATGCGAATGTTAATGTAGAAAACATGAATTCTAAGAAATTGTTATTAAAATATGGTTTCAAATTAGAAGCTTACTTTAGAGAAAATTACTATTTTGATGGTCATTTTTTAGATAGTGAAATTTATTGCCTACTGAAATCAGATATCACATAATTAGTTAGCCTATGACAGAATTTTTAATACATAGTAAACGTTGCTTTATTAACGAAGAATTTTTTGAAGCAACTCTACATATTAGAAATGATAAAATTCTTACTACATATAGAGGTTTAAAAACACGGGAGTCGCTTCCTCTTTTAGATTATGGGAACCTCATTGTTATGTCTGGAATTATAGATGTTCACGTTCATATTAATGAGCCAGGGCGTGAAGACTGGGAGGGTTTCGATACTGCTACAAAAGCAGCAGCTATTGGAGGAGTCACTACACTTATTGAAATGCCACTAAATGCAAATCCAGTTACAACAGATATAAAAGCATTCCAACTAAAACAAGAGGCTTCAAAAAACAAACTTCATGTAAATTGCGGATTTTATGGTGGCATTATTCCAACAAACAAAAATGACATTGAAGACTTAATAAATGAAGGTGTATTTGGCATCAAAGGTTTTTTAACACACTCGGGAATTGATGAATTTCCTAATGTCTCAAAAACAGATTTAGAAGCCATTGCTCCCATTCTAAAAAAACACAATATTCCATTACTACTACATTGCGAATTGAGTGATGATAACGTTCCTGAAGTAACAAACCCAAAAAGCTACCAAGATTATTTACAATCACGACCTCATCATTGGGAAACCAATGCTATTGATTTAGCTTTAGACATTCAAAAACGATATGACATAAAAGTACACATAGTACATCTTTCGGCTTCAGAAGGCATAGAACGAATTAAGAAACACCAACAAAAAACCAATAAGCTTACAGTTGAAACATGTCCTCATTATTTATATTTTAATGCAGAAACCATTCCTGATGAGTCTCCTATTTACAAATGTGCTCCTCCAATTAGAGAGAGTATTAATAATGATAAGCTCTGGAGTTTCTTATTAAATGATGGTTTTAACTTTTTAGCATCAGATCATTCTCCTGCACCTCCAAAGCGCAAACAATTAGAAAGTGGTGATTTTTTTAAAGCTTGGGGTGGGATTTCAGGATTACAATTTACACTACCAATACTGTTCACCGAAGGAAAAAAAAGAGGATTATCTACAGAAAAACTAATCCTATTACTCACAAAAAAACCAGCAGAGTTTTTAGAACTTGATTATAAAAAAGGTGATTTAATAGCTGGGTTTGATGCCGATATAACTGTTTGGGATGATTCTCATGAATTTACAATTTCAGAAGAATCAATTCGACATAAGCATAAAGCAACCCCATATTTAAACGAAACTGTTTTTGGAAAAGTAATTCATACATTTGTTAATGGTGTTCAAGTGGTTAAAAATTCAGAATTTAAAACACTTCAACAAGGACAATTATTATTAAAAAATAGATGATAGAAAAAAAATTAAAACAATATACAGACCTTGCTTCAGAGAAAATTGGTGGACAAGTACTCTACGCTACTGACGATTTTTTTGCCGAAAAAGAAAATCTTATTAAAGAAGGACGAGGCATATTCATTACAGATAAATATACCGATCGTGGAAAATGGATGGACGGTTGGGAATCAAGACGCAAAAGAACTTCAGGACATGATTGGGTCGTTTTAAAACTCGGTGCAGAAGGAAAAATCAGAGGTTTTGATATTGACACCAATCACTTTTTAGGAAATCATCCTCCTTTTGCTTCTGTTGAAGCCATACATTTAGATAATGATATTTCAGATTGGAGTAACACAGACGATTTATCTTGGGATAGAATTTTACCTAAATCACCTTTAGATCCAGGAAGTCAGCATTTTTTTGAAATCGATTCAGATAATGTTTACACTCATGTTCGTCTTCATATTTATCCAGATGGTGGTGTTGCTCGATTTAGAGTTTATGGTGATGTTTACAAAGATTGGTCTAAAGTAAATCCACAAGAGGTTATGGATTTAGCTTTAGTAAACAACTGCGGAAAAGCATTGCATTGCAACGATATGTTTTTTAGTGTTATGGATAATCTTATTTCTCCAACGACAGGAAAAAACATGGGAGATGGCTGGGAAACCAAACGTAATCGAACACCTAATAATGAAGATTTTGTAATTTTAAAATTAGGCCATCAAGGCATAGTTCACAAAGTCATAATAGACACCAAACATTTTAAAGGCAACTATCCCGATTCTTGTGCCATTGATAGTTGCAATTGTGATAATGACGATGTCATTTTAAGCAATAATCATAAATGGGAACCATTATTACCACAACAAAAATTAGAAGCAGACACAGAGCATCATTTCGAAAAAGAGGTTTTACAAACACAACGAGCTGTCACACATGTTAAGCTGAAAATATATCCAGATGGTGGTATTAGTCGATTACGCATTCTTGGAACTATTAAATAAATTAAATGATTGAAGTAATCTTACTCATAGCTTGGCTTGTTATTTTTTCAGTAATCGTTGCTGCAACTTACAAATTACAACACTCAATTACAGCACTAAAATCTGTTGGAAAAGAGGATAGAGCTGAATCACTTCAAACATCACAAAATTGGTTTTATGCCTTAATTGTTGTTGCTTCAGTTTCTGGAATTGGGATTTTGTATCTATTCTTAAAAGGAACAATCTACGAAAGTCATTTTTTTGAGTGGCTAAATTTATCCGTACGATTAATTCACATTACCTTTGGTATCGCTTGGATTGGAGCATCTTTTTATTTTGTGTTTTTAGAAAATGCTCTTAATAGAACTGAAGACGTTAGAGATGAATTGGCTGGAAATCTTTGGGCTGTTCATGGTGGCGGATTTTACTATGTTGAAAAATACAAACTCGCTCCTAAAAAGATCCCAAAGCATTTACATTGGTTTAAATATGAAGCCTATTTTACTTGGATTTCTGGATTCTGTTTATTATCTATAGTCTACTATTTTAATGCGACATCCTATTTAATCGACCCAGAAGTTTTAGACCTTTTACCTTCTACAGCAATAGCAATTAGCATAAGTTCGCTAGTTATTGGTTGGATTATATACGACCAAATTTGCAAACGACTAAGCGACAATAAAGTGGTTTTCACTATAGCTATTACAGTATTAATTTTCTTTTTTGCTTGGTTTTATGCACAGGTTTTTAGCGGACGAGCCGCATACATTCACTTTGGTGCATTACTAGGTACATTTATGGCTGCCAATGTGTTTTTTATAATTATACCGGGTCAAAAACGAATGGTTGCTGCAGCAAAAAAGGGATTACAACCCAATCCTGCCGATGGAAAAGCAGCATTTATACGCTCGTATACTAATAACTATTTTACACTTCCAGTATTATTTGTGATGATTAGCAATCATTTTCCAAGTACTTTTGGAAATAATTTTCAATGGCTTATTCTTATTGGAATCACATTAGGAACAGCAGGAATAAAACACTACTTAAATATCCGTGAAAAAGGACAACTTTCGGTTTGGGTTATGCCAATTTCTGTAGTTATTTTATTTGGCATGGCATTTATGACCGCTCCAACACCGCCAAAATATGAAGACTGTAAAGAGGCTGTTACATTTTCTGAAGTACAAACCATTATAAATAATAGATGTACGGTTTGTCATTCTTCAAACCCTACAGATGCAGTTTGGAAAGTTGCACCAAATGGTGTGAAATATGATACCGCAGAACAAATTTATAATTTAAAAGATAAAATATTTCAACGTGTGGTTGTGAGTAAAAATATGCCCTTTAATAATAATCAAACTGGAATTACACAAGAAGAACGCGATATGATTAATTGTTGGATTAATCAAGGTGCACCAAAATAAAGATTATGATAACACTAAACCAACTCAATTCACTTTCAGGCCAAGAAGCATTTTCTAAATTAGAACAATGTTGTGTCTCTAAAACTTGGATTAACCAAATGCTTGAAAGCAGACCTTTTCTTTCTGAAAATGAAATAATTAAAACAGCAGCTTCTATTTGGTATAACAACTGTACTATAGAAGATTTTAAAGCTGCTTTTACTGGTCATCCTAAAATAGGAAATATAGACAGCTTAAAAGAAAAATTTGCTCATACAGCCGAATGGGCAGGAAATGAACAATCTAAAATTGCTGAAGCCAACATAAAAACCATTGATGACTTAGCAACAGCTAACCAAGAATACGAAAACAAATTTGGTTATATTTTTATTGTAAGTGCCAGTGGAAAATCGGCCGAAGACATGTTAACAATCATTAATACAAGATTACTACATAATCCTGAAGATGAAATTTATGTCGCTATGAATGAGCAGCATAAAATTACTGTAATTCGCTTAGCAAAACTCATTGAAAATATATCGAACAAAGTAGATTTAAGCAGTCACCTCACAACACATGCTTTAGATACATCCATTGGAATACCTGCTAAATTCATGCGTATCACCCTAAAAGGGTTACGCAACAACCAATGGAAACCTATGAGTGTTGGCATTACCAATAGCGATGGTCGAATTGCAGATGTTTTACCTCCAGGACGGTTACTAATTCCCGGAACTTACACGATGACTTTCGACACAGAAAACTATTACAAGAAAAACAATCAAACGGGTTTTTATCCAGAAGTGTCTATTCAATTTGAAGTTACAGATAACAGCCATTATCACATTCCTTTATTGATTAATCCGTTTGGATATTCGACCTACAGAGGAAGTTAAAACAATAGCTTTAACATCTAGTAGTCTATCCTTTTCACCTAATACCTAATAAAATGAATTTAAGCATATCTGAGAATAAAAAAGAAAGCATATTTAGTGATTTAAGAAACGCTAATCAAGCATTTAATAAAATTTACAAAGGCGATAGAGAAGACAGGCAGCCCATTCATACTGTTTATGGAGGTGCTAATTTATTCAAATCGAATACTACAGATATTTTAGGGAATATTGCGTTAAAGTCATTGTTGCATTATGCGCCTAATTTTATTGAATTTGGTAAGGCATTTAAATTAAAAGGAAGCAAAAAATTACCATCAAAAAATAAAAAGCAACAAAAACTTATAGAAGAGTTAGAGGCTTTATCTATTGATGAATTAAAAAATCATCCTGCTGGATTTTCGTATATCATCTACCAAAAGGTAATTGCTAAATTAAAAACAGAAGGCGTTGAAGATTTTAGAATAGATTTTGAAGATGGCTTTGGTAACCGTTCTGACAAGGAAGAAGACGAAACAGCAGTCACTGCAGCAACTCAAGTTGCAAAAGGGATGAAAGACAAAACAATATCTCCTTTTATTGGTATTAGAATCAAACCATTTACTGAAGAACTCAAAGAACGTGGTTTACGAACACTCGATATTTTTTTAAGTACATTACTTAGAGTAACAAATGGAAAATTACCCGATAACTTTGTGGTAATGTTACCAAAAGTGACTATTAAAGAACAGGTGACTGCATTAATTTCCTTTTTCGAAATTATTGAAGAACAATTCAATTTAGAGCCTGGAATCCTAAAAATGGAAATGATGGTTGAAACCACACAAGCTATCATTTCAGAAAAAGGTATAAATCCATTACGTGAATTTATTACAACAAGCAAAGGACGTTGTACTGGCATGCACTTTGGCACTTATGACTATACAGCATCAAATAATATCACAGCACGTTATCAAGAAATGGATCACGATGTTTGTGATTTCGCACATTATATGACCAAAGTCGCTTTAGCTCATACTGGCGTTTGGCTCTCCGATGGCGCAACCAACACCATGCCAATTGGTCCTCATCGTGGTGATTTAACAAAAACTCAAGAACAAGAAAACAAAGATGTGGTACATCGCGCTTGGAGAAAAGGATATGGTCATATTCGTCATTCGTTATATAAAGGATTATATCAAGGTTGGGATTTAAATCCTGCACAATTACCAATGCGTTATACCGCTGTTTATGCTTTCTTTTTGGAAAGTTATGATGATGCCGTTTTACGTTTAAAAACCTTTGTTGAAAAAGCCGCTCAAGCAACGTTAATTGGTGATACATTTGATGATGCGGCAACTGGACAAGGTCTTTTAAACTACTTTTTAAAAGCACTTAATAGTGGCGCAATTACTATTGATGAAGTGCTAGCAACTGGCTTAACATTAGATGAAATTAGAACACGTTCGTTTGCCAAAATACTAAAGGATAGACGTGAAAAATTGAAGTAACAGATGTTGTGTCAAGTACAGAATGATAAATCAATCAAGTTTAACTAAATCTTCTTTTTTTATAATTGAATAATGAGAGATATCATAATGTGCAATAATTTCATATAATAAAGATTCTCGCACAACCAAAATCAAATGCTCTTTATCATTTAATATATATTGAGGTATAATCATTTTAGCTGAAGCATGTAAACCGGTATTCTTAAGTTCTAATTTTCCTAATTCGTCAATAATCAAGTATCGGTTTTCTTTATTTGAAGTTAGAGATATTACAAAATCGTTAGCCTTTTCGAAAGCAGATTTTAGAAATCGAAATGGTCCAACTTGTATAATGTCATTTATATTCTCAGTCTCTACTTCAAGAGAAAATATCCCTTTCGATTTTATTTTTAAAAAATAACGTTTCCCTTTCTCATTATCTGGACATAATACCCCATCAACATCTGTTCTATTTTTAGTCCATTCTAACAATGTCGTTGTTTTCCCTGTCCTAATAGCTTCTGAAAGAATGTATATCATTCCGAAGAGGTCTTAAAATGAATGCAATTAGAAATACTATTCGCCATAAAATATTTAAAACGGGTATAGCCTTTTAAATGTTTAGTTTCTTTCCAAGTGAATGAAATTATCTGCCTGAAATACGGAAATAAATCCATCGCATTAGCAATATCTTCTTTGTATTGCGATTCTTTTTTATTGAGATATTTACGGATCATTTTCAATAGTAAAGGGCCTAAAACCAAATACCAAAATATTAAAATCAAAAAGCTACGGAGGAGGATATAAATAGCTTTTTTCCAACCAAATAAAGCGTCTCCAAAAATGGTAAATGCTAAAACAATAACTGTCACTGTAATAAACCAAACCCAAATAACCTTTGCTTTGAATGACACCTTCTTTTTATTGTCTTTCAAAGCAACACCTTTAAGGTCTAAATAAAAATCAACCTCTTTTTTATTTGCTATAATTTCAATGATACTTTTTATAAAGATTCCTGCTAAGAGTCCCGTAAAACCATAAATAAAAAGATAAAGTGCAATTAAAACCGAAGTTGTTGATGTATCTATTAAAAGATTTATTTTACTCTGAATCCAAGCACCATAAATATCAATAGCATCCCAAAGATCTGTTCCATAAATCACAGTCAATACCACTAATTTCTGAAGTGCAGATTGCAAGAATGTTACCATTCCTAATAAGATAAGCGTGACACCTTTCCAAGAAAACTTAGAAAATAGAAAGGCTCCAAAAACAGCTTGAAAACTCACTGAAATATAAGCCGCAAATGGCGAATATGGGCTCACTGCCATTTTTATAACAAGAACAATAATTAAAGCTTTTAATAGGGATTGCCATTTATTCTCAGCATAATACGCGATTAAACTAATAAGTAAAATAGCGACTCCTCCAACAATTAATCCTGTAAATGGCGAATTAAACACGTGCAAAAAACCACCAAGACCCGATTCATTTAAAGCCCAAAGTGCTGTTAATTTATCAATAATAGATTTGTTATTTTTCATTTTTTATAATGCACTTGTAATAGTTGCGCCACCACACTTATAGCAATTTCTTTAGGTGTATCGCCTCCTGTCTTTAATCCAATTGGACACACGACATTAGTCATCCCTTCTTTTATATTCATCTCTTTAATAAGCATATTATTAAAACGAACTTTTTTAGTTTTACTCCCAATAAGTCCTAAAAATTTGGTCTCGTGTTTCAAGGCCATTGTTATAATTTCAAAATCAATAGCATGATTATGAGTTAATACTAAAACATAACAATTGTCACCCCATTTTACGACATCTCTAAATGTTTTGAAATCGTTTTCATTGACACAAACTTGTTGAATACACTTATCGATACTAATACTAGAAAACCAATTTTCACGAGAATCTATAAGACGAACTTTAAAAGGAGTATCAATTAATAGCTTGGAAATCTCAACACCAATATGTCCTGCTCCAAATAAAAATAATTCTGGTGATTGATTCATTGGTTCTATCATAAATTCTACTTTTCCGCCACAACACTGCTCAAATTCAGGACCTAAAGTATAGCTGGATTCAATAATTCTATTCTCTTTAATTGCAATTACAGCTTCATCAATAGCCTTATACTCTAGCTTTCCACCTCCTATAGTTCCATAGATTGTTTTATCAACAGTAACAATCATTCGCGATGACACCACACATGGCGTTGACCCTAAGCATTTTGTTATTGTCACTAAAGCAATAGGCTCTTGCTTGTCTTTAAATTCTGATAATAATTCAATCCAGTTCTGCATTCGATATAAAAAGAGAATTTAAATGTAATACTTTTTTAGAGCAAACCATATTTGAAATTAACCATAAGCGTAATTCAAAGAAATAAATTAGTAATCTGATAAATTTTCTGTTAAGTTTGATAATAAATATCGACAAAAAATAATAGCTACATTTCTATGTAGATAGAATAACCCCTGAAATTTTAAACATGTCAAAAACATATTACGATCCTGCCGACTTAAGAAAATTTGGAAAGATCACCGAGTGGAGTGAAGAGTTAGGCAATAAATTTTTTGAGTACTACGGAAAAGTTTTTGAAGAAGGCGCACTAACAGCTCGCGAAAAATCATTGATAGCCTTGGCTGTTGCCCATACAGAGCAATGCCCTTATTGTATTGATGCGTATACAAAAGACGGTTTACAAAGAGGTGTAACGAAAGAAGAAATGATGGAAGCCATTCATGTTGGAGCAGCTATAAAAAGTGGTGCGACATTAGTGCATGGTGTACAAATGATGAATAAAGTAAATAAATTAGACGGTTAATATTTTGGCGTTACCTAAAGGTCAGGCTTTCGGCAGTTGCTCTCTTTGAGGAGCTCCAACAAAGCCTCTATCCTTAACGCAGATTGTAATAAATAGAAACCTTAGTCTTTAAATTAATATGACAAAACTAAAGACCCAATCCTTACAAAAAAAAGGAAGTGATTTAGCCCAAAGCAATAGACAATTAGAAATTCTCTCTAACGGAATATTTAAAAACGGAGAGCTACCAACGTTTAAACAGAAAATTTCTGAAACAAGTCAATTTCCGCTAAAAGCTAAAAAGCTTGAAATTTTACAAATCAATGTTGGCTACATGTGCAACCAAGTTTGTGAACACTGCCATGTAGATGCTGGTCCTGACCGAAAGGAAATCATGACTCGAGACACTATGAAGCAATGCTTGGAAGTTATAAAAAATTCTGGTGCTCATACTTTAGATTTAACTGGTGGTGCTCCAGAAATGAATCCAGATTTTAGATGGTTTGTCGAAGAAGCTGCTAAAGTGGGCATCAAAGATTTTATAGTGCGTTCTAACTTAACTATTATTCGAGCGAATAAAAAATATTACGATTTACCGCAATTCTTTAAAAAACATAATGTACATGTAGTAAGCTCTATGCCACACTGGACAAAAGGGAAAACTGACAAACAACGTGGTGATGGTGTTTTTGATAAATCGATAAAAGCCTTACAAGAACTTAACGCTGTTGGTTATGGAATGCCAGAGAGTGATTTACGACTAGACTTAGTGTACAATCCATCAGGCGCATTTTTACCAGGAGACCAGATGTCTATGGAAAAAGATTTTAAAAAGGCATTAATGGATGATTTCGAAATTCAATTTCACAATCTATTTGCGATTACTAATTTACCAATTGCGCGTTTTCTAGATTATTTAATCGCATCAGAAAACTATGAAGATTATATGTATCAACTTGTAGAAGCTTACAATCCAGTAGCTGTTGGTAAGGTTATGTGTACAAATACCCTTTCTATTAGTTGGGATGGTTATTTATTTGATTGTGATTTTAATCAAATGTTAGAATTGCCTGTAAATAGTAAAGCTAAACACATTTCAGAATTTAACGAAGACCTCTTAGAAGGTCGTAATATTGTCATTTCTCAACATTGTTATGGTTGCACTGCTGGTGCAGGAAGTAGTTGTCAAGGTGTTGTTGCTTAATTTATGAATAACAAAACAGCCATATTAATCTTTGCTAATTCTGCTCAACTTGAAGCGGTTCAAAAACCATTTCATTCTTCAGAAGTTTTATTTGATGCACTTAATGATCAAACTTTAAAAATCGCAAAAAGATCTGGCTTACCTTATTTTTTATCTTCAGAAAAAAACCAGAAAGGCGCCTCTTTTGGTGAACGTTTTACAAATGCAATACAATCTGTTTACGAAAAAGGATTCCATAATGTAATTGCTATAGGAAATGACACACCACATTTGCAAACACAGCATATTTTAAAAGCGGCGAATCGATTACTACAAAATGATATTGTTTTAGGCCCTTCAAAAGATGGTGGTTTTTATTTAATAGGTATAAAACATACGCATTTTAATATAGAAAATTTCCTAAAACTACCTTGGCAAACCTCACGATTAAACCAAAGTATATCAAAGCTAGTAACTTCAAAAAAGAGTAGCATAACCTATTTAGAAGGACTTAATGATATTAATTCTGTTTCAGATGCAAAAGCCATTATAAATAGTTTTAGAAATGTTTCAAAACAAATCAAACAACTATTACAGTTATATATTTCAGTAGAACAAAAAACAGACTACAATCCTAATCATCTCATTCCTATATTTAATCGAGATACTTATTTTAATAAGGGCTCTCCTTTCCTAGTATAAAACTCAAAACATATACATAAACATCACGCCTTCAACACGCGAAGAACGTGACTTACTAATTACAAACAAGAATTTGGGTGTTATCCCTAATATAAAAAATACAATAAATTATGAGTTATTTAGAAACCACACACGATGTCTATAAAGAAGCTGCTTTAACACCAGATGTTGGATTATGTTGTACAACAAATCCTATTTGGGAATTACCTGGATTAAAAATCCCTAGAATTATGCAGGAAATGAATTATGGTTGCGGAAGCACTGTACATGCAAGAGATTTATCAAATAACCCTAAAATGCTATATGTTGGTGTTGGTGGTGGTATGGAACTCTTACAATTTTCTTACTTCAACCGTCAAAAGAGTGGTGTTATTGGCATAGATGTCGTTGATGAAATGTTAGAAGCGTCTAGGCAAAATTTTAAAATTGCCGAAGAACAAAATAGTTGGTTTAAAAGTGAGTTTGTAGATCTTAAAAAAGGAGATGCAATGCACCTTCCTGTTGAAGATAACAGCATTGATGTCGCAGCTCAAAACTGTCTTTTTAATATTTTTAAGGCAGACGATTTAAAGAAAGCCATTGAAGAAATGTACCGTGTTCTAAAACCTCATGGCCGTTTAGTTATGAGTGACCCTACTTGCGAACAACCTATGAATGATGAATTGCGTAATGATGAACGTTTAAGAGCATTATGTTTAAGTGGTAGTCTTTCTATAGCTGAATATGTAAAAGCATTAACAGATGTTGGTTTTGGCACTATTGAAATTAGAGCTCGTAAACCTTACAGAATTTTAGATCCTAAAAATTATCCTACTGATGAATTAATCTATATCGAGTCTATTGAAGTTGCTGCAATTAAAGATCCTATGCCTGAAGATGGCCCTTGTGTTTTTACTGGAAAAGCTGCAATCTATTATGGAGAAGACGATTATTTTGATGATAAAAAAGGACATGTTCTTTTAAAGAATCAGCCTTTAGCAATTTGCGATAAAACTGCTGGAGCATTACAAGAGTTAGGTAGAGATGACATCTATTTTAGTGAATCTACTTTTCATTATGATGGTGGTGGTTGCTGCTAAATAAGCATCTATTATTTATGAAAAAAGCATATGCCCTATTTACAGTACTATTTGTTATCGTTCAGTTTATTAGTGCTCAAGAATCATTAGATGATGTATTGAAACGTTATAATAACAATGACATCCCTTATATCTCAGTTGAAGAATTAGTGGCACAAAAAGCAACCATTACACTTCTGGATGTAAGAGAATTTAAAGAATATAATGTAAGTCATCTAAAAGGTGCTATTTATGTTGGGTACGATGATTTTCAGTTAGAAAAAATAACAACTCAAATTCCGACTAGAAATAAAACCATTGTAGTCTATTGTTCTTTAGGGATACGATCAGAAGTGATTGCTAATAAATTAAAAAAGGCAGGTTATACAAATGTTAGAAACCTTTATGGTGGTATTTTTGAATGGAAAAACAAAGATTTTGATGTGTATAATTCTGAAGAAAAAAAGACAGATAGCATTCATACCTATTCAAAAACCTGGAGCAAATGGCTAAATAAAGGCACAAAAGTGTATTCTGAATAAAATAATAGCAACAAATGACTAACAACGCTTTAATTATATTTACCAGAAACCCAGAACTGGGAAAATGTAAAACACGTTTAGCAAAAACTTTAGGAGATCAATCTGCTCTCGACATCTATAAATATTTGCTCCAACATACAGCAAATGTTGCAAAAAAAGTTCAAACTAATCGTTATGTTTTTTATTCTGTAGAGATCAACCAAAATGATATTTGGAGTACAAATAACTTTATTAAAAAACTCCAGAAAGGTCATGATTTAGGAGAACGTATGCATAATGCTTTTAATGAACTATTACATTTGGGTCATGAAAAAGTAGTCATTATTGGTAGTGATTTATTAGATTTAAATGCAGAGCTTATTGAGCATGCTTTTCAAAAATTAGATCATAATGATGTCGTTATAGGTCCTGCTGAAGATGGCGGATATTATCTTCTAGGAATGAAATCAATGCAACAAGACGTATTTAAAAATAAAGCTTGGGGAACCGAAACTGTTAGAGAAGCCACTATAAAGAATTTACAAAATAGTAATGTATATCTATTAAAAGAATTAAATGATATTGATACTTTTGATGACATGAAACATTACGACCAACTTAAACCATTTTATAAAACAGATGATTAAACTTATAACAGAAACAGCAGACTACTTAAAATCTGAGGGTTTTGATAATCCTGAAATAGGAATTATTCTTGGTACCGGACTTGGATTATTAACTAATGAAATTGAAATCATTCAAGAAATTAGTTATAACCATATCCCTAATTTCCCAACAGCTACAGTCGAATTTCATAAAGGAAAATTAATCTATGGAACCTTAGGAGGCAAAAATATTATTGTCATGCAAGGACGTTTTCACGTTTATGAAGGGTATTCATTACAAGATGTTACGTATCCTGTTCGCGTTATGGAAAAATTAGGCATTAAAACCTTACTGGTCTCAAATGCCTCTGGAGCGATTAATCTTAATTTCAAAAAAGGAGAATTAATGTTAATTGACGATCATATTAATTTACAAGGGAGTTCTCCATTAGCGTTTAAAGGTGTTGAAAAACTTGGCGAACGTTTTACAGATATGAGTGCGCCATACGATTTAGAGATAAATGCTAAATTTAAAGCGATTGCCCAAGAGCATAATATTAAATTACATGAAGGTGTATATGCAAGTGTTGTTGGGCCTCAACTAGAAACAAGGGCCGAATATAAAATGCTTAAAATTATTGGTGCAGATGCAGTTGGGATGAGCACTGTTCCTGAAATTATTGTTGCCAATCATTTAAATTTAAAAACTGCGGCCATTTCGGTGTTAACCGATGAATGCGATCCTGACAATTTAAAACCTGTTGATATCACTGAGATTATTGCGATGGCTGGAAAAGCTGAACCTGATATGATAACGCTTTTTTCAGAATTAATAAAGAGCTTATAAATAGATTATACTTGAAATGTTCTAATTGGTTTAATCTGGCATAAAAAATTACATCTAAATTTAAAAAGTAGCGTAAGTACTCCGCTTTAAATTCGTCAAAACTGTAATAAAACTGCCTTATGATTCTAATCTTATTGTTTATTTCAGCTTGCTTCTTAGCCTATAGTAATGGCGCTAATGATAATTTTAAAGGCGTTGCGACACTCTTCGGAAGCGGAACAACTAATTACAAAAAAGCAATACGTTGGGCTACCATTACTACCTTTTCGGGATCTGTGGCTGCCATTTTTTTAGCTAACGAATTAGTAAAAAACTTTTCAGGTAAAGGACTCGTTCCAAATGAACTCATAACCATGCCTATATTTGCAATATCTATTGCTTTTGGCGCTGCTTTAACTGTATTTATAGCTACAAAAATAGGCATGCCAATTTCAACAACGCATAGCTTAGTAGGTGCTTTGTTTGGTGCAGGAGTTATGGCTGTTGGCTCACAATTTAATTTTGAAAAATTAGGAGGCACGTTTTTAATGCCGTTAATCGTTAGTCCTCTAATGGCTGCTATTGCTAGTTTTTCGGCCTATTTTATCTTTAGGTATTTTAGAAAGCGATTAGGTGTCACTAAAAAAACAACCCTTAACATTCATGAAAAGCAAACACCTACAATTACAGCTTATCAGATGGATAATGTAGTGACATTAAAAACAAAAAAAACAATTGAAGCAACCATTCAAAATAAAATAGAAACTTATGATGGTCAAATTTTAGGACTAAGCTCTCAAAAAGTTCTAGATAGCTTACATTATTTAAGTGCTGGCATTGTGAGTTTTGCTCGTGGTTTAAATGACACCCCAAAAATTGTTGGCCTACTATTAATTATCAATGCCATAGATATTAAATGGAGTATGATTGTCATCGCTATAGTTATGGCTATTGGAGGATTGCTTAATGCAAAAAAAGTAGGTGTAACCATGAGTAAGAAAATAACACCTATGAATTCTGGTCAAGGGTTTACAGCTAACCTTGTTACTGGTTTATTAGTCACAACGGCAAGTATACATGGTTTACCCGTTTCTACAACACATGTTTCGGTTGGCTCTATATTTGGAATAGGAACCCTTACAAAAAAAGCCGATTATAAAATGATTGGTAAAATATTATTATCTTGGCTGCTAACACTCCCAATGGCTGCTATTGTTAGTGGTTTATTGTTTAAATTATTAGAGACATTGTCTTAATTATTGCCTATCGAAAAATATATTGACATCATAAAAAATTCCTATTCTGGATATTGGCACTATCTCAAACAGGAGCTTCTATTTCAAAACCAATGGAATAATTATTTTTATGGATTAATTGCTATCTCAATTCTAGTCTGGCTTTTAGAAATCGCATTCCCTTGGCGTAAAAATCAAGCCGTATTTAGAAAAGATTTTTGGCTAGACACCTTTTATATGTTCTTCAATTTTTTTCTTCTAAATTTAATTGTGCTCATAGCATTGTCTAATAGTACTGCCGAGTTTTTCAATGACACTCTTAAGTTAATTGGTCTTTCTCTTTCTAATTTTCAATTATTTGATGCTACCGATTTACCAAAATGGTTAGGTTTATTGATTTTCTTTTTTGTTAGTGATTTTGTACAATGGAACACCCATCGTTTATTGCATCGTATACCTTGGCTTTGGAATTTTCACAAAGTGCATCATAGTGTCAAAGAAATGGGATTTGCAGCGCATTTACGTTATCACTGGATGGAACCTATTGTATACAAATCGTTACTTTACATTCCGCTTGCTTTAATTGCAAATTATGGTGCTCAAGACGTCGCAATAGTCTATTTCTTTGCAATTACAATTGGTCATCTCAATCATGCCAATCTTGGTTGGGACTATAACATATTAAAATATATATTTAATAATCCGAAGATGCATATTTGGCATCATGCAAAAGAGCTACCTAATCATGTTAGGTTTGGTGTTAACTACGGACTAACTTTAAGTCTTTGGGATTACATTTTCAAAACAGATTATGTACCGCATAATGGAAGAGATATAGAGCTTGGTTTTGAAGGTGATGAAAAATTTCCAAAAGATTTTTTACAACAAGAATTATTTCCTCTTAAAACTAAAGATTAAACGTTTTTCATAAGTATTTATAATAACATAAGAACTTAACAAATGCAACATTTTAAATATCTTATTGGCTTAACATTAAGTATAAGTTTATTGACTTGTTCCTCTACAAAACAAGCCTTAGAAAACAATGAAAAAGCACCTGTAATTGAAGAGGCTATTAACACCCAAGTGGAAGCGGTTATTAAAGTGATCGAGACTGAAAATATTAAAGTTGTAGAAGATGTTAGAATTGAAAATGATGTACAAACCGATTATGTAACTCTCACAACTTCAATAGATCACTCACTGTGGAACGCATTACTCCAAAAACATGTTTCAAATCAAGGAAACGTAAGCTATAAAGGATTTAAATCTGATAACACTAAATTCAATTCGTATTTAAAATTACTTTCTGAAAACCCACCTCAAGACTCTTGGACTAGAAATGAGAGACTAGCGTATTGGATGAATGTTTATAATGCATTTACGGTGAAGTTAATTTTAGATCATTATCCAATTAAAAGTATTAAAGATATTAATAGTCCGTGGAGTTATCGTTTTATCAAAATTGACGAAAAATGGCACACACTAAATGATATAGAACACCGAATTATTCGTAAGATGGAGGAACCACGAATTCATTTCGCTCTAGTTTGTGCTGCTGTATCTTGTCCAAGATTATACAATAAAGCCTTCACCGCAAAAAATCTGGAAGCAGACCTAGACTTACTAACAAGAGAATTTTTAAACGATAACTCTAAAAATGAGTTAAATGCAAATACTATTAAACTTTCTAAAATATTCAAATGGTACGGAAGCGATTTTAAAAACAATGGACACTCAGTAATTGATTTTTTAAATCAATATTCAAAGGTTATTATTTCAGACAAAGCTAAAAAAAGTTACAAAGCTTATAATTGGAATTTAAATGAATAAGATTTCTATTATAATCCCTATACTAAATGAAGCAAAAACTATTGAAAAGCTCCTTTTTCATTTAATCGATCATGCAGCTTTAGAAAATATTTCAGAAATCATTATTGTTGATGGTGGAAGTACTGATGGAGCTTTAGATCTTATAAAAAAAACAGATTTAAACATCAAGACATTAACCTCTCCAAAGGGACGAGCCAAACAAATGAATATTGGCGTCAAAGCAGCAACAGGGAATATTTTTTATTTTTTACATGCCGATTCTTTTCCTCCAAACCGTTATGACCAACTCATAATTAATGAAGTAAAAAAAGGCAATCCTGCTGGTTGTTTTAGAATGCAATTTGATTGCAATCATTGGTGGCTACGCTTAGCGAGCTGGCTCACACAATTTAAATGGCGTGCTTGTCGTGGTGGTGATCAAAGCCAGTTTATAACGAGAAACGTATTTAATGATATTGGTGGCTATGACGAAAATTATACTATTTACGAAGATAATATTTTAATTAATGCCTTATATGCACGAAACGAATTTGTAGTCATTCAGCATAAAATTAAAACCTCAGCACGCTGTTATAAACGCAATGGTATTTGGCGCCTACAATATCATTTCTGGACCATTTATGTCAAAAAATGGTGTGGTGCAACAGCTGAAGAATTACATACTTATTACAAGAAGCATATTTGTTAATTAATTCCTATTACGTCCTAACTCATTTGGATATAAATCTTTCAAAATATCACTTTGAAAAACGTCCTTAGTGTCTAAATTTATGGCAGATAATTTACCTGTAAATGCTGCTCCAGTATCAACATTCCAAACATTGATAGCATTCATCGGTTTATCTTTATAAAAATTAATAGTTGGGGTATGACCTATATAAATCTCATAATAGCATTTTAGTCGATTTGGATACACTTCAGAACCTTTTTTAATACGGCTACCCATAGTCAGTGCCATTTCCCAAAGGGTACGATCAAAATAAAAATTTCGAACATTATATTCATGCTGTACACCATGCATTGATGTAAAACCTGCATGAATAAATAATCGATTATTATCATCAATATAATATAAACTCATATCATCAAAAAAGTGAAGATGCTGCTTCTTTTTATCTTCGGAAAACGACTCATAACTTACCACCGTTTCTTGTCCGCCATGAGCTAGCCAAACAGGCTCTCCTTCTCCAGTTCTTAACCAATCCTCACACCAAATATCATGATTCCCTTTAATAAAAATACAATTACAGTGTTCTGAGAGTTCTATTAAATACTGAATAACTTGGGCCGATTCACTCCAACCATCTACATAATCACCTAAGAAAATAAGTGTGTCATTTTTAGTGATTTTCGCACGTTCTAAAAGTTGAATAAGACCTTTAAGTCCTCCATGAATATCTCCTATGGCAAGTGTTCGCATACTAATTTTCCCTTTATGCAAATCTAAGATATTCTATAAAAAGGAATACCTCTAAAAATTAAATTTAGATTAAAAATACTGACCTATTCCAAAAACCAATCCTTGAGTTGCATCTTTAGTCACTCCGTATCCATAATCAATTCTAAAAATAGCATTAAAAATTTTTTTGTGAATAAATCGCAAGCCAACACCAGGATATACACGAATACTTTCAGGGTCACCAAAATCACCAAAATCACCTCCAGGCATACGCCAACTTCCAGCATCAATAAAGACATTACCTTGCAGTGAAAACGACGTTTTCTCATAAAGTGTATAACGATACTCCGTATTAAGCACAATAGCTGCTGTCCCTCTATCTATAGTATTACCAACACCTCTTACATTTAGATTATTATCTACCGAAAACGGAGCAAATGGCGTGTTGTTATTTGTAGCAATTCCTAAACGTAATCGACTTGCCCAATTGCCTTTATTTCCAAAGCGTTTAAAATACTGAAAATCATTCCAACCAATTAAAAACGCTGGTAATTGTCTTTCATTTCTAGTGGTCACATATTGAAAGTTAAAAATACTTCTAAACCCCTCAACGTATTGATAGTCGTAGTTTAAATTATTATACTCATAAATAAACTTATACAACAATTTATGTACCCGTAAATCTTGTGGCACATTGGAATTCGTAGCACCAAATTTATATTGATAATCTTCAGTAAAATAATTGAGTCCAAACTCAAAGCGATTATTAAAATTAAGCTGATACAAGCCTAAAATTTCAAAGGATTCATTATTGTATTTATAATCTGCAGTTGTTCCATCAAAAAACACAGGTTCTTGTGTCGTCAAATCTTGGTAATTAAGAGCTAAACCTAAGGATCTACTAAACAGATAGGGAGCTCTAAAATTCACAGCATAAGAACTGTATATATCCTTTTGATAAAAGCCTCCAAAAGTCATATTCTGCCCAAACAAATTAAACTCGTATAAGCCTAAGCGATAGGCAAATTCATCATCGTTTGTAGTATATACATTTGCTGAAGGAATGATAGTAAAGTTCTCTTCAATAGTATAAAAAACATTATATGCATTAGGATCTTCAGCAGGAAACACCTGATAATAAGCATGTGCAATAGAAGGCAAGCGTTTTAAAAGTTTAATATCGGCTTCTATAACCATAGAATCGAGCTTTACTCCTGCTTTAATATTGGATATTTTTTTTACAAATGACGATTTAAGTTTTTTATTGCCTTGAACTTTTAAATCGGCAACAGTATACTCTTGTGCATTAGCTATTGCTGAAAATAAAATAAGTAAAACGATTAATTGTTTCATGTGATGGTTATTGCTATATTTTGTCGATCACATGACATTTCCTTACGTCAAATCATGTGAATTTATTGCGGCTTATAAAATGCTTGAATCAAAGTTTCAACAGGTTTATTTTGGGGTGTAAATCGATTATCTTTTAGACCTCCAGCTTTATCATACGCATGAAACCATTTCCAAATAAAACCTCCAGCAAACCATTCTTCATTCCAAAATTCCTCAAATAAGGCTTGTGTCGCATTAGACTGACCTTCAAAGTTTAATGATTTTAGAGTATGATCACTTTCCCAAGGTTCTTTCCCTGTATAATCTACACTTCTGTAACCATATTCGGTAAATAAAATAGGTTTGTTATACGTTTCTGAAAGCGATTTAATAATCGTTTTATGCTTCTGCCAACCAACTCTACAGCCTTCAACTGTTGGTGTTTGCTTATTACTCACAGGAAAGTAAGCATCAATACCAATATAATCTAATGCACTCCAAAAAGGTGTACGTTTAAATTCATCCCAATTAGCCGCATAAGTCAGTTTCCCTTTATATATAGTTTTAATCTCTTTAATTAAATTATGCCAATATTCAGGGCGTTCTTTTATGAAATTTTCTAATTCTGTTCCAATACAAAAAATTTCAGCTTTTGTATCATGAGCCAATTCGGCATATTCTAAAATAAACTCAGAATACGAGTGCTCTAATGTTTTCCAATTTGCTTCATTAGTCATTTTTATATTACCAGTAAACTCACCATGCCAAACCCAAATCTGAGGCTTAACCATGATTTTTATGTTCTCTTTTCTCAGTGCTTCAATATACTGCTTAGCACCTGCTCTAGTTTCACCAAACCATTGTCGTTCTGTATTGTGAACAATTTCAGGGTGCTCTAAATTCTTTATAAACCCAAAAGGCATTATTGCCGTATAGTTGGCTCCAATATTCACAGCTGGCTCAGTATGAGATTCATCAATTGCATCTGGTGATGCTACAAAACTTAATCCATTAATTTTTTCGGGTTGTGCAGCACATGATGAGAAAACAAAAAGTAAAACTAGAAATCTAAAAATGATCATAAATTATAATTTAGACTCCTAATTTACAGATAAAGACTAGAATAACGCTCTTAAGCCTATGTTAAAAGTTTGTCCGAGACCTGTATTATTTCCTCTAACAAAATTGGTATAAAGGGTTTCAATATTTAAAGTTTTGGTCAATTGATACTTTGCTCCTCCTCCAATAGCTGTAAAATCTTGTTCAAAATCGTTACCTGTATCAATACGTTGTGAATGTTGTATTAACCCTAAGATTGTAAATTTCTGACTTGGGAAATAGCTTAAGAAGACCCCTGGAGTTAATGACAAACTATTGTTAGCAAAGCTATCTTCCTTTTTTCCGAAATGATATTCGGTATTTAGCTCTGTAAATAATTGCCATTTATCACCTGAAAATGTATAATCATAAAAGAATCTATTCTGAAACGTGAAGCCTTTTTGGTCTAAAAACACGCCATTTTCAGTCTCATTATCTACCAATGGAATATGAAAAGCGGTTTGAATGGTAAAGTTACTTACACTTTTAATTGGGTTAAATTTAATTGCAGGTGCAAAAGAAGTAAATCCTGAACGTGCTGTCCCACTTTCGCCATCAAAAGAAAACACATCTAAAACATCTCTATCATTAATAACATTTGAACGAAACTCCAGCAGTAACCCAACATTAAAATTAGAATTATCTGACACTCCTGTAAATACATCTACTGTTGATGTAAAAAAAGTTTGACGTGGTTCTTTTCCATCAGAAAATGTGCTTTCTGTTTGTGTATAAAGGTTATTAAACCATTTAATATCCCATTGTCCTTTATTTAATAATTTTGAAGGTGTATATTCTTGAATTACACTTTTTTGGGCTTCTTGATCTTCTTGTGAAAATCCTGAAAATATAAAACTTATTATTGTAATTAATGTGATTATCTTTTTCATTGCTTTTATATATTTGACGATTTATTTATTGTTTGTTTATAGTCCAATTATATGTGTAATAGGACACTTTAGATTTTGATGCTATTTTTTTGGTTCTAAAACTATTGATATAGTCTATCTCACTACCAGTTTTAACAAAATCCTCTTTATACCATTTAAAAATTTCTGACAGCTCTATTTTGTTCTTTTTAATTTTAATAAAATTCGGATTGTTTAATGCGACTTCCGTTTGCTTCTGCAATTGAGCTTCTAATGTATTTGGTAAATAAGCCTTATTTATTAAAGGCGGACAACCTACAGCTCCACATACCAGTACAAAATGAAAACGTGCATCTCCAAACTGCGCCCTTAATTTTTTGTTTTCAATAGTATTGAGCGCAATAGATTCTCCTGCTATGTTATGTTTTGTTTTATCAAAAAATCCAGCTTTATCCAAAGGTGATTTCATAGGATAATTATCAATTATTCCTTTTATCACTGAAATATTATATGCATTAATCCAAAACGCCTGATAGATTTTAGCATCCGATTTTTTAACAGAAATACTTTTCGCCATCGTTAAAATCTCATCCAAATCTGATTGATTTTTATGAATCTCAGAATAGGCTACTTTACCATTATCAACATAAGTATTTAAAAAACCGTCCGTCTTTTCAAAAAAAGAATTGAGATCTTGCGCGTTTAAAATTGACACCGAAAATAATAGTACTATTAATATAAATTTGTTCATAATGATAATTTTCATTTTTCAAAGTAATAGCAATTTTGTCGCACAAAATGTTAGCTAACTTACATTGCGTAAAAAAGATTTTCAATGTCTCGTATATATCAGAAACCTTACACTGCGCCTTTCTATTTAAAACAAGTCTAAATTGTTTCATGCGATTAAGTTCTTATATTTAGTTTCGACATAATTATCATAACAACCAAAACATATGGAGCATATCGTTATCATAGGAAATGGAATTTCTGGTGTCACATTAGCAAGACATATTAGAAAACTTTCTGATAAAAAAATCACAATCGTATCTGGAGAAGCAGACTATTTTTTCTCGCGTACAGCACTCATGTATATTTATATGGGTCATATGAAATTTGAACATACGCAACCTTACGAAAATTGGTTTTGGAAAAAGAATCGAATCGAACTGCGTAAAGCTTTCGTAAAACAAATAGATACTAATAGCAAAACATTACTGCTTGCTGATGGTGGAAACCTCAGCTATGACAAACTGGTAATAGCCACTGGTAGTAAGCCAAACAAATTTGGATGGCCAGGACAAGACTTAGAAGGTGTTATGGGCATGTATCATAAGCAAGATCTAGAAAATCTAGAAATATATGCACCTAATAACAAAGCATGTAAACGCGCTGTAATTGTTGGTGGCGGACTTATTGGAATTGAGCTTGCCGAAATGCTAAATTCCCGAAATGTCCCTGTGACCTTTTTAGTTCGCGAATCTAGTTTTTGGAATGGTGTTTTACCTGAAGGTGAAAGTCAAATAATTAACAGACATATTAAAAATCACCATATAGATTTACGTTTATCAACTAACCTAAAAGAGATTGTTTCTGACGAGAATGGTAAAGTAAAATCTATTATTATTGAAGAAACAGGAGAAGAAATTCCTTGTGATGTTGTTGGGTTGACTGCTGGAGTCTCACCAAATATAGATTTTATTAAGTCATCAACTATTGAAACTGGTCGTGGTGTAAAAGTAAATCGATACTTAGAAACTAACATCCCAGATGTATATGCTATTGGAGATTGTGCTGAGCAACATGAAGCTATTGGGAACCGCAGACCTATTGAGGCTGTTTGGTATACAGGACGTATGATGGGTGAAACTTTAGCACAAACTATTTGTGGGAATCGTATACAATACAAACCTGGACATTGGTTTAATTCTGCTAAGTTTTTAGATATCGAATACCAAACTTATGGTTGGGTTTTTAGCGAAAAAAGCAAACAAGATTACGAACAGCATTTCCATTGGAAACATCACGATGACACCAAATGTATCACTGTAGCATATAACAAAGACACTAATGATTTTTTAGGAATTAACACCTTCGGAATACGTATGCGTCATGAAATATTTGACAAATGGTTAACAGAGAAACGTGATATAGACTATGTGATGAATCATCTTGTTGAAGCTAATTTTGATCCAGAATTCTATAGTCATTATGAAGCAGAGATACTTTCAACTTTTAATAACCAATTACAAACCATATAATCGTGAGCAATAAATTAAACCATAGTATGTCTCTAGCAAAACCAGATGCTGTAGACATTTCAAATAAACAAAAAGTTGCATTAGCAATAGGAATTATTGGATTATTCATTTTAACCCTTGCTCTTTTTAATACAAACTTCCCTAATAAAGGCGTATTCTTAACATGCGCTTTAGGGCTCATCTCTGTTGGGACTATCATCTATTCTAGAGACGCTTATTTAACAAAACTAGAAGGCATAAAAAATGATGGTGTCTGGTTTAAATCTATTTCCTCTCGTGGTGTTTGGGGATGGGTTGTTGGCGTAATATTAACCGCATTTTATATTGTACTTTACTTCTATCCGAAGTATTTAGGTCTAGGTGTTGATGGAGTGGTGAACACAGGCTTAATTAGCTTATTTGACCCATTAAGTCAATTATTAAGTGGTAGACAAGCAAGCCAATGGTTTGTTTATGGAACATTATACACCATTGCCATCTTAGCCTTTGGATACAAGTTCATACTTAAATATAGACATAATCGCTATCAACAAATACGTACAATATCAGTAATGTTTTTTCAATTAGGTTTTGCCTTTTTGATCCCTGAATTTATGTACGTAATGAATAATGATTTACCTTATTACGATCTAAAATCTATGTGGCCACTCAACTACTATATTTTTGATGAGTGGTCTGTAAATGGCTTCTTATCTAACGGAAATATAGGTTTAGCACTAATCTTATTTGGTCTCATTACCATTTTTGTTATATCTCCAATCTTAACCTATAAATTTGGAAAACGTTGGTATTGCTCTTGGGTTTGCGGTTGCGGTGGTTTAGCTGAAACTGCTGGAGATTCTTTTAGGCAATTATCTTCTAAAAAAATGTCTGCTTGGAAATTAGAACGCTGGCTAATTCACACGGTTTTAGTGTTCTCTGTAGTAATGACAACTGCTATGGTTTATACCTACTTGGGCTATGATAGTAATGACTTCTGGCTTACTAGAGGTGTTTTTATTGCTTTGGTAATTGGTTTTCTAACCTTAGTATTTGCAGGTGTCCTGTTTTTTAAAGGAAAAGAACTAGGAAAGGATGTAAAATATGGAGCTATAGGGTTCTTCGTTGTTATTGCTTTATTAGTCATTATGCATCTAACAGGAACAACAAAACATGTATTTTATATCAAAGCAGGAGCCTTAAGATCTATTTATGGAATTTATATCGGATCTATATTCTCTGGAGTTATTGGGACAGGTTTTTATCCAATATTAGGAAATAGGTCTTGGTGTCGTTTTGGTTGTCCAATGGCTGCTATTTTAGGATTCCAACAACGTTTATTTTCAAAATTTAGAATTACCACAAATGGTGGTCAATGTATTTCTTGTGGCAATTGTTCTAACAGTTGTGAGATGGGAATTGATGTAAGGCATTATGCTCAAAAAGGCGAGAATATTGTACGCTCTAGTTGTGTTGGTTGTGGTATTTGTGCTGCCGTTTGCCCTAGAGGTGTATTAAAACTAGAGAATGATAGTATGAAAGGACGAATTAATCCGACTGAAGTGTTATTAGGAAATGATGTAGACTTAATGGATTTAGTCAATCAAAAATAATTCTCAACATATGAAACACATTATAATCTTATTTATAATGCTATTAAGTATTAGCTTAAATGCACAAAAAACATATCAAAGAGATTATTTTGAGGATGGGATTTTAGCTTCGGAAGGCTGGGTAAATCATAACCAAAAAACTAACTATTGGAAATTTTATCATCACAATGGAAAATTAAAAAGTGAAGGACACTACACTAAAGACAAAAGAACCAAATACTGGAGAATTTACCGAGAAAATGGCACTATAGAAAGTGAAGGGCATTTTGAGCATGGCCATAAAAATAAATGGTGGCTATTTTATGATTCAGATGAAAAAATAAATCATAAATGTCAATTGAAAAACAATCAAAAAGACGGATATTGCCTCATGTATAAAAATGAGAAATTGATATCTGCTGTTAAATTTTCAGAAGGAAAGAAAATTAAGGAATGGACAGACTATCGCTCGTTTAGAAAAGAAAATAGTTTAAGAGATCTTCAATGACAAACATTAAAGTCATCATTCCTGCTTACAATGAAGCAGATTCTATAGCGCATGTTATAAATGATATCCCAAAACTTGTTAATGAAGTTATTGTGGTTAGTAATAATTCTAACGATGATACCGAAATAAATGCAAAAAATGCTGGAGCAACTGTACTTATTGAAAACAATAAAGGCTATGGTTATGCCTGTTTAAAAGGTATGGATTATATCGCTCAGCAAAATAACAAACCAGATATTATTGTTTTTCTTGATGGTGATTATAGTGATTATCCTGAAGAATTAACAAAAATAATAGCTCCAATACTCGATGATGATTTAGATTTCGTTATAGGTTCTCGTGTAAAAGAACTAAGGGAAAAAGGATCAATGACTGGTCCACAAATTTTCGGAAATTGGTTAGCAACTACATTAATGACTTTGTTTTTTAGAGCTAAGTTTACAGATTTAGGACCTTTTAGAGCTATAACATACAAAAAGCTTTTACAGCTAAAAATGGAAGACAAGACCTATGGTTGGACCGTAGAAATGCAACTCAAAGCCTTACGTCAAAAATTAAGTTACACGGAAGTCCCTGTAAATTATCGAAATAGAATAGGTGTCTCAAAAGTTTCAGGTACGGTAAAAGGTGCTATATTTGCAGGCGTTAAAATCTTAGGTTGGATTTTTAAATACAGTTTTAAGAAATGAGACAAATTCCATTCTTAATATATTTTATTTTTTGATGACGAATTACACATGACCTATGATAGAACAATAAAAACCAACAGATAAAATGATTCTTGAAACGACCATAATAATCATTTATACCACAGCTATCCTACTCATTTTCCTGTATGCCTTAGCTCAGTTAAATCTTCTTTATAATTACTTATCTTCTAAGAAAAAAGATGACACCTGTGAGACTTTTGATTTTTCTAACCCTGACGAAATCCCACTAGTTACAATACAGCTTCCTGTTTTTAATGAGATGTATGTTATGGAGCGTTTGCTTGATAACATTGCTTTAATAGATTATCCTAAAGATAAGCTAGAAATACAAGTCCTTGATGATTCAACAGATGAAACTGTAGAAACCACGCGTTTACATATAGAACAATTAAAAAAGACAGGACTTGATATAAAACATATAACAAGAACTGATAGAAGCGGATTTAAAGCTGGAGCACTTAAAGAAGGTTTAAAAATTGCTAAAGGAGAATACATTGCCATTTTTGATGCCGATTTTCTTCCAAAGAAAAATTGGTTAAAGTGCACTATTCCATATTTTAAAGATGACAAAATAGGAGTAGTACAAACACGTTGGGGACACATTAACAGAAACTACTCTATACTTACAAAAATTCAAGCTTTTGCTCTTGACGCACATTTTACACTTGAGCAAGTTGGACGAAATAGTAAAGGGCACTTCATTAATTTTAATGGTACTGCAGGTATTTGGAGAAAAGAATGCATTATCGATGCTGGAAACTGGGAAGGGGATACTCTTACCGAAGATTTAGATTTAAGTTATAGAGCACAGCTTAAAAACTGGAAATTTAAGTATTTAGAAGATGTAGAAACTCCTGCAGAATTACCTGTAGTTATTAGTGCTGCGCGATCACAGCAATTTAGATGGAATAAAGGTGGTGCAGAAAATTTCAGAAAAATGCTTTGGCGTGTTATTAAATCAGATAACATTTCTATCAAAACAAAAATACATGGTCTATTACATCTCTTAAACAGTACGATGTTTTTAAATGTATTTATTGTTGCCGTATTAAGTATTCCAATGCTTTATATTAAAAATGAATATGCCCATTTACGTTTCTATTTTTACTTTATGAGTTTCTTTGTATTGAGCACAGTGATTTTCTTTATATGTTACTGGTTCATGTACAAACAAATCTATGGTAGCGGATTTAAAAAATTCTTTGGTTATGTTGGTATGTTCTTTACCTTTTTCTCAATTGCCATGGGCTTTTCATTACACAACTCTATTGCAGTTATAGAAGGTCATATAGGAAAACGTAGTGAATTTGTTCGTACTCCTAAATTTAACATTAGCACGATTAAAGACTCTTGGAAAGGCAATAAATATTTGCGTAAGAAATTATCGCTTAATGTAATCATTGAAGGTATTTTAATGCTCTATTTTGGTTTTGGTTTGTACAGTGCATTTATTGTTGGTGACCAAGGTGGTGATTTTGGTTTGTTCCCATTTCACCTTATGCTATTTTTAGGGTTTGGATATGTCTTTTTTAAATCTCTTACGTCTAAAATCTAATGCCGTTTTGGAAACCTTATAAAGTTCCATTATTGCTTACATTAGTTAGCTTCTTTCTCTATTCCCTTTTTGCTTACGATTTAGTAAGAACAGATTATATAAAGCTTATCTTGCTTTACTGTTTGCTTTGGTTCTTTTTTATTTTAATATTAAAGTATGCCAAAGACAATATCAAGTTTTTAACCGCAATTGCATTCTTATCTAGGGCAGTTTTTATTTTAGCAATCCCTAATTTATCACAAGATTTTTATCGATTTATCTGGGATGGCCGTATGCTATTAGAAGGTTTTAATCCTTATCTATATACACCCGAATCAGTTATTCAATCTAACGTCGTATTTCCTATTAACCAAGCTAAAGAGCTGTATGCAGGAATGGGTACACTTAATGGTAGCCATTTTACAAACTATCCGCCAATTAATCAACTTTGCTTTGTAATTGCTAGTCTATGCTCTAGTCATAGTATTTTAGGATCTGTAATAGTCTTACGATTACTTATTATTGCTGCCGATTTTGGCACTTTTTTCTACGGAAAACGCTTACTAAAAAAACTTAATCTTCCTGTCAAAAATATTTTCTGGTATATCCTCAATCCGTTTATTATTATTGAACTCACAGGGAATTTACACTTTGAAGGTGTAATGATTTTTTTCTTAGTTTGGAGTTTATACCTGTTACATTCTGGCAAATGGAAATGGGCTGCTATCGTATTTGCTTTATCTATTTCAGTTAAATTAATTCCATTATTATTTTTACCCTTGCTATTTTGGTACTTCACTTCAATAAACTTAACAACCCAAAAAAGCATTTTAAATTTAATAGTGTACTACATGATTATCGGAATCACTACACTCTTATTATTTGCGCCTTTCTTTTCTTCGGAATTTGTGACTAACTATACTCAAACTGTTGGGCTATGGTTTCAAAATTTTGAATTTAATGCCAGTATTTATTATATCGCACGAGAAATAGGTTATTGGTTTAGAGGTTATAATGAAATAGCGCTAATTGGAAAAATATTACCAATAACTGTATTCCTATTTGTGGTGTCATTAGCATTTTTTAAAAGAAAAATAGACACAAAAATTCTACTCACAAATATGCTCTTTGCATTCTCATTTTACCTTTTTCTGAGTACAACTGTTCATCCGTGGTATATTGCAACGTTATTAATTTTAAGTGTATTTACTAAGTATAAATTCCCCTTAGCATGGAGTTTTTTAATTATACTCAGTTATTTAGCATACATCAATCTTAATAAAGCAGATAAATCTGAAAACTTGTGGATTATTGCTATAGAATACAGTATCGTATACGCTGTTTTTATTTGGGAAGTCTTCATACAAAAACCTATTCAGTATAAGGAAAAAGTCAAGTCGAAAAGAATTATTTAATCTAAAAACAAAAAAACTAAAACTGCATTAAGGCTATAAAATTCACTCTCTTACAGAGAGTTAATATTCTTTTATTTTAAGCTTTTTGCTTTTAAATTCATTATTTTAGTTTTCACTCAATGAAAAGACCTTTTTACTAATCCATCAATATGGATACCTCAATGCCGCTTGAAACCAAAAAACATAAGACTTAGATTTGATGAAAACAATTATAATTATGAAAACACAATTTAAATTTCCGCAGAAAAACTTAGCTATAATTACTCTAGTAATGGTAGCTTTATTAGCATACAACCCTCTGTATGCACAAACCGAAAAAACAATTTCAACAACACAATCAACTAAAGAGATTACTGTAAAAGGAAGTGTTAGTGATGAAAACGGCCCATTACTTGGCGCTAGTGTTAGTTTAAAGGGCAGTGACGTAGGTATTATTGTGGTTAATGAAAATGGAGCCTTTACGTTTCCTAGAGCTTTAAAATTAGGAGACATTTTAGTGTTTAGTTTCTTAGGATACGAAACTAAAGAAATTAAAATTCAAGAAAACACTGCATTTTTAAAAGTAATGATGACTTCTGATGTTGTTGAAATTCTAGGCGCTTTAGAGTCTAATAAACCTTATAAATCAAAGCGTCCAAAAAATTAAAGTCTTAGTCTTGTATAGATGAAAACAATACGCTATATCCTACTCTTCATAGTTGCATTCCAATCTAATGCACAAATATCAGATTTTAAACATATCGATTTCAAAAAAGCTGATAGTATTGCATTGGTTTGTAAAAATGAAGCACTTACAAATTTACCTAAACTAGCCTATAAACTAACATCAAATTTAGATACAGATGCTGAGCGTTTTAGAGCAATATACATGTGGATTTGCACCAACATAACAAGCGATTACAATCTCTTTGAAAAAAACCAAAGAAAAAGAGAGAAATTTAGAAACGATAGTCTTAAACTCCAAACTTGGAATGATGGTTTTAAAAAAGATGTTTTTCGCAAGCTCTTAAAAAATAAAAAAACGATTTGTACTGGCTATGCTTACATCCTTAAAGAGCTTTCTAATTTAGCCAATCTAAATTGTGAAATTATTCATGGGTATGGTAGAACAAGTACAACAGATATAAATAAATTAAACAGCCCTAATCATTCATGGAATGCTATTAAACTAAACGGGAAATGGTATTTAAGTGATCCAACATGGGCAAGCGGATTAGAAAATCCCGCTTCTAAAACCTTAAAATATGAGTATATCAAAGGGTTCTTTTTTACTAACCCAAAACTATTTGCTATAAACCACTACCCTATAGACCAAAAATGGACGCTTTTAGACGACCAAGCACCTTCGTTTGAAGCATTTATGGAAGCACCTGTCATTTATGGTAAAGCCTACAGAAATCTAACGCTTCATTCGGCTCCAAAAAAAATGCACAATCGCATCAATAAATATGAAATCGTAACGTTTCAATATCAACTTCAGAAATCTGTAATTACGGAGAGTATTAGGCTAGAAATTGATGATGGTTTTGATACTAGAAGTGTACAACCTGAGACAATATCCATACATAACCAATCATTAACTTTAGAACACCAATTTAATCGTAGTGGGTTTTATGATGTACATCTGTTTATTGGAGATGATTTGGTATCCACCTATACATTTAAGGTAAAACGCTAAATATAGTTAAAACACTTACAGCATTTGTAAAGTACTTACTTCTTGCTGTGTTAAATGTTTCCAGTGACCACGTGGCAAATCTTTTTTAGTAAGATGACCAATAGCAACACAGTCTACACGAATGATATCATATTTTAAATAGCCAAAAATGGTATGCAAAATTGTATTTCCTGTATTTTTAATTTTTAAACCAATTTTAGTTTTTGGCTCACCATCTATATAACTAACATCTTCAACAGCTATTAATTTACCATCAATTTTGAGTCCGTCTTGTATCTTTTTAAAGTCTTCAAACTTTAAATTTTTGTCTAGCTCAATTTCAAACAAACGAGATACCCCATTTTTAGAATTGGTGAATTTTTTAACTACGATATCATCATTAGTAAACAGTAATAATCCTGTAGAATTCCTACCTAAACGACCAATAGGTTTAATACGAGCATTTGTAGCATTTGCAACCAAATCCATAACAGTACGACCTTTATTATCACTAGTAGTTGTAGCAAACCCTTTAGGTTTATTTAATAAAACGTATGTTTTCTTTTCTGGGTTAATTCTAGCACCATCAAAACGAACTTCATCATCTAACTTTACTTTGTAGCCCATTTCTGCCACCACTTTCCCATTTACAGTAACACTCCCAACAGAGATATGCATATCTGCATCTCTACGCGAGCAAACCCCAGAATTAGCAATGTATTTATTTAAACGGATTTCATCTAGATTTGATGGTTTTGAAGATACCAGTACTTTCTTTTTTACAGGTGTATTCTCACGAGATATTTTTTTACCTTTAGCATTATCTCTCCCTTTATCTGATCTTTTATTTGTAGGCTTATTATTTCCTTTACCGTTTCTTCCTTGCTGTCTACCCATGATGACTAAATTTTGTACATCTATACTTAAGTTTCGATGTATGAAGCTGCAAAGGTAGTATATTAGTTAGAACTAATCTATAAATTTAGTAGTAGATTGGCGTTCACGATTTATAGATAATTGTGTCACATCTGGTCTAGAATAATGACCAGCAGGATCAAAATTTTGACGTTCTTCTAACACACGATTAAAATCAAGCGTTTGATAAATCAATCCTTCTTTATACAATACAGGTTCTAGTATCCATTCTCCATCTGGGCCAGCAATACAGCTTCCTCCATTTGCTAAAATCTTAGGTGCTTTTTCTAAAATAAGATTTAGGTTTGGAGTGTCTTTTGGAAAATCTTCAATAGACATTAAACTCGATACTGAGATTACATAAGATCGTGATTCTCTTGCTATAAATCTTGTAATATCTTTTGTATTATGATCACTTCCTGGCCATACAGCAACATGTAAATTTTCTCCTAATCCGTAAAGTGCTGCTCTAGGTAAGGGCATCCAATTTTCCCAGCAATTAAGTCCGCCAACTGTGAAGTCTTTAAGTAGATGAACTTGCAACCCGTTACCATCTCCTGGTGCCCATGTCAAACGTTCATCGTATGTAGGTTGCAATTTTCGATGTACAGATTGAATCTCTCCTTTATTATCAATATATACTAAAGAGGCATAAACACTATGCCCACCACGATCTAAAGGACGTTCGATAATTCCTAAATAAACGGCTATTTCATGTTGCTTTGCTAATTTGCAAATGGTATTTAAATCTCCTTTTTCTATAGTAATTGAGTTTCGCACATAATGAGCATGCAGTTCTTTATTGACTTGTGTATCCCACTCTGCCCCTCCAGTTAAAGCTAACCAAAATGGGTAGCCAGGGATTAGTCCTTCTCCAAAAACAATGAGTTCTGCGTTTTCTTTAGAAGCTTCAATAATAGTCTTTTCAACCTTCTTTAATGTTTCCTTTTTATTCAACCATATTGGGGATATTTGAGCTAATGCCACTTTTAATATATGATTCATCTAAATATGATTTAAAACTACATTTACATTAATTAAAACAATACAAAACACACCTGCTACAATGATAAACTTTAAAATATTATGTAATATCAAATAGTGGGTTTTAGTATTAGATTTCCATAGTAATAGTAGAAAAAGAAGTAATAAAATTACAGAAAGGAAAAAAAATAAATACATATGACCAACATCAAAATGAGCAAGCAATAAATACACAGGAATACTTGTTAATATAATTAAAACCGTAAGCATTATTTTTGATGCTTTCTCACCATAAACGATTGGTATCGTTTTATAATTTAATAGCAAATCGCCTTTCATATTTTCCAAATCTTTTGTGAGTTCACGCATTGAAATAATCAAGAACAAGAAAATAGCATGTACAAAAATGACCGATTCAAAATTTCGATAGTATAAGAAGATAGCAAAAAATGGTATAATTGCTAATATTGTAGAGGTGAGGTTTCCTATAAACGGAAGCTTCTTTAATTTATGTGAGTAAAACCATATTCCGAAGATATAAAACGAGAAAAATAACACGGCATTAAATGACACGTAGCTCGCCATTATTACAGCCGAAAAATTAAGCACAAAATAAAAGGAAAGCTTTGTGTTTTGACTTATCAAACGGTCTAATTTTGATTTCTGCGGACGATTAATTAGATCTTTTTCAGAATCATAAAAATTATTAATAATATAACCTGCTGCTATCGTTGCTGCAGATGCTAAAACCAATACTAATAAATTAAGATCAAAGAGAACTTCTTTTAAAGGTTTGTTATGCGCTAATATGAAAACAGAAGTTAAGTATTGAGCAATAACGACAATAAGAATATTATAACCACGAACCACGGAAAACATACTAAAAAATTTCAGTATAATGTGTTTTTGTTTGCGGGAAAACATAAATGGAATTTTAGAAGTTGTATACCACTTCTAATTTATAATCTTTAAGTGATTGTTTAGCAGTATCGATATCTTCAGTAAACCCAAGAATATAACCTCCACCACCAGAACCACATAATTTTAAATAATACTCATTAGTTTCGATTCCTTTTTTCCAAAGTTCATGAAACTGTTTTGGAATCATAGGTTTAAAGTGATTCAATACAACTTTAGATAATTGTTTTGTGTTTTTAAAAAGCGATTTCACATCTCCTTTTAAGAAATCATCTACACAGGCATCAGTATGTTTTATAAACTGATCTTTAAGCATACTTCTGAAGCCTTCTTGCTTCATGTTTTCCATAAAAATACGAACCATTGGAGCTGTTTCTCCAATAATACCAGAATCTAATAAAAAGACAGCACCTTTACCATCGGTTTGTTGTGCAGGAATCCCTGTAGCTTCAATATGATCTTTCGAATTGATTAAAATTGGAATGCTTAAATAGCTATTTAATGGATCTAATCCAGAAGATTTCCCATGAAAAAATGACTCCATTTCAGAAAAAACAACTTTTAATTTTAATAATTTATCTCTCGTTAGGTTTTCTAAAACTGTAATTTTATTGTGAGCATACTTATCATAAATCGCTGCCACTAAAGCACCACTACTCCCAACACCATACCCTTGAGGAATAGACGAATCAAAATACATTCCTGTTTCTACATCGTTAGTTAAAGTATCGATATCAAACGTCACTAAATTTGCATCAATATCTTTTAAATACGACACAAATCGTCTCAAACTCTCATTAGATTTTATAGCCTCTTGAGATGGATTTTCATCCATTTTAAGCGCACCATTATAAAAATTATAGGGGATAGATAAACCTTTAGAATCTTTAATGATTCCATACTCTCCAAAGAGTAGAATTTTTGAATAAAAAAGAGGTCCTTTCATGTATTAGAGCAATTTCCTTTAACAAATATACGTATTATAATTGTATTTGATTTGCACCAAAACCAATTTGGTCGCAAATATAATGTCCGTTTTGACAGTACACAACTAATTCATTTTTAATAAATTCAAGCACGCTTTCTTTTTCGCTTTCAGGATACAACACATGTACGTTTGCTCCTGCATCTAATGTAAAACAGATTTTCGAACGGGTTCTATTTCTATAAGCCCAAATTTTGTTAATAATTTCAAGCGTATTGGGTTTCATTAAAATAAAATAAGGCATGCTTGTCATCATCATCGAATGCAATGTCAATGCTTCACTTTCAACAAGTTTCACAAACGTATCCAAATCACCAGTTTTAAAAATTGTAATAAATTTTGAGAGGTTCGCATGCGCTTGTTCAAAACGCCTTTGTGCAAACGGATGATTATGCATTAAATCATGCCCAATTGTGCTGCTCACTTGTTTTTCACCTTTATCAACTAATAAAATCGTGTCTTGGTAGTTTTTAAAGTTTTGGTGAACTTCAAAAGGATATTTTATTCCAAACAAATCTGAACTTCCATCAATTTCAGTATGCGTTCCCCAAACAATTAAATCGCCCTCTATACTTCGGCATGCACTTCCAGATCCTAATCGAGCTAAAAAGGATGCTTTTTGATTGAAAAATTCATCTGAAATAACCTCAGAAAGCTCTTTTTCAACACTCATTAAGCATAATGCTAATGCACTCATACCTGAAGCTGATGATGCAATTCCTGAGCTATGAGGAAATGTATTAGACGTTTCAATTTTAAAATGATAATATCTTAAAAAAGGAAGGTAGGCTTCAATGCGCTTGAAAAACGTTTCTATTTTGGGTTTGAAATCGTCTTTTTCTTCTCCATCTAAAAACACTTCAAATGAAAAACTATTTAAATTTTCTTTTTTAGAAAAACTAAGCTTCGTTGTCGTTTTGCAATTATTTAAAGTAAAACTCACAGATGGATTTTCTGGAATCTGATGTGCCTTTTTTCCCCAATATTTTACTAAAGCAATATTACTTGGAGCAGACCAAGTATAACTACCACTTTCAATAGTTTTTGAATATATTTTAGGAATGAAATCTTTTTCGGTCATTTGCATATACTTCTTCCACCAAACTGTGTAAAACAGTTCTAGTTATCTGTTATTCTTTTTTTGCAAAAGTAAGAATATCTAATGGTCTTTATTACCTTCATTAGACATTGCGATTAGCTTCACTATAGTTCTATAATTTCTTGAAGTCGCTTTTACATTCAATTTTTTCTCAAAGGTATTCATATTAAATTTCGTTCGTCCATAACCTGTTGATGAATAAAAGTAAATACAACTGTGAATAATTTGAAATTCTTCATTTTCATATGATAGTCCTAATACAGACTCAACCAATTTAGAATCTGGAATTTGATCTAATAATATAAAATAACTATTCGCTTTCTTTTCTTCGGAAAATGGGCAGGCATCAAAAATATTCAACAATTCATTTTGCGTTTTAGCAATTACAGGAACTCCAAACCCAAAACGATCTAAAATTGCTATTTGTATACGCTTTTCTATATTTTGAATACTCGATTCAGAGGATTGAAGTACAATGTTTCCACTCTGAATATAAGTTCTCACATCATTAAATCCAACTTTGGAGAGTAATTCACGTAAATCTGCCATAGGCACTTTTTTGTGCCCACCAACATTTATTCCTCTTAAAAGTATACTATATGTTTTCATGATTTTGACATTGCTTTAGCAGCAATATAAGCTCCAGACCAAGCATTCTGAAAATTAAATCCTCCAGTTATGGCATCTATATTTAAAATCTCTCCAGCAAAATAAAGATTTTTATGGCATTTACTTTCAAAGGTTTTAAAATTTACTTCTTTTAAATTAATTCCTCCAGCAGTAACAAACTCTTCTTTAAACGTACTTTTTCCTGTCACATCAAAAACAGCTTTGGTAAGCTGTAATGCTAAATGTTCTATTTGAGATTTATTAAGATCTGCCCAGCGTGTTTCATCGGTCATTTGAGATGCTAAAACCAATTTTTGCCATAAACGTTTTGGAAGTTCAAATTGTGTCGATTTTAGCACTGTTTTTTTAGCTAATTCTTGTTTTAACTCTTTTAAAGTTTCTAAACAGTCGTCATATGATTGCTTTATAAAATTAACTTCTATTTGAAATTTATAATCTTTTTTAGCTAATTCTATAGCACCAAAAGCAGAGAGTTTTAAAATCGCTGGCGCACTCATTCCAACATGTGTAATTAGTAAAGGCCCTTCACTCCATAAGTTAGAACCTACAACTTTAACCTCAACATCTAATGCAACAACACCTGGAATACTTTTAATACGTTCATCTTTAATATCAAAAGTAAACAATGATGGTACAGGTTGAGAAATCGTATGGCCTAAGAGCTCTAAAAGTTTCCATATTTTAGGGTTACTTCCAGTTGCTACCATCACTTTTTCTGTTGAAAAATCACCTTGAGAGGTTTCTAAAACCCAATTTTCATTTGAATGACTAATAGATTTCAAAGCATGATTATAAAGTATATCAACCTTATGTTTTTGAGCTTCGTTTAAAAAGCAATCAATAATAGTTTGAGACGAATTAGACACTGGAAACATTCTACCATCATCTTCTATTTTTAGTGCTATACCTCTATTTTCAAACCACTCGATAGTATCACCTGTCATAAATTGATGAAAAGGCCCTAACAATTCTTTCTCACCTCTTGGATAGTTGCGTACTAATTCTGATGGTATAAATTCGGCATGTGTAACATTACAACGTCCTCCGCCAGAAACTTTCACTTTTTGAAGTCCATTTTTACCTTTTTCGAGAATGGCAACGTTTAAGTTTGGGTTTTGTTCAGCAATATTAATAGCTGCAAAAAAACCTGCAGCACCACCTCCAACTACAATCACATTATAATGCTTCATAAGTCTTAAAAACTGCGTAAATTTAGCATTATAAATTATGACTACCTAAATGAATAAACTTCTTGTCTTCATCGTTCTACTAATAACGTCTTGTGATACAGGTAAATTAACTGTAATTGCTGATTTACCTACAAGTTTAAAAGAAATTTCAGCGATTGAAAAAACGATGAACTCTGATATATTGTGGGTCATTGAAGATGCTGGAAACAAGAATAATTTATACGGATTAAACGTCAAAGGAGAGATTATCAAAGACCTAAATATTGACAACATTCAAAATATAGACTGGGAAGATTTAACATCTGACGTTCATGGAAACATCTATATTGGTGATTTTGGTAACAACTCAAAAAAGCGAACAAGCTTTGCCATTTATAAAGTTTCAAATCCAGAATATTCAGATAAGACTATAAATGCAGAAGTGATTAGCTTTAGACTTCCAAAAGGTATAAAACCTAAAGATTTTGAGTCCTTTTTTTTATATGGTGATGCTTTCTATATTTTTAGTAAAAATCATAAAAAATGTAAACTTTTCAAAGTTCCAAATAGAATAGGAGACCATGTTGCTAAGTTCATTTCAGAAGTTAAACTTAAAGGAAAAAACACCAAAGTCACTTCAGCAGATATTAGTGATGATGGTAAAACTGTTGTTCTACTCAATCATAACAAACTATGGAAAATAACCAATTATAAGACTGATAATTTTTTCGAAGGAATCATTGAAACCATCAAATTTGATCATGACACTCAAAAAGAAGGCCTCAGTTTTATAAGTCCAAATACGGTTTTAATAACTGATGAAAAAAATAAAAACGAAGGCGGAAACATATATCGTTTCAGCTTAAAATAAAAAGGCGACAGCTACAATTCACAAACAAGAACAAGGAATTAAAACCCAAAGCCTAATTTAAATGCAATACGCATCCCGTCATCGCTATTAAATGCCGAAATATTTGCAGTAATCATATCTGCAGCATTAGCAAATATTCCACCACCAACAGACGTATTCCATCGGTCTGAATCTTCACCATCAAACCAAACACGACCATAATCTAAACCTCCATAAAACCCAATATTTAGTGGTAATACACCTGTTTTAATCTCACTAAGATTTAATCGTAAATCTGTACTTTGTACAAAAGCGCTTTTTCCTGTAAAACGCTCATTTCTATAACCACGTAAACCTTCATTAGCACCAAGATTTGCGCCTTGATAAAACTCAAAAGCATCTCCTAAATTAAGTTGAGCTTTTAATTTTGTTGCCAAAACTAATTGTCCATTAGACACTAATTTATAATCAAACCCAAGTTCTGGAATAATATACCCAAATCCACTAGAACTGCTTGTATTATTTTTATAACCTGCATTAAATACTACTTTCATCCCTAAAGTTGGAAAGGCTTTGTTATCTGAATTTGAATATTGATATTTAGCATCTACACCATAAAAGTTATCCTTTGTTTCATTATTGTCACCTATAAATTGATTAATAAAGCGACCTTCAGTCTCTTCTACTTCAATCGTTTCATATAATAATCCAATTTCAAAACTTGCGCCTAGTTTTCCTCTCCAAATTAATGATGGTGAAAATTTAAACATTTGCAGTTTAACTCTATTGTAATCTAAATCTACATCCAAATCATCATTTTCATCAGCTTCCGGGTTTAGCGATTCATTTCCATAACCAAAGAAATTTACAGCATAATTTGGACTAGTAAAATGAGCTTTTACGCCAAGATTCATTGCACCTATAACATTAGCAAACTCCCCTTCATAACCAACATCAAACCCCTGAGTTGCAAAATAATATGCAGCATTTATAATCTGTTGAGAACTGAATGGATTACGTTCAAAACCATAGTTAGTTAATGTATTTGTAAATCCAATTTTAAAACCATCATCGGGATTAGCTCCAAGAGTTGGTATAAATTGATTACTACTATTTTTTAATTTTTTATAGTCATAGATATTAGTTTCGTAATTATCTGTAAGCTTTTTACGTCCTTTGTCTGTTATAAATTTATTTGTTTTAGATTTATAATCATAGATTTTTACACGTTTCCCATTTTGAACATTATAAGTATCTTTATTTTGCCCTCCAATTAACCGAAGTTGGATTAGCTTATCGCCTTCACCTATTACGTTAAACATATCATCATCATCCAAACCGTAAATCCAAATTTCCTTGGTATCACGACAAGTATAAGTTCGCTGATGAAAAACATCTGCTTTTTCTCCTTTTTTTATACGATACGCCGTTACTTTCGTATGACCTTTAGCCATGCGTTCAACTTCAAACCAATCATCTTTATCTGTACCTTTTATAATTGCAAATTTGTTGATATGATCATAATATTGATCAGATATCTTTTGAAGATTACGACGTCTCCCTTGTAGTTTTCTTTTAATATCCTGAATAGTTTCTTGATTTACTTCCGAAGGAAAATAAGTAAATGCTTCATCAATAACATCGTCTGTTAAATTTTCAACAATATGCTTTACTTGAGCATTCCAAACATCACGATTAGATTCATTAATTAAAGCCATATCTAAAGGATAAGGTTCTAAATTGAACCATTTAGGACTTTTTAAATCCTCATCATAACTTTTCATTAAACGCAAAGAAGGCACAACGGTTGAAGCGAAACTCATTAAAGCACCATCTGCCATAATTGAGAATGCTTGATCACGATCTCTAGGAACGGGACGGTAAATCGTTTTTCCTTGTTCTTTAAATTTTGCCCATCGCCATTGATCTTCATGACGATCCCAATCTCCAATTAACATATCAAACAAACGTGCTCGTATATAAGCAGCTTCATCTAATGCATGATCCTCATCTTCATGTAGTTCTTTTAAGAGGTCATCTGTACTAATTAACTCGTTTGAAAACCCAAAACTTGCTTTATCTCCATGACCATCAGAAGCACGTTCTTCAATCATATACAGCTCATCTCCAAACTCTTCATTATATGCACCTAAAGCGTCTTGCTTTGGAATATAATACAATACAGGGTTTGTATGATACACGCCTATTGCATCAGATAAAGTTCCAATAGTAAAAGGTGCATAAGGATGAGATCCCGTAAAAACATCTAACAATAAATTCTCTGTAAAAGTACCATCAAACTGACCTTCGATATATTGATCTTTAAAAGCTACAGCTTGCAAGTATTGCACAGCATTTTTACGAAGTGCACGCATCACATATTCTCGCCCTTGTTTATCCTTTAAACGAACAGATTTAGATTGATGCCCTCCACCTTTTCTTATGGGTGTTAAACCACCAAACAAAGTATCTAAATTAACCGTTGGTACAGTTACTTTTTTACCAAATGCTTCGCGATAACGCTTTCCCCAAATTGTTTTATAAACAGCCCCTTTTGTAATTTCTTCTTCAGTATAAACCGAAGCTGTAGCTTGTATTGCATCAAAGTTATCGTAAGTAACACTTGTTAGTTTTTTATTTGGAGATAATACATTGGTTTGAAATACAGTTTTATTATCAGATGCTTTAACAAAGCGCACAAAAGAAGATCCATCTTTAAAAACATCAAGTATAGCATAACCTTGAGTTCCATAAGAAAACTGACCATTACCAACATTTCGAGTTGCTGATGCTTTAGCACCAGAGCCACTTACAATTTGTGGTAAATTATCTTGAACTAGATATTGCAAACTATGCTCATGACCAGACACAAAAATGGTTTTGTCATTTTCTTGAGATAACGTAATTATACGTTTTCTAAACTCGTTATAACGTTTATTTTGAATATCTACAGTGGTCACACCTCCTGTTTTTCTTATGATATTTTTTAACGTTCCTAGAACAGGAACAGGTTTCATATGACTTGCAAATGAATATTGACCTCCATGCGAACCATTAGTAAACATTGGGTGATGTAAAGCAACAATCGTTGTTTTACCACGGGCTTTTTTTATCAAACTTTCATATTCATCAAAAAATTTCGCTCTCGTTTTTATATCACAATCATCATTAATTGTTGGATGATCATCCCAATGAGTTAAATACCATTCAGAATCTACCAAAATCAAGACGACATCATCAGAGATGCTTACCTTTTCTAGTGGACAGCCATTTTCAGGCAAAAACGTGTTCTTTCCTAATTTATCTTCTATATATTTTTCTTGGCGTTTTAACCCTTCAACACCATCATTATACCAGTCGTGATTTCCAGGAATAAAAATTGTATGGCCTTTAAAATTTTCAACAATACCTGTTTGCACATTAAGTTGATGTTCTGCGAAATCTCTATTGTCATTAGATTTCTTTGGCATTCCTTTCTCATATATATTATCACCTAAAAAAAGAACTGTACTATTTTTTGACGCTTTATCTAATGCTGTTTTTAACGCCTTTAAAGCTTCAGTAGATTCTCCCATTGGAGAATTTCCAGCATCACCAATTAAGTATATGGAGTGTTCTATGTCTTTATCTGGGAAAACATTAGAAGTATTGTCTTTTTTATACTGTGCTTCATAAGTTGCACACGCATTACACAAAAGACTTAATATGAAAATTGCAACGAGTCTATTAAAATTAGTCATTTAAAAAATTTTGGTACATTAAAGGTATTAATTCTTAGTGTAATTTCTCCCATAGACTATCAGTAAAGTAATGTTTACAATCTAGAAAGTGATGTTTTATATTAAAGTTTGTTGTTTTTGCTAAGACTTCAATATCTGAAAGCGCATATTTTTGTGACAATTCGGTCCATATAAGTTCATTTTGCTGAAAATCAATATCTAGACCTAATTTTCCAATATGAACTGTTTGAGTTTTTAAACTCACAATATAACTTTTAACTTCCCCGTTTATAGGATTATAATGACAATAAAAATCGAAATCATCAATCTTAAAATCGGCATCAAATTCTCGATTAATCCGAATTAATAGATTTAAATTAAACCGTTTTGTCACACCGGCTTTATCATAATATGCGTTATGAATTGTAATTGGGTTTTTCTTTAGATCCATACCAATTAACAACTTGTCATTAGCATTCATATTCTGATAAAACAATTTCAATAAATCAATAGCTTCACTATGGGAATAATTCCCAATATTTCCACCTAAAAATAATAATAAACTAGGCGTTTTATTTTCTGATGTTTCACGTAAAATCTCAAAGTAATCACCAACTTTAGGTGCTATTGAGAGTTCTGGTAAACGTGATTTCAACTTTTGCGTTAATATGGTAATTGCTTCTTGCGAAATATCAATTGGCACATAATTAAACGCAACTTCATTTGTTACCAAATACTCTAAGAGTTTAAAGGTCTTAAATCCGTCACCAGCGCCTAGTTCAATAATATTAAATGGCTGTTCAAATTCTAAAGCAGCAACTATTTGTTGTACTTGTAATGATAGAATTTCGAATTCAGAATCGGTTAAATAATACTCTGGCATTTGCATAATTTCTTGAAAAATGCGACTCCCACTATCATCATAAAAATATTTTGAAGACAACTCTTTATTTGAGGTTGTTAACCCGTTAATAATGTCTTTTGCAAATGTATTGTTCATATTATTTTACAAGTCTAATTCCTGAAAACTGCCATCTCATTTTTGGATGGAAAAAATTACGATACGTTGGCCTACTATGGTTAACTACAGTTACCACAGATGCACCACGAAGCACCATTTGATTAATCATAAATTTACCATTGTATTCTCCTAAAGCTCCTGGTGCTTTAGAATAATTTGGGTAAGGTAAATAAGCGCTATTGGTCCATTCCCAAAGTTGCCCGTAATTAAATTGTTTAGATGCGACTTCCCATTCAAACTCTGTTGGTAATCGCATTTGCTTCCATTCGGCATAAGCATAGGCTTCATAAAAACTAATATGGTTTACTGGTGTTTTCAAATTCACCGGTAATAATCCTTGTAATGTATAATGATGCCATTTACCTCCTATTTTATGCCAATATTTTGGGGATTCAATTTTATTTTGCTGAATAAAATCCCATCCTTCTGCATGCCATAAATTGAAATTCTTATAACCTCCAGATTCTATAAACGCTATATAATCTTGATTAGTCACTAATTGATTAGAAATTTCAAACTGATGCAAAAACACCTTATGTTTTCCTTGCTCATTATCATAACAAAACGAATTATCATTATGCCCTATATTGTAAATAGCCTCTTCTATTTTCAACCATTTTGAAGGCTGTTCAATTTCGGTTAAATAAATTGTATTTTCAATAGTTGGGAATGTAGGTTGATGACCCAAAATATATTTAATATCATAGTAAAACAGCTCTTGATGTTGTTGCTCATGCTGAATTCCCAATTCTATTATTTCTTTAATATCTCTTGAAAGATGCCCCTCTAAAAAATCTAACATTTGTTCATCAACATAGTTTCGATAGTCATAAACTTGCGCAACAGTTGGACGTGTCATCAAACCTCTGTTTGGTCTCAATACACGTTTCCCGGCATTGTTATAGTAGCTATTAAATAAGTAAGCAAAATCGTTATCAAATATGTTGTAATCTTTTTTAAACTGAGACAATACAAATTGCTCAAAAAACCAAGTACTATGTGCCAAATGCCATTTAGGAGGCGACACAAACAACTCAGGTTGAATTGAATAGTCTTCAATTTGAAGAGGTTTGCATATTGCTATAAAACGTTGCCGTGTTTTTAAGTACGAATCTTTTAGAGTCATTGATTGATTGATTGATTGATGCTGAAAATTATATTTAAATAAGTTCTGTATCTATAATTACTTCATTTTGTAATGTTTTATGAACAGGACATTTTGAAGCAATTTCTTTTAGTCTTTGTCGTTGTATTTCGTCTAAATTACCAATAAAAGTCAACTTTTTTGATAAATAATCAATACGCTTTGGTTTTTCTAAATCTAACATTAAATCGTCACTATGCTTCTTAGAATAAGTAATATGCACGTATACTTCTTGTAAATCCCATTGTTTACGTTCGGCATATAGTTTTAAAGTCATAACAGTACATGCAGCTAATCCTGCACTAAGAAAATCATATGGCGAAGGCCCAAAATCATCTCCTCCAACTGTAGCTGGTTCATCGGCTATAAAACTATGCTTTGCTGTTTGAATTTTAGTCGTAAAATTATCTTCTTTTAAATTTAAATGCGCTACTAACTGCTCGCCTCCAGTCTCTAGCATTTTATTCTCTTGAGGTTCAAAATAACGCTGCACCCAAGACCCTATTATATTACCAGCGTAAATACTATCTTTAGTCTTAGACAGTAAATGATCTGCATTATCTAAAGACACAAAACTTTTAGGATGATGTGCATTATGATATAATTGTTCTGCATTTTTAATTCCAACAATAGCATCTATTGGAGAATGTAAAATGAGCAATGGTTTTCTTAAGTTTTTTACAATAGTTGGTAAATCTGTTTTATCAAAGTCTGACACAAACGTTTCATCAATTTTAAACGGTCGTCCACCAATATTAACCTCAACTTTACCTTTCTCTTTAATATCTTCAATGCCATGAGAAAACAAATGCTTAACATGTTCTACTGTTGCTGGAGCACCAACGGTTGCTACCGCTTTTACATGATCAAGTTGAGATGCCGCAACTAAAACAGCTGCACCACCTAAAGAATGACCAACAAGTAAAGACGGTGCTTCATAATTTTCTTTTAAATAATCACTAACAGCAATCAAATCGTCAACATTTGCAGAAAAATGACTGTCTGCAAATTCGCCTTCACTTCTCCCTAATCCTGTAAAATCAAATCGCAGCACTCCAAACCCATGATTTGTAAGCGATCTACTAATATTTTTCACAGCATTTAATGAACTACTACAAGTAAAACAATGTGCAAAAATCGCAAAATAGTTAGGTTTTTGATTTGCAGGTAATTCTAAATTAGCCTGAAGTTTAATTCCTTTTTTATTTTCTATTTGTAGTTTCTTATTTTTCATAATTGTATTTATAATAAAATCTTAGCCTTTAAATGATTAAGCTTATTTTTATTTATGTAGGTGTTATGGTTTTCTAATAACAGTTTTAATTTAGGATTAATAAACGTTTCGCAAAACGGTTTTTCCGGGTTACTGTAATAGTAATTTGTTATCGCTTCTCGAGATAATTTAAATTCTTCAAATGTTAAGACAAGTGTTACAAATGGATCACTTTTATTTTTATTTAAATCAGATAAAATAGCTTTAGCTTTTGTATTTCCCTCTTTAGAAAATGTATAAATCGCAGAACGATACTTATCTCGCATGGAGTGATTTTTAGTACTCTTATGTGTTAATAAATGGATTTCAATAAGTAATTGAAGATCTATTTCTTCTGAATTATAAGTAACGATAACACCCTCAGAGAAACTATTACATTTACCATTAGACGCAATATATCCTTGTGCTACAGAAATCACCCCTTTCAATGATTGAAAAACAGCTTCAGTACACCAGTGACAACCTCCACCTAAACCTATTCGAGTTGTATTCATTTTATTTTATAACTTCAACACCTCTCCAAAAAGCGACATAACCTTTAATAGATTTTGCTAATGGAGACACTTCCGGATAGTACCATGCAGCATCTTTATTTTCTTTTCCATCAACGTCTATTGTATAATAATACGCTTCACCTTTCCATGCACATGTTGTATGGGTTTCACTTGGCTTAAAAAATATCTTATTAATACTTTCTGGTGGAAAGTAATGGTTGTTTTCTATAACAACTGTAGCATTACTTTCTGCGATAATTTGATTATTCCAAATTGCTTTCACTAGTTTAAAAATTAAATTATTAAAATCACGAACTACAAGATAACATTGAACATCCTACTTTATGTCTTGCCCAATCTGGTCGTTTCGCAAACCACTTTTCATTTTCTGGTTGTTCATCATAAGGTTGTTTTAACAATTGAAACAACTCATCAATTAGTCCATAATCATTTTTATTAGCAGCATCTATCGCTAATTGTGCCATATAATTTCTAAGCACATATTTAGGATTAACCGCATTCATTTTAGCTTTTCTCTCAACATCTGATAACGATTCTTTAGCTAACCTAGAATCATAACTCTCAAACCAATCTCTCCATTGTTGCGCAATAGCATCAGACACTTCATTAGGATTATAAAATGCATCTTTAACAATTTCTAATCCTTTTTTAGCATCTCCTTTTTTAAAGTTGCTCAAATTTCTAAAGAACAATGTCATATCAGTTTCTGTTAATAACAAAGCATCTTCTAAAGCTAAAACCAATAGATTATCTTTGTCGTCATCAGTTTCAAAACCTAATTTAGAAGACATCATTTTTAATGATTTTTTTTCAAAATCTATTTTATAAGCTTCTAAAATCGTTTCTAGAGGCTCAATATCTTCAATTAATGGATATAACGCATTGGCAAGTTGATACAAATTCCAAAGTCCAATATTGGGTTGGTTCCCAAATCGATATCTTTTATGTTGACTATCTGTTGTATTCGGCGTCCAACCAAAATCAAAATCTTCAAGCCATCCATAAGGTCCATAATCTATAGTTAATCCTAAGATAGACATATTATCTGTATTCATTACACCATGAACAAAACCAACGCGTTGCCAATGAATAATCATATCAAGTGTACGCAGAGACACTTCAGAAAAGAACTTAATGTAATTTTCTATTGAAGGTTCTCCCAAATGCGAGAAATGAGTGTTTATAGTATAATCAACTAATGTTTTTAATGTTTTATGGTCCTGTCTTGCTGCAAAAATCTCAAAACTTCCGAAGCGTAAAAACGAAGGTGATACTCGAGTAACAATAGCTCCTTTTTCGTATGCAGAATTCCCATCATAGAGCATATCTCTCATGACCTCATCACCAGATAATGCCAGTGATAATACTCTCGTTGTTGGAACACCTAAATAATGCATAGCTTCACTGCATAAATATTCACGAATAGATGAGCGTAAAACAGCTAATCCATCTGCAGTTCTTGAATATGGTGTTTCTCCAGCACCTTTAAGTTGAACGACCCATTGCGTGTTATCATGTTCTATTTCAAATAAATTTATAGCTCTTCCGTCTCCTAATTGTCCTGCCCAATTCCCAAATTGGTGCCCACCATAACACATGGCATAAGGTTTTGTATTAGTCAACACTTCATTACCTGTAAACACTTTAGTAAATTGTTCTGTTTTGATATCTTCTTTAGAAATCCCTAATGTTTCAGACATCGCTTTAGAGGCATGAATTAGCTTTGGAGATTTTGTTTGTTTTGGTGTTACGTAGGAAAAACACGCGTTTTCAACTTGCCGTCTTGAATTTTCTATAATAGGGTCTGCTGGCAATTCGAGAGTGAATGTATGTTTTATATTCAACTTCATATTTAATTTTTGTCCTATTTTAATGGATTTCTTTATGTTTCAACTAACATATAAGTTACATAATTCCTGTTTATCAAAAAAAGTATTTTCAAATTTTAATAATCAGTGTTCTAAAGTATGATTACTCTCAAATTGATCTTTCCTGATTTTCACTGCTTTAAAAGCATAAAGAATCAATAAGCTAATTGCAACAAACACCAAAACAGTACCGATATAAAGAGCAATACTTGGCACACTAAAAATAGCTTCAGTTTCAAAAATAACAGCTAAAATACCTGACAACACATAAAACCCTGTTGCCAAGTACAGCAATGCACTAGCCCTAGTGAGTAAGCCTAATTGTTTTATTTTTCGTTCTGAAACTTTATGTTGATATAAAGAACATTTATTTGATAACAAACCTCCTATTTCGGAACTTAATGTCATCATTTGTGAGGTTGTAGATAGAATTAACATTCCTAAGCCTGGAATAATAGTAATAGGTAAATACCAATTCATAATATTGATTTTTATTATTTATAACTATGAATCATTCAATAGTATAAAGCCATTCTAATATTTGCTGTTTTTCATTGTCTGATAGTTTAGCCTCATTATGAATTTTAATATAAGATGGCAAAGGCATTTTACCTTCTGAAATAGTTACTGCGATTTCAGAAACTACACCTGCTTTATCTCTGCTATCTAAGGTAGCCCAATTAGAAAAATTTAGATCCTCTTTACCTTCTTTAATATGCTTATCTACAACCCAACTTATGGGAGAAATATGATCATACCAGAAATAATCCGTTTTATTTGAATGGCAATTATAACACGAATTTTGAAGCAATGCTTTTATATTTTTCGGTGCTTTCTCCGCTATTAAAAAATCATCTAAAGTTTCTGATAATTGTACATTTTTATTGGGCCTATGAAACTGTACTCCTATAAAAATCAAAATTAAAATGAATAAAATCTTCTTTTTCATTGACAACATCATTTGTTTTTATTTCAAGTAATTTCTAATTCCATAACTTGCTAAAACACCTTCTCCTGTTGCTGCAGCTACTTGAGCTATTGCACCTTCTCGACAATCTCCCGCAGCAAAAATACCTTCTACAGAAGTTTGAGCTAAACCTGAAGTTTGTATAAATCCACGTTCGTCAAGTGAAACCACATCCTTAAATGATTGAGTGTTTGGGATTAAACCAATAAAAATAAATGCGCCATCAGCTTCAATCACCGCTTTTTTATTAGTCTCATTATCTTTAACTTTTAAGCCTTTAAATAGATTGTTTTCATTTGAAACAAATTCAAGTGACGTTTTATTCATATAGGTTGAAATATTATCAATTGTTTTTAGTTTTTCAACATAAGTTTCAGAAGCACTAAAGTTTTTAGAACGCTGAATAATTTTAACGCTCTTACAAAAACCAGCTAAAAATATACCCTCTTCTAATGCAGAATTCCCTCCTCCAATTACGATAATATCTTTATCTCTATAAAATGCACCATCACAAGTGGCGCAAAAATGAATTCCAGAGCCTATTAATTCTTCTTCATTTGGTATTTCCAATTTTCGATATGTAGAACCTGTAGACAACACTACTGTTTTTCCTAAATAAGTAGCACCTTTTGTTTGTATAGAAAATAGATTATCCTGTTTTTTAATACTAACGACTTCTTCCCCTGTTTTGATAACAGCCCCATAAGTTTTAGCTTGCTCTTCCATTTTCTCCATTAATTTTGGACCAGAAATGGATTGAAACCCTGGGTAATTCTCAATTTTCTCTGTTAAAAATGCGTTTCCTCCTATTGTAGATTTCTCTAATATTAACGTATCAAAACGATCGCGCTGAGCATAAATAGATGTTGTTAAACCAGCTGCTCCTCCTCCAATAATAATGGTATCAAAAATTTTATGCTCTTTCTCTACATTTATTGAAAGTAATTCTGTTAACTCTAGATTGTCTGGGTTAGCATATGGTTTTCCATTAATTAATACAGTAGGGATAATACGTTTCCCATTATTAATTTTTTCAACCTTTTGTGTCGCCCAATCATATTTATCTACATCGATAAATTCAAAATTAATACTATTGTCTCTTAAAAAACTTTTAGCTCTTCGACAATCTGGACACCAATCGGCTCCAAACAATTGTACTTTACCCATTTCATTTATTCCTAGGATAGATGCTAATTCAATATTATCAGGGTTTGTATATGACTTGCCTTTAATAATAAGAGTTGGTATAATTCGTTTCCCATTATTAATTTTTTCAACTTTTGATGTTGCTTCTTTATCTAAATCAACATCGATAAAAGTATAGTCAACATTGTTCTCTTTTAAATATGCTTTAGCTCTTCTGCAATCAGGACACCAATCTGCACCATAAAGTATGATTTCATTCATTTGTTTTGTGTGTTAATTTTAAGTTTTTAAGTTACGTCTTAGAAATTCACTTAACCCTATGAATGATAATATCTTTCTCTATATATTTTACCGTTTTTCCATTCGGTAGCTACAACTTGTTCAGAAATCATAGTACTTCCATCTTTAAGTTTTAATGTCATTACCGCATCATAGAACGAGTGATTTCCTTTTACAGCATAATTTCCAACTTCATAACCTATAAATTCTTCTAAATCATTTTTAATAAAGTCGTCTTCAAACTTTACACAATAAGCCTTTCCTATTTTTGGTTCTCCATTTCCCTCTCGCAATTCTACTTCATCATGTAAATACGTTTCCATAGCTTCGATAAATTCGCCTTTAGCTAATAATGAATGAATGTGTTTTAAGTTGCTTTCTATTTGATTTTCCATTTGATTTTTAATTATTTGATTTTACTTTCAGTTATTAATACTGCAAAGTTATAGTACAAGAGAGGGTATATAAATATATATTATTCCTGATGAATTGTACTTTTTTCCTTAAAACTCGTAACTGAAGTGCCAACCTCCAAAAATTTTAAATTGGTCACCTATAAGTGAGCCAATAGTTGGACCTGTATGAATATCACCTAGCTCAAAAGCAAATTCAGCTTCAGCATAAGCAGAGATTTCAGTGTCCTTATGTGAATTTGGTAAAGAAAAACTTGGACCTGTATTAACGGTTAAAAACGAATACGGTTTGTGACTTATAAGTGCTGCTATTTCATGATCAATGCGATTCCCTTCTTCAAAAACAAGTGTATGCCCTATACCAAATGCCCATTTATGTGATGTCCAGTAAGTGAGATGAATTTCGGTTGCAAAATTAGTTGTTTCGGTTTCAGTGTTATAAATAGACAACCCAGAAAGCACCAATTCTAATCCTGGCTCTTTATCATCATGTTCTTGTGCTGTTATGACTTGATTTGTTCCTAATATAATAAAGAACAGCACTACTGTTTTTTTTATCATTTTTTAAATTTTTAGAAATAAAAAGCCCAAAAGCACACACATCATCTGCTTTTGGGCAACACTAAAACTATTATAAAAATAGTTTAAAACCAATCTACTATTAGCGCTTTGCTGTGTTTTCTGGTGTTACTTCCTCACCAACATTTTTTGCTGCTCTTAATACAGGATAATGTTGTGTAAATACAAAATCATCGCCTGCACTTGTATTATGACACGAATTACATTGCGCAGTTTTAAAAGCTTTACCTGTTGCTGATAAAGTCCCTTCGGTTGGGTTAGTAAAACTAAAATATGCCCAATTCCCAGGCTCATTAGGAAAATGCTCTTTGCTTTTTATAGTCGCTTCTAAACCAATAAAATTTCCCATAAAATACCCACTACCACTAGCTGCAGATTTACCTCCTACACTTACCAGTTCTTTTATAAGAATTGTGCCTTCTCTCCATTCTCCTGTTTTTTTATAGTGTTTATAACTTATAGGATCAATATATACATTATGGAATTCTGGAAATGCAGCTTTTCCATTATTCATATCATTTGGTGTTAAAGGCGTTCCAACATAAATCCATGTTCTATAGTTTAGTGGACGAACTAACTCACCATTAGAATCCATAGTAAAATAGGTTGCTTTCACATAGTTATCATTGTCATTACATGATGTAACCATTATCATGGTTATTATCATTACAAATATGTACTTAAGATTATTCATTTTAAAATTCGTTTTTAGTTATTATTATTTTAGCGGAAAGGCAGTTCTAACCATATCTCTTCCTATTGTATGACAACTCACACAACCTTCAACACCGTTTCCTATAGCGGCTATTTTATCAGCATCTGAAGAATCTGTAACCTCATACCAAAACCAACCATTTCCAATATCAGACTTATCATGAGTTTTTGCCATTACTGCCCAACCAGCAGGATTCTCATTTGCATCATACATTTCTTTGACGACTACAGCCCCTAAAGGATGCTCATCATTTCCTTTTTCTAAAGATTCTGCAAGAATATCATTTATAAAGACCTTTACTGGTAATCCTAATTTTTGATGTGGTCCTAATGATGGGTGTAATTCTGTTTCTTGGTTTGTATAGCTTTTATATTTTCCTGATTTTAAATAAGCGAATAATTGTTCTTTTCCTAAAGGAATTTCTAGTGTTAAGTTTTCTGGAGTAGGCGCTGAGGCTTCCCATTTACCAACTTTAGGTTTTGCTTCTGAACCCGCCATTCTTGCTGCTGCATTTTCAGGAGTAATTGACGTACCAACTCCTTTCGCTGCAGTTAGAACAGGATAGTGTTGTGTAAATACAAAATCGTCTGCTGCGCTAGTATTATGACATGAATTACACATTTTTGTTTCAAAAGCTTTCCCGGTATTAGCTAAATCTCCACCTTTTGGATTGGTAAAACTAAAGTAAGCCCAGTTACCAGGTTCACTAGGAAAATGTTTTTTACTTTTAATGGTTGCTTCTAATCCAATAAATTCACCCATAAAGTAACCACTACCACTAGCAGCCGATTTACCTCCTACGCTTATAAGCTCTTTTACCAGGATTGTTCCTTCTCGCCAAGTTCCGGTTTCTTTATAATGATCGTAACTCATTGGATCTATGTATACATTATGAAATTCTGGAAAAGCTGCTTTACCGCCATTCATATCGTTTGGAGTAACAGGTGTGCCAACATAAACCCAAGATCTATAATCTTGTGGTCGTTTTAAATCCCCTTCATCATTCATAGTAAAGTAAGATATATCTTGATATCCTTCTCCTTCATTTTTACATGAGGTAACAGTACATGTCACCATTAGAATAAGTGCAGCTATTTTATAGATTTTTTTAAGTTTCATTTTATATGTTTTAGGTTAGTAACTTGTTAGTTTATATTGCAGTTTATGTATATAATTATCGTTCCAAATATTGCTTACACTTATTTCAGTTAAATCAAATGTGCCTTTTATTTTTTTACAAATCACGAAAACCCTAAATGTAGAATTCTCATCTTTTTTAAGCATTTTTTCAATCTTAAATTGAATGACTTCTGTGGACTTATTTAAAAGGGTTCTTTTTAAGTATTTGATCCACGTTTTTTTTGAAATGTAACGTTGTTTCCTATTGTAATTTATTTCAATATTTTCATCTATAAACTTCTCAATAGCTTCTTCTATTTTTTGATTCTTAAGTAGCATCAAAAAAACATCCTGATTAATATCTTTATATAATTTGGTATCGTTTTTAATTAAATTCATAAATAAATCATGTTAAAATTAACCTATTGAGACTCTATTGTATTGCACTTTTTTCCATATCCCCTTATATGTGAGCTACTTTTATATTGTTTTCTAAAATATTGAGCAGTTACTCCTGTATGTTTTTTGAAAAATCGCGAAAAATAAGCAGGATCATAGAACCCAACCTCAAAACATATTTCTCTTATACTTTTGCTTGTATAGATGATCCTCTTTTTACTTTCAAACAAGAGTTTGTCTTTAATAATTTCACTTGGGTTTTTAAGTCCCTTTTTTTGAAATAAACGCAATAGGTTTTTAGGTTCGACATCTAGTTGTGCAGCATAGTCTGAAACATTATGAAATATGCTAAACTGTGAGTTTAAAATTTCTCCAAAACAATTAATATACTTGATATCATTACTAAATTTCTCCTTAAGAGCATTTTGTAATAAGCTACAGAGCGTGTGTTTTAACTTTTCAACATTAATAGACGTCGTTTCTTTTATAATGTCTTCTATAAATATAAATGTGTTTTCTATTAATGACCTTTGTTCATCTTTAAAAAAGAGTATTGTGTGGTTTTTAAAATTGTTCTTAGTACTTGCATTAATAAAACCACAAATAAATATTAGAGATGAAGAAAAGATTTCAGTGTTAAAACGTAGTACTTTAACTTGAGATAAATTAGTACTTTCACAGCTAAACGAATTTCCTTTATCTAATAAAACAATGCTATTAGAAGGCATAACCATTTGTTGGTTATTTATTTGACATTTTAAGGCACACTTGGTATTCCAAATTAAATCTGCAGAACACAGACTCTCAAGCTTGAAAATCTCTGATATATGATTTTCATAACTTATGTAAGGGTAATTAAGTAATGATCCTATTTCAGCTTGCATGCATCTCTTTTTTAGATACACAAAATTAAAAGAGACAGCTGCTTTAGTTGATAAACATTTTTCCTAATTAGATGTCTATTTTCCTATAGCAAAAAAAATGTTTAATAAATATTTAAAGTGTTTTTTTTGAAATGTATTGGAGACACACCTACTTGAGTTTTGAAGAATTTAGAAAAGTGTGATGCTTCGTTAAATCCTAAATCAAATGCAATCTCTTTAGATGATTTTTCAGAAAGCAATAATAGTTTTTTTGCTTCAAGTATAATACGATCATTTATAACTTGCAAAGGAGTTTTGTTGTTATATTTCGTAAAAAGATTTGAAATTGTTTTAGGCGATTTATTTAATAATGATGCATAATCTGACACTTTATGCTTTTCTCTGAAATTTGCTTCAACCAATAAATTAAATTGTCTTATAATATCAACTTTTGATTGTTCCATCGTTGGATCAACGATGGTTTTCTTTAAAAGTCTTACCGATTTTATAAGCACTCTCTTAAGCAACACTCTTAACATTTCGCCTTGAATATGATCTTTCGTTTGAAATTCTTCCTCAAAAAACATAAAATGCAACTCAAAACTCTTTCGTTCTTTTTCTGTTAAATTAACCATAGTAGGTGCCGAAGACCCTAAAAACAGAAAACCGTTACATGATACTTCATGATCATGATCTCTAATACAGTAAAACTCACGATCAAAAATTATCGAGCTCGCTCCTTTTAAAAAAGGTTCTATTTGAATCATATTAAATGGCGTACAAAACAGGACCTGATTCTTTTCTAAATTTACCGAATACCCATCTACGCCTATGGTGATAGGATTCTCCTTCGCCCAAATTATTTTATAAAAATCACCTGTTCCGAGTCTTTTTTCAAAAGAGGCACAATTAAAATCTGTTAAAACGAGATTCCCTTGTTCAGGCTGCTTTGAATATTTAAAGTTCATTTAGCAATACATTTAATAGTAGTTAATTCGAAAAAAAGAGAAATATATTCTGTAAACTTACATTATATTTTCAAAAAACACTTTCTTGATTTTAATATGAATCTTATTATCAAGTATAATACATTTTAAATGATAATGGTTATCCTTGAAAAAAATACAGTCTTTCATATTCGATTGATGAAAGCATATTTTGTAATTTACGACAAACCAAATTATCATTAATTAAAGTTTAGTATTTTTACTAAACAAACTAATAGTCTTTATGGATACGCTTATTGTTGAAACAGAAAAACATGTCATTTCTCTTCTAAACGAAACATTAGATAATACATTTACATATCACAACTCACCTCATACGCAACGCGTTGTTCAAAAAACTAGAGCTTTAATTGAAGCTAACCAACTGGATAACGACCAAGCTACTCTTTTAATTACTGCTGCGTGGTTTCATGATACAGGCTACACAAAAGGCATTGAAAATCATGAAGAAAAAAGCGTACAAATTGCTACTCGATTTTTAAAAAGTCAAAATATTCCACAGGAACATATAAACGCTATTTCAAAATTGATTTTAGCAACAAAAATGGGTTATGAACCTAAAAACGAATTAGAAAAAATTATTAGAGATGCTGATACATCACATCTAGCCAGTAAAAGTTATAAAGATATTTGTGAATTGTTAAGAAAAGAATGGGAACTTACTTGTGACAAAACCTTAACGGAGTCTAAATGGTTACAGGAAAACATTAATTTTTTAACAAAACATCGTTTTTATACTGATTTTGCCTCTGCTAATTGGGAAAAGCAAAAAGGGAAAAATTTAGCACAATTGCTTAAAAATCAAAAGAAACTTCAACTAGAGAGTTCTAAATTAAAACAGAAAAAAGAAGAACTAGATTTTAAAAAAAATAAGATAGAATTACCAGAGCGTGGTATAGAAACTATGTTTAGAGTTGCACTTCGTAATCATATCACATTAAGTGATATTGCTGATACAAAAGCTAATATCTTGTTATCTGTAAATGCAATTATAATCTCTTTAGTTCTTTCTAACTTAGTATCGAAATTAGACAACCCTTCAAACTATTATTTAATTTGGCCTACTGCTATTTTTGCTGCTTTTACAGTGGCCTCAATTGTATTATCTGTTTTAGCTACACGTCCAAATGTTACTCAAGGAAAATTTACTAAAGAAGATGTTGCTAACAAAAAAGTAAATCTATTATTTTTTGGGAATTTTCATAAAATGAAACTCGATGAGTTTGAATGGGCTATGACAGAAATGATGCAAGATAGAGATTACCTTTATAGCTCTCTTACTAAAGATTTATACTTTTTAGGATTAGTTTTAAATCGCAAATATGGGTTACTGCGATTAACTTATACTGTGTTCATGATAGGAATACTCGTAAGTGTTATTTCTTTTGCGGTAGCTTTTCAACAAGCGGAAACAAATGCTTTAATAGTAAAAGCAAGTTCATTACTATAGATTGCTAGTGAATTTGAATGATGACGAATTTTACTAGAAGAAAATTTATAAAAAGAAGCGTTTTAGCCTCAATAGGATTTGTGCTTTTAGATGCTTTTTGGTATGAGAAATATGTCATAGACTGGAATTATTTTGACATTTCTAAATCGGATAAAAACAAGATAAAAATTATTCAAATTTCAGATTTACATTTTGAGCAACTGAAGTATTTTCACAAATCTATTGCAAAAAAAATCAATGCTAAAAAGCCTGACTTAATAGTTATAACTGGGGATTCTGTTGATGAAACAGAAAAAATAAAAGCATTAAACGAATTCCTTCAGTTGATTGATAACTCCATTAAAAAATATGCAATAACTGGAAATTGGGAATATTGGGGACATGTAGATCTAACAAAACTCAAAAACACTTATTTTAAAAACAATTGCGACCTATTAATTAATGAAAACCGAACTACCTCAATTAGAGATCGCGAAATATCAATCATTGGAATAGACGATTATATTGGCGGAAATGCTGATTTCGAAAAAGCAATTGAGAAGCTTAAACAAGCAGAAACCACTATTGTATTATCACATTGTCCTGAACACAGAGACATTATTACAAAACAAAAAGGGCATTTAAATATTGATTTAGTTCTTTCTGGTCATACTCACGGAGGGCAAATTACATTTTTAGGAATTGTTCCTTTTAAACCTCAAGGAAGCGGAAAATATTTAAAAGGATGGTATAAAGAGTCTGAGCCTAAAATGTACATTTCAAAAGGAATTGGAACAAGCATTTTACCAATCCGATTTGGAGCAAGAGCAGAAATGGTTGAAATAGACATTTAAATCCGTATTTTCTCATTAGAAATGCCTATAGAAATCTTTGCTATAAAACACACTACACATTAATTTCTTTCATTAAATCGTCGTAAGTATAAAATGCTTCATCATCACCTTTATCCTTATGATACAACACACTAACTCTAATTGCCTTTAAACCTGTAACAGCCTGTAAATCTTGAAGTTCAACAATTTCAATATCGTTATCTAAGTATTTTTTAGATTGTAAGAATTTAATATATCTTAGATATTCTATTTCATCTTGCTTTTGTGAATACACAATACTAATTTTCCCCTTTTGAGTAACACGTTCAGTCGTTCCTTTAATATATGCTTTATCGACACGTTTTTTTACAATTTCATATCGCGCATTGTAAGTTCCATCAACATCAAATTGTTTTTCATCCATTCTAAAACTAATAGATAACGGTTGGTTAAATACTAAAATCATTGAAGCTACATCTAATTTTACAGGGAAATCAGGTTGCATTAAATAGAATGAATTTTCCATTTCGCACATGACCTGAAGTTGCCATAATCTTAGATTATATAAATAGATAGAGTTAAAAGAGTCTTCTTTAGTAATTGCTTCTCCAATATACATATTATGCTCAACACCATCCGTTTTAAAACGCTCAAAATAATGAGGATACATTACTTGTGCTTCCACTTGCTTTTTATCTAAAAGAGCTGCCATTTCTTTATTAATCAAAGCAATAGTATCATCATATTTCTTTCTATTATTATATAAAACACCTACTTTATTATCTATACTATTAAAATAAGAATCGACCTTTTCTTTTAAAGAATCAATTAATAACAAATGCTCTAATAAAGGGTCGATATCCTGACTAATAAATGCTGAAATTTGCTGTTCACTATCCACTTGAAAGTGTAATTCTAAGCCTTTTAGATAATCCTCAATTTGATATAAAAACTGCTCATAAATTGGCAAGTTTTCAAGTTGCAACGCATTTTTAATAATAGCCTTAATTGCTCTTAACTGAATAGTTAAATCTTGTTGCGTTGCCGAATTTCTTGCTTCTGAAGATCCTTTAATATCTATTTGACCAAATAAAGGGTATACATTTTCAAAAGCAATTTTATTAAAACTAGCTTGTTTTCCATTAAGTTGATCTTTAATGAAATTTTTAGCTTCTTTTTCAAAACGCCAATTTACACTTGGATGAATAGATGTACACTCTTGCTGGATAATCGCTTCAATTAAATTTTGCTCTTCATTCTTAGAACGTTCAACAGCAGAAACAATATAAGGCATAACATCAACTAGCTTATTAGCATTGATACTATTTAAAACTTTAGGTTGTTCAGATACTATTTCAAGTATCCCCATTAAACCATCATCATTTGCGATTGGTGCAAAAATGGCACTTTGTATACCTTGATCATGTAAAACTTTAATATGAGGAGCTTTTCCTTCAGATTTTTTATACAATAACTCTACATCTGAGACAGAAAAATACTTTTTCTCTTTCAGTAATCTATTATAGGACCAAGTACATAATGAGTCTGCACATTGTTCGGTTTCTTGTTTATTTAAAAGAAAACTATTCATTCCTGTACCATAGACACGTTCAAAAGCATCCTCTTCTTTATTATAAATTGAAAAGCCAACTTTAATATCTTTCAAACCTAAAAGGGAACGAAAAATTTCGTGAAAGTCTTCCATAAACCCTTCAGTCTTTCGCTTGTCTTCACCAATTAAAGCTGTTTTTATATTAGAGATAGATTGGTCATCTGTGACATTAAATATATTAGATATCACAAAGCCTTTAAACGTATAGCTGTTTGGTGGGAATTTTTCTTTCCATAACTCAATGTTTTCGAAATTATCTAATAATTCGTCAACATCTGCTTGTGTTATTTCTGGTGCATCATCAGACGCAATTATTTCAGTAAAATCAGCATTATACAAGATTTTATAAAATTGCATAATTCCATTGGCATCAGGTATTTCATAATAAAATGGCCTTTTGAAATTAATATTATAGTCATAACAAAATGCTAAAATGATTGTACATGCAATAATGTACTTATCATCTTTTGGCATATTTTTCATCTGCAATTCAAAATCGTCACCTGCAGTTTCAATAATATTTTTAAAACGTTCTGAAGAATTAAAAATAAGATCATGAAATGGTACAGAAGCCGTTTTGATTTCGTTTTTAGTTAAAACAGGACTAAACGAATCTTGGAGAATAACACTTATCTCTTTCTCTCTTTCTTTTAATATTGAAGGATTACTAAAACCATCACGTAGTATAGGAAAAGCATCAGCTGTTTTTAAAACACGCTTTGCTTTTGCTGCTATAAACTCATCTTCATTTTTGGCTAGAGCCTCATAATGCTGAAGTAATTTATTAAAACTTACTTTAAGCTCAAGTGGTGACTCAAGATTGTCATTAATATCTGTCATAAAAACATTACTATACATGCAAAGTTACAAATTAATAGTTTTAGTCGCTTTTAATAAGACTTTCTTACCTATATAATGTTACAAGTAAAATGTTAAAAAATAAATGTTTTTCAGGTATAATTTGAAGTTATAAACCTAATCTACCATAAGTCCAATTAGATCCATCACTAATAAAAAGTAATGTTTTAGTAATATCTCCACCATCGGCAGCTGTATCTGGTGTCATAGAAACTGATCCATTAGGTCCTGCACTAGCTCTACTGTCTCCACTAAAAAACTCGACGCCTGCACCAGGCGTGGCATTTCCTCCAAATGTATAAATAGTAGCATTTTGATTATCAGATACATTTCTCAAAATGTAAATTCTACCAGGATATATTGTAGCATCTGGTAAAATAAATTCTAGATTACCAGCAGTTGGTGTTAAATTAATATAGGTTCCATCATTAATTGCTGTAGCGCTACCACCTGGTCCTCCATTTAAACTCACTACTTTTAAGGATAAATTTCCATTAATATCTAAGGTGCTCTTAGGATCTGTAGTTCCAACACCCACTTGGGAAAAACTCATCAAAGAACATAAAAATACGACTAATAAAACTACCTTTTTCATCTTCTTAATTTTTAATTAAACTTATGGCACAACCACCACCTTCAGCTAAAATTAATGTTAGTTTAGAGCTCTTATTAATTGTTATAGTTTCAATCTCTAATGCCAAAGGATTATCATTCCAATGGGCATTATTTCCGTCTTTATAAATTGTTGCTATATATGTTTGATTAGCATCTAAAAAATCAAAATCAACCTCTAATTCCCTAGCATTTTCATCGGTAATACTACCCAAAAACCAGTTACCAGTTAGGCGTTCTTTTCTTGCAATTGTCACATAATCACCAACTTCACCATTTAGAACTTTTGTCATTTCCCAATCGACACCAACATCTTTAATAAATTGTAAAGGTTCTGGGTTCGCTTCGTAATGTTCAACTAGATCTGCTGCCATTTGAATCGGGCTATAAATAACAACATATAGTGCTAACTGTTGCGCTAGCGTTGTATTGACTTGATTCTCTTTTTTATACTCATCAAATTTGATATTAAAAATTCCTGGAGTAAAATCAATAGGTCCTGCGAGCATTCTTGTAAAAGCAACAATAGGTAAATGTTCTGGAGGATTACCTCCATCTTGAGCCCATGCATTAAATTCTTGTCCGCGTAATCCTTCTCTCGAAATTGTATTAGGATACGTGCGTCTTAATCCAGTAGCTTTAATAGGTTCATGAGCATTTATTGCAACTTCATATTTGGCTGCTTTTTCAACAGTCGTATTGTAATGATTAACCATATATTGTCCATGATGGTATTCTCCTTTTGGAAGAATTTTCCCTACATAACCTGTTTTAACCGAATGAATTCCATAGTGTTGCATTAAAGCAAAAGCCGTATCCTGTTGTTTTGTATACGTTTCTGTAGCAGCAGAAGATTCATGATGCATAATGATATCAACCCCTTTTTCTTTCCCATAGTTAATAACCTCATCAAAATCATAATCTGGATATGTAGTTACAAAATCGAAAACACCTTCACGATCTTCAAAACCAATCCATCGTTCCCAACCTGTATTCCAGCCTTCAACTAAAACACCTTTAATATTATGTTTAGCCGAAAAATCGATAAAATTCTTAACATTCTCTGTAGTGGCACCATGTTTACCATGCGCTTTGCCTGTATCTAACCATTGACCATCGACCATTTCCATTCCGTAATCCCAAGACGATTTCCCTAAATGCATTTCCCACCAAACTCCTGTATACTTCATTGGTTTAAACCAAGATACATCACCAATTTTATTTGGATCATTGAGATTAACTATTAAATTAGACGTTATTAAATCTGGTGCATTATCAGTCATTTGAATTGCGCGCCAAGGCGTATGAAATGGTAAGCTTCGTTTTACCTTATAATCTGTATTTTGAGAGCCTACTAAATGACTTTCTAAACATAATTTTTCTGTATCTACTTTTAAAGTCATCCCTGAATAGTCAACTAAAGCAGCTTCATGAAAACTTAAATGTATCCCATCATCTCCAACCATAGTTACAGGTGTATTCACGGCATTTTCAGGGATATATGTTTGTGCTAAGTTAACGTGATCAACATATTTCAAAGCATCGATCTCTGATAATTTAGTTGTACTATATAAATGCTCATAAATATCCCAATCACCAGGAATCCAAAACGTTTTATAATCTTGAGTGAGATTAAATTGTGTATGCTCTTCGGTAATCTCTACCTCTTTTAATCTAGCTTGCTCAGGAAACTCATATCGGAATCCAACTCCATCATCATAAACTCTAAATACAATATTAAGAAAACGTTCTGGCGATACTTTTTCTTGTAACATCACCTTTAGTTCTCTATAATTATTCTCAACATCTAATTGCTCTCCCCAAGGCATTTGCCATGTTTCGTTGAAGGTTTTTGTTTCTGTATTTTTAATAATGAAATTCTTGTCAAATGCCGCTGTATTTTTAAATTCGAAACCCAAAAATGAGGTATCAATTACGGTCTTATTATCTCGCATTACCAAATAGTAAGGCTCACCTTCATCGGAAAGATTAAAATGCAGCTTAACTAGACCATTAGAAGACTCTGCTTCAAAAACTCGTTTTTTGTCTGGAGACATACAAGATTGTAAAACAAAAGCTATTATTATCGTTATTAATACTCTCATAGTTATATTATTTCTGTTCTAAAAGCACAATATCATATTCAGAATTCAATTCTACTTTTCCGTTATTAACTGTTATATCTTGATTAGAATATGCATCATGAATTACGGCTCCATTTTCAAAAATGTTAGACACATTAATTGATTTTTGACCGGCCACCAAACCTAATCCGATAACAACCATATCATTAAAATTTCCATTCGTATACCTTCTAGAAAATACATACTTATTTTCTTCTGATATCATTTGATGTTTTCCAGCACCAATTGCTGGATGGTTAATTCTAAACTTGCCTAATTTTTGCCAATGCTCTAAAACAGCTTTAGTTTTGGCATTATTTTTAATAGCATCCCAATTCATATTAGAACGTAACGTTGCATCACCTTCAGTTCCTTCAATAACTAAACTTCGAGCAGATTCATCACCATAATACACTTGTGAAGTCCCTGGTGTTAACAATAATTTGGTTGCAGTTTCATAAGGTTTTTCTCTATTGGGGTCAAAAGGCTGACCATCATCATGAGAGCTTAAATAATTAAGAATACCAAAGTCCTTTAATTCCTTATGTAATATACTATCGTACTTTGAAAACAAGTCATCAATTAGCATTTGCTTAGCATTCCACTTGTATTCAAAGTTGATTTGAGAGGTAAACATCGTGTCGTAATAGTTCACGTTTTTATCACCAAAATTGAAGAATTTACCACTACTAATTCCATAGTTATATACTTCACCAACCAAGTAAAAATCGTTATCATCTAAAACTTTATCTGAGTTATTCTCTTTATATTCTGAAAAGGCATAATCACATTCAGTTTTAAACTCTTGCCAAACAAATTCTTCGGTATGCTTTACAGTATCACACCTATAACCATCAATCCCATAATCTGTGATATAATCTGCTAACCATTTCATAATATAAAAACGTGGTGCACGTGGATGTCCAGTTCGCTCAAAAAAAGCATCAAGTTCTACAATTTCTTGTTCATAACGCCCTTCTGCTTTCCATTTTTCGACCAGTTGAGGAGGTAAATTAACAGCCTCATTGCTTTCGGTTTTAATATCTGGTAAATTTTTAACTAGAGTACAGGTAATTGTATTTTCATAATTACTGTACTGACATTGCGGCTCTGTTCTTACCCATTCACTTGGCCAAACAGGGTCTTTTTCAGTTACTGGTCCTGTATGATTAATTACGGCATCTAATAAAACACGAATGCCTTTACTATGAGCCGCATCTACCAATTGCTTTAGATCTTCTTCTGTGCCGAAATTAGGGTCAATTGCTGTCCAGTCTTTTGCCCAATAGCCATGAAAACCATAGGTAATTCCCGTGCCTTCATCTGTTCCTCCGTGAATTTGCTCTACAATTGGAGTCATCCAAATAGCATTAATTCCTAAATCGGTAAAATAGCCATCTTCTATTTTTTGAGTAATTCCTTTTAAGTCACCACCTTCAAAACCACGAAGCTTTCCTGTTTCTTTAGCTCTATCAAAGTTGGTATCATTAGAGGTATCTCCATTATTAAAACGGTCTGTAAGTAAAAAGTAGAGATTTGCAGCTTCCCAAACAAAAGGTGTCTCTTGCTTTTTTATTTCTATTTCTTCTTTTGTTTTTGTGTTGCAACTTAAAATCGTTGTTGCTAATAGCACTAAAATGACTAGTCTCTTCATGTTATTTTTTCAATTTAAGGATCAACGATTGTAATGGTTCTATGGTAATCTTAGCAAAACCTTGACCATTACCAACCGCTAATTCTGTAGTATATGTATTGTATAATTGATCTATCAACTGGTAAGATTCATTATTTAGATTCCAAGTATTTAGAATTTCTTCGGAAATTTTTAATTCGAAATTCTGGCTGTTCTTAGCATCAAAATTAGATACAATAATAAGCTGTTCATTGTCACTCCAACGTACATAAGACAACACTTTATCAGTATAGTTTTCAGTATTCTCCCTATTATACAAATGAATATCTTGATAATTTCCAGCTAAGGCACTACTATTAATTGTAAAGTTTAGTAAACGTTTATAGAAATCGTGAAGTGCTTTTTCTTCAGAAGTTGATTGCCCACCATCAAACTGTTTATCATTTACCCATCGCACGATACTTGGAACACTTCCGTAATCAAAAATAGAGGTGCGTGTTGGATCTCCAAACCCAAGATCTTGCGCTCCAGACTCTCCAAATTCTTGGCCAAAATAGACCATAGTTGGCGCTGTACTAATTGTAGTTGAAACGACCATTCCAGGTTTTCCTTTTTCTGCATTTCCAGCAAAATCTGGACTAGCAATACGCTGCTCATCATGATTTTCTAAGAAATGTAACATATGGTGTTCAATATCTTTTAAATCGTCTTGAATTGGTGGAATATGATCTGTTTTTCCATGACCTTGCATCACATGTTTTATTGTATCGTACAATTGCACCTTATCATACAGATAATCCATTTTTCCCTTTTTAATGTAGGCTCTATACATACTTGGATTATACACTTCCGCCAATAAAAATGCTTCAGGGTTTTTCATTTTAATATGCGAATTCATATAACTCCAAAATTCAACAGGCACCATTTCTGCCATATCATAACGAAAACCATCAACACCTTTTTCTGTCCAGTATAATGCAATGTCTTTAAACTTTATCCATGAACTAGGAATTGACTTATCACTCCAAAACTCTAAATGCTTCTGATAATCTTTGTTATCAAAGTTCTCAGGTAACTCTTCAAAATCTTTTTTCCCTTCAGGTGAAACACCATAATTTACTTTAACCGTTTCATACCAATCATACATATTAGGTTGAAAAGCACGTGAACCATTACCTGTCCATTTTGCAGGATTCTCATCAAATTCACCATCAGCTAGCGGATGATTTTCTCCTCCTAAAGGTTGATACTCATTTTTCCATTCGGGAACTTTAAATGTTTCGCCCGGATTGTAGTAAAAATTATTATTTACAGCATAGGCAACTGTTGTGTCATCTTCGGCACCAAAACTAGTTGTACCATTAGGGTTTGTTATACTATAGTAATTTCTAGCTACGTGATTAGGAACGATATCTATAATCACTTTTAATCCTGCTTTATGAGACCGTTCAATTAATGCTTCAAACTCTTCTAAACGTTTGTCTACATTTTCAGCTAAATCTGGATTTACATTATAATAATCTTTTACGGCATAAGGTGATCCTGCACGTCCTTTTACAATGTCTGGATCATCATTAGAAATCCCATATTTAGTATAATCGGTAATAACATCATGATGTGGTACACCTGTATACCAAATATGTGTCACCCCTAAATCTTTAATTTTGTTTAAGGCTTTATCAGTAAAATCATTAAACTTTCCTACACCATTCTCTTCCAAAGTTCCCCATGGTATATTCGTTGTATTTGTATTACCAAATAATCTTGTAAAGACTTGATATACGACATATTTTTTCTTCAGCTCTATTTTTATTTCTGATGACTCCTGTCCTATTTTTTCTTCGTTTTTACATCCAAAAAAACAGATAATAACAAGTAGTGGTATGATTAATTTGATTCTATTCATTTGGACTATTTTTTCAATTTGATTTTGACATTTCTCTTTTTATCTTGACTAGTATTCCAATCGACAGGAATTCTCAATTGTTTTACTTTCGAATTCCACACAATAGGCACTTTTTCCCCATCTATTTTTATGCATTTCGGTTCTTTATCAATATTATGAATGATGAGTTCAATTGCTTTTTCTGCTATACTAAAGTCTATTTCTGACTCTAACTTAAATTCAAAAATTAAATTGTTCCTTTTATAGTTAGCTTCATATTTTGGAGCTTCATAATACTCATAATTAATAGCATTGATATAATTACCATTATCATCATAAAATTCTCGTTTACTTTCAGTAACAGACTTATCAAAATAATAATGCAGTTCTAAATTTTTAGGAGTGTAATCATTAGTTGAATGTCCCTGTCCAGTTCTTTTTGCTAATGGGATAAAAGCGCCTCCTCTCACAAATGTGGGTATAGAATTCTCTTTGGTTTGAACCGTTTTAGTTTGACCGCCTTCGTACTTCTCATCGGTATAAAAATCGAACCAATTCGAAGTCTTTGGAAAATAAACAGCTTTCTCTTTTTCTCCTGCTTTTAAAATTGGAGCAACTAAAATATCTTTTCCCCAAAGGTAGGCGTCTGAATATGTAAATAAATCTGGATTATCTTGTTCTTCAAAAAATAATGGACGCATCAAAGGCGCTCCAGTTTGATTATTTTCAAACATGAGATTGTAATTATAAGGCAACATTTTGTAGCGTAATTCAATAGCTTGCTTAGCTAAAGCTTTTGCTTTAGCGCTTCTAAACACAGGTTCACTAGCCACATCTTCTTGTGCATGCGGACGGTAAATAGGCTGAAACACCCCATACTGTAACCATCTTGTATAAAGCTCATCATCAAGATTAGCACCTGCAAAACCACCTAAGTCGCTATGCATATAAGCCAGACCTTGCATTCCCATTTGAAGCGCTATTTCGGGTTGACTTTGCAATCCTCCCCAAGTTCTATTCACATCACCAGACCAAGGCACTAAACCATAGCGTTGCGATCCAGAATATCCAGCACGCATCAAAACAAATGGTCTCTGCTCGGGATTAGCTTCTAAACTAGACTCATAAACCAATCGTGCCCAATCGTGCCCATAGATATTATGAACTTCATCGGCTGTCCCTGTGGCATGTATTAATTTTGAAGGATGCACTTCTGGTTCTCCTAAATCTCCCCAAAACCCATTAACACCTAATTTTGATAAGTCCTTATAGATAGTCTTAAACCATTGTGCTCCTTTATGGCTATAAATATCGATGAGACCCGTATTTCCGAAGTAAAAATCATAAGTAAACGGATTGCCAAGTGCATCTTTTGCTAGTATCTCTTTTTCAACTGCTTCATCCCATCTATTTGATGTGGTTAGTATAAATGGTTCAGTAATTAAAATCGTTTCTACGTCTTTAGACTTTAAATCCTTAATCATCTGTTGAGGGTCAGGAAAAGAATCTCTATCAAAAGCTAAATTTCCCATTGTACCTTTGACTTCTTTTCCAAACCAATATAAATCAATAATAATAGCATCTACTGGAATATCCTCTTCTCTAAACTTATCAATAGTTTCAATGACTTCTTTTTGCGAGTGATACCCAAATCGGCTTGAAAAATTACCCAATGCCCAACGTGGTAGCATGGGTTGTTTTCCAGTTAAATCGGTATAATTATCTACAATATCATACCAAGAATTCCCAACAATAACTTGATAGGTTTTACGACCAGAAATCGTTTCATATTTTAAAGTATTATCGCCTTTACTATCCAGATCTAAAAATCCAATAGGAGCATTATCAAAATGAACCATATACTTATTAGACGACATCACGATTGGTAAGGTGTAGTTCATTAATTCTGCATGTGTCTCATAGCCATAATGTGCTCGATTATAGAGTTGCAAACGATTACCTCGACGATTCATCCCTAAAGCTCTGGCGCCTCCTCCATACAAGACTTCGTCTTTAGTCAACTTAAATTGTATCGTTTCTAAGCTATCATTTTTAACATAGCCCGCTTTTTCTGAAATCACATGTTGGTCATTATAGTAATACGAGATTTGAAATGGTGATTTTTTAATCGCAACGTAAAGTCCCTTAGTTTTTAATACAATCGTATCTTCATGTTCTGTTATATGAACATTTAAAACATTAGGTTTTAAAACAACGGCATGAGATTTTTCATTTAAAGTTTCGGCTTGCGGAACAAATGTAGTTTCTATAATTTCCGAAGAAAAAGGCTTAATTACATAGTATCCATCACTAACTTCAATTTTTAGATTATTGCCTTGAATTTCTGCTGTTTTAAATATTCGATTTGCGTTTTGTGCAAAAGACAATTGCAACGCAAAAACAATACTTATAATGTATGTGAGGTTTTTCATTTATAAAATTTATAGAGCTCACAGGTTTATAAAAAACCTGCGAGTTCTAAGTTGCTATTAATCTAATCTTTACTTAATAAAAAGATTAATGATTGGTCTAATCGTTTGTTCCATGAATTCTCTGAATGATCTGCGCTTTCAAAAAATAAATTTACCGCAGTTGCATCTGTATAGCCTTTGTGTTTTAAAATATTATTTACACTTTGCGCATATTGCGGATAATGTTCATCTAAGGTTTTATTACCATAATCAAAATATAGTTTATGATCTTTTGACTCTGGAAGATGGTTTTCCATGTATTTAAAAATAGCTTCAGGAAATGGGTTTATATCTGCAGGCGCAGCACCAACCCAATGCGTCGAAATACATGCCGCTCCTCCAAAAACTTCTGGATATTCTGAAACAGCATACATAGACATAAGCCCTCCCATACTGGAACCTGCAATAAAGGTGTGTTCTTGTTCTGTAAGCGTTGCATAAGACTTGTCAATCTCCGGCTTTAATTCTTCTACTATAAACTTTAAGTAATTATCACCATTTAATGTTGCATTCCTATTGGCATTAATAGCGCTTCCAAAGAAGTCTTGAATAAAAGCTTTACTTAAATTTTCAAAGGCTTTTTGCGGAAATAAATCTTGCCATCGTATCTGTGAAATATTATGAATACCAACGACAATAAAATCTTTAGTTACATTATCATTCATCAACTTTGAAGCCCATTCATCGACTTTCCATTCTTGTGAGTTCCATGTTGTTGTTGAATCAAATAACATTTGCCCATCATGCATATAAAGGACTGCGTATTTTTTCTCTTTTGAATACGTTTTAGGCAACCACACATCAACAGGTCTTGCTGTAATGTATTGTGAAGGAAAACTATCTACGCGATGTAACGTTCCTTCATACAGTTGCGCGTCTTTAAGTTGATTAAATATAATCTGATTCTTTTCTTCGGAAACGTTAATTTCTTTAGATTGCTCTTTACAGGAAAACATAGAAATCATCAATATAATCAAGACCAATTGCTTCATATCTATTTTATTTTTGTTGTTAGTAGAATTGGTCCTTTAGTTGTCAATTCTATAGCATCGTTCCATGTAAAATTTTCTCCTGTAATAATATTCTTTAATATTTTTCCATCAAGTCCAATTTCAGCATAGCGTTTTAAATCTATGGTGATTGGTTTGTTATTTTTATTGACAATTAAAACGACCGTTTCATCACCTAGTTTTCTAAACAAGAAATAGGTTCCCATAAGTGGTGCAAAATGAACAGTTTTACCTTCATGAATGGCCTTACTTTCTTTTCTGTAATTAAGTAGACGCTTCATAAAAAGCTGCATGTCTTTTTGCTCTTCAGATAATCCTTTTCCTGTAAAAGCATTTACAACATCATCGTCCCATCCTCCAGGATAATCTGTACGAATTAAACCATGATCACCTGGTTTTTCAAAATCATTCATTAAAATTTCTGTCCCATAATACATTTGCAAAATTCTAGGCATCATACTATAGGTTGCTAAGGCCATTTTTGTATTAGGTATATCACCTTTTAGTTGTGTAAAAATGCGACTCATATCATGATTGTCTGGAAAGACCATAATATCTTTAGGACTTGCATAATGGAAATCGTTTGCTAAACCTTCATAGATTTTCACAAGGCCGTTATCCCAAGATTCGTCTTCATTTAAAGCATTAACAACGTTTATTTGCATTGCAAAATCCATGGTAGATTTTAAATTAGAATCGTATCCATCTTTATTATTAGCGCCTTCTTGCCAGTACCCAATGAGTAGAGGATTGTAACTCCATTCTTCGCCTACAATACTAAAATTAGGATACTCGGTCATAATCGCTCCTGCCCAATCGCTCATAAAATCTTTATCAGGATAAGGGTAAGTATCTTGACGAATCCCATCTAATTGTGCTGTCTCAATCCACCAAATGCTATTTTGAATAATATATTTAGCCATAAATGGATTGCGTTGATTTAAATCTGGCATTGTGGCTACAAACCAACCTTTAGAATGGCCATCTTTATCATATTGCGATGCATAACCATCTTGATTAGTTGTACGTCTATGATTAGAATTTATAGTCGTTTTCCAATTCCAATTATCAATATTTTTCTCGTAATTTTCTTGAAGGCTAATCCAATTTTTAAATGGTAAGTCTTTCATCCACCAATGTTCTAATCCGCAATGATTAGCAACTTGATCCATTACAAGTTTCATCCCTTTATCTTTCAACTTTTGTGATAAATCTTGATACTCTTTTATAGTTCCAAAACGAGGGTCTACTTGATATAAATCTGTAATGGCATAACCATGGTATGAGCCTTGCTTCATATTGTTTGTAAGCATCGGCTGAGGCCAAACCGTTGTAAACCCTAAATCGTGAATATAATCGAGGTGATTTATTATCCCTTCAATATCTCCTCCGTGACGTGCATAATCATCAGTTCTATTGATTGTTTTTTCTAATAATCCCTTTTGTCCTTCCATTGCAATAGGAGTATCATTATCAGGGTTTGCATTTACAAAACGATCTGGCGTAATTAAGTAAATAGCATCACTACTATTAAAACCAATATAGTTTTTAGCAGATTTTTTCCTGTCTTTTAATTCATAGACATCTATTAATTCGTCACCATTATCATTCTTGAATTTTATATTGAATCGTCCTGAAAGTGTATTTTCAGAAATCAATACATCAATAAATAAGTAATTATTACTATTATCCCCTTTACTAATGCCTTCAATTGAAATCCCCTTATAAGAAATGCTAGGTGTATAATCGGCAATATTATTATGATTGACTAATAATTGTAAGGTATCATTTTTAAAACCTGTCCACCAATTTGGAGGTTCAATACGTTCGATATCATTTTTATCTACAAATTCAAATGGTGTAATTTCTATTTGAGTATCACTAGAACTATTCTTTTTACAAGACACACTTAAAGCAATTATACATGATAAAAATAAATAGATGTGTTTTTTCATAATAAAAATTTTAAGTGCATTTATATTTATACGGTTAGCAAATTATTAGGAGTTATCGTTACAGGTTTTCCATTTACTAAGATTTCTAAATCATCATGCCCTTCAAGTTCAAAGTGTGTGTTTCCTTTACAAGCATTAACTTTAATAATTTGATTTCTAAAATTAACTTTGAACGAATACCCATCCCATTGCTCAGGGATTTTAGGTTCAAACGACAATATGTTATCTATAACACGCATCCCACCAAAACCTTCAACAATACTCATCCAAGTTCCAGCCATAGAAGTGATGTGTAATCCTTCTTCAACTTCTTTATTATAATCATCTAAATCTAAACGAGAGGTACGTAAATAGAATTCATAAGCTAGATCCATACGGTTTATCTTAGCCGCTTGAATACTATGAACACAAGGTGACAATGAGCTTTCATGAACTGTGAATGGTTCATAAAAATCAAAATGACGTTCTAATTCTTCTGTAGAAAAATCATTTTCAAAGAAATAAAATCCTTGTAAGATATCTGCTTGTTTAATATATGGCGAGCGTAAAATTCTATCCCATGACCATTTTTGGTTAATTGGTCTTTCTTTATTTGGTAAATCAGCAACTGAAATCAATGCTTTATCTAAGAAGCCATCTTGCTGTAAGTAAATATTCTTTTCTTCAGAAAACGGTAAATACATATTATCAGCAACAGATTTCCATTGTGATAATTCTGATTTGGATAGTTTAGTTTTCGTACTAACTCTAGTATAATCTGAACTGAATTCTGCTTCAACTTTATGAATATTTTCTAATGCATAATTAATACACCATTTTGCTATATAATTGGTATACCAATTATTATTGACATTATTTTCATATTCATTAGGACCTGTCACTCCAAGAATAACATATTGTTTTTTTGCTTCAGAAAACGTCGCACGTTGTTGCCAAAATCTAGCAATACCAATTAATACTTCTAAACCTTTTTCTGGAATATAGCTATAGTCTCCTGTATATCGTTGGTAATTATATATAGCGAATGAGATTGCTCCATTACGGTGAATTTCTTCAAATGTAATTTCCCATTCGTTATGGCACTCTTCACCATTCATAGTTACCATTGGATATAAAGCTGCGCCATTTGAAAATCCTAATTTTTCGGCATTCTCAATAGCTTTTTCTAAATGGTTATAGCGATATTCTAATAAGCTTTTTGCAACATTTTGATCTTTTGTTGCCATGTAAAACGGGATGCAATACGCTTCGGTATCCCAATACGTACTTCCGCCATATTTTTCTCCAGTGAATCCTTTAGGTCCAATATTTAGACGTGCATCTTTTCCTAAATAGGTTTGGTTTAAATGAAAAATATTAAATCGAATACCTTGTTGAGCAGCAACATCGCCTTCAATTGTAATATCAGACATATTCCAAATTTTAGCCCAAGCATTTTTTTGCATTTCTAGTAAAGCATCAAAACCAAGTTCTGAAGCTTTATTAAGTGTTTTTTTAGCAATAGATGTTAATTCATTTTTATCATGATTTCGGTCAGAAATATAACCTCCGTATTTAGTAAGTGTTATAGTATCACCTTTATTTACTTGGTTTTGATATGTGAATTCAATTTTATCTATCGCATCATTTATAATTTTATCTTGTTTTAAAGTCGTTCCATTTAATGACACTTGAGTTTGCATAGATGTACACACATAAAAATGTGTTTTCATTGTTTTTGAAACAATAAATGCCTGTTCTTTTTCATGATTTACACTTAATACATCCCAAAATTTATCATCCCAATTAGAATCTTCGTTGGTAATACCATTATCTAAATAAGGCGAGAAGTTAATCTGCGCATCATTATTTATAGGAGTTACGTTATATTCTATAGCGCCAATTTCGTCTATATCTAGACTTAAAAAACGTTTAGTTTCTACTTTAATTTCAATAAAATTTTGAAGTGTTGCTATAAAACTTCTAGACAACCAACCTTCTTTCATGTTAAGTTCTCTTCGGAAATGTTCTACTTTAATACACTTTGCTAAATCAAGTATTTCTTCATTAATAGTTACATTGATTCCTATCCAATTTGGAGCATTTAATACTTTAGCAAAATATTCTGGATAGCCATTTTTCCACCAACCTACTCTAGTTTTATCAGGATAATAAACACCTGCAACATAGCTTCCTTGAAATGTTTCTCCTGAGTAGTGCTCTTCAAAATTAGCACGTTGTCCCATCGCTCCATTCCCTAAACTCATTAAGCTCTCTGAAGACTTAACGTGTTCTGCATCAAAGCCTTCTTCTATGATTGACCAGCTATCTGGTTGTATATAATTATTATTCATTGTCTTTTATAAATCAATTATTGATTGATAAATTATTTATTAATTTTTCCTGAGATAAGATCTTCTAAAAATGCTTGAGACATTTCAGTAAAATCTTTAAAAACATAATCTGCTTCATGCAATACATGTGCTTCTCCAATACCAATAGCGATCATATGAGCTGCATTTGCTGCTTGAACTCCAGCTACAGAATCTTCAAACACAATACAATCTTCAGGATTTATGTTTAAAAGTTTTGCTCCAATTAAGAACACTTCAGGATCTGGTTTTGCTTTTGATACATCATTACCATCAACAATGGCCGCAAACCGATCTAAAAGTTCCACTTTACGTAAAATAGGCGTTGCATTTTTACTAGCAGAACCTAGGGCGATTGCTTGTTTCTTTTCGACTAAATAATCTAATGTTTTTGTTACATCTGGAAGGATTTCAGAAGTACCCATATTATTAATGAAACTTAAATAATCGTCATTTTTCAAACCCATGAGTTTCATGAATTCATCTTCTGAAAGGGTTTTGTTTCCCCATTCTAATATTTTTTCTAGTGAACGTACACGACTAACACCTTTAAGTTGTTCGTTTTGTTCTTCGGTAAAATCGACACCAATACTATGAGCGAGTTTTTTCCAAGCTAAGAAATGATACTTAGCAGTATCTACGATGACTCCATCTAAGTCAAATATGAATCCTTTTTTAGTCATTTACTAATTCTTCGGGTTGATATGAAATTGCATCTTTATTGGTAATCAAAAGATTACATAAACCTGCTATTATTAAACTAATTCCGGCAACGATCATCGCATTAATTGTGTCTGTTTTTATGAAATCTGCCCATAGAAATTTCCATCCTAAACCTGCAAATATTTGAGGAATTACAATAAACATGTTGAATATCCCCATTATAACTCCCATCTTTTTAGGATCGACAGAACTAGATAACATGGCATAAGGCATTGACAAAATACTTCCCCAAGCAAAACCTATAAGTACAAAACAGTATTTTAAATTCTCGGGAGATGTATAATACATTAAAAGGAATCCTAACCCTCCAAGAATTAAAGATCCCATGTGTACAAATTTTCTATTGATTCGCTTTCTAGAAGTATAAAAAACTAATAATAAAGCAAAAGCCATAGAAGATAGTCCATAAACTCCCATTGCTGAACCTACCGAGTTTGATGATTCTTGAAATGCAGTATTTATTAAATTAAAAGCCTGTTCTTGTTCTGGAATAGACATATTGTATTCAGATTCTATAGGTGAAGGTGTTTTATAAACATGTTCTGTTAAAGCAGGATTTGCCAAACTCCACATCGTGAAAAACGCAAACCATGAAAAAAACTGAATAACACCTAATCGCTTCATAGTGAGTGGCATATTCCCTATATTATTAAGAATATCTGGAATGAATTGATTCTTTTTCGCTTTTTCTCGTTCAAATTCTTCCATATCTTCAGGAGGATATTCTGAAGTTTTAAGAATGGTATAAATTATACTACCTAAAAAAACAAAAGCTCCTATACCGAAAGCAACCTTAACAGACATAGGCACAATACCTGCATCAGCAGAATTACTAACTCCAAAATATGAAACAATTTCAGGTAGACTACTAGCAATCCATGTACCAACACCAATAATCAAAGCTTGCATAACAAAGCCATAAGACCGTTGTGTTTTTGGCAACTTATCAGCGACCAAAGCTCTAAAAGGTTCCATTGAAATATTTATAGACGCATCTAAAATAAATAGCATACCTACGGCCATCCAAACAACGGGTGAATATGGTATAAAAAATAAAACAATCGAACTTAAAATCGCTCCAATAAAAAAGTAAGGACGTCTTCTTCCCCATCTAGGATGCCAAGTTTTATCACTCAAATACCCAATTATGGGTTGAACAAAAAGACCGACTAATGGAGCAATAACCCAATATAATGGAATGTCATCTTTACTTGCTCCTAGTGTTTGAAATATTCGAGACATAAAGCCTCCTTGTAAGGCAAAACCAAATTGTATCCCTAAGAAACCGAAACTCATGTTCCAAATTTCCCAGAAACCTAACGTGCGCTTTTTCATCAAAGTATGTTTAAATTAATACTATTGACAAGCGATAAAACTCATCAAAACTTAAATGTAGAAGTGAAAATATAAGTTCTGATTAGGGTGTAAATATAGTAAAGTTTTTATTTAATCAACATTTAAATCTCTTATTTGGTAGATTCTCGTTCAATAAGATTAGTCTCAATAACAACAGTTTCAAAGATTTCTTCATCTTCATCATTTTCATCCAGTTCTAATCTATTAATTAATAAATTAGCAGATTTCTCACCTATTTCTTGACCATGTTGGCTCACTGTTGTTAGACTTGGAGTAGAATGTTTTGACAGTACACCATCAGTAAAACTAACAACTTGAAGTGATTTCGGAATTTCTAACCCAAGCTTTCGTGCCACTTTAATTGCAGTTACAGCATATAATTCATTAACAGCAAAAACGCCATCAATAGCTGTGTTAGATTTAAATAATTGCTCAATTTCATTTTCTAATTTATCTAAATGATCATCAGACAAAAGTTTATCTTCAATTTTCAAAATCAAAGATGCTTTAGGGTTTATTTTATGATCCTCTAAGGCTTCTAAATAGCCTTGAGTTCTAAGTTTACCAACACTAACATAATCTTTGGTTGTAATAATTGCAATATGCTTACAACCGCCAGATATTAATTTTCCAACAGCTTTTTTTGCGCCTTTCACATCATCTACAATCACTTTATCACAAGGAATTTCATTAACGACACGATCAAACATGACAATTGGCATACCTTGATTAATTGTTTCTATAAAATGATGATAATCTTGCTGTTGTAACGTTTCTTTTGCAATAGATAATATAAATCCATCAATACTCCCATTCGCTAGCATTTGCATATTAATCACCTCTTTATCAAAAGATTCATTAGATAAACCAACAATAACATTATAACCTCTTTTATTTGCGACCAATTCAATACCTGTAATTACTTTAGAGAAAAAGTAATGTACAATCTCTGGTATTATAATACCTATAGTTTTTGTTTTTCTGTTTTTTAAACTTAATGCAATATTATTAGGTCTATAATTGTAAAGCTTAGCAAAAGCCTGTACTTTCTGCCTAGTATCTTCACTTATTTCTATACTATTTCTGAGTGCTTTAGACACTGTAGAAATAGAAACATCAAGCTCTTTGGCTATTTGTTTTAAGGTGACTTTTCTCTTCATTAAAGAATTGGTGGGTTGTTATTTTTTATTTAAAATCAAGGTCTTTGAATTAAACAAAAATTACTGTTTTTTTATATAAAACAGTAATTTAAGGATTAGAATTTCACATTAAAGATAGTATTTTATTATAAAAATGGTAATTTAAGTTCAGCTTTTGATGATTCTTGTTAAAATTCAAAAAGTTTTCAACACGAAAACGTTTGCGTAACGCAAAAACAAAGGGTTTACAGAAAATCCACCTAAAATTTACATAGATTTAACCCTAGAAGTGAAAATATAAATCAAATTAACTAAAGCAACTAACTTTAAAAATATTTTATGAAGACATTTTTAAATAGCTTATTGTTACTAACTTTCTTAATACCTGCAATATTCTTTGGACAAACCAAAGTTTCAGGTACAGTAACCGATGAAGCTAACGCATTACCGCTCCCTGGAGTTAACATCCTTATTAAAGGAACAACTACTGGAGCATCAACCGATTTTGATGGTAATTATACATTATCATTAGTTAATCAAGGAGATATCATAGTCTTTTCATACTTAGGATATGTTACAAAAGAAATAACTTACAATGGAGAATCGCCACTTAATGTTTCATTAGCTGAAGATACTAACCAACTAAATGAAGTTGTTGTAATTGGTTATGGTACTACAACAAAAAAGGATGCAACGGGTTCTATCGAATCTGTAACATCTAAAGATTTCACAAAAGGTAATATTGTAACACCAGAAAACTTATTACAAGGTCGTGTAGCTGGTGTAACTGTAACCACAAGCGGAGCTCCTGGTTCTGGTTCTGAAATTAAAATTAGAGGTGGTTCTTCTATTAATGCATCAAACAATCCTTTAATTGTTATTGATGGGCTACCTATTACCAATGATAATGTTGGAGGATCTAGAGGTATTTTAGCAAGTATTAACCCTAACGACATTGAATCTTTTACCGTCTTAAAAGATGCCTCTGCAACGGCTATTTATGGATCAAGAGCATCAAATGGTGTGATTATTATTGTGACTAAGAAAGGTAAAACTAAATTTAGTGCAGACTATGATGTACAATTCACCTTTGGTGATATCGATGAGCAAATCGATGTATTATCTGCTGATGCTTACAGAAATTTGGTTAACTCACAACCAATTAATGGCACGACATTAAACACAAGTTTATTAGGAAATGCAAGTACAGATTGGCAAGATGAAATTTTTAGAGAAACAGTATCTGCATTACATAATGTAACTTTAAGAGGTTCATTATTTGACGTTTTACCTGCACGTTTTTCTTTTGGAGTAACAAAACAAGAAGGTACCCTTCTTACATCTCAATTTGATAGACGAAACTTATCAGTGGCATTAAACCCGAGTTTATTTGATAATCATTTAAAAGTAAACGTAAATGCAAACTTATCTTTTGAAGATAATAGATTTGCTGATTCAGGTCAAATTGGCGCTGCGCTTCGTTATGACCCTACACAAACTGTTTATGACGCAAGTTCTCCTTTTGGAGGTTTTTACCAACATAGAAACGGTAGTACTTTATCTAGTGGAACAACAAACCCTGTTGCTTCTTTACTTCAAACAAATAACCTTGGTGATTCTGAACGTTTCTTTGGAAATGTAAATTTTGATTATAAATTTCATTTCTTACCAGATTTAAAATTCGTACTTAATTTAGGTTATGATGAAACTAGCGGATGGTCAAACAATAACTCAGTATTTGCTACTAATGATAACATTTCAGCAAACAGATCTATTAGCTATCAAATTAGAAAAAATCAATCTTTAGATGGTGTGTTTAATTATAAAAAAGAATTTGGTGATGTTAAAGCAGATATAACCGCTGGTTATTCTTATCAAAGATTCACAAATGAAGGTTTCTTTTCAGGAAATCAATTTGACCCTTTAAGTATAGGAGATACATTTGCTGATCCTGATATTGTTTTAATTGGTTTCTTAAGTAGAGCTAACTTCACATTCTTAGATAAATATTTATTAACTGCTACATATAGAAGAGATGGAACATCTCGTTTTAGCGAAGACAATAGATGGGGTGATTTTTATGCTGGTGCATTGGCATGGCGAATTAGTGATGAAGACTTTCTTAAAGACTCTCAAACAATTTCTAATTTAAAATTAAGAGTTGGTTACGGTGTTACTGGGCAGCAAGAAATTGGAGAGCGCGATTTATTTTTAAGTCGCTATAGAGCAGGGAATAGCAATTCACAATATCAATTTGGAAATGGTGTAGTTCAATCGTTAATTCCTTCAGAAATTAATCCTGACTTAAAATGGGAAGAAACTAAAACTATAGAATTAGGTATTGACTATGGTTTATTTGAAGATAGAATTACAGGTAGTTTAAATGTCTTTCAAAAGGACTCTGAAGATTTATTATTTAATGCTCCAGTACCAGACGGAAGTAACTTCTCAAACAGTGTTGTACAAAACATTGGTAACTTACGAATTCAAGGTGTTGAATTTACAGCGAATGTAGATGTGATTAAAAAAGAAGATTTAAATCTGAGTTTTAATTTCAATGCGACGTTCTTAGATAGAGAAATCACAGAATTAGCTTTTGGTCAAGACGTTACAACAGGTGGTATTGCTGGTGGTACAGGAAACTTTATTCAACTCTTTAGAGAAGGCGAAGCTCCTAATTCATTTTATGTGTTTAAACAACTAAGAGATGCTCAAGGCAACTATATTGAAGGTGCTTATGCCGATTTAAATGGTGACAACATTATAAATGATGAAGACCGTTATCTAAAAGCAGATCCTGATGCCGATGTTATCTTAGGCTTTCAAACTAATTTTGAGTATAAAAACTTCGATTTCGCATTCAACTTAAGAGCTAACATAGGAAATTATGTTTATAATAATGTAAATTCATCAAGAGCTCAGTATGAGTTATTACAGGACAATGCTGTTTTAGGAAATATTCCTTCATCTGTATTACAAACTAATTTCCAAAGAACATCAGACGTAATCATTTCTGATGTTTATGTAGAGAATGCTTCATTTTTAAAAATGGATAATGTTACTCTAGGGTATACCTTTAGAAACCTTTCTAAAGTTGTAAAATCTGTAAGAGTTTGGGGTGGTATACAAAATGTATTTACAATAACTGAATACAGCGGTTTAGATCCAGAAGTATTTAATGGTATAGATAATACAATCTATCCTCGACCTCGCAATATATTAATTGGTGCTAATATCAAATTTTAAAGACTATGAAAAAAAGAATTAAAAACATTAGTGTCCTTTCATTATTAATGATATTTACATTTATCTCTTGTACAGATGATTTAAATATCACACCCAATGACGACGACACATTATTAGGTGAAGAGCTTTTTGAAAACGAAAGTGCCTATAGACAAGTAATTGCTGGTGTTTATGCTAATCTAGCCTTAACAGGAACTGAAGGCGCAGGATCATCAAACATTGAAGGTATTGATGCTGGAACGAGTCAATTTGGTCGTGTATTATTATACATGCAAACCTTATCTGCCGATCAAATGATTTGGTCTTACGAAAATGACCCAGGAACAAGAGAAATCCAAAGAAATATCTGGACAGCTCAAAACCCACTTATTTTGGGAATGTATAGTAGAACTCATTTAACTATTGCGCTTGCAAATAATTTCTTAAGAGAAACAACAGCAGAAAAACTAGATAGTAGAAATGTTTCTGAAGGTATTCGTTCTGATATTGTTGAATATAGAGCAGAAGCAAGATTATTAAGAGCCTTATCATATTACTATATGATGGATCTTTTTGGTAAAGCAAACTTTGGTACTGAGGCAGATCCAGTTAATACAGTACTACCTGTTGCAGACAGAGTACAGCTTTTTGATTTTGTTGAATCTGAATTATTAGCTATTGAATCTAACCTTGTACCTGCTGGATCAAACCAACATGGTAGAGCAGATCGTGGTGTAGCACATATGATTCTTGCAAAAATATATCTTAATGCCGAAATTTATACGGGTACAAATAGATATGCAGATTGTATGAACTATTGCGAGCAATTATTAAATTCTGGCTACACGTTAGCTACAGAATACAGACATAACTTCTTAGCTGATAACAATACAAATTCGGCAAACAATGAAATTATTTTCCCTATTGTTTCAGATGGATTTACAACTCAAAATTTTGGACCAACTACTGTAATGATCAATGGGTCTGTAGGTAGCCTTGAAGTTAATGGCGTAGAAGTTGGTGTATCTGATGGCGGCTGGGGAGGCGCACTAAGAGTACGAAGAGAATTTGCAGAATTATGGAATGGTGGTGACTTTATCAATGATGATAGAAACACTATTATTTCTGACAATAGACCAATTGGTATCGTTGATATTTCAGATAGAGATACAGGGTATATCATTCAAAAATATGCCAATGTAACCTCTAATGGAACTCCAGGTATAGACCAAACATTTGTTGATACCGATTTCCCTCTGTTTAGATTAGCAGACGTACATTTAATGTATGCAGAAGCGCACCTTAGAGGTGGTGGTGGAATGCTATCTACAGCTGTAGATTTAGTTAATGATCTTAGAACACGTGCCAATAATCCTAATTTGATTTCTAGTGCTGAACTTACCTTATCTTTTATTTTAGATGAAAGATCAAGAGAATTGCATTGGGAAGCTCACAGAAGACAAGATTTAATTCGTTTTGGGTTATTCACTGGTGGAAACTACAATTGGGCATGGAAAGGGAATGGAAGTAATGGTATCGCTATACCTTCTAACTTCAATATCTATCCAATACCAAGTTTAAGTATGTCATCAAATCCAAACCTTTCTCAAAATCCTGGATACTAAAAAATAACACAATGAAAAAAATATTAAAATTTAAAGTTTTACTGTTAACGATACTTTCACTTGGGTTCTTTATGAATTCTTGTGAAGATGATACTTCGGTATTTACGGTTTCAGAAACACAACCTATAACATTATCAGAACTTCCTATTTCGATGATAGAATTGGATGCCACTAATCCTGGAAATCCAGCTATAACATTTAATTGGAGCGAAGCTGATTATGGACAACAAGCATCAGAAAACTATGCCCTAATATTCGCTTCAGATGATGCATTTACAAATCCTATTACCGCAACAACAGTAGTGGGAACAACATCTGCAACATTATCTGTAAATGAATTAAACTCTGCTGCCGGATTAGCTGGCTTACCACCATTTTCTTTTAGTACAATTTACGCTAAAGTAGAAAGTTCATTAGGGACTCAAAATGGGCTTCCTGTAAGTTCAAATACGGTGAGTTTTGAGGTTCAGCCTTATTTCAACTATGTTTTTGATGATTATTACTTAGTAGGAAATGGAACTTCTGCAGATTGGAATAATAACAATAATAATTCACCATTATTTAGAGATGCTGAAAACAACAACTTATATACTTATACTGGTTTCTTTACTAAAGGAGGCGGCGGTTTTGATGACGGTCGATTTAAACTATTAGAACTTAGAGGACAATGGCAACCACAATGGGGTGTTGCTGCTGCTGAAGGAAGTGATAACATAGAAACATCTGGAGATATCGCTGGAAACCCTGGAACTCAGGATAGCGATCCTGGTCGTTTTGGAGTTGCTTCTGATGGATATTATACCTTTACAATCAATTTCTCATCAAATACGTATACAATGAACCCTTTTGATGATGCTGGTGCAACTAGTTATTCAAGCATGACACTTCAAGGGAGCGCACTAGGTGCAGATGCCAACTTTACGCAATCTGTTTTTGATACTCATTTGTGGTATATTAATAGTATAAACCTTCAACCTGGAGATCTACAAATACTTACAAATACTAGTACTACTTTTGCTGGAGCTACTTCCTTTTCAGGAGTTGCTACAGAAAGTGGTGGAAATATTCCTGTTGTTGTACAAGACGATTATGAAGTTTGGTTTAATGACTTGACTGGAGACTATATTATGATTCCACTAAACTTATAAAAATAGAAACTATGAAAATTAATAAAATAAGTGCTTTAATACTAAGTTTCTTCTTAGTGTTTGTGGCATGTGAAACAGAAGAAAGTATTGATATTACATCTCCTGATGCTTCATTTACCCTTTTGGAGCCATCGATATCTAATATCAACTTAAATTACAATGTACCAAACAATGAAGCATTTACTATTGTTTGGAATGATCAAATAACATCAGGTGCTTCAGGTTACATGGTTGAATTATCGCCAGACGCTTTATTTGAGAGCCCTATGACTATTGGATCTTCTACAACAGACAGATTTACAATGACTGTTGCTGAATTCAATAATACAGTATTAGATGCTGGTGCTGATGCATTTGAGCCTTTTACTGTCTTTATGAGAGTAAATTCAGAATCTCAATTATCAAATAGTGTTAGCTTTAGTGTATCTTCTTATTCTGAAGCTGTACCAGTTATATTAAGTCCAGATAATACATTGAGTCTTATTTTACTTGAAACAACACCTAATGATGAAGCGATCAATATTACTTGGGAAGACCCAGATTTTGGTGATAACAGTTCTGTAGATGTCGTATACGAAGTTCAATTTGCTGAAACAGGAGCTGGATTTGATAGCGCTGTTTCTGAAAGTGCAGATGGTACTTCATTATCACAAACTCATGAAGCGTTTAATGAAATTGTACTTAATGCAGGTCTTACTGCAGAAGAAGTAGGAAGCCTAGATTTTAGAATCAAAGCTACTATAGAAATGGAAGGTGGTAATATGGAACGTGTATCAGATCCTGTTACTATAGCTGTAACACCTTATAGTATTGAATTAGCTCCAATATTGTATGTCGTAGGTGCTGGTGCCGTAGATGCTGGATGGTCTTGGGATACTCCAATAGAACTCCCTTTACAAGGAACAAAATACTCTGGAAACATCAACTTAGTTAATGATGCATTTAGATTTTTTACAGTAAATAGTGATTGGGGAACTGGATTAAATTATCCGTATTATGAAGCTGTAGGTTACACTATCGATTCAAACTTAGCTAATGCTTTAGATGGTGATAGTAATTTTCAATTTGTAGGAACACCAGGAGAATACTTCATTGAAATAGATACAGAAGCAAAAACAATTACTTTAGGTCCTCCAGTTATTGGACCAAACTGTAACTTTGACCAATTATGGTTAGTAGGCGCAGGTATTGTTGATGCAGGATGGTCTTGGGATACACCAGTTGCTTTACCTTGTACTGGTAATGGAACCTATTCAGGAAACGTAGCGTTAACAAATGATGCATTTAGATTCTTCTCTGTAAATAGTGATTGGGGAACTGGCATTAACTATCCAACATACGAAGGTAATGGGTATACTATCGATTCTAATTTCAATAATGCATTGGATGGTGATAGTAACTTCTTCTTTAATGGAACACCAGGAACTTATTTCGTAACTGTAGATGACATCAATAAAACAATTACTTTAGGTCCTGAACAATTACTATGTGACTTTGAACAATTATGGTTAGTAGGAGCTGGAGTTGTTGATGCAGGATGGTCTTGGGACACGCCTGTGGCTTTATCATGTACTGGCGCTGGCATTTACTCTGGATCTGTTGCATTTACTAATGATGCATTCAGGTTCTTTACAGTAAATAGTGATTGGGGAACTGGGATAAATTATCCAACTTATGAAGCTGATGGTTATGCCATTGATTCTGACTTCATTAATGCTATGGATGGAGATAGTAATTTCTTCTTTAATGGAACACCAGGAACTTATACTGTTACGGTAGATACTGGCAATCTTACAATTACGGTTGAATAATTTATAATTTACTTAAAAGGCTATGTGAAAACATAGCCTTTTTTTAAAATTACATATTGCTATGAAAAAAATTTTATGTTCTTTAATCTGTCTTATTTCCTTAAATACTTTTGCTCAAGTTACATTGAGTGTTGGTGCTATTGAAGTAGACCAACCTGTTACAATAACAGTTGACACCAATAGTTCAGACAGCAACTGTAATGGTTTTAGTAGTCCAACCAAAGTTTATATGCACTCTGGTATTGGTGATAACTCTAATGCTTTTGGTTTTAATGTCATTGGTAATTGGGGACAAGACGATGGTATTGGGCAAATGACCTCTAATGGAGATGGTACATTTAGTATTACTATTACACCTGACACCTATTACGGTCTTACAGCTATGCAAGCTGATAGTGCCACTCAAATAGGGATGGTTTTCAGAAATGAAGATGGTTCTCAAGAATTAAAAGATGATGGTTGTAATGATTTTATCTTTCCTATAGGAAGTGTGCTTATTAACATTTCTCAACCTTCTAATAATATCGTTGTTTTAAACTCTGGTGATAATTTATCTGTCAGTGCTACAATAATTTTTCAAGGAAGTACAACCGTTGCTGGTAGCTTTGAACTATTTTATAACGATGTATCTATTGCAACAGGATCATGTGGATTTCCTGCATGCAATTCTACGATTACTAATATTACTGAAAGTGGCACGGTAAAGTTTGTTGGAACACCTCCTGGCTCTACCGAAACTGGAGAAGCTAGTTTTGAAGTGGTCATTGTACCTTCTGTTGTAGAAGAAACACTCCCTTCTGGTTTAGAAGATGGTATTAATTATGATGCTGATCCAACAAAAGCAACATTAGTTCTATCTGCACCTGGTAAAGAATTTATTCAAATTGCGGGTAGTTTTAATAGCTATACACCTACTAATGCTGATGTTATGAAACGTGACCCTTCAACAGGGAAATATTGGTTAGAATTAACTGGACTAACTTCTGGACAGATTGAAACCTATCAGTATTGGGTGTTTGATACAGATCCTGTAACAAATTCGCCATCATTAGTAAAAACGGCAGATCCTTATTCGACTTTAGTATTGTCGCCTTTTGATGATCCTTATATACCCGCAAATACTTATCCTAACTTACCTACCTATCCTTCTGGACAAGAACGAGAAGTGACTGTATTACAAACAGGTCAAACGCCTTATAATTGGCAAGTCGCTAATTTTAACGCGCCAAAAGAGGAAGACTTAATTGTTTATGAAGTCTTAGTAAGAGACTTTGATGCCAATAGAAATTATCAAGATTTAATTGATAGAATCGATTATTTTAAAAACCTTAATGTTAATGCTATTCAATTAATGCCAGTTATGGAGTTTGAAGGCAATGAAAGTTGGGGATACAATACATCATACCATTTAGCTTTAGACAAGTACTACGGAACAGAGGATAAATTCAAAGAATTTATTGATTTATGTCATCAAAATGGTATTGCAGTCATTCTTGATGTCGCTCTAAATCATGCCTTTGGAAGAAACCCGATGGTGCGTATGTGGATGAACGATCCTGATGGTGATGGCTGGGGTGGACCGAGTAGCGCAAACCCTTATTTTAACGAAACTGCTAGACATAGCTATAGTGTAGGTGATGACTTTAATCATCAAAGTACACTTACTCAAGACTACGTACAACGTGTTATTAAACATTGGGTTGACGATTTTAAAGTTGACGGTTTCCGTTGGGATTTAACTAAAGGGTTTACACAAAACTGTACTGGCGGTGATGATACATGTACTAATAACTACCAGCAAGATCGTGTCGATATTTTAAAAGCTTATGCCGATTATTCATGGGCTTTAGATCCTGATCACTATGTGATTTTTGAACATTTAGGATCTCAAAATGAAGAAAAAGAATGGGCAAACTATCGTTTTGATGAAGGTAAAGGTGTTATAATGTGGGGTAAAATGACAGATCCTTACAATCAATTAACAATGGGTTTTAACTCTAATAATAATATTGATGCTATAGGTCATAAATCTCGTGTACAGTTTAGTGGCCCAAGAGTTATGGGGTATCCAGAAAGTCATGATGAAGAACGATTAATGTATAAAAATGTCGCCTTTGGAAATAATTCAAATGGATCGCATAATGTTAGAGATTTAAATACTGCACTATCAAGAATGTCTGCATTAGGGGCTATGAGTTTAACCGTTCCAGGACCAAAAATGATATGGCACTTTGGAGCTTTAGGTATGGATAATTCAATATTTACATGTCCTGACGGAAGTGTGGATGATGATGGCTGTAAATTAGATACTAAACCGCAACCACAATGGACAGACAACTGGTTAGGTGATGCTAGCAGAAGACAAATCTATGATGATTGGGCACGACTAAATGCATTAAAAATTAATGAGGATGTATTTGAAGGTGATTATGCTATTACCTCAGGAAACTTAACGCCTAGAATAGATATTTTTGACACATCCTTACCGGTTTCTGAATTAAGAAATGTGATTGTTTTAGCAAACTTTGATGTTGTAGCACAAACCGTAAATACAAGTTTCCCTACTGGAGGCGTTTGGTTTGATCTTATGGATAATACAGGAAGCACAACATATAGCGCTTCAACAATTACCATTCAAGCAGGTCAATTTAGAATTTTCGGGAATCAACCAACAACATTAACTACTAATGATTTTAATACCAATACCATATTTAGTATATATCCAAATCCTGTAAACACATCGTTCAAAACGAATAAAGCTTTTAATAGCTTACAAGTTTTTGATATTACAGGTAAACTCGTAAAATCTTTTAATGGGGATTTTACTAAAAATGACACTTATGATATTTCAGATTTAACACAGAGTATCTATCTCGTTAAAATTGAAAATACTAATGGTCAAACTTTAACTTCTAAACTTATTAAACTTTAATATAGATTAATTAGTGATTTGAATTAGCCTAAAAAGCCTCCTTGAGAAATCTTGGAGGTTTTTTTATGAAATTAACCACTATACCTTAATACAAAAAGCCATGATATAATCATGGCTTATACTTTTTATATTACTAACTCTAGTCTATTAGCACAAGCAACATGCTTACGCTAGCCAGGCTAACGAGGGCACGAGTTACAAACTTGCGCCAGCTTGGGGATTCTTTTATCTTATCAATGAACGTAGAAAAACAGCAATCAATATTTCTATTAACCACTGTTTTTTCAATACTTTAATTCTCATTTTTAGGCTATTCCCAAATTTGGGACACTACCTTAATTCTCATTCTTTAAAATACTTAAAATCATATAATTGAATCTCTTCTATCTCTTCATTCCATTGTTCAATTGAAGCAACGTTAGGATGGCATAAAACAACACTAGTTTCACTAAACTCTCCATTAACTTTGATTCTTGCTTTATATGAAATAGCTTGTTTTAATTTATGACGTATAATTAGAACGGTGCTTTCGGAATTACCAAACTTTGCTTTCCCAAATCTGATATAAATATCTGAAACATTTTTTGTGTCATTTTCTGACATTACTTTAAGAAGATTAAAAGTACCTTTAGTTTCTTTTTCAAAAATTACATCAAACTTTTTTATTTTTTTATTTTTCGATAACACATCTAATCCCATTTCTTTATTTAATGGGATATTAATGGTACTCATTTCTTGACAATAAATTAATTGCCCTAGCATTAAAATAAAAAAAGTAAACACTATTCTTTTCATATTATTTAATCTACTATTAATTAAAATTCAATGTTATAATATACACATATCAATATTGGAATGATTACCAAAACTATATAAAAATTATTATGATATAATTTAGTTTTTATTTTTAATATATACATTAATATGAGTTGAAAAATAAGCATTACAATTGTAAATACGCCATGATTATATCATGGCTTTTCTATTTATAATAATAACTCTAGTAGAACGAGTTGATCTACACTTTCTTTTAACACGAGTTACAAACTCGCGCCAGCTTGGGGTTACAAACTCGCGCTAGCTTGGGCTAACGTCTTCGCTAGTACTTATACTATAGATACAATTAGTAAACCAAGTTATATTTTTTAATACAAAAGCCATGATTAATTTCATGGCTTTTATTTATAATATTAACTCTAGTAGAACAAGCAGTATGCTTGCGCTTGCGAAGACACGAGTTACAAACTCGCGCCAGCTGGGGAATCAATAACCTAACCTCTTTTTTTCAATGTATAAGTGCCTGTTTTTTCTCCACTATTTAAGAGTATTTTTATCTGGCTATCATCATGCTCTAATATAATTATGGTTGTTAAATCACTCTTATATAATAAAAATTTATTATATACTTTCCCTACATAATCATAGCTACCACCATGAATAGTATCCTCATTTTTATCCTGTATAAAATAGGCTTTAATTCTTTTATTAGAATAAACTTTAAGCAATTGTTCTTCATTAAAATATTCATCATACTCTCTTGAATAACCCCTTTGAATCATCGACCAATACGTTGTATCAATATCTCTCGAGTTTATAGTTTCAAAACTAAACTCTTTCAAGCATAAATCTTTTCTGTCTTTTGAAAATTCTTGGATAACAATCGAATCATCAGCTTTTTGAAAGTTATACTTCTCATTATCAATTTGCAATAAATTCTTAGAGTTGGAATAGTTAAAATGAGTATTAATTGAATCTAATAAATCATATAGAATTATTTCATTATCATTAAATAGATAGATATTTGGAGTTCTAGTATCATAAAAATACCCTTCAATACTGTCATCTGTTTTACATGAGGTCAACGATAATACTAAAAGAATTAAAATTATATTTTTCATTTATTTTTTTGTATTTCTAAAATTTCAACAAAACCACCTCTTACTCTATCATCACTTCCTAGCTAACACAAGTTTGTAACTTGTGCTAACCAATTATCATCTTCCACTAATTTAACGATTGTCAAACAGTTACAAAATAGCATTTTTTAAGCTTTTTGTTTCATTGAAACTTAAATTTAAAACATAAATCCCGCAGCATCTATTTCTAAAATTGTATGATCGCCTTGATAATTTCTTGCACTAAAGTATTTCCAATCTATTGCATAAAAAACCACTCCGTAGAGTGGCTCTTTTAATAATTACTATTTAGCACGAGTTACAAACTCGCTCCAGCTGGGGAGGACACTACCCTCCTATCCTTTCAATTTAAAATTATATATTCTTTCAAGTGCTTGTAAAACAAGTACTCCATTTTCATTATAGTAAATATCATAAATAAAATTATTTTCAATATTAACTTCATGTATTTCTTCCCAATTCATACTATCAATTACAATTATTTCTTTTTTAGGTAACATATAACTAAGATTACTAGTGAAATTTTTCTTGCTTAAAGCGGTTATCACTAAATATCTATCCTTAAATAATTCATATATACAATATTCAAATTTGTCATTTCTTGAGAATATAATTTTGTCATTTTGAAATAAATTCCCTTTATAGTCTCTTTTCAAATTATATTTAGGAATTACTAAACTCTCATTTATAGTGTCTGTATAACTCCCTTCAATATTGTTAATTGATTTTAAATTTCTTGATTGTCCAAAAATCGTTTGAGTTGCTAAAATTGCAACAGTAACTATTAATAATCTTAATTTCATAACTTAATTCTTTTTTGGTGTGAAATTTGAACACTACCTCTTTCGTTGTTAAAAGAAAGTTTGCATAATGAGACGTGCCCTAGCTAGCGCAAGTTTGTAACTTGTGCTAACCAATTTCAATTTCCACTAATTTAACGATTATCAAACAGTTACAAAATAGCATTTTTTAAGCTTTTTGTTTCATTGAAACTTAAATTTAGAATATAAATCCCGCAGCAACTATTTCTAAAATTGTATGATCGCCTTGATAATTTCTTGCACTTGAGTATTTCCAATCTATAGCATAAAAAACCACTCCGTAGAGTGGCTCTTTTAATAATTACTATTTAGCACGAGTTACAAACTCGCGCTAGCTAGGGGGACATTAGTCTACTTGATCTGAGTCGTTATCTCCTATTAATTCATCTTTTAAAAAAACTGAAGTTAGTTCTAAAAAAGCCCCTAAAGTATGTTCCGTAGGTTTAATCTCTTTCTCTTCTCCACAAAAATAAATCTTTAGTTTATTAATTTTAATTGAGTCAGGAAGATTGCACGCAAAATAGTTTAAATCTTCATTTGTTGAAATTAAATAAGTATCATTTCCTATAAATTTGATAACTCCTTCCTTCCCATTAATTTGGTTGACTGTATTTCTATCACTAAAATAACAACTCTTATCAACAGAAACTTCAATAGTATATTTATTACTTTCTTTACAATAATTGTTACCACATCCAAATAAAAAGGATTGACACACTATAATCACTAAAAAATACTTTTTCATTCTTTCTTCTTTTTTTTATTAACGTCTCCATTTCTAATCTTATCAACTGCTATTTTTAATTGACGTTGATTTATTTCAGTAGCCGTTGTTATATTATTCATAAAGGAGGCAGCTTCTCCAGAATACATAGCATTATTAATTTTACCACCATCTCCCGGTCTAAATCTCTGTTCGTTAAATGCTCCCCAAAAATTAAAAACTGAATCAAAGTTATACTGAGTATCTGGATGCAACAATCCTAAGGTGTGACCTGTTTCATGGATTATAGTCTTATTATCAACACCATCTATCATACTTTGGACATACTTACTATTAAGGCTGATTTCTTTACCTCCTATCTGATCTACTTCTCCATAAATTCCTTCATCCGTATCAATTACTTGGTATAAATGTTCATCTTCTTTTAATTCATTTTTATTATCTATCTGTCTTATTTCTACGTTAGTTGTTACATTAAAATTGACTTCTTTAATTACAGGGTTATTTTTTGAATAGCTACCAGAAAATGCTTTTTGAAGAGCAGATTTAATCGTGGCAGCCAATTTTTCTGTATCAAATTCTTTATCAGAAGAATTTAAAAGCGCAGCTTTAAAATTGATAGAAACATTATACGTATTGTTTTCTTCATCCCAATTCATAGAAAGCGACCAATCCCTTCCATCAGGATCGTTTAAAACTATCGGGTTATTCAATGCATATGAATAAGGGCTTATTTGAGCATATTCTGGAGAAACAGGATCAGTATTCATAAATCTTCCTAAACTAGCATCATAATTTCTGAAGTCATAATCAATCCAACCAAGACCTAGTTCATTCTGTTCTTCCTTCCCATTATACCCATAAGGGTGGTCCGTACCATTTATTACGTTATTGTAGCCCTTGTGTTTTAAGCCAAAGGGATAGTAGTTGTTTTCTTCTAATAACTCAACATTATTTTGGTCAAATCTAAAATTATCAACATAACATGTTGTTAAAGTACCATCATCTGTATCGTTTCCTTTTTCAAATCGGATACTTATATAATCTCCTGTTAAGGTTAAATGGGTTTCAAAATGCCCGTCTTGTAATAAAAACACATCTCTATTAGCATTAGACTCCCATACTCCATTAATTCTTTCCTTAATGATTAAAGACGTTTTTTCCATACTCCCTTTATCAAAATCAAAAGCAATATGTATAGGTTCATTTGGTGTAATATTTACCGCTTTATTAGTCCCATTCCATTTATTAAGCAAATTAATGTTTAACTCTTGGTTTGTATTAGTAATACTACCACCATTCCAAGGGTTAGACCAATCTGAGGTGTTTGATGTAAAATCATCTTCTTGATGAATTGCTGTAATTCCATTGCTTTTATAAGCCAGTCTAATATTCCCCAAGCTAGCGCAAGTTTGTAACTTGTGCTAACCAATTTTAGCTTCCACTAATTTAACGATTATCAAACATTTACAAAATAGCATTTTTTATGCTTTTTGTTTCATTGAAACTTAAGTTTAGAATATAAATCCAGCAGCATCTATTTCTAAAATTGTATGATCGCCTTGATAATTTCTTGCACTTGAGTATTTCCAATCTATTGCATAAAAAAACCACTCCGTAGAGTGGCTCTTTTAATAATTATCTATTTAGCACGAGTTACAAACTCGCGCCAGCTTGGGGAATGATGCGTTACTGGGGTGAAATTTGAACACTACCATCTTTCGTTGTTAAAAAAAAGTTTGCATAATGTGACGTGCCAACAAATGCACTACCAGAAGCTAGTAATTTATTAAAATCCACAACTATCTGATCAAGTGTATTAATTTCCAAAGCTAGCGCAAGTTTGTAACTTGTGCTAACCAATTTCAATTTCCACTAATTTAACGATTATCAAACAGTTACAAAATAGCATTTTTTATGCTTTTTGTTTCATTGAAACTTAAATTTAGAATATAAATCCCGCAGCAACTATTTCTAAAATTGTATGATCACCTTGATAATTTCTTGCACTAAAGTATTTCCAATCTATTGCATAAAAAACCACTCCGTAGAGTGGCTCTTTTAATA
>MAAQ01000014.1:0-457875 GCA_002162685.1 Flavobacteriales bacterium 33_180_T64
ACTGCATTCGTGGGAGAGTAGGTCGTCGCCTTTTTTAGAAACTCCATAACATTTATTTGTTATGGAGTTTTTTTGTTTTTAATCTTCTTATAAAACAAAGACAAATGATAGTAGTATCTATATGTAGCTGGTAATTTTATTGGTATATCAACTAAAAAGCTAATTTGTTTTAAACATACTATCCATAATTATTTTTAAGCCTTTAAAACCAAAATATATTGCTAATGCGCAAAGTATAAATGCAACAATGAGTATAGGAATATATAAAGGTTTATCTTGATTACTAAATCCTATATATAATAATATTGGTCCAAGAAACATCATCGCTAAAGATATTCCCATTGTTTTTATGCCTTTAACTAATATATCTTTGTCTGTATGTTTAGTTTCCATTATTATAATTTTGAATTGCTATTCTAACATTTTTATGAGATTTTAATAAATTTTTAGCCTCTTGCTCATCTATATTTAACTCTTTAATTAGCATTTTAATTCCTCTATCAACAAGTTTATTATTACTTAATTGCATATCTACCATTTTATTCCCCTTAACTTTATTAAGTTTAATCATGGTTGATGTTGAAAGCATGTTCAAAACTAGTTTTTGTGCAGTTCCAGCTTTCATCCGAGAACTTCCCGTTACAAATTCTGGTCCGACAATAACTTCTATAGGATATTTTGAAACATTTGATAGTGGACTATTTTTATTACAAGTAATGCAGCCTGTAATAATATCTTTAGAATTGCATTGTTCTAGAGTTTCAATGACATAAGGTGTTGTTCCAGAGGCAGCAATACCAATTACGATATCTTTTTTTGAAATATTAAATTCTTGTAAGTCTTTCCAACCTTGAATTGTAGAATCTTCGGCGAATTCTACGGCTTTTCTAATTGCTGAATCCCCTCCAGCAATGAGACCAATAACTAAGTCGTGAGATACTCCAAAAGTTGGTGGACATTCAGAAGCATCTAAAATACCCAATCTTCCGCTGGTTCCTGCTCCAATATAGAATAGTCGACCTCCTTGTTTTAGTTTTAATACGATTTGTTCTATTAAAACTTCAATTTGAGGAATCGCTTTTTCTACAGCAACAGGCACAGATTTATCTTCTTTATTTATATTGGTCAATAATTCGTTAATAGTCATTTTTTCTAAATGATTATAATTTGAATCTTGCTCGGTAGTTTTTGTGAATGCCATAGTGTAAAAATACCTATTTTTTTTCTGCGTTAGTGATAGTAGTGTCATCCTTTTTGTGTTTTCACAAAAAGATATAACGAATAGCGCGACCCTTTTAAGTTTTTACTTTAAAGGGTAACGCCCAAAATACTTTATTTAACCGTATTGATTAGTTTGTTAATTTTAATTAATTGTTGAAGGGTAGGTTGTTGATATCTACGTTTCCACCAGAAATAATAATGCCTATTTTTTTATCTTTAAATTGTTCTTTTTCTTTTAAAACTGCTGCGAAGGCTACTGCACTTGAAGGTTCAATAATTAGCTTCATACGTTGCCAAATAAAGCACATAGCTTCAATAATTTCGTTTTCTGAAACTCGTATAATTTGTTTAACGTGATTTTGTATAATGGGGAAATTATGGTGTCCTAGTTGTGTTCTTAATCCATCGGCAATTGTATTCACTGACTTATTTGTCTCTATTTTCCCACTTAATAGTGAGCGATAGGCATCATCAGCTTCAAATGGTTCTCCTCCATAAACATGACAATTATAACCAAAATAATGTGCAGCTAAAGCAGAACCAGCAATTAAACCACCGCCTCCTACTGGACAAAATATAGAATCTAAATTTGGTTGCTCTTTGAGTAGTTCTAAGCATGCAGTTCCTTGGCCCATAATGACGTTTGGATCATTAGATGGGTGTATAAAAGAGGCTCCAGTTTCCTTTGCTATTTTATTAGCTAAGGTCTGTCGTGCTTCAATAGTTGGTTTACATTCTATAATGTTTCCACCATATTCTACAACGGCATTTTTTTTAACCTTCGGAGAATTTGAAGGCATAATAATAGTCGCTTTGACATTTAAACTTTGTGCTGCTAACGATAATGCCTGAGCAAAATTGCCAGAGGAATGTGTAAGGACACCTTTTCTTTTTTGTTCTTTAGTTAATTGCATGATAGCATTTGTTGCGCCACGCATTTTATAAGCTCCAGTTTTTTGAAAGTTCTCACATTTAAAAAACACCTCTGCACCAACTTGTTTATTTACAAGCCTGGATGTAAGCACGGGAGTTTTATGAATATAAGGTTTAATCCTATTATAACACGTGGAAAGGTTTTCTTTAGTCATAATGTAAATTTACAACATGTTTTAAAAAATATAAATAAAAAAAAGACCGTCTATTAAAGACAGTCTTTAGTTTATAATAATAAATGAGATTTTAGCCTAAAATATTATTTAGAGTTTCACTAGGTCGCATTGCATTAGAGGCCTTAGTTTCATTTGGCTCATAGTAACCACCAATATTCATTGACTGACCTTGTACTATATTTAATTCTCCTATAATTTTCATTTCATGAGCTTGTAAGTCTTTAAAAACTTGAGAGAATTCATTCTTTAAATCTTCATCTTTAGTTTGATTAGCTAAAGCTTCTGCCCAGAATAAAGCTAGGTAGAAATGACTTCCTCTGTTATCTAATTCATTTACTTTTCTAGAAGGCGATTTTCCGTTGGCTAATAATTTTTCGGTAGCATCATCTAAAGTTTCAGATAAAACGACAGCTTTAGCATTATTATTTACATTTCCGAAGTGTTCTAAAGAAACAGCTAGCGCCAAAAATTCTCCTAATGAATCCCAACGTAAATGGTTTTCTTGAGTAAATTGTTGCACATGCTTAGGCGCTGATCCACCAGCACCAGTTTCAAATAATCCGCCACCATTCATTAATGGGACAACAGATAACATTTTTGCACTTGTTCCTAATTCTAAAATAGGAAATAAATCGGTTAAATAATCTCTTAATACATTTCCTGTAACAGAGATTGTATCTTTTCCATCTTTAATACGTTCTAGAGTAAACTCAGTCGCTTTAATAGGTGAGAGGATTCTAAGATCTAATCCTGATGTATCATGATTAGGCAAATACATGTTTATCTTTTTAATTAATTCAGCATCATGAGCTCTGTTTTCATCTAACCAAAAGACAGCTGGTGTTTTTGATGCTCTTGCTCTTGTAACGGCAAGTTTTATCCAGTCTTGAATAGGAGCATCTTTAACTTGGCACATTCTCCAAATGTCACCTTCTTGAACTTTATGAGATGTTAATATAGCTCCAGAAGCGTCTATGACGTCAACTTTACCATCAGTTGAAATTTCAAATGTTTTATCATGAGAACCATATTCTTCAGCTTTTTGTGCCATAAGTCCAACATTGGGAACTGTACCCATAGTTGTTGGATCAAATGCACCATGCTTTTTACAAAAATCTATAGTTGCTGTATAAATCCCAGCATAACTACTATCAGGAATCACTGCTTTTGTATCTTGTTGTTGTCCTTGAGCATTCCACATTTGACCAGATGTACGAATCATTGCTGGCATTGATGCATCAATAATTATATCACTAGGGACATGTAGATTTGTAATGCCTTTATCAGAATTTACCATGGCCACATCAGGTGCATTAGCAATAGCTGTAGCAATATCTTCTTCTATTTGTAAACGTTTAACATCTGGTAACTCACTTAGTTTACTAATTAAATTTCCAAAACCATTATTAACGTCAACACTAATTTTATTAAAGGTGTCTCCATGTTTTGTAAATAAATCAGCAAAGAATACACGAACGGCATGACCAAAAATAATAGGATCAGATACTTTCATCATTGTTGCTTTCATATGTAATGAAAATAGAACGCCTTGTTCTTTAGCCTCTTTTACTTGAGTTTCTAAAAACTCTAATAAAGCATTTTTACTCATTACTGTTGCATCAATAATTTCATCTTCTAATAAAGACAAATTATCTTTTAATACAGTTGTGTTTCCTGAGTTATCTGTATGAATTATTTTTATTGAGGTCGCTTCTTTTAATGTAACTGAGACTTCATTATGAGCAAAATCTCCATGAGACATCGTTGCAACATGCGTTTTAGAATCTGAAGACCAAGCTCCCATTGAATGTGGATTCATCTTAGCAAAATTCTTAACAGCTTTTGGTGCACGTCTATCTGAGTTTCCTTCACGCAATACAGGATTTACAGCACTACCTTTTATTTTATTATATCGTGTTTTAATCGATTTTTCATCATCATTTTTTGGTTCATCAGGATAGTTTGGTAGTCCATAACCTTGATTTTGTAATTCTGTTATTGCAGCTTTTAACTGCGGAACAGAAGCACTAATATTTGGAAGTTTGATAATATTTGCTTCAGGGCTTTTTGCTAATTCTCCTAATTCGGCTAATGCATCTGGTACACGTTGTGAGTCCGTTAAAAAATCGGGAAAATTAGCCAAAAGACGTCCTGCAAGAGAAATATCTCTGCTTTCTATATTTATGTTTGACGATTTTGTAAACGATTTTATAATTGGTAATAATGAATGTGTTGCTAATGCAGGAGCTTCATCTGTTTTAGTATAAATGATTGTAGGAGTATTTGCCATAAAATGTTTATAATTTAGTGTATTAAAAACGCTTAGTTTTTAAGCTGTGCAAATATACAAAAAACTAGAAGTTTATTGAAATGATTGAAAGCTTAGACAATGCTTTTAAATGATGCTTTAGATTTATATTATAAATTATCAAATCAATGATTTGGTGTTAAATTATTACCAATTTCGAAATAACAATGGCGTAACAGTCAATCGATATTAATCTGATAATGACCTAAAAGACCTAAAGCGTTTTCTTTAGAAAAATTAGCATGTCTAATTCTGTTTATATCTGGATTAATAGAAAGGTTGTACGAGGTTGAGAAGTCTACTTTTTCTAGATTTGAATTATCAAAAATGGTTTGGTATAGATCACAATTCATAAATTTTGAGGTACTTAAATCCGTATTTGTAAAATCAGTTTGTTCTAGTTTACATTCCTTAAATGTAGTGTCTTTAAGTTTCAAATTAAAAAAAGACGATAAGTTGAGTTGTGACTTAATAAAAATCATAGACATCAAAAAAGGATTGCACTCATGAAAAGGGAAGCCCAAAAGTTTACAATTATTAAAAATAATATCCTTTAAAATCGTGCCTTTGGTTTTTACCATGCTAAAATTGCAATCTATGAATTCACATTCTAAAAAGCTGATGTTTGAAATATAAGAATTGGAAAAATCACAATTAATAAAAGTACAATTATCATATTCAGCTTTCGAGAGTTGCTTAATTGTATAACTAATGTTTTTATAGGTTTTATCGCAAATAAAGGGAAGGTTCATGAATAATGGTTTTATAAACCAAAGGTATAGAAAATACTAAAAAAACAAAAGCCATATCACTGTAGCAGACTACTTTGATATGGCTTTCTTGATATAGTTTCCCGTGACCTATTTTAACATGCTGTTAAAAAAGATAGCTGAACTTATGTTCCCTCATCTTTTTCGGTTCAAGTTTCACTATGTCAATGAAACGGTTCATAACTTTCAAAATGTATTGACGTGTTATTACTTGGTTTCGTTTTGATCGTTTTTCTTGATGTTTATTTCTTTTAATCTTTCACTTGCGTGTTAGATCTCTAAATAAACATTGCTTATCCTTTTCGCTTTTACTTTCGATCCAACTACTTTTTCAAAGCTTTTCACTTAAACAATATCACCTATTTACATATGTTAATACTTTTTAAGCTTCATGATTTTGTTGCTTACACATTTACATATGTAATCTTCAAAACCTCAAAAAACAATACTATATAAAGAACGTTACTTTATTACAATTTAACACAAATTCTAAATTTAATTTAATACCAAATAAGTTTTGTTGTTAATTGTTTAGCTAAAGTAGTTTTTTGTTTGAAAATTACAAATATTTGTATAGTTTAGATATTCACATTTTATGAACCATAGTTATTAACAATAGTTCATAAAAAAAGCCTTGATAAAATCAAGGCTTTGTATTGTATGTTGTTGAAGCTTATCTTCTAACTTCTTTAATTCTAGCTTTCTTACCAGTAAGACCTCTAAAGTAGAAAATTCTTGCTCTTCTAACTTTACCTCTTTTATTAACTTCAATTTTTTGAAGTGCAGGTAAGTTAATTGGGAATATACGTTCTACACCAATAGTTCCAGACATTTTTCTAATTGTGAATGTTTGTGAACTTCCTGATCCTTTTACTTGTAATACCACTCCTTTAAAGAACTGTGTACGTGTTTTACTTCCTTCTTTAATTTCGTAATACACTGTAATTGTATCACCAGCTCCAAATTCTGGAAAATCTTTTTTTGTTACAAATTCGTCTTGTACAAATTTTACTAAAGAACTCATCTTTTAATATTTATAATGATTGTTTCAAATCAACATTCACGATTTTCGCCAGAGGTTAATCCAAAAGTGGGTGCAAAGATAATGAATAATTGATAATGCGCAATTATTAATTAAAAATTTTTTGGATGCTCCGTTTGGTTTTTAAGCGAAACCAAACGGAGCACGTTAGTTAATCATCTAACAAATCTGGTCGTCGTTCTTTTGTTCTTAAATAGGCTTGTTCTTCGCGCCATTTTTCAATTTCAGGGAAATTTCCGCTAAATAATACTTCAGGAACTTTTAGTCCATCATATTCTCTTGGTTTTGTATATATAGGAGGCGCGAGTAACCCATCTTGAAATGAATCGGTTAATGCAGAGGTTTCATTTCCTAAAACGCCAGGAATTAATCTAATAATAGCATCACATAATACTGCAGCACCAAGTTCCCCTCCAGACAACACATAATCGCCTATAGAGATTTCTCTAGTAATAAATTTGTCGCGAACACGTTGGTCAACACCTTTGTAATGTCCACAAAGAATAATGATATTCTTTTTTAACGACACGTGATTGGCAATACCTTGATTTAAGTGTTCGCCATCTGGTGTCATATAAATGATCTCGTCATAAGTTCTTTCAGATTGCAATTTCGAAATGCATGTATCAATAGGTTCAATCATCATCACCATACCTGCACCACCACCAAACTGTGTGTCATCGATAGATTTATAATTACCAATTCCAAAGTCTCTTAAATTATGAAAGTGCACGCTTACCAAATTAGCATCTATAGCACGTTTTAAAATTGAAGCTTCAAACGGACTTTTAAGTAATTCTGGTAAAACGGTTATAATGTCTATGCGCATGATTTATGTTTGTGGAATGCAAAGATATATTAATTGATAGAATTAATACTCTATTTGATTTAAAGTGCTTTTATTGCTAAAAATTCTTGCTCTAATCCATTCATGACTTTCTGTAAATAATCGCGTAATTATCTCTTATATAAGATCTATTTGATTTCTATTAATTAGTAGTCCAAAAAAACTGTAAATCGGTATCCTTAACAAAGCCAAGCCGTTCATATAAATGTTGCGCAGGATTATTAAAAGCGGTTTGGATGGCTAAACCTTTATTTTTTTCTTCTTTACATAATTGTTTAGCACAATTAATTAAAGTTTCACCAACACCTTGGCTTCTGTGATTTTTGTCTACATATAAATCATTAAGCATATAGATAGGTGTCATAGAAACCGAAGAGAATAAAGGATATAGTTGTGTAAAGCCAACAGGTTTATCATTAATATAAGCTATAAATATAATAGAGTCTTTATGTTTTAAGCGTTCTTTTAAAAACTGTTTTACAGCTTCTATACTTGAATCTTGTTTATAAAATACACGATAGCTATCAAATAATGGAGCCAAATCATCTAAATCTTGAAGTTGTGCTTGTTTTGTAGTCATAAAAAAAATCTGTAATCGAAATTACAGATTTTTATTTTAATAGGATCTAAGATATATTATTTCAAAAAGAAATAGCTTATCCGTTATTTTTTTGCTTATTGATTTCGTCTTGTAATTGACGTCTTACTTTTTGCTCTCGTTCTAAAGCTGTACGCCTGTGCTCTTCAAATTCCTCTTCGGTTTCTGCTAAGGTTTTTTTGGCTTGTTTAGTAACCGTATTGCTGTTTTTAAATTTATAGATAAAAAACAATAATAAAGCCGATAATACGCCAACGATACTCCATAATATTAAGCTATAGTTTGGTTTGCTCATTTGCATACCAAAGAGTTTCATGTTGTCTTTTTCAACGATTGTATTGTCTAAACTTGTTTTTGTATTAGAAAGATCAAGTTTTAATGATTCAATTTCTTTAGCTTGTGTATCAACTACTGCACGAGTATCATTTAAATTTTTATGAACTGCTTTAAGCGAATCAATTGTGTGTGATTTTAATGCATACAACCATGTCTTTTTTACAGTTTTGTATTCTTGCCAGCTATTTGAACGTCTAATGACATATTCAAATTGATTGTCAATGGTGCCACTATTTAATGATAATTTTTCTTCTTTATTTGCGTTTTGCGAAAATGATGCAGAAAAGAATAGTACAGAAAGCGTGGTTAATAGTAACGTCTTAAAAATTTTCATTTTTGGTTTAGGTTGAATTAAATAGCTATAATTAATAGTCAGCAATATAGTAATTTATAAGTAAAATAGAATGTTGATACCAACATTTAGCCCACAAAATGTAAGGCTAAATTATATACGATTAAAAATTGATTTTAGATGTTGATAATACTTAACTCTTCGGTATTTTGAATACTATTTGAATTTAAACTGTATTGGTATAATCCGCTTTCACCAATTAAAATTAAAGTATCATTATTCACAATTACATCAAAAGCATTTCTATTGATTGTATGTACTAAGATCGAATTTTCAGGATCAGATATGTCAAAAATTTTCACTTTATCATCGCAAACAATAAGATAGTTGTTGTACAATCCTAAACCGATGGGTTGGGTTAAATTTCGACTAGAAATTAATACCGGATTGACCACATTTGTAACATCATAGACTTCTAAAACATTTACAGTTGTCCCACAACCAATATCAGCATGTAATGTAACATAGGCATGGGTTGCATTAGCAACTACAGGATCACAGGCTGTGAAGTGTTGTACATCAGATAAGTACTCAGGAGTTTCTGGGTTTTGTATACTGTAAATGTACATTCCGTTTTGAGAACCTATATATAGGTATTCTTTGTAATTAAATAAAGTTTCGATATTAAAACCAATGCTTAGCTCATTGACTTTTATAGGCTCTGTATGATTAGTAATGCTAAATACATTTAAACTTTGATTGTCTACAGTATATAAATAATCGTTGTAGGTTGTAAAGCGCGCTAATGAACCCGCTTTTCCGGAATCGTTTGAGAAGCTTTCAGACAAGCTTGAACTGTCAGAATCACAACTCAGTACAATTCCTACTAATAATAGAATGATATATTTTTTCATGATTGTTAGGTTTAGAGTATTAGTTATTCTCATTTAAAGTCCAGTCTACAATAATTTCATTGTTTTGAATTTCGTAGAAATTTAATCCAAAAGGAGAACTTATTTGCGGAAACGCATTTGGAATACGTTTGGTGATTTCCATAATTCCTGCTTGTGAATCTAAAGTGATTGCTAACAAATCGGTTGCGTTATTGACATAAATTGAAGCGCCTTTAATCGTTAAATCTGAAGAACCAAGAACATTAAGAAAGGCAACGTTTTGTGGATTAGAAGGATCTGTGTTATTAATAATATGAAACCCCTTGTTGCGCTCATTGATAAAAATGTAATTATCTTTAACGTAAATCTTTCCAGAGTTAACAATAACTTCAGGTGTGGTTTGCAAGGTCGTGGTCGTTTCAAATTCTGAACGTTGCATAATCACAGGTTCGTAGAAATCCTGAATATTAGTAGTTATAATATCGTCTTCTGAATCTCTAAGCCAACAGGATTGGAAACTCATACTAAAGCATAAAAGTAATAGCAAAGCAAAAGGGTTCATTTTCATAGTAAATGATTTAATAGTCTATCTACTAGATGCCAAAAGAATCAAAAGGTTGCTTCTTAAAAATAAAAAAAGCCCATTTTTTTAAAATGGGCTTTTTTATAAAATTATAGGGCTTACTAATAATATGAAAAACGTCTCACCTTAGCAATGTATTTAGCCAGTCTAATAACCTGATGGCTATAACCATACTCATTATCGTACCATATATATAATATCACATTTTTACCGTCTGCACGAACAATTGTTGCTTTACTATCATAAATAGAAGGCGCAGAGCTTCCAACAATATCGCTAGATACTAATTCGTCGCTCATTTCGTATTTTATTTGTTCAACCAAATCACCTTCAAGTGCATATTTTTTCATGATGGCATTCATACCATCTATAGAGGTTTCTTTTTCTAGTTCTAAATTTAATATAGCTAATGAACCATTTGGAACTGGAACTCTAATTGCATTTGATGTTAATTTTCCTTCAAATGATGGTAAGGCTTTAGAAACAGCTTTACCTGCACCAGTTTCTGTAATTACCATATTAAGAGCTGCAGCTCTACCACGACGGTATTTACTATGAAAATTATCTACTAGGTTTTGATCATTAGTATAAGCGTGTATCGTTTCTAGATGACCACTTATTACACCAAATGAATCCTCTACTGCTTTTAAAATAGGAGTAATGGCATTGGTTGTACATGATGCAGCTGAAAAAATATCTACTTCATCTGGATTGTTTTCTAAGTGATTTACACCATGAACAATATTTGGAATACCTTTTCCAGGAGCAGTTAATAATACCTTTTCTACACCTTTAGATTTTAAATGCCTAGCTAGAGCTTTATCGTCTCTAAAAGCACCAGTATTATCAATTACTAAGGCATTGTTGATTCCCAATTTGGTGTAATCAATATCTTCTGGAGCATTTGCCGAAATTACATTTACAGTCGTTCCGTTGATAATAAGAGCGCTGTTTTTTACATCTGCTACAACCGTTCCAGAGAAATCACCATGAACAGAATCGTTTCTTAATAAAGAGGCTCTTTTTTCTAAAACCACTTGATCAATCGTTCCACGAGTTACAATAGCTCTTAAACGTAATTGACTTCCTTTGCCCGTTTTAGTCATCAACTCTCGTGCAACTAAACGCCCAATTCTTCCAAAACCATAAAGCACAACATCTTTAGGTTGTATCGCTTTATTTTTCTTAGCGTCTTTAAGTTTCGAAGCAACAAAACCAGTAGCATTACTATACTTTTGGTCTTCTAAATGAAATTCATATGTTAGCTTCCCTATATCTAATTTTGCAGGAGGTAAATCTAAAGTTTTGATAGCTTGTGCAATTTCTACAGAGTCAAAAATTGAAATTGGCTTCTGTACAAATTCTCCAGCGTATTCGTGAAGATTTAAAATCTCGCTTACATTACGATCAATTAATTGGTTTCTAAAGAGGACCAATTCTATTGACTTGTCGTACCAAAGGTCGCTTACAATTTTGATAAATTTTACTGTAGCTCTTCTTCGATCTGCTTGAAAAGCCAATTCGTTTTCATAAGTTCCGTTCAAACCCATTGTGTTAAATTTAGTGTGTTGTGTGTTTAAATTTTTTGCAAAAATAACATATTTCAAACGTTTTCGTAAGCTATTTCTTAAAAATAAAAAACCCTTCAAAATTTTTATTCAGAAGGGTTTTTTAGATGTTTGTATTTCAATCTATTCAAAGATGACTTCTTTTCGCCTTTTATTGGTGTCTATAAATTCTAATTTATAAATCTTATCCTGAGCATTACTGCCATATTTCTTAGTGAATTTTGAAATATCTTGAACGGTATTGATTTTAATATCATTTATTTTTGTGATAATATAACCAGGTCTTATCCCTAATCTTCTATATAAATAGGCGTTTTCATTTTTCTGAACCAAGACACCCTCTGTAAGGTTGTTTTCTTTTTTAAATTTTAATGGAAGGTTTCTTAATTCCATATCAATAAATTCAACACTAATAATATCACTTTTTGATAGTGTTACTGCTATAGTCTTAACTTCATTGTCTCTTAATACTTCGACATTTACCACATCATTAGGGCGTTTTGTTTTTAAATAACCACTTAAATCGGAAAATTTAGAAATTTCAACATTGTCTAATTTTTTTATAATATCTCCATCTTTAATTCCCGATTTTTTAGCTCCAGAATTATCCTCTACACTACTTATATAGACACCTTGAATTTCGTTAATGCCTTTTTCAATAGCTTCTTTAGAGTTCCTATTTAATATTGAAACACCAAGAACGCCTTCTTGTACATCGCCAAATTCAATAATATCTTGAATTACTTTTCTAGCAATATTACTAGGTACAGCAAACGAATACCCTATATAAGAACCTGTTTGAGATGAAATTGCAGTATTTATGCCAATAAGCTGTCCGCTAGAATTTACTAAAGCTCCTCCTGAATTCCCTGGATTTACAGCTGCATCAGTTTGAATAAACGATTGCGAATAGCTGCCAGATAAGTCTCTTGATTTTGCACTAATAATACCAGCAGTTACTGTTGAAGTAAGATTAAACGGGTTTCCAACGGCTAATACCCATTCACCAACTTTGGCATTGTCAGAATCACCAAATGCTATGGCCGGTAATTCTTCTTTAGCATCAATTTTTAAAAGGGCAATATCTGTTTTTTCATCAGTTCCAATAAGTTGAGCATCATAAACTCTATTATCATTTAAAGTAATAGATATACTGCTTGATCCTGCAATAACATGGTTGTTTGTAATAATGTAACCATCAGGAGAAATAATGACACCACTTCCAGTTCCTATTTGTTGACGTTTTTGTGATTGCTTTCCATAAAATAAATCTTGAAATGTAGGAGATCCAGTTACAAGTGTAGTGTTTTTTACATGTACAACTGCATGAATACTATTCTCTGCAGCAGCAATAAAGTTTGGAACTTCGGTTGTTAATAAAGTGCTTGTCTTGGCATTGTAATTCGCATTTAAAAATTGCGGTTGCTCTTGTTTGTTTTCAAAAGCCATTGTTTGTTCTTTTTGAATAAAAAGGGTATAGGTAGATAATGCTATAATTCCACCTAACATAGAAACAAATACTAAGGTTAAAATCTTTTTCATTAGTTATTAGGTTTTAAAAGTTTATAAATTAAGTAACGATTAAAAGTAATTATTTATTGAATCTGAAATTCAACTTTAACGATTTTTAACGTCCTATTTAACGTGCATTTAACAGCGTAATTATCGCATCATTATTCCTATATTTGCATGACTTATGCAACTTACTTTTTATAAATATCAAGGAACAGGAAATGATTTTGTGATGATTGATAATCGTCAGCAAATTTTCGACAAAAAGGATACTAAACGTATCGCATTCTTATGTGACAGACGATTTGGTGTTGGTGCTGATGGATTAATACTTCTAGAAAATCATGAATCTTTTGATTTCAAGATGGTGTATTTTAATGCTGATGGAAATGAAAGCTCTATGTGTGGAAATGGAGGGCGTTGCATTGTCGCATTTGCTAATTTTTTAGGAATGATATCTAATAAAGCGACCTTCGAAGCGATTGATGGTTTACATAAAGCCACAATTGAGAACAGCTTGGTAAGTTTACAAATGAATGATGTAACGACCATTGAAAGTTATAAAACTCACGTGTTTTTAGATACAGGGTCTCCTCATCACGTACAGTTAGAAGATGATTTGTCTACACTTGATGTAAAAACTATAGGTCGTGAAATTCGTTATAATGAACCTTATAATGCTGCTGGTTGTAATGTGAATTTCGTGAGTAAAAAATCTAATAATAACTTTTTGGTAAGGACCTATGAAAGAGGCGTTGAAGACGAAACCTTATCTTGCGGAACAGGGGTAACAGCGGTAGCCATAGCAATGCATTGTCTTGGAGAGACCGAAAAAACCCTTATAACTTTACAAACCAAAGGAGGAGATCTGAAGGTGTCTTTTAAAAAAAATGATTATGGTTATAATAATGTTTTGCTTATTGGTCCAGCAACACTAGTTTTTAAAGGCAATATTTAATGATAACACTTAAAGGGACACATATCTATTTGAGAGCTTTAGAGCCTGAAGACTTAGAGTTTATTCATGAGATTGAAAATAATCAAGATATATGGGAGATTAGTAATACCATTACACCATATTCTAAGTTTTTAATAAAGCAATATTTAGAACAAGCTCATAAAGATATTTTTGAAGTTAAACAATTACGACTTGTTATTTGTAATTATAATAATGTTGCCCTTGGAATGATTGATCTGTTCGATTTCGATTTTAAAAATAGAAGAGCAGGTGTTGGTATATTGATTAAAGATTTTGAACAACGACAAAAAGGCTTTGGGAAAGAGGCATTACAATTATTAATAAACTATTGTAAGTCACATTTAGACCTGCATCAATTATATTGTAATATTTCAGAAAATAATAATAGTAGTTTAAAGTTGTTTACTAATAAAGGGTTTGATATTATTGGTCTAAAAAAAGATTGGAACTATGTTAATGGGACTTATAAAAATGAATATCTATTACAATTTATATTTAATTAAATGTATATAAAAAAAATACTTTGGGCTATAGCTCTTATCGGTTTAGTTGTAGCGGCTTATTTCGCTTACTATGTATATGGTGCTATGTTGTCACCAAACACGAAATTTAATAATGATAATGCTTACATCTATGTGTCTAGTACTGCAAATTATAATGATGTAAGAGAACAATTGATACCATTACTTGATGATATTGATGCTTTTGATGTATTAGCAGCTAGAAAAAAATATATAACCAATCTAAAAGCTGGAAAATTTGCTATTAAAAAAGGAATGAGTAATAATGATATTATTAATTCTATAAGAAGCAATAATATCCCAATAAAACTTTCTTTTAATAATCAAGAAACTATAGCCAAACTAGCAGGTAGAATTAGTAATCAAATTGAAGCAGATAGTAGCTCGTTACTTAAAGCGATGACAGATGCCGATTTTATGAAAGTTAGTGGGTTCTCTAAGCAAACAGCTTTAGGGATGTATATTCCAAATAGTTATGAACTTTTCTGGAATACCTCTGCTGAGCAGTTTAGAGATCGAATGTTTAAAGAGTCTAATCGGTTTTGGAATGATAATAGAAATGTAAAAGCGAAAACAATTGGTCTGACTAGAAATGAGGTCATGACTTTGGCGTCTATTGTTCATGAAGAATCTAAGCAAGCTAGTGAGCAACCACGAATTGCTGGTGTATACATGAATAGAATTAGAATAGGAATGCCGCTTCAGGCAGATCCAACTTTGAAATTTGCAGCCTACCAATTACCCGAATACAAAAACACAATTATTAAGCGTGTTTTAAATAAACACAAAGACATTAAATCGCCTTATAATACTTATATGAATGCTGGTTTGCCACCTGGATTAATAGCAATGCCAGATATTTCAGCTATAGATGCTGTTCTAAATTATGAAAACCATAAGTACCTCTATTTTGCTGCAAATGCTAAGAAGCTGGGTTTTCATAAATTCGCAAAAACATTGGCCCAGCATAATGTCAATGCTAGAGCATACCAAAGATACTTATCATCACAAGGCATTAATAAATAATAGTGGATTCTCGTTTTAGACTTATTTTAATTTGCTGTCTCTCAACAGTGTCTATATGGTCGCAATCTAAGATAGATACGTTTTTAAAACCAAGTGATAGTATAAATAACTCACGTAGAAATGCAGTTGTTATTACTGAAACCTCTTTAGCGTCTTTAACCTTGGTTGGATTAGATCAGTTATGGTATGCTGATTTCGAAAGGTCTAAATTTAAAACCATTGATGATACAGATGAGTGGTTGCAAATGGATAAATTGGGTCATGTATTTTCTTCTTATCAATTAGGGAAAATTGGTGCTAATGCATTACACTGGGCTGGTGTAAGTAAAAATGATCAACTGCTATATGGAGCGACTCTTGGTCTAGGGTTTTTAACTGCTGTAGAGCTTTTTGATGGGTATTCTGAAGAATGGGGATTTTCATGGTCAGATATGGCAGCCAATGCTACAGGAACAGGTTTGTATATAGGTCAAGAGCTTTTATGGGATGAGCAACGTATTGTAATGAAATATTCATTTCATCAAACTCAATTTGCGAACCAACGACCAGACAAATTAGGAGATGGATTTTTAGAAGAAATGTTAAAAGATTATAATGGGCAAACCTATTGGTTGAGCGCAAATGTACATTCTTTCTTTAAAGAAAGTAAAATTCCTAAGTGGATAAATGTTGCATTTGGCTATGGAGCAGAAGGAATGCGCACAGGAAGAAAGGAAAACGTTGATAACTTATTAATAACTCAAAACAGAAGGCGTCAATTCTATCTTAGTTTGGACGTAGATTTGTCTAGAATAAAAACAAATTCTCGAGTGTTGAGAACTGTTTTCGACGTTTTAAACGTTATAAAATTGCCGTTTCCTGCTATTGAATTCAATAAGAGAAATGGCGCAAAGCTCCACTATATCTACTTTTAACAACACTTTAACATCTTATTTTGAGTAATTCAAAAAAAAGCGTATATTTGCATGCTGAAATTGTAAAATGATTTAATGAGTATTAAATCTTACAGAACATTAGCTATCATGATTAAAAAAGTAGGTAATTATTTCATTATTCCACTAGCTATTTGTGTCACACTTTATATGGCACTTAAACCAGAATCTTCATTAAATTATAATGATTATTCTACTGAAGGTTTAGAGCTTAATTACAATATAACCAAAGATTTAGCACTTGTTGAGGGTAATTATGTCGATGGTTCTCATATAGAATTATCAAATCCATTTCATTCAAAACACACCTATTTCCCATATATAGGAAATTCTTACAATGGCTTTAAAGAGGCCTTAGCATTTAAAGAATCAAGAGGTAATTATTTCACGGTAAATACTTTAGGATATTTAGGTAAATATCAATTTGGTGCTGAGACTTTAAAAATGATTGGAATTTATAACCCAACACAGTTTCTATATAACCCTCAACTTCAAGAAAAGGCATTTCTTGCTAATGCAGAACGTAATAAATGGATTCTTAGAAAGGATATCAAACGCTTTGAAGGGAAGAAGATAAATGGTGTTTTGGTAACAGAGTCTGGTATTTTGGCTGCTGCACATTTAGCTGGACCAGGAAGTGTAAAGAAATTTTTAAGAAGCTATGGAAGTCACAACTTCTCTGATGCTTATGGTACTACTGTAAAACATTATATGAAAAAGTTTTCTGGGTACGATACGTCTTTTATTGAAGCAGATAAAAAAGCAAAGGCTACTTTGTAAAGGCTTTTAAGAGAATAGATAAAGACAGAAATACTAATCGGGTTAGTATTTCTGTCTTTTTTTTTACAAAAAATAGATACTTATTTCTTTTTATAAATACCAAATAAAAAATCTGAAGTATTATGATTTAGGTAGTTGTCTTCAAATAAAAAGAGCTCATTTAATACTTTTCTTTTTTCTTCATTTTCATTGATAAAATGATGAGAAATATCTTTTAATACATTCATTAATATATTTCCACCATATGGTTTTTCAACAAGTATTTCAAAGTTATTATGGATTGTAGGTATTATATTTTTAGAATCTACACATTCAGATGGATCTGCAATAATCATTCTTAGAATTCCTGATCCAAAAAATTTTCTTTTGATAAAACTCGAGTTATAACGCTTTTTATATTTTTTGGGGATGAGTTTAAGGGCAGAATTTATTTCTTTAATTTGATGTTTGGGAAACTGCAATCGGTTTGGGCCAATATATTCATTGATAACTAACATTCCAGAATCACTCAGACAAGTATTAACTTTCTGTGTAAGTAAATTTTCAACATCATTAAAATGATGAAGTGACGAATTAAATAATACAATATCAAAATGGTTTTTAGGAAAATGATATTTTTCAATATCAGAACAAATAAATTCAATAGTGCTTAACTGTTTTGCATTTGCACTTTTAATAGCACCTTCTATTCTTTCTTTTGAAAGATCAACACATGTTATTTTTTCGAAATTGTCATATCCTGCTAATTCTATTTCATGACTACAAGACCCGCTGCCTAAAGAAAGCAATTTTAGATTTGTGCGATCTTTTAAAAACTCTTGAACTAAATATTGCTTGTAATTCATGTTAGAATTTCCAGTCATCATAAAATTCCATCGTTCTTTAACTAAAGGAATAATCCACCAATTAGAACTAAGTTTAGAGGAGTTATTAAATGCGCTTTTTGTTCTTGATGAATTAGAAAATGTAAATTTTGACATTATAAAATCCCAGCCGCGTTGCTTTCCTTTTAAGAAAGTATCGGTTATGTCATCAATTGTTATTAATCTAATCATTTGGTTTCAGGATTTTTCTGCAAATATAATAGTGTCAAACTGTTTTATTGATTTAATCGAAATTAGTTTTTTTGATTAAAAGACTATGCTTTTATTGTGATGACAAGAAAAACCTGTTGTTTAAAATCAATATCCTTTTTTAGTCCTTGTGTATTACAAAAATTGCAGGTCGTTTGTGTAAATCAACTTTAACATGTTTCCACTCTTTTATAGTCATTGTTTTGATATATTCACTAGGTAAGGTGATGTCACAAGCAATACAGACTCTTGTATTTGGTTGTAGTGTGGTACAAAGATCTTCTAGTATTTTATTGTTGCGATACGGTGTTTCAATAAATAATTGAGTTTGATTTTGCTCATATGATAAGCGTTCTAATCGCTTAAGTGTTGCTTTGCGTTCAGATTTATCAATAGGGATATAACCATTAAAAGCAAAACTTTGTCCGTTCATTCCAGAGCTCATTAGTGCTAGAACTATTGATGAAGGTCCAACTAATGGAACGACCTGAATATTGTTCTCATGAGCTAGCTTTACAATATCTGCCCCTGGATCAGCAATACCTGGACAACCGGCTTCAGAGAGTAAGCCCATAGATTTTCCGTTCTTGCAATCGTCAAGAAAATTTTGAGTTTCTTCAGGTTGCGTGTACTTATTTAAAAGTTTAAAATTTAAAATAGATTGTTGTTTCCTTGAGTCTACTTTTTTGATAAATCGTCTGGCTGTTTTTTCGTTTTCAACAATATAGTTGTCTACCAATTCAATTATCTTTTTTACTGAAATAGGTAAGACTTCTAACGGAGGATTGTCACCAAGACGCGTTGGAATAAGGTATAATTTTCCGAAGTTTTCATTCATAATTATTCCACAATTAGTTTGCGAACACTTTTATTTCCTCTTGAATTAATGATTTCTACAATGTAAAAACCACTAGTTAATGATTTTGTAGAAATTGTAATAAGCTGTTCGTTAAAATTTGAAAATGTTTGTATTAGCTTGCCTTGTATGTCATGTATTTTGATTTTACTAACTTGATTAGAAGTATTTAGTAAATCAAAAGTCAAATTGTCTTTTGTAGGATTAGGATACATTTTTATATTGCTAATTGTTTCGTCTTCAACACTTAAGTTTGCATCTAATATTCTGTAAATTGTACCATTGTTGAGACTGCAAATATATAGTTCGCCGTTAATGTCTTCTCCAAAAGAAGACCATCCGCCTCCTGCAAATGCATTAATGAAAGTGAGGCTAAAGTTGTCTGGACTTGTTTCTTCAACATAACCAATTTCGTTACTACAATAATCTGCAAAGAAATATAAATTTTGTAATCCGGTTTGTGTTGTTCCTTGGTAACGATATCCTCCTGTTATTGAGCATTTAAAAGGGTTTCCTCCATAGTTATATTCAGCTACAGGTGGTTCATGGGTTATGGTGTTGCAGCCCGTAATTGTGCTAAAGATAGAAGTGCCTTCAAAGCATTTCCAGCCATAATTCTCACCTCCAGTACTACTTGCGTCAACTTTATTAATTTCTTCTCTAGAACTTTGGCCTACATCTGCAATCCATAAATCTCCATTAGATCTGTCGAAAGAAAAGCGCCAAGGGTTTCTTAATCCATAAGCCCAGATTTCATCTAGAGCAGAAGCATTACCAACAAAAGGGTTATCTGCTGGAATACCATAATTTCCATTGCTGGTTCCATTAACATCAATTCGAAGCATTTTTCCTAATAGTAAAGTTAGATTTTGAGATCTATTTCCTGGGTCTCCACCAGAACCACCATCTCCAGTTGATATATATAAGTAACCATCGTTTGGGCCAAAATGCATATCGCCACCATTGTGATTTGAAAACGGTTGTGTAATATTTAAGAGGATAGCTTCAGTGCTAGAATCGGCAGTATTTGAGGTACTTCTTGTAAATCTTGAAATTACAGTATTTCCAGCATTGTCGATATAGTTTACATAAAAGTAGCCATTTGTAGCATAGTCTGGATGAAACGCCATTGCTAATAAGCCTTGCTCGCCTCCAAAATTTATAACACGATCATCAATGTCTAAAAAAGGGGTAGGGTTTAATGTGCCATTAGTATTTATAATTCTAATAAATCCAGCTCTTTCTACAACAAAAAGACGATCATCACCACCATGTTTAATATTTACAGGGCTTGATAAACCAGTCGCATAGGTTTCTAAGGAAATGTCTTGGGCATAACTAATGGATATGATACAGTAGGCAAGGAAAAGTGTAATTTTTTTCATTTTCTAGATTTCAAGGATTTTTTTTACAAAATACAAAAAAAATAAGAGTTAGATTTATCTATGGGTTATTGAATAGTCTTGTTAAGAGATTTAAAAAGGGCTGAGCAAGCATCGTCTAAAAGTGAATAGACCTTTTCAAAATCTGTAATATCACCATAATATGGATCAGGAACTCTTTTGTCAATAATTGTATCATCAACCTCTAATAGTAGTTTTACTTTTGCTATGTCTTGAGTCGTTCTAGCCAGCGTGATCACATTATCAAAATTAGACTGATCCATGACAAAAATGTAGTCAAACGTATCAAAATCTGATATTTTAAATTGTCTCCCTCTTTGTTGCGAGATGTCTATGTTGTTGGATTTAGCCACAGCTATAGAACGATAGTCAGGTTTGTCTCCTACATGGTAATTTGCAGTACCTGCTGAATCGACATAAAACGCATCACTTTGTAGTTTGGATTCTAAAATACCATGAGCTAATGGAGAGCGGCAAATATTACCTAGGCAAACCATTAAGATACTTGTCATTGCGACTTAATTTTAAAGAGAAAGTTTCTTTGATAGATCCTCAACGTATTTTCTAAATTGCTTGTCTGTAGAGGACAAATTATCTACGGTTTTACAAGCATGAAGTACGGTAGCATGATCACGTTTCCCAATTTGGGAGCCAATACTAGCTAAAGAAGCTTTTGTGTATTTCTTAGCAAAAAACATGGCTAATTGTCTCGCTTGTACAATATGGCGTTTTCTTGTTTTAGACTGAAGTGTACTTACATCCATTTGGAAGTAGTCTGATACAACTTTTTGTATATAATCTATAGAAACTTCACGTTTTGTGTTTTTAACAAACTTCTCAACAACTTCTTTGGCAAGATTTATAGTAATTTCTTTTTTGTTGAATGATGATTGTGCAATTAAAGAAATGATAGCGCCTTCTAATTCGCGAACATTAGTTTTAATATGTTTAGCAACATATTCTACAATGTCGTCAGGCATTTCAACACCATCACGATACAATTTGTTTTTTAATATTGAAACTCTAGTTTCAAAGTCAGGAGTCTGTAATTCGGCAGAAAGCCCCCATTTAAATCGAGATAATAAACGTTGTTCAATATCTTGCATGTCAACAGGAGCCTTGTCACTTGTTAAAATAACTTGCTTCCCGTTTTGATGTAAATGGTTAAATATATGGAAAAATACATCTTGAGTTCCTGATTTTCCTGATAAGAATTGAACATCGTCAATAATTAAAACATCTATAATTTGATAGAAATGGATAAAATCATTTCTATTATTTTTCTTTACAGAATCAATATATTGTTGTGTGAATTTTTCTGCTGAAATGTATAAAACTGTTTTCTCAGGATATTTGTCTTTAATATCAACACCAATTGCATGTGCAAGGTGTGTTTTTCCTAAGCCTACACCTCCAAATATTAGAAGAGGATTGAATGATGTTCCTCCTGGTTTGTTTGCAACAGCTAAACCAGCATTTCTCGCTAAACGGTTTGAGTCGCCCTCAAGAAAATTTTCAAAACTATAGTTAGGATTAAGTTGAGATTCAATTTTTACATTTCTAATTCCTGGAATCACAAATGGATTTTTAAGTTCTGGATTTTTATTATTAAATGGAACATCAACGTCTTGTGATTTTAATGCGCCACGATTAGAACTCGGGATTTTTTCAGTAAATGGTTGTTTGTTACCATAAGTGTTTTCCATTTTGATAACATAAACCAATTTTGCCGTTTCTCCTAAATGTTTAGTAAGGGCAACTTTTAAGATTTTAACATAGTGCTCTTCTAGCCATTCGTAGAAAAATTTACTTGGAACTTGGATACTTAAAGCGTTATTGGTAAGTTTGACCGCTACAATAGGCTCAAACCATGTTTTGTAGGCTTGAGGTTGTATGTTGTCTTTTATAAAAGAGAGACAGTTAGTCCAAACCGATTGCGCAGTTATATCCATTCTCTAAGTTCGTTTTTTTGTTTGTTAGTTAGTTGGCAAAAAAAAGGGAAATTTGAGTTTCTCTTGATTAATTTTTACATGACAAATATGTGAACAAATTTCTTAATAAAAAAATCAAAATATGTTGAATATTTAGAATTTTTTTCTCATGTTTAAATCGAGTCGAATTTACAAAAAAAATATCAAAAAGTATGAACAACCTTTCCAAATATGATGAAATACAATTTAGAGTGCGTTATGGTGAAACTGACCAAATGGGAGTCGTTTACCATGGGAATTATGCGCAATATTTTGAAATGGGTAGAACAGAATGGTTTAGAAAGAAAGGGTTTTCCTACAAAAAATTAGAAGAAGATGGAATTATGCTCCCTGTTGTTTCTTTAGCTATAAATTACAAAAAGTCAGCGTATTATGATGATTTCATTAAAGTAAAAACGAAACTTGTAAAAACACCGACAGTAAAAATTGAATTTGAACACGAAATTTTAAATGAGAATAACGAAATTTTAACAATTGGAAAATCTGTTTTGGTATTTATGGACATTCATAAGAATCGACCTACAAGATGCCCGGAATATCTTTTAGATAAACTGCGAATTTAATCGTTTAAGTCCTTGATTTGAATCTCGTAAAGTGCATCAAAAATTTCAAAAATAGATTGAGCATCTTTTAATCTTACCGAAATTATGATTTGACAACTCAATTCTAAAGTTTGATTTATAATATTTAAATGCTTTTCTTTAATTATTCTCATGACTTTATTCATGTTTTTATAATCAAAAGAGACCGCATATTTAATATTTACAGTTTTGGTTTCAATATTTGAAGCCTCTAAAGCCATTTGTGCTCCTGTTCGATAAGCATTTATTAATCCGCCAACACCTAATTTAACACCACCAAAATATCGTACTACAACAATTAATATATTAGTAACTTCAAAGGATTGTATTTGTCCGTAAATTGGCATTCCAGCACTATTGTTTGGTTCGCCATCATCATTAGCTCTAAAGACAAAGTCCTTTTTTTGCATTCCAAATTGATATGCATAGCACCAATGTCTAGCTTGGTGATGTTGTTTTTTAAGGTTGTCTAAGTGTTGTTTAATCTCAGCTTCAGAAATAACAGGAAAAGCATATCCAAAAAATTTACTGTTTCTGTCTTTGAACATCACTTCCGGAGAAGGTGTTGTAATTGTTTTATAAATATCGGTGAGTTCCATTTAAGCTAAAGTTACAATGACTATAGAAATAATGGCTAAAGCGATTCCAGACCAGTTCATTTTTGAAATTTTTTCTTTAAATATAAATAAGCCTAAAAGTGTTGATGACATAACTATTGTTACATTATTAATGGTAAAGAGGGTTGAACTTTCAAGGCTTTCGTGGTTTAATGCTTTTAATAAATAATAGATAGAAAAGTAATTGACAATTCCTAAAATACTCCCTACAAGAACAGTTTTAAAAGGAAACTTGTAAGGTTTCTTTATGGCTTTTATAATTAATATGGTAGAGCCAATCATAAATGCAAAAGCAAAAATAGTAGCAGAAAATATCGGAATTTCGTTTTCTGCGAGGTATCTTGTTTCTAGGTATTTAATAGATGTGTCAATAATGCCAGACCCAAAAAACAGGAGTATTGGTAACCAAAGTCCTTTAGTAAGTTTATCAGGCGTTTTTGGCTTTGCAGCAGTGAGGTATACCGAAGCAAGCGCAAGAAAAATACCTAATATTTTTTGAAAACCAATACTTTCATGATAAACATAAATCCCAAATATTATTGGAACAATGACGCTCATTTTTGAAGCAACAGATGCCACCGAAAGGCCATTACGTTGAGCTGTCATTGCCATTACATTAAAGATAGCAATAAATAAAAACGCTAAGCCAACAGCTCCAAATAACCATTCTGATTGAACAATATTCTTAATTTTAATTGGTGAATCATAGCTATAAAGCCCAAATAAACATGCTGTAAGGTAATTTACAACGATCGCTTGAAATGTATTAATACCATATTTATCAAACAATTTGAATATGATAAAAATAAGAGTAGAAGCTATTATGCTAAGTAGTAGATATATCAAAATAAATTGTTATTAATTGTAAATAGATTGATAACATCTTGTTTAGTTTCGTCAATATTCCAAATGTGAATCCCTAGAGACATAGCAGTATCTGTATTCTCTTTTGTGTCATCAACAAAAAAACAGTTTTCAGCTTTTAAATCATTGTCGTTTAGAACAAACTTATAAATATCAGCATTTGGTTTTCTAAGATTGATTTCATGAGATAGATAGAACTTGTCAAAACAAGATTTAAACTCTTCGTAAAATGAGATGTGATTTTTAATCCAGCTAATATGTAAATCGTTAGTGTTGCTTAGTAAAATGAGTTTATAATTGCCTTCGGAAGCTAAAGTTTTGATAAACTCTAAACGTTTTTTTGGGAAATCTATTAATATGAAATTCCAAGCCTCTATAATGTCTTTTTTTGAAAGTTCAGGGAAGTTATCAGTGTAAAATGACACAAATTCTTCTGTAGAGATTAAGCCTTGTTCGTATAAGGTATTAATGGAAATCAAGTCTTCAGGGAGTTCTTCTAGTTGAAATAGATCAAGTGCATTTTGCATAGCACCTTGCTTATCTAAATTGATGAATACATCGCCAAAATCGAATATTAGGGTTTTAATTGTTGACATATAGCTTTAAAGTATCTTGTAGTATGTGTGTTTCGGAAATAAGTTGACCTGAAAACTGGGGTGCTTTTATTCCATGTTTAAAAATTGTAGGTCCAGTAAATACGCGAGCTTCATCCCAAAGATTTTCATTAATAAATGTTTGAAGCGTTTGTAATCCGCCTTCAATAATTACGGAATTTATGTTTTTAGAATGTAAAATACTTGCAATTTGTTTGGCAAGCGGCATATTGAAGTCCGCTTCGTTTTTAGAAATCAAAAGAGTTTCCGCTTCAGTATTAAATACAGAAATGTTTTTTGGTAACTTTAATTGTCTGTCAATAACAATTCGTATGGGGTTTTTTCCTGTCCAATCTCTAACAGTTAAGCTAGGATTGTCTTCTAAGACGGTATTCGTGCCAACTAAAATGGCTTGCTCTTCTGCTCTCCATTGATGAACCATTTGTCTTGAAAACTCATTAGTAACCCAAACAGGCTGTTTTTTATCTTTTGATTGTGGTGCTATGAACCCATCTTTAGTTTCAGCCCATTTTAATATAATGTACGGACGTTTTTTATTGTGAAATGTAAAAAAACGTTTATGATGTTGTTTACATTCAGTATCTAATACACCAACAGTAACATGGCATCCTGATGCTTTAAGTTTAGTAATTCCTCTTCCAGAAACTTCAGGATTATCATCTATGCAGCCAATTACGACATTTGGAATTTGATGTTTAACAATCAAATCACTACAAGGTGGCGTTTTTCCAAAGTGAGAACAAGGTTCAAGTGTGACATAAAGTGTCGCTTCTTTTAATAATTCTTTGTTTTTAAGGTTGTTGATCGCATTAACTTCAGCATGATTTTCGCCATAAGCACTAGTGTAGCCTTCGCTAATAATTTTATTATTATAAACAATAACGCTTCCAACCATTGGGTTAGGAGCAGTAAGGCCTAATCCATTTTTGGCAATCTCTAAACAGCGTTTTATGTAATATTCGTGTGTTGTCAAAATTTAGTGCTATGCTTATTTTTTTTATAAAGACTAAAATTCAAGTTTTATCATTTCAGTTTCGTCAACAGGATAGCTGTAAGAGAATCCAAATGTTTTATAAATAATTTCACCTTTATATTGGACTTTAATTTTTTTGCTTAATAGGCTGTTTAAAAGGCTGCCAATAGCATCTGTGCCTTTTAGTTTTAAAATGCTATCAGTATTTATCTTGACTTTTAAAGGTACTGTAAATTCTTTTTTTGCAGGAACTTTAAAATTTTCTGAAGAGATCTGAGCTACTTTTATGTCATTAACATAAACCGAAATGGCATCACTTTTTAGGGAGCCACCAACATCATTTGGGTTTTGAAAAATTGCATTAGCATTTAAAGTAAGTGTTTTAGAATTAGCGTCTTCTAGTTGAATATTTTTAACAGCAACGAATACTGGTTTTTCGTTAACACTACAGCTAAAAATTAGTATTGAAATTGTTAATAATAAAATGAGTTTTCGCATGATAAAAATGTCAAGATGAGTTCGTATCTTGAACCCAAGATTTAAAAGCAAAAATACTACAATAAAGTGAGTTCAGATAATATCATAATTAGAGAAATTCGTCCTGAGGATAATCAGCAAATTGAAGCTGTAATTAAAGCGTGTTTTCCAGAGTTTAAAATACCATTAAAAGGAACGGCTTATGAAGATGCCGAAACGCCTTTTATGTATGAGTCATATCAAGGAGATAAAGAAGTTTACTTTGTAGTCGCAAATGATAAAGAAGTTTTGGGAGGAGGAGGAATAAAACCACTCAAAGATTTTGATGGTAATGTGTGTGAGCTTCAAAAAATGTATTTTTCGCCCAAAGTAAGAGGGAAAGGTTTTGGTAAGAAAATGTTTTCGAAATGCCTAGAATCTGCTAAAGATTTCGGATTTGAAATCTGTTATTTAGAATCTGCTTCTCAGCTAAAAACTGCTATTCATATTTATGAGGAATTTGGTTTTGAACATCGTACAGAACCCTTAGGTAATACAGGTCACTATTCTTGTGGCGTTTGGATGACGAAGGTATTATGAGATTAAAAGATATTTTAGAAATTTATCATAAAGAGTTAGATGAACGCTTCGGAGTGCATGAAGTTGATTCGTTTTTTAATCTCGTTATTGAGCGTTATTTAAATCTTAAGAGAATTCATTTGGTTCTAAAACCTGAGTATAGCGTTACAAAAACTGAAGAACAACCCCTTTTTGAAGCGCTAAGCTTACTTAAACTAGAAAATCCAATTCAGTATATACTTGGTGAAACCGAATTTTATGGTTTGCCGTTTAATGTGAATAAATATACGTTAATACCAAGGCCTGAAACTGAGGAGTTAGTAGATTGGATACTTACAGAGCATTTAAAGTGCGAAGATAAATTACAGTTGAAAATCTTAGATATTGGAACTGGAACCGGATGTATTGCAATTTCATTAGCTCATAATTTACCAAAAGCAAAAATTTTGGCATTAGATGTTTCTGAAGAAGCATTACATGTAGCGAAACAAAATGCAGTGCTAAATCGTGTAGATATTGAATTTATACATAATAACATTCTAGATTATCGTTATGTTGACAGTATTTCGAAATCTCACAAGTTTGATGTTATCGTATCTAATCCGCCTTATGTTCGTGATTTAGAAAAAGCCGAAATACAACCCAATGTTCTTGACAATGAACCGCATTTAGCGTTATTTGTTACAGATGATAATCCGTTGCAATTTTATGAAGCTATATGTGAATTTGCTCAATTACATCTTAAAGATAAAGGAATACTATATTTTGAAATTAATGAATATCTAGGACCTGAGATGATTCAACTTTTAGAAACGTTTGATTTTAAAAATATTGAATTAAAGAAAGATATTTTTGGAAAGGATAGAATGATTAAAGGTATTAAAAGGTTAATCGATTAATCTATTTAAGGTTTTGATTTTTAAATATTCCATGTTATTTGCTTCTGTTTCAAATTCAATTTGTAGCGTTTCATTAGGCATTAAATCAAAATAATTATCACTAAAATGACCTTTGGTATTGGTGTATAAAAATACATTTTTTTGAAGGGTTGTGCTTTTTAATGTGATTTGAAACCCGCTATTAATTTTTGTAATTGTTTGTTCTATTGGTGCTTTTTTTAGTTTTAAGTCTTTAGGTTTAGCTAAGTAAAAATAGGAATAGGAGTCATTAAATAATGTAGTAATTATTACTTCATCCTTATTAATATCTAGTGCTTTTAAATCTTGCTTATGGATTAATGTGCTTGAGCTGCCTTTAATGTTAGAATGGATTGAGCTTCCCATAATAAGTTTTCCGTTAAAATTTATCATTTGAATTCTGAAAGAACCTTCTATGGTATCCAATCCATCATTTATTATATATGTTTTTAAAGTGTCATTTTTAATCACATTTGATACCAATACATTCTCAAAACTCTTTTTAGCGTGATAGTGTAATGCTTTCCAATTTCCGAAGTGATCAATACTCGACCAAGACACAGCTGGCCAACAATCATTTAATTGCCAATAGAGAGTTCCCATATTATATGGTTTAGCTCTGCGATGAGCTTCAATGCCTTTTGTGACTCCATAAGCTTGTAATAACTGACTTACATATACGTAGTCTTCAGGAGTGTTAGGAACAGGGAAATCACGCTTCATATACTCGTCAATGAGTTGAAATCCACGACCATGTTTTTGATGCTTTTTAAAGCCTTCAGAATCGATCTCAATAGAATCACTCTGATTGATATAGCGAATGGCTGCATAATTTGGAAACGACTGAAACCCAAACTCACTCATAAATCGTGGGACATTATTTTCTAAATGTTCAAATGGGTAAGCATCATGCCAAATCCACCAATCGTGAGCGTCACCTTCTGTTTTATATTTAGGATTGCCACGACCATATCTTGGCGACGATTCCCAGTAATCTGTGTCTGTTAGTTGACTTACCGTATTAGGTAAAATAGAATCAAATACTTTGAGGTAACTATTCCAAATATCATCTTTTTCTTCATCACTTCTATTAGCTTTCCAACCCCAGCGATGCCAACCTTCAGAACTTTCATTATTGCCACACCATAATACTATTGAAGCATGGTTTCGTAAGCGTGTAATATTTTGAGAAGCTTCACGTTGCACATTATTAAGAAAGTCTTTGTCACCAGGATACATAGCGCAAGCAAACATGAAGTCTTGCCATAATAGGATGCCTTTTTCATCACATAAATTGTAGAAAATGTCATTTTCATAAATACCACCACCCCAAACTCTAAGCATATTCATATTCGCATCTACAACATCGTTAAGTAGTTTTTTGTAATGTAGATTAGAGACTTGATTTTGCATACTATTTTGAGGAATGTAATTTGCACCTTTCATGTAAACCGGAATACCATTGATTTTAAAATAAAACGATTCTCCTTTAGTGTCTTTCTCATTAACCAATTCAATAGTTCGCAGCCCTTTTTTTACTGAAATACTGTCAAGGATTTTATTGTCATCGCGAACAACAACCTTAATGTCGTATAAATAAGGTTCGCCAAGGTTGTGAGGCCACCAAAATTTTGGGTTTTGGATTTTGATATCTATAGGATTAAGGGTGTATTTGAGCTCCTTTTGTTTATTTTCATATGTTTTGTTTAATTTTCCATTGATATAAATATCATAGTCTAATTCCTTGTGGTCAATTCTTTCTTCGTTAAGTTTAATTCTTAGATAGGCAAATTCAGTATTTAAATCAAGTTGTTCAGCATAAATATCTACTAATTTGAAGTCATCCCATGCCTCTAGATTTATAGATCGCCAAATACCACTCGTATTGAGTTTTGGTCCCCAATCCCAGCCATATTGAAACTGTGCTTTTCTCGTAAAAATGCGATTGCCTTCTGGAAGCTGGTAATTTAATTTTGTTTTCTCTTGTGCTTCGGAAATGGATGTGCGTTCAAATACAATGTGTAAATCATTTTGAGATTTTAGAGCAGGTTTTACGTTAACCGTAAATTCTCTGAATGCATTATTGGTTTCAAGAATCAAACTATCATTTAAAAATACAGAAGCATAAGTGTCTAAGCCTTCAAAATGGAGTTCAATGTGTTTCTTTTCTAAGGTTTCTTTATCTACGAAAAAACTTGTGCTGTATTCCCAATCGGTTTCTGAAATCCATTGCAGGCTATCTTCATTTGCTTTAATAAAAGGATGATTTATAAGTTTGTTGTCTAGCAAATCAGAATGCACATTCCCAGGAACTATTGCCGATTTCCAAATCGAATCGTTAACAGCTTTGAAAGACCAGTCACTATGTAAATCAATGCTTAGAGGAATCTCATGTTTAGGCTGGCAGCTCATTAGAGTGATTAGAAAAATGATACAAAAACTATGCTTCATTATTAATTGCTTTTAAAATGGCTTTAATTTCTTTTGTGCTAGATACTGTTTGAGGGATGCTTCCAAAATATTCTGAAGACTTAGTATTGATGACTTCAGAGGCAGAGGCATGAATCTCATCAAAACCTTCTGCTTTAAATGCTTTAACATTTTTAGAAGAAATTCCACTTCCAACTAAAATAGTGATCCTCTTTTTAGCTTGTTGTTTTAGCTTTTTTAAGAGATCTAAGCCTTGGGCAGCTTTTGGCTGTTGTCCAGAAGTTAAAATACGATCAATTCCTAAATCAATAAGTTGCTCTAAAGTAATCATAGGATTTGGAACCATATCAAAGGCACGATGAAAGGTAAATGGTAACGGTTTTGATAACTCGACAAGTTCACGAGTTCTTGTAATGTCAATCGTATTATCAGGATTTAAAATTCCTGAAACAATTCCATGACAACCAAGAGATTTGCAAATTTTGATATTGTTTTTGATGATTTCAAATTCGTCTTCAGTATAACAAAAATTACCACTTCTTGGTCTGATTAATACGAAGGTTTCAATATCTAAATTTGAAGTTACTTGCTTAACTAAACCATAACTAGGTGTGATGCCGCCAATAAATAATTCACTACAGAGTTCGATGCGTTGCGCTCCAGCGTTTTGAGCATTTTTAGCCGATTGGTATGAGTTGGCACAGATTTCTAAGAGCATATTAATTTACTATTATTTCGTCAATAAATGTCCAAGCCTTATTGCCAGCGCCTTGTTTTTTGTCTGGGATGATGCCAAAGTTGGGGACAATTATATTAATATATCTTGCTTTGCGAATGGTATTGGTTTTTACGTTCAGAATTAAATCGTTAGAGGTTTTTATCTTCTCATAAAACGTTATATACTCAGCTTCTATATCAGTTTTGTGTCTGATTTTTAATTCTTTAGGAGCATAAATCCATTGCCCATTGCTATTGTAGAATCTAGTTTCAAAAGAATTAATCTCAGTTACCTCTCCCAAATCAATGGTAATCTCAATATCTTCTCCCCAAAAGCCTAACCACTCTTTGTCTCCATAACGCGTATTGCTTCCTGAAATGCCATTTATTAAGCCTTTAGGCCCACTTCCCGAGTAAGAGCTATGAGGTGTTTTGTTAATAGTGATTTTTTTACCAACGGCTTTATGGTAATTAATAGTTTCAGAAAAGATATTTCCTAAGCGTTTTTCAGAATCAAAAACAGCGGCTTTAATATTTGTGTTTTTAGTAATAGAAATAGGCTTAGTGTAAATTTCAGAAGTTAGTGTTGGTTCGTTATTGTCTAAAGTGTATCTAATCGTTTTATCTTTAATAGTAGATGAAAGCGTATAAGATGTTGTTTTGTTTTCTGAAATGAGCTCACCTGAAATTTCATATAAATGATTTGCGTAATTAATATCCAAAGCATCTAGGCGTTTATTAAAATACTCTACGCGTTTTACAAAATCACTATAGTTTTTATTACTGCTTTGAGACCAGACCACTTCACTCATAGCAAGTATTCTGGGAAAGGCCATATATTCAACTTGATCTTCGGTAGACATGTATTCTGTCCAAATATTACCTTGAGCACCTAAAATGTATTTAGCTTCTTCTTTATTTAATTCTAATGGAATAGGATTAAAGTCATACACTTTTTCTAATGGAAGAAATCCGCCAATCGCTGTAGGTTCATCTGGATTTGTAGATTGGTAGTAGTCAAAGTAACAATGTGAGGTTGGTGTCATTACGACATTGTGTTTTTGCTTTGCCGCTTTTACAGCGCCTTTAGTTCCTCGCCAAGACATTACTGTAGCATTTGGTGCTAATCCGCCTTCAAGGATTTCATCCCAGCCAATAATTTGTTTGCCTTTTGAGTTAAGATATTTTTCAATACGAGTGATGAAATAGTTTTGTAATTCGTGTTCGTTTTTTAAGTTTTCTGTTTTAATACGGTTTTGGCAATGTTGGCAAGTCTTCCATTTGGTTTTAGGTGCTTCGTCACCACCAATATGAATATACTCACTTGGAAAAAGCGCTATAACTTCGTCTAATACATCTTCTAAAAAAACAAATGTTTCATCTTTAGAGCAGTAAATAGGATCAAAAACACCCCATTTTGTAGCGACATTAACTTGTTCTCCAGTGCAGCTTAAATTTGGATATGCAGCAATAGCAGCTTGCGCATGTCCTGGTAATTCAATTTCGGGAATAACAGTGACATGGCGCGATTGAGCATAGGAAACAATTTCTTTAACTTCTTCTTGTGTGTAAAATCCGCCATAACGTTTCTTATCAAATTGATGAGGTTGGTCACTATAATGTCCAATTAAAGTTTCATTCCTATAAGCGGCAACCTCTTGAAGTTTTGGGTATTTTTTAATTTCAATGCGCCATCCTTGATCTTCAGTTAGATGCCAGTGGAAAGTGTTCATTTTAAGCATTGCGAGTGCATCAATATATTTTTTAATGAAGTCTACCGAAAATAAATGCCTTCCAACATCAAGATGCATTCCGCGATATTTAAATTGAGGAGCATCAGTAATAGTCATACATTGGATGCTTATTTTTTCTTCGGAAAGTGAACCGTTTTCAAATGCTTCAGGTAGTAATTGTCGTAATGTTTGAACAGCATAAAAGGCGCCTTGGTCTGTTTTAGCTCTGATTTTTATTTGATACGGAAGGATTTCAAGCGTATAGCCCTCTGTGTTTTCAATAGTTTCATCGAGAATAAATTGAATGTCGTTGTTGTTATCTAATTCAATATTGCTATGGTCTTCAATGTAGTTTTTTAAGAATTCAGCAGAAATTTTAAAGGTGTTATCATAGGACAGTGCAACCTTGCTATTGAGTGCAAAATATCCATCTCTAATAGTTTGGTTATTTGGAATTGGAATGATTTGTGGAATTTTAGTAGTATACTCTTCAGATTTACAACTGAATAAAAAGCTGATAAAAACACTGAAGACTACAATTTTTTTGAAAGACATTTTAGTATATTAGATGCTTTAAATATAAGGTAAAAAAGATAACTTTTTCACGACGATTTTTTAATGAGCATACTACAAAAACTACAAAGCCTTCGCGATGAACTTCGTGAGCATAACCATAACTATTATGTACTTGATAATCCAACGATTAGTGATTATGACTTTGATATAAAATTAAAAGAACTTCAGTCTTTAGAGGTCTTGCATCCAGAGTTTTATGATGCAAATTCACCTACATTAAGAGTTGGTGGAGAAATCACTAAAAATTTTAATACTGTAGTTCATGAACACCGTATGTACTCATTAGATAATTCGTATTCTAAAGAGGATTTGTTAGATTGGGAGAAGCGAATAGAAAAAATTATTGATGAGAAAGTAGAATTTGTTTGTGAGCTTAAATATGATGGTGCATCCATAAGCTTAACTTACGAAAACGGAAATTTGCTACGTGCTGTAACTAGAGGTGATGGAACACAAGGTGATGAGGTAACTGCTAATATTAAAACCATAAAATCGGTGCCTTTACAATTGAAAGGTGATTTTCCTCAAAAATTTGATATTCGTGGAGAAATAGTGTTGCCTTTTGATGGTTTTAATAAAATGAATGAAGTGCGTCTTGAAGCAGGAGAAGAGCCTTATCGAAATCCAAGGAATACGGCTTCAGGGAGTTTAAAGCTTCAAGATAGTGCAGAAGTCGCTAAACGCCCTTTGGAGTGTTTGTTATATAATATAAAAGGAAATAATTTGGGGTTTTCAAGTCAGTACCAAAGTCTTGTAAATGCAAGACGAATGGGATTTAAAGTTCCTGACGCTTCAAAATTGGCAAAATCTGTAGATGAAGTTTTGGAATTTGTTAATTATTGGGATGTACATCGTCATGAGCTGCCTTATGAAACTGATGGTGTTGTGGTAAAAGTTAATGATTTGCAACAACAAGAAGAATTAGGTTATACTGCTAAAGCGCCGCGTTGGGCGATGGCTTATAAGTTTAAGGCAGAACAGGTCTCTACACGATTAAATGAAATTACATATCAAGTTGGACGAACAGGAGCAATTACTCCAGTTGCTAATTTAGAGCCTGTTGAATTGGCAGGAACAACTGTAAAAAGAGCATCTTTACATAATGCTGATCAAATTGAAAAGTTAGATATAAGAGAAGGTGATGAGGTGTATGTTGAAAAAGGAGGTGAGATTATTCCAAAAATTATTAAGGTAAATTTCAGTAAGCGTCCTTTAAATTCTCAGCCAACAACATATATTAATCATTGTCCCGAGTGTGATACTGAATTGGTACGACAGGAAGGAGATGCGAAACATTATTGTCCAAATTACAATGGTTGTAATCCGCAAATCATTGGACGTATTCAGCATTTTATATCACGAAAAGCTATGGATATTGAAGGTTTAGGAGGTGAAACCGTTGCGCTCTTAGTAAATAAAGGATTGATCTCTAATTACTCTAACTTATATACACTCACAAAAGAAGATGTATTGCCATTGGAGCGAATGGCTGAAAAAAGTGCTGAGAATTTGGTTAACGGTGTTGAGGACTCTAAACAAATTCCTTTTGAGCGTGTTTTGTTTGCAATAGGAATACGTTATGTAGGAGAAACTGTAGCGAAGAAATTGGCAAAGCATTATAAGAGTATTGATGCAATTACTCAAGCATCAATTGAAGATTTAGTTGCTGTTGATGAAATAGGAGGCCGTATTGCAGATAGTGTTGTTGAATTCTTTTCGTCAGAAGAAAATAGATCAATTATAGATCAATTAAAAGCTTTCGGATTGCAATTGGAGTTATCTGCAGAGGCGTTAGCTGGTCAAACAGATAAGCTAAAAGGATTGTCTATTGTTGTTTCTGGAGTTTTTGAAACTGTTTCTAGAACTGAGCTAAAAAAGCTCATTGAAGATAATGGCGGTAAAGTTTCGTCTTCAATATCTTCTAAGACAAATTATTTGGTTGCTGGTGATAAAATGGGGCCAAGTAAGCGTGCTAAGGCAGAAACGCTAGGTGTAGCAATTATTTCTGAAAAAGATTTCTTATCAAAATTGAATTAAAACTCCTACAATAACTGAATTTAAATCGATTAAATGCGTTTTTATTCGTTTACATGTATTTTTTTTGTATGTTTGTTGCGTTGCTAATGAGCAAGTTATGAGCATAAAAAAAATTTTAGGAATTCTACTTATACTATTGAGTATATTGTTTTTGGGATTGCAGTCTTTAGGGCGTGAGCTTGATGCTTTTGGAATAAAGGCTTTGGCGATGTTTATGCTTACTGTGTATTATATTTTTACAGTAAAGAAAAAGCATATTCTTTTCCTGTTATTTGTAATTATATATGCATCAGCCGAGATTCATAATTACTTGACTTATAATGTGCTTCCGCCTGATGGTTCTGAAATAGATATACATTATGTCTTAGGCAATTTGCTATATGTTTTAGCGTATGTGTTTTTAATTGCCAGAATTTTTTCGATAATGAATTTTAAAAGGGCTATTTCAAAATTTCCACTTCAATCATTATTGCTTTTTGTTTTAGGAATATTTGTGGTAAATATGATTACAGATTTATCTGTGCCAGAGATTGAGTATGATTACTCTTATGCTGTGGAGATGGTGTATAATACAGTAATTATGTTTTTAGTGTGTTTGGCTTTGATTAATTATATGTATAATGATACCAAAAAGTCAATGAATCTTCTTATAGGTGCAATTTGTATTGTGTTTTCGGAGGTTATACAAATAGCTTATTATTATATTACAGATTTAGATAATACACTAAGTGTTATATATTCATTCTTTTTAGTTGGAGCTTTTGTTTTCTTTTATCTACAATCTAGATTAACTCAAGAGTATAATACGATTTATGAGGAGCAACAAGATTTAAAAGTTTAATTTCTTTCCTATTATTGGGATATCTTTTTTATAGATGTAAATTACAGTTAGAGCCAGTAAAAATGTTGTTATAGCGGTATAAAATAATATGCCACCATCATTATTTATCTCGATTCCCAATTTTGTAAGATGCATCATAATGGCGCCTCCAATGATACCTAATGTTATTATTGCTCCAGCCCAAGCTGTTTTTCTAAATAAAAGTAAGAGGCCTGCAATAAGTTCGATGATACCAATTCCAATTCTACCAATAGGTTCTAAACCTACTTTTGTGAAAATATATACGCTGTCTACGTGTGCTGTAAACTTAAATCTTAAAGTCTGTATTAAAATTAAAGCGATGATAATTCTTAATAATAATGGAATGTGTTTTTTCATAATATAAAGTGTATTGTTTATTAGACGATTATTAATTTAAAACATACATAAATATAAAAAAATCGATAAAACGCACGATAATTTCGTTAAAATGCGTATTTTTAATATATTTACATTATCTGATTATAAAATCTACCATGCGAAAAAAATATAAATTAAAGCCAAATATGGCATTAGTTATCGTTTTAGTCCTACTCTTACTGAGTAGCTCTATAGCAGTATATTTTGATTTTATTATTGTATCTAAAATAGCAAAACTTATTTCAGTAACAATTTTGCTTACTTTTTATTTTTGTCAATTAAATAAAATGGCAAATGTATTTCTAACGATTTTTTTTGTGTTTTTTATTGGAGATGCGTTTTCTGTTTTTGAGTTTGGAGATCTGGCTTATAAGCTATCGAAATCGATGTATATTGGAGCTTATCTGTTATTGGTTTTTGTGCTTTTAGGGAAATTAAAAAAAGTTAAATTTGAAGGCTTAGTAACAGTATATCTAGTATTAGTTTTACTATTAAACACTTATTTTTTATATGCGCTTTATAGTGTTGCGAAAGAAAATTTTGTAGACACTATAAACTTAGTCTTATACATCTGTCATGGGATTACTTTAATCGCTATGATGTATTTTGCTTTTGCAGTATATTTGAGTAGGGAAACTGCACAATCTATAACGTTTTTATTAATGGTGTTCTGTTTTGTGTTTTCCAATGCTCTAAATTATATCTGTAATCTATATGTTTATTATTGGATTTTTGAGGTTTTTGAAGGGGTATTACATACTTCTGGTTTATTCTTGCTTTATAAATATGTATACGATCACCATACGAATAGAAATAGTGATAAACGTATTAATCTAACAGCGTATTTTGTGCCAACTACCAATAAATTACGTGAAATTAGAGTGAATTTTTAATTGTATCAATTAGATTACACAATAATAGATGTCCCGTTTGCTGATTTATTTTTATCTGTATCAAAGTAAAAATCTATTTTTCCTAGATTAATTCCGTAGCAACCTACTTGGTTTACAAGTAAATTTTTTCCTTCAGAATTTTTTACAACTGTGGGTTTCTTTAAAAATGTATGAGTGTGACCTCCAATAATTAAATCAATATCCTTTGTCGTTTCAGCTAATTTAAGATCACTAATTTTTTCTGAGTCATTTCTATAATTATAGCCCAAATGCGATAGGCATATAATAAGATCACATTGTTCATCGTTTTTTAGTATTCTTGTCATTTCTTGTGTGCTTTCAGTAGGGTCAAGATATACAGTTTCTTTGTACATTTTTTTGCCTACAAGCCCATCGAGTTCAATGCCTAAACCGAAAATTCCAATTTTAATTCCGTCTTTAATAATAATACGATACGGTTTTACATGTGTATCCATTATAGTATTAGAAAAATCATAATTTGCAGAAACAAAATCAAATTTTGCATGAGGTAATTGCGCATAGAGGCCTTCAATGCCATTATCAAAATCGTGATTTCCAATAGTAGCAACATCGTACTTTAGCATGCTCATAAGCTTAAATTCTAATTCACCACCATAATAGTTAAAGTATGGTGTGCCTTGAAATATATCTCCAGCATCTAATAATAATGTATTTGGATTCTTTTTTCTAATGCCTTCTATTAAACTAGCACGCCTAGCAACACCACCTTGATTAGGGTTTCTTCCGTTGTCAGGACCAAATGCATCAATATGGCTATGTACATCATTAGTATGTAATATTGTGATTTTTTTTGATGCTGTAGCAAATGATGATAAACCCATTCCGCCAAGACCAATTAAAGTCGAAGCTGCAGCTGTTTGTTGTATAAACTCTCTTCTTTTCATTTAATTAATTTTTTAGCTGAATAAATCGGTTGTCAATAGCAGGATTGAGTGTATCTATTTTTTTAAAATAATCTATAAGCACATTACGTATTTTATAATCTAGCATATATAGGCTATCATTTGTTTTAAAGAAATCCATGTGATCACCACCACTATATAGGTAGTCGTTTGTAGCTACGTTATAAGTTGTATTGAAATCTATCGGACTTCCATTAAGTCCGGCAGATTTGAAATTACCATCATTGTCTAATACAATGTTTAGCCTAGAAATAGGATGTGCGCGTTTCGCTTTTACTAAATATTCAATGAGCTCTTGAACTTGAGCGCCTTTTAGTTTTACCACAACTACAGAATTATCAAAAGGCATGATTTCATAAGCGGTTCTACTAGTGATATTTCCTTTAGAAATTATAGCTCTAATACCACCATGATTTAAGAGTACAAAATCTATATCTTCACCAGTTCTACTTTTAAAAACGGGGTTTGATTCATAATATACTGCATCTGCCATCATATTTCCGATAGCAGTATTATACTCGCCATCTGATTTAGAGTAGGTGTCTGCAGCATATGCTAAGATGCTATCTAAATTTTTATTAACGTTCTCACGATACGGCTTGATAAAGGCTTCAATATCTTGATTAATAGCTAAGCTATCAGAAATGTTTATTTGCTTCCCTTCAATTTTATTGAGGCGATAATCTTGCTTACATGAGCAAAACGCAATTAGAGTTACAAATAGTATTAAGTGTTTATAATTCATAGATTTTATTATGAAAAGTTTGCAATAACGTACGATGTGTTTTTACTACATTTGTACAAAGCATAAATATAAATGATTTTAAAAGCATTTAAGAAAAAATCAAACCAAAAATACATCAATAAATTGTTAACAGCTAGAAGTGTTGCAGTAAGTAATGTGAAAATGAGTACGGTAGGTTTAATTTTAAATGTTAGTGAGTTTTCAGATTTTGAAGTTTTTAGGTCCTTTTTTAAGAGTTTAGAAATTCAACAAGCAAAGGTGAAAATTATTGCTTTTGTTGAAGACCCAAAAGATTCTAATGAACTTTGGGATACGTATTTTAATCCGAAAGATTTTGGATGGAAAGGAAAAATAAACAATAGCGACTTACAAACATTTATTGATACAAAGTTTGATGTGTTAATTAGCTTTTATAAAGCGAGTTATTTAGAGCTTAATTTAATAACAGCCTTATCAAAAGCGAACTTTAAAGTAGGTTTAACGAATGAAGACCAAAGGCTATATGACTTAATAATAGATGTGAAACCTAAAGAATTTTCACTCTTTAAAGACGAATTGAAAAAATATTTAACAGTTTTAAAAAAAATATAATGACTAAATTTCATGGTACAGGTGTTGCTATTATTACACCTTTTAATGCAGATCTTTCTGTAGATCATAATGCACTTACAAACGTGGTAAACTATAATATTGATAATGGTATAAATTATATCGTTATTAGTGGAACAACAGGTGAAAGTGTTACAATTACCAAACATGAAAAACAAGATATTATAAAGACAATTGTAAAGGCTAATAATAGCCGTGTACCTTTAGTTTTAGGAATTGGAGGAAATAATACAGCCCAAGTTATTGAAGAAATTCAAAATACTGATCTTACAGAAATCGATGCACTCTTATCGGTATCACCATATTATAGTAAGCCACAACAAGAAGGGATTTATCAGCATTTTAAAGCGATATCATTAGCTTCACCAGTTGATATTATTTTATATAACGTTCCTGGGCGTACCTCTTCAAACATGTCTTCAGAAACCACATTGCGTTTAGCAAAAGATTTTGATAACATTATTGCGGTAAAAGAAGCAGGAAACAATGTGCATCAGTATTTGAAACTACTTCGTGATAAGCCAGATAATTTTTTAGTTATTTCTGGTGATGACGATTTAGCTCTTGGAGTGATTTTAGCAGGAGCAGCAGGCGTTATTTCGGTTTTAGGTCAAGCTTTGCCAAAACAATTTACAACGATGATTAACTTCGGCTTAGAAGGGAAAGCTGCTGAGGCTTATAAGATTCATTTTAATTTAATGGATATCACGTCGCTTATTTTTTCTGAAAATAATCCAGCTGGGATAAAAGCAGTTTTAGAGATTTTAGATTTATCAAAAGCTACGGTTAGATTACCATTAGTTGAGGCTACAGATGAATTAAAGCAAAAGTTGAAGTTGGCACTTTAAAAAATAGAATCGTAGAATAAAAGTTAAATATTACTTAAACATAACTAGAGCCTAAATTCATCCGTTATTTTAGCATGAAATTTTGTTTTTATAATACGTTATAAATACGTACTTTTGCAACCTGTTTTTTATTTATGAAGAAATTATTTTATTTATTGTTAGTGCTTACTGTATTTACCTCATGTAGCGAATTTCAAAAAGCTATGAAGTCTGAGGATGTTGCTGTTAAGTTTAAGTTAGGAACAGAGCTCTATGAAGCCGGGAAATGGGGAAAAGCAAATAAGCTTTTTGCTCAAATAATCCCTCAATATAGAGGTAAGCCTCAAGCTGAAAAATTAACATATATGTACTCGAAGTCATTTTATGAACTTAAAGAGTATTTTTCAGCAGGGTATCAATTATCTCAGTTTGAAAGTAGATATCCAAAAAGTGAGAAAGCAGAAGAAGCTTCTTTTTTAGCAGCAAAATGTTATTATAATGTTTCTCCTGTGTATAGTAAAGAACAACACGAAACAATCGAAGCGCTAGAAAAATTACAGTTATTTGTAAATAAATATCCTGATTCAGAGTTTTTGCCTCAAGCAAATGAGTTGATAAAAGAATTAGATTATAAACTAGAGAAAAAAGCGTTTGAAATAGCTAAACTCTATAATAATATTGCCTATTTTGAGTCATCAGATTATGAAGCAGCTATTAAAGCATTTGATAATTTTTTAGTTGATTATCCAGGAACAAGCTTTAGAGAAAAGGCTATGTTTTATAGATTAGACTCAGCTTATAAATTAGGTATTAATAGTGTTAAAGGAAAAAAAGAAGCACGATTAAATACAGCAATTAATTATTACAATAGCTTTAAGAGGTTTTATCCAAATTCAGAATTAATGGAAGATGCCACTACGATGAATGAAGAAATGACTTCAGTAATACAAGAATTTAATACAAAAAGTTAATTTACATATATAATGGATTTAAAGAAGACAACTGCTCCTGCGACAACAGAAACTTATGATAGAAATATCATAGATGCTCCAACAGATAATATTTATGAAGCAATTTCTGTAATCTCTAAAAGAGCTGAACAAATCAATACCGATATTAGACGTGAGTTAGTTGATAAGCTAGAAGAGTTTGCAACTTATAATGATAGTCTTGAAGAAGTCTTTGAAAATAAAGAGCAGATTGAAGTGTCTAAATTCTATGAGAAACTACCGAAGCCACACGCTTTAGCAGTTCAAGAATGGTTAGACGACAAAATTTATTACAGAAATACTGACGACGACGTTCAGGAATAATACAAGGATGTCTATACTAAGTAGCAAAAATATACTTCTAGGCATAACTGCTGGTATTGCTGCTTACAAGACAGCCAGCCTAGTAAGGCTATTTATAAAAGCAGGCGCTAACGTAAAGGTCGTTATGACGCCTGCTTCAAAAGACTTCATTACACCTTTAACGCTTTCAACCTTATCTAAAAACCCGGTCTATTCCTCATTTACTAATGAAGATGATGATAATGATATGTGGAATAACCATGTAGAGTTAGGACTTTGGGCAGATCTTTTTATTATAGCTCCAGCCACAGCCAATACCATGTCTAAGATGGCAAATGGAACGTGTGATAATCTGTTAATGGCGACTTATCTTTCTGCAAAATGTCCTGTGTATTTTGCTCCAGCTATGGATTTGGATATGTATAAACATCAATCAACATTACATTCTTTTGATAAATTGAAGTCCTTTGGAAATGTGATGATTCCAGCTACATCTGGAGAATTGGCAAGCGGTCTTGTTGGAGAAGGACGTATGGCTGAACCTGAAGATATTATTGCTTTTATTGAAAATGATGTCATTGGAAAATTAGCGCTTCGTGGAAAAAAAGTTTTGCTTACTGCTGGGCCTACCTATGAAGCTATAGACCCAGTGCGTTTCATTGGAAATCATTCTAGTGGTAAAATGGGCTTTGAAATAGCAAAAGCAGCTGCAAACCTTGGAGCAGAAGTAATCTTAATTTCTGGCCCTTCACAACAAATAGTAAACCATAGTTTGATTCATGTAATTAGAGTTGTAAGTGCTCAAGAAATGTATGACGAAGTACACAATAACTTTGCTTCTACAGACATAGCTATACTTTCAGCAGCAGTTGCAGATTATAGGTCAAAAAATGTTGCAGATCAAAAAATAAAAAAGAAAGAAACAACGTTTACTATTGAATTAGAGAAGACAAAAGATATTCTAAAATCTCTAGGAGCTATAAAAAAGCAACAATTTTTAGTGGGCTTTGCTTTAGAAACGAATAATGAATTAGAACATGCTAAAGGGAAACTAGAATCTAAAAACTTAGATTTAATTGTCCTTAATTCTTTAAATGATAAAGGGGCAGGTTTTGGCGGTTCAACAAATAAAGTTACTTTTATAACGGCATTTCATGATATTATAGAACATGAATTAAAGTCTAAAACAGAAGTAGCAAAAGACTTGATGCAACAAATTTTAAAACAAATACATGCGTAATTACTTATATATTCTTTTCGTATTAATTTCATTTAATGCTTGGTCACAAGAACTTAATTGTAATGTTGTTGTCAATGCACAAAAAACTGGTAATGAAAATGTTCAGGTTTTTAAAACACTAGAACGTCAGCTTACAGAGTTTATCAATAACACACAATGGACTAATAAATCTTATAAAACGCAGGAACGAATTGACTGCGGTATGGTTATTACTATTGATAACTATGATACCGATGTGTTTCAAGCAACACTCCAAATTCAAAGTTCAAGACCCGTTTTTGGTTCTAACTACGGAACGCCTATTTATAGTTTTAATGATAAGAATTTTAATTTTCAATATTTAGAATTTCAGAACTTTGTATTTAATCCAACTCAGTTTGAATCTAATTTAGTCTCTGTTATCACATTTCATATTTACATGATGTTAGCTTTAGATGCTGATACATTTTCTAAAGGAGGAGGAGATGTTTACTATAAACAAGCGCAAACTATTTCAAATTATTCTCAGCAAAATAATGCTAAGGGCTGGAAGCTAGAAGATGGTCAACAAACACGTTTTGTTTTAATTGATAATCTGATGTCACCTACATTTAAAGAATTTAGAAAAGTAATGTATACTTATCATAGAATGGGCTTAGATGAAATGAGTGGTGATGCTAAAAAAGGAAAGAATATAGTGGCTGAGTCTATTGAGACATTAAGGGTTATGAATAGTCGACGACCAAATTCATTTTTAATGCGTGTGTTTTTTGATGCCAAATCTGATGAAATTCAACAAATATTTAGTGGAGGACCAACTGTTAATGTCGCCGATTTAATTGCAACATTAACTAAAATTGCGCCAATGCACTCATCAAAATGGCGTAAAATAAATTTCTAAACTTTATTTAGTGTTATAGTTAATTTCAGTAATTTCATACTGTAATTTTTACGTTTATATGCTTACACAACTTACTATAAAAAACTATGCGCTTATTGATGAACTTCAAGTAAGTTTCAATAACGGTTTGTCAATCATTACTGGAGAAACTGGTGCTGGTAAGTCTATTCTTTTAGGTGGGTTATCACTAATTTTAGGTAAAAGAGCAGATTTAAGTAGTGTAAAAGACTCAAGCAATAAATGCATAATTGAAGCCACTTTTGATATTGCAAAATATAATTTAAAATCGTTGTTTAAAATCGAAGATTTAGATTATGAATCACTTACTATAATAAGACGGGAAATCTTACCTTCCGGAAAGTCAAGAGCTTTTATTAATGATACTCCAGTTAAATTAGATAGTCTTCAAGTATTAGGAAATTGCCTGTTAGATATTCATTCGCAACACCAAACAATGCAATTAACTGATGATGATTTTCAGTTTCAAATTATTGATGCTTTAGCAGACAGTTCGAAGGCACTTATTGAATATTCTAGTCTATTTAAAGCACTTAAAATTTTAAACGCTGAATTACTAACGCTTCAAACTAAAAAAATAGAGTTTGTAAAAGAGTTAGATTATAATGTGTTTCTTTTAAAAGAACTTGAAGAGGCGAAATTAGTAAATGGGGAATTAGAAACTTTAGAAAGTGAATATGAAGCGCTTAATAATGTAGAAGAAATTAAAGAGAAATTATCTCATTCTCATCAGTTATTAAGTAGTGAGGATATAGGCGTATTGGCAAACCTAACTGAAGTTAAAAATCAATTGTCAAAACTCTCTAGTTTTGGAAAGCAATATGCTGCTGTTTATGAACGTGTCAATAGTAGCGTAATTGAGCTTGATGATATTTTTTCTGAAATTGAAAACTTAGAGAGCCAATTAGAAGCAGATCCAAATCGTTTAAATATTGTAAATGCAAAGCTGCAGTTGCTTCATAATTTGATGCTAAAACATACAACGTCTTCCATTGATGAGTTAATTGTTATTAGAGAGGAACTTTCAAATAGAGTTTTAGTTACTGAAAACTTAGACCTTACAATTGCTGAAAAAGAAAAAGAAATTGAAATTATAACAACGCAACTCAATGCTATTGCTAAAATAATTCACAATAAAAGAAAAGCAATTATTCCAACATTAATAACACAATTAGAAGCCATTTTATTAAATCTTGGAATGCCTAATGCTAAGTTTCAAATTGAATTGCATAATTCTGAGTTGTTTTTGGCAAATGGGACAGATGTTCTAACGTTTTTATTTTCAGCTAATAAAGGAGGGCAATTTAATGAGCTTAAAAAAGCAGCATCTGGAGGTGAATTATCAAGAATTATGCTGGCAATTAAATCCATTTTATCAAAATACACCCAATTACCAACGATTATGTTTGATGAAATAGATACAGGAGTTTCTGGGGAAATATCAAATAAAATGGGTAGTATAATGCAACAGATGAGTAAATCAATGCAAGTTTTTACAATAACGCATCTTCCGCAAATTGCTGCAAAAGGAGATACACACTTTAAAGTATTTAAAGAAGATGTAAATAATGTTACTCAAACACAACTCAAAAAACTTAATCCAGAAGAACGAATCGTTGAGATAGCTCAAATGCTTGGAGGAGTAAATGTTTCAAATTCAGCTTTAGAACATGCCAAGCAATTACTCAATTAACACTACCTTTGAATACTTAAAATCAACTAACATCTTAATTTAAAAAGTATGTCATATAATTTATTAAAAGGAAAGCGCGGAATTATTTTTGGCGCATTAGACTCAAATTCAATCGCATGGAAAACAGCAGAACGCGTGCATGAAGAAGGAGGAACCTTTGTTCTTACTAATGCACCAATTGCGATGAGAATGGGACAAATTAAGGAATTAGCAGAAAAAACAGGATCTCAAATAATACCTGCTGATGCGACTTCAGAAGAAGATTTACAGAATTTAGTAGAGAAGTCTATGGAAATTCTTGGTGGTAAAATTGATTTTGTTTTGCATTCTATAGGGATGTCAGTGAATGTAAGAAAGGGCAGACCGTATACAGATCAAAAATATGATTGGACACAAAAAGGAACTGATGTTTCAGCAATGTCATTTCATAAAGTAATGCAAACGTTATATAAAGCAGATGCCATGAATGAATGGGGAAGTATCGTTGCTTTAACTTATATGGCAGCACAACGTGTTTTTCCAGATTATAATGATATGGCAGATAATAAAGCGTATTTAGAAAGTATTGCACGTAGTTTTGGGTATTTCTTCGGAAGAGACAAAAAAGTAAGAGTTAATACTATTTCACAATCGCCTACGCCAACTACGGCAGGGCAAGGAGTGAAAGGTTTTGATGGCTTTATTTCGTATGCTGAAAAAATGTCTCCTCTTGGTAATGCTACAGCACTTGATTGTGCAAATTATACCGTGACACTATTTAGTGATTTAACTAAACGAGTGACACTCCAAAATCTATACAATGATGGTGGGTTTAGTAATATGGGAGTGAGTGATGCAGTCATGGATACGTTTACCCAAGAGTAGATAAAGTGCATAATATTTCGATAAAATTATTAAGACTATAGAAACAAGTTTTAGTCTTTAAATATTAAAACTTTAAATGTTTCTTAGTTTTTATACTATCACATAAATTTTAAAAAGCCGACAGTGAATTTGTCGGCTTTTTTTTGCTCTTCATCGATTTGTTGATGTTTTGTTATACTGTTTTTTCTTGTAAGAGAATTAATATGAATAATTTACGGGTTATTAATTAATTCATTAACTAAAAATCAAATAAAAATGAGAAAAATTACTTTTTTGCTTTTTGCTATGCTAGCATTTTCGTGGTATAGTAATGCGCAAACTTCAACTTTGTATTTTACAGCTATAGATAATGGTTGTTGTGATACTGAAAAATGGGTAAGTATTACAACAGGACCTGATGGAACGGGAGCTGTTATTTTTGCACAAGGTAATGGAACCTATGGAGATGCTCAAGGGTTAATTACTGATGCTGCATTTACTGTAGATGATGGAGTTACTTACTATATTAATGCTTATGATAGATATGCAGATTCATGGGATGGTGATACCTATGAGATTAGAAGTGAACCAGCTGGAGGTGGCTTTTTAGTCGCTAATAATGGTGGTGATTCTCCTACAGATGGGACTGATGATGACACTTCTAGCGCATGGGACGATACTCAAGCGCAAGAATTGGAAGTCTCTGAAGCATTTTCATTTACAGCACCAACTTGTACTTCAGCGACGGTAGATAGTTCTACAATTGTTGGAGATTGTCTTGCAGGAACATTTACTGTAGATGTTGTTGTCTCTAGTGTAGGCGACGGAACATTTATTAATGATGGAGCAAACACATATGCTGTAGTGGCAGGAACTGTAACTGCAGGGCCTTATGCAGATGGTGCTTCTGTAACTTTAACAGTTGAGCATTCTGACGGAGTTTGTGATTTCTCTTTAGGAGATTTTCAAAACTTTTGTCCACCATCAAATATTGATTGTGACAATGCAACACCAATTGCGTGTGACGAGACTATAAATACAACTTCGGCAGGTTCTACAGGGAACCAAGAAGGCAGTGGTTGTTCAATGGGAGATAATGGAGTTTGGTTTACGTTTACAGGAACAGGAGCTGATATGACGGTATCTGTTGATGCTAGTTTTGATCATGAAGTAGCAATAACAAGTGGTGCTTGTGGCGCTTTAGTAAATGTGAATTGTGATGATCAGTCTGTAGGGACAGAGTCACATACATTTGCATCTACATTGAGTGAGACATATTATGTATATGTAGCTCATTATGCATCAGGAAATACAACAACAGGAACTGTAGATATTACATTAACTTGTGCTGTTGTGCCAGAGTGTACTTCAGTAGTTGTTGATAGTTCTACTACTGTTGATAGCTGTAACCCAGATGGAACAGGAACTTTTACAATAGATCACGTTGTTTCAAATGCAGGAGATGCAGGTAGTGTTTTTGATGATGGAACAACTACATATCCAGTAGTTGTAGGAACTGTAACAACAGGACCTTATAATAGTGGAGATTCAGTAACAGTAGAAGTAACAGGAGTAGATCCAGTATGTGATTTTACTGTTGGAACATTTGATTATACGTGCCCACAACCTGGACCAGTAAATGATGATTTAGCTAATGCGACACCTATTTCATGTGGTAATACATATGCAGGTGATACAAGTGCTGCTACGATCGATGAAGCTGATGCACCTGATACAGCTACTATTGAAGCTGATACTAATGCAGATACAGATTCTCCAAATGTTTGGTTTGGGTTTATGGGAACTGGTGATATTGTGACATTGTCGACATGTGTTAATACTGATTTCGATACTGAAATGTTTGTATTTACAGGAGCTTCAGGAGCCCTTACATGTATTGATGATGGTTACGATGAATGTGGTGGTTCAGCTGTTAATTATACAGCAGAAACAACCTTTACATCTGTTTTAGGAACTCAGTATTGGATTTCAATTGAAGGGTATAATGCAGCTGATGTAGGAACTTTTGAATTAGTTATAACTTGTACAGCTCCACCAACTTGTATACCAGCGATGTTTACGTTAACCGATGGCGGAAATACTTGTCCATCAGAAGGAGGGTTTAGTATTGATGTTGATGTAACAGCATTAGGAACAGCTACATCTGTAAATATTTTAGTTGATGGTCTTGCAGTAATTTCTGGAATAGATGGAACAGCTTCTCCTTATAATATTGGAGGTTTAGCTTCTGCTACAGATTATGATATCACTGTGGAAGATGCTGCTGATGATACATGTGCTAGTACCGAAACACATACAACAACAGTTTGTCCGCCAGAAAATGATTTACCAGGCGGAGCAGTTACGCTATCAGTAGGAGATACATTATGTGAATCCATTTTATTAAGTTCTAATGTAGGAGCTACAGATTCTGGAGAAGGAGATCCATCATGTGGTGTTTTTGGTTATGTAGGCGGTGATGTTTGGTTTAAGGTTGTTGTGCCTAGTACGGGTGAGTTAACGATTGAAACGTCTGTTGCAGTTGGAAGCTCAATCTTAGATACGACTATGGAAGTTTATTCTGGTTCAGCTGGAAGTTTAATGTCTATAGAGTGTGATGATGATGATTCACCAGCAGGAGCTTTTTCTTTAGTTGAATTAACAGGATTAACACCTGGCGATGTTTTACTAATAAGAGTTTGGGAATACGGAGATAATATCAAAGGAGATTTCAATATTTGTGCTTGGTCACCAAGCACTTTAGGTCTTGAAGATAACACATTTAATGGGTTTAGTTATTATCCAAATCCAGTAAAAAATGTACTATCATTAGAATCTCCAAGAGCTATTGATAATATTGAAGTATTTAATGTTTTGGGACAACGTGTTATTACTTTAGATAGTCAAAATACAATACAAAATATTGATATGTCTAATTTAGAATCTGGAATGTATTTAGTTAAGGTTTCTATTGAAAACCAAGTAAAGACTATTCGAGTTATTAAAGAATAATATTATTCTTTAAAATAGAAAAAGAGGTCTTATTTAAGACCTCTTTTTTTATATAGTAAATTTTGAATTATAATTTTATAAATTTGATGGATGTCATTAAAACAAATAAAATATAAATTTCTATTGTTCTTTACGTGTTTTGTGAGTCATGGATATTCTCAAATACTTTTTGAAAATAAAGCGACTAACTTAGGTGTTAATGTTACTATAGGTGATACTTCTTTGGGGAATGGTGTTTCTTTTTATGATTTTGATAATGATGGATGGGATGATATTACTTTAACATCATCAGGTACTAACAACATAAGATTTTTTAAAAATCTTATGGGAACTTTTGTAGAGCAAGATTTTAATTTGTCATATTTAAATTATCAAACAAGATCTGTAACATGGATAGATTTTGATAATGATGGAGATAATGATTTATTTGTGACTAGCGATACTAATGGGAATAAGTTATTAGAAAACCTAGGCGGCATGATTTTTCAGGATATTACTTTTGGTACTGGAATGATTACTAGCAATATGTTTACTTATGGCGCTTCTTGGGGCGACTTCAATAATGATGGTTTTTTAGATGTTTTTTTAAACAATAGAACATCAGATATAACAAATAAACTTTATAAAAATAATGGAGATGGCTCTTTTACTGATGTGACATTGCAATCTGGTATTGATGAAACTCCTGCGTTTTCTTTTTGTTCAGCTTTTCTGGATATAAATAATGATGGGTATCAAGATCTTTATGTGTCTAACGATAAATTGGATTATGAGAATAAACTCTACAAAAATAATGGAGATGGAACTTTTACAGATATTAGTGTCTCATCTGGAACAAATATAGCCATAGATGCTATGTCTGTAACTGTTGGTGATTATAATGATGATGGCTTTTTCGATATTTATGTTACTAATAATCCTACAGGTAATTTTTTGTTTAGGAATAATGGTGATGAAACTTTTCAAAATGTAGCTGTAGCATCTGGTACAACCTTTAATAGTATTGGTTGGGGTGCTACTTTTCTTGACGCTGATAATGACATGGATATTGATTTGTATGTAAGTGGACAATTTGACGGGAGTGTTAGTGGGTTATTGTCAGCTGCTTTTTATGAAAATAATAATGGCAATACCTTCATGCTAAACACCTCTAGCTTTCTAAACGATAATAGGGAGAGTTACTCTAACGCTGTTGGTGATATTGATAATGATGGATTGTTAGACCTCGTAGTTGCTAATAATAATGATGAGGCTATTTTTTTATGGCAAAATACGACTGTAAATACATCTAATTGGATTAAGTTAAAATTGGTAGGTGTTCAAAGTAATAAAAATGCAATAGGTGCTAGAATAGAAATTTCTGTAAATGGCCAAAAGCAATATCGGTATACACTATGTGGAGAAGGATATCTCGCTCAAAACTCAGGAAATGAACACTTTGGTTTAGGTAATAATTCTACCATAGATTATATAAAAATAAACTGGCCGAGTGGTCTGGAAGAGACGCATTATAATATTTCGATAAACCAGATTTTAACAGTAACAGAAGGTGTTGCATTAAGTGCTAATGCGTATGAAATAATAAGTAATACTATCTACCCAAATCCAGTTCATAATATATTAAATGTAAGAACTAATAATCCTATTACTCAAATACAATTAATTAATCTCTTTGGAAAAGTTATTGAAGTGAAAAAGGAATTTACTAATCAATTAGACGTATCATTTCTAAGTTCAGGCTGTTATATTATTGTTATTACAACAAAAAATGCTGTTAGTAAGCATAAATTTTTTAAGAACTAAAGAAAAACGTCTAGGTGCTAATTATTTTTTTGTGTTTAACCGTTTTTATTTACCTTTTATCGATTAAAGAAAAATCACTTCAATTTAATAGAGAATTATCATATTTTTAACCTTTAACTCTATAAATATAACTAAATATGAAAAAAATTACTTTTATTTTATTAGCTGTAATGACATTTGTTTTTAGCTTTTCTGCTAAAGCACAATGTGATTATACAATTCAACTTTCAGATTCTTGGGGAGATGGATGGAATGGTGCTTCTTCTGTGGAGGTATTAGTTGAAGGAGCTGTTGTTTTAACTTTAGGTAACAGTGATTTTGGTGCTGGTACAGATTCTGCTCTTTTTACTTTTACAGTTAACGCTGGAGATGATGTTACAACAGTTTTTAATGTCGCTGCAGCTGATGGCGCTCCTGATTATGCGGCTGAATGTGGGTATCGAATATTTGATGCTTTATCTGCAGAGGTTGCAAATGTAAACTATGGTCTTGCTGGACCTCCTGCAAATATTACAACAGGTACAATAACTGCTACATGTCCTGCATGTTCAGTTCCTTCTAGTACTTATAACGTTGTATCTAATTGTCCTGTGGATGATGGTTTTTCAATTGAAGTTGTAATTGCTGATATTGGGACTGCTTCTGGAGTAACTATTACAGATGATCAAGGAACTCCTGCTAGTGCTGGTTTAACTGCTGGTACATATTCTTTTGGATCTTACCTTAATGCTACAGATGTAGTTATTACTGTTACAAATGATGATGATGGAGCATGTACTACATCAAGTTCAACATTAACATTTGCTGCTGTTTGTCCTCCTCTAAATGATGATTTTGCAAACGCTTTACCTGCTCTTTGTGGTGGTAACTATACAGGAGATACTACAAATGCTACTTTAGATGAAGGTACTGCTGATGGTGGTGGTGGTGCAGATGTTGATGCGCCAAATGTATGGTATAGCTATGATAGTGCTGCTGAAGGTGCTGGAGATATAACTTTAAACTTATGTCCTTCTGCTTATGATACATCATTATTAGTATATACAGGTACATCAGGAGCTTTAACTTTTGTTGCAGGTAATGATGATAATAATGCTGCTTGTGGTGGATGTTGTCAATCAAGCTTAACATTTACAGCTAATGGTACTGATACGTATTATATTGCAATTGAAGGTTATAATGCTGGTAGTGTTGGTGTTTATGATATGACAGTAACTTGTGTTGCTGCAACACCTCCTCCTGCAAATGATGTATGTGCTAGTGCTGAAGCACTTGCTTTAACAGTTACTACAGCTGGAACTACAGTTGGAGCAACACAAACAGGTTCTCAAGAGCAACCTACTTGTGATTTATTTGGTGTTATTGCAGATGTTTGGTATTCAGTTACTGTATCTGGTGGATTAAACGATTTAAATATCGTTACAGTTATTACTGGTGATTCAGATCAAGCTAATGTAGCTGTTTATACTTCATGTTCAGGTTTACAAGCAGATCAACTTGGATGTTCTGATGCAAATGGTGGTGAAACATTAACTGTTACAGGTTTAGTTGATGGTACATATTATGTTAGAGTTTGGAGTGATGGTAATGCACCAGCACCACCAACAAGTTCTGATCGTACTGAAGGTACATTTAATATTACTGCAGATGCAACATTATCTGTAAACTCTTTAGAAAATGAAAATGCATTTACATATTTCCCTAACCCAGTTAAAAATGAGTTACAATTAAATGCACAAAAAGAAATTCAAAATGTAATTGTATATAACATGTTAGGTCAACAAGTTGTTAAAATGACACCTAATACTGTTGAAACCGCTATTGATATGAATGGATTAAGCCAAGGTGCTTATTTTGTTCAAGTTACTATTGGTGGTATTACTGAAACAGTAAGAATTGTTAAGAAGTAAGATACTTTAAGTTTATAAATTTAAAAGCCCAATCATTATGATTGGGCTTTTTTATATTATCTTATTTTTGATTTAAGAATAGAAAAGAAATCTTTTTTTAGTCTTAAATTCATATTTAAATTAGACGCTTTAAATGTCAACACTTTGTTGTTATTAGCATTCTTTCCTTTAAATCCCTTGTCAAGAATTTTACTTATTTCTTTAACTTTTTTTAAGGGTTCTAAATTAAGGCTTAAAGTCATAAATTTTTTGGACAATTCAGTATTTGGATGTGCTTCATTATAAGACTTTATAAAACAGTCATTCCATATTAATACATAAGATTTGCCATCTGTCATTTTAAGTTTTTCATGTAAAACTTGATTTAAATCTTTAAAAAATAATTGATTTTGAGCAATAAAATTTGTGTTCTTTAAACCAACTTGTAATACGTTAAATCGTTGCGTATATTTCATGATATAGTCATATTCATTGCCTTTGAAATTGATTTTATTTGAATTACTGTCTGTAATATTTATAGTGTCAAATGTGCTTTTACAGTAATTATATAACTCAAAATCAAGTGCATTATTTTTTGTGATTATATTTTTAATAGTATCCGATACGTCTTCTATTTCTGGTCTATTTAAGGTTTTTCTTTTAATACCAACTGTCTTTGGCCATTTAATGCCGGTAATTGAACTGAAGTATTTCATTGACTTTTCATACGATTCAAAAAAACCAACTTTTATATTTAAATTTTTTATGGTATTTATGACCAATTGTAAGTCGTTTTCTGATACTAGTTCTTCATCATACATTCGTTTACCTAGCATAAAGCCTACCATGTAATTTCTGGTTTGTTTATGCTTTACATATTCAAGAAGATTTTTAGGAATGGGTTTTATTAATGACATAAATTCTGGTCTGTCTTTAATGAAATAGTATTCAGATATAATTCTGTCTACTGGGTTTCTTAGCATAGTGAAAATCTCATAATCAGAATACATATCATTCTTTAAAGGATTAAATATATCACCAGAATTTGACCTCTTAGTATCATAAAGAATATGCCTGTAATTAAAATCAGGTTCCGTTTGCCATTCAGATTTTGTCATAACACAATTAATGGTTGTCCCTCCAGTTTTAGGTATATGAATAAAGATATTTTTTGATTTCATTTCTTATTAATTTGTATTACACTTTAAATATAAATAATTTAAATACAATAGCTACCTTTGTAAGGTATGAGTACATTACAGTTTTCATTTATTATACCTGTTTATAATCGACCCGATGAAGTTGAAGAACTGCTTTGTAGTTTTAAAAATTTAGAAGGAACTATTCCTTTTGAAATTGTTATAGTTGAGGATGGTTCTTCTATAGATTGTAAACATATTGTAAATGCTTTTAGCCAAGACTTAGATATCTCATATTACTTTAAAGATAATTCAGGTCCTGGAGATTCTAGAAACTTTGGTATGCAAAATGCCAAGGGAAATTATTTTATAATCTTGGATTCAGATTGTTTATTGCCTCCTCATTATTTAGAAACTGTTCAGTCGTATTTAACTTTAAATTATATTGACTGTTTTGGTGGGCCAGATGCTGCGCATCAATCGTTTACTAATCTTCAAAAAGCAATAAATTTTGCCATGACTTCATTTATCACAACTGGAGGAATAAGAGGAGGAAATTCATCTGACGAGAAATTTCAACCACGAAGTTTTAATATGGGGTTGTCTAAACGTGCTTTTATAGATTCTAAAGGCTTTGGATTAATTCATCCAGGAGAAGATCCAGATTTATCAATTAGATTAAATAATTTAGGTTATCAAACTGTATTGATTAATGCGGCTTTTGTATTTCATAAAAGACGTATTTCATGGAAAAAATTTTACCAACAAGTGCATAAGTTTGGTATGGTAAGACCTATACTTAATAAATGGCATCCAAAAACTAAACGTGTAACGTATTGGTTTCCTACATTGTTTTGTTTAGGATTAATAACTGCTTCTGTGTCGTTTTTACTAGGTTTTAAACTGCCTTTAGCGGTTTATGGTGTTTATATACTTAGTGCTTTTGTTTTAGCACTAACTTCCACAATGAATTTAAGTGTGGCTTTTCAAGCAATTTTAGCTATTTTTATTCAATTCTTTGGTTACGGTTATGGATTTTTAAAATCAACGTTTGCAATTGAATTATTAAATAAAGACCCGAAGAAACGGTTTCCAAAATTATTCTTTAAAAATGTTAAGTAGTATAAAATCAAAATTAACCAGATCTTCAAAAAACAAAACACTTAATGTTTTTGGACTTTTCTTTTTAATTTCATTTTTGATTTTAGTGGTTACTAAGCTTTCTGAAACTTATGTAGAAACCATTCCTTTTTCTATAACATTTAAAAACCTTCCTGAGAATAATATTATAACATTAGATAGTATCCCAAAAATTAATGTCACTGTTTCTACACATGGTTTTAATTTGCTATCCTATTACTTTTATAAGTCCACTTATGATTTAGATTTGGAGACTATTACAAATTCAAAGGATAATACATATATATGGCTAGCAGAAAAAGGAACTTATGATTTAAAACAGCAATTAGGTCAAATGGTAGATATTGTATCTGTTAAGCCTGATACATTAGTATTGCCTTATGGGATATTAAGTTTTAAAAAAGTACCTGTAGTTTTAAAGTCTAAAGTTAATTATGCTTCAGGTTATGACGCTCTATATGGTGTTAAGATTCGACCTGATTCTGTAAAAATTATTGGCGCCGAACAAGAAATTTCTAAAATTGATTTTGTTGAGACAATACCTTTTGATTTAAATGAAGTAAAAACGAATATAAATGAAATCGTTAGTTTAGAGCTTTTAAATGCATCTGAACGTTTAAAACTTTCCGAAGAAAATATTAAGATAACTGCTGAAGTAGAAAAATTTACAGAAGGAACATTTGAGATTCCAATTACGATTTTAAATATACCTAACAATGTAGAATTAAACTATTTCCCTAAGCATATTAAAGTTGTCTATTACCTTAGCTTGAAAGATTATAAAAATATAAAAGTTAATGACTTTAGGGTTGAGTGTAATTATAACGATATTTCAAAAACAGAGAAGTCTTTTTTTGTGCCTAAATTGATTGTTAGTTCAGACAAGGTTAAATCTGCTAGAATGAAACAGAATAAAGTCGAATATATATTTATTAAATGATAGTTGTAGGACTTACAGGAGGAATTGGAAGTGGTAAAACTACTGTAGCTAATTTTTTTGAAGCACTTGATATACCAGTCTATATCGCTGATGTTGAAGCTAAGCGATTAATGGTGACTTCTAAAGTTATTAGAAGAAAACTGATAGCGCTCTTTGGTGATGAAGCCTATATTGGTAAAGAGATTAATAGAACTTTTATAGCTGCAAAAATTTTTAAAAGTAAAGATGATCTAGTTAAAATGAATGCTATTGTGCATCCTAAGGTTGCTTCACATTTTAAAAGATGGATGAAAAAGCAACAAAAAGCTAGTTATGTTATTAAAGAAGCTGCTATTATTTTTGAGCAAAATAAACAGGCTGAATATGATATTATAATAACCGTTAGCGCAAATTTAGAAGCGCGTATTCAAAGAGTAATAAAAAGAGACAATACTAAGAGATCTAAAATTGAAGCTATTTTAGATAATCAAATGAGTGATCAGGAAAAAATGAAAAGAGCTCATTTTGTAATTGTTAACGATAATTTAAGAAACACTAAAGCACAAGTTCTAGAAATTCATCAATCTATTCTAAAACAAATAAAAAAACTTAAAAATTAACATATTTGTTAATGTAAGGTTAAACATTAATAATCCTAAATGTTAAAATACTAAATTTGAATGATGGGCAAAAAGCTATTCATTTTATTGGTGGTTTTAATGAGTTTATCTCTCATTGGCATCATCTTCGTTCAAGCATTTTTTATTAATAATACTTTAAGAAACGAAGAGAAACAATTTACTTTAAATGTTAAGCGTTCTCTTATTTCGGTTTCTAAAGCTATTGAAGATAAGGAGCTTCTTAGTTATGATAGATTATACAAAGAAGCAGTGAATAATGGTCGGAATCCTGATACAACAGAAATTAAGCAACTCTTAATTTTTGATTCTTTTAATGAAGAAACTAATCAGGCAATTCGATTTAAAAATGCAATATCGGAAGAGAGCTTTAAAGTTCCATCCTTGTTCTTTGACATTGGTACAGACAGTATAAACATAAGTAGATTCACTAATGTTAGTGAAACTAAAGTTTTTGAGCGTAATTCAATTGATGGTAAAATTAATTTAACGCCAACGCAAACATTTACAGATTATAGTACTTTAGATGATGTTGGGCGTAAAATATATAAATCTAATTATCGAAAAGTTTATAAAAATTTTCCAGTATATAAGCGTATTACTAACAAAGTAGTTTCAGAGTTATTAGAATTACAATTTAAAAGTAGTGGTATAAATACAGCTTTTGAATATGCGATTTATGATAAAGATTTATCAACTAAAATTCAATCAGATAATTTCGATTTAAGTGTAAAGTCTACAGTTGGTATTCCAGTTTTTGCAGATAATGATAATAAAAGTAATTATACATTATATGTTGATTTTCCAGAACGTAGAAAGTACTTGTTATCTTCAATATTTGGAATGATAGTACTCTCTATTATATTTACATTGATTATAGTTTTAGCGTATTCTAGTGCAATTTATCAATTAATAAAGCAACGTCAAATTTCACAAATTAAAACTGATTTTATCAATAATATGACGCATGAATTTAAAACACCTATTGCGACTATAAATTTGGCTTTAGATTCTATTAAAAACCCAAAAATAATTAATGATCAAGATAAAGTAATGCGTTACTTGAAAATGATTAAAGAAGAGAATAAACGTATGCATGCTCAAGTAGAAAATGTATTACGAATTTCTAAATTAGAAAAAAACGAACTCAATATTAGTAAGGAAAGAGTGAAACTTCACGACTTAATTGAAGATGCATTAACACATGTAGAATTATTAGTTGAAGATCGCAAAGGCTATGTAAAAACATACTTAAAAGCAGATAAATCTTCGGTTTTAGCAAACGAAACACATTTCACTAATGTGATTGTAAATATTTTAGATAATGCAATTAAGTATAGTAATGGAGTGCCTAAAATTGATGTTTATACAGAAAATATAGGAAATAATATACTGCTTAAGATTTCAGATCAAGGAAATGGAATGTCTAAGCAAGTTCAAAAAAAGGTGTTCGAAAAATTTTATAGAGAACATACCGGAAATGTACACAATGTAAAAGGTCATGGTTTAGGTTTATCATATGTTAAACGAATTATTGACGACCATCAAGGTCATATATCAGTAGAAAGTGAAAAGGGAAAAGGTAGCACATTCACAATAAAGCTACCATTAATATCATAAATTATGGAAGAGCAAAATAAGAAAATACTTTTAGTAGAAGATGATCCAAACTTCGGAACAGTTTTAAAAGACTATTTAAACATGAACGATTATGATGTGGTTCATGCAAAAAACGGAATGGAAGGTTTCGAGAAATTCAAAAAAGATGATTATGATCTATGTATTTTAGATGTAATGATGCCTTATAAAGATGGATTTACTTTAGCCAAAGAAATTAGAGAAAAAAATACAGATGTGCCAATTATCTTTTTAACCGCCAAGGCAATGAAAGAAGATGTTCTTAAAGGTTATAAAGTTGGTGCAGATGATTATCTAAATAAGCCATTTGATAGTGAAGTATTACTTATGAAAATTAAAGCTATTATTCAGCGTAAAGCTACAGATACAATAGCAGATAGTAAGCAATTTGAGTTTAAGATTGGAAGATTTGATTTAAACTCTAAACTACGTTTCTTGAAATTTGATGGTAAAGATCCAATTAAATTATCTCCAAAAGAGAACGAATTATTACGTATGCTTGCACTTCATGAAAATGATTTAATGCCACGTGAATTGGCATTGACAAAAATATGGAGAGATGATAATTATTTTACATCTAGAAGTATGGATGTTTATATTGCTAAGCTTAGAAAATATTTAAAATTAGACGGAAAAGTTGAAATTTTAAATATTCATGGTGAAGGTTTTAGGTTAGTCGTTAATCAAGACGCTTAAATAATATTAGAGGTATAAAAAAAAGCCAATCTTAATGATTGGCTTTTTTGTTTTAAAAAATATCGAAAATTATATAACTTTTACGTTAATTGCGTTCAATCCTTTTTTTCCTTCAGTTAATTCAAATTCTACTTCATCTCCTTCACGAATTTCGTCAATTAAACCTGAAATGTGTACAAAATGTTCTTTGTTGTTTTCTTCTTCTGTGATAAATCCAAATCCTTTAGAATCGTTGAAGAATTTTACGGTACCTTTACTCATAATATATATTAAATTATTTAAGATGCAAATCTAGTGTTAATTAATTGAAAATAAGAGTTTTTGTGTTTTATTTTTAAAGATACATTTCAAATCTCTCTTATTTGCTGCTCAATACAAGCAACTATATTTTCGATATTGGCTTCATAATCAAACCAAATCGCATCCTTATCCTTCTTAAACCAAGTCAATTGCCGTTTTGCAAAACGTCGTGTATTCTTCTTTATTTCTGAAATTGAAAAATCTAAAGTCCACTCATCATCTAAATACTTGAAGAGCTCTTTGTAGCCTACTGTATTTAATGCGTTTAATTGTTGTTTAGGTTTTAGTTTTTTTACTTCGTCTAACAAACCTTCGGCGATCATAAGGTCTACACGTGTATTGATTCTGTCATAAATAAGAGGTCTGTCTGCTGTTAAGCTTATGGTGATTGTTTTGAAATCTCGTGCTTTTTTTTCTGCATTTAAAAAAGAAGAATAGGGCTTTTTACTTGAAATACAAACTTCCAACGCTCTAATAACTCGATGCGGATTATCAATAGCAATAGTATTATACGCTTTTGGGTCTAACTTTTTAAGCTGAAATTGCAAACTTTCAAGACCATCTTTTTGTAACCTAATATTTAATTCTTCTCTAATCAATGGGTCTACTTCTGGAAATTGATCTAAGCCATGAGTTACTGCATTTACATACAAACCAGATCCACCAACCATTATTATAACGTTGTGTTTTTTGTACAGTTTGGTTAGTAATGCAATAGCATCTCTTTCAAAAGCACCTACATTATAATCATCATTAATTGAGATATGTTTAATAAAATTGTGTGGAGCTGCAGCTAATTCAGTTGGAGTAGGAGCTGCAGTACCAATTTGCATTTCTTTATAAAACTGTCTAGAATCTGCCGAAATAATTTCAGTATTAAAATGATTAGCTAGTTTAATACTAAGTGCCGTTTTTCCTATGGCAGTAGGACCAACAATAGAGATTAAGTATTTATTATTCATTTAAAATAGTGCCACAATTATGACAAAAAGTAGCTTTATCTCGATGATTTTCGGCTAAACAATTCGGACAAGATTGTGTGTTCATTTGTACATTGCGTTTATTAACTTTTGTCATTTCAGAAGAGACAATTCCTGTAGGTATTGCGATAATACCATAACCCATTATCATAATTAAAGATGCAATAAATTGACCCAAAGCTGTTACAGGTGCAATATCTCCATAACCAACAGTTGTTAAAGTTACAATTGCCCAATAGACACTTCTTGGAATACTTGTAAAACCACTATTTTTATTCCCTTCTACGAGGTACATTACTGTGCCTAAGATGATACATAGAATTACAACGAAAAATAGGAACACTACTATTTTTGCGCGACTTGCTTTTAGTGCACGAACAAAATTTGTGGATTCACCAATATAACGTGCTAATTTTAAAATTCTAAAAACACGTAATAACCTCAACGCTCTTATCGCTAATAGAGAACTTGAACCTAATATAAAAAACGATATGTATTTTGGAATTGTAGATAATAAATCGATAATACCATAAAAGCTAAAGATGTATTTTGTGGGTTTATTAACTGTTGCAATCCTAGCTACATACTCTAGAGAGAATAGAATTGTAATAATCCATTCGGAAATGTTTAAAAACGAAGCGTACTCTTCTGAAAACGAATCAATACTTTCAAGCATTACTAGTATAATACTTGCAAGAATTAGTATGAGTAAAACAACATCAAATAATTTTCCAGTAGGCGTGTCGGCTTCATAAATGATTTCATGAAGTTTTTTTTGCCAATTAGATTTTTGATTGTCTTTATTCATTAGTTCAAATGTACTAAAAAGTTATTGTTTCTTTTTTAATACGATTAAGGAGTTCTTTTGAATATCTACTATAGATGCAAAATATTGCTTTAATGCATCGTAATATTCAGAACCATAAATGGCTTCTTTAAAATTAAATTTAAAATAGATGATAATCGAATTATCACTTTTACTTGCATTAAATAATAATGTTCCTGTTTTGTTAGGAAGTGAAACTCTAGTAGTCCTTGGAATTTCAATAACCTCATAACCTTCAGTATTTATTTCTGCAGTATATATATATGCATCACTGTAACCAAAATCTATAGGATAAGTACGTTGCTGTAGTTTAAATGGGTTTTCATCAAAAAATGTAATTACAAACGGATTGATATAGAAATTATCTCCAACATTGTCTAAGCTTTGCTCTACTCTAAATGTTTCAGAAAACTCAGGATTTGTTTGATCTATTGTTTGTGAATCGTGCTCTAAAAATTGTGTTGTTGTATTAGAATTCACAAAAGAATCTAAATATGAATCAGGATTGTTAAAGTATCTTTTTTTAGCTTTTATAGCGTGGTATCCTGTACTTTTCGTTGAAATGCTGCCTTTAAGAGTTTGATTTTCAATAATTAATCTAACCTGATGTTTCTTGAGACTTAATTGGTTGGCTTCAATATCTACCCAGTAACCACCATCCTTAAAGTCTAATAAGCGTCCATATTGGTTAAGACATCTAAAAGGGAGTTGTCCAAATGCTAAATAATTATCTGTTGCATCTAGTAGATAATTTTGCCCATCAATAGTTGCCTGAACTATAAGGTAATTGAAATCAGAGATTACGGGATAAATTTTTGTAGCTAAACCATTATTCCTTGTAGAAACTAAAATAGGCTTTACATCAATAGCATTGGCTTTAAGTAAATTATGAAGTAAAATGTTTATTTCTGAAACATTTCCCGATTTGTTTTGTACTAAGTCTTTTACAGAAACTTCATTAAAAATATTAAAACTTTCATTCCATGTATATGTGTTCTGTACATATTTAAAGATGGCTTGAGCTTTTTCTAAAGGGTTACTTTTGCTTATAATATCTTCACTAAGTAAGCCTTTTGTAATGCCGCTTTTTTTTAATTGTCTACCAATATTGTTGTCACTTTTAAGTTCGCCTTCAACACTTTTCCATGTTTTAGTAATATTATCTACTCTGCCATCAAATCCCCTAAAAACTTTTAGTTCATATTCAATTCTTGCCATATAGTTTTCACTCGTAGTCATAAATTCCTCATCAACAAATGCTGGAATATCTTTCATTACATAAATATAATCGCCACAATCTGATGAACCAGCACCAGGAACTTGAAGGCAATTTCTTCTAAGTGATGATTCGTTTGTATGTAGTTTTTTTCCACCTACTAATTTTATATTGTACTCCCAATTACCTGGAATACTGGGTTGGTATTCACTATGTAGTTTTGGAATATCCTCTTGAAAATACCAGCTTTTGTATTTAAAAAAATATGGAGATTCAATTGTATAGCTGTAGTTAATAACAGAACCTTCTTTGATATTTGGAAATGTGAATTTTACAAGCGTGTAATTCTCATTGTATTGTTCTTTGAAAATTGAATTTTTATCTAACTTGGTTCGTGTGACCTTGTCATTTTCGATATTATAAACTGTAGCTTTTATTTTTGAAACTTTTTCTTTTTTACCATTCTTAACATATAAGTAAACAGTTTCAGTAGCTTTTTCAAAACCGTTACGATTTAAAATCTTTAGTTTTTTCTTGATTTCAGTTTTTAATAAAAATGTTTCTCTGTCTACAAAGCTCCTTCCAATTTCATAGATAACTAAAGCATTAGCAGTAGAATCTTTTTCATAAACATTAAGTTCGATATCTTGTTTTGTTACTTCAAAACCTTCAGTGTTAAAGCCTGTTTGTGCTTGTATGTGTAATGTTAAGGCTAATGTAATACATAGTAAAAATGATTTCATTATGAGAAATTTTAAATAGATATGGTTTTTACTTTTTTATGTCGTCTTAAATAACTTTGAATAATATGCTGCGTGTCTCTATTGTTTTCCATTGGCGTTATAATAGATTCTAAGACTTCAATATTGTTTATTTGGTGATTCAGATTATAAAAACCTAAACCTTTAAATACACCATTTTCTATATAGATAACACTTTTCTCATCGAGGTCTCTACCTTGATCAATAATGACCATGTTTTTATTTTCATAGCTGTTTTGAGCTATAAGATCTTCAACACGCTTATTATAATCAGCAGCAGGTTCTTTTTTTATACAAGCACCAAAACAACTTTTGATGGTGTAATTAAAGCAATTAGTCCTTGTTGGATAAAGGCCAGTTAGCTTTTGACAGAGTTCATGCTTCTCAACGATTTTAAACATAAAGCTTTTTGCACTTTGCATATTGCTAAATGTTGTTATAGGTTTTTCATTTGAACTTGTTATATCAATTTTTAAATTGATATAACCGTTTTTATCTTTAAAACTATATAAGGCATGGGTAAACATAGTTCGCTTTAACGCTCTGTTATATAGTGGTTTGTTTCGTTTTATTTCTTCACTTTCTTTCAAAAGGGCCACAAGTTCGTTTCCTGTCGCTTCATAAGTAACCGATTTTGCTAAGAGCTGAAGTTTCTTAGACTTTGTACTATTATTTGTGAAATGTTGATTGATACGATGCTTTATATTTTTACTTTTTCCTATGTAAATAATGTCACCATTTTCATCATGAATATAGTAGACGCCAGTAATAGATGGTAAAGCATCAATAATTGTTCTATGGTTGTCTTTTAAGCGTGTTACAATTTCAGTCTTAACATTGTCCTTTATGATCTGTTTATCTAAATCTTTACTAAGCAGCATTTTAAAGAGTTTTACTGTTGCTATGGCATCACCATTTGCTCTATGTCTATCACTTACAGGAATACCTAAAGCACGCGTTAATTTTCCTAGACTATAAGATAATTGACCAGGTATTAATTGCTTGGAAAGTTCTACTGTACAAAGTGTTTTTCGTTTAAAACCGAAACCTAAACGTTTAAATTCTGTTCGCAATATGCGATAATCAAATTGTGCGTTGTGAGCAACAATGATACAATCTTCGGTGATCTCTACAATGCGTTTAGCTACTTCGTAAAACTTAGGCGCATTTTTAAGCATATTGCTATTAATACCAGTAAGGTTAACTACAAAAGGTTGAATTTCACGCTCTGGATTTACTAGGCTAATAAATGTATCAATCACTTGGTGACCGTCAAATTTATAGATGGCGATTTCTGTAATGCCTTCTTCATTGTATTTTCCGCCTGTGGTTTCTATGTCAAGTATTGCGTAAATAGGTTATTTATATTTAGGAGTTAAAAGTGTGGTTTTGTCTACTGTTTAGTGTGAATTCTAGCTCCAAATATACTACTTCCTACACGAATCATTGTACTTCCACAATCAATTGCAAGTTTGTAGTCACTACTCATTCCCATGCTTAGGTTTTTTATTGAATCGTCTATAGTTTTTAACTCTTCAAAAGCAATTTTGAGTCTTGTGAATTCCTGTTTTATTTGATCATTATCATCTGTAAAAGTTGCCATTCCCATTACACCTGTAATACTAACGCTCTTTAAGTTTAAAAATTCCTCTGACCTAAGTAATGCTAATGCGTCTTTTGAAGACATTCCAAATTTATTGTCTTCTTCTGCAATTTTTATTTGAAGTAAACAATTGATTGTTCTATTGTGTTTTTCTGCCTGTTTGTTTATTTCTTTAAGAAGTTTAAAACTATCAACACCATGAATTAAATTCACGAATTTAGCCATATACTTTACTTTATTGCGTTGTACATGACCAATCATATGCCATTTAATATCTTTTGGCATTTGCTCAAACTTACTAGCCATTTCTTGGATTTTGTTTTCGCCAAAAATGCGTTGACCAGCATTATAAGCTTCCTTTAAATCACTTATAGGTTTTGTTTTAGACACGGCAACTAATGTGACATGTTTTGGAAGCTGGGATTTTATGTTGTCTAGGTTTTGTTTGATATCCATAGTTATAACTTGCTCTCAATTAAAACGCGATGTTTTGGTATTCTAAATGTAGATTTTTTTAATTTTTTTCTTTTGATGTCTGTAGCAATAATATCAATTGATAATGCTGAATACGACATCTCTAATCTTAGATATATGGCTTGCATGAGCATTACTACTTTATCTTTATTTGAAATTGTAAAGCTTTTATAGTAATTAGGATCTAATGAAAGTTTGCTAGAATAATAATATGTTTTTGTGCCATATTTGTCTTTGATGGAAAGCTTGTCACATATATATCCTAAAATAGTATCTGTTTTTTTTTCAATTTCATATGAAAATTCCTCACCGGTTTTAGTGTCTGCTCTATAAAAAAGTAAGGTGTCAGATTTGCTATCGTTTTTATAATAAATTAAACTATCTGTATGTCTAAAAAGTTGGTAGCTCATAAATTTTGAATTCGTATGCTCTTTATAAAAACCGTTTTTAAAATATGTGGTTACAGCTGTGCCTAATTCCTTTTTAAGTTCTTGTTCTGTTAAAGACGAATTGTTTTTAGGATATTCAACTTTATAAGTCACTACACCTTCAAAGTCTTGAGAATATAATGCTGTGGCAATTAAAAACACTATAAGAAACAATTTTGGTTTCATTATTTAAGCTGTTTTTTAGAATTCATAAATTGTCACTCCACTTCGTAATTTGGGTTCAATAAATGTACTCTTTGGTGGCATTTTGAGACCTTCGTCTGCAATTTGTTTTATTTCATTAATAGTAACAGGAACCATACCAAACCCAACAGCAAATTCGCCATTATCAATTCTCCCTTTTACATTAATGATATCTTTTTTTCCATTAATATAATCTATGCGTACGTCATTACGTAAATCGTTAATACCTAAAATAGGTTTTAAAATCGTATGGTATAAAATTTGAGCATCTAAAGCATCTAAAGCTGTTTCAAAATTATAAAGTGACTTTCTGAGATATAAGGAGTAAAACTCGCCATCAAGGTACATACTAAAATGATGTTTTTTTGAAGGTTTGTATGGCATGACACCTCTGTTTTCAATTCTAAAAATAGTATCTAATTGAATAAGGAATTCTTCTTTCGACAATCCGTTTAAATCCTTTACAAGTCTATTGAATTCATGAATTTTCAATTCAGATTCTGGAATTAAAAAAGACATAAAATGATTGTAAGATTCATTGCCAGTATGGTTAGGATTGCTTTCCTTTTGATCTTTATATAGCAAATATGAAGAAGCTGAACGATGATGACCATCTGCTATATAAATGGTCGACATGTTTTCAAATTCTTTTTGTATTATTTCAATAGCATCTTTCTGTTCTAGTTTCCATAGATAATGTGTATCTCGGTATGTTGTTGTGAATTCAAATTCAGCACGCTCTTTTTGTATTTCTTCAATGATGTTTGAGATGGTTTTATTATCTGGATAGGTAAGTAAAACAGGCTCTGCATTAAAACCAACAGTTTTTAGATAATCTTTAAAAATATGTTCGCGATACTCAATAGTATCTTCATGCTTTTTTATGATATCTTTTTCGTAATCTTCAGCACTTGCTGCAGCTACAATACCGTTAAATACTTGATGATTTCTATCTACAATTTTATAGATGTAATACGAAGCGATATCATCATGAATAAAGACGTTATCTTCTTTAAATTCTAAGTAACGGTTTTTTACTAAAGTGTAGCGTTCAGTACCCGTAATTTCTCTTGCATACTTATAGCCAGGATTTACAATGTGTAAAAATGAAAACGGATTATAATCTAATCGCGCTTCACGTTCGGCTTGCGTATAAGTTTGATACGAGCGAGAAGCCACAAGGCTTACTTTGTCTCGAGTTGGTCTTACTGCTTTAAAGGGACGTATTTTTGCCATGTTTTAGTATTTAGTGCTGAGTATTCAGTATTTAGCACTCAGTGCCGACTACTAGCTACTTAGCAAACTGCTTTGCTACATTTTCAGCTTTTCTACTTTCAGAATAATCATAAAAACCTTCACCAGATTTTATACCTAATTTCCCAGCTCTTACCATGTTTACTAATAATGGGCAAGGTGCATATTTTGGATTTTTAAATCCGTCGTACATGACATTTAAAATCGATAAGCATACATCAAGACCAATAAAATCTGCTAATTGTAATGGTCCCATTGGATGTGCCATACCCAATTTCATAACAGTATCAATTTCTGTAACTCCTGCAACACCATTGTATAACGTTTCTATAGATTCATTAAGCATTGGCATTAAAATACGGTTGGCAACAAAACCTGGATAGTCATTTACTTCAGTAGGAATTTTACCTAAAGCTTTAGACAGCTCCATGATTGTTTGCGTTACTTCATCACTAGTATTATATCCACGAATAATCTCTACCAATTTCATAATTGGTACAGGATTCATGAAGTGCATACCAATAATCATTTCCGGACGAGACGTAACTGCAGCAATCTGAGTAATAGAAATAGAAGAAGTGTTGGTTGCCAAAATTGTGTCTTCTGGGCAAGCTTCATCTAATTGCTTAAAAATATTTAGTTTTAAATCAATGTTTTCTGTTGCAGCTTCTACAACAAGTCCAGCATATTCTACACCTTCAGTAATACTTGTAAATGTCGTAATGTTTCCTAGAGTGGTTTGCTTATCACTTTCAGTGATTCTTTCTTTTGCAACCATTCTATCTAAATTTTTAGAAATAGTTTCCATTCCTTTTTTAAGAGAGGCTTCGCTAATATCTATAAGTTGTACTTTAAATCCAGATTGAGCGAAGGTATGGGCAATTCCGTTACCCATTGTTCCAGCTCCAATTACTGCTACATTTTTCATTTGAACGTTTATTTTTATTTCCGTGAAAGCGAAAATTTTATTTAAGTTATTTTTTAAAATTGATCTATTATCATGGTCGCAACACGTAAGGCTTCAGTACCATCATGTAATGTTACGATTGGTGTTGTGCTCGTATTGATAGCATCTGCAAAGGTTTCTAATTCATCTAAAATAGCGTTGTTATTTGCAATTTCAGGATTATCAAAATAGATTTGCTTTTTGATACCTTCAGCATTTTGAAGAATCATATCAAAATCACCAGGAGTTTCAGGAGCATCTTTCATTTTTACAACTTCACATTTTTTCTCTAAGAAATCTACAGAGATATAGGCGTCTTTTTGGAAGAAACGTGTTTTTCTCATGTTTTTAAGTGAAATACGACTTGCTGTTAAGTTAGCAACACAGCCATTTTCGAACTCAATACGAGCATTAGCAATATCTGGTGTATCACTAATTACTGAAACACCACTTGCCGACACATTTTTTACTTTAGACTTAACGACACTTAATATAATATCAATATCATGAATCATTAAATCTAAAACTACAGGCACATCTGTACCTCTTGGATTAAATTCTGCCAAACGATGTGTTTCAATAAACATTGGTTTATTGATCATATCTTTTACAGCAATAAAGGCAGGATTAAATCGCTCTACATGACCTACTTGTCCGCGAATATCATATTGTGCTAGTAATTCTCTAATATGTTCAGCTTCTTCAACAGTATTTGTTATTGGTTTTTCAATAAAGATATGTTTGCCTTTTGCTATGGCTTTTTTTGCGCAATCGTAATGCGATAACGTTGGCGTCACAATATCTACCATATCAACAGCATCTATAAGTGCTTCAATAGAATTAAAATATTTGTAACCAAATTCGGCTTCTACTTTTTTTGCATTGGTTTCATCTGCATCATAAAAACCAACGAGGTCATATTTTTCAGATTGATTGAGAAGTCTTAAATGAATTTTACCTAGATGACCAGCACCAAGTACACCAGCTTTTAGCATTGTTTTACGTTTTCAACAAAAATAAGATTTTTCATAGTTTATTATGTGAATTTTGTAATAAATAATGCTTGTTTTTATGTAGTTGATAATTCAATTCGTTTTAGCTTTCAGTATAAAAATGTTTGCGTTATTTTAGCATAGTAAACTAATGACTTTGAAAGACACGCTTAAACATCAAGGATTACGACAAAAACTTGTCGCGACGATAAAATCTAAAGGGATAACCAATGAAAAAGTATTGGATGCCATTGGTAAAATACCAAGACATTTATTTATGGATTCTAGTTTTTTGGATCATGCGTATCAAGATAAAGCGTTTCCTATTGCTGCAGATCAAACGATTTCTCAACCGTATACTGTGGCTTTTCAAACCGAATTATTACAAATAAAAACAGGACATAAAGTATTAGAAATAGGAACAGGAAGCGGTTATCAAACAGTAGTTTTATGTTTGTTGGGAGCCAAGGTTTTTAGTATTGAACGTCAACATGAGTTGTATAAAAAAACGAGTAAGTTTTTACCAAAGCTAGGTTATAAGCCAAAGAAACTTATTTTTGGAGATGGTTATATTGGTTTAGAAGAAGAAGCTCCTTTTGATAGTATTATTGTAACTGCTGGAGCACCATTTGTACCTAAACCTTTATTAGGTCAGTTAAAAATTGGAGGTCGTTTGGTAATTCCTGTTGGTGATGATATTCAAATAATGACGTTGTTTATTAGAAAAGGCCCAAAAGAATTTGAGCAACATGAATTTGGCGAATTTCGCTTTGTACCACTTTTAGAAGATAGGAATTAAACTATAAAAGTGGATAAAAGACTATCAAGAATTGTATTAATACTTACTGTTATTGTTATAACAAAATTCTGGATAGGAGTTTATGAAGATGATGAATTCTATGAAGAACATGTATTCTTTAAGCATAGAGCAATTTGGAAAACTTATTTTTATTCTCCTAGAGGAATGAGTGATTTAAACATATCTGAAATGTCATCTGAGCAACAAAAAGAACAAAAACTATTTGATGAATTTATTATCGAAAACCATTATTCAAATTAGATTATGAAAAAAATTACACTGCTATTTATAGTATTTACTCAAATTGTAATGTCTCAAAATTATACTGAGTATGCCACAGGAAATGCTACAGATATTGATACCAATAATGAGTTTGGGATTTGTATGATGGGAGGTGCAAGTGAGCATGATAATGCTATGATTTGGTTTTTGGAGCGGGCAAATGGAGGAGATGTAGTGGTTTTAAGAGCTTCAGGAAGTAATGGTTATAATAATTATATGTACTCAGGATTAGGCGTGGCTGTTAATTCGGTGACCACATTTGTAATTCATAATCAAGCAGGCGCTTTAGATCCTTATGTGCTTCAAAAAGTTGAAAATGCTGAAGCCATTTGGTTTGCTGGTGGTGATCAATATGATTATGTGAGTTACTTTAAAGATAATGCTATGGAAGATGTACTTAATAGTTTTATTAATGATAAAGGTGGAGCTATTGGAGGAACGAGTGCAGGAATGGCTATTTTAGGAAGCGCTTATTTTTCTGCGGAAAATGGAACGGTTACTAATGCTCAAGCCTTATCAAATCCGTATCATAATAGAATGACTTTAGGTTATAATGATTTTTTAAACATTCCTTTTTTAGAACATACTATTACAGATACACATTATGATGATCCAGATAGACGCGCAAGGCATGCCACATTTTTAGCACGTTATGCTACAGATAATGGATTTTGGTCTTTTGGTATTGCGTGTAATGAATATACAGCTGTTTGTATTGATGAATTTGGAGAAGCTCGTGTTTATGGAGATTATCCTAATTATGATGAGTTTGCTTATTTTTTGAGAACGAATTGTGTGAATGATTTTCTTCCAGAAAATTGTGTTAACGGACAAGCTTTAACATGGAATAAAGGAGGAGAAGCTATAAAAGTATATAAGGTGCCAGGAACAGAAACAGGTGAAAATTATGTGATTCTTGGGGATTTAAGTGATGTACAAGGTGGCACTTGGGAAAATTGGTATGTAAATAATGGATCATTTTCAACAAGCTCGACTGTAAATCCAGATTGCAATTTGTTAAACTTAGTTGATCATAATGTTTTGGATATTTCAGTAGTCCCTAATCCATTTCAGGATATAATTAATATCCATTTGGAAGCCATTCATTTTGAGATTGTACTATATGATGTATTTGGAAAGCAAGTAGGGCAGTTTCAAAGCCAATCACAAATCGAAATATCGGAATTGCCTTCTGGAGTCTATTTTTTAAATATTACGTCAGAAGATGTACAGCAAACATTTAAATTGATAAAAAATTAATTTTTAGGTAAATAAACTTCAGGAATAGGGTGTTCATCTGTTTCTTGCTGCCAGTAAATATTAATAATCCACCAACGACGACCATCGTTTAATAACTGAATACTATTAATACCTCTCATAAAGGGTTCAGTATCACTTTTGCTTTTGTAGGATTCATAGGTACTAAACACTTGAGTGATATTACCAAAGGTTTGTGTGCTTCGACTAATTTCAACTTCATGAAATCCATTTTCTACTAGCCATTTACCAGCACGTTCTATATAATCATCTGGTGTCATATAAGTGACAACATATTTGCTGTCTTTGGTTTTTCTTGTTGGAATAAGTTTGGCATTCTCATGAAATAAGTACCGAAATTTATCCCAATCACGTGCTTCTCCTTTATCTCCTGAAATTACACTATAGAGCGCTTCTATTGTACTATCAACAGTTGTAACATGCTTTGAGTAATCTATTTCTTGTTGTGCAACTACTGATGTACTAATAAGTAGAACGAGTAATATTAGTTTTTTCATAATTAAAGGCTTAAAAGAATTTCAAGCCAAACAAAATGGCATCGCTTTGAAATCCGCTTTGATACGAACGTACGTAATCTAAACGTAAAAATCTAAATTTCCCCCATCCAATATTATCTAATCCAATGCTGTATTCTTGATACGGTTTATTATCTGGTGTAGCTAATGCGTGAGCACCAACTATTAAATTAAAATTGAGTTTTTTAAGTAATGGTACTCTTCCGAGGAGGAAACCATTAAAATCATGTTCAGCATGCATTTCTAAATAGGAATCATTAGTACTCGCCGTATAATATGGTAAATTATTAAATACATTTAAATAAGAACCAGAGCCAATTTGTGTTTGGTTACCATTAAAATGTTGATAATCGACAAAGGCAATATCATCACCATTAAAAAACTTACCAGCTTTTATATGATACTGAAAACGACCTTTATCTCTAACATTGAGTCCATGTCTAACGCGAATTTTTACTTGATCAAAATTATAAGCATCAATAGATGACGAAAATCCTTTTTCATAACCTAAAGTAACAGTTGGATATTTAGAGTTTGGAATATTATATTTTCCATCAGGATAACTTAAATAGTTTTGCGCAAAATTGATGCGTGCTGAAACATCAAACTTCATAATATTATGTGTGTCAAAAGAAGCAATACCATAAGCTGTTTCATCTAAGGGATTATTACTTGTGTACACTTTATCATCTTTTGGATACCAAGCTTGATCTGTTGTATTAAATAGTGCTTTGCGTCTTTGATAACCTAAACTTGCGTTTATTCTAAATCCATTGAATAGCTCATTAGAATATGAAGTTTGTACATAAGTGTTTTCATAAAGTTTTAGATAATTTTCTTCTGAAATCAATGAAAATGCTGTATTTAAAGTTTTGGAAATAGGATTGTTTGCATTAAACTGAGGTGTTACAACTCCTCCAGAAAGGCTTACATAGGGCCTGCTTTTATTGTTAAATTTATATGTAGCCGAAACAGAACCACGTAAGCGTTCATCACTAAATCCATAGTTTATATTTCCTCTAATGCTAAAATAACGTTCATAGTCATTATAGCTTTTAGTATAAAAAGCTCCAAGATTTGCATTCCAGCCTTGAACAGTATTAAAACTTATAGCTTCAATAGGAGAGGAAATACCTGCGCTCCAGTTTTCATAGGAATTGGTATACGTATAACCACCAATAATGCTTCCTAATTTAAACTTATTTGACACAGTATCTATCGAGTCTTGATATGTTTTAGATTCTCTTACAATCTGGATACTGTCTTTTTTTACATAATCTGTAATTTCTTCAATGGTTAATGGTACAGGTCTAACGGTATTCCAAAAGGTCGAATCTTTTTTGTTCGCTTCATCTGCAAATGAAACAATCTCTCTGGTGAAATTTTTGCGTTCTAATCCAGGATTAAACTCATAATTACTGTAAACTGCAGTAAAACGACCATCCCCTTTTATCCCAAAGATGCCATATTTAAAATCTATATTTTGAGATATTTTTGCCCAAATATGATCTTGTTCTGAAAACGAGAAGTTTTGCGTAATTGTAATTTTATCTACAGCAGGTAGTCGTGCTTGAGTTCCAGAAATATCTAGTTCTGCAGCGTAAATTGTCCATTGGTCTTCAACGATATAAATGTAGCCTTCAAAAACAGGATCGTTTTTTCTTCGAGGAGTTGCTTTTATTTTATTAATAAGATTTCCTCTATCATCATAAAAAACACCCTCTAATTTATAACGATAATATCCAAAAGCATTGTTAGCAATAGGTGTAATGATTTTATTCCCTAGTTCAATTGTATTGTTGTATAAGTCATAATCAACATCAATAGCATTGTTAAAACTAAATCCGTTATCGTCACCACTTACTTTAGAGGCTAAGATTTTTTCTTTGAGTTTATTCGGTCTTAAATATTCAAGTTTAGAAACTGTTTCAGAGAGATAAATAACACCACTTCGTGTAGAATCAAGTCCGCCACCAAGATCGCCCATATCTTGTCCTAAGAATTTCTCTGGTGCATCTTTAATTCTAATTAAGCCTCTTGAGTAAAAATCTGAGGTATAGCTTTGTATCTTTTCTTGATTCTCTTTTCGATTAGCAATAGCTTGACGTATGATGATATTTGCTGGGTTTTCTTCAGCATTTATAACCACTTCATTTAATGAGATTTCTTCATCTAATAGAACAACATCAATCATATAGGGAAAAGTCTCTATGTCTACTTTTTTCTTTACGGTTTTATAACCTAAAAACTGAAATACAACGGTATATGTTTTGGAGCTGGTTATATTAAGTTCATAATTTCCATCTTCATTACTTGTTGTACCTATATAGGTGTTTTCAATATAAATATTGACAAAAGGAAGCGGTTCATTCTTAGTGTCAGTAACTGTACCTTTAATTTGAGAAAAAGAAGCTAAAGCAAATAAAAATGTAAGCGTAGAGAGTAATCTTGTTTTCATAATTGTGATTGATGGTTTTATATAGTAGACGCGTTTTTTTATAAAACGGTTGCCTAGTGAATGCCAAACATAGACATTTTGTTAAATCCCTTTTGTTAAGCAATCATAAATTAAACTATGATAAATGTTAAATGTTTTCTTGTAACAATTTCAGTGCCAAAAAAGTAGTTACTTATAAATTTTCTTAATACGGTCAAGGTCTCGTTTGTTATCACGATCCTTTATGGTATCTCGTTTGTCGAAGAGTTTTTTACCTTTTCCTAAGGCGATGTCTAGTTTTGCTAATCCCTTTTCATTAACAAATAAACGAAGAGGTATAATAGCATTTCCTTTAACGTTAACTTCTTTTTCTAATTTTTTTAGTTCACGTTTGTTGAGTAATAGTTTGCGTTCAGCTTTGGGTTTGTGATTGTAATAATTACCGTATACATATTCTTGAATAGTCATGTTTATAACAAATAATTCACCACGATCATTAAACTCACAAAAGCTTTCAGCAATTGATGCTTTACTATCTCTTATAGATTTTATTTCGGTTCCGGTTAATACAATACCAGCAGTATAAGTATCAAGAATTTCGTACTCAAACTTTGCTTTTTTATTCTTAATGTTTACCGGTTTTTGCATAGAGAGCAAATGTAATTATTTTTAACATTAAAAAAATGTTATTAAATGACTAGTTTTCCGACTTAATTCTGAAATGAGCCAAATATGAAATATTCGTTAGTCATTATACTATCACTTCTATTTTTAAATTGTAAGCAAGAAAAAACGGAGCCACTTTCAGCGCAAACCATTATTGATAATTCTATTGAAATTTCAGGAGGAGAGTTAATAGCTTCCTCAACGATTGATTTCGATTTTAGGGATAAGCATTATAAGGCGTTCCGTAATAATGGCGCATTTATTTTAGACCGTGAGTTTATAGATATGACGTCTAAATATTTTGATACCATTACTAATGTGAAAGATGTAATTAATAATAATGGTTTTCAGCGATTTGTAAATGATTTTCCAATAACTGTGGAAGATTCAATGGTGCCTAGATACTCGGCATCTGTAAACTCTGTTCATTACTTTTCAGTATTGCCTTTTGGTTTAAATGATTTAGCGGTTAATAAAGAATTACTAGATGATGTATCTATTAAAGGACAAAACTATTACACTATAATAGTCACATTCAACCAAGATGGAGGAGGAGAAGATTTTGAAGACGAGTTCATGTATTGGATTAATTATGAGACGCATACACTTGATTATTTAGCTTATTCTTATAATGAAAGCGACGGGAAGGGAATCCGTTTTAGAGAAGCCTATAATGTACGTCATATTGAAGGTGTGAGATTTGTAGATTATAATAATTACAAACCAGAAAACACAGCTGTTAAATTAACAGATTTACCTCAGTTATTTGAAAACGGAACTTTAAAACTACTTTCTAAAATTGAATTAGAAAATATTACAGTTACACCTAATTAATGGTTAGGACTTGATCTGTAACATTGCCTTCAGAAATCGTCACGATATATAAGTTTCCATTATTGTTATGATCGATATCTTTATGTTTTTTTTCTCCTAAGATCATATTAACAAAAGCAGGAGTTGTGTTACTATGGCCTACAACTAGAACTGTTTTTCCTTTGGTCGCTTTGGCAAAGTCTTCAGAATATAATGCTCTAGGATCGTAGAAGGATAATTCTAATTCGTTTTTCTTAGCAGTGGGCTGAGCTGTTTGTTTAGTACGATTGTAATTAGTTGAATATACAGCATCAAAGGCTACATTTTGAAAAATAGCACTCCAACGTTCTGCTCTGGTTTTACCAACTTCGGTAAGATTAGGGTCTCTATTGGTTTTATCACTTTGATCTTTTTCTGAATGACGAATAAGATAATATGTTGTCGTATTGTCAGTCTTGTTTTCTTGAGAAAACGAAGGTAGGCTAAAGGTTATAATTAGTAATAAAGTAAATAAAGATTTCATAATTTGAATATTTGTAATGTCAAATATAATGACTCTAGACTGAAATTACTATATGAGAAAGTTAAAGTTAATAATCTGCATTAGAGAACGCTCCATTAGAAATTGCTACACCTTTAGAAGAGCCAATACGCTCTACACCAATGTCGATATATTTCCTTGCAGTTTCATAATCACTAATACCGCCAGAAACTTTTATTTTGCAGTTGTCTCTAACAGATTTTCTAATAATTTTAGCCGCAGTAAGCGTTGCACCACTTTTTGTAAATCCTGTTGATGTTTTAACAAAGTCGGCTTTGGCATCAACACAAATCTCAGATGCTTTTACGATGCCGTTTTTTGAAAGCTCACTAATCTCTATGATCACTTTTAGAGGTGTTCTTCCAATTGCGGTTTTTACATTTTTAATATCTTTAAAAACCTCTACGTAATTTTTGCTTTTAAAGATACCAATATTCATAACCATATCAATTTCGTTTGCTCCGTCTTCTATCGCCTTTTTAGCTTCAAAAACTTTAGAGTCTGTTGAGGAAGCACCTAAAGGAAAACCAACAACAGTACAAATTTTTACGTTTGAATCTTTAAGTAATTGTTTTGCTAAAGAGACATAGCAGCTATTGATGCAAACAGAAAAGAATTTATGCTTTTTGGCTTGATTACAATGGTCTATGATGTCACGTTCTGTGGCACTAGCACTTAAGAGTGTATGATCTATATATGAGTTAATATTCATATTTAAGTAGGTGTATTATTCACTAGTTCTTGATTTGAAGAAGAACGAGCTTGCTTAACTAATGTAAATTTGGGAATTAATAGCAGTTCAAAGGTAATAATTAAATCTAATATTCATAACCTTAATTATTAAAGTTTATTGTATAAGCTAGAGTATTACTCGTTTTTTAATAAAAAAGCCTCTTTTAGAGAGGCTTAGTATTAGTGTTAAGAATAAAATAATTTGCTTAGTGTGCAGCTTTTACTGTATAACCTGCATCTCGAAGAAGTTTTATAACACCATATTCTCCAGCTAAATGTGCAGCTCCAACACCATAGAATGTGGGTTGTTTTTTTGAAAAATCTTCAATTTTAGAAATCCAGTTTTTATTTCTGTTATCGAGCATTATAGCTCTGTGCTTTGTTGTTGAAAGATTTTTATCTTCTTTAATCATGATGTCCATACCTTCAATGTCTTCAGCATCATAAAGTTCTAACATTTTTTTTAATGTTTCTCTATCGTAAGCTAAATTGTCTTTTGCAGATCGTAATAAATCTATAATTTGATCTTTATATGGAATATTTTCAAAGACATCCATCTGTTCTTTAAGCGTTTCTAACCCTAATACATCTTCTTTTTGTTCATGAGCTACTTTCATGAGCGCCTCTTCATAAGATTGTGTAGGACATCCCAAAATTTTTGGATAAAACATAGCCGAAATAAAAAATGGCTTTAAATTACTTAGGGCTTCTAGAGGCATTCCAATTTGCTCCATGGTGAATGCAGACAGCGTTAAATAATCTTCTTCACTTACTAGGTCTTTTATTGTTTTCCCATCTTTCATATAAAGGCCTTTCATCATACCAGCTTGCAATGTTGGATCATCCATGTCTAATTCTAATACTAAAAGCGTCGTATTTTGCATAGCTTTTAGTATATCTTCATCCAAAGTAGCGTCACAGGTCATATGAATAGTACCATAGAGATAAGATGATTTCTCTAAACCGTTACCAGAAATTTCCCATAATAGTGATTTTTCAAGTTTTTGAGCTTGAACAACGTTAAATCCAATAATTAGTAAAGCAAGACTACATAGTATTTTTTTCATAATTTAAATTTTAATGTCTTTACATAGGTATATCTTAATGTCTAATTGTTACATGATTTAAATTTCGGCTTTCAATTTTTTAAAATCTAATAAACGTTCTTCAAAAATAGTAGCATCTACTGGTGTAACTATAGATTTAAACAATTGCATAAAATCTTCTGAATGCTGGGCTCTAGATTGAGTGAGGAGATTAAAGTGAACAAAACTACACCATATAATGGCTTTTAAATGAGTCTTGTCTTTGTTATACATGCGCATTTCGACTTTTAGTAGACTAGTGTCAAAATAGATAAGTTGTGATTCAATGGTAACTGTTTCCATCAAAAACGCAGGTTTTAAATAAGCGATTTGATTACTGCTAGAAACCCAACTAATACCTGTCTTCTGGGCCATTTTATAGATGTCAATATTATAGTGTTCTAGAAGTTGATCTTCACGATGGTTCATGAAGTAATTGATATAACTTCCGTTATTTAAATGATTAAAAGGGTCGCAATCTTGAAATCTAATTTTTGTTTTACTCTCTACAATTGTATTCATTTTATAATTTATTTTGGTATACGTTGAATTGGGTCATAAAAGAATTTTTCTTTTATGATTACATTATTCTCCCAATTTTGATAAGCAATTTCTTCTATAGTTGTTGTTGTGTCGTCTTTCCATATAAAGGTGAATTCCCAGCGAATAATAACGTTATCATCACTTATAAACACAGGTCTTATGCATTTTGAAGACATCCATTTTACGCTTTTAAGTATCTTTTTCTCGTTGGCTATTAAATTAGCTTTCCCAACTCTTGGCTCAGAATTATTTTCCTGCATTGAAGCATTTGTATGATAGAATTCTTCTATAGCTTTATCGTGTACGTTTTCTTCAACACGAGTAATAAATTGTTCTATTATTTCTTTTGCTGGCATATTATAGTTTTTATACCAATTGGTATATTTTTAGTCAAATTTTTTAAGCTTTTATGTCATTATGAATCATTTGGTCAATTTGATTCATAGTATCTTTTAGGTAAAATTCATCATCCATAGTATAGGTCATGAAAATAGCGCCTTGTATCATAGTATCTAATCGCTTAGCGTATTGCATCGCATTAATTTCTGATGAAATTTCTCCCACTTCAATTCCATTTTCAATAATAGTTGCTACCTGATCTTGTATTTTTTCAATTACAATTTTTACATTTTTAAGTAACAAAGTGTTTTGATTATTCGCATCTACGCCAATATTTAAAACAGGGCAGCCTCCTAGTTGTTTACTGTAATCATAATAGTTTCTATAGAAATCTGAGATTAAAAACAATTTTTGAATAGGAGAATTACTCAAATCTAAATGCTCTGAAATACGTTTCATTAGTGCTTTTACTGTAAACTTGAATGCAGATATTGCTAGTTCTTCTTTGTTTTTAAAGTTCCCATAAATAGCACCTTTTGTTAATCCTGTGGCTTGAGTGATGTCACTCATGCTTGTTGCTGCATAACCATTTTGATTAAAAATAGGTGCTACAGTTTCTAAGATATACTGTTTTGTATGTGCTGCTTTTGTTTGCATGTTTTACAAAGATACATAAAATATACCGATTGGTATATTTTATGTGTCTTTAATTCTCATTTTACGTATTTGTAATTATAAATTAAAAGCGAAACTAGTCATAAAATAAACGGGTTAAAACAAAAAAAAGAGACTATGACTTTTGTCATAATTAGCTTTATTATTTCAATCTAAATTTGTGTAAATATTAAATATATAAACATGAAAAAAACAATTTTCACACTAGTAATGACAAGCCTTTTTACTTTAACCAATGTTAACGCACAAGAGGCTAACTCTAATGATGATACAGCGTATAATAAATGGCAAGCTCGTTTTCGAATAATCGCTGTTTCACCTTCTCCAGATGATGATATTGATGGGGCAGACGTCGATATTTCAACGACTTTTGTGCCTGAAGTAGATTTTACATATTTTTTTAATAAACATCTTGCAGCCGAATTAATTTTGGCAACAACAAAACATGATGTTGAAATAGAGAATGGAGCCGATTTAGGAAATGTTTGGTTATTGCCTCCAACCCTTAATTTTCAATATCATTTTTATGTAAATGATTTTAAACCTTATGTTGGCGCTGGATTAAATTATACGATCTTTTATGGTGAAGACGCAGGCGATTTAGAAGATATTGATTACGATAGCTCAATTGGATTTTCATTGCAAACAGGGGTTGATTATAGCTTAAATGACAAATGGTTTTTAAATCTAGATGTGAAAAAACTATTTCTAAAAACAGATGTTACTATAAATAATGATTCAAGTAACAAAGCAGAAGTAGAAATTAATCCTTTAATTATAGGATTTGGTGTAGGGTTAAAGTTTTAATTTGACGAGTTAAGATATTATAAAAAGAAAAGCAACGTTTATTTTATTTCTAAAATTCACATTGCTTTTCAACTAACCAACCACTTAAAAGACTGTTAGATATTGATTTTGTTACAGCTTGATTTAAATTTCTTCAGTAATTAAACGTGTTTCATTTCTAAATACAAGTTTATCATCAAAGGCATCTAGTAAAATAATACTATCAGTTGTAACTTTTCCTGCCAAAATATCTTTGCTTAAAGCATTTAAGACTTCTTTCTGAATGACTCGTTTTACAGGTCTAGCTCCATATTCTGGATTAAAGCCTTTTTCTGCTAAATATGCAATAGATTCTTGAGTTGCATCAAATGTAATGCCTTGTTTTGCTATCATTTTTTGTACCTCTTTTAATTGTAAACCAACAATTTCCTTGATATTGTTTTTACTTAAAGGTGTAAACAGAATTGTATCATCGATACGATTTAAAAATTCTGGACGAACACTTTGCTTTAGCAAGGAAAGCACATCAATTTTTGCTGCTTCGATAGCAGAATCAATATCTTTAGTTGCTTCAAAACGCTCTTGAATAATTTGACTTCCCATATTTGAGGTCATAATAATAATAGTGTTTTTGAAATCTGCCACACGGCCTTTATTATCTGTTAAACGACCTTCGTCTAAGACTTGTAATAGAATATTGAAGGTGTCTGGATGTGCCTTTTCAATTTCATCAAGTAGCACAACCGAATACGGTTTTCTCCGAACAGCTTCGGTTAATTGTCCGCCTTCATCATAGCCTACATATCCTGGAGGAGCTCCAACCAAACGACTTATAGCATGACGTTCTTGATATTCACTCATATCTATTCTTGTCATTGCATTCTCATCATCAAATAAATACTCTGCGAGCGCTTTTGCTAATTCAGTTTTACCAACGCCAGTGGTTCCTAGAAACAAGAAGGTGCCAACTGGTTTTTGAGGGTTCTGCAAACCAGCTCTAGAGCGTCTTACGGCATCACTAACCGCTGTAATAGCTTCTTCTTGACCAACAACACGTTTATGTAATTCATGTTCTAAATTTAGAAGTTTTTCTCGATCACTTTGTAGCATTTTTGTTACCGGAATACCTGTCCATTTCGCAACGACTTCAGCAATATCATCATAGGTGACTTCCTCCTTAATAAGGGAGCTTTCGTTTTGATTATCCTGTAATTCTTTTTGAAGTTTCTCGAGCTGTTCTTGTGACTCTTTAATTTTTCCATAGCGAATTTCGGCTACTTTTCCATAATCACCCTCACGTTCAGCACGTTCTGCATCTAGTTTATAGGCTTCAATATTTGATTTTGCCATTTGAATATTATCAACGACTTCTTTTTCGCTTTTCCATTTGGCATTAATCTCATTACGTTCTTCTTTTAGGTTTGCTAAATCGGCACGTAACCCTTTTAATTTTACTTCATCTTTTTCACGCTTAATGGCTTCAATTTCAATTTCAATTTGCATGACTTTTCTGTCTAGAACATCTAATTCTTCAGGTTTAGAATTGATTTCCATACGAAGTTTTGAAGCAGCTTCATCCATTAAATCAATGGCTTTATCTGGAAGAAAACGGTTAGTGATATAACGTTCTGATAATTCTACAGCACCAATAATAGCTTCATCTTTAATTCGTACTTTATGATGTGTTTCATACTTTTCTTTAATACCACGAAGAATAGAAATAGCACTTTCAGTATCAGGTTCATCGACTATTACTTTTTGAAAACGACGTTCTAATGCTTTATCTTTTTCAAAATATTTTTGATATTCATCAAGTGTTGTCGCTCCAATAGCACGCAATTCGCCTCTTGCTAAAGCAGGTTTTAAAATATTGGCTGCATCCATAGCGCCTTGACCTCCTCCAGCACCAACTAAAGTATGAATTTCATCAATAAATAAAACGATGTCTCCTTCACTGGTTGTTACTTCTTTTATAACGGCTTTTAATCGTTCTTCAAATTCGCCTTTAAATTTTGCTCCAGCAATAAGCGCTCCAATATCGAGTGCATAAATCTGCTTATCAATAAGGTTTTCAGGAATATCTCCATCTACAATTCTATGTGCTAAACCTTCAGCAATTGCCGTTTTCCCAGTTCCTGGTTCGCCAACTAAAATGGGATTGTTTTTTGTACGTCGTGATAAGATTTGAAGAATTCGTCTAATCTCCTCATCACGACCTATTACAGGGTCGAGCTTGCCGTCTTTTGCTAATTGATTTAAATTTTTAGCATATTTATTAAGTGAATTATAAGTGTCTTCTTGACTTTGCGAGGTAACTCTATCGCCTTTACGTAGTTCTTCAATTGTAGCATATAAATCTTTCTCGGTGACACCTTGATCTTTTAGCATTTGAGCAATTTTGCTATTTGACTTAAAAATGGCAAGAATTAAATGTTCTACAGAAACATAATCATCATTCATTTTTTTTGCTATGATAGCGGCTTCGTTAAGTGCTTTACTAGCGTCTCTAGAAATCGTTAAATCGCCTCCTGAAACTTTTGGAAAACTTTCAATTTGTTTATCTAACGCTAATTTTAGGATGTTGATATTGATATTTAATTTTTTGAGAATAAATGGTATTACGTTTTCATCAACTTCAAAAAGAGCTTTAATAATATGTTCATTTTCTATTTGTTGATGCCCTAAGCTTTGGGCTAGCTGTTGTGCTTGCTGAATTGCTTCTTGAGATTTTATAGTATAATTATTGAAATTCATATATATTGAATTATTATTTTATTAGTATTTTACGCTAGCAATACGTCAATAATCTTACCAATGGCGAAACACAAAAATTAAACGACAAAATGACTGTTTTGGTGTGTGATAGCGTGACTTTTAGTCAGTTTGTAAGCTATTAGTAAAGGTACGACTTAGAGTAATACATAGTATTAAACAGTATTCCTTTTATTTAGGAATTAAAACAAAAAGATTAATGGGGTTTTTAAAAAACATATTCGGTTCATCTGAACCAAAAGAAGAAAAGATATTGCCTTGGCATGCCTTAACTCAGCTATCTCAATTGGATGAAATAGTAAAGCGTTCTAAAGCTAAGACGCAAGTAATTTTTAAACATTCAACGCGTTGTGGTATAAGTAGTATGGTTATGAATCAATTTGTGAGCGCTTATGATATAGAAGCAGATTTAGACCTATACTATTTAGACTTATTGAATCATCGTGACGTGTCTAATGAAGTCGGTTATAAATTTCAAGTCATGCATCAATCCCCTCAATTACTCATTATCAAAAGAGGAACAACCGTTGCACATGCATCACATGGTGCAATAAATGAGATTGATTTAGGGACCTTTGTTTAAGAGTTTTATAGAACAGATATTTCAAAAGATAGATTTGAACAAGACAAGCATAGATTTGGAAAAGTGTGCCTAACTTATTAGGCTCAACTTTGTATTGTAATTAAAAACAATATAAAAATGAGTCAAAAAATAGCAATTATTACAGGCGGAAGTCGTGGTTTAGGTCGAGATATGGCACTAAATTTAGCAAAAGACGGGGTCAATATTATTTTTTCATACCATAGTAACTTAATAAAAGCAAATGAGGTTATTGAAGCTATTGAAGCTTTAGGTCAAAAGGCTGTAGCTTTTCAATTTGATGCTAATAATTACAAAAGTGGACAAGATTTCATAGTAAAGACAACTAATTACCTTCAACAAGAGTATGGAACTCCAAACTTTGATTTCTTAATTAATAATGCAGGAACAGGAGCCTATAATCTTGTGTCTGATACAACTGAAGTACAGTTTGATGAAATGATGAATGTGCATTTGAAAAGTGTCTATTTTTTTACCCAAGCTGCATTACCGTATTTAAATGAAGGTGGCCGAATTGTAAACATCTCTAGTGGGTTAGCACGTTTTAGTTTCCCAGGAATGTCTGCCTATGCCATGATGAAGGGTGGTGTTGAAGTGTTTACGCGTTATTTAGCAAAAGAACTTGGACAGCGTAAGATTACTGCAAATGTTATTGCTCCTGGTGCTATAGCTACAGATTTTGCAGGTGGAACTAATCGTGATAATGAAGAGAAGAGAGCTATTATTTCTAATATTACTGCATTAGGTAGAGTAGGAGAAACAGAAGATATTGGTGGGATTATTGCTTTTTTGTGCTCAGAAAAAGCAGGTTGGATTAACGGACAACGAATAGAAGTGTCAGGAGGCATGTTGGTATAATATCTTTTTCATAAATTTATATTGATGAAAGAACTCAAACGTTTTAAAAAACTTAGCGATTATCATAAGTTTGCAAATATAGCTGCTCCAGAGCATCCATTAATTAGTTTAATAGATTATAGCTTAATCCAATATCCATCAAATACAGATGATTTAAAATGGACCCAAGATTACTATACTATAGGACTAAAGCGAAATGTGACACACAAATTGTTTTATGGACAACAAGCCTATGATTTTGATGAAGGTTTAATGACTTTTATTGCACCTAATCAAGTTTTGAGTTTGAGAAATAATCCTAATGTTATGCATAAACCATCAGGTTGGTTATTATTAATTCATCCTGATTTTTTATGGAATTCACCTTTAATAAAACAAATTAAACAATATGAGTTTTTTGGTTATTCTATAAATGAAGCACTTTTCCTTTCTGAAAAAGAAGAGCAAATGATGGTTGGTCTTTTAAAAAATATCCAACATGAATACCAATCTAATATTGATAAGTTTAGTCAGAAGATTGTGATTTCACAATTAGAGTTGCTTCTCAATTATGCTGAGCGATTTTATGAACGACAATTTATAACACGTAAGATTTCTAATCATCAAATATTAGAGCAATTAGAAACAATTTTAGTTGATTATTTTAAAGAAGACAATTTAATTGAAAACGGTTTGCCTACTGTGCAAGCTGTGGCAGATGATCTTAACCTTTCACCAAATTATCTTAGTTATATGCTTAAGTCCCTAACAGGACAAAGTACGCAACAGCATATTCATAATGTTTTGATAGAAAGAGCTAAAGAAGCGTTATCAGATAATCGTCTTTCGGTAAGTGAAATTGCTTATCATTTTGGGTTTGAACATCCAGCATCATTTACTAAGCTTTTTAAGAGTAAGACCGAAATGTCTCCGATGGAATTTAGAAAGACTTTTAATTAGTAGTATTTATATGATAATTGATTATTTTATATAAGATATAAAAACTCCCAAAAAAATGCTTTGGGAGTTTTCATTTGAAATATATAATGTATCAACTTTTTCCTATTCGATAAGAGTTGATGATCTCTTTCAATTTTAGTTTTAAGTCTTCACCTGTATCATATACCATTTGTGCATCAGTGGGAAAATGAAGTCGTCTATTTCTTAAGAGTTCTTGTTCTCTTCCGTTTAAGGCACGTCTATCACCTCTAACGGTTGCATATAAATGCTCAAATATAAATTGGCTATCGATTTCAAATGCATCTAAGGTTTGATTAGTTTTTAAATCGGTATAAATCACATCTGCAATAACTTGTGTAGATTTAAATTGATTGATTTCAAAGTAACGTGCTCTAACATTAACAATTTTATCAATTTTAATCTTATGTCCTAAACTGTCCACCATCACATTTCCGTTTGTATCAGTTTGATATTCCCAACCATCAACAATAGATTTTTGTTTAAGCTCTTGTATTCTATCCACCTGCTCTGGCGATATATGAATACGTTTTAACTGTAATTGCATAGCATAATCATAGTTAAGATCACTTAGTTTATTAGCGTGATAAACAGTCCAAAATTGATTTAATCCATAGGTATCAAAGTTTAGTAAATCGGTTTCCAATTGTTGTGGAATGATTTGATGTGTCTTATTCTTGATCGATACAATTATGTAATCTGTTCCTTTTTCATGAGCTTCAGTGATCAAACTTCTGGTGTCTTCAAAGTTTGGATTGATACGTTCAATATAACTGAAAATTGCATGAGCTTTTCTAGCATTGTATTTGTTTTCAGAATCTAAAAGTGTTATCCCTTCGTCAATTAAATAGTCGGATGTTTTATATCTGTATTCAACAATTTCCGAAGTATAATCATTGAATTCTAGAATAAGGTCTTTGCCATTTATTTGTAATGGTAATACACGTTTAATCGCATCTTGTCTCGCTTTTAAATCTAAATAGATTTCATAAATTGTTTTGTATTGCTCAGGATTACCATCTTTCTTAAGGTGTTTAAGATCTTGTAAGTCTTCCTCTAATACTTTATAATATGCATCTTCAAGCATAACAACATAGTCTTGCTTGCGTTTTTTGTCTTTATGGTGTTCAAGTTTTTGTAATGCATTGTTAATCGCTTGGTCATAATTACCGTGACTAATCGCTTTTTCAATTTGTTTTCTTCCGCTACATGATGTTAGTACCAGAAGAAGTACTGTTGTAAGTAGTAATTGCTTCATAATTCTGGATTTAAATGATTATTTTTTATATGAAATTCAATTATGATGCCAAAGCATAAAAAAAAACCCTTAAATTAATATTTAAGGGTTAATGATTTGATTATAAGAAGATTGTTATTTTTTAAATACAGGAAGTAATTTTGTGGAAACTTCACCGAAACCAATACGTGTACCATCATTTTCACAATAACCTCTCATGATTACAGTATCGTGATCATTAATAAATTTACGTTCACTACCGTCTTTTAATTTCAAAGGCTTAGTGCCTTTCCATGATAATTCTAACATTGATCCATACGAATCTTCAGTAGGTCCAGAAATGGTTCCACTTCCCATCATATCACCAGAATTAACAGGGCATCCATTAACAGTATGGTGTGCTAATTGCTGTGACATATTCCAATACATGTATTTAAAGTTTGATTTGCAAACTGTAGTTTCTTTAGCTCCTTTAGGTTGAATAGCAGCTTCCAAATGAATATCAAAACTCTTTTTGCCTTTAGTTTGTAAATAGTCTAATGGTTTAGGGTTTTGTTTTGGACTTTCTACTCTAAAAGGTTCTAAAGCATCTAGGGTTACAATCCAAGGGGACATTGATGATGCAAAGTTTTTTCCTAAGAAGGGGCCTAATGGAACATATTCCCACTTTTGAATATCACGAGCAGACCAATCATTAAATAAAACTAAACCAAAGATGTATTCTTCTGCTTCATCAATAGGAATAGGTTCTCCTAAATCATTAGCGTCGGTAGTTATAAAAGCCATTTCTAATTCAAAATCAATAAGTTTTGAAGGACCAAAGATTGGTGTTTTTGCACCTTCTGGCATGGTTTGCCCTTGTGGTCTATGAATAGGAATTCCAGATGGGATAATAGACGAACTTCGTCCATGATATCCTACAGGTATATGCAACCAGTTAGGCAATAATGCGTTTTCTGGGTCTCTAAACATAGTACCTACATTTGTAGCATGTTCTTTACTAGCATAAAAATCTGTATAATCACCAATTTGAATTGGTAATTGCATTTCAATCTCGTCTAGACGAAACAATACAATCTCTTTCTGTGGATTATTATTTTTTAATTTGTTGTTTTCAGTATCAAAAATTTCTGCAATACGATTACGAACCAAACGCCATGTTTTTCTTCCATCTGCAATAAAATCATTTAAAGTGTCTTGAAGAAAAATATCATCTGTTAAAGGGATACCATCAAAATAACCTAATTGGTGTAAAGCACCAAGGTCAATGGCTGTATCTCCAATTCGTGTTCCAATAGTAATGATGTCATCACGAGTTAAGAACACTCCAAAGGGAATATTTTGAATTGGAAAATCAGAATTTTTATCGACGTGCAGCCAAGATGAACGATCAGGATTATTTGCAGATAAAGGCATAGTTTAGCTAAATTTATTGGTTTTGTTTTCTATTCAAACGTACATATTTTTTTTTGTTTTTATCCTATAAAAGCATAAAAAAAGAGATAATTTTACTGTTAATAACCTGCTCATAAAACATCAGGTTAAACTATTTTTTTTAAATCCTTTTAAGACTAGGATTTCTTATTTTTGTAGAAACTTAATTTAAACTTTATATATGCAACGTGATTCACAGATTTTCGAACTTATAGATGCTGAAAACGATAGACAAATAAACGGTTTGGAGCTTATTGCTTCAGAGAATTTTGTTAGTAACCAAGTTATGGAAGCTGCAGGTTCTATTTTAACTAATAAATATGCAGAAGGGTATCCAGGAAAACGTTATTATGGTGGATGTGAAGTTGTGGATGAAATAGAGCAAATTGCTATTGATAGAGCAAAGACTTTATTTGGTGCTGCTTATGCTAACGTGCAACCACATTCGGGAAGTCAAGCAAACACAGCTGTATTTGCTGCTTGTTTAAAGCCTGGTGATACAATTTTAGGTTTCGATTTATCACATGGTGGCCATTTAACACATGGATCTCCAGTGAATTTTTCAGGAAAATTATACAATCCAACATTTTATGGTGTTGATAAGGCAACTGAACTTATAGATTATAATGCGTTATCTGATGCAGCTGAAAAAGAAAAACCAAAATTAATTATAGCAGGAGCTTCGGCATATTCTAGAGATATGGATTTTGCTAAGTTTAGAGAAGTGGCTGATAATGTAGGCGCTATTTTAATGGCCGATATTTCGCATCCTTCTGGATTGATTGCGAAAGGGATATTAAATGATCCATTACCACACTGTCATATTATTACTACAACAACACATAAAACATTACGTGGACCGAGAGGTGGATTAATAATGATGGGTGAAAATTTTGAAAACCCATTTGGATTAAAACTCAAAAATGGGAATCTTAGAAAAATGTCAGGTTTATTAGATTCTGGTGTATTTCCAGGAAATCAAGGAGGACCATTAGAGCATATTATTGCTGCTAAAGCAATTGCTTTTGGAGAAGCACTTACTGAAGATTTTATGCACTATATGTTACAAGTAAAACATAATGCATCAGCAATGGCGAAAGCATTTGTAGATAGAGGATACCATATTATTTCTGGAGGAACAGATAACCATATGATGCTTATCGATTTAAGAAATAAAGATATTACAGGTAAAGCTGCAGAGGAAGCTCTTGGAAAAGCAGATGTAACTGTTAATAAAAATATGGTGCCATTTGATGATAAAAGTCCGTTTGTAACTTCTGGAATTAGAGTTGGTACAGCTGCTATTACAACCAGAGGTTTAAAAAAAGATGATATGGAAACTATTGTTGCATTTATTGATGAGGCTATTATGAACTATGAAGATGATACTAAATTAGAAACTATCGCTGAAAAAGTGAATGCTATGATGAGTGGAAAGCCTTTGTTTTCTTAAATAAAGTAATCTTGGTATAATAAAAAAGACCTTTCATTTAGAAAGGTCTTTTTTATTATTGATTTTTTTAATGTCACTAATCCTCAAAAGGCATATGCTGATATGCACCTAAATCTGGAGGCAATGTTCTAGTCTCTCCTAATATATCAGTTGTGATAAGGAAAGCATCATTACCAGCTGCATTTGCATCAGAATCGTCACCAATCATTAGCCTGTTTTCAAAAGGTAATTTGAAATCGGGATCGTCATTGAAGAGACACATATCGTATAAGGTTTCATTATTGAAGTTGTAATTCTCTCCTGGGAAATTGTTATTACTATCTTGAAAACGGATGAGGCAATTGGTAAACTTAAAGTTAAATGCAAAAGACCCGTTTGAAATTTCATCTAAGATAATTTCTGGGTTATCATTTCCGAAGATAATACAGTTATTAAAATTAGCTTCTGCTAAGTCATTACCTTGATCTGTATTGTTTTCATCGGTTATAAAATTATTGAGTAATAGCGATGGAAACTGCCTAAAGCTACTATTCCAATAATTAGCAATCGTACAATGTGTGAAATTATAACGGCCACCATAAGTGCCAGCAAATGAGGATTGTCCAGAATTATTAATCACTACATTTTCTGCAGTCACCGAACTTGCTCTTGCTAATATTCCGAAGTTACTAGAATTATAGATTTGAGTGTTTGTAATGTTTAATTTATTGTCATTTTGATTGCCTTCAGCTAGAAGGCCTACTGTTCCGTTTTTAATTGTAGCATAATTAATATCAATATCTTGACTGCCATTAAATAACCAAATAGTTCCCCATTGACCAGGTACATCTTCAAATAAGGGCTCTAATCTATCGCCTTGAAAAATAACTTCATTTTCTAAAAGTTCTTGATCTGCACTCAATGCACCATTAATTTTTAAGGAAGCGTTATTGGTAACTAATAAACCAGAATTGGCATGAAAATGTACACGTGCGCCAGCGTCGATAGTGAGAACATCACCTTCGTCGACGGCTGCATAACCATAGATAACATAAGGTTTTTCGTTGGTAAACGTAAGTTCGCTGTCTTCTAGAAAACGACCTTGAAGTGTGGTTTCATCGGCTGTTCCGTCACCATCAACATCAAAGGTTAAGGTTTCAATAATGCCGGTTGTGTTGTCTCTATCTGGATATATAAAAACGGCATCTTTTATAAGTGTAACTAATTCTATTTTTTGAAGATTATTACCGCTATCAAATTCTATAGCATCGGTATATAAAAATTCTAAACTGTTTTGTGCTATGGTTTGAATATCTGCTGTGGTCTCAACAAAGATGAATAAACTATCATTCGCTAACAATTCTACATTTTGAAATTCTTTTCCAGGAAGTCCATCAACATTTAACCTGTAATTAGAGGCTTGACCTTGACCCAAACGAACTGTTGGGATTGAGATATCTTCATCACTTCTGTTATATACTTTTAAATTATAGGTACTAGATCCAATATTTGTAAATACAGTATCTAAGTAAATCGTATCCTTTGAAAATATTAAGTCTCCAGTACTTGGTGAAAAATCAAAATCTTTTCGACATGAGCTCCAAAAGACTAATATAAAAATGGTAAAAAGAAAATATAAGATTCGTTTCATAGTGTTTTCTAAGTCAATTGCGCAAGCGTAAAAATTACAATTGCACATGAGATGTTAAAAATATAACTTTTGATGTCATCTTTTAGTATTGAGACCAAAAAAATAATTGAAAATTATTCTTTTTTGTATTCTATTAGAAGCTGATTGAATTCTTTGCTATAAATGGTTAGTAAATCTAAAAGCTCCATACCATTATGTTTTGTGATTAAATTTTTATTCAAGTTGTTGACTGTACAATAATCAAAAAATAAATACTGATAATCTTCAGGTATGTTTAAATCTGAAATGAGCATGTCTTGGTTAAATAAAGCATGTGTTTCAAAAAGGGCTACCAAGTCATCTGTAGTAATATAAAGAATGTTTGGCGTTTTGTTTTTCTTTTTAAATAGTTTTCCAATCACTCTAGAAAGTGCTAGTATATCAAGTGTTGGTTGTAAGTTTGAGCCACTGCCAAAAACAGGGTTCTTTATGATAGTTCTTCCCTGTATAGCAGTAGTGGTACTAAATGCGATAGAATCAAATTGTTTTTCGTTTACCTTAATAATATCAACTTCATCGAGTTGATTCGTTATTTTTTTGAGTTCGATTACAATTTCTTTATTAAAGTGATTTTGGTTAATAAGAAGGGTTTTTTCAAAATGAAAATAAGAATGAATCACTATGGTATCATTTGGTTTTGCTTTAATCTGAAATGCACCTTTATCGTTAGAATAGCTTAAAATATTTTGAGTTGTATTTACAAGTTTAACGCCTTTTACTGTGGCTTCAGCATCATAGATATAACCTTTAATAGTTTGAGCACCAGAGAGCACAGGGAAAAGAAAGACAAGGAATAATCTTAAAGATTTCAAGAGTAATTGTTGATGGTTGTTCTCTCAAATTAAAGTATAATATGAAGTAATTAAGTTCTTATTAAGAGACTTTAACACACACTTTAATGTTCTTTTAACTAAAAAGGGTATTGATATGTTCTGGAATTCGAGCAGGACGATTTGTGTTATGAGACATAAAACACCAGATGGTTTCTGAAGTGGTGAGCAGTTTGTGAGTTGATTTATTATAAATCTCAACAATTCTTGTCGATTTGACGCCTTGAGATTTGATGACAAAAGTTTTGAGTAATAATGTGTCATTGAGAATAGCTTCCGCTTTATATTGTATGTGATGACTTATCATGACCCAATAATAGTGTTGTCTTATGTCTTCGGAAGATTTTAAAACCCATTGGGCTTCAGCCATATCTTGAACCCATTCAACATAACGTACATTATTAACGTGGTTTCTAACATCTAAATCTTCTTTTGAGACAATAAGCTCGTGCTCGTGAATTTGCATAAGTTTGATTAATTAAATGAAAACTTAAAAATATCAATTATTCTTTCTTTCTGAAAAGATTACTGATGTTATATAGAAAATGACCTACTGTTGTTCGTTTAATTTGATTATATTTTATAAGCCGACGTCTTTCTTTTCTGGCTTGCTTATTTCTTAATCTTTTTTCTTTTCTTTTAGTAGTATTACATTCACTATAGTAATTTGTTGATGTAAACCCAATGGGTAACATGTTTTCACAATTTAATGGAGTATTTTCAAGGCTTATCGTATAATAATTTTTATTTGTGATGGTTATAGTCTTATCTTTTGTACTAAAATAAGAGGCTTTAAGAGTAGCACCTATATTTGCCCTTATCGAGAAATTTCCATCAAAATCTGTAGTTGTTTCCTTATTTGTGTTTTCTATAGTTATTATCACGCCAGGAAATGGCAAACCATCTTCTTTAAAAAGAATAGTGCCACTAATAACACGTTCCTTTAATACTGAAATTCCAAGAGGGCCACTTAACTTTTGATTAAGAGAATCTACTTTGACAACTCTGGGGCTGCCTTGTGCTTCAACATCTTGAGTTCCCAAAATCAAAAAAACAAAAAGGGTAGAGGCTACAAATGATAAATAGTTACGTTTCTCTTTTCGACTTAAAACTAATTCCCTGTTGAGTTGAGAAGATTTAAATCGTCCACAAACATTGCTTTTAGATTCAAAGGTTTTAATGATTTGTTTGTCAGTTCTGGTTGTGAAATCAAATACTGTTTTTTTGCAAGATAAACAATGACGACCTTTTGCTTTTGGTGTCATTGTGTTCCAGTCTTCATGACAAGGTTCAGGAATATTGATGTGTAGGATTGTTCTCATGGTTTAAAGAACCAAAAGAATACGAACTTATAAAAGTGATAATGAGTGAAATGTTCTTTTGAATGCGTAAAGGCTACTTTTCAAAAACTTCAACTTCAAATAATTTGTTCCAACGTTTTCCGGTAACAAATATAGTATTGGTTTCTGGGTTGTAAGCAATCCCATTAAGGACATCTAAACCTTGATGCTGTTTAACTAATTTCCGAAGCGGAGAGAAGTCAATCACACCTTCTATAGCTCCATTTTTTGGATTAATAATGGCAACTCCATTTTTTTGATAACGGTTGGCATAGATTTTTCCATTAATATATTCTAACTCGTTTAATCCAACAATCTTTCCTTTGTTGGTGTATACTTGCAGTTTAGAATCTTCGGTTAATGTTTCAGAATTCAATATCCAAATACTTTCTGTACCATCAGATTTATAAATATTCTTGCCATCGTTACAAATTCCCCAACCTTCTTTACTTTTTCCATAGGTAAAACTACTCGTCTTTTTAAATGTATTTACATCATAGACAAAACCAATGTTTTCCTGCCATGTAAGTTGGTAGATCTTATTATTTAAAATCGTTAAACCTTCAGCGAAATATTGTTTAGCTAAGTTTGTATTGTTTAAAACTTCACCAGTTTTATAATCTACTTTTCTTAACTTAGATTCACCATACTGTCCTGTACTTTCATACAATTCACCTTTATGAAATTCCAAACCTTGTGTATATGATGTTATATCGTGAGGATAGGTGTTTACAATTTTATAGCTATATACTTTTGGTTGTTGACTGTTAAGTATTGTAAGTTTTGTTGTAATAGCTTCAGAAGATTCTTCAAATTTTACAGTAGCAGTAACTATTTGAATACCTAATTTTTCATCATCAAGTATAAAAGAGTCCTCCACAGGCTTACCATTTAGTTGGTATTTAATTGAAGAAATATTTAAGCCTTTTGGATTATTAACAGAAAGTTTTAAGGTTTCTCCTAGTGTTACTACATTGTTTTTTGCATTTGTAGCAATAGATAAATTTGTTTTTTGAGTCCCAGAGTTTCCACAAGAGATTATTGTAATACTTAAAAGGGTGATTATGAAAGTTTTAATTGAATGCATGTTAGGTGTTATTTTAGTGCAAGTTATTTAATAAAATTCAGTTTAAAAAATCATTGTAAAAGTATTAAAAGATTGTATCTTTGCACCAGGCAAGTCCTACACAACCAGCTCCTGTTGAATCCTCCAGGTCGGGAACGAAGCAAAGGTATATGGTCGTAGCGGTGTGATGTAGGTAGCTTGCCTTTTTTTGTACAACAAACTCAAATCTTGAAAGCTATGGCGAATCAAGATTTTTTAGTTTATAGTATATTCTAAACGATGAGAATCGTAATCCCAATTTAATTGTATTTTTAAGCTATAATTTTAAAAGAAATATGTCTAAAGTTGTTTTAATTACAGGCGGATCTTCAGGAATAGGAAAATCTATAGGAGAATTTTTATCCCAAAAAGGATTTATAGTTTATGGAACTAGTCGATCTCCAGAACGTTATCCAGATTCTAAAATTAAATTAGTAGCATTAGATGTTGCTGATGTGATCTCAATTGAAAACGCTATTAAAACTGTTGTTAAAGATGCAGGAAGATTAGATGTCGTTATCAATAATGCTGGAGCAGGAATTACAGGGCCCATTGAAGAAATCAAAAATGAAGAGATCAAACGTAATTTTGAAACCAATCTTTTTGGACCTATTAATGTTATTAAAGCTGTTTTGCCACAAATGCGTTATCAAAATTCTGGTTTAATTATAAATATTACATCTATTGCTGGGTATATGGGATTACCATATCGTGGAATATACAGCGCAAGTAAAGGCGCATTAGAACTCATTACTGAAGCTTTTAGAATGGAGATTAAAGATTTTAATATTCATATGACTAATGTTGCACCTGGTGATTTTGCAACCAATATTGCAGCTGGTCGTTTTCATGCACCTGTAATAAATGGATCTCCTTATGAAGAAAAGTATAGGGCTGTATTAAAAGCTATTGATGCTGATGTTGATAGCGGAGATGATCCAATTATTGTATCTAATATGATTTATAAAATTATTAATACATCTAATCCAAGAATTCATTATAAGGTTGGTGCGTTTATGCAAAAATTCTCAATTGTTTTAAAACGACTATTACCTGATAAAGTTTATGAGAAATTGCTACTCAATCATTATAAACTTTAGTTTTTGGTATGTTTATTGATAAAGTTGTGGCATAATCATTAATTTATGAAACGATTTTTATCTCTACTTCTTTTTCTAAGTTTAGTTACATTTACTAGTTGCGAAGACATACTTGAATGTGTTGTTTTTGGTCGCAGTCCAGAATTGCCAGATACCTCTTTTGATGTCGGTTTAGTCAATCTTTATTATTATGAAGAATTTGATGCAGAAATCAAAAATGAACCTCGCGATAATGACTATGAATACTTTTTCGAAATTGACGGTTATCTACCTGATGGTTTAGAGATGAATGTGAGTCACCGAACTGTTTCAATAGAAGGGAGTCCACAAAGTCCTGGTAGCTTCACGTTTTCTGTTTTTTTATATGTAGACCCACCTTTGAGTTATGATTCTGAAACAGATGAATATGATGAGAATATGTGTTCTACATCTACATCTAAAGAATATACTATTATTATCAATCAATAGATGTTAATATCATTTTTATATTATTTTCATCTATAGGTTTATAAAAGCGTAAATTTGTGCTCATAATTTAAAACACAACTTTAACAAAACTACACATGAAATTTTTTATTGATACAGCTAACCTAGACCAAATAAAAGAAGCTCAAGATCTTGGTATTTTAGATGGAGTAACTACCAACCCGTCATTAATGGCAAAAGAAGGTATTACAGGTCATGATAATATTATGAAGCATTACGTAAATATTTGCAATATTGTAGATGGAGATGTTTCAGCTGAAGTTATTGCTACAGATTTTGAAGGTATGGTTAGAGAAGGTGAAGCCTTAGCAGATTTACATGATCAAATTGTGGTAAAATTACCAATGATTAAGGATGGTATAAAGGCTTGTAAGTATTTTACAGATAAAGGGGTGAAAACAAATTTGACTTTAGTGTTTTCTCCAGGACAAGCTTTATTAGCTGCTAAAGCTGGAGCAACTTATGTGTCTCCTTTTATTGGACGTTTGGATGATATCTCTACAGATGGTTTAAATCTTATTGCTGAAATTAGAATGATCTATGATAATTATGGTTTTGAAACCGAAATTCTAGCAGCTTCAGTTCGTCATACCATGCACGTAATAGATTGTGCTAAGCTTGGTGCAGATGTAATGACAGGTCCTTTGAGTTCAATAGTTGGGTTATTAAAACACCCGTTAACAGATCTTGGATTAGAACAGTTTCTTGCAGATTACAAGAAAGGAAACTAAAAACAATTGCAGGATAAAATAGAAAAGCTCTTGAATAGAAATATTCAGGAGTTTTTAGTTTAAAGCAAGTACAGATTGAATCTCATTATCAATTTTGTTGCTAAATAAATTAGCATTAGCTTTCATTATAAATCCGTTTTTATCAACTATAATTACTTTGTGAGATCTAGCTATTGCAAATTGCTCAATAGCTTCTTTTGGAAATTTGAAAATATATTCATTCTCAGTAGGGAATTTTAAAATGCTTAAGGTTTTTTTCCAAGAATTAAAATCAAAATCATTTATATTTATAGCTATAAATTCCATGTCTGGATATTTTGATTTTAAATTTCGCATCATATAATGACTATTTCTGTAATGGGCTTTGAAATTAGAAGACCAGCAGTATACAACTGTAGGTTTTGTTATCACAGAACTTAAATCAAGAACATTGTTATTAAAATCAACGATTTTTGTATTAGGTATTATATTTCCAGGATGTAAATTTATTGAAGATTCTGCTAATGCGTTTATGTATTCTCTTCCATTTTCATCTGTATTCTTATCTAAAAATGAGGCTAATATCTGGTTTGATTCTTCTGCATCAGTACTATTAAATATGAAATCTTTAGTAACTTGAGTTAAGGCAAAGTTTTTGATAACTTCATTGGAAATAGTGCTGTCAATTAAACTAAGTTTTTCTAAATTATAGTCTAGACAATGTCTATTAAAGGCATGATGCGTACCATCTTTATAATACTGATGTAGTGCTAAATTGCTAAAATGCCAATAGATAAAGTTAGAGTATACTGAGAGCCCACTTAGATTAATATCATTATAATCTATAGTAGTTCTATAGTCGTAAAAACCTTCAGGTAAATCTTTAAAATGAGTAAGTCTATTGCTTCCGTAATAACCAAAAGGATACATTTCTTTGTAAGCATAATAGTTATAATCAATACTAGACTTGGCTATTTTTTTAAATAAAGCAGATGTTTCTTGAAACGCTATGAAACGTTTTAGGGTTTCTAGTTTTTGTGATTTTAATTCATTAATGAAATGTTCAAACTCTTCAGGCTCTAAATCATGTTGATTTATAATTTTTTTATTTTCAATTTCATCATTTAAAAAGGCCTTGATGATGTAATTATTCTTTTTAGCGCCTTCTCCAGTGTATACTAGTGACTCATCAAAATCGTTTGTGTTTAATCTAAACAGGATACTATCGTTAGGTTCAATGAAAATGGTTTGATATTCACCTCCATGTGTAAACTTATATACTCCTGCTTGTAAATTTTTAATCTTGTGTAAAAACCTATTATTTCTATCTAGATATATTGTATCACGTTTAGTTTCACTTGCATAAAGCGTGATATAATTATTATTAGGATTAATAATTTCTCCTCCAAAATATGCAGTATCCCCATCTTCAGAATTAGAATTACAACCTAAAAATAGGGCGGTCAAAAAAAATGTAACTAAATATAGTTTCATAAGTATTTTAAATCGTAGGTATTATCTATTTCTAACAAAAATAAAGCTTGCAAAGAGTAACTCTTGTTAATACGCTGTTAAATATTGATTTTACTATAATTACTGAATATATCTGTAATAAAAATAAAGGCTTTAAGTTTCTCTCTATGACTAGATTTTTCTACTTTTGCAGCAAATTTAAAATACGCATTATGTTATCAGTGTCAAACCTTTCGGTTCAATTCGGAAAAAGAGTTCTTTTTGATGAAGTAAGTACAACGTTTAATAACGGAAATTGCTACGGAATTATTGGAGCAAATGGAGCAGGGAAATCTACATTTTTGAAGATTATTTCAGGAAAGCAAGATCCTACTTCTGGACATGTTCATCTTGAACCTGGTAAACGGATGTCTGTTTTAGAGCAAAATCATAACCTTTATAATGAGCATACAGTTTTAGAAACAATTATTATGGGTAATAAACCCTTATATAAATTGAAATCTGAAATAGATGCACTTTATGCAGATTATACCGATGAAAATGCAGAAAAAATTGGAGAGCTTCAAGTTGAATTTGAAGAAATGAATGGTTGGAATGCTGATAGTGATGCAGCAGCAATGCTTTCTAATTTAGGAATTAAAGAAGAATTTCATTATACATTAATGAAAGATTTAGATGGTAAACAAAAAGTACGTGTGCTTTTAGCACAAGCGCTTTTTGGAACTCCAGATGTGTTAATCATGGATGAGCCTACCAATGATTTAGATTATGAGACGATTTCTTGGTTAGAACATTTTTTAGCAAATTATGATAATTGTGTTATAGTTGTATCTCATGATAGACACTTTTTAGATGCAGTTTGTACGCATATCTCTGATATTGACTTCGGAAAGATTAATCACTTCTCAGGTAACTATACATTTTGGTACGAGTCATCTCAATTAGCAGCAAGACAACATGCACAACAAAATAAAAAGGCTGAAGAGAAGAAAAAGGAACTAGAAGAATTTATTCGTCGTTTTTCTGCTAATGTTGCTAAATCTAAACAAGCAACTAGTAGAAAGAAAATGATTGAAAAATTAAACATTGCCGATATTAAACGCTCTAGTCGTCGTTATCCTGCAATCATTTTTGAACGTGATCGCGAAGCAGGAGATCAAATTTTAAATATTGAAGGTTTGGAAACTTCAATTGAAGGCGAGACATTATTTAATAATATAGATATCAATTTAAATAAAGGCGATAAAGTTGTTGTTTACTCTAAAGATTCTAGAGCAACAACGGCATTTTATCAAATTATTAATGATAAAGAAAAAGCTAATGCAGGGAAATGCGCTTGGGGTGTTACAACAACACAATCGTATTTACCATTAGATAATAGTGACTATTTCAATAATAAATTAACACTTGTTGATTGGTTACGTCAATGGGCAACTACTGAAGAAGAAAGAGAAGAAGTATTCATTCGTGGATTCTTAGGTAAAATGATTTTTAGTGGAGAAGAAGCCTTAAAAACTTCGGATGTATTATCTGGTGGAGAGAAAGTACGTTGTATGTTAAGTCGTATGATGATGGTAAGAGCTAATGTTTTAATGTTAGATGAACCAACAAATCATTTAGACTTAGAAAGTATTACTGCTTTTAATAACTCATTAAAAAATTTCAAAGGCACAGTCATGTTCACTACTCATGATCATGAGTTTGCACAATCCTTAGCGAATAGAGTTATTGAATTAACACCTAGTGGAATTATTGATCGTTATATGACATTTGATGAATACATGAGTGATAAAAAAATCAAAGAGTTACGTGCAAAAATGTATGCGGTTAAGGCATAATTTTGATAAGTACTAGTTTATGCTAACTACATTACGATTTTAATTCTTCATTGACACTGTCAATGATTGTTTTTGCTTGCTCTAATTCTTCATCACTAACATAAAGTTCTTGATAACCTTGAATAGAAGCTCCAAAACCTGCTAATCTTCCAGATTCAGACTCATCTTTAATGATAGCATTAATTCCAGCGCTTTTTAATCTGTCCATTGCTAATTGAACAATAATGAAATTCCCAGAAAATATTTTGATATAAGATGTCTCTAACATAATGTGTTTGGGTTTTAAATTATACATTATATAAGATACAAAAAAAAGACGAGGAATAGGTTAGTTAAGCGTTAAATTTATTGATCAATTGCTCCTAAAACACGTTTCATAAAGCCATTTAATGCTTCTTTTTTAGGTGTTCCGGTCTTGATTATATTATTAACTTCTATCGCACCGTACATATTTGAGATAAGTTCACCAATAACATCAAGCTCTTCATCTTTAAGCGAAGAGACTTCGGTTAGTGCTTCAAGGGTTTCTATGGTTTCTATAACGAAATCTTCATCGTTATCTTCAATAAATTGAGTAAGATGTTTTATAATTGGTAATTTCATAGCTTATGATTTAAATAACGTCGTCAACTAATGTTTTTAAAACCTCAAATTTGTTAGTCTGAACTTGGTTAACAAAAGCTCCATTTTTAAACGTTGCAAATGTTGGTAAATTATCTACAGTAGCTAATTTTCTGGATTCTGGAAATTTTTCAGCATCAGCAATAACAAAGGCCATAGTTTCATTTTCTGAAGCCAATTTTTTAAATTTTGGTTTCATAATTCTACAATTACCACACCATGACGCTGCATATTGTACAACTACAGTTGTGTTTTTAGAAATGATTTCTGCTAAATTATCTTGATTTAATTCTTGCATGAGTTTTGAGATTTATAGTTAACATTACGAGAACATATAGCTTAAATTAATAAGTTCGTTTTAATGTTCTCGTAACGATAAAAATGGATTAATGAGAAGCTAAATATTCAGCAGTGCCTTTAGCATTAGGAGCCATAGCATCTTTTCCTTCTTCCCAGTTTGCAGGACAAACTTCACCTTTTTCTTGTACGTGAGTATAGGCGTCAATTAAACGTAAAAACTCGTTTACATTTCTACCCAATGGCATATGGTTAACTCCTTCATGAACAATAGTTCCTTCTTCATCAATAATATAAGTAGCTCTATACGTTACATTATCACCTTCAACTTGTACAGTTCCAGTTTCTTCATCGTAAACTTCATTGCTAATGTCTAAAATACCTAAGATACTAGATAAATTTCTATTACTGTCTGCAAGAATTGGATAAGTAACACCTTCAATTCCACCATTATCTTTTGCTGTACTTAACCATGCAAAATGAACTTCAGGAGTATCACAAGATGCACCAATAACAATAGTGTTGCGTTTTTCAAATTCGGCTAAAGCAGCTTGAAAAGCGTGAAGTTCTGTTGGGCAAACAAAAGTGAAATCTTTCGGATACCAGAATAATAATACTTTTTTCTTATTGTTTATTGCTTCTTCTAGAACGTTGAGCTTGAAAGTATCACCCATTTCATTCATTGCGTCTACGCTTAAATTTGGAAATTTTTTTCCTACTAATGCCATGTGTTTATAGTTTTAAATTGTTAATAATCGATACTACAAAGATACGTCGCATTAGCAAATTTATACGCTAAGCAAATTTTAATTTTTTATAAAGGAATAGATTTTAGCTATAGTATTCTTCTTTGTTTATAGCTTTAGCCTATTTAGAGGTGAGTTGTCTTATTTTAAGGTTTAATGCAGCAAATAATAAAGTCATAAATGGACTTAACCAATTAAAAACAGCATACATAAAATACTGACTTACGTCAACACCTAAAACTCCAGATTGATAAGCACCACAGGTATTCCAAGGAACTAAAACAGAAGTTACTGTTCCTGAATCTTCTAAGGTTCTACTCAAGTTTTCTGGTGCTAAGCCTCTATCTTCATAAGCTTTTTTAAACATTTTCCCAGGAATTACTAAAGCAAGATATTGATCGGAAGCAATAATATTTAATCCTAAACAGCTTATAACGGTACTAGCAAATAATCCAAATATTGTTGTTGCAACAGATAATAATGCTCTTGTAATTCTTGAAAGCGCACCTATGGCATCCATAATACCTCCAAATACCATAGCGCAAATAATAAGATAAATAGTCCAAAGCATACCATTCATTCCTCCAGCACCAAATAATTTTTTTAATCTTTTTGTAGTAATTAGTTTTTCTAAATTTTCAGCTTTGTTTTGTATGACGGCAGCATCACTGTAATCCGATGAGATAAATTCTTTTAGTGTTTCAATAGTAAAAAGCCCTTTTAGATCATCATCTGTAAATAGATTTGCTAGTCCGTCTGCATCATTATTAACTTTATTTATATCAGCTTCAGATAATGCAGCTAAATATTCTTTATCAGAAATTTCAATACTTGTATCTGTGAAAACAGAATTTACAATAGTTTTAGTAGATGAGTTTGTAACTGATTTAATGAGGTTTGGTTGGAATATAACGGCAAAAATAACTGCTAGAATAATACCAGAAGCAAGTGCTACTAAAGGTTTCGTTTTTAGTAAAATTAATCCAATAACGGTTAAAGGCACCAAGAATAACCAAGGCGTGATATTGAAATATTGATCAATTGTTCCTAATATAAATGTGGTGTCTGAATTTCCATTAGATTCAATTGAAGCACTAATTATTACGAAGACAATTAAAGTAACAATAATCGTTGGTACAGTTGTATACGCCATGTACTTGATGTGTGTAAACAAATCAGTTCCAGCCATTGCAGGTGCAAGATTTGTTGTATCACTCAAAGGAGACATCTTATCACCAAAATATGCACCAGAGATTACAGCGCCTGCAATCATTCCTGGGTTAATACCTAAAGCAGTACCAATTCCAACTAGAGCAATCCCAACGGTTGCTGAAGTCGTCCATGAACTCCCTGTTGCAATAGAAATAATAGCTGCTATTATAACAGAAGCGGGTAGAAATATTTCAGGACTTAATACTTGTAAACCATAATATACCATTGCCGGAATAACACCACTAATAAGCCATGTTCCAGCAAGGGCTCCAACAAGTAATAAAATCATGATAGGAATAAAAATACTTTTAAGGTTTTCTAAAATTTCCTTAAACATTCTACTAAACGATACTTTATTAAAAACACCAACAATAGCAGCCACTAAACCTCCAAGAAGCAGTATTATTTGATTGGTATAAGCTCCAAACCATTCTTGACTTTCGACAAAGAAGATATTATAGGCAAGCATTCCCATTAAAATAATAACAGGAATTAACGCTTCAAAGAAATTAAGTTCCTTATTCTCAACGATATTTTGATCTTTAGCTTTAAATTCTGAAATATTTTGATCGTTTTTCATATATTTTTGCTTGATTTTTGGTCTTGTAATGTTACGATATTGTTACCTATTCTGCAAATCATAATTGTTGCGTATTTTTACATTTTAATTTTAACCACTTAGATGGATTCATTAACTCAAATTGTTTTAGGAGCTGCTTGTGGAGAAGCTATTTTAGGAAAGAAAATAGGTGACAAAGCAATGTTATTTGGTGCTATTGGAGGTACAATTCCAGATTTGGATGTGTTCATAGGTAGTCTTTTGCATACTAATGAAATTGATGCTATGCTATTTCATAGAGGTTTTATGCATTCTATTGTATTTTCAGTTTTGGCAGCCTTTGTTTTGGGGTGGCTAGTCTATAAGTTTTATAATAGAGGTAGGCGGCTTAGTACAACAACACAAAAGGATTGGGTTGTCTTATTTTTCTGGTCTTTATTTACACATCCTATTTTAGATTGTTTTACACCTTATGGTACGCAGTTATTTGCGCCTTTTTCAAATTATCGCGTAGCATTTAATAATATAGCTGTCGCAGATCCATTATATACAGTGCCTTTTTTATTATGTGTTGTTATATTGATGTTTTATAAAAGACAAAGCGATAAGCGTCGTTTTTGGTTGAAGTTAGGATTTGGAATAAGTTCTGTTTATATGGTCCTTACTATTTTTAATAAGCTTTATATTGATGGGATATTTGCAGATTCATTAGCCGAAAAAGAAATTAAATATGAACGATTTAGTATACAACCGTCTATTTTGAATAATATTTTATGGTATGGTATAGCAGAAACAGAAGATAGCTATCACATTGCTTTTTATTCGCTTTTTGATGAGGCTGACCAATTTTCAGAATGGAGAATCATTCCAAAGAAAAGAGAATTAAGACCTGAGAAATATCAGGATTTGAAAGATTTAGCCTGGTTTAGTAATGGCTATTATAATGTAGAAGAAATTCATGATTCTAAATATGCTTATCTATCTCAAGGGGAGTATTTGTATTCAGATTTAAGATATCCTTTAGTAGAAACAAAAGAAGGGTATAAGCCAGTTTTCAATTTAAAGCTATATAAAACTGATGAACGTTTGGATATGCATCCTTTTACACCAGATATGGATGATTTTAGTTTTACAATGTTAGCGTTATGGAAACGTATGAAAGGCAGATAATTTACTAACTATACAGAATTTCATGCCAATGATAAAATTAGTCTAACTATAGATACATTCTAATATTATATTCGTCTCATAATCAATCTTATATTATGAAGCGCTTACAAAATACCCTCATTTTTTTATTACTTATTGTTACGAATTTAAATGCTCAAGTAGGCATAGGGACAACTACACCTAATCCTTCTTCTGCCTTGGATATTACGTCGACAGATAGTGGTATTCTAGTACCTAGGATGCTCGTGTCTGAACGTATTGCTATAAGTGCTCCTGCTAATGGTTTATTAGTATATCAAACCGATGATGTCTCTGGTTTTTATTTTTATAATAGCTCACAATGGGTACGGCTTTTAGATAATAGTAGAGATAGTGTGCCTACAGCTGCTATTTTTGCTTTTCCAACTGCTATAGCACCAACAGGATATTTGATATGTGATGGAAGCGCTGTGAGTAGAACGACATACGCTGATTTATTTGCTGTAATTGGAGTAATTTATGGTAACGGAAACGGATCGACCACATTTAATCTACCAGATTATCGCGGCGAATTTTTACGAGGTTTTGATAATGGAGCTGGTAATGATCCCGATGCTATATCTAGATTAGATAGAGGTGACGGAGTAACTGGAGATGCTATTGGAACAAAACAGACAGGGGAAACGAATTCCCATTTACATAATATTGCACCACCAGATGTGGCGTCTTCAACTATTGGAGGTCATCAGCATATAACAACAGGGTTTAATGCAAATACAACTAATGTTGGTAATCATAACCATAATGGGAGTTTTAATGGAACAACAAATTCTGCAGGTGCTCATAACCATCGCTATTATTTCAGGAATGTAGATGTTGAAGATCCTGGAGCTTTTGATGCAGATGTAACCATTAGAGAAGTTCATAATTCTGGTGCTAACTATGTTACGAGTTCATCGCCTTCTCATACGCATACTATTTCAGGAAGCATTAATGTAAATTTTGCTGGTAGCCATTCTCATAATGTAAGTATACCAACACGAACAAGTAATACTGGAGGAATTCATAATCACACTGTTTCTATACCTGCTTTTGATTCGGCAACACATGGAGGTAATGAGACGAGACCAACAAATGTAAGTGTGACTTGGTGTATTAAATACTAAAGTAGATGGCTTTTTATGTTTAAGAAATTAGTTTGCCAATTAATCTCACTTCATTCTTTATAGTATTATAGTTTGGTGAATGCATGGTAACACGTTCCATTAATTTCTCATATTGTTCTTGTGTCCCATTTCCTTTGACATGAAAAATAAATTTTAATTTTGGGAAACCAGGATTAACATCAGGATTTAATCCTAAAAAGCCTTGTAGATCTAATTCACCATCAATTTCAAGTTTTAATTGATCAATTTCTATATTCATTGCTGTTGCGCCTGTCATAAATGTAACAGCCATACATCCTGCCATACCACCAAGCATATATTCGGCAGGATTTGGTGCAGCATTAATGCCAAGTAATTGATTTGGTTCATCAATAGTAAATTTAAAATCGCGAACAAGCTTATGTTCTCCAAGCACCATATTTTTTGTTGATACGGTTGTTTTTGTTCCGCTTTCCCAATTAAGTTTTACGCCATAGGATGCTTTTCCTTGAATGTTTTGTTGTTTTACTTCGTTTGCATATTCGCTTAGGCCTGCAATATTTATATTATTAAGCATAGTTCGTTTGTTTTTTAAAAATGGAATGTAGTGCGTGTTCAAAATCTGATATTAAATCTTCAATATCTTCTACACCAACAGAAAGACGTATAAGTCCGTCATTAATACCAATGGCTTTCTGTTGTTCTTTTGTTAGTGATGCTTGAGATGTATTATAGGGTAATGAGATGAGACTTTCTACACCTCCAAGACTTGTTGCTTCTTTTGGTAACTTTAAAAACTCTAAAAGCGCATGAGCATTTTCATCGCCACCTTTAATTTCAAAACTAATCATCCCCGAATTTTTTCCTTTTAATTGATGTTTAGCTAATTCATGTTGATCATGCGAAGCCAATCCAGGATAGTATACTTTGTTAATATTAGAATGATTTTCTAAATATGTTGCTAAAGTAAAAGCATTAGCATTATGTGTTCGCATACGCAAAGCGAATGTTTTTAAGCTACGTTCTAGCAAAAAACAGGCATGAGGATCCATAGAGCCACCATTTTTTAACATTTGCGGCCATAAACGATCTACTAATTTTCGAGATCCTGAAACCGTACCTCCAATTAAGTCTGAATGGCCATTTAAGTATTTTGAGGCAGAATTTACCACTAAATCTACACCTAAATCTAAAGGGGTTATATTATAAGGTGTTAAGAATGTGTTGTCTATAATGACTCTTAAGTTATATTTTTTTCCTAAAGCAACAATAGCTTTAATTGGTGTAATTTTTAACAATGGATTTGTTAGTGATTCAAAGTATAAGATTTTGGTATTGTCTTGAATTGCCGCTTCAATGTCTTCAATATCTGTAGGAGAAGTAAAGGTTACAGACATTCCAAATTTATCTAAGTCCTCATGTAAAAAATTATAAGTACCACCATAAATATCTCTAGATGACACTACATGACTCCCTTTGTCTAGCATTCCTAGAATGGCTGTTGAGATTGCTGCCATTCCTGAAGAAAACACAATAGAACTTTCGGCGTTTTCTAAAGCTGATAATTTTTCTTGAACACTCCATTGTGATGGGTTTCCATAACGGGTATAAATCATTTCATCTCTTCCTCTTCCTTCTTCTATAGCTTCATAAGAAGATCTATTGAGATAAAACGTTGAACACTGAAAAATAGGCGTTCCAAGAGCTCCAGTTGTTGGATCGTCATATTGACCAGCGTGAATAGATTTGGTAGATATTTTGCAATTTTCGTATCTATTTGTGCTTAATGTAGGACCTTGAGTGCGTTTGCGTTTAAGATCGTTAAACCAAATGTTACCTTCATCTCTTTTTTGTTCAATACCTTGATAACTTTTTTTCATGTGTTAATAGGATTAAATTATGCAAACTGCTTTTTTAAATGAATATTAGTGTGTGCCGATTTTTTTTCTAATTCCTCAATGTAATTACTTAAGAATTTGGCATCTTTTTTTACGCCACCTAAAGTTGCTGAACCTCTAGTGTATAACCATGGAAGTCCTAAAAAGTAAAGCCCTTTTACATCACTTATGCCTCTGAAGTTTTTAGGATATTTATAATCGTTTAACGTAACACCTTCAATCCATTCAAAATTTGGTTTGAAGCCTGTTGCCCAAACAATGTTCTTAATGTTTTTGTAATGGCCTTCTTCAAAATGCAATTCAATTTCATTTGCACCTAAAGTTCTCCCAACACAAATAACATTTTGTTTTTTCAAAAGAGATTTTACATCTGTTCCAATAATGGGTTGTCCCCCTTTACTTAGTTTTTTTCCGATATACGAAAACTTGCTAACCGACAGAAATCCAATTTTTTTGAACCACCACCATAAAGTTTTTCCTAAGATTTCTTGAGGAATTGAAGTGATATTAGTATCTCCTGAAAAATATACCTTGCGATTCGTATTTGAAATTTCATTAAGAATTTGAACTCCAGAATCGCCAGCACCAACAACTAAAGTATCTCCATTTTGAAGCTGTTCAGGGTTTTTATAATGCTCGCTATGTATTTGAATAATGTCTTTAGAAATTTTAGTATGAAACGATGGTGTAAATGGTTTGTGAAACGGACCAGTTGCAACTATTACATTTTTTGCTTTGAAGGTTTCTGATTCGCTTTTTAAAATAAAATAATCACCTTCTTTTTTTAGAGCTGTAATTTTATGATTGAATGTTATTGGGATATGAAATTTTTTAACATAAGATTTTAAATATGCTGCAACCTCATATTTATCTGGATAGTATCCTTTTTTATTTGGGAAATCCATTCCTGGTAAATGGTTAAACTCTGTTGGTGTAAATAATTTTAATGAATCCCATCGTTTTAACCATGGCGCACCCGTTTCGCTGTTTGCATCAATAATTATATACTCTTTTTTTAATTGATTAAGCTGATAAGCTATTGATAATCCTGCTTGTCCAGCTCCAATAATTATAAAGTCTTTCATGCATCAAAATTCAGCTTATTTAGATTATATATCAATGATTATTAGTTTATTTAGAAAATAAAACTATATTTTTGATAATTTGTAGTTATATTTGCTTTGTTTGTTGGTGTTCAACATAAAAAACTGAAAATTTTTCAAAATGATTCAATTAGATGCTATTGATAAAAAATTATTGCTTTTTTTACAAGAAGATAGTAAGCAAACCAATAAAGAACTGTCTAACAAGTTAAATCTTTCTGTAACTGCAGTTTATGAGCGCATTAAAAAATTAGAACGCGAAGGTATAATTTCTAAATATGTGGCGTTAATAGATAAAAGAAGTATTGACAAAGCATTTGTTGCATTTTGTAGTATCAAACTACTTCAGCATACGAAAGATTATGTGATTCAATTTGAAAAGGAAGTTGCAAAACTAGATGAAGTTTTAGAGTGTTATCATATTAGTGGTGATTACGACTATTTATTAAAAGTTATTGTTGCTGACATGGACGAATTTAGAGAGTTTATGGTTAGAAAATTAACAACAATTAGTCATATAGGTAGTACGCAAAGTGCATTTATGATTAATGAAGTTAAACATACAACAGCCATAAGTATTTAAGCCAATTAATAAAAGTTAACGTATGCAAACGACATTTTACAAGCTCACAGAATTTTTCATCATTTTTATCTTAATTCCTATAAGTTTTGCGTTAGATTATCCTATTTGGATTAAAATGGCAATTGGAGTTTCGGGATTTATATATATACTATTTGTGCTGTTACGAATTGAAAAAAACAGCTTTAAAATAGCTTCAAATTTGAATTGGAAAGCTTTCTTTAAATGTGTCACAATTCAATTAATAGGGATAGCGATTCTTACGACAATATATATGTGGTTTGTAGATCAGCCAAACCTTTTTGTAGTTGTATTGAATAAGCCTTTAAAATGGTTAGTCTTTTTGTTTATTTATAGTTTTTTTTCTGTTTACCCACAAGAATTGATTTATAGAACCTTCTTTTTTCAGCGGTATCGTGATTTGTTTAAGAGTGAAGTGCTTTTTATAATAGTCAACGCTATATTGTTTTCTTTAGCTCATATGTTTTTTAGAAATGGGCTTGTAATGGTGCTTACTTTTATTGGAGGAATTTTATTTGCACTCACGTTCAAAAAAACAAAATCTACGCTTATGGTATCTATTGAGCATGCTATTTATGGCTCTTGGCTATTTACTGTTGGAATGGGAAGCATGTTAGGTTTTCCGTCATAAAAAGAATTGCTGTTAATTTCAGCTTAGGACGCTCGGAATTAAAAAATCAAAGTCGTATTTTTGTAATTAATTTATTAAAAAACTGATAAATATTTTCTTATGAAATCATACGATGTAGCAATAATAGGTTCTGGTCCTGGTGGATATGTAGCAGCAATTCGTTGCGCACAATTAGGCATGAAAACAGCAATAATCGAAAAGTATTCGACACTTGGTGGTACGTGTTTAAATGTAGGTTGTATTCCAAGTAAAGCCCTTTTAGCATCATCTCATCATTATGAAGAAGCAACAAAGCATTTTGAAGAACATGGTATTGAAATCCCTGGTGAAATTAAAGTGAATCTTGAAAAAATGATTGGTCGTAAACAAGCCGTTGTTGATCAAACTACTGGAGGAATTGATTTTCTAATGAAGAAAAATAATATCGATGTTTATGAAGGTTTGGGGAGCTTTAAAGATGCCACTCATATCAAAATAGAAGGAAAAGATGCTGGAGAGATTGAAGCAAAAAACACGATTATTGCAACTGGCTCTAAACCATCAAACCTCCCTTTTATTAGTTTAGATAAAGAACGTATTATAACATCTACTGAAGCTTTAAAGCTTAAAGAAATTCCGAAGCACATGATTGTGATTGGAGGTGGAGTTATAGGTTTAGAATTAGGACAAGTTTACAGACGCTTAGGTGCTGAGGTTACTGTAATTGAATATATGGATAGGATCCTTCCAACAATGGATGCGTCGTTATCTAAAGAGTTGAATAAGGTCTTTAAAAAGGCTAAATTTAAAATGATGCTATCTCATAAAGTACAATCTGTTGAGCGTAATGGAAATGACGTTATTGTAAAAGCTGAAAATAAAAAAGGTGAAGTTGTAGAGGTTAAAGGTGACTACTGTTTAGTTTCAGTAGGACGTAAGCCTTATACCGATGGATTAAATGCAGATGCTGCAGGTGTTAAATTAAGCGATAGAGGACAAATAGAAGTTAATGATCATTTACAAACATCAGCGTCTAATATTTATGCGATTGGAGATGTTGTAAAAGGCGCAATGCTTGCTCATAAAGCTGAAGAAGAAGGTGTATTTGTTGCAGAAACATTAGCAGGACAAAAGCCGCATATCGATTATAATTTAATTCCTGGCGTTGTATATACGTGGCCAGAAGTTGCTGCTGTAGGAAAAACAGAAGAAGAATTAAAAGAAACAGGAATAGCTTATAAAGTAGGACAATTTCCGTTTAGAGCTTTAGGACGTGCTAGAGCAGGAGGTGATTTGGACGGGTTCGTAAAAATTCTAGCAGATAAAACTACAGATGAGGTTTTAGGAATTCATATGATTGGAGCACGCTGTGCCGATCTTATTGCTGAAGCAGTAGTCGCTATGGAGTATAGAGCCTCTGCCGAAGATATTTCACGTATGTCTCATGCGCATCCAACATTTGCAGAAGCAGTAAAAGAGGCCGCTTTAGCTGCAACTGGTGATAGAGCATTACATGTCTAATTTATATTTTTATATATAAATATAAATCCCTCAATGTTTAATATGTTGAGGGATTTTTTTTATGAAATAAACGAGTAAATCTCATCTGCTAGGAAGTCTGTGAGATTTTAACTATCTTGCAGTCAGAGAATAGCATTTTCTAATATTCCCACAAAAAAAAATATTTATTTCCCCACAAAAGTATTTGTTTCCCCACAATAGGCCTGATTGGTTTTCATAATTTGAAAGTCAAGCTGGTTAATTGATTTTTATAATAAACCAATCCATATTATATAATGAAACGAAGTGTACTATGTTTTATCCTAATTATTGCGACTACTAATTTATTTTCTCAAACTACAGCTATTCCAGATGCTAATTTTGAACAGGCATTAATAGATCAAAGTATTGATACCAATGGATTAAATGGGAATATATTAAATAGTGATGCAGAAGCTGTATTGTATTTATTTGTTCAGTCTTCAGGAATTACTGATCTAACAGGAATTGAAGCTTTTACTGCATTAATAGTCTTAAATTGTTCAAGCAATGCATTGACAAATTTAAGTCTTACTCAAAACCTAGCATTGTCTAATTTATCATGTCAATCTAATAACTTGGCAAGTATTGATGTTACTCAAAATGCGGCATTAACTTCTTTACATCTCGTTTTTAATAGTTTAACGTCAATAGATGTAACTAATAATATTGCACTGGTAAACTTAAACCTTTATGGTAATCAACTTACAAGTTTAGATGTTACTCAAAATACAGCGTTAACGACCCTTACATTATTATCAAATCAATTAGCGAGTTTAGACATTACTCAAAATACGGCCTTAACAAATATTACTTGTGAATATAACCAAATAACAAGTTTAGATGTCACACAAAATACATTGCTAACCAATTTAAACTGTGCTCATAATTTGATTACAAGTATTGATGTTACCCAAATACCTGGTTTGATTAATCTAAACTGTGCCTTTAATCAATTACCAAGTTTAGATGTGACTCAAAATCCAGTATTGACAATATTGTCTTTTGGAGCAAATCAAATAATGAATATAGATGTGACTCAAAATACGATTCTTGAAACGCTTTGGTTTCATAACAATCAAATCTCTAGTGTCGATGTTACTCAAAATATAGAATTAACAAGTTTGTATTTTCCAGACAATGCTATTTCAAGTATAGATGTCACTCAAAATGTATTGCTTACAGAATTTGGAGGTAGTAATAATCTATTTAGTGAATTGAATCTTTCAATGAATCCAGTTCTTACAACTATTGGTGTTAATGATAATATGTTAGAATCTTTAAATGTTCAAAATGGGAATAACACCAATGTTATTTCCTTTAATACATTATCTAATCCTAATTTAGAGTGTGTTACAGTTGATGATATTGTCTACTCTAATACAAATTGGATGAATATTGATATACAAACAAGTTTTAATGATGATTGTGAAGCTTTGAGTGTACAAGATTATGAAATAAATAATATTGAAGTCTTCCCAAATCCAGCAAATAATGTCATTACAATAGCAATAAATGAAAATGTTAGTTATAAGATTGTGAATAATCTTGGACAAGAAATCTTGAACGGTCATTTGCTTAATGGGACTAATGAATTGAATATAGCAGACTTACAAAGCGGAGTTTATTTTATAAACTTTAGCACAGCGACTAAAGCTGTCACTTATAAGCTATTAAAGAAATAATCCTTTTTCATCATTATATTAAACTAACATTATATGAAAATCAAATTACTTTTATTCGTATTCATTTTATCTACATTTCATGTAGTTTCACAAACTACAGCCATTCCAGATGCAAATTTTGAACAAGCTTTAATTGATGCTGGTTATGATACTAATGGTCTAAATGGCACTATTTTAAATACTGATGCGCAGGCTATAACGTATCTAAATGTAGCGTCAAAAGGAATCAGTGATTTAACCGGTATTGCTGCTTTTATTAATTTAACTGATTTGTATTGTTCAGGTAATGAGCTTTCTAGTATAGACATTACACCGCTTACAGCTTTGCAACTTTTGAGATGTGGATATAATAACTTAATAAGCTTAGACGTCTCTCAAAACACGTCTTTGCAAGAATTAAGATGCAATGCTAATCTGTTAACTAGCCTAGATGTGACATCTAATACAATGTTATCTATTTTCTACTGTAGTTTTAATCAATTAAGTAGCCTTGATATAAGTCAAAATTTAGATTTAGTCGCATTAGAATGTAATTCAAATCTTATAGCTAATTTGGATGTTAGCTTGCATACGGTTTTAGATTATCTGTTTTGTGATGATAATTTATTAGGAAGTATGGATGTAACTAACAATACCTTGTTAACCATATTGGGTTGCTCTAATAATAATCTGTTCAATATAGATGTGTCTCAAAATCTAGATTTAGTCTTTTTTGATTGTTCCCAAAATAATATTACAACATTAGACGTCACACAAAATGACGCACTCATTTATTTTGATTGTGCTTTAAATGAATTACAGAATATTGATATCACACAAAACATCTTACTTCAAGATTTTAGATGTCATGCAAATGATTTTTCTAGCTCAGGACTAGACATAACACAAAATACAGACCTATATTTTATAAGTTGTTACGGGAATTCATTATCAACCTTAGATGTGACTCAAAATGTAGGATTAGATTATTTGGCATGTGGTAATAATCAATTAACAACTTTGGATGTGACTCAAAACATAGTGTTAACAGAATTCTATTTTAACTTTAATCAAATAGACAATATAGATGTAACACAAAACGTTAATTTAGAATTGATACTATGCAATGGTAATTTATTGACAGACTTAGATTTATCACAAAATATAGCATTGTATTTTTTAAATAGTAGTTCTAATTTTTTAGAAAGTTTGAATCTGAAAAATGGAAATAATACTGCTATGGCTAACACTTCTTTTAATGCCACAAATAATACTAATTTGACCTGTATTACTGTCGATGATGAAATCTGGAGTGTAGCTAATTGGACCAATATTGATGCACAAACTAGTTTTAGCGATAATTGTGATGCTTTAAGTATTGATGATTTTGACGTGAATGAAACTCAAATATATCCCAACCCAGCAAAAGATAATATCACTATTATTTTAAACAACGAAGGTACTTATACTTTAGTTAGTTTATTAGGTAAAGAAGTACAGCATGGAGATTTATTGAATGGTACAAATCATTTGCAGATTAATCATTTGGTAAATGGAGTTTATATAATAACGATCAAAACCATTAATGGTTTTGTATTCAAAAAAATAATAAAACAATAAATGCAAACCAATCAATAAAAAAGCGAAGCCAATTCATTGAGTTCGCTTTTTTTGTACCTTTAATTCTTATAATATATCTATGATGTGGGAAGAGCAACTAAAATTTTATGATAGCATTGTTGAGCAATGTCCAGACTTTGAGCGAAAAGGGAAAAAGATGATTTATACCTCAGCTAATAGCTATATGTTTACGCTTTTAAACAAAGATGCTGAAATAGGGATACGCTTATCAAAAGCATCACAAAAAGCGTTTAAAGAAAAATATAATGCAACCGAATATAAATCTTATGGAGCAGTAATGCGTGATTATGTGAAAGTTCCTAAAGCCTTATATGAAAACAAGATATTACTTATAGCATATTTTATAGAAAGCTATGAATATGTAATGACTTTAAAACCTAAGTAATTACAATTCCTTGATTAGGTCATAAATTCTTAAGCGCTTACTATAGTCATATTCGTTAACATCTCTAACAAAACAATACACACTAATATCTTCGTTTTTTACCTTTTCAGAAAGTTTTTCAACAGAATAAGGGCCAAATTCTTCAGATTTTTCAATGTAGTAAAACTCATGATCATAAATTAAATTGGTAACCTTTTGCTGATACTTTTCTTTTAAAAATAGTTGGACATCTTCAACCGAATTTAATTCTTCAGTATAATTAGTACTATTAATAAATAACGCAAATTCTTTTTTGTTTTGATGGTTAAGGACCAAAACATCATCATCTTTAAAGTAGGCCTTAACTACAATTAAACCATCTTCAGTTTCAATAGAAAATATATTTTGAATATTAATAGTCCATGAGGTTTCTATCACGGTATCTTTTCTGAAAATTTCAAGAATATTATCTTTCTTAAACGTGTAAATAGATTTTTTTTTTGAAATTCCGTTAACTAAAACCCATTCTTGATTTATGAAAAAAGCATCATGATGAAGCGAAAAATCAAACGGTAGTAAGTTTGGGATGGTGTTAAGTAAATATTCTTTCATTAAGCAGGTTTTTTACAAAAATAACTAATTATTATAGCAACGTCTAAAACCAATATTTATTGAATTGTTATTGAAATTTTTCTAATTTTTTTATAGCCTCTTTTTTATAGCTTCTACTTATAGATAAAGTTTGGTTATTTATGGTAATATATTTGTTTGTAAATGATTGAATATGTGTTATGGAAATGATATATGACCTGTGAATTCTTAAAAACGTATGTTTTGGTAATTTTGCTTCAATAGAATTTATGGTCTCTCTAGTAATAATTATACTATTCATTATACATATTTTAAGATAATCACTATAACTTTCACTATAAATTATTGCGTCGTAATCTAGCTTTATCATTTTGCGATTTGAACGCATAAATATAAAGTCGGTTTCTATTGTGATAGGTGCTAATTTCTGTGTTTTCTCCATAGATTTCAAAATAATTATGAAATGCTTTTCTAATCTTTCAAATGAAATTGGTTTGATTACTGCATTCGATTTGGTTGAAGCTATGGGGAATCCAGATCCTGCAATTTTTGCTGGCGGATTAAAGATTTCGTTATTAACAGCTACTTTCGGGCTGTTTAGTTTTGTTATTGCTAGACTAGGTATTTTGTTTTTATGATTACTTGTATCTGGAGACAATATTTCAGAATAAATATGTAAATAATAGTATTAAAAGCGAACTTTTTAAGTTCGCTTTTTTTATGTGAAATTATTAGAGGTTTAAAAGGTTAAATTTTATAAATTTAAAATTAAGTTCAAAATAATGTGACTTAAATATAATGTTAGTGTCCTAATACAAACTACTTAAACCAAACTAAAATCTTTGCGACCCTCTAGCGACATTTTAAAACTATCAGATGAAGAGCTGGTAAGTGCTATAGTAAAGACTAATGATACCTTACTTTTTGAAGTATTGTATGATCGTTTTGCTACTATGGTGTATAATAAGTGCTATGGTTTTGCAAAAGATGAAGATGAAGCAAAAGATTTAACTCAAGATGTGTTTTTAAAACTCTTTGTTAAATTAGCTAGTTTTAAGGGGAAATCTAAATTTTCAACGTGGTTGTATGCTTTTACATATAATCATTGTGTAAATTATGTGACACGAAATACCGCTAAAAAAATTGAAAAGCAATCTGTTGATTATGCCGATATAGAAAATATATCTGAACAAGAAAGTGAATCAGATTTTAGCGATATGAGAGTTGATAAACTTAAAAAAGCATTAGAACTTGTATCACCTGATGAAAAGATGATACTTTTACTAAAATACCAAGATAATCTTTCTATAAAGGAAGTTGTAAGTGTTTTAGGTGTAGGGGAAAGCGCTGTTAAAATGAGACTTAAACGCGCTAAAGAAAAATTATTAACCGTTTATGCGAATAATCTTAACTAATGGAAAATCCTTTTAGAGATATAGACAAACCATTGAAGTCAGTTCCTGCAGAGCTGAAGTCTAAGGTTATGAGTGATATCGCCATTGCTAAATTAATTATGGAGCTTGCGGAGTTGTTTTCTTATAATTTAGGGGACGTTATTGAAACGATTATGAGTAAAAGAAACAAAAATTAGTAGCTATTAAATATTAAATAATAAATCATGGACAAAATATCAGAGTATAAAAACATTGCAATGGAATCATTGTCGACAATGTGGTTTGAGATAACAAAAATAATCCCAAGCCTTATTGGAGCCTTAATGATATTCATTTTAGGTTGGTTAATTTCAAAATTACTAGTCAAATTATTAAGAAAAGCTTTAAAACTAGCTAAAGCTAATAGGTTAGATGATAAACTTAATGAAATAGAAATAATTGAAGGGAAAAAACTCAATTTTGATACCATAAAAATTGTTTCAACTTTTGTGAAATGGATTATTTATATCATGATGATTATCATGGTTTCTGATGTGTTAAATCTTAAAATTATATCAGAAAAAATAAGTGATTCTTTAAATTATTTACCACAATTATTTGTAGCACTTCTCATTTTTACTTTAGGATTGTTATTTGCAAATTTTGTAAAGAAAGGATTAAAATCCTTTTTTGAATCTATGGATATGTCTGGTGCTAAAATGATTAGTCAGATTGTGTTTTTCTTATTGTTGATTTTTATTTCAATTACAGCATTAAATCAAGCTGGTGTCAATACAGATATCATTACCAGTAACTTAACTTTGATTCTTGGGTCTTTCTTATTAGCATTTGCTTTAGCATTTGGTTTTGGAGCAAAAGAGGTTGTAGGAAGTTTATTAAAGACATTTTATGCTAGAAAAACGTTTGAAGTTGGTAAAAAAATAGAGTTCCAAAGCAAAATTTATGAAATAGATGCTATCGATAATATATCTATAGTATTGAAAAATGAAAGCGAAAAACTTATAGTTCCTGTTAAAGATATTATAGAAAGCCAAATTAAGGTTGTAGACTAGACGTATCTAGGGTTATAGATTAATTATGTCAATTATAAAGATCTAGTCTACTTAGGCTTTCTAATGATCCCTTTTCATTAATTTGAAAAGGGATTCTTTTTGTGAATCCAATCCTTAATAATTACAAAAATAAGAGGATTTTTAAAACGGTTTTATTTGACGTTTTAGAAATCGTATTGTTTAATGCTTAATAATGAAGAATATTATTTGTTTTTATTTCGTTTGTTGTAATTCTTATCACCTCTAGTTTTAGGTTTTTTATATTTTGCAGCAATTTTAAACTTATAAGAACCACCTAAATTTTCCTTTTTGTTTTTGTCTTTCTTTTCATGAAAAGCGGGTCCTGGCGCATCTTCATCTTTTTGCTTTGTTGGATTGTTATGTTCTCTTATTTGCGGACGCTCTTCTTCAATTAATTGCTTTGAGATCTCTACATGCTCAGGGAAATCTAATAACTCCACTTTTTTGTCCATATAGTTTTCAATAGACATAATAGCTTCTTGTTCTTTTTTTGTTGAAAACGTAAGCGCATGACCTTCTTGCTCTGCACGACCTGTTCTACCAATTCTATGCATGTAGTTTTCAGGATATTTAGGGGTGTCAAAATTGATGACATGACTTATGTTTTCAATATCCAAACCACGAGCCATAACATCAGTTGCAATTAAGATTCTATTCTCACTAGCTCTAAATTGTTCAATACTTCGCAGTCTGTAATTTTGTGTTTTATTTGAATGAATCACACAAGATTGATCAGGAAAACGTTCTTCTATTTGTTCAAATAGCATATCTGCTAATTTCTTAAACGCGACAAAAACCAATACTTTATTATATGTTTGGTTGTCGTGTAATAGATCTTCTAATAAGTTAACCTTAGTATAAAAATTGGCCACATCATAACGTTGTTGTTCAATATTATGAAGCGGTGTTCCAGAAACAGCAACAGTAACACGATGAGGTTTAGTAAAAAAATCTGTAATTAGTTCATCTACATCTTCAGTCATGGTTGCCGAAAACATGATGTTTTGTCTACGCTTAGGTAAGATGTCAAAAATGTTTAAAAGCTGATGCCTAAACCCTAAATCTAACATGACATCGACTTCATCAATGACTAGTTTTTGTATTGATTTTAAGTTGAGTACACGACTCACTGCTAGGTCAAATAATCGCCCAGGTGTTGCTACAATGATATCTTGTCCTTGTGAAATAGCTTGCTTTTGTGTATTGATGTTGGTGCCTCCATAAACACCTAACACTCTCGCATTAATATAAGCTGCAAGTTTTTCAATCTCATCAACGACCTGCACAACAAGTTCTCTTGTAGGAACTAAAATAAGTACTCTAGGGCTGTCTTGTGTCGAATATTTTAAATGACGTAAAATAGGCAACATATAGGCAAATGTTTTTCCTGTTCCTGTTTGAGCAATACCAACAACATCTTTACCCGAGGCCACAACATTAAATGCTTGTGCTTGAATTGGTGTTGGGTATTCAAAACCTAAATCGCCTAAGGCATTGTATAAAGGTGTATTTAAATTTAAATCGGTAAAAGTGGTTTGCTGTTCCATGCTGCAAAGGTAATTTTTTTACTTCGGAAAACATACTTGTTAATGACAGGTTTAATTCGGTACTTTGTGGTTTAGTAAATCGCATTGAGAAAAACAACTATTCAACATATTTCTAACCCTGAAAATTTTAAAGCACAGCTTCTAAATTGGAGCCAACAATTTGATGAAGTTGTTTGGTTAGACAGTAACAATTATGATCAAGAATATGCGTCTTATGATGCTGTTTTAGCTGTTGAGGCATTAACTGTATTTCAAACAGACTATTATGATGCTTTTAACCAATTAAGAGAGTATCAATTGTCTGTAAATGATTGGATCTTTGGATATCTGTCTTATGATTTAAAAAATGATGTTGAGCAATTATATTCTCAAAATCTTGATGGTTTACAATTTCCTGATCTTTTCTTTTTTCAACCTAAAAAGCTCTTTTTTTTAAAAGGAAATACGCTAGAAGTGCATTATCTAAATCTTGTTTCTGATGAGTTTGAAAAGGATTTTAATGCTATTAATGAAACGTTTCCATTTGTTTCAGTTGAGACGCTTTCCGAAGAAGAAATTATTAAAATAAAACTTAGAATTCACAAAGATGAATACTTTGAAAAAGTGAATAAGATGTTAGCACATATTCATAGAGGCGATATTTATGAAGCTAACTTTTGCCAAGAGTTTTATACAGAAAACACACAAATCAATCCCTTAGAGACTTATAATAAACTCAATGCAATTTCAAAACCGCCTTTTGCTACATTTTTAAAAGCTCATGATAAATATTTAATGTCGGCTTCACCAGAACGCTATATTAAAAAAGAAGGCCTTAAAATAACATCGCAACCTATTAAAGGTACAGCAAAGCGATCAACAGATAAAGCCGAAGATGATCAACTTAAAGAGGCACTTTCTAAAGATATAAAAGAGCGTAGCGAAAATGTTATGATTGTCGATTTGGTTCGTAACGATTTATCAAAAACGGCAACTAAAGGCAGTGTAAAGGTTGAAGAATTGTGTAAAGTCTATACGTTTAATCAAGTCCATCAAATGATTTCTACAGTAACCTCAATGGTGAGTGAAACCATACATCCTGTTGATATTATAAAGACTACATTTCCTATGGGAAGTATGACTGGTGCTCCAAAAATTTCAGCTATGAAAATTATTGAAGATTTGGAAGAAACAAAACGCGGATTATATTCTGGAGCTGTAGGTTACTTTTCTCCAAGCAACGATTTTGATTTTAATGTCGTGATACGTAGTATTTTGTATAATCAGACAAATAAATATGTATCGTATTCGGTTGGAGGTGCAATTACAGCTAAAAGTGATCCGTTAAAAGAATACGAAGAATGCTTGGTTAAAGCAAAAGCAATGCGTGAAGTTTTAGAGAATTAGTAGTGGTTTTTAGCAAATACACATTTAAAAATTTACCTTTGAGTACGTGCAAGACAGATTCAAAAATCATATCAATACAAATTTGCCTTTTCTAAGTGAAAAGAAACTTCTCATTGCTATTTCTGGCGGATTAGATAGTGTTGTACTTGCCTATTTATGCCACCAATTGAAATTAAATGTCGCTTTAGCGCACTGTAATTTTAATTTGAGAGGACATGAAAGCGATGCTGATGAAGATTTTGTTTTAAATCTAGCCAAGCAATTTGATTTAGAGCTGTTTGTTGAACATTTTAATACCGAAACTTATGCTAATACACAAAAGCTATCTATTCAAATGGCAGCACGTGAATTACGCTATAATTGGTTTTCTGATTTAGCCAATGATTTAGGTTTTGATTATATTTTAACGGCACATCATGCAGATGATAATCTAGAAACTTTTTTAATAAATCTTACTCGAGGAACAGGTTTAAATGGATTAACAGGAATTCCTGAAATTAATGATACTATTGTTAGGCCCTTATTGCCGTTTTCTAGAGAAGCTATAGAAGCTTATGCAAATGTTAATCATATTAAATGGCGGGAAGATAGTAGTAATGCTTCAGATAAATACCTTCGTAATAAGTTGAGACATCATGTGATTCCGATTTTAAAAGAAACGAATTCAGAGTTGCTTCAAAATTTTAAAGCAACATTAGAACATCTTAAGGATACAGCAGCTATTGTAAAAGAAAGTATAAATACAGTAAAAGAAAATGCTGTAGAACCATGTAGCGGAAATCAGTTGAAGGTTAAAATTTCCGAATTTAAAAATCGTAACAATTCAAAAGCTTATCTCTATGAAATGTTTAAAGATTACGGCTTTACCCAATGGGCTACTATTGTAAGTTTATTAGATGCACAGGCGGGAAAGCAAGTGCTGTCTGAGACGCATCGTTTGATAAAAGATAGAGATCATTTGATTTTAACAGATTTGCCTTCTGAAAACCAAACAGCGTATTCTATAACTGAAGATAATAAATCTTTAGAAATACCTTTAGGAATTTTATTTTTTGATGAAGCTGATGCGATTTTTAAAACACCTAAAACAATTATTTTTATTGATAAAGACAAGTTGAAATTTCCTCTATATATAAGGCAGTGGCAGGAAGGGGATAGTTTTTATCCCTTAGGAATGAAAGGAAAAAAGAAGCTTAGCAAATACTTTAAAGATGAGAAATTATCTCTAGTAGATAAAGAAAATGTATGGTTGCTAGTTTCTGATGATACAATTGTTTGGGTGATTGGAAAACGCGCAGACGAACGTTTTAAAGTCGGTCAAAACACAACTAATATTTTTAAAATCACACTTGATCAAGTGTTATAATAATTTATATGAAAGTACTACAAGGACAAATAGTTGACATAAAAAACAAGTGCATTTACAAAGGTGAAGTTACCATTTCAGAAGGAAAAATTATAGCTATCAAAGAAAAGCAACATGATGTTAATCACTATATACTTCCTGGATTTGTTGATGCTCATATTCATATAGAAAGTTCTATGCTAGTACCAACCGAATTTGCGCGTCTCGCTGTAAATCATGGGACAGTGGCTACGGTTTCAGATCCACATGAAATTGCCAATGTACTTGGTGTTAAAGGGGTTGAGTTTATGATTGAAAATGGAAAGAAAACACCATTTAAATTCAATTTTGGAGCACCTTCTTGTGTGCCAGCTACATCTTTTGAATCGGCAGGAGCAGTGATTGATTCTGATGATATAAAAAAGCTTTTGGCTAGTCCTGATATTAAATACCTGGCAGAAATGATGAATTATCCAGGTGTTTTATTTGATGATGAAGAGGTGTTAAAAAAAATAGCTTGGGCAAAACATTATAACAAACCTGTTGATGGTCATGCACCAGGTGTTGTTGGTGATGATATAACAAAATATATTAATGCAGGGATTTCAACAGATCATGAGTGTTTTACTTATGAAGAAGGTTTAGAAAAACTTCAAAAAGGTATGAAAATACTTATTAGAGAAGGAAGTGCTGCCAAAAATTTTGAAGCGCTCATTGGTTTGCTGCCAGAACATTTTGAAAATATAATGTTTTGTAGTGATGATAAGCATCCTGACGATTTAATAATTGATCATATTAATAAGCTATGTGCAAGAGCTGTAGCAAAGGATATTGATGTATTTAAAGTGCTACAAGCGGCTTGTATTAATCCTGTTACGCATTATAATCTCGATGTTGGATTATTACAAGTAGGTGATGCTGCCGATTGTATTGTCGTTAAAGATTTGAAAGATTTTGAAGTCCTTCAAACCTATATCAATGGCGCATTAGTAAGTGAAAATGGGCAGTCTAAATTAAAATCAGTTCCTTTTAAAAATCTAAATAATTTTTATACCAATAAAAAAGAAATATCCGATTTCAGAATAGATTCTCAAGCAAAAGAAATTAGAGTTATTGAAGCACTTGAAGGACAGTTAGTAACTAACGAATTAATAGCCTCTACAACACTTTTAGATGGAAATTTGGTGTCAAATACCGAACATGATATTTTAAAAATGACCGTTGTAAATCGTTATAATAATGATCAACCTTCTTTAGCATTTATTAAAAATTTTAAATTGAAAGAAGGTGCCATTGCATCATCAGTTGGTCATGACTCTCATAATATTATTGCTGTAGGTGTTTCTGACGAAATGATTTGTAAAGCGGTTAATTTAATTATAGAGCATAAAGGCGGTATTTGTGCTGTATCTAATTCCGAAGCAAATATTGTTCCGTTGCCTGTTGCAGGAATCATGAGTGATAAAGATGGTGAAACCATTGGTAAAGATTATGCAGCATTAGATAAAATAGCAAAACAATTGGGGAGTGATTTAAATGCACCTTATATGACACTTTCTTTTATGGCGTTGTTGGTAATTCCTTCTTTGAAATTAAGTGATAAAGGACTGTTTGATGGAAATACGTTTCAGTTCACCTCACTTGAAGTATCCTAAATGTTTTCTTTTTAAAATACAGAACACTTATCTTTAAGCTTTAAATAAAACACCAATTATGATTCAAAGAATTTTTATCCTTGCATTTATAGTATTAGCCTTTACTAGCTGTAAGAAGGCTGAAATAGAAACAACAACTTCAGTTCTAGACACCGAAGTTAAAAGTACCTATACTAAAGATAATTATACAAAAAAAGAAGTAATGATTGAGATGCGTGATGGCATCAAATTACACACCACAATTTATACGCCTAAAGACACTTCTAAAACATATCCAATGTTAATGATGCGTACTCCATATAGCTGTAGACCTTATGGAGAGAAAGAATTTAAAGAAAAAATTAGTCCTAATAAATACCTCATGGAAGAAGGGAATATTGTGGTGTATCAAGATGTTCGTGGACGCTGGAATAGTGAAGGTGTTTATGATAATATGCGTGCATTTATTCCAAATAAAACAGGAAACCAAATCGATGAAGCTAGCGATACTTATGATACGATTGAATGGTTAATTAATAATATTGATCATAATAATGGTAATGTTGGAACTTGGGGAATTTCTTATCCTGGTTTTTATGCTACTTATTCTGTTTTATCTGGACATCCTGCTTTAAAAGCGGCTTCACCTCAAGCCTGTATAGGAGATTTCTATTTTGATGATTTTATTCATAATGGTGCCTTTTTATTAAGTTATTGGAGAGCAACGTCTGTTTTTGGTTATATGAAAGATACACCTACTAAGGAATCTTGGTATGAATTTCCTGAAATAGGTACTGAAGATCAATACCAATTCTTTTTAGATGCAGGACCATTAAGTAATTTAAATGATTACTATGGCGATGATAATGTGTTTTGGAATCAAATAAAAACGCATCCAAACTATGATGAGTTTTGGGAAAGCAGAGGGATTATTCAACATTTAAAAGATGTAAAACCAGCAACAATGGTAGTTGGTGGTTTATTTGATGCTGAAGATTTGTATGGTCCGTTTTCAACTTATGAAAGCATCGAAACTAATAGCGATAATTATAATACGGTAGTTTTTGGCCCATGGAGTCATGGCGATTGGGCACGAACAAAAGAGCGTCAAGTTATAGGTAACATTCACTTTGGTGATGATATTTCTGATTATTTTCAGAAAGAAATAGAGACAAAATTCTTCAATCATTTCTTAAAAGGAGATGCTAATGGAACAACAGATTTGCCAGAAGCGCATATGTTTGATACAGGAAAGAAGGCATGGGTGAGTTTTGATACTTGGCCTCCCAAAAACACAACAAACGAGAGTTATTTTATGCAGCCTTATGAAAAGTTAACACAACGTGCTAATCGTATGGTAGCAACGTCTGATTTTGTAAGTGATCCTAAAAAACCAGTGCCTTATACAGAAGACATAAAAGTGGTTTTTACACCTAGGAAATTTATGACAGACGACCAACGTTTTGCGGCTAGACGTCCTGATGTTTTGGTATTTGAAACCGAAGCCTTAGAAACAGATATGACATTAGCTGGAGATATTTTAGCGAAGTTAAATGTAGCCACAACAGGTACTGCTGCTGATTGGATTGTAAAAGTGATCGATGTTTTTCCTGCAAGTGTTGAAAATACAGACGATGTTCAGGATCATTTAAAACTAAGTAATTATCATATGATGGTGCGAAGTGAAGTGATGCGCGGACGTTTTAGAAATAGCATGAGTAATCCTGAACCTTTTGTGCCTAATCAAAAAACAGCTGTGAATTTAAAACTCCAGGATGTATTCCATACGTTTAAAAAAGGACATAAAATCCAAGTTCAGATACAGAGTACATTTTTTCCATATATAGATATAAATCCGCAAACTTATGTAGATACTATTTTTGAAGCTAAAGCAGAAGATTTTAAAACACAAACTCATAAAGTGTATAACGATTCGTCTATTGAATTTACAGTATTAAATAATTAATAATAATCAAATGCCAATAGTAGAATCTACTTTTAAACCACTATTTCAATTTAAAAATGGCTTTTTTGCCACGGTATACTCTGGTATATTTAGAAAAGTAAGCGGAGTACTTCAAAAACGTGAACGCATTGAAACAAGAGACCATGATTTTCTAGATTTAGATTGGAGTTATTCCGAAGGGAAGTCTGATGCAGTTATCATTTTACTTCACGGATTAGAAGGCCATGCACAGCGACCTTATGTTACAGGAACGGCTAAGCTGTTTAATCAAAATGAAGTCGATGCGGTTTGTGTGAATTTTAGAAGTTGTAGTGGTGAGGATAATCGGTTTTATAATAGCTATCATTCTGGAGCGACAAACGATTTAGATGATGTCATTCAACATTGTATACAAAAAGGCTATTCAGAAATTTATATCAAAGGGATTAGTATAGGCGGAAATATGATACTTAAATATTTAGGCGAAGACAGAGAAATACCTAAGGAAGTTAAATCGGCAATTGCTATTTCTGTACCTGTTCACCTTATAAGTTCCGCTAAAGAAATACATAGACTAGCAAATAAACCTTTTGCTATTCGTTTTAAAAAACACTTAGTAGATAAATTAAAAATTAAGATTAAAAATTTCCCAGATCATGTCAGTATTGAAGAGATTAGTTCGATAAAAAGCATAAGAGATTTTGATGAGGTGTATACTTCTAGAGCTCATGGGTTTAATGATGCATTAGACTATTATGAGAAATCAAGTAGCTTGCAGTTTCTAAAAAATATAAAAGTCAAAACCTTAATTATTAATGCGCTCAATGATTCGTTTTTATCTCATGAATGCTATCCTGTAAAAGAGGCAAAACAAAACGATAAATTATATTTAGAAATGCCTAAGTATGGCGGTCATGTTGGGTTTATTTCAAAAGGCAATATTTATTATAACGAAAAGCGTGCTTTAGATTTTATTCAGCAGCTTTATTAATCACGTATTAATTCCGTTGGAAACCCTTCAATGACAATAGACCAAACTTCAGGAAGTAAAAAATAGACAAACAAAGTAACGACGATGATGGAGATAATATTCATCACAATACCTTTACTTACCATATCTGGAATTCTCAAATAACCAGATCCAAATACAACTGCATTTGGTGGTGTAGCTACTGGAAGCATAAAGGCGCATGACGCTGCAACGGCAGCACCAACCATTAATATAAATGGATGAATATCTACAGTTAAAGCCATAGGTGCCAAAACTGGTAATAGCATAGCTGTGGTTGCAAGATTAGATGTGATTTCGGTTAAAAAGTTAACTGCAGCAACAAGCAATAGAATTAGCAAAATGGTAGAAATACCAGCAAATAAAGTCATCTGACTGCCAATCCATTCCGCCAATCCACTAGTCTCAAAACCCTTTGCTAAAGCCATTCCACCACCAAAAAGTAAAATAATTCCCCAAGGTAATTTTACAGCATCGTCCCAATTTATAATGCGTTCTTTCTTGTTCCTTGATGGGATTAAAAATAAAATAATGGCAAAAAAGACCGCTATAATAGTATCATCGAGCGCAGGAAGAAATCCTTTTAATAAAAAGGAACGTGTGATCCAGCAAAATGCTGTTAATCCAAAAATGAAAGCCACAATTTTTTCTTCATAACCAATAGTTCCAAGGGTTTTTAGAAGTCGTTTTATTTCTTGTTTTCCACCAGGAAATTCGGTTTGTTTAAATGTAAATGCAAAACGCGTGAGGTAGTTCCAACAGATAAAAAGAAGAAGCATAGAAATAGGAAACCCAAAAATAAACCACTGTGAAAACGTGATTTCATAGCCGTAAATATCAGAAATAACACCAGCTAAAACTAAATTTGGAGGCGTACCAATTAGAGTTCCAATACCACCAATAGAAGCACTATAAGCAATGGCTAACATTAATGCTTTTCCAAAAATCTGATTTTCGTTTTCTATAGTATTTGGGTTGTCTTTTAATTGTTTAATTATCGCAATTCCAATAGGAAGCATCATTACAGAGGTTGCAGTATTAGAGATCCACATCGATAAAAATGCTGTTGCTATCATAAAGCCAAGTATGATTTTTCTAACATCGCTACCTATTATATTAATAATATTAAGAGCAATACGTTTGTGGAGGTTCCATTTTTCGATAGCGATTGCGATGATAAAACCACCTAAATATAGAAATACATATTTGTGACCAAAAGAACTCGTTGTTGAAGGTAAATCTAAGCCTCCTGATAATGGAAATAAAATAATGGGAAGTAAAGCGGTTACGGCGATTGGTATAGCTTCGGTAATCCACCAAATAGCAATCCAAACTGTTGACGCTAGTATCGCATTGGCTTGTGGTGATAACCCTTCAGGTTTAAAAAATAAAATGATTAAAGTAAAGAGTGTCGGTCCTAAAACCAAACCAATCCGTTTTGTGAGAGTCATAGCTATGATACATTTGGGAAACTAAGATATAAATTTAAGAGAGTATGAAGTGATTTTAGCCAAATATTAAATTTTGAATAAGCACTATTTTCAGTTTGATTTTGTAAAACTTTTCGTAAATTTAAATTCTCCCTAAGAATACTAATTAATAGATTTATTAATCTTTAAAACATTACATATGAAAACTATTAATGCTATTAGTGGTATCGCTTTACATTATGCTAGATTACCACAACATCCTTACGGAACGCCAGGAAAATTGCATAATTTCAAAGTAGAAGACAATTTTTTAACAGTGCTAGAAGCTGCTTTTGATGACATATTTGCAAATTGTCCTTTAGGAAAGCCAAATATTATTACAAGTGCAGGAATTTTAGTTAATAAAGCTGGTCAGCACGGTCTAGGAAAAGCTTTTGATTTAGATGCTATATTTTGGAATGACCGTCAGTTGGTGACTAATAATTTTGTTCATCAAAAAGAATTGTATTTAGGAATTGAATCTTTTCTTCGGAAACATTTTGGAATTGTTCTTAATCATTTGTATCCTAATCATGCAGACCATTGGCATATTGATACTAGTGTTAATGTTGATTATCACGAGTCATCTCAATCTGAAACACTTTACCTTCAAATGGTTCTTAAATATATTTATGGAAAGCCCGTAATTATTGACGGAATTTCTGGTCCGCAAACCCGAAGCTTTACAAAAACGGTTTTTGATAGATTGCATATTCCAACACCTATAACAACTAAAGTTAACTATTTGCAATTTTTAGATCTTACAGGCAGAATTGCTTTTAAACTTAGTCAAGAAAAGGTAACACCATTACAGCTTCTTGAAAACCTGGAAACTATTGTAGAACATTTACCAATGAGTAGTAAGCATGAAGTGAGTCAAGCGCTAAACTCGTTTTTGATTCATGATGATACATCAACATGGCTTAACGGAATTACTAATAATCACGATTTAGAATCGATTATAGATAGTGTAGTTATATAATTAATAATGATATTTAAATTATGAAAATTTTAAAATTTCATCACATCACAAAATTTAGAAAACAATTTTTTCTTCGGAAAATGCTAATTACATTTACTGTATTAGCTTCGGTTTGTTTATCCTGTGAAAGTTTGAAAACAGCTGTATTTGATCAATATTCGTATCAGCAAGCAATTTCTATTAAGGTTGAAGGATTGCATCTTATGGATGAAGCAACACAGTCGTATAATACTTTTGAAGTAGAAGTAGAGGAATTGCTGTTAGAACTTGAAAAAATGGTTGAATACGAAAAGAACAAACCTAATAATGTCGTTACGTTTTCTATGTGGAATACTATAGCGAATAAAGACAAAAATCTTTTAGCTGGTTTTTTTAAACGATGGAAAACAGATGATCAACTTTCTGCTGCGTTTACAAGAGAAGCAAAGCAACAAGTTAGTGAGGCTTTAGATTTGATTATTAAGTATGAAGCTCAAAAAAATACAGCTAATGAGAATAATATTCTCAATTTTTTAACCAATAATTAATTTTAGATTATGGATATTGAAGCATTAATAAAACTTCTTAAAGACGAATTAATTAAGGTTTTAGGAGAAAGTTATAAGGACTATAAAACTGAAACTAAAAGGGATATTGAAGCGTTTTTAGAAATCTCTAAAGGAAAATTAGCACGCTGGACAGGACTTTTGGAAGCAGGAGAATTAACACCAAAAGATTATGAATGGTTATTGAAAAGCCAAAAAGACCTATTGTTACTTAATGCATTATATCAAGCAGGAGTTTCAAAATTAAGACTTGGACATTTAAAAAATAAAATTATTAAAACCATTGTAAACACAGTTCTTACTGTTGTGATTTAAATCGCCTATGGAACATGAAATAGAGTTGGAGAAAGCTTCAAATGCCAATACACCTAAGCACTATACAGTTTATAATTGTCATACACATACATTTACTATAGATCATGTGCCAAACAATTTTGGAAAAAAAGTAATGCCAGTTTTGTATCAGGTAATTACGATGAAAGTAGTGAAGTGGTTTTATTTGAATCTAACGTATAGAAATAATAATTACAAACGGTTTTTACATAAATGTCATAAAGTAAAACATACCTTTCTTGATATTTTAAAGTTCACACGCGTATTATATTGGTTATATACCTTGATTTTATTTTTTTGTAATTGGTTGTTTAAAATGCTTGTTAATTTTTTAGCATTAGGCAATCTTTTTAGTGCGCAAAGTAAAGCTGCATTTAAGCGTTTTACAACAATAGGACGTTATGCAACGTATAGTAAATCTGGACAGCGTAAAGTGTTTGATTTGTTAGAAAAAACCTATGATGCCAATACCAAATTTGTGGTCTTGCCAATGGACATGGATTATATGGAAGCAGGGAAACCTATTGCAAACTATATGCAACAGCTAGAAGAACTTCTAAAAGTTACAAGCAATAACAAAGGTCAAATACTACCATTTGTGTTTGCCGATCCCAGACGTATTGTAGATCCAAAAATTAATATTGACGGATTTTCGTATCAAAACTATATGAAACGCAAGTTGTCTAAACAGCATTTTCATGGCATCAAATTGTATCCTGCTTTAGGCTATTTTCCGTTTGATAAAGATTTAATAGAGACCTATAAATTTGCTCAAGAGCATCAAATTCCAATTACGACGCATTGTATTGAAGGCACTGTGTTTTTTAGAGGAAAAAAGAATAAAGAATGGAATCATCATCCCATTTTAAAATACACGAAGAAAAAAAAGGAAGGGCCAATTCCTATGCCTTTGCCACAGACAAAAAACTACGATTTTACAACTAATTTTTCTCATCCGTTAAATTACCATTGTTTGTTAGATAAAGATCTATTAAGTAGTTATTTAGGAGAAGATGTCGATTTGAGTAAGCTTAAAATTTGTTTGGCGCATTTTGGAGGCAGTAAAGAATGGAAGCGTTACACAGAAGACAATTGGAATAATTATAATAACAATATCTCGCACAGTTCTAGAGATAAATATTTTAATCAGAAAATTAAAAACACACTCAATCATGGGAGTACTAGAACTATTTGGTGGAATGCGAGTTGGCTCTCGATAATTTATGATTTAATGATTCAATATGAAGGTGTATATACAGATATCAGCTTTATTATTTTTAATGAAGAGTTATTCCCTTTGCTGAAATATCTTCTACAAGATGATAAGGTAAAACATAAGATTCTCTTTGGAACCGATTATTATGTTGTAGCTCAAAAGAATACAGAAAAAGCACTGTTTCAAAATCTACGAAGTTATATTGGAGAAGATCTATTTTATATGATTAGTCATACTAACGCTAAGCAGTTTTTGAGTACAAGTTGGAAGTCTTATTGATTTCTTTTTGAAATGAAATTCTAATCACAAAGAATTAATTTCTATGCTTAAATTGGTTTCAGATAAGTTTAATAGTTAGGCGTAAAAAAAACGCATCCTACAATTACATCGTATATGAATTGCTGATTTCATAATCAAAAAGTTAATATAATATATATTTCATATATTTGAATTAGAATGCAATTGGAAATCATCAATTATATGATATAACCTCTAAGGCATTCTTATTTTTTTGTTCAAATATTAATACTATTAATTTGATAACTTGATGATGAATGTAAATGAAACACTTTCCGAAGTAAAGAATTATATAAACGGCAAATTTGAAAGGAACGGACAAGACTCAATGGATGTTTTAAGTCCGTTGGATGGCGCTAAAATCTCAACCATACCTATCTCTACAGCTCAGGATGTTGATGCCGCTGTACAAGCTGCAAAAAATGCATTTCCTAAATGGTCAGAAATGACCTTTAAAGAACGTGTTCAAATATTCTTTAGATATCGTAATCTATTAGAAGAAAATATGGATGAGCTCACAAAATTAATTCAACTCGAAAATGGTAAAACATATGGAGAGGCTAAAGCTGAAGTAGAGAAAAGTATGGAGCTTTGTGAATTTGCAGTATCAATGCCGCAAATTGTAGTGAATGAAGTACAAGAAGTGAGCAAAGGTGTCGAATGTAGAATTGAACGTAAACCTCTTGGAGTAGTCGCATCTATAACACCTTTTAATTTTCCTAATATGGTGCCGCATTGGACATTGCCTAATGCATTGGTTTTAGGAAATACTATGGTGATGAAGCCTTCAGAACTTGTGCCATTAAGCACAGTGCGTATGGCCGAGTTGCTTAAAGAAGCAGGACTTCCAGATGGTGTGTTTAATATCGTAAATGGAGGAAAAGAAGTGGTAGAAGCTATTTGCGATCACCCAAATATAGAAGCCGTGTCTTTTGTAGGTTCTACTAAAGTAGCCAAGATTGTATATAAAAGAGCAACGTCAACTTTAAAGCGTTGTGTGGCTTTAGGTGGTGCAAAAAATCACTTATTGGTTTTACCAGATGCTAACCCAGAAATGACAGCTTCTAATGTGGTTGCTTCTATGTCTGGTTGCGCAGGACAACGTTGTATGGCAGCATCTGTGATGGTAGGTGTTGATAATGTGCAACATATTATCGACCGCATGGTAGAAGAAGCTAAGACGATAGTGCCTGGCGATAATTTAGGTTCAGTTATTACTGCTGAAGCTAAAGCACGTATTGAAGGTTATATTTCAGAAGCGGAACGTAATGGTGCTAAAATTTTATTGGATGGTCGTAATACAATAGTTCCTGGTAAAGAAGGAGGATTTTATGTTGGACCAACAATTATTGATTATGTAACTACAGACATGTCTGTGGCAAGAGAGGAAATTTTTGGACCAGTTATATCTATTATCCGTGCAAAAGATTTAGATGAAGCAATAGAAATAGAAAATGGATCTAATTATGGAAACGCTGCTGCTGTTTTTACTCAGAGTGGAGGATTAGCAAAACAAGTTATGGAACGTGCTAGTGCTGGAATGATAGGTGTTAATATAGGTGTTCCTGTTCCTCGAGAGCCTTTTTCTTTTGGAGGCTGGAACGAATCTAAATTTGGCGTTGGAGATATTACTGGACGTAGTTCTATTGAGTTTTGGACTCAAAATAAAAAGACGACAACAAAATGGAATCCTGAAGCACAAACCAATTGGATGAGTTAAGTACACACAAGGTTTTGTCTTTTTTCAAAACTATAGTGGTCGCTTATCCCAAAATTGTTTGTAGCATAAAAACAATGTCTGGGATCTCATTAAATTAATCAACAAACAGCCAAAAATGAATAATGAAATTATCCAAAACAATCTCGATTACACGCTTTTCTCATGGGCAAAACAAGGTGGATTAAATCCTATAAATGCGTCGCACGCAAAAGGTACTTATGTGTATGATAGAGATGGAAAAAAATATTTAGACTTTTCTTCACAATTAATGAATGTTAATATTGGTCATGGTGATCAACGAATAACAGAGGCTGTTGCAAAACAAATGGAGGAAGTTAGTTATGTGTATCCAGGAATGGCAACAGATGTTAGAGGGAAGCTTGGTAAAAAAATTGCTGAAATTACACCTGGAAATTTAACTAAAACATTTTTTACACTAGGTGGTGCAGAAGCAATTGAAAATGCAATTAAATTGGCAAGAATATATACAGGACGCCATAAAATTATTACGCATTATAGAGCGTACCATGGTGCCACTTATGGTGCAATTTCTGCTAGTGGAGATCCAAGACGATTTCCTGTAGATAGTCAGGCAATGCCTGGTATCGTACATGTAGAAAACCCTTATGCGTACCGTTGTCCGTGGAATTCAAATTCTATTGAAGAATGTGGAGAACGTGCTTTAGCGCATTTAGAACGTATTGTACAATTAGAAAATCCAGATAATGTTGCTGCAATTCTATTTGAAGGAGAATCTGGTTCTTCAGGATGTTTAAAATATCCTCCGATGTATTTGAAGCGGGTTCGAGAGTTATGTGATAGATATGGTATTATGATGATTGATGATGAGGTTATGAGTGGTTTTGGAAGAACAGGAAAAATGTTTGGGATCGATCATCATGGCGTTACTCCTGATATGATGTGTTTAGCAAAAGGTTTGACCTCTGGATATTTGCCATTGGGAGGATTAGTAGTGACCAATCAAATAGCTGAGTATTTTAATGATAAACCAATGATAATTGGATTAACGTATTCTGCGCATCCAACCTTGTGTGCTGCTGCTTTAGAGAATATCCGCATTATTGAAACTGAAAAGTTAGTTGAACGTGCTGCAGAAATGGGACTTTATATTGAAGCCGAAGTTGAAAAATTAAAAGCTAAACATCCTTCTATTGGCGATTTTAGAAACACAGGACTACTTGGTTGTATCGAGCTCGTAAAAAATAGAATAACAAAAGAGCCAACTACACGTTGGAATGCCAAGCCAAGTGAAATGGAAGCTACTGTTAAAATGGCAGCAAAAATAAGAGAATTAGGCATGTTTACATTTGTGCGATGGAATTGGATTTTCATAGCACCTCCATTAAATATTACTAAAGAAGAAGTAGATGAAGGTTTAAAAATTATTTCACAAGCAATTGAAATTGCTGATCAATATTGCAATTAATATATGAGTAAAGATATTGTAGAATTAAATGAAGATGTTTCTAATTCGTCATTGTATAGTGAAGATTTAGCACCAGTTCCTGTAAATAAAAGAACTTGGACAAAATGGAATCTTGCTGCAATATGGGTTGGTATGGCTGTTTGTATCCCTACATATCTTTTGGCATCCTACATGATAAAAACCGGATTGAGTTGGATTGAAGCTTTATTGATTATCGGTGTTGCAAATTTAATTATTACAATTCCAATGGTTTTAAATGGTCATGCTGGTGTGAAATATGGTGTGCCATTTCCTGTAATTGGTCGTTCTTCATTTGGTATAAAAGGTATTCATATTCCATCAGTCATTCGTGGTATTGTTGCTTGTGGTTGGTTTGGTGTAAATACTTGGCTAGGGGGAATGGCAATTTATTCAATAGTTATTGCAATTTCAGGTGTAGATGCAGCTGTAGGTTTGTCTTTTGGTCAATTCGTTTGTTTTGGAATTTTCTGGTTAATTAATATGTTTTTTATTTGGAAAGGAACTGAAAGTATCAAATGGTTAGAAGAATATTCTGCTCCAATTTTAATTATTATGGGATTGGTGTTAATAGGTTGGGGTTATAATAATGCTGGAGGATTTGGAATTGTTTTAGAACAAGGAAAACAATTAGAAAAGCCTGTTGCAGAAATTTATCATCCATATGAAGAATATGATAATAATTTCATTCATATAAATCCAATTACAGATAAATTAGGAACACCTAAAGCTACTGAATATCAATTAATATTAAACGGAAATGAACTAGGGTGGAATCCTTTATCTAACGCTGATGTGTCAATTAAAAAAATGGGAGAAAATGATAACTATCAAATTCAACTAAAAAATAAGACTACTCTATCTTCTATTGCTGACGTTTCGTTAAAAATTGATGAAATTTCATTTGGAGATAAAATTTGGAAATATTTAATTTGGTTAACAGCTATGCTAGGCTTTTGGGCAACAATGTCATTAAGTATTGCAGATATTACACGATATTCTTCATCTCAAAAAGCACAAATTCAAGGGCAATTTATAGGTTTGCCAGGAACAATGATGCTGTATTCATTTGTTGGGATTTTTGTAACCTGTGCTGCAATTATAAATTTTGATGATATACTTATTGCAAATGATGCACCTTGGGATCCAATAGCTTTATTAGCAAAATTTGACAATGTTTGGGTTGTTGTAATTGCTCAGCTATTTATGATTATTGCAACTCTAAGCACTAACATTGCTGCTAATGTAATTGCTCCAGCAAATGCGTTTTCTAATTTGTTTCCAAAGAAAATAAGTTTTAGATCTGGTGGGTTTATAACAGGAATAATAGGGATATTGATTTTTCCTTGGTTGCTATTAGAGCAAATTCAAGGGTTATTAATTGATGTCAGTGCCGTTTTGGGGCCAGTCTTAGCTATTTTAGTCTGTGATTATTATGTGATCAGAAAAAAAGAAATTCAAATTGCAGATTTATATAAAGTAAATGGAATCTATTCATTTAATGGTTCTGGATTTAACAAAGCTGCACTAATTTCATTACTAATAGGAGCTTTTATTGCTATTGGTGGAAAATGGATTCCTGCAATGAGTTCTCTCTATGCTGTTTCTTGGTTTTCAGGATTTACCATATCATTTGTATTATATTATCTAATAATGAAAAAACCAAATTAACTTGATTACAAAATATATCATATTATTTCTATATTTTTCTATCCTTTTTACGATAGGTTATTTCGCTTCTAAAAAAGTAAAAAATATAAAGGATTATTATGTTGGCGGAAAAAAACTCAATTTTTGGGTCGTCGCATTTTCTGCAAGAGCGACAGGAGAATCCGCTTGGTTGCTGTTAGGTCTCACGGGACTTGGAGCTATGGTTGGTGTTTCGGCTTTTTGGGTTGTACTTGGCGAGGTTGTTGGAGTTTCAATTTCGTGGTTTTTTATGGCTGAAAAGTTTAAAAAGCTAACCGATAAATATCAATCAATCACAATTCCAGATTATTTAGTAAGCCGTTTTAAATCAAAAACAAATACCTTACGTATCGTTGCGGCAACAGCATTATCTTTATTTGTAATTATATATGTAAGTGCCCAAATAGATGCTACAGGAACAGCATTTGAATCATTTTTAGGTTGGAATTATTTTACTGGAGCCATAGTAGGATTCATTATTGTGTTAGCATACATATTCTCTGGAGGCTTTGTTGCTGTTGCTTGGTCAGATTTTTTTCAAGGATTAATTATGCTTGTTGGCTTGGTATTACTACCAATAGTTGCCTATTTTTCAATCAGTTCAGAGGTGTCAATATCTCAAGAATTATTAAAACTAGATCCTTGGTTTTTAAATATTTGGGGAGAAGGTGGTTTTAATACGCTCAATTTTTTTACCATTTTAGGGTTTTTATGTATTGGATTAGGCTTTATGGGTTCACCTCAATTGTTTGTGCGTTTTATGTCCATTAAAAGTACTGCTGAAATTAAAAAAGGACGTTGGGTTGCAATTGTATTTACAATTCTTACAGATTCTTGTGCCGTTTTAATAGGGATTTATGGAAGATATCTATTAACATCTGTTGATGCAGATCCAGAAGTTATTTTAGGAAATGGAGCACAAAACGTATTGCCTCTCTTAGTTGAGCGCATAATGCCACTTACATTAATAGGCGTTTATATAGCAGCAGTATTGTCTGCAATTATGTCAACTATTGATTCGTTATTGGTGTTGGCTTCAAGTGCGATTTCAAGAGATTTTTATCAGCAAATATTTAAACCTAATAAAACAGAAGAGGAGTTGGCTAAGATCTCAAAGATTATCACATTGGTGTTGGCTGTTTTTGCATTAATAATAGCAATGATTGTCGCTGTTGCAATTCCTGGAAGAACTATATTTTGGTTTGTGATATTTGGTTGGTCTGGAATTGCGGCAACTTTTTGTCCAACGATTATCTTATCTTTATTTTGGAAGAAGTTCAACGAAAAAGGAGCAATAGCATCTATGATTACAGGATTCTTATCAGTGCCCCTTTTTAAATTTGTGATAAGTTCAATAGATAATATTGGAATCTACTTTGAAAAATTAGATGTGCTTGGACCTTCATTTATTCTGGCTATTATAGTTGGTGTTATTGTGAGTAAGGTCTCTAATAAGAACCCGAAAAGTGAATTAAATTTAAGTGATACTGATTGAAATTTGTAAATGTATTGATTGCAAGAAATAAAAATTTAATAGTTAAATATGTCAATTTTAATTAAAAATGGTCGTGTAGTAACGGCTTCCGAAAGTTATATCGCTGATGTGTATACAGAAGGCGAAAAAATTGTAGCAATAGGTAAGGACTTGAATTATCAAGCCGATAAAATTATTGATGCTACAGATCGATTTGTCTTTCCGGGTGGAATTGATCCACATGTACATCTCGATATGCCATTTATGGGAACACATTCTAGTGATGATTATGAAACAGGAACACGTGCAGCTTTACATGGTGGTACAACAATGGTTATCGATTTTATTTTACAAACACAAGGTGATTCGCTACATAATGCTTTAAAAACATGGCAACAAAAATCTCAAGGTAAAGCTATTGGAGATTATTCCTATCACATGGCTGTAACCGATTTTAATGATGAGGTAGCAAAAGAAGTTGTGCAAATGATTGAAAAGGAAGGAATTTCTTCTTTTAAAACATTTATGGCGTATAAAGGAGCGCTTATGATTGATGATGGGCAAATGGTACAATTGATGAAGGTTGTAAAAAAACATGGTGGTTTAGTCACTGTTCATGCAACTAATGGAGACATGATTGATTCTTTAATTGCTAAAAATAGAGCCCTTGGTAATTTATCACCGCTATATCATTATTTATCACAACCAGAAGTAACCGAAGCTGAAGCTTCTGCGCGTTTTGCTGATATGTTACATTATACAGGGTGTCCAGGATATATTGTGCATATGACTTGTGAAGGCGCGTTGAATGCAGTGAGAAAGGCAACTCAGCGTAACCAAAAAATATTTGTTGAGACGTGTACACAATATCTCATATTAGATGCTTCATTATATGAAAATGATTTTGAAGGTGCTAAATGGGTAATGAGTCCACCACTACGAGAAAAGAAAGATCAAGTAGCACTTTGGTCTGGGATTAATCAAGGATTGATACAAGTGGTTGGAACAGACCATTGTCCGTTTATGTGGGAACAAAAGAAAATGGGAAAAGATGATTTTTCTAAAATCCCTAATGGTCATCCAGCTATAGAACATCGTATGGAGTTGTTATATTCTGAAGGTGTGCACAAAGGAAAAATATCATTAACGAAATATGTAGAAGTGAGTTCTACAAATGCTGCGAAAATCTTCGGAATGTATCCTAGAAAAGGAACTATTGCTATAGGAAGCGATGCTGATATAGTAATATTCGATCCTAAGAAAGAGCATACTATTTCTGTCGAAACGCATCATATGAATTGTGATTATTCAGGATATGAAGGTCAGAAAGTTACAGGGAAAACAGAAACCGTAATTCTTAGAGGTCAAATAGCAATTGAAAATGAAGACTGTAAATTAAAAGCAGGTCATGGGCAATTTATTCCTCGAGGGAAAACATCAAAAACAGTAATTTAATTTAGAATTGTTGAATTATGAGTGTAGAGTTAAAAAAGGAAAACAAAAGTATTATTGCAGATAAGGCATATGCTTTTGCGTTACTCATAATTTCATTATATAAAGGATTAAAAATTAATAATTCATAACGATTTAAGATATGCCAAGAAAAGTAAAATCAGGATTGATTCAAATGAGTCTTCCAATGACAGAAGGAGAAGGAACGATTCAAGAAATTATGGATGCTATGTATGATAAACATATTCCATATATAGAAGAAGCGGGACGTCAAGGTGTTCAAATCTTGTGCCTACAGGAAATATTCAATACACCCTATTTTTGTCCAGGACAAGATCGTAAATGGTACGAATCGGCTGAGTCTGTTCCTGGACCAACAACAGAAAAAATGCAAGTGTTGGCTAAAAAGCATAACATGGTAATCATTGTGCCAATTTATGAAAAGGAACAACCAGGAGTTTTATATAATACAGCAGCTGTAATTGATGCAGATGGAACCTATTTAGGGAAGTATAGAAAAAACCATATTCCGCATACCACAGGTTTTTGGGAGAAATTCTTTTTTAAGCCTGGAAATTTAGGGTATCCTGTATTTCAAACTAAGTATGCTAAAGTAGGTGTTTACATTTGCTATGATAGACATTTTCCAGATGGAGCACGTGCTTTGGGTTTAAATGGAGCTGAGATTGTATACAATCCGTCAGCAACTGTTGCCGGATTAAGTGAGTACTTATGGAAACTTGAGCAGCCTGCTCATGCAGCAGCTAATGGTTATTTTATGGGTTGTATCAATCGTGTAGGCGAAGAGAAACCTTGGAACCTTGGTAAATTTTATGGGCAATCATATTTTGTAGATCCACGCGGACAAATATTTTCTGAAGCCTCTCGTGATGATGATGAGTTATTGGTGGCCGAATTTGATTTAGACCTTATTGAAGAAGTACGCTCTACATGGCAATTTTATAGAGATAGACGACCAGAAACTTATGGTAGACTTACGGAACTTTAGTTTTGTAGTTTATAATTATGAATTAATAGAGAAAGAAAATTCTCAACTCATAATTCTCAACTCATAACCTATAACTTTCAACTCATAATTATAAATATGGCAGAATATAAAAGACCAACAACAGAAGCAGAATTCAATAAGAATTTCAAACAAAAAAAACCATTAATGAACGATACAGAAGCCTATTACGAAGCTTCACGATGTTTATTTTGTTATGATGCGCCTTGTATACAAGCTTGCCCGACAAGTATAGATATTCCATTGTTTATTAAGCAAATTCATACAGATAATGTTACTGGTTCGTCAAAAACAATCTTTGATTCCAATTGGTTAGGAAATGCCTGTGGAATAGTTTGTCCAACAGGAGTGTTATGTGAAGGTGCTTGTGTCTATAATCATCAGGATGTGCCACCAATTCAGATTGGTAGATTACAAAATTATGCGACTAATAAAACGATTGATGCAGAAAAGGAAATCTTTAAAATAGGTAAATCTAATGGAAAGAAAATTGCCGTTATTGGAGCAGGACCAGCAGGAATTGCATGTGCTAGTGAAGCTAGAGTATTAGGTTTTGAAGTCGATATATTTGAAGCCAAAGAAAAACCTTCAGGGTTAACAGTTTATGGTATTGCCCCTTATAAAATCTCTAATGAAGAAGTGTTGAAAGAAATTGATTTCCTTCAGAAACAATTACAATTCAATATAAAATACAAGACAGCAATTACATCTAAAGACCAATTGCAAAAGATAGAAGCCGATTATGATGCGATTTTTTTGGGTGTTGGTTTAGGGAAAACAAAACAATTAGAATTGGATGGCGAAGATAAAGATGGTGTCGTTGGAGCTGTAGAGTTTATTGAAGAGTTACGAATGAAACATCACGAAGTGAAAGTTTCCAAAAAAGTCGTTGTTATTGGAGGGGGAAATACAGCCATGGATGCTGCTTCAGAATCTGCAAGAATGGGAGCAAGTAAAACAGTATTGGCTTATAGGAATTCTAAAGAAAAAATGGGAGCCTATGGTTTTGAATACGATTTAGCAATTAGCTCAGGTGTTGATAGTTTATTTAATGTCACACCAATTGCTATCACTGGAAATGGAAAAGTAGAAGGCGTAAAATTTGCTAAAACTGAAATGATTGAGGGTAAATTACAAACTAATATGGATACTACTTTTATAGTGCCTTGTGATATGGTGATAAAAGCTACAGGGCAAGCCAAACAGGGAGAGTTTTATAGTTTGGTAGATCATTTGAATATAGATAAAAGAACAAAAGTAATAGTGAATCCTCACACATTTCAGACGTCTAATCCTAAATATTTTGCTGGAGGAGATGCTGTAAATGGAGGTGCTGAGGTTGTAAATGCAGCCTTCGATGGGAAAATGGCAGCGCAAGGGATCCATAAATGGTTAAACAAATAAATAAAGAATTTAGAAGTATGATTTTAGAGGTGTAAAAACCTATAAGTCATAACTCTTTAACTTATAACTAAATAGAACATGATCGATTTATCAATAAATTTTGGAGGAATTAAAGCACCAAATCCGTTTTGGTTAGCCTCAGCACCACCAACAAATTCGGGATATCAAATAATGAAAGCCTTTGATGCTGGTTGGGGTGGAGCTGTATGGAAAACACTTGGTGTTCCAGTAGTTAATGTGTCGAGTCGCTATGGTGCTGTAAATTATAGGAATACTAGAATGATGGGTTTTAATAATATCGAATTGATTACAGATCGACCTTTGGCAGATAACCTTCGTGAGATTGAGGAAGTGAAAAAGTATTTTCCAGATCATGCTGTCATTGCATCTTTAATGGTAGAAACTAGAGCCGAATGGGAACAGATTATTAAAGATGTCGAAAATGCTGGAGCTGATGGGATAGAACTTAATTTTGGTTGTCCGCATGGCATGTGTGAACGTGGAATGGGTTCAGCAGTTGGTCAAGAACCAGAAGTTTTAAAAACGATTGTAGGTTGGGTAAAAGAAGCGGCAAATATTCCAGTCATAACAAAATTATCACCTAATATATCACATATTACAGATCCTGGTTTAGCAGCAGTGCAGGGCGGAACAGATTCAATTTCTCTTATTAATACAATTAAAAGTATTGTGGGTATTGATTTAGATTCCTATGCGCCTTATCCTATTGTGGACGGTAAAGGATCTAATGGCGGCTATTGTGGTCCAGCAGTAAAACCAATTGCTATGCATATGATTAAAGATTTAGCCCAGCATCCAGAGATTTCTAAAGTGCCAATTTCTGGAATTGGAGGTATAGAGACTTGGCGTGATGTAGTCGAGTTTATTCTACTTGGCGCAACATCTGTTCAAGTATGTACTGCTGTAATGCATTATGGCTTTGGAATTGTCCGCGAAATGGAAGCTGGTTTACGTCAGTTTATGGAAGAAAAGAATTATAATACTATTTATGATTTTGCAGGTAAGGCCTTGCCTAATGTAACCGATTGGAAGCATCTTAATTTAAAACATAAGGTGGTTGCAGAGATTAATGCAGATAAATGTATTGGTTGCGAATTGTGTTATATATCATGTGATGATGGTGCACATCAAGCTATAGCATTGTCTACGGATCCTACAAATCGAATTCCAAGTATTATTGAAGAAAACTGTGTGGGTTGTAATTTATGTTCATTAGTATGTCCAGTAGAAGATTGTATAACAATGGAAAAACGAGATGACGGAACACAAAATTTAACATGGCATGAACGCACTTTAAACGATGATATTCCAGTAACATTTGATGATGACAGAGCAGGAGGGAAAGGACATTTTGTACCGACACCTGCTGATGCTTTGAAGCATAGAAGGTAATGACAGTAGTTGTTTTACTTACAGGTTTTTTATGATTTTTGCTTTAATTCGGTATTGGTTTTCATGATAAGAAAAACAGGTACAATTTAGTATGCTGAATTAAAGTTTTATTAATCATATATAAATAAAGAAAAATCCTACTAATTTCAGTTTTTGCCTACATTTGTTTTTAATAAACAAATAGTTAAAGAAATATTGTATGAAAAAATACCTTTTTATTGCTTTATTATGTGGTTTTTTTGCAAAAGCACAGAATATAACCTATTATGTTGATGCATCTAATGGAGATGACAATAACACGGGTTTAGATGGAGTTCCATGGAAGTCGTTAAATAAAGTCCAAACGTTTTCCAATTCGGGAAATGGGTTTTCACCAGGAGATAAAATTCTTTTTAAACGAGGAGAAGTATGGGAGAATCAAACTTTAGATTTTAGATCGTCTGGAACATCCAGTGCACCAATAATTATAGGGGCTTATGGATCTGGACATGTTCCAGTTTTATCTAGTGTAAGTCCCTTAGATGTTCAAATTCTTAATTGGAATTATGTAGGAGATGGTGTATGGAAAACGTCTGAAGAAATTGATAATCCTGGTCGATTATTTACAGATTATGACCCTAGAAACGATTTGAGTTCAAATGAATTACTAAAAGCATATGATGTTGATAATGTTGGTCATGAAACGTATTCTGCAGTTGATCTAAGTGTTTTGCCAAATGATATGTGGTATTGGTCAAGTGACCCTAAACCTGATTTTAAAATACTTTTTATTTATACAGGAAGTTCAAGTATTAATCCTAAAGATTTAAAATTGTATAAAAGCACTTCTGAGACCAATAGTCATCGTAATATGACCATTATTGGTCAGCACTATATTACCATAAGGGATATCGAAATTCAAGGTGGTGTTGATTGTTTATATATTGGGTCTAAACCTGATAACAGTAATGGTCCTTATGAGTCTTCTGGTGATATAAGGATCTTAAATTGTAAAATTGGTAAATACAGTACTGCTGGTATTCTGCTTTTTGATACTAATGATAATACAATAAGTGATAATGTTTTTGATACCAATTATAGAATTCAGTTTGGATTAACTGCTGAAGATGCCGAATATGTATCAGTACAAGAGAGAAATATTGCAGGTGTAGATTCACGAGGAGTAGGTGATGGTGTGAATATTGATGAAATAGGTAGCAATAATAGCATTCATAATAACAGCTTTTATAATTGGGTTCATGCAGGAGTTTTTATTACGGTACAAGATAATGATGATGGAAGTGAACCAGATCCTTCACATGTGGTTAGTGATAATAAGATTTATAATAATTATGTTACAGCACCATTGTTGTCGTATTCAAGAGGTTTTGCGATCTCGGGAGTTAATGGTAGAGTGCATCATAATGAGATCTACAATAATTTGGTTAAAAATACCCGAGTTCAGTCTCAAATAGCGGGCAATGATAATTTATTTCACCATAACATTATTGATGGTATTAATAGATCTGATGTGAGATGGGGAAAATCTAATGGTATTAAAATTGCTAATAACAGTCCTTCTTTTGGAGCTACAGGGAATAAATTTGACCATAATACCATTCTTAATTGTGATGGTGCTGGAATTAGTGTAAACAATTGGAGTAAAATAGTTGCTGGAAATAATACAACAAACCCTGTTGAGGATAATTATTTTAGAAATAATATAATTTATAATTGTGGAAAAGATGAGACGAGTTCAATGCCATACATTGGTTTCATAATTGCTGATAATGAACATGGATCTCAACCTGAAGTGAGAAATAATACTTATTATAATAATTTAATTTATAGCTTTAACGAGAATGGAGGGCAGGAGTTAGAAGTAATAAGTTATAACCAAACAGAGTTTACTACTGGTGGAGGGGTTTATTCTGTATTAGGTTTTGAAAACAACTTAATTGAGGGAGATATCGCTACAGGAAACATTGCTGGTAATCCAAAGTTTCTAGATGATACCTTTGTAACAGGGTATCATTTGAAAGATGATTCACCTTGTTATGATACTGGAAAATGGATTACGTCACAAGAAGCTTCATATTTAAGTGATTATTATGGTAGTGATTTTCCTTATAACTCATCCCCAGATATAGGACATGAAGAAATTAGCCCTAAATGGACTTATCTTATTGATCAATATTGTGATATGACTCTGTCTTTAGAAAGTGGTTTGTTAGAGTGCTATGAAGTAACTGAATCTGAAATAGTGAGTTATCAATTTAAATTTGTTGACATAAGTGATAATACCGAGAGTTATTATAATACAATTAATGCTACTGATGGTTTACCAATACATCAAATGGATTTGTATGCCAGATGGTGGGCAAAGCCAAAAACTACATATAATGTGGAAGTGAAAGGATTCAAATCAGACGGAACGAGTTTCTCTACAGGAAAAGTATGTCAGGTTACAATACCACATTTAACACATATAAAAGAAGAGTTTTGTGGTGTTTTACCCGTTGATGATCTTAATAATGCTACTGATGGAATTATTGAATGTTATCCTATTTTAGATGCAACAGAGTATAAATTTAAATTTTACGATCCTATAACAGAAGTTTTAATACAACAAGTTTCTAGTACGGTGCCTACATTAGATATGTATAGTCAATCATGGGTAGTTTTAGGAACAACATATTCTGTAAAAGTAAGAGCAGAAACCTCTAATCAAAGTTTTTCTGTAGGAGATGCATGTTTAGTTACTGTGCCTTCTGCTCTATCAAGAATTATTGGAAGTTCTAAAGGGAATATAAAAAATAAAGAATCTGAGATATCAATTTATCCAAACCCAACAGAAAATCAACTTACAATTAAAAGTAAAACCTCTTTTGATAGAATTCATGTTTATGATATTAATGGTAGATTATTACATTCTGAAATGTTTTTAAATCAATCGTTAGAATTTCAATTAGATGTAACAAGTTTAGCAAGAGGGCTTTATTTTGTAGAAATACAATCTGGTAATTCAAAACAAGCTAAGAAGTTTATAAAAAAATAGACATTAGTGTATGTGATAAAAGCTTCTAAATTTAAAGTTTAGAGGCTTTTTGTATAATGATTTGTCGCTATTTGATCGCAATTCATAATAATGAATATAAAATTTTAAGCAAGAAAATCATCATTAATATGTTACCTGCTGATTTACGAAAAAGTAAGCTTCAGCCTTATTTATTGTAATCCATCTCCATACTTATAATTTTCTTTATATAATTAAATTGCTTAAAATTTTTTAAGTGATACGTTGTTTAATAATAGAAGATGATAAAAGTACTGTTAAGTCAATAAAAACAGTGGGTAATGATTTTTTCGAAATTTCATTTATTGAAGTAAATGAGAATCAAGAAGAAGCTTTAAATTTAATATTAAAGAACGCTCCAGAGCTTATATTTTTAAACTTTGATTCTATTAAAATCAATTTCACCGAATTTCTACTTAAAATTCATCAATGTAGTATAATTAACCCCTATTTTATAGCATTATCTTCTTTACAAGGAAAAGCTTTTGAAGCTTATAATTATGATTTTTCAGATTTTTTAGCTAAGCCCTTAACTGAATATTCAATTAGAAAAAGCCTTTTTGGGTATAAAAAAAAACACCCCATAAGACAAATTGAAACTATTTGTTTAAAATCTAATAAGGACTACCAATATTTAAATATAGATAGCATTCTTTATTTAAAAGCAGATAATAATACTACAGATTTTTATATGTATGATGGTAGTGTAATAGGAGCTTATAAAACCCTAAAAGTCTTTGAAAATTCACTACCTCAAACTTTTTTAAGAATTCATAAAAGTTATATCATAAATAGAAATTGTATTTCCAGAATTCATTATGGAAAATCGATGTGTATTATTAATAATGAACACAAAATACCTTTTACAAAAACATTTATAACCAATATAGATTTGATAAACACTGAATTATCAAAAAACACGATGATTGCACTAAATTAACTTCCCTATATAAAAGAAGCATTTCACTCATAGATATATAGTATTCACTAAAACTATACTTTTTTCATAGCAAGCTTTAAGAGACCTATCTATTTTAGCTAATGAATATTCATGCGGATCAAATTATTAACGCATTTAAGTTGTGCACAATTTTAAAATAACAGAGCTGTATTTACGGCCAAGAAAACTATTGTTAAATCTTAAAATTTTGTAACATGAAAATCTTAAAATCCTTATTTTATTTATTTATACTTTCAATAATTATCTCTTCTTGCACACCACAAGCATTAGATGATGATCAAAACAATATTATTGAAAATACACAAGCAACAGGAAGCGAGAATACAACTACTGATGATGGGAGTAAAGATTAAAAAAACAAAATTAGCCTCTAATGTATTTATTAGAGGCTTTTTTATAGATTTGTTTAAAACACAAATTATTTGAACCTTAGACAGCGATATCTTAAATTATTTATAATACTAGCTTTTAGTTTTAGTATTCTGTCCTGTGTAAAGAATAATGAAAAAGCTAAAAAGGAACAGCCAAATGAAATTAATGATAGTATTGGTATTTGGATTAAAGCATCAAAAAATAAATCATATTCTATAAATAAAAGAAAAGAGCTTTTAATAAAATCTTATCAAACCATTAAATCTTCAGAAATTGACACTTTACAAATAAGATGTTTGAGTACTTTGGCTTATCAGAACTTAAAACTTGGAGATACTTTACTGTTTAAAAAACGAAATAAAGAAGCTTTAACTATTGCTTCAAAATTAAAAGATTCTTTTGCCATAGGAGATATACACTGGAATTATGCTAGTTATTATAATAAAAAACAAATTTATGACAGTGCCTATTTTCATTTTAACTTGGCACATACTTATTTTGATAAAAGTGGTTATTTATACGAATCGGCAAAGACACAATATGGAATGGCTTTTATTAAGGGACGTTTTAAAGATTACTCAGGAAGTGAAGTTTTAATATTTAAAGCGATTGATAAATTTAAAAAACTAAAAAACTATAAATCCTTATTCTCAAGTTATGACCATTTAGGTCAATTACAAAAAGACATACAAGAGTATGATAGATCTTTATTTTATTATAATAAAGCTTTAGAATATCTAGGTAAAATTAAAAACAATCAAACCCTTCATCAAGCCAGTTTAAACAATATTGGTAATACCTATTTAAAAAAAGGGGATTATACTAAAGCAATAAAATATTTTAATAAAGTATTAAATATTAAAAATATTAAATCACAAAACATAAGTCAATATGCTAGAGTTTTAAGTAATAAAGCATATGCTAAAACTTTAGTTAAAGATACTGTTAATGTTGCTAAATCCTTAATTGAAGCTTTGCATATTAGAGACAGCTTAAATGACAAAGGAGGTATTGTCATTAGTAAAATTCACCTAGCCCAATATTATGCTTATAAACAAGATACAAGTAAAGCAATTAGCTATATTAGAGAAGCAAATAATTTGGCTAAAGAAATTAAAAATAGTAGAGACTATCTAGAGAGTTTGTCATTAGCATCAAAATTAGATAACAAACATTCTTCAGAATATTTAGAAAAATACATTCAATTTAGTGATAGCATACAAATTGTAGAGCGCAAAATTCAAAATAAGTTTACAAGAATTGCTTACGAAACGGATGAGTATGTAGAAGAAAATAAGCGCTTATCTCAGCAAAAAATTTGGATATTAGTAACTGGTTTTGGATTAATTTCAATATTAGGATTGGTGTATTTTTTAAAAGTTCAAAAATCTAAAAATGAAAAACTACTGTTAGAAAATGAGCAGCAAAAAGCAAATGAGCAAGTCTATTTAATAACTTTAAAACAACAAGAAAAGTTAGAAAAAGAAAAAATAAAAGAACGTAATAGAATTGCAGAAGAATTACACGATGGTATTTTAGGTAAATTATTTGGAACAAGAGTTGGACTAGGGTTTTTAGATATTGGAGCTGATGAAGACATAAAGAAACAGCATCAGTTGTTTTTAGAAGAATTACAGACTATAGAAAAAGAAATACGAGAGGTTTCTCATGAATTAAGTGATAATTTTGATAGTACACAAATTTGTTTTACTACAATTATCGGTCAACTCATAGAAAACAAATGTAAAATTGGCAATTTTAAATATAAACTTGATTTTGATGAGCATATCAATTGGAAAAACATAAATGAGGAAATTAAAGTAAACCTTTATAGAATAATACAAGAAACTCTACAAAACATAATAAAATATGCTTTTGCTAAAAAAGTAATCATTACTTTTTCACTTAATAGTAAAGATTTAGTAATAGTAATAAAAGATGATGGTATAGGTTTTAATTTAAATCAAAAGAAAAAAGGCATTGGTATAAAAAATATGACGTCTAGAGTAGAAAAATTAAATGGTATATTTAATATTCACCCTAAGCGTAATGAAGGCACCACAATAAAAATTCAAATTCCTATTTAAATAGTTTGAAAATGGAAAACAAAAAATATTCAGTTCTTATTATAGATGATCATCCATTAATTACTGAGGCCTATAAAACAGCTTTTAATTATTATAGTAAGCAAAATGAGTCCATTTTGTTTTTAATACAAACTGCACAAGATTGTGATAGCGCATTTCAATTAATAAATGAATTTTATACAAAAAAGAAAAGCCTTGACATTGTTTTTTTAGATATTAAATTGCCTCCATCTAAGGATGGAAATATTCTTTCGGGAGAAGACTTAGGTTTGAAAATAAACAAATTATTACCAGATACGAAAATTATTGTTTCTACAACATTTAACGATAATTATCGTGTACATAGTATTTTTAAAAGTATTGATCCTGATGGTTTTCTAATAAAAAATGATATTACGCCAAAAGAGCTTATAGAAACAATTCATACTATAATAAATGATCCGCCTTATTATAGTAAGACTGTTATAAAATTGCTACGCAAACAAGTTGCAAACGATTTTTTATTAGACAATATTGATAGAAAAATTCTACATGAATTATCTATTGGCACAAGAATGAAAGACCTTCCTGATATTCTACCTCTCTCCATAGCAGGAATAGAAAAAAGAAAACGACATCTTAAATACGTTTTTAATGTAAAAAGTACTGATGATAAGGAGTTACTTCTTATGGCTAAGAAAACAGGCTTTATTTAATTTTAAAATAAAATAGTATAAAAAAGAGTAAGGCTTAGCCTTACTTTTTTTATTGAAAACCAGAATAATACATAAGCGTTATTTATCTAGTTTTATAATTAATTACAGGATGATGAATTTAATGAAATCATCGCTTTTTATTATAGAACCTCTACTGATATATACTTACATTATGTAGTCGCGTATTCTGCTTAGTAAAGAGTTCCCTTTAATTTCAGAAAGTCGGACTAACCTAAACAGCGACTTTAAATACCTGATAGTAGGCGATATTTTAAATATAACTATTATGAACTCAAAAATTTTTTACGGCTTACTAGTGATGATTTTCGCAGGATCAGTTTCTTTAACAGAAATGGAAAGCACTAAACTGGCAGATGTAGTAACAGTAGGAGCTTCAGATAATTTTGATGAATTTAAAAAACCACGTAAAAAGGAGTTAGAGGTGGAAATAGAACTCGATGATACTTGGGAGCTCATTTTTTTTGATTACAGAGGGTAAAACTAATATGTCTTTCTTCGAGGAAAGGTGATGAAGGATGTGATACAGATAAGTCACAAGCAGAGAATGATTTACCATTGGTAATAATTTTATAGATAGCAGGGTGTTTTTTCAAAACCTATAATTATATCAACAGATACACTTAATAAATTTTATTTAAAAATAAAAAGTCGGACAAGCCGAAACAGCGACTTTAAATATCTGAAAGTAGGCGATATTTTAAACATAAATATTATGAAAACAAAAGTTTTATTCTACGCTTTGTTTGCGATGGTTTTCGCAGGATCTGTTTCTATGACAGAAATGGAAAGTACTAAACTTGCAGATGCTGTAACAGTAGCATCTACAGTAAATTCAGACGAACGTTCTCCTGCCGAGAAACGTGAGGAGGGATATGAATATATTGAGGCGAAAGCAGAGTATGATCTGCCTTTAGTTAACAATTAGTATGTGTCCTGCCTAGAAACGAGAGGAAAAGCATGAGTATTTGGGAATGAAAACAAAATACGACTTAACGTGTTAATAGTTTTATTTTATGATACTTGAAATCTATGTTTTGCGTAGTAAAAAATCTTTTTAATCTTTTTCGAAAAGGGAAGTCGGATAAACCTAAACAGCGACTTTAAATAACTGAAATCAGGTGTTATTTTAAATACAACTATTATGAAAACAAAAATTTTATTTTACGGCTTATTAGCTGTGGTTTTTGCAGGATCAGTTTCTTTAACAGAAATGGAAAGCACTAAACTCGCAGATGCTGTAACGGTATCATCTTCAGATAATTCAGACGAACGTTCTCCTGCAGAGAAACGCGAGGAAGGATATGAGATGATGGAGGCGAAAGCAGAGTTCGATTTACCAGATACACCATGATTAATTAGTATGTAGCTGCAGTGAGCATGTGAAGGGATGTGGGGCAAATATGTCGTGTCCAAAACCAGGTTTACTGCAGTAGCATATGAATTTTTAAAATAGCTTTAGATTTCTCGAAATCTAAGGCTATTTATATAGAGATAAACTATACTTAATAAAGAATCTCCTTCAATTATTTTTTTGAAATAGAAAGTCGGACAAACCTAAACAGCGACTTTAAATACCTGTAAGAGGCGATATTTTAAATTATAAATATGATGAAAACAAAAATTTTATTTTACAGCTTATTTGTTGTGGTTTTTGCAGGATCAGTTTTTTTATCAGAAATGGATAACAACAAACTCTCAGATACTGCAACAATAGGAACTTCGGATAGTTTTGATGAATTAACACTTAGAAGACCATCACCATGTGAGGGATGTTATGAGGAAGAAGATCTTGAAGAAATGAGTTTAGAAGCAGAATTGACTTATCAAAGATGATTTAAAATAGCCGTGAGTTTTCATGAATCTACAACAATAAAAAAACAAACAAATAATGACATTTTTTAAAATAATAGATAAATATTTAATCTGTATAGTATTGGTTGCTGTGGCATTAATTCAAATATATCATTCACAATTTGACAGATTAACTCCATGGAAAGGAGGAGGTTTTGGAATGTTTTCTACCAATAAAAGAGCAAATGTTACTGCGGTTGGATACACTTCTGACGGTGACTCTTTAATTATTAATGTGATTGGCAGTAAATTTGATGTGCCGATCTCCAGAAATTTCCTTTCTTCCACTAAAAATTTTCCAAAAAAAGAAAAATTAGAAAGACTCGGTGCTTTAATTGTTAATTCTTACCTCCAACCCCAAAAATTAGAAATTCCTAGCAATATTGATAGAGCAAGTGCTGATTTGATAAAAGGAAACGAAAAGTTTTATAGTACTGCATTTATACCTAAATACTATCAGAGTGATGATATCGCTAAATCAGAAAAGGCAATCAAAATAGATAGAGTGAAGATTACTTTATATGAAACAGATTTTTTTGAAGATGGCTTATCGTATAAAAAACGGTATGTGGATGAAATTCAAATAGTTAAAAAGGTTAATAAATTAAAATAATATGACAAATCCTATTCTCTCCTTTATAAAAAGATTTAATACCAAACCAAAGTCATCATCAGAAGATTTAATTCTTAAATTCACTTTAATACTCTTGGTTTTAGACGGGAGTACTGGTTGGGGCTTAGATATTTTTATGAGAATTATATGTGTATTAATGTTGGCTTTTAATAAATATACTGCGAACAAGTTTCTCTGGCTATTAATAGCAATTCTATTGCTCTTTTTTAACAGTCTCCAATTTTACAATATTGACAACCACAAAATATTATTTGTGTATTGGGTCTTATTATTAACTGCTTACATGTGGACAAATAAAGATATTGAATATATCAGATCCAATTCCAAATTATTAATAGGTTTGGTTATGTTTTTTGCAGTTTTTCAGAAAATCATTAATGAATTTGCAACCCCAGGATTTTTACATGGTTGCTTCCTTTTTGATGGAAGGTTCATGTTAATTACCCATTTTATTATAGATACGCCATATCAAGAACTTATTAATAATAGAAATTCTACTGCAATATTGAATTTGTTGCCTATAAACAATAGTTCCGTGACTCTAACTTCAGCTTCTTACATGGGAAGTTTACTTTATGCCTTCCAGATTTTTGGTTTAATATTTGAAGGGCTGGTCGCGCTACTTTTTCTGTTTAGTAAAAAAGAGAGTATAGTTAAAGATATAGCATTAATAATATTTTGTATTGGCACGTATTTTATTTTCCCAGTTATAGGTTTTAGTTCAATACTTTTAATCTTAGGAATTGCCCAGAGTAAAGTGAAATTTAGAAAGTACTACATTTTCACATTCATACTCCTTCAGTTCATAATAGTTCCATGGCAAGAATTAATATTTTATTTTCAAAACTCTTTATAAACCTACATTTATGCAAAGTAAAATCACTTATCTAATGATAATTGCTTTCAGCAGTATCATCTTATTATTTAGTTGTAACGCAAAAGTAGATCCATGTGTTTTAACAAATGATGAGTCCATTGATGAAATAGAATACATTGAAAATCTCCTTAGCGAGCAATCACCCTATATGAATATCAATAACTCTAGGGTTTCCACCTCCTTAAATGCTCTAGTTATTGAGCTTAATAAACGCGATAGCATTAATAAAAATGAACTCTCTTTTAAACTGAAAGCGGTTTTGGCAGAATTGGGTGATAGACATTCTGAGTTGGAATACATCGGGAGTTGTAACGAAAATAACAGATATTATTTACCTTTTGCATTGGCGCCTTGGAAAGATAATGGAGCAATAGCACTCGTTAAAGAACCTAGGCTTAGGTTTTCTTTTTATCTAGATAATTATCCTTTTCTAACAAGTATTAACGGTCAAAACATTAAAGGTTTTATTGACCAAAATGATCTTAAAAATAAGCATGCACCGAAATTTTCAAAACAAGCATTGGGCGTCGAGAAATTAAATGAATTCTATAAAATAAAACCAGAATTAAATGTTGGTGATCAGATGAAACTTACATTCACCAGCAGAGATTTTAAATCTGATACAACACTACTTTTGAACTTAGTTGAATCGAAAAGTAAATGGCGTGATATTGATAGCTATTTGTTTTTTGATAAAGACGATGATAGAATGAAACAGTTATTATTTAGGCAATACGATAATGATATTGCACATATAACGATACCAGAAATGTATAAGTTTTCAGAAAATGAAGATTACTTCCAATGGCTTAAACAAACAATGAATGACGTAAAAACAAGTAATGCTCTTATTATTGATGTTAGAAATAACCCAGGAGGTAACAGAGATTTGATAGCCTTTTTTTCTAATTATCTTATAGCACCAAATACATATCATGTAGCAAATTTAGCACGATATAGAGGCGAGATATCTGATAACACAAAAAATAGCTTGAACACTAGACGTCTTTACCCGTATAGCCATTTTAAAGATACTGACGCTCAACTAACGATAGATAGTTTTATGAAAAACTTTCATCCTTCATTCAAAATAAATGAAAAACTATATAGTGAATATCATTACATGGTTTTAAGTAGTGAAAGTAACTCGGATTCCTATTATTACAATAATCCTGTTTATATATTAACAAATGAAATGACTTTTAGTGCCGCAAGTGTTTTTGCTTCCTCCTTCAAAGGAATAGGAAATATCAAAATTGTAGGGATTTCTAGCGATGGTTCTAGTGGAATGCCTAAAACATATGAATTAACTAACTCCGAAATAAGATTAAGCCTATCTCATATGCTTTCTTACCAGAAAAATGGAGTACTGTTTGATGGTGTTGGCACTTCTCCTGATCTTGAAATTCATAGATCAATGAATCAAATACAGGGTCATGAAGACAAACAACTAATGACTTTACTAGACACTATAAATGGAAATCATTCAATGAAAAATTTAAATGGAGAAGAATAAAAAACACAATTTAATTTTAATGATTCTTTTGTTTATAGCTGGAAGTTCTTTTTCGCAAATTCCATTATATAGTATAAAGGGAAATATAATTGATAAAAATAACGACATTCCTATTGAAGGAGCTTCAATTCTAATTTTGGATTTGAAGAATGATTTAATTGTCACTAGAGTTAAAACAGAACAAGACGGTCATTTTGAAATAAGTTTTGAAAAGGGGAAGTATCATATTTCTTTTTCGTTCGAAAAGTATGAAACCTTGATGATACCGATAAAGCAATCAGATTTTGATAAACAACTCTATGACATCGGAAATATTAAACTAGAACCTCTAACATATACCGAGCTGGATGAAGTAATGATAACAGCTAAAGATTATAGAGTAGAAAATGGAAGAGGAAAAAAAACATATCATATAGGTAATAGTTTAAAAGATGTAGCGGGTTCAATGTCAAATTTGCTAAGTTATATTCCGTCTGTATCTGTAGATATTGATGGTAAAGTCCAACTTAGAGGTAAAGAACCCATAATAAAAATTAATGGCAGAAAATCTAATTTATCAAAATCTGATGCATTGCAAATGCTACCTAGTGATATGATTAAGAAGATTGAAATTATAAGAAGTCCTTCTGCTAGAGAAGGTGAAACTGAACCGATAATTAATATCATAACCGATAAAAAAAGAAAAGGATTGATAGGTGGTGTTAATTTGGCTGTTGGTGCCCCATCTACACAAAAAGGAGGATTACATCTCGCCTTGAATAAAGAAAAATTTAAAGGCTATGGATTATATGGAATAAAAAATGAAAATGATATAAAAAGCTTTTCAAATGAATTTTTAGAGACTACAAATGGAAATAGTAACTATTCGGAAACTGAGAATAGCACCAATGTGATAAACCGATTTAACCATTTTGGCGAAATTCAATATGAATACCTCCCAAATGAAAGAAGCGAATTAGTAGGTAGTGTATCCATTTACAAAGATGATAACAAATTATCATATAATGGTTCAAGAATAATTGAAGATGATTTAATTGTATCTGATGAAATCAATCAACTAAGTGACAATCAATCCGAATCTTTATCTATTTCTAAGGAAATTGAATATGAAATAAGATTTAATGAGGATAAAAATTTATTCAAAGCCGAACTCGAATATGAATATGAAGAAAAAGATAAAAATCAAAAGTTCTTTGAAAATTCCTCTAACCAGACTCAAACGTTTAATTCTAACTCTCTTGATAAATTTAGAGGCGATGAATTAAAATTTAAAACGCGTTTTGATACAACACTTAAAAATGAGGCTTATTTTACAGTAGGTTATCGACTAGATCGAAATGAAATTAATCAAGACCAAACATTTGAAACTAATGATGTAGAATCGATATTTCTCGAAAATAATGTGAAATTCACTCAGTATGATAACACCGGTTTTGTTGATTATTCTGATGAGTTTAAGGGTGTTTATTACAGTTTAGGATTAAGATTAAAAAATACCAATCGAATTTTAGAAGATTTTAATACTAATGAAAAATCAACACGAAATTTCTTAAATTTATTACCTATTATAAATTTGAGTTATGAATATGGAGAGAGTAACGAAATTAGTTTTAATTATTATAGTTTATTAAGTCAGCCGCGATTAAACTTTCTAAATAGTTTTAACACCAGTGTCGATCAACAACGTATAAGAGTTGGAAACCCTGATTTAGAACCTCAGCTAACACATGCGTTTGAATTTGAATACTTTAAAGAATTTGAAAAATCAACACTTACGACCACTCTATATTCAAACTTTACCAAGGATATTATTCAATATGTATCTGTTTTTGATGATGAAACTAACAGAACCATTTCTAGGCCTGAAAATATTGGAAAAGCTAATACTTATGGTATTGATTTCTCATATAGTATAAACTCCCCAAGATGGTTAAATACCATCATCAAATTAAATGGAAAGTATGGAACGATATCAAATGACGAATTAGATTCAGATGAATTTTACGCCTTTAATTCATCATTAATTAATATTATCAGACTGAAGTCATACAAACTCGAATTTAGCTGGTTTTATAATGCTCCAAGGCGAATAAACTTTCAAATTGAAGAAGAATCAAATCAATATTTCAAACTAGGGTTAAGTAGAAGAATATTCAAAAATAAAGGAAATTTAGTGCTATCAGTAATCGATCCATTTAACTCAGGGAAAAGAATTCAAAATATTACGGGTTCGAATTTTAATTATAGAAATGATTTTAATCCCAATCAAAGAAGAGTTTTTCTAAGTCTGTTTATGCGTTTTAGTGCTAAAAGTAAATTCAGAAGAACAGAAAAAAGGGTTAAAGAAAAAGGGATATTACAATAAGACATATTTAAAAGAAGAAAAGAGAAATCCGATTATTTTCAAATAAAATTATGAATCTTAAAAGAGTTTAAGAAATGGATAAACTAAAAGTATTTTATGATGATTGGTGTCCCAACTGTACTAAATTCATGAAATTTATAAAAAAACTTGACGTATTAAATTTAATTAGCTTCAAAAAGCTAAGAGAAAATAATAGTGTTGTGGGAATTAATTTAGAGGAGGCAGAAAAGAAAATGGCATCAACTTTGGATGATGAATTATGGAATTATGGATATAAAACAATATATGAGATATTTAAAAGAATTCCTTTGTTTTGGATATTTATCCCTGTTTTATTTTTATTAGAAATAAGTAAGATTGGAGAATTTTTGTATAACGAGTTAGCTTTGAAAAGAAAGATAATTCCAATACATTGCGATGACCATTGCGAAATAAAATAAATTATCTTAATGGTGTTTTCAACAGCTTAGAGCTTCTCATCTTTTACAAATTTAATTAGGAGTTGATTAAATTTAATATTACTTTTTTTTATATTTATAGAAAATAGTCTATATATGTTTAAAAAAGTTTTTGGAAGTGCTGTGTTTGGTGTCGAAGCCACTACGATTACTGTAGAGGTTAATGTCGATTCCGGTATTGGTTACCATTTGGTAGGACTTCCTGATAATGCAATTAAAGAAAGCAATTTTCGCATTGCTGCTGCTCTTCAAAATAATGGGTATAAAATTCCAGGTAAGAAAATCATTATTAATATGTCACCTGCCGATTTACGTAAAGAAGGTTCTGCCTATGATCTTACTTTAGCTATTGGGATTTTAATAGCCTCCAAACAAATACAAGCCGAAAATATTGAGAAATACCTTATTATGGGAGAATTGTCTCTCGACGGAAATTTGCAACCTATAAAAGGCGCTTTGCCTATTGCTGTAAAAGCAAGAGAAGAAGGGTTTAAAGGCTTTATCCTTCCGAAGCAAAATGCTAAAGAAGCCGCTATTGTTGATGAATTAGAAGTGTATGGTGTTGATAATATTATACAGGTGATTAATTTTTTTGATAGATCTGAAACTATTGAGCGAACCATAATTAATACACGAGAAGAATTTTATAAAAACCTTGATTTTCCTGATTTTGATTTTTCTGATGTTAAAGGTCAAGAAAGTATTAAACGCTGTATGGAAATTGCAGCAGCTGGTGGACATAATATTATTTTGATTGGACCACCAGGAGCAGGAAAAACGATGCTTGCAAAACGCTTGCCATCCATATTGCCACCAATGACTTTACATGAAGCTTTAGAAACAACCAAAATTCATTCAGTAGTTGGTCGTGTTAAATCACATGCTGGACTCATGGCGCAACGACCGTTTCGTAGTCCGCATCATACCATATCAAATGTCGCATTAGTTGGAGGAGGAAGTTATCCGCAACCAGGAGAAATATCTTTATCTCATAATGGTGTTTTGTTTTTAGATGAGTTACCAGAGTTTAAACGAGAAGTATTAGAAGTGATGCGACAACCATTAGAAGATAGAGAGGTGACTATTTCTAGAGCCAAGTTTACGGTAACTTACCCATCGTCGTTTATGTTAGTCGCTAGTATGAATCCTAGTCCTGGAGGTTATTTTAATGACCCAAGTGCACCTGTAACATCTTCACCTTCAGAAATGCAACGGTACTTAAGTAAGATTTCTGGACCATTATTAGATCGTATAGACATTCATATAGAAGTTACTCCTGTGCCTTTTGATAAGTTATCAGATGATAGAAAAGGGGAATCTTCGGTTGATATTAGAAAACGGGTTACAGCTGCTAGAGGACTTCAAACAAAACGCTTTGAAATGTCAAATAGTGTACATTATAATGCACAAATGAATACCAAGCAAATTCGAAAATATTGCAAACTGGATGCTGCTTCAATGCAATTATTAAAAACGGCTATGGAACGTTTAAATTTATCGGCTAGAGCATACGACAGAATCTTAAAAGTTTCTAGAACAATTGCCGATTTGGAAGCATCTGAAACTATCAATGGCTCTCACATTTCCGAAGCCATACAATACCGGAGTATGGATCGTGAAGGTTGGTTGGGATAACTATAAAAAATAATAGGATCTATTCTGATTTTTTTATTATTGATTTTAAGGGTTCTTTTTTTTTGTAATGTATTGTAAAACAGGTATAAATACCTGTTTTTTTTTGAATGTTTAAATATACCTTTGAGATATTAACAATCAAAAACTATTTAATTATGGAAACAAAAGCTAAATTATCTGCAAAACAATTACAAGATGCAAGTGCTGAAACTCAAGACAAGTATATCGGTGATTATATTACTGCTACGACAGTTATTACTGGTACATCTCGAGATCAAACATCTACCACTTTCAATACATCAGCAGGACCATTTATTCCCGCAACTAATATCATTTTAAACCCGCAAAATCCAATTCAAAGAGATATTGATTTACAAGCTGGGCAACAAAAATTGCACATTAATCAAATTACAATAACACCTCCTAACCCAGAACAAGAAGGTTCAGTTAGTTTGAATTGTACTTATACTGATTTTTATGGAAATGGAGAAAAGCAATTTGTAGGTTTAATAGCCAACTGGAATCTAGGTTAATTTTTCAAAACAAGCCTTAAACGGTATTCTTCTAAGTTACATTAAATAAGTGGTTGCTTAGGTTATTTGTCTGATAAATAGCCTAAGCAAATACACTATGCTTTAATCACTACCAAACTGTAATCACGATTTAATTCTTTGTCATGTCTGAAACGATTTTTACACAAGCTCAATCTAACAGTTCGCTATATATAAATAATGGAATCGGTGTAGGATGGTCAGCATTTTTGTTGCCCAAAAACGTTGAACCAGAGGTAGAGAATTATACACTAACAGAAGCATGGGAGCTTCAAACTGCAAGTCCTTCTGTTTTTGGTTATTTTCTTTTTAGCCGAAGTATTCCTAATGATTTGAGTACATTTATAGAAGAGGCTTGGAATTATTTCTCTAAACAAGGTTCACAATCTGGGGCGTATGTAGCTTGGTTTAATTCTCCAAATGAAAGCCCAACAACAAAAAATACAATTTTGTTAAAAGCGGACGCTTTAAGTTTTGCAACATCTATTGTTGTAGACGAAGATGTAAGTTTACTATTTGGTGGTTATATTGAATTATTTATTTCTGGAGGAGGTAATGCGGGAGTCAATCTCAGTATCAATAATGAAGGTAATGCGATTCAATTAAAATATTATGATTCTATTGGTAAAATAAAATTTGAACCAAAAGATCATCCAGGTATCTCAACTGTAGATTATGAAATGCCACTGCCTTTTGATGGGGCTTTAAGAGGTTGTTTTCAACCTCGTTTCTTACTCAATACATCTACCCAAGCTTACAATTCTTTTGATATAGCTTTGAAATATTTTTTCCCGCAAGAAGAAAACATTCTTGAATTAAGTTACCCTATATTCAATACTTATCAAAGTAGCTGGAAACTTCGTTTTGTTGCTAGCCTAGATTATTGGGATCAACTAAATAAAAACTACAATCCATTAACCCAAGAAGGAAACTTACGAACTTATTTAGCTTTCGATGGTATGGAAAACACCAATTCAGGAGCAAAAGAGAATATTCCAATTCCGTCACAGTCACTAACAGACTATGGTACAGGGATGACTTTAAAGCCAAATGTAGCGTTTCTTGATGAATCAGAAGGGATACAACCCGATGCTGCTATGCTAGTGTTTAGCCAGCGTAAGGTCAATGTAGAAGATAGTTATTATCTAATCCCACAAGGGAATTTTCATCTCGGATTTGATACTGATGCCAATCCTGGAGTAGCGACGAATGGTCAATACAATGCGCTTTGTGGTATTTCTGGAACAGAAACCATAAGTTTTGCACCTGCTTCCGATGATCCTGAAGCTCCTTATGAAGGAGATATTATTAGTTTTTATTCAGGACAAGCAGCGTATGCACCAATTTTTCCATTTCCAGAAGTCAATCTTTATAATCCACCTGATTATGAAGGTGATCCTTTGTTAAATTCAGACTATCATACAGCTTGGTTAAATATCACTCCAAGCAATAGTAAATCCAATCTCTACAGTTCCCAACCAGAAGGCTCTATGCTCTACAGTAAGGACAGTGAAATGCATACTGCAATGCCTGAATTTTTAGGATTCTTTGAGCCTAGCATCGTCGTCACTCCTAATACAGGATTTTGTTTTCCTATGGTGTTTTATTATGGCTTTGATACCGATATCGAAGCCGATTTTAATGGCTTTGAATTTCAAATCATACTTCCCAGTCGAAAATCCATAATCAATCATGGCGCTAGTCTTCATGCACAAAGTAAATACACGTATCACAATAAGTCTTTAAATACAGAAGCAGCACCTATAACAGCAACAACCAATCAAGGGTTAATTGTTACAGTTGAAAATGATGGTCAATGGAAAGAGCTACAATTAGCCAAAAATGAAATTTTAGATACGATTTATCAGCTTAAATTTACCAATCTTGCATCGCAATTAAGAAGCGCCTTTCAAACCAATCAACAATTTTTAGTTATTACCGATAATACCTTTTTAGGAGCTTTAAACTCAGAAAATGTAGAAGATGATGTCGCCAAGTTTTATAACAAAATGTCTATAGAAGAATGGGCTTTTGATATCAATACAGGTGTCGATAATTTATATGGCGATTATCGAAATGTACTCATTTTTAAATTCTGTGATGGTACCTTAAAAGACCGTGTTATGAATCCGCAGGATTGGACAGAAGCCAGTAATTTTAATGCTACCGATAATAATGGACTAACAGCAGTCTCTCAATGGCTTCAAGATTACATTTTAGACGCAGAACAACGCTATCTCGAATTCAAAAATCCGTTCTATAAAAAGTTTTATGATATCGTTAATGATAAAAACTGGAATGGTATTCTGGCACTAAAAGTTGACCTTAATCTTGCAGAATTGCCAATTGAAATTCAGGGTTTACTCGCGGGTATGGATCTTTCCAATTTCTTTGGGCATCATCTAGGAATAGAAGTCAGTAGAGTAGATATTACAGAAGAGATTAAAATGGAAGATGTCTCTTCACTTTTTGGATTAATAGATTATAATGATAAAGTATATACAGAGCAACTTAAAGCAGGAGATGATCCTAATAAACCTGTTCCGCCAGATGCTAATGTCTATGATTTTAAAGTGCTCACTTTACAAGTACTTTTTGAGAATACGACGATAAAAGATTTTATAAGTAAAGCACAGTTAACCATGAACGAGCTCTTCTCAGATACCGTTGTGGCTAAACCAAACATAGAAGATCCTGGAGAATTCTCAACCGTAGTTTATGACGGAACCTATGAAAATCAAGATGGAGAATCTACATATTCCTTTAATGTTGTAGATCCCGGACAACGCCTGTTTTTTAATAATAACCTATTAAGTTATATCTCTTTAAGTAAATCCCAGTTCAATACCTTGGTCAAAGAGGGAGAAAATGGATCTACTCAAGTACAAACCCGATTTTTACTTTGGGGATACATGCATTTTGAGGCCATTCCCAATTACGATGTATTCTCTTTTGGAGCCGAAAATGGCTATGAAGATGAAGGGCAAGGCTATGGTTTAGCTTATGCGAACTTGTACATTGCAATGGACTTTGCTTTAGATACACCTACTGTACGCACCTTTACCTTTAATGCATTGGATGTTAGCTTCGATCCCGAGAAAAGTACTTCTCGTGAGCACAGCTTATTTCCAAATTTTGCTTTAAAACTCAATAAACTGGTGGTAGGAACCGAAGAAAAATATCCAGGAGATTTAGGATACTTGCCAGTAGGTGTTGAGATGAATTCTAGTCGTTTAGATGGTGATTGGTATGGATTGGAATTAGAGGTAAATATGGGAGGACCAGGAGAGTTAACTTCTGCTGCCGGATTTGATTCGACGATGATGTTGGCTTGGACACCAGGAAAGCAACTTGTAAATAGTGATGGAGAAAAAGATAGTAGCTATAATGCCTATGTTGGTATCCAACTTCCAGGTACGAGTAATGATGCAAAACTCCTTAGTATACAAGGGGTATTAAAAATTGCCGTAGGCGATTTATTCTTGCAATATTATGAAGACGCAAATTACTTCTCACTACGTATGAGTGATATCAGTCTTAAGTTTTTAGGTATCGCTAAACTTCCACCCGACGGTTATATAAATTTCTTCATTTTCGGGAATCCTGATGCTAATGGAAAACGTGAAAACCTTGGCTGGTATGCTGCTTACAATAAGAATGATAAAAAATCCGAAGCAACGACTTATAAAACCATTCCTAAATCGAATTCTAAATGAAAACAATTCTAAAACAATTATATATAAGCTTCCTCTTCCTTTTTTTAGTAGGAACTACTTATGCCTCTCAATTAGATATTCATCATATTGGCGTAGGTCAGGGAGATGCCACTCTTTTTGTCTTTACCTATGATGATGAGAGTACTGTAAATATTTTGATTGATACCGGTAATAGTAATGGAAAAGGCGAAGAGGTTTTTAATTATTTAATTTCAGCAATTCCCAAAAAGGAGAATCGAAAAATCGATATTATAATTACGTCTCACCTTCATAGTGATCATTATGGAGGGACACCAAAGTTGTTAGAATTACTTTTTGCTAATGGTTGGGGAGTTTATCGAATTATTGATAGAAATGGGGGTATAGCTCCAGATCCCAATGTTCCATGTTATACTACAGATGGTATTGTAGTAGATAATGACCCAGTACCTCCTGAATATGCAGAACCAGCATCAAACTTATATCAGCGGTATATTAGTGCCTGTGATACATATTATCCAAATGCAAGAGAAAATTATTTAGTAGGAACTGAATTAATTAGTCAAGTTTTAAAAAAGACAGATTATGTTTTTAAGTTTTGGAATCTGGCTAACAATGCCTGTGTGCTTAAACAATATGGAACATATGAAACCGATTGTTATCAGGCTAATAATGAAAATGATCTTTCCAATGTTTGGTTGGTAGAATACCAAGGGTTTAAATACTTTACTGGAGGTGATATTGGTGGCGGTGGCGGTTCATATCTCAATCTCGAAACACCATTATGTCATACGTTTTTAACTTGGCCAGATAGCGGCAATTTTCATTTATGCAGTTTTAAAGTAAGCCACCATGGAAGTGCACATAGTACAAATTCTGATTTTGTAAGTACAGGATGTTCAGACCCTACTTTAGCTATCGTACCTTCTGCATTGCGTTCTTTTAGTGGTACTCAAATTCCTACGTATGATACTTTAAATCGTATAGCTACCCATCCAACAAGTTTATTATACACCTTTATAAAAGACGATGGTGTCTATTATAAAGGTAGCGTGAATTATTATAATCATGTGGTTTTATCTATTATGAATCCTGGGTTTGGAAAGCCTATACAAATGGCTGCAAATGAATACGCAATTAGTAAATCGGATTTGACTGGACCGACAAATCATTGGAAGAGTCAGACATTTACTTGTTCTAAAAATCATGATGCACCAACAATAGAGGACTATGTGATTAGCAGCCTAGATGGTCAACTTGATGAAACCCTTCAAAAGCATACCAATTTAAATGGTTATATAACGTCCGATAAGCAACATTATTACGAAACAGGGGAAGTGTTAGTAACTGCCTCTACAAGAAGCTCCAAACAGGATAAACGATTAGAACGATTGGAACGTAAAAAAATAAGACAGCAAGAACGCTTTATGCGTCGAGAACGAAACATGTTAAGGCGCTATAAAAAACGAAGTGAAAGACGTTCTGAACAGCAGAATTAATACTAGTCTATACCACATAAGCAAAGTGCTTTAACAGAAAATAAAACAGAATGACTCTAAACGAAATAGCCGAACAACTCAAAGCAGCTGCAGTAGAAGGCGGTGGAACATTATTGCTTGATAATTCTATCATTCAAACTGATAGCTGGCAACTCGTTTTAGACCTTATTAATCCTCAAGTATTAGAATTAACACTAGATCCAGAAACAGATATTTATGTAGAAGAAGATATCCTTTATGTAAAAGGAGAAGGATCATTATATAATAGTACAGGGATTTCAGAAGTTCAAATAAAAGGCGAAGAAGAAGCTTCAAGAACTTCACTGCTCACATCAACAATAAGTGAAATTGAATTAGCAGATATTCCTAATCCTGATATGGGATTGATAGACAACCCAAATTTATGGTTGCCGAATTATAGCTTTAATGATGTTCCTCTAGTGGTAAATTCTGAAGACATGACATTGAATCTTAGTAAGGAGAGTTCAGAACAAAGCTATGATATCCTTCCTTCATTAAAGATTAATTTAAGTGGTTTAGGGTTTTCAGTCACTAAAATATATTTTTCAGACACGCTGTATAACTATGGGTTTGATATTAGTGGAGCGTTTAGTATTAGTAGTATTGCTATTCCTGTACGAGTAGAGTTACCTACGACGTCGAGTGCCACACAAGAATGGAATCTTGTACTTGGTAAAAAAGGAGATTACCTCATAAATCTTGCAGATACGTTTAATTTATTAGGAGGCGTTAATGCATTCCAAGAAATGCCATCCGATTTAACCTCGGTTGGTGGTTTTGGTATCATAGAAATGAGCGTACTGTTTAGTAATACAGAAAACGCAACTAATATTGCTAATGTTTTAGTACAGTTTGGTTGTAATGATTGGACTGTGGTAAAAGGTTTTGTTATTAAAGAAGCTGCCATCACAATCTCTGTAAATAAGCCTTTTCAAAAAGAAATGACTGTAACCTCAGTAATTACAGGAGAATTTCACCTTGGAACAACAACGGTTTATGTTTTTACCTTGTTTATGTCCTTAGGAACAGGAACTCAAGATTGGGTAATGACTTTAACAGCAAATATTCCATTAGATGATATTTCAGCTTTAGACGCTTTACCTGGAGGATTAAATGTTGCCGAGCTGAATTTGCCAGAAGATGTCAGTACTGCAGAATTAAGAGTCAATGAATTTACCATTACCTATAACCCTAGTTCTAAAACTATGGGTTATATGCAATTAGATGTGTCATTACTTGCTGTTTGGAATTTTTATTATAGTAGCTCTGGCGATCCTTTATTAGGTATAGGAAACCCCTATTTATATCTTAAAATAGAAAATCCAATCCCAACTGCTAATGATCAAGAAAACCCAAATCGTCTTATTAATCTCAATGCAGGAGGTAGTATTTATATAGATACGACAACACTTTTAGTAACCTCTTCTTATTCCAATGCTCCAACCACTTGGGCTTTTTCAATTGCTCAAGAACCCAATTCAGTATTATCTCTAAAAAGCTTAGTAGAAAAATTACTACCAGAATATAATTGGGATAATTTGCCCAGTTTTGTGCCAGAAGATATTATGCTTAGCGGTTTTGAAATTAAAGTATATTCTGACCCAGCTACCAATACTAGTAACTATGCATTTAAAGGCGAAACTATTGTAGATTGGGATGTGACTATAGGAACAATACCACTCAGTGCTAAAGCGAGTTTTGATGTGACCTATAAAAGTTCAGGAGAAGTAGAAGGTAAACTGAGTATGGGAGCTACAATTTCTCAATTGGATCTAACAGTCGGTTATGAGTTTAATGACACTGAGAAATGTCTTTTTGTAGATTGGAATGTATTTAAAGGGAGCTATTGTACCACTGATGACAATGGGAAATATGTAAAAATAGCCATGAATGACATCAGTTTTGGGGGCATTTTGGAATTATTAGTCTTAGTCGTTCAACCTGGTCTTACCAGTTATTCGTTACCAGCGCCATGGAATTTACTTAATGAGATTTCATTAAAAGGATTAACACTTAAGATTGATGTTTCTAAAGATCCATACGATGTTGAGGTTACCTATACCTTACCAAAGCCAGTTAACCTTGGATTTCTGAAGATAGATGCGCTCAATTTTAAAAAACCAGATCCAAATGCAGGAGAAACATCTTATGTAAATATAGAATTGTCTGGGTCGTATTTAGGAGGGAAACCTATTCCTGAATGGAAATCTCCTAACGAAGCACCACCAGAAATACCAGCACAAGGAAATGATTATTTCGATTTACGACTCCTAGCATTAGGACAACATATATCAATCAATGGTTATGAAGATTTAAAGACTATTGAAGAGGTTATTAGTGCTATGCGAGATATTCCTAGTACAGGAGGATCTTCTAACCCTGTAGATGGTCAACTGGCCAAGGGATATCCTGTTTTTAATAATGACAGTAATTGGCTCATTGCTACAAATTTTGGAATCTTAAAAGTAGGGAATGACTATACCATAGATATGTCTATCGTTTTTAACGATCCAGAACTCTATGGGTTGCGTATTGAAATGGCAGGAGCTAAAGCTAAAATATTTAATGGGCTTAAGTTCGAGATTATGTACAAGAAGATCAGTGATTCGGTCGGAATGTACCAAATAGAACTCACCTTACCCGATGCCATGCGCTATTTGCAATTTGGTGTAGTAAGTATCATTTTGCCCGTTATTCTTGTTCAAATTTATACTAATGGTGATTTTTACTTAGACATTGGATTTCCTCACAATGAAGATTTCTCACGTTCATTTACAGCCACAGCCATTATTATGGGGATTCCATTTAGAGGTTCGGCTGGTTTCTACTTCGGAAAACTGAGTAATGAAACTGCAACTCAAGTTCCAGAAACTACAGCAGGGACTTTTAATCCAGTCATCGTTTTTGGTTTAGGAGTTCAAATAGGTATTGGTTACGACCTTAGACTAGGTATTCTCAATGCAGGATTTAGTTTAATGATGGTCGGAATCATTGAAGGGGTTATTGCAGCCTTTAGCCCATACGAATCTACAGATGTAGTCGTATCCGATGCCGATAAGAACCAAGTAGAAGGTAGTTATTACTATAAAGTAAGTGGTACGTTCGGAATTATTGGAAAGTTATATGGAATAGTTGATTTTGGAATTATAAAAGCCAGTGTCACTATAAATATTTATGCCCTAGCTAAAGGTATTTTTGAAGCTTACCGTGAAATGATACTAGCTATTTCAGTAGGCGTAGAGGCTAAAGCTTCAGTTAAAATTAATTTAGGTTTATTTTCTATCAAGATTAGCTTTAAGTTTAGTATGACTGTTGAGCAAGAGTATACTTTAGGAAGTAATAACGAAATAAATGCACCTTGGTATTCAGATTCAGAATCAACAACAGAAGTGTTGTTACAAGGACGATCCAACGGTAAAACTTCAAGCAGAAGACGATTACGCCGACCACGAAGAAACACGCTACATCGTAAAGTATTACGAAGAGAATTACGTCGTCAAATGAAGGCCAATAAGGATCATCCGTCACTAACCTATCGTCAATTAGCCGTTAATACACCTTGGGAAAACATGGTGACACGTATGCTGGAGAATGCAGATAAGACTTTTAATTGGACGCCATTTACAGTAGAAACCAAAGACCCAATAGATTTATGGCTTATGCCTGGTTTAACCGTTAGTGGTCCAGAAACAGGCGATCTTAGCGCTCAAAACGCCAATTATGTGGCTACGTTATATACAGATTCACCTTCAGAAGATGCCAATGCTCCAAAATCGTCGTTCTCTTACCTTTCAGAAAACGTATTTAGATGGGTTATTAATTCTTGGATTAATGAAGATCCTGGAGCAGTAAGTAGAACCGAGTTAGACAAGGAAGCCGTTAGCTTAGACGATCTTCAAGATGCTTATGATGCTTTAACGGAAACCACAGATATTGATCCTATTAGCTATGCAGATATTAAGGTGTTTTTAAAGCAGTTATTCAAGATAAATGTAGCGACTGGTGCAGACGAACAATTGCAAGGCGCACTTTTTGCTATGATTCCAGAGTTTACACTTAAAGTGCCTGCCTATAATGGAGAAGATCTTATAGAGAGAGATTTTTATACTTATTCTGAGTGCAATCAGAAATATCAGGAAGCGCTGAGAGTGTATTTTAACCAACTAGAAGTTCAGGTAGAAGAGGAAACTGGAAACAATGACGTAGAAGTTAGTGTAAATGCTACAGAAGAAATTTCAGAATCCTTAGCCACTTTTATTTTTGAAGATTACTTCTTGTTAATAGCTAAACAGCTATTACAAGATGCTTTAGATGCCATGAATGCCTTTACTTATACACTTTCTGAAGATGATAGTTTAGAGAGCATCCTTTCTTGGATAAATAGTATTGGTAGAGATAGTGTTACAAATACAGTAAACATTTCAGAATTAATAGAAACCACTCGAACGCATCCCTTAACCAGTTTAGAAGCTGTTACACCCTTGCTTGTAACAGGAGTTCAATATGGTATTAAAGAATCACAAAGTTTAGTCGATATAGCTTATGAAAGCGCTATGGATCTTTCTTATATGAGCGAGGTAAATGCTGATAATCCAAATATTTTAAAAACAGATGCACAGATAGAATTAAACGATGCCATTTATATCGTTCCAAAAAATGGAACTTTAACTATGGCAGCAGAGTTCTTTGAAATGACCATTTCTGAGTTAGTTACAGTAAATGAAATGCAAGTAGGAAGAGATACAGCCTTACTAATCGAAGGCGGATTAATGTTACTTGCTGCCTGTGACTATCAAGTATTAGCTGATGATACATTGGAGAAAATAGCATACAAATATACCGTTGACTGCGTTGGTTTAGTAGAACAAAACCAGGCTGTGTCAGGATTATTAGTACCAGGAGCAGTGATTAATTTTGAAGGTGTAGCATATACTGTAGAAAGTACAGATACTTTTTATAGTATAGCTGAGAATTTGAAAACGACTGTAGCAGCCTTAGGAGCAGATACTACATTGCAAAACCAAACAGGGTTATTAGTGCCATTAGCATTAGTAATGATTCAACCAATTAATTATACCGTACAGCCAGAAGAAACGTTACAATCCATTGCCGATTTCTATAGTATTACAGCAGATGCATTAGGTAATAATTATCACAATATAGCTATCACTTCTATTTTCGATAGGAGTGAAACTAACGAGACTTTAGATTTACCACCTTTGGAATACATGGAATTGGAAAATGTTATAAATGAACTCGTTACGGGTGGGGCAATAACAAATTTGGCAGGAATGTCTAGTCGTTACGCACTACATGGTTTACAGTTGCCAATAACAGAAGATATTACATTTCCTAGTGGAGCGCCATGTACCGAAGGAACTACTTGTGGTGTCTATAAAATGACAGGGCAGCAATGGAAATTACCCCAAGACTTTATAGAGGGTACACCTTATAGCTTTGATATTATTAAGCCAGACGATTTTACTTGGATTACTTTTGATAGTTCAACGGAAACGACTCTAAAAGTTACAGTAGATGAAGACGCCGGAGTGCCATTAATAGATGATGTTAGAAATTATGCACAGCAATATGGAGTGCAACCCGATGTGCTTTCCTTAGAAATTATGCCTTTTGCGGAAGAAAATGCAGGTAACTATACCTTTAAAAGTTATATGGAATGGCAATCGGCAAGTCCTGTAAGTTTACCTTATGGGAGTCTTGATGGGCAGGCTACAGCAGTTCCGATAATTTGGAATTTCCCTTCCAATTTAGAAAGCCTGTTAAGCTTAAAGAAAGTATTAGCGCCAAAGTTTAGTGTGCAGATTGGGCGATCAGAGGCAGGTAGCGCTACTATGGAACAGCGTTCATCAAGCTACTATGGTTGGGGAACAATGGTTTCAGTTCAAATTAAAAAATTAGCACGACAAGCTTCAGATGATGGTGCATTCCTCAATTATGAATTATTAGGAACAAATGAAGAAGGTATTGCTTTATTAGAACAATTACTTCTTGTGTTGCGTCCTGGAGATAGTCTAATTGATCAGATGCAAATACTTTATGCACCTAACGTTACTGGAGATACACCAAGTGGTGTGCAAAGTGATGGATTAGAAAATCTAATTAGTTTTATAACCCAATCTAATTTGTCTACAGATACAAACCCACCTACAGGAGATAGTTTCGCTAAAATGGCTGCGACTGAAGATCAAGAATTATCAAGAGGTATTTTAAACGATCCGTATGACTTTATCCGTTTATTGTGGCAAGCAAGTATAACTCGTAATGGTGGATACTCATTATATTACGAATTAGTAGAAAGTCAATCTGGATTCTCTAATGAAATATTTAATGAAGACGATGTTGCTACGCTATACCTGTTGATTGGTTATGACATCCCTGAAGAAGAGAGTCAAAAGAACCTTCTAGGATCTTATATCAATTGCGCCTTAACTGGCGATACCATAGATACAAGTAAAGAAGCTGTATTTGCAGAGTCAGAACAACAATTAGCGACCCATCCAGTTGAAGCTACAGATACTTTATTAACCATTGCCGAAAAGTATTATAGTAATGCTATAGAGGTCGCCGAGTATAACAGTACAACAGCTCTTAATTTGGATCAAGGGGTTAGTCTAACCATTAGTAATATTGCTTATGAGTTACGACCAGATCAAAATGCGCCAGGACAAGAACTTCAGGCAATATTAAATTATTTTGAAACAGACGAAGAGACCTTACAGTCTTACAATCTAGGAGTAGATTTAAACCAATTATATATTTGGCAAGTTCTAAATATCCCTCCAGTTACTTATGAATTAATTACTGAAGGAACTGCAGGGACACAATTAAAAGAGATTGCCAAACATTTCTTTATCCCATTAGATTTATTAGCCTTTGAAAATAGTGGAGTCACAGGATTATTCGCTGAAAAGACGGTGTTAACGATTAACAATCAAATTCTTATTAAAACAGCGACGATACCTCAAGGTAACCTTGGTTTTGAAATGTTAGTAAACGATCCAGGAGATCAAGAAGACGTCTTTGATTCGGAGTCTAAAACATTAAATTTAAGAACACTAGAAGCGTCTAATAACGCTGATATTTACCTACGAAATTTATATACACTACTTAGTTATCAGGTGGTAGGTAATGTGAATTTTAAAGAAAGTATTATGGGATTACCAGTTGGCCCAGCAGAAGGAACCGAAGAAGTAGAACCTAGTGATATGCTTAATTATACAAAAGTAGTACCTATCAATACCTATGCAAAGTATAATAGTATTGTAGATCAAACAGGATTGCCTTTGGCAGCAGAAAACCCATATGCAGGAATAGGAGGTCTGAGTCAATTACATTTGGACTGGCGTGATCTCTATGGTAATGTTACCCAAACTCCACTAAGCAACCCGAACCTCAATCCGTCTATGCCATTAAACAATCCTGCTGCACCTATAGGATATACCGATATGCTATTAGGACTTTCGCAATGGCCTAGTGTTATGACTGATTTTTTATTCGAAAAACCAGATGGTGCAGAACAGCCACAATTAGATATTAATTTCTATTTTGATTGTAGTCGTTATGAAGATGAAGATTCAGGAAGTACAGATCGATTGGTAGATACCGAATTATCTAAAGGACAGCAAAATGCTAAAGATGACTTAAAAACTTACAAGTTATTATACTATCAATTGAATCAAAAAGATCCTTCAGGTAATTACTTATTAAAAACATACCTATCTAATACTTTAAACCAAAATGCGACACAAGTATTAATAACAACACAGTTCGAACAGATTTTAGAGTTTGTAAATACCATTTATCAGTATCTAACACTAGCAAGTAAAGCAGCAACACCTTGTACAGTTACAAATTTTAGCTTAGAACAAACTATAGATATAGCAGATATAGCATTAGGAGATTTAATAAAACTAGAGGTCAGTTTAATATTTGAACGTCCAATTAACTTTGTCGATGCGGCTTTTAAAGAGCAAGCTGAAGTGATTCAATCTACAACAGAAATCACACCAAAAACTGAAATAAAAGAAGGAGGAGAAGAAGAGGATAAGGAAACTTTAGATATGAATCTCTTTGCTGTAGCATTTGAGCAAGCCTTTTTGGTTCTAGATGAATATATATTAAAAGTAGCAACCACTACCAAGCTGACTACTAGCAATGATATCTCCGAAAATAAGGAAATATGGATCGTTAGAATGGGGCTTAATGCCGAAGAAAGTATTGCCTATAGCATTGAAGGAAACCCTTATTTTTACGCACCACGGCCATTGGCTCGTGCCTTAAAAACACAAACAGTTAATCTGTACCCTTATAAGCCTGTAGAAGGGATTAATTGGAATAGCCCACAAATAAAAACATTTAGTGGTGTTGATATGGATAGTTGGGGGCAGATTGCGCTTCAGGCTATAGACGACTTTCTATCACCAGAATACGCAGCACCAACATTTATTGTAGATGAGTTGAGTAATGGCGATTATCTGTCTGAAATTTTGGATGCCAAAGACCGTTTAGCAGAAGCTATTTCTAATGATGTAACCCATATCTTAGAAACGCCTGTTCCTACATCCGAAAATTTAGCAGATGCAGTAGAGCGTTATAAGCAAAAACTATTAGTTGTTTTGAGTAATGCCTATCAAGTAACAGCATTGGTGCAATATGATGTTGATACACTTGCTAATTATCTTGATGAAATGGACAAAGCGATAGCTCCACGATTATTTGGTAGCCCTAACGCAAGTATTGCTATCCAAGAAGAAAACGATACCAATGCAGAGGAGCCATTAAACCAAGAATTTTCATTGTCTACTGCCAAAATTGAACTGCCAGATCAAACCTTTGGTAATACTTCTAAATTGAGCTTTTTCTTTACGACCCGAAACCCTAGAGCCAGAAAGTCAATATTGCTTGACCTTACTTGGAATGCCAGCCATCTAGAACATAATATTCATAATGTAGCTGAGATTGATGGGTATGAAGCCTCTAATTGGTTAACTTTCTTATTGCCCGATTCGGGAGATGAGACTTACACCTCACCTTTAAAGAAAGATTTAGGCGCAGTTGAGATTCCAATTATCTTGAGATCGTACCCTGTACCACCTGCATTAAACTATCAAAATTATTTAGCAACCGATTCAGATACAGATAGTGAGATTACTGTAAAAGAAGCGAGTCTTTGGGATTACACCTATCAATATGCGACAGATCATGCGGCACAGGATAAAATCAATAATGAGATCCGATTCAATATAATGGGTAATAATTACGATTCTAAAGCCCTAACAAATTCGTTAGATTTATTTGAAGAATTGGCACAGTTTACTAGTGTTTATCCAGCGATTCAGCAAGATTTTATAGAAGTTTTAAGCAAGCTTAATGGGCAAACAACAGTAAATGATGAAGAATATGCTATTGCATTAGGTGCTGTAAAATCCTTTACAGAGATATGTACACGAGTAGCCGAAGCTTGGCAGGCATGGAGGAGCATGAATCAAAATGCGGAAGCTTATAGAATGGCAACAGAGATGTCTTCAGATTATCTATTTACCATCTCAGAAGAGCCAGCCTCCTTAACGGATAATGAGTTGAGATTAACTATTGAGTTACCTGATGGATTGACAGCTCAAAGTTATAAGCGCATTAGTGCATCTCGACTACCAGCTTTACTCAATGAAGAAGATACTTTTCAGTTACCACTTGTAGAGATTGAAAGTGAAACATACAAAGCCATATTAATTGAAGGAACTACTACATATCGTTATGAGAGTCGTGAAAACCCTGGAGAATATCTAGATTTTGATACTTCTCAAAATATTCCGGATCGTCAATTAATAGTGAAAGAATTATCGATATTTAATTACCAAAATGCGTGGTCTTCTGTAGCGATTACTCGAAATGGTAATTTAATGAGTAACGATAGTATCATCACAAATCCAGATTTTATTTATCAGACGCCACAGGTGAAATTTGCCAATAAATTAATTCCATTGTTAGACAATAGTAGCGGAATTAACATTGCAAAAATACCAAGCGGAGATTCGCAAAAACGAGCACTATCTGAGCATCTTATTCTTTTCTTACAAGATTTACTAGAAGATAGTTTACTCGATGTACAATCTATTAAAGTTGAAGTGACTTATTCTTATAAGATAGCAGACAAAATCGCACTGTCATCTATTGTATTACCTATATTATTATTACCAGTAACAAGTATTTCTCTTCCTGAAGCTTACGAGCCAGAAGGCGGAACATGTCCTACAGACTATACTGATAATAGTGCATTTGTGTGCAAATTGGCTATAGCAATCGAACAGTGGTTTAATCAAAATAAACCTAGTACTGATCAAGCTGTATTCCATTTTGACATGGCCTTATTTTCCGAATTAAATGATACACAATTGCCATTAATTCGTTTACGAAAAGTGTATTTGGAAGAAAACGATGTACTATGGTAGATGATGTTATTACTTGAATTTATAGTTGTAATATAGAAATTAGGATAAATATCTTTATCTTATAATGATGCTTTGTTTTTAGATGAGTTGCCAGAATTAATACCAAAGAATGGACTACGAAGGTTGGTTAGGGCAAAATTCAATTATTAGTGATTTTATTTGAGATGATTATAAAAAAGTATTAAGATAGAATCAGAATAACATATAAAAATACATTTAGTCGAGATTCTTAATGCAAATAAGCAATAAGGCTAGGTTTAAGCGCATTAAACAGTAAGAAAAAACTTTGATTTTAATAAAAATAATGGGTTTGTATTGAGATTTTCTATACATTACGATTCAATTAATTCAAAACAACTAAATTATGAGAAAATCAGTATTACTTATTTTAGGAATTATTATAGGGGCTCTAGCCATGTATTTTTATTTTCATAATTATAAACCCACAGAAGGCATGACAGATACACCAACACCAAACGGTATTATTGGACCAGAAGCGATTAAAGAACTAACTGAAGCGTATAATCCAAGATACGACACGATTAGTAAGATGTTTTTTAGAGATTTTAAAGGCGGAGATAATAGATCCTCTTGGTATTCATTAGACGATTTAGAAAATTTTATTGCTCTAGCAAAAGAACAAGCAGACACTTTAGGCTATACAATGGATGGTGTTAGATTGTATTTAGGAAAGAACAAACCCCTTGATAAACTACCAGGTTATACTACAATGTTATTTGTGCCAACGGGATATTTAAATACCTCTGAAGGAAATATGCTTAACTTAGCACGTCAAGAAAGTAATGATATCCCTGGAGCAAATGGATTGGATAAAGGAAATAGCGGTATACCTCCAGCAGCAAATTACCCACAATAAATAATATAAATTGAAAGAATTTCTTATTGCTAATTCGGATGCTATAACAGCAATAGTAGAAGTTGCTGCTGCTATATCTGGAACGATATATATTAAAAAAACGAAAAATGAGAAGTTAAAAGTATTTATCTATTACCTCTGGCTTATAGTAATTATTGAGACTATAGCTAAATATACGTATGTCATGCAGAACAACTATGATTCTCAATGGTTCATTGATATAAAAAATAGTTTGTTCTGCAGAAATACGTGGTTGTATAATATCTATACTTTTTTAAGTATTGGTTTCTTAGGTGTTTTTTACTCTGATTTGGTGAGTAAAAGGTCTTCAAAATTAGTCATTAGAGGTATTGTAATATTCTATAGTATATTCTCTTTGTTCTTTTTTACATTTACGGATTCTTTTTTTATAGAAAGCTTGCCATACGATGATATTCTTGCATCAATAATTATATGTGTTTATATAATTTGTTATTTTATTGAGCTAATGAATAGTGAATATATTCTTCAATATTATAAACTCCCATCATTTTACATTAGTATAGCTTTAATATTTTGGAATCTATGTTCAACACCTTTATTTATATTTGATACTTATTTTAGGGCTGTAAATACTGAATTTGTGACTTTTAGATATATTTCGTTATTATTTATTAATATTTTTACATACTTATGTTTTACATTCGGGTTTTGGTATTCGCTCAAGAAGAGCAAGCATTTATTAACGAACAAATAGCCTTAATTAGCTACGTTATTTTTGCATTATTATTACTATCGGTAATGGTGATACTCTTTTTTGTAACGTTTCAAAAACGAAAAAATAAGTTGTTATTAGATCAAATTGAACAACAAAAGGCTTTTGATGAAGAAATCTCTCGAACGCAAACCGAAATTCAAGAACAAACCCTAAAACATATTGGTTGGGAATTACATGATAATGTAGGTCAGTTGTTAGCTTATGCAAGTATGCAACTAAATATGTTAGGAACAAAAGTACCAGATGATGTAAAAGAGAGAGTAGTAGAAACCTCAAATATTGTAAAAGAAAGCTTAAAGGAAGTACGATCATTATCTAAATCTTTAAATAGTGATGTACTTTTAAATATGGGATTCGAAGCATCTATATCTAATGAATTAAACCGATTGAAACGTATGAAGTTTTCTTCTGCAGAATTGGAAATTATTGGTAATAGAAAAGATCTAAAAGATAAAAAGCATGAGATTATTATTTTTAGAATCCTACAAGAATTTTTTTCCAATGCTGTAAAATACTCTGAAGCCGATAACTTAAAAGTAACTTTAGACTATACACCAGAACATTTAACAATTTTAGCATCTGATGATGGTATAGGGTTTGATATTGCTTCAATAGAAAAGGGATCAGGATTTATAAACATGACCAGTAGAGCAGAACTTATTGATGCAACTATAGACATTAAATCACAACCTAATGAAGGGGTAGAGCTTACTATGCATTATCTGTTTTAAGCTTCACACGCATTCCAAATAGGATCATTAGGTAAATGCGCTGTAATGTCTATTCGATCTTTCGATACAGGATGTATAAACTGCAAGCGTCGCGCATGTAAACTAATACTAGCATCTTTATTACTTCGATTAAAACCATATTTTAAATCACCTTTAATTGGAGAGCCTATAGCAGATAACTGACACCTAATTTGATGGTGTCTGCCAGTTTCTAATTCTACTTCTAGTAGAAAATAACGCTCTAATGTTTTGAGTAATTTATAATGTAATATGGCTTTTTTGCTACCCTCAACTTCTTTTGTATAGGCTGTAGATTTATTGTTTTTTGGATTTTTCTTTAGCCAATTAATCAAGGTAGTTTCAGGCTTTAATGGCGAATTTTTAACAATTGCCCAATAGGTTTTATTTGCTTTTTTTTCAGCAAATAACTTGTTAAGCCTAGGAAGTGCTTTGCTTGTTTTTGCAAACATGACGATGCCAGTTGTAGGTCTATCTAATCGATGTACAACACCTAAATATACATTTCCGGGTTTATTATACTTAGCCTTGATATACTCTTTAACAACATCACTTAGAGGCTTGTCCCCAGTTTTGTCACCTTGCACAATATCACCAGCTCGTTTATTAACGATGATGATATGGTTATCTTCATATAGAACTTGAAGATTATGTTTATTGGATAAGATTTTATCTTTAGACACGTTTATGAATCTAAATTAATATTGTTCATTATCATTAGGGAAATCAACAGCTTTAACATCGTCAACATACTGTCCGATCGCTGCGGTCATATCATCATATAAATTCATGTAGCGACGTAAAAATCGAGGATTGAATTCATGTGTCATTCCAATCATATCATGAAGCACAAGTACTTGTCCATCAACTCCAGCTCCAGCACCAATTCCAATCACAGGAATAGAAACACTTTTAGCAACTTCAGCAGCTAAACTTGCTGGGATTTTTTCGAGTACAATACCAAAACAACCTGCTTTTTCTAATAGTAAAGCGTCTTCTTTTAGCTGTTTAGCTTCTTGTTCTTCTTTCGCTCTAACCGTATACGTACCAAATTTGTAGATCGATTGTGGTGTTAAACCTAAATGGCCCATAACAGGAATACCGGCATTAAGAATGCGTTTGATTGATTCTTTTACTTCTTTTCCGCCTTCCATTTTTACAGCATGACCACCAGATTCTTTCATGATTCTAATTGCAGATCTTAAAGCCTCTTTTGGATCACTTTGATAACTTCCAAACGGTAAATCAACAACGACTAATGCTCTATCAATAGCCCTAACAACCGAAGATGCATGGTAAATCATTTGATCTAATGTAATCGGTAATGTTGTTTCATGTCCTGCCATGACATTACTCGCCGAATCACCAACTAAAATAACATCAACACCAGCTTCATCAACAATTTTGGCCATGGTATAATCGTAAGCTGTAAGCATCGATATTTTTTCATTATTTTGTTTCATCTCAATAAGAGATTTTACAGTAATTCTTTTGTAATCTTTTTTTGCAACAGACATAACGTAGAAATTAATTATTGGTAAAAATACAGAGATTTGTTAAATTTTATTTATTCTGAAGCTTAAAAACTATTTATTTTATAATTTAACTGAAATTTTAAGACATGAAGTATACATTCTTTTTTAGTGCATTAATGATAAGTACGCTTTCTTTTTCTCAAACCTCAGAAAAAGATAAGGTTAAATCTACTATCGAACATTTTTTTGAAGGTTTTCATAAACAGGATAGTACAATAATTCTTGAGACTGTTTCTAAAGACATAAAAATGCAATCTATTGGAAAAAATAAAGAAGGAAAAGCTATTTTGAATACTTCAGAATTCAAGAAGTTTTTAAATTCTATAGTGTCTATTCCAAAGGAAAAAACATTTAAAGAAGAACTTTTAGGGCTTACAATTCAAATTGATGGAGATATGGCTCATGTATGGACGCCATATGAATTTTGGTTTGATAACAATTTTAGTCATTGTGGTGTGAATTCATTTCAGTTATTTAAAGATGATGGTAACTGGAAAATTATCTATTTAATAGATACTCGACGACGTGATTGTAAACAAGATTAATTACTTTAATCTTTGGAAGACTAAAACTAAGGATCATACATCATTTAGCTAAAACTAGCAGTCTGCCATATTTACACTAATTGCCAAACCGCCTTCAGATGTTTCTTTATACTTGGTATTCATGTCTTTTGCAGTTTCCCACATGGTATTAATCACTTTGTCTAAAGGAACTTTTACATTTTTCGGATCAGTATCTAAAGCTAATTCACAAGCATTTATAGCTTTAATTGCTCCCATTGCATTACGTTCAATACACGGAATTTGTACTAAGCCTCCAATAGGATCACATGTTAAACCTAGATGATGTTCCATAGCAATTTCTGCAGCCACTAATACTTGTTCTGGAGATCCACCTGATAATTCACATAGGGCACCAGCTGCCATAGCAGAAGAAACACCAATTTCAGCTTGACATCCACCCATTGCAGCACTTATTGTGGCTCCTTTTTTAAAGATACTTCCTATTTCACCAGCCACTAATAAAAAACGCTTGATATCTTCAAAATCACCATCATGATTTTCGATAACTAGATAATACATAAGTACAGCAGGAATTACACCAGCACTTCCATTTGTTGGAGCAGTAACAACACGGCCTAAAGACGCATTTACTTCATTAACAGAAAGCGCAAAACAGCTTACCCATTTAAGAATTTGACGAAACTTAACCTCTGTATTTCTTATAGAATATAACCACTCTACAGGATTAGAGTAAGCCACGCTGCCTTTTAAACTTTTATGCATATCAAAAGCGCGACGTCTAACATTTAATCCACCAGGAAGACTGCCTTCAGTATGACAGCCAGTATACATACATTCAAGCATCGTATCCCAAACACGTTTCAGCTCATTATTAATTTCTGCTTCAGAGCGAATAGATTTTTCGTTTTCAAAAACAACTTCAGAAATAGATTTGTTTAAATCACTACAAAATTTAAGAAGTTCAGTTCCTTTCTCTATGGGATACGGAAACGAGCATTTAATTTCAAAATTCTTTTTGTGATTTGTACGTTCTTCTTTTACGACAAAACCACCTCCAATAGAGTAAAAGGTTGATTTGCTCTTTTCGCCATTTATAATTGCTGTAAATGTCATTCCGTTTGAATGAAAAGGTAAAAATTTTCTGTGGAATGTAATGGCCTCTTCTGGATCAAATTCTAAAACATTTTCACCGTTAAAATTTAATGTTTTTGAGGTTTTAATAGTCGTAATGTATTCCGCTATATTTTCAGTAGGAATAGTTTCAGGATCACATCCTAATAATCCAAGCATAATAGCATAATCAGTAGCATGTCCTTTTCCTGTTAAAGATAAAGAACCGTAGAGGTCAATAGCTATTTTTTCGACGCAATCAAACTTTTTTGAATCTTTAAGTTCATTAATCCAACGTTCTGCTGCTCGCCAAGGACCTAGGGTGTGAGAACTTGATGGACCAACACCAATTTTGAGCATGTCAAAGACAGAAATACACTCCATTTACGAAATCGTTTTAGCGCGTCAAATATAATCTGTTTTCAATTAATTCAATACTTTTTATTTAAAACTTTAAGAATCGAAATGACATCATGTCATATTTTTTGTCATGGCATAATCATTGACATATAGAAAATGGAATTAAAATGAACTTAACATTTCTGAAGTAAAGGAAATTTATAAAACAAATATATATTATGAGTAAGATTATTGGAATCGATTTAGGGACTACAAACTCTTGTGTTTCTGTAATGGAAGGGAATGAGCCAGTAGTTATCCCAAACGCTGAAGGTAAAAGAACAACACCTTCGGTTATAGCCTTTGTAGAAGGTGGAGAAATTAAAGTTGGTGATCCTGCAAAACGACAAGCAGTAACCAACCCAACAAAAACGGTGTATTCTATTAAACGTTTTATGGGTAACAAATATTCTGAATCTAAAAGAGAAGCAGAACGTGTACCATATAAAGTAGTAAAAGGTGATAATGATACGCCAAGAGTAGATATTGATGGTCGTTTATACACACCTCAAGAATTATCAGCAATGATTCTTCAAAAAATGAAGAAAACTGCTGAAGATTATTTAGGTCAAGATGTAAGTGAAGCTGTAATTACTGTACCAGCTTATTTTAATGATTCGCAACGTCAAGCTACTAAAGAAGCAGGTGAAATTGCAGGTTTAAAAGTAAGACGTATCATTAATGAGCCAACAGCAGCAGCTTTAGCTTATGGAATGGATAAAAAAGGAATTGACCAAAAAATCGTTGTTTTTGATTTTGGTGGAGGTACACATGATGTATCTATCCTAGAATTAGGTGATGGTGTATTTGAAGTATTATCAACAGATGGAGATACACACTTAGGTGGTGATGATGTAGATGAAAAAGTGATTAATTGGTTAGCAGAAGAGTTTAATGCTGAAGAAGGCATTGATTTACGTAAAGATCCAATGGCTTTACAACGTTTAAAAGAAGCTTCTGAGAAAGCAAAAATCGAATTATCATCTTCAGCTCAAACAGAAATTAATTTACCATACGTTACAGCTACAGCTAGTGGACCAAAACACTTAGTACGTACATTAACACGTTCTAAATTTGAGCAATTAATAGACGACTTAGTAAAACGTACAATCGAGCCATGTGCATCAGCTTTAAAAGCAGCAGGTTTATCAAAAAGTGATATTGATGAAGTGATTTTAGTAGGTGGATCAACACGTATACCAGCAGTACAAGAAGCTGTTGAAAAGTTCTTTGGAAAAACACCAAGTAAAGGTGTTAATCCAGATGAAGTTGTATCTCTAGGAGCAGGAATTCAAGGTGGTGTATTAACAGGAGACGTTAAAGATGTTCTTTTATTAGATGTAACACCATTATCTCTTGGTATTGAAACAATGGGTAACGTTCTGACAAAGTTAATAGATGCTAATACAACGATTCCTACTAAGAAATCTCAAGTATTCTCTACAGCCGCAGATAATCAACCATCGGTAGAAATTCATGTATTACAAGGAGAGCGTCCAATGGCAGCAGATAATAATACAATTGGTCGTTTCCATTTAGACGGAATTCCACCAGCACAAAGAGGAACGCCTCAAATTGAGGTAACATTTGATATTGATGCTAATGGTATTATTAAAGTTTCTGCTACTGATAAAGCAACAAATAAAACACAGGATATTCGTATTGAAGCCTCTTCTGGTTTAACAGAAGAAGAAATTGCTAAAATGAAGCAAGAAGCTGAAGCTAATGCAGATGCAGATGCTAAAGCAAAAGAAACTGCCGATAAATTAAATGAAGCAGATGCTATGATTTTCCAAACAGAAAGTCAGTTAAAAGAATTTGGTGATAAATTATCAGACGATAAGAAACAACCAATCGAAGGCGCTTTAGAAGAATTGAAAAAAGCTTATGAAACTAAAGATATTGCTGTTATAGAGCCTGCTTTAGAAAAAATTAATGAAGCTTGGAAAGTTGCTTCTGAAGAAATGTACAAGGCACAAGCCGATGCTCAAGGTGGAGCAGAAGCACCAGGACCAGATGCAAGTCAAAATGGGCAAGCAGAAGAGAATGATGTTGAAGATGTAGATTTCGAAGAAGTTAAATAATAATTATCCTGAATCTAATTCAGTAATACAATATAATTACTTAACATTTGGAAAAACGCAATCAGAAATGATTGCGTTTTTTTATGATTATAGTCGTAATTTGCACCTCATAAAAGTCATTTTAATTTATGATATTTTCATCTTCAATAGAAACGTTATCTCAACCTAAACGTCTTGCTGTAAAACTCACTTCAAAAGGAGAGAATTATGTGCAACAGTCACATCCTTGGGTATTTTCTGATAGTATTGTGAAAATTAATTCAGAGGCTAAAACAGGAGATTTAGCGATTGTCTTCGGAAAGAAAAAAAATGGTATGATCGGTATTGGTTTGTATGATGCCAATTCGCCAATTCGTATTAAAATGATTTATAATGATAGTAAACCTGTTACCATTAATGATGATTTTTTTCTTCGGAAAATTGAAGCAGCATACAAAATACGACGCCCTCTTTTAAAAACGAATACAACAAGTTACAGATTACTATTTGGCGAAAATGATGGATTTCCTTCATTAATTGCCGATGTTTATAATACTGTTTTAGTCGTAAAAATCTATTCTGAAATCTGGTTGCCTTATTTAAAAACTATTTTAGAAAGTTTGATAGTAACTTCTGAATGCCAAACTATTGTGATTAGATTGAGTCGTGGTTTACAGAATTCAGATTCTCATCAATTACAAGATGGTGATGTTGTTTATGGCACCTTAGAAAATGAGGTTGTAACATTTGTTGAGCACGATGTTAACTTTTCAGCAAATGTGATTAAAGGTCATAAAACAGGCTACTTTTTAGACCATCGCGAAAATAGAAGACAGGTTGGGTTGTTAAGCAAAAATAAAACCGTTTTAGATGTGTTTTCTTATGCTGGTGGATTTTCAGTTCATGCCCTTACTAATGGAGCAAAAGAAGTGACAAGTCTTGATATTAGTACACAAGCTCTTGAGATTGCAAAACAAAATGGAAAACTTAATGCGTATTCAGGAAAACATATTACTTTGGCAGGAGATGCTTTTAAAATTTTAGAACAACTTATTTCAGAGAAAAAGCGATTTGATGTGATTATTATTGATCCGCCAAGTTTTGCGAAACAACAATCAGAAATTCAATTAGCAAAGAAAAAATATGCTCAGCTAGCGAGATTGGGAGAGAAACTCACAGCAAGAGAGGGTTTGTTGGTTTTAGCATCGTGTTCATCTCGTGTTACTGCAACTGCTTTTTATGATATAAATGAGCAAACTCTAAAATCTACTAAACGCTCATTTCATATAGAACAAAAGACCCTACATGACATAGATCATCCTGTAGGTTTTCAAGAAGGTGCGTATTTGAAATGTGGTTATTACAGATTTCTTGATTAGCAAACTGTTATGCATGCATAATATTTTGTTATATTTGTTCAACTTAATATGTTACTCATGGAAACCCAGCTTACGCAACTTCTTAATATAAAACATCCAATCATTCAAGCACCAATGTTTTTGGTGTCTAATGTAGCAATGGTTACTGAAGCAATGAAAAGTGGTATTGCAGGTTGTATTCCTGCTTTAAATTATAGAACATTAGATGAATTGCGTGTTGCTATAAAAGCACTAAAAGCAAATAAAGTTGAAGGAGGATCGTTTGGATTTAACTTGATAGTTAATAAATCTAATGTTAAATATAAAGGGCAATTAGAAGTGATATGTGAAGAAGGCTGTGATTTTATTATTACATCTCTTGGAAGTCCTGAGGAAACTATAAAACAAGCACATGCTGTTGGGATTAAAGTCTTTTGTGATGTTGTAGATTTAAAGTTTGCTAAAAAGGTGGAATATTTAGGAGCTGATGCTGCTATAGCTGTAAATAATCAAGCTGGTGGACACAGAGGCAACCTCACACCAGAAGAATTAACAAAATTGCTTAGTACAGAATTAAAGATCCCTGTTATTTCAGCAGGAGGTGTTGGATGCAAAGCAGATATTGATGATATGTTGAGTTATGGAGCCGAAGGCGTTTCTGTAGGAAGTCCGTTTATAGCCTCTACTGAAGCTGGTGTAACTGATGATTATAAGCAAGCTTGTGTTAAATATGGTGCAGACGATATCATAATGACCGAACGTATTTCTGGTACACCCTGTACCGTTATTAATACGCCTTATGTTCAAAAAATAGGAACTAAAGCAACTTGGTTAGAAAGGCTACTTAATAAAAATAAAAAGCTTAAAAAGTGGGTAAAAATGGTGCGTTTTTCAATTGGAATGAGAGCTACAGAAAAAGCCGCCAAAAAGGCGACTTATAAGACGGTTTGGGTAGCAGGACCTAGTATTGAGCATACTAAAGCTATTTTATCTACAAAAGCCATTGTAGATAAATTAATTACATAATAGGAATATAAAATTCAGTTTTCAATTTGTTCTCAACTACGCGCTCTGGATTACTAATATACTTTTCTCGTACAGGTTCATCTCTTAATTCGTAATCTGTATTTAGTAACCATTCATTAAACATGTAGTCATATACATTAGCAAAATATTTATAACTTCCTTGGTATAGAAATACAGCAAATTTTCCACCTTTAAGAGTTTTTACGCCAATGTCACCTGTAGGCTTAGCCTCGTTATGGATTACTAAACAAGCATCATAGTGTACTTTGTTTTCATCTGTTACCTTAGGGTCATCATGAGGTAATCCTAGATGTTCGATACCCTTTGAGAATAATTTTTGAGTTTTAACTTCATTCCAAAGTTTTTTCCAAGCAAAAGGGTAGTCCATAGTTTGGTAGTTACCTTGCATTCTATAATATAAACATAGTTTGTCTTCAATATTGAGTAGTTTAGGTTTCTTGATATTTAGTTGTAATTCCATAATAGTGTTTGATTTGATTGTTAATAATTTTTCTTTACGATACATTGTTGGAGATATCCCAAAATGATTTTTAAACTTTTTAGATAATGATGATGGTGTTTCAAAACCGACATTATATGCAATGCTTTCGATATCTAAAGTTGTATAACGAATCATTTTTGCAGCTGTTTCCACACGTGTTCTGGAAATATAAGCTCCAATAGGTTCACCCAATAATGCTCTACTTATACGATGAAAATGAAATGGTGAAAAATGCGAGATCTCTGCCAGCATTTTTATGTCGATTTTACGATCTAAATTATTGTGGATATATTCCATAATACTATTTAACCGTTCTTCATAAAATGCTTTGTTTGTTTTTCTTGAATTCATTTGTATAGTATATATGTGTCAAAAATAAAACGAAAAGAAAAGAATCACTTTTCCAAACTTGCTAAATTCTTAATATTGATTATTTTTATAAAAATTGTCCCCTTTTATTATTAGAGGTACGTCTTAATAGTATAAACAACTTAATTTTAAAAATTATGAAAAATTTTATGATGATTTTCATTGGTGCAGATTATGCCGATTTAGGACTTTCACCAGATGAACTTCAAAACCGAATGGGTAAATGGTTTGCTTGGGGAAACAAAATGGAACAAGCAGGTATTCTTAGAGGAGGCGATGCTTTGACACCTCAAATACGACGAATTTCAGGAGAAAATAGAACTGTTACAGATTTAACTTCTGCTGAAGCCAAAGAGATAGTTGGTGGTTATTATACTGTAGAAGCTAAGGACTTCGATACAGTACAAGACATCGCAAAAGATTTTCCTGATTATGATTTGGGAGGAACCGTTGAGATTCGCGAAATTATGGTATTTGACCGCTAATGGAATCTAAACTTATTGACCATCTTTTTCGTCATCATAGCGGGAAGATGGTTTCTGTTTTAACACGTATTTTTGGATTAGCACATCTTGAAATTATTGAAGATGCCGTTCAAGATACATTTATTAAAGCTAGTTTAAGTTGGCGAACACAGCAACCTAATAACCCTGAGGCTTGGCTTACTCAGGCTGCTAAAAATAGAGTTATTGATATTTTTAGGAAACTCAAAACAGAAAGGAAATACTTCCCAAATCTTAGTCAAGGTACAGATGCTATTGCTATTCATGAACTTTTTTTAGATACAGAAATTGAAGATGCACAGCTAAGAATGATTTTTACAGCATGTCATCCAAAATTAGATTCACGAGATCGGATTTCATTTGCACTAAAAACAGTATCTGGATTTAGTACTAAAGAAATTGCATCGGCTTTATTGACTAAAGATGATACCATAAAAAAGCGTTTAAGTAGAGCTCGAAAAGCCATTCAAAAGGAAGAGTTACAATTTCATATTCCTCAAGGTAATCTATTACATGAACGTTTACAGAGTGTTATGGAAGTTTTGTATCTAATTTTTAATGAAGGGTTTCATTCTAATACGCAAAAACATCTTATCAGAACAGATTTATGTGGCGAAGCGATGCGTTTATGTCAGTTATTATTAAAACGTGAGCATATGCGTACACCAAAAGTTTATGCATTATTTGCATTGATGTGCTTTCATTCGTCAAGATTGGAAGCTAAAATTAATTCTGATAATGAACTCTTAGATTTAAAGCATCAAGATAGAAGTTTATGGCATTCTCCACTTATTGAATTAGGAAATGCCATGATGAATAAAGCTGTTGAAATTGATGAATTTTCATCCTATCATTTTGAAGCAGCTATTGCAGCTGAACATTTAAAAGCGAAGACTTTTGAAACGACTAATTGGAATAAGATACTAGGTTGGTATAAATCGCTTTATCAACTTCAACCTATGCCAAGTCATGTGCTTACAATGGCTATTATTTGTGTGCAAAGTGGTGATTATAAAAAAGCAGATATCTATTTTAATCAATTAAATCCTGAAGATTTAGTTCAAAGATCATATTTGTATTTTGCAGCTAAAGCTGATTATTTTACTGGTGTTAACCAATTAAAAGAAGCGTTAACTTATATTAATAAGGCCTTGGAAGCTGTTACTAATAATTTAGAAAAGAAATTTTTAGAGAAAAAAAGAATAGATTTACTCAACATTATATAGCTTATTTAAGTATTTAAGTATTTAAGTATTTAAAAGTTAAAAGTATAAATATCTGATATTAAGCCTGTTTGTAACAAACACAAAAATTTTGCGACGTATAAATAAATAAGTTTAATTAAAAGAAAAAAAGTTATGATTCATAAAGGAGCCATTGTATTAGGAGTATTAATTGGTGCAGCAGCTGGTGTGTTATTAGCGCCAGAAAAAGGTAGTGTTACAAGAGATAAACTTAAAAAAGAAGGAAAAGATATAAAAAATCAATTATCAAGTGATTTTATAGAAGTCAAAGACGATTTATATAAAACGGCTGTTTCTGGAAAGGAAACACTAAAAAAAGGATTTAAAGATATTACCTCTAAAACAAGCTATAAAACAGAACGGGTAATTACATTTTTAGAAAATCAATTAGCCATTTTAAAAGAAAAGAATAAAACACTACAGAAGACAAGTTAAAATGTTTTAAAAACTGTAGCCTTAATATTTGCCCATTCTTCTTTTAAAATCCCATAGCAACTGGTACTACGTCTAAAACCATCATTCATAATCGTATCTTTTCGTAAAACACCTTCAAGAGTAGCGCCTAATTTCTCAACAGCTTTTCTAGATTTTAGATTACGCTCATCTATTCTAAACTCTACTTTTTCAAACGATAGTGTTTCAAAGGTGTATTGTAGCATTAAGAATTTCATATGAGTATTCAATCCTGTGCCTTGAAAGTCTTGCCCAATCCAAGTCCAACCTATGTGAAGCACTTTATTTTTCCAATTGATTAAGCCAAAACGTGTGGTTCCTGCATAAGATTGTTTTTCTTTATCATAAATCACAAAAGGCATGATGGTATTATTCCCTATACCATCTATAGTTGCTTTGACATAGTTTTGTAAATCTTCTGAAGAATAAATGTTGCTAGGCGAGTAGTAGATGAGATTTTTTTCTTTAGCAACTTCAGTTAATTTGTGGTAGTTTTCTAGGGTTAAAGGAGCTAATTTGACGCGATGATTTTCTAAGGTTGGTATCTGCATTTTAGACAAGTTGATTAATCAATTTTGTATTTACTTCATGTATACCTTCAAACGAAATAATATCTAATCTAGTATTAAATAATGCTTTCGCTTTTGAGTGTTCCTTCTCCATACGTTCATCATTGAGATACTCGTCTTTTGTGCCGTAAATTAATTTTACATTCCCTTTAAAAAAATCAAAATCTTTAGGAGATAATTCTTTTGGTATTCCGCCAGAATGTAATATCAATTGTGAGCATTGTAACTGTCGTTTGGCTATATATCTCATGGCAACACTCACGCCTTGAGAATACCCTAGAACTATTAAATTTTTATCTGCGCCTATTTGCTCACGTTCAAATATGGCATCAAAATAAGTCATCACATTTTTGGTTTCTACTAAGGTGTTTTCTCTAGTTAACCAACTCGCTCCAATATGTTTAAATTTTGGAGTACTATAATATTTATTTTGAGCTTGAGGAGCAATAATATAATTCTCTTCAGGATCTAAGCCTTTAAAATATTTCAAAAAATAACGACTTAAATACCCCATGCCATGACATACAAACCATATGTTTTTTGTAGCCGAAGTTAATTGGTTTAAGGTAGAATAACTGTTATTAATGGTATAAGAAATTTCCTTTTCTGTAGAATTCATTTCGTATTTTTGTTATCGACCTTAAAAATACAGTATTTCTATGCAATTGTCTAAAGAAGATATGCTAGCTAAGGCTAATTTGGCTAGCAAAAATACCTTAATGGAAACTTTAAATATTGAAATGATTGACTATGGAGAAGATTTCTTGGTAGCGAGAATGCCTGTAAATTCAAGAGTTTATCAACCCGATGGTGTATTGCATGGAGGTGCAACTGTAGCATTAGCTGAAAGTGTTGGGAGTTTTGCATCACATATTTTTATTGATATTGAAACTAAGTTTGTACGCGGATTAGAAATTACTGCTAACCATATTAAAAGTGTATCTGAAGGCTATGTATATGCCAAAGCTACATTTTTGCATAAAGGACGAACCACACAATTATTAGACATCAGAGTAACCGACGATGACAATAATTTAATATCTATCTGTAGACTATCTACCATTTCGCTTCCTAAAAAGAAATAGAATGGATCAAGAGGATTTTTTTTCACAGATTGCGACACATTATAAGCGTCAATTACCTTTTGTGACCTATCGTAAGCCTAATGAAAAAGGAACTACAGCCATGCTTCAACATGATGATGAAATTCATGTTGTAACTAATTTTAACGAAAGTGGATTTGTGTTTTCTCCATTTGATTCTAATGCGGAAGCTTTAATATTTCCTGTAGAAAACTGTGAAATAGTATCTTCGGAAATAGAACTGAATTCATTTACTGTTAATCGTTATGCTGAACATAATCGAAATATTGACCAAATTGAAAGTTCAAAAACGCATCATCTTAAATTAGTGCAACATGGAATTGATAGTATCAAAGCCGATATTTTTAAAAAAGTAGTACTATCAAGAACTGAAAGTGTACCTGTTTTAGAGGAAGATGCTTTAGAAATTTTTAAATCGTTATTGAAAACGTATGCTTCGGCATTTTGCTATATCTGGTATCATCCCAAAGTAGGTTTATGGTTAGGAGCAACTCCTGAAACACTTGTAAATATAGAAGGTTTACGGTTTAAAACAATGGCTTTGGCAGGTACTCAACCTTATATTGATAAATTAGATGTAGCATGGGATTCTAAAAATATCGATGAACAAGAATTTGTAACAGACTTTATCGTTAAAGAATTAAACCCGTTGGTCGAACGCTTAAATACTTCTGAGGTTAAAACAATTAAAGCTGGACAATTGTTACATCTTCAATCTCAAATTTCTGGACTCCTAAAAGTTAAAGGTTTAAAGGATATTATTTTTGCTTTGCATCCTACACCAGCAGTTTGCGGGTTACCTAAGAAAAAAACAAAAAACTTTATCATAGATAATGAAAATTATAACCGTGAATTCTACACTGGATTTTTAGGGGAACTCAATATAAAAACGTCAAAAACAAGAAATACAAATAGGCGTAATGTTGAGAATAATGCCTATGCTACTGTGAAAACTGCAAGTCAATTGTTTGTTAATTTGCGCTGTATGCAATTTAAAAATCAGCAAGCATTAATCTATGTTGGAGGAGGAATTACAATAGACTCTAATCCAGAAGAAGAATGGGAGGAAACGGTTAGCAAAACACGAACAATGTTGTCTGTTTTATATTAAATTGCAAAATTGTTCAACAATTTATCTTATCCTTTTTTATCTATCTTATAGTTAATGTATTTTTTTTTCATCCAGAGATATGCAAAACAGTCTGTTAAAGGACCAATAAGGCGATTCCAAACATTAAAATTAGCTTTGCCTGCAATGCGTTCAAAGTGTTGAACAGGAATTTGTTTCACTTTACCTCCTTGAAGTAATATCATAGCAGGCAAAAAGCGATGTAGGCCTTTAAACATTGGAATACGTTTGGCGTATTCTGTTTTGATAATCTTTAAAGGACATCCAGTATCATCCATGCCATCTTTAGTAAAAGCACGACGAATTCCATTTGCGATCTTAGAAGACCTATTTTTTATAAAAGAGTCTTTACGAGAACTGCGTACACCAGTTACTAAATCATAGGTTTCAATGTGTTTCAGTAATAAATTAAAATCCATTGGAGACGTTTGTAAATCGGCATCAATATATCCTATAAGTGATGATTCTATATGGTCAAATCCAGCTTTTATAGCTGTGCTAAGTCCGTGATTTTTATCAAAAGAAATGTAATTATAAGTAGAATTCTTTTCACAAAATCTCATAATAAAAGATTGACTGTTATCTTTCGATCCATCATTTATAAAAAGAACAGTAGTCTCTACCTGAGATTGATCTATAAAGCATTGTAATGCTTTATAAACGCGTTCTAAGTTTTCTGCTTCATTATAGACCGGAACTATAATTGTTAATGTTGTATCTATAGTCAAAAGATGTATGCTTTTTTCAAAAGTATAATTAAATTTAGAACTAAATGTGTAACATCATCTTTTGGTTATCGTTTTGAATACATTTAAGATGTATTTAATTAAACCAAACCGCATACCGTTGTCGTCTTAACTCTAAAGCTAAGATTTCTTCCATTTTTAGGGCTTCAGCTCTAGTTGCTATAGGCGCTATATGATTGTAGAGACTAGGTCTTAAATACGTGCCATATTTTTCTACAATATTAGCTGATAGTTTGTGCCCTTTTTTATTCCTATAACCTGTTTTGTGTTGAATGAACCGTTCCTTTGGTGTTTTACTAGTCATCCCAACATATAGACATTGCAGTACACCATTAAATTGCGGGTTTGCAGCTCTAAATCTAGCGTTTTCAGTAAAGACACGTTTAGACAATTCTATAACGTAAACACGATATTGGACTTTTGGCATTTGTATTCGGTTTATTTGATATAAAAATCAATTTACAGATTTCATTAATTCTTGTACAGCAGCTTCAATTTGTTCATCTTTTCCGTTAGTAATATTATCAAAGCTATTTTTCACTAAAAGATCTGGTTGGAGTTCTTTGTTTTCTAAAACATCACCTTCAATATCTAATACTTGCATGTTTGGTATTCCAAAGACAATTCCATTTTGAATACGTTCCCACCATACAAAACTACAGGTTCCAGGAACTGGCATGCCAACCAGTTTTCCGATTTTTAAATCTTTATAACCAGCAGGAGTGCAATGCGCATCAGAGTAGTTAGATTCTCCTACTAACATAATACTGGGTTTGGTCCATCGACGTTGAGATTCTATTCCTATAATTTTTCCATCACTTTGGAATTCCATGTATTTTTTGCCACTTAAGAAGGTTGTAATATCATCTACCAAATCACCACCACCATTAAATCGTGTGTCGACTACTAAGGCTTTTTTATTAACTTCTTCTCCCATAACTTCATCTAGAAATACTCTAAAACTTCTATCATTCATACTGCGGATATGCATATAACCAATTTGATTATTGGATAGTTGATGTACCATTTCTCGATTTTTTTTAATCCAACGTTGGTAGCGTAATTCATTTTCTGCTCTAATTGAAATAGGCTTCACACGTTCTTTCCATCTTGTTTTTGTTAACGGGTTATAATATGAAATTGTAATTGCCTCATCAATTTTCCTGTTTAATAATGCGTAATAATTGCTATTTTGAGTAATCGATTTTCCATTAATAGCTTCGATAATGACACCAGGTTTTACTTTTTTATCACTATTTACTAAAGGACTACCTTCAATGATTTCTGAAATTTTAAGTCCGTTTCCAAGATGTTTGTCATCAATAAAAAAACCTAAAGAAGCCGTTTGATCACCTTTAATTTTTCGTTCGCTAAAACGTGCTCCTGTATGAGATGCATTAAGCTCTCCAAGTAATTCTCCTAAAATATCTTTAAAGTCATAATCATTATTAAGATGCGGCACAAATTTTTTATAGTTTGCAGATAATTCATCCCATAGTGCTCCATGAAGATTTGGATCTAGGAATTTCTTTTTAACCTGTCTAGAAACATGATCTATAAGGTATATGCGTTCTTCAGATAAGTTAAACGGCATCTCATCATTAATACCTACCGATTTTTTCTTTCCAGAGTCAATCTCTATTTTTGAAATGCGACCACGACTTAAAATAAATACGTCTTTAGCATCTTTCCCAAAAGCCATTATCCCTCCACGTTCAAATTTCCCTAAAGATTTTATTTCTCTTGTACGTAGGTCTAGTTTCCATAAATTGGCTTTATTGTCTACACGGCCCAAATATAATAGCGACTTAGCATTTTTTGTAATGAGCATATCAGATAGATTCGTTGAAAATAATGATAACTTTGCTTTGCGCTTAATAAGGTTTTCAAACTCAATAGTGATAGGTTCTACCTTAGTATTTTCGACTTTTTTGTCATCATTTTTATTTTTCTTGTTTTTGTCAGAATCGTCATTGTCATCGACTTTGTCATCAACTAAAAAAACAAATTCATCTTTGTTTAATTTGAATTTATCATAAGCTTTTTGAGTTAAAAACACGCCATATACATCTAATTGAGTAGGACCAGTTTTTGCTACGCTATGCATCCCATTTCTATCTGAAGTCCAATATAAAACCGAACCATCTAAGGACCATTTCGGAGAGAAATCACTAAATCCACTTTTAGAAACATTGATAAGTTCTCCTGTACCATCAGCTTTTAAAATGCCTATTTCACCAAACCAGTATTGTTCAGGATAAAATGTAATTGCTAACCATTTTCCATCTGGACTCCATTCAAATTCTTGATCACCATCAGAATAAGAGAAATGTTTTTCTCCATCATGAATAGCAGTAATTTTTTTAGATTTTAAGTTAATTACTCTCAGTTTAGTACGTTCCTCTAAATAAGCAATGTCTTCTCCAGAAGGAGAGAATTGAGGTTGAAAACTTTCAGATGTATTAGCTAAGAGCACACTTTCTTCGAGTTCAATAGCATTTAAAAAATATTTTTCATCTTTATTAGTAATCGTTTGCGTGTAAAGATTCCAGCTATTATTACGCTCACCTGCATACACAATAGTTCTTCCGTCAGAACTAATATCAATACTCCGTTCTTGTTCAGGTGTTTCTGTTAAACGTCTTGTTAAACTACCATCAATTGAAGTTACAAAAACATCACCTCTATGTATGAAAATCAATTCTTTTCCGTTTGGCGAAGGCACCATATCTGTAACATTTCCGTTTACAAATAATAGTTCGTTATCCATTAGAGATTGATCACCACTAACATCAATGTTTATTTTTTTTGGAGATTCGCCAATTTTTTGTGTATAAATATTTCCGTTGAAACTATAAGACAGTAAATCATTATTTGAAATTGAAAGATGCCTCACAGGATGTATTTTAAAATCTGAAACCTGAGTAGATTGTTTAGGATTTGCAAAACTAGATTTATAAACATTAAATGTTCCTGATTTTTCAGATAAGTAATAGAATGAATTCGCAGAACCAAAAACAGGGTTGCGATTTTCACCACTAAAATTTGATATTTTTTGATAATTTTCAGAAGCTGTCTTTATCCAAATATCTCTTGTTACTGAAGATTTATGATGTTTTCGCCATTCATCTTCATAACCTTTAATTTCTTCAAAAAGCATTGCGCCATGGCTATTGTTTTTTGCTTCATACGCAGGAAAACTTGTTAGTTGCTTAGGAATTGTAGCATTTAGATTAACACTATATAATTCACCAAGCCTATGAAATAACATAGAGTTTTGATGATCTAAACGAATACTATTAAACCAAACGGCATCATTATTTTGAGAGAAATCGGTTGGCATATCATTTGCAGAATGAAATGTTAATCGCTTAACATTTGTTCCTGATGATGACATCACAAATACATCAAAATTCCCATATCTATTTGAAGCAAATGCAATTTGTTGTCCGTCATGAGACCAAATAGGTTTGGTGTCATAAGCGCTATTAGTAGTAAGTCTTATTGCTTTTCCTCCATTTACAGATACACTATATATATCTGCATTGTAAGTAAAGGCTATCTGAGTTCCGTTTGGAGAAATAGCAGTATGGCGAAGCCATAGGTTTTCATTTTGCTGAGCAGAAATCGAATTAAGAATAAAAAATAAACAAAGAAGGAAAGTGAGGGATTTAGGTTTCATGTTTTTATGATTTGATTAACAAGAAATGAAGTTAAGGAATTAATTGTATTGAAACTTATTTTTTTTGACATGTATTTTAAATAACTTTGTGTTTAGATGAAGTACCCTAAAATTCCGCTTGCGCAAACTGTTGTTCAGTTGTGTAAACTTAAAAATGTAAAGCATATAGTTATTTCTCCAGGCAGTAGAAATGCGCCTTTAACTATAGGCTTTACTAATGACATTTTTTTTAAATGTTATAGTATTGTTGATGAGCGTTGTGCTGCCTTTTTTGCATTAGGAATTGCACAACAAATACAAGAACCTGTTGTGGTAATATGCACATCAGGAAGTGCTTTACTTAATTATTATCCTGCAGTTTCTGAAGCATTTTATAGTGATATTCCTTTAATTGTTCTTTCTGCTGATAGACCGAAGCACTTAGTTGGAATTGGTGATGGTCAAACCATAAATCAGAAGAACGTTTATGAAAACCATATTTTATATTCGGCAAACTTAAAATTGGATCTTAAAGATGAAAATCATTTATCTGAAAATGAGTCGTTTCCAGTTTTTGAAAGTTTAGAAAGTAAACTTGACCATTTTGTGGGTTTGCAAAAAGACATTCAATCTTATAATGAAGAAGAATTAAATAAAGTATTTAACTTATCGCGATTTAAAAAAGGTCCTGTACATGTTAATATACCTTTTGATGAACCACTTTATGAGGTCATTGAGGAACTATTAGTACACCCAAAAGCCAATGCGATTGATATAGAATTGCCTAAAATTAACCAAGTAGAATTAAATGACTGTATTGATGAATGGCATAGGTCAACTAAAAAAATGATATTAGTTGGTGTCTTGCCGCCCAACCAAATAGAACAACAATGGTTAGATAAATTAGCAAATGATGATAGTGTTATAGTGTTTACTGAAACAATGTCTAACCTTCATCAGCCTATGTTTTTTTCGAGTATAGATAAGCTGATTGCGCCTTTAGATGAAGACAGTTTTAAAGCCTTACAGCCAGATATATTAATCACATTTGGAGGTTTAGTTGTTTCTAAAAAAATAAAAGTGTTTTTACGTCACTATAAACCTAAACATCATTGGCATATTGATGAGAAAAAAGCGAATGACACTTTTTTCTGTTTAGATAAGCATATAGTTGCACAACCTAATGATTTTTTTGAAGCGCTTTTGCCTAAAATAAAAGATGTAGCAAAAGGGAATTACTCAAATAATTGGTTTACTGTGAAACAATATCGCGATAAAAAGCACTTGGAATATGTGAAACAGATTCCGTTTAGTGATTTTAAAGTGTTTAGTATGTTGTTAAAATCACTCCCAAATGAAACTATTTTACAACTTGGAAATAGCTCAACAGTGCGTTATACACAATTGTTTAATATGAATGCGACATTAGAAGTTTATTGTAACAGAGGAACTAGTGGGATTGATGGCAGTACATCAACAGCAATTGGATGTGCAGTAGTAAATACCAAGCAAACAACATTTATTACTGGTGATTTGAGTTTCTTTTATGATAGTAACGCATTGTGGAATAATTATATTCCGAAGAATTTTAGAATTATTATTATTAATAATAATGGAGGCGGGATTTTTCGCATTTTACCTGGAGATAAAAATACCGATAATTTTGATTATTTCTTTGAGACCACACATAATTTAACAGCAAAACAACTGTGTGAGATGTTTCAGTTTGAATACTCTACAGTACATAATGAAGAAGACTTACAAATGACTCTTAAGTCATTCTATAGCAAGTCAAAACAACCAAGACTTCTTGAAATTTTTACTCCTAGAACAGAAAACGATGCTATTTTACTAGATTATTTCAAGTTTGTAAAGTAAATGTGACGCATCAACTTTTTATGTGTCTAATAATTGGCTATATTTATAGACCGATAATTTATTAACCCTTAAATACAACTAAAATGAGTAAAAGAGATGATTTGATAGTAAAGTATGCTACAGATTTAAAAGACAAATGTGGTATGAATCCGGATATGGATTTATTAACTAAAGTGACTATTGGTTGCGGGCCTTCAATTTATAATGCTGATGCAGCAACAGTTTCTGGATCTGATGAATCAGAATTAGCAACAGTAAAAAATAATTTTTTAATCAAGAAATTAGGATTGAAAGATGGTGCTGATTTAGACAAAGCTATCGATTCTGTTATGGAAACATATGGAAAATCTAATAGAAGCAAATACAGACCGGTTGTTTATTACTTATTGACAAAACACTTCAAAAAAGAATCAGTATATTAATCTGAAACTTTATAAATATATTAAAGCGTTATTGTTCTTTTAGAATTGTAACGCTTTTTTTAGTTCTAAATACTAATATCTGTATCTTTGGCGCATGATAAGAATTGGAGACTACAATACATTAGAAATACTTCGCGAATCCGATCAAGGATTATATTTAGCAGATGCCGAAAACAATGAAGTTTTGCTGCCAAATCGTTATGTACCTGAATCGTTTAAAATTTGGGATCAAATAGAGGTTTTTGTTTATCTAGATAACGAAGAGCGTCCAGTAGCAGTTACAGATGAACCTTATGTTGTACGTGATGATTTTGCATTATTACGTTGTAATCAAGTAACAAATCATGGAGCATTTTTAGATTGGGGAATGGTAAAAGAATTGTTCTGTCCATTTATGGAGCAGGCTTTCAAAATGAAAGCTGGAGGTTGGTATTTAATCTTTTGCTATCTCGATAAAGAAACCGATAGGTTAGTCGCTTCAAGTAAAACAAATCATTTTTTAGATAATAATGAACTTACAGTTCAACAATTTGATGAAGTAGATTTGATTGTGTCTCATCCTTCAGAATTAGGAATGAATGTGATTGTTAATAATGAACATTTAGGATTAATATTTTCTGAAGATATTTTTAAAGATGTTAGCATTGGTGATCGTTTAAAGGGCTATGTCAAAAAAGTACGTCATGATAATAAATTAGACATCGTTTTAGGCAAAATAGGCTATCGCAATATAGAACCAAATGCAGAACTTGTTATGCAGCATCTAGAAGATAGTGCAGATGGATTTCTCTCATTAAATGATAAATCTAATCCAGATGATATCAAGAACGAATTGCAAATGAGTAAAAAAACATTTAAAAAAGCTATTGGTACTTTATACAAACAACGTCTAATTGTTATCGAAACTGATGGTATTAGACTAATATAACGACAAGCTTAATTTGTTTTTAACGCGTTTATAAACGGTGTCTAAGCCTTCTTGTAAATTATCAAAACTTATGTTTTCTGAAGCACAAAATTGACTTTCAATTTCAGCATTCATGCGTCCAGCTTCATTATGACTTACAATTCCATAAGCTATCAAATTTGGTAAAATAGATCGTACCTCAGCTGTTTCTAATAGTGCAATAGAATATGAATTTATTCTATTGGCAACAATGCCAAATGGTTTAGATTTTCCAAAATAATCAATGATATTTTGAATCATTTTTTTTCCAGAATTTAAATCGGCATGGATTCCTTCGTTAAACTCTACAACAGCAATATGGTTAAAAAAATGAAGTGTTCCAGCCTGACATTGCTCTTGCTTTACAATCTGCGAAGCAACATTTGTTTCTAAAATAGTCATATCCCTAAATATGTTATGTTTTTACTAATTTTTGTGGCATTTTAAACAGATACCTATACTAAGACACCTGTGTTTTTAAAAGGTCACAAAAAAATGATATCGTACAATTTATATGATTGGGATATAAGTTTAAGAGATACTAACGGATTTAATTATAGATAATATGGTTGCTTATTATATGAAAAAATAATCTTAATAAAGTAATTAAACCAATGACTTAGTTTAATAATAATTTAGTTTTGATAGCATTTGGAAGCGCATCTTTATGAATCATAATAGATATCGTTTTTAATTTAAAATAGGCTTCACTCATATAGATGTATCCATCATTTCCAAGACCAGTTTTTCCCCAAGAATTTTTCACCTTATAGTAGTTTGTACCATTTTGATCTTTAAGCATACCAGTAATATGCATTAAATGATCATCTGTAGTATTAAAATTTTCAAATTCTTGTTGTCTAAAATCGGCTGTGATGTCTTTTTCTGGACTAATATTAATTAAAGCTTCTGAAGTATTATCTGCAGGAATCATTGCTAGACCATGCTTTGCCGAAAACGTTTTTTCGCTTACATCACAATCTAATTCAATACTATAGCCGTTTTTTAAAGCGTGGTTTGCTATACTCACTAAATCATCTAAAGTGACGTTGTAAAAGTCCCCATTAGAAAAGTTGTCAGGAATGTTTAAAATAAAATTTGAGTAGTAAGGCTCATGTGTAAATGATGTAATTGTGATATAATCCTCAGGCTTTAGTGTTGTCATTTCTAAAAATGATTGTGGTGTATATTGCTTACCATCATAAGTGAAATTTTTCAAATCGTCACCTAAGTAAAAATCTAGTATGTGCTCTACATCTTTTTTCCAATCAGAAGTATATGTTTTACTATCATTCAAGTAATGTTTTAGAATAGTCTTTAATGAGTCTGCCATTTTAGAATGATTATGCTTTTCTTGATTTCCTATTAAGCCAGAATACACTTCATTTGGAACAACACCATATTCTGAAATACTATTAATAACATCATGACCTAAACCACCTTGACTAAATTGAATTTTGCCTTGACGCATAACATAATTCCATGCTTTTTTAGAGTAGGTGTGTCTAACAGTATACATTTCAGATAGATCGATTTGTTTTCCTGTGAGTCGCATAACTTCACTTTCTAAAAAAGATGATGCTGAAAAACTCCAGCATGTTCCAGTATTACCTTGACTAATAACGTCTGTAGCATCTAAATCTACTGTGGTTTCGAATTCATAAGATTGAGAAAAACTAAAAAAACTAGTAAGCACTAATAGGAGGAGTATATTATTATTTTTCATAGTAATTCAATTCGTTTCTGTAAAATGATTTATTTTTGACTAAAATACTAAAAATGGATAAAGCAAACTGGGTAATTGCTAAAGAATACGAAGACATTACCTATAAAAAATGTAACGGTGTTGCGAGAATCGCATTTAATCGTCCTAATGTTAGAAATGCATTTCGTCCTAAAACTACTAATGAACTTTACGATGCTTTTTATGATGCTAGCGAAGATGTAAATATTGGAGTTGTATTGTTGTCTGCTGAAGGGCCTTCAACAAAAGATGGTATTTGGAGTTTTTGTTCTGGTGGAGACCAAAAAGCAAGAGGACATCAAGGTTATGTTGGAGAGGATGGTTATCATCGCTTAAATATTCTTGAAGTACAACGTTTAATTCGTTTTATGCCTAAAGCAGTTATTGCTGTAGTTCCAGGTTGGGCAGTAGGAGGAGGACACAGTCTACATGTTGTTTGTGATTTAACATTAGCGAGTAAAGAGCATGCTATTTTTAAGCAAACAGATGCAGATGTTACAAGTTTTGATGGCGGTTATGGTTCAGCATATTTAGCTAAGATGGTCGGACAAAAGAAAGCACGTGAGATCTTTTTTCTAGGAAGGAATTACTCTGCTCAAGATGCTTATGATATGGGAATGGTAAATGCTGTTATTCCTCATGATGAATTAGAGGATACTGCCTATGAATGGGCTCAAGAAATATTGGCTAAATCACCAACATCAATAAAAATGTTAAAGTTTGCGATGAATCTAACCGATGATGGTATGGTTGGTCAGCAAGTATTTGCAGGAGAAGCAACACGTTTGGCTTATATGACAGATGAAGCTAAAGAGGGTCGCGATGCGTTTTTAGAAAAGCGTAAACCTAATTTCGATAAAAAATGGATTCCATAAATCTAAAGTAATTTTATGTTTAAAAAAATAAAACCTTGGGTTTCAGCTTTTAGATTACGTACGTTACCACTTTCAATATCTGGTATTGTCATTGGATCTTGTTTTGCTCATTATAATGGTTCTTTTGATGGAATGATTATGACTTTTGCAATATTATTAACCACGAGCTTGCAAGTGTTATCTAATCTTGCTAATGATTATGGAGATGGTGTAAAAGGGACTGACAATAATGATAGAATTGGTCCAGAAAGAGCAATTCAAAGTGGCGCAATTTCTCCTGAAGAAATGTTTGATGGTATTAAAATGAATATTCTTGTTGTTATCGTGTTAACAGTAGGTTTAATTTTTGTGTCCTTCGGAAGTAAATTCTTCTTATATGCTATGTTGTTTTTTTTATTGTCAGGCTTATCTGTTTATGCGGCTATAAATTATACTGTTGGCAGTTCACCTTATGGCTATAAAGGTTTGGGTGATGTTTTTGTTTTTATTTTCTTCGGATTATTAAGTGTTGTAGGAAGTTATTTCTTGTATACAAAAAATGTTGATCATCATGTCTTTTTGCCAGCTATTACTTTAGGTTTGCTTAGCATGGGCGTTTTAAACCTCAATAACATGCGTGATATCGATTCAGATGCAGCAGCTGGTAAGGATACACTAGCAGTGAAATTAGGAAAGAAAAAAGCTAAGCAATATCATATTATATTGATAGTTCTAGCGATAGTAATTTCATTTGTGTTTTCAATTCTATATTTTTCAAATTTTTATAATCTTCTATTTTTTATCGCTTATATTCCGTTAATCATACATGTCAAAACAATTCATAAAATAACAGCTCCAAAAGATTTCGATCCGCAATTAAAAGTATTAGCATTGACAACATTTTTGTTTTCTGTACTATTAGGGGTAGGATATATTTTATAAGAATTTTAACATAAAAGCTTGATTTTCAAGTTTTTAATCCGTAAATTTGTTTTTGAAATTTTGTAGGTCGGCATTTGTTTGCTATTATGTTGGCAATAAAATTTGGGGCTTTAAAACTCAGACAGTTTTTTTAAATCTGTCTGAGTTTTTTCGTATTTTAGGTTTTCGTTTTAACGTTATTAAAAACCACACCAATGCAAATTACATTTTACGGTCATGCGAGTATAGGAATTAAAATTGCAGATATTAATATTCTAGTTGATCCTTTTATATCTGGAAATCCTAAAGCATCACATATAAATATAGAAGAGCTTGAGGCAGATTATATTCTAATTACACATGCGCATCAAGATCATATTTTAGATGTAGAAGCTATAGCTAATCGTACAGGAGCTATTATAGTATCTAATTTTGAAATAGCAACACACTTTGATAAACTTGGCTTAGAAAGCCACCCTATGAATCATGGTGGTCAATGGAATTTTGACTTTGGAAATGTGAAATACGTTAATGCTATTCATACATCGTCGTTTCCAGATGGTAGTTATGGTGGGCAACCTGGAGGTTTTGTTATAGAGGGTGAGCATAAAAATATTTATATCGCAGGTGATACAGCACTTACTATGGATATGAAGCTTATTCCAATGTTTACTAAGCTAGATTTAGCAATTCTTCCTATAGGTGATAATTTTACTATGGGAATCGATGAGGCCATTATCGCAAGTGATTTTGTACAATGCGATAAAATTCTTGGTTGTCACTTTGATACCTTCGGTTATATAGAAATTGATCATGAAGTAGCTAAGCGTAAATTCTTTGATAAAAATAAAGATTTAATGCTGTTGGAAATTGGTGAACGCTTAGAGCTATAGTTTTTATTTTACTTTACTTCTCAATACTAATTTATGAAGCAATCTAGGCGATAACCGTTTCACATACACACCAAATTTTTCAAATTTACCAATGTAAACTTCAAACTTTTCTTTGCGAATAGCTTTTATCATTTTTTTGACAAATACATTGACATCTAGTCCGTTTTCGGTCATGTCGTCTTGGTAGCCTTGTTGACTTCCATCTGCAGTTAAAGCATTTCGTGCTACATTTGTATTTACAAAACCAGGGCAAATCATAGTGACCTTCACGTTATCGACATCATGTTCTAAGCGTAAAGCATCAAAAAAACCATGTAAAGCGTGTTTGGCTCCGCAATACGCTGATCTATAAGGAGAGCTAAATTTTCCCATAAGACTAGACACTACTACATAATGACCAGCTTTTTGGTTTACAAAATATGGTAATAAGGCTTTTGTTAAGGCAACAGTACCCAAGTAATCAATTTCCATGAGTTTGCGATCTACATCAATAGCCGTTTCAATGATAGGTGAGCGCTGACTAATACCACCATTATTAATAAGAATATCAATTTTCCCAAAAGCAGAAATAGCTTCGCTTACTATTGGTGTCATAGTATTTGTATTTGCTAAATCTAAGGTTAAGACGTACACTAATTCAGGAGTTTTACAAAGCGCTTTTACGTTTTCTAATTCTTCTGTTCGTCTTGCAGATAAAATAAGTTTACAATCGTATTTTGAAAGTGCTATTGCTAAATTTTTGCCAATACCACTTGAGGCTCCAGTTATCCAAATAATTTTATTATTAAGCGTCATTTTTAGAATTTTTTATTAGCCATTCTTTTCGTAAATCATTAGATATTTGTCCGCTACCATCATGTTTCCAGCCAGGTGGTTTAAATATATAAAGCCATCTGTTTTTAAAAGATTTTCGTCCAGATAAGGCATCTTTAATTAGAGCTATCCATTCCACAAATGCAATTTTAATTGGGTTATAGGTATTGATGTTTTTTACCAAACCATACACCACTTTTTCGTTGTCGAGTTCAGGTTGGAATGTTCCGAAGAATTTATCCCATATAATTAAAATACCTGCATGGTTTCGATCTAAATATAATGGGTTTCTACCATGATGTACGCGATGATGTGAAGGGGTATTAAAAATAGCTTCAATCCAATGTGGTAGTTTGTTAATAGCTTCAGTGTGTATCCAAAATTGATATAATAAACTAATTGACATTTGAAGCATAATCATTCCTGGGTGAAACCCTAAAAGTGGAAGCCATAACCAAAATATAAATGAATAAAATCCACCAGACCATGTTTGACGTAATGCTGTGCTCAGATTATAATGTTGCGAGGAGTGATGTATAACATGAGAAGCCCAAAATAAACGACACTCATGAGAAATGCGATGAAACCAATAATAGGCTAAATCATCTGCAAAGAAAATAAGTATAAAGCTCCACCAAGCAATTGGGATTGTAATCACTCTAAAATTCTCATAAATATAAAAGAAAGCTAATAACACTAAAGCCTTACTAAAAAAGCCTAAAAATACATTACCTAATCCCATGGCAATAGAAGCGAAGGCATCTTTAGTTTCATAGGTCTTAATACCTTGTTTTATTGTTATATATAGTTCTAAGGCCATCGCGACTATAAAAAATGGTATGGCATATAGAATAATATTAGGGAAGTTAGGATCTAACATAAGTGATTTACTTTTTAGCTAATGTACGAAATCGTTAAAAATTTGTTATTTTCAATTTTCTTTTTTAAAACAAAAAATCTTGATGTTATTTTTGCAACAAAACAAACTAACTATGAAATTAAAACTCACATTTATAATTTTTTTATTTATTTCAGTAAAAACGATGGCACAAGTAGAATCTCGTAAAACAGGGGCTTGGTATATGTATTTTTTTGATCACCAGTTTAAAGATAGTGCATTTGGTGTTCAGGGTGATGTTCAGTATCGTAATTGGGATTTAGGTGGTGATTTAGAACAATTACTCTTAAGAACAGGAGTGACTTATAGACCAAAAGGTGTCAATGCTAAATTCACTTTAGGCTATGCGCATATTACGTCTGGAGCTTTTGGAGATAGTGATGAGACATCAACAGAAAGTCGAATTTACCAAGAAGCCATATTACCTCAAAAATTAGGAAACCGTATCTATCTTACACATCGTTTTAGGTATGAGCAACGTTTTCTTGAAGATCAAGATTTTAGAACTAGGTACCGTTATAATTTGTTTTTAAACTTACCTTTTAATAAAAGTGCCTTAGAAAAAGGTGCTATATATGCTGCATTATACAATGAATTATTTGTTAACGGACAAAAAGATATTGGGGATAATAGGGAAGTACAATTTTTTGATCGTAACCGTACCTATTTAGGAATAGGTTATGTTTTGAAGCCTGGAATGCGTTTTCAATTAGGGTGGATGAATCAAAAGACAAACAGTATTGGAAAAGCCCAAATGCAGTTAAGTTTTCATCATAAATTCTAAGACTCAAATTCATAAATAATGCTCATAGAATTCTTATTTTTGTTGAAACTATGATCGCAACATACAAACCCTATACACTCAACTTTAAGCACGCTAGTGGAACTTCTCGTGGTATCCTTAAAACCAAGGATACGTGGTTTATTATTCTTAATGATAATCAGAAAACTGGCATAGGAGAATGTGGTATGTTTAGAGGTTTGAGCAGTGATGATAGACCTGATTTTGAAAAGAAATTACGATGGACTTGTAATAATATCAATCTCGGTTTAGAGGTTTTATTGGACGAACTTATAGCATTTCCAAGCATTCAATTTGGATTAGAAATGGCTTTTAAGTCATTAGATAGTAATGATAGTTTCGAATTATTTCCTTCAGAATTCACGCAGTCTGAATCACCAATTAATATAAATGGTCTTATTTGGATGGGAAGCGACGATTTTATGAAGCAACAAATAAAAGACAAACTTGAGGCTGGTTTTAGTTGTATTAAGATGAAAATTGGTGCTATAGATTTTGATACTGAATTGGCATTATTGAAATCTATACGACGTGAATTTTCCTCTAATGATATTGAATTACGTGTTGATGCAAATGGTGCCTTTATACCTTCAGAAGCCTTAGAGAAACTAAAACGACTATCCGATTACGATTTGCATTCTATAGAACAGCCAATAAAGCAAGGACAATGGAATGAAATGGCAAGGTTATGTGAGTTTACAACTTTACCTATTGCTTTAGACGAGGAGTTGATTGGGATCTATTCTGAAGAAAAAAAAGAAAACCTTCTAAGTACAATTAATCCACAATATATTATTTTAAAACCAACACTTATAGGAGGTTTTAAGAGTAGTGAATCCTGGATACAATTTGCAAAACAAAAAGGAATTGATTGGTGGATAACTAGTGCATTGGAGAGTAATATAGGATTAAATGCTATTGCGCAATGGACCTATACACTAAAATCTAAATTGCCTCAAGGTTTAGGAACAGGAAGCTTATTTACTAATAATTTTGATTCGCCATTACGTGTAAAAAATGGTACATTGCGATACCAAACTAATAGCCATTGGAATTTTAATATTTAGTAATTTATGAATTATATACAACAAGCATATAAAGGTGAAAACGAAGCATGGAAAGTTTTTATTACTTTACTAATTGTTTCAGGAATTTTTATTGTTAATCTTATTTTTTATGTGTTTTTTGCAGATGGAATTGATGTTGTAGAAGAACAAAAAAAGATGTTAGAATTAATCCCAAGTAAAAACTTTTGGCTGGCCGTAAATTTATTCCCTTTTGCTATTTTATTAGGGTTGTTATTTCTGTTTGTAAAATACTTGCATAAAAGAAGTTTAAAATCTTTAACAACTGCAAGAGAGAAAATAGATTGGAGTAGAGCATTCTTTTCGTTTGGTCTAATCGTGGTTATTACGCTTGGCTTATTTGCATATGGTTATTATTCTGACCCATCGTTAATAGAATGGCAATTTGATCCTTTAAAATTCACGATTTTAGTAATAATAAGCTTGTTGTTGTTTCCTCTTCAAATCGCATTAGAGGAATATTTGTTTAGAGGTTATTTAATGCAACAAGTTGGGATCTTAGTAAAGAATAAATGGTTTCCTTTAATACTTACTTCTGTTTTGTTTGGGATGTTGCATGCAGCAAATCCTGAAGTAGTCGAAATGGGACCCGTTATTATGATATTTTATATTGGTACAGGTTTGTTATTAGGAATTATGACCTTGATGGATGATGGACTAGAGTTAGCTTTAGGTTTTCATTTTGGAAATAATTTACTAGCAGCTTTATTAGTAACATCAAAATGGTCTGCACTTCAAACCGATGCTGTATTTGTATATACTGCTGAAGAAGCTTCCAATCAAATCTCTGAAATTTTAATTCCTGTATTAGTCGTTTATCCGATTATTCTTTTCATACTAGCTAAAAAATACAAATGGAAAAACTGGAGTACTAACTTATTAGGGAAAGTCGTTGAACCACCAAAAGAAGATTACAAGATTATTGGTGATTAATTATTTAATTGAATTGTAATGACACCGACATTTGATAAAATACATTTAAAATTTAAACTTAATAATACTCATTTCAGTCATCAAGACCTTAAAGAAGTTGCTTATAGTTTGGTTAAAGAAGGAGTGGCGTACGAAAGATCTGTAGGCAGTTTTTTGTTAGATTGGTTGGATGAAAAAGATTATATTTCAGTAAAAACTTCCGGATCCACAGGATTAGCAAAAACAATTAAACTTAGAAAGCAAGCAATGGTTAATTCTGCAATTATGACTGGGGATTTTTTTGAACTAAAACCAGGAGATAAAGCTTTACACTGCTTGCCTAGTCAATATATTTCTGGTAAAATGATGTTGGTAAGAGCTATGATTCTTGGATTGGAGTTAGATTTGGTTTCGCCTTCTACAGTTCCAAATTACGATACAAAAAAGGGTTATGATTTTTGTGCAATGATTCCTTTACAACTTAAAAATTCATTAGATAAATTAGAATGTATTAAGACTTTAATTGTTGGAGGAGCAGCAGTTTCAAAAACATTACAAATCTCTTTAAAAGAGGTTAAGACAGCTGTTTTTGAAACCTACGGAATGACAGAAACAGTAAGTCATATTGCTGTAAAAAAGCTTAATAAAACTTTAGAAACGGATTCGCATTTTCAAATCTTATCTGATATTTCAATAACTAAAGATAATAGAGATTGTTTAGTTATTGAAGCAAAGAAGTTTTCAGAAACAAAAATCATCACTAATGATATTATAAATATGATATCAAACACTACGTTTGATATGATTGGACGTTTTGATCATATGATTAACTCAGGAGGCGTAAAGTTGTTTCCAGAGTGTATTGAAGCAAAACTTCAAGATCAAATTAAATCTCGCTTTTTTATTACTTCTGAAAGTGATGAAAATTTAGGACAAAAAGTTATTTTAGTTTTAGAAAGCGAAACGAATACACTTGCAACTTCAGTGTTTGATGGTTTAGAAAAATTTGAAGTTCCTAAAGTGATTTATAATATTTCTAAATTTATAGAAACACCAACAGGGAAACTTCAAAGACAAAAAATTTTAGAAGCTATTGTTAGGTAGTACTTTTATTCATTATTATTGCTGCATTTTGAAGTAATAATCAGCCGAATGTTTTCCAGATCCATAAAACAAGAAGAACAAGCATAATACTAGAGTAATAGATGCTAACATTAAATTTAATGCTATCATTTCACCAGTAATATTAATTAGAATAGCTCCAATTAATAATGGGATTTGTACAATAATAGCCCAACGTGTTAACAAGCCAAATACAATTAATAGTCCACCAATTAAATGGGCCGGAATTACGAGATGTAATAGTAGCATTCCTCCAAACATTTTTTCTGCAGAAGTAAATAATTCATTCAAGAGATTAAAATTATTTATGAATTGTACACCTTTAATAAACAAGAACACTCCAAGTGCTATACGTAATAAATCTATTGAGAAATACGAATGAGAATTAGCCCATTTATTAAGTGTCTTAATTTGTCCCATGATGTAAAGGTGTTGATTATTAGTTATTAAGATACGAAATATTATTGAGATATGCGTTCTCGATAACATTCATGACAGCATATTTATTAGTTGTGCGCTTTGTTATTTTAAACTTAAATAGCAGTGTTACTATTTTTTGTGTGTCTATAAAATAGAAAAGAAACTATGGTTCCTACTGTACAAAACCCAGCCATGATTGCAAATACAATTTGATGACCAGCTTCTCCTGGGTAATTGTCTAAGTAATATCCAATTAAAGGACCTGCAAAAATATCTGGTGTGTAACCAACTATTGAAATAAAACCAACAGCAGTTCCTGTAAGAGTTAAAGGAATGTTTGCTTCTTCTAGTGTAGCAAAATAAAGTACCCTTGCAGAATAAACACCTAATGCCATTGTTCCAATTGATAAAATAAATAAGAGTGTTGTACTGTCATTAATAATACCAGAAGTAAAAATAAGACTTGTAATTGCCATGACAATAAAACCAATAACAATCCAAAGGGATGCTCTAGTGCGATCTGCTAACAATCCAATAATCACTCCAATAATGGGTCTCATATATAAGAGGTAAGTTCCTACTTTAGCGGCTTCAATGTCGTTATAACCCATGACATCTTTTGCATATAAGCTAAAAACATCTGTCATTTTGTAACCAAAATAGGCACATAAAATAATAATCATGAGTAGCCAAATAGCTTTAAATTCCATGATTTTTCTAAAGTTTTCTAATGTGAGTGTTTTCGCTTTTTTTATTTGAACACCTTCTAAATTATTTAAGTTTTTGAGAAAGAAAAAGACTAAAACAGCAATAACACAAACAGCAAGCGAAGTATAAGTTATAACTTGTTTAAAAGCAATACGCCGTTCATTTAATGATGTAAGTTCAATGTCTTTTGTGATAAATAGTGAAAAAATAAGCACACCTATCGAACCAAAAAGTGCTGCAGTAAGCCCACGACCACCATCCAAAAAACCAAATGCTATTCCTTGTTTATTTGTTCCTCCCCAAATTCTGGTGGCTTTAATCATAGCAGCCCAGAATAGAAAAATGGTGGTAAAACCCCAAAACCCATACAGCCAATGTAAATGTTTTACTGTTGGATATGTCGCTAAATAAAAACCACCTAGAGCAGTAAGCATTAGGGCTACAGACATTAGTATATGAGGACGAAATTTGTCAGCAAGTGGTCCGCCAAATAGATAAGAAAATAGAGCTACCAATCCATATACAGAAAAACAGCTTCCTATTTGCGTATTTGTAATTGCAAACGTTTCTAAAAATGTGGGTCTAAAAATCCGTGCTAAAACAAAAGGTAAAATAAAAACAGCTTCAGCCGCTAATATTAAAAGTATTATAACGTATAACGGCTGTTTATTTGTTTTTGATTCTTGCATTAAACTTGTAAAACGCCCATGTTAAAAGGTTTTTCAATAGGAGCATGGTTAGCCGCTTCAATTCCCATACTAATCCAAGTTCTAGTATCTAACGGATTGATAACAGCATCTGTCCAAATACGAGAAGCAGCATAATAAGGAGAGACTTGATTATCGTATCTGTTTTTAATTTTATCAAATAACTCTTTTTCTTTTTCTTCAGTAATTTTTTCACCTTTTTTAAGTAGCGAAGCTTTTTCAATTTGCAGTAAAACTTTAGCCGCAGAATTCCCACTCATAACAGCAAGTTCAGCACTAGGCCAAGCCGCAATTAATCTTGGATCATAAGCTTTTCCACACATCGCATAATTTCCTGCACCATAGCTATTACCAATTATGATTGTAAATTTTGGTACTACTGAATTACTCACTGCATTTACCATTTTGGCACCATCTTTAATAATACCACCATGCTCAGATTTACTACCAACCATAAAGCCAGTTACATCTTGTAAGAATACTAATGGGATTTTTTTCTGATTACAATTGGCTATAAAACGTGTAGCTTTATCTGCACTGTCATTATAGATCACACCACCAAACTGCATTTCGCCTTTCTTTGTTTTGACAAGTTTACGTTGGTTGGCAACTATACCAACTGCCCAACCATCAATACGAGCATATGCAGTAATTATAGTTTGTCCGTAACCTTCTTTATATTCATCAAATTCGCTATTATCAACAATACGTTTGATAATCTCTTTCATATCATATTGGTCGGCTCTTGATCGCGGTAGTATTCCAAAAATATCATCTGGGTTTTCTTTTGGTTTTTTTGCCTCAGCTTTATTAAAACCAGCTTTATCATAATCACCAATTTTATCTATTAAACGCTGAATAGTCTCTAAAGCATCTTTATCATCTTTAGCTTTATAATCAGTAACTCCTGAAATCTCACAATGTGTTGTTGCACCTCCTAAAGTTTCATTATCGATAGTTTCTCCAATAGCAGCTTTTACTAAATAACTACCAGCAAGAAATATACTTCCTGTTTTATCAACAATTAATGCTTCGTCACTCATAATAGGTAAGTAAGCACCACCAGCGACACAACTTCCCATTACAGCAGCAATTTGAGTAATACCCATACTGCTCATAACAGCATTGTTTCTAAAAATGCGTCCAAAATGTTCTTTATCAGGAAAAATTTCATCTTGCATAGGTAAGTAAACACCTGCAGAATCAACAAGGTATATAATTGGTAATTTGTTTTCGATAGAAATCTCTTGAGCGCGTAGATTCTTTTTTCCAGTAATTGGAAACCAGGCACCAGCTTTTACTGTTGCGTCATTTGCCACAACAATACATTGCTTTCCTTTTACATATCCTATTTTTACCACTACGCCTCCTGATGGACATCCGCCATGCTCTTTATACATGTCTTCACCTGCAAACGCACCAATTTCAATCGAAGGTTTTTTTGAATCCAACAGATAGTCAATACGTTCTCTAGCAGTCATTTTTCCTTTAGAATGATGCTTTTCTATACGTTTTATACCACCACCTAATTTAACTTTAGCAAAGCGTTTTTTTAAATCTGAAAGGAGTAATTTATTGTGATCTTCATTCTTATTGAAGTTTAAATCCATAGTGTTTATAATTTCCCACGAATTTACGAAACCCGTAACGGATAATAAAGTGAATATTTTGTTAAAATAAATTACATGGAATTATATTCCTAGGAATATAATATTTTTTTACATATATTTGTACCAACAAAAAACAATATTATAATTATGAAGAACATAATTGCATTTGCAGGAACAAATAGTAAGAATTCAATGAATAAGGATTTAGCAATCTATGCATCAACTTTAGTGAAAGATACTACTATTACTGTATTAGATTTAAATGATTTTGAATTACCTCTATATGGAATTGATTACGAAGTTGAACACGGTATACCAGATAATGCTCATAAGTTTTTGGAGTATATTAAATCTTCAGATGGAATTATTTTATCTTTAGCAGAGCATAATGGAGCTTATGCAACCGTTTTTAAAAACGTGTTTGATTGGATGTCTCGTATCGATGGGAAATTATGGAGTGACAAGCCAATGTTATTAATGGCAACTTCTCCAGGAGCAAGAGGAGGAGCAACGGTTTTAGAAATCGCTAAAGGACGTTTTCCTTATATGGGAGGACATATTGTTGCCGAGTTTTCATTACCTTCATTCAGTCAAAATTTTTCTGATGGAAAGCTTATAAATGAAGAATTGAACAACGCATTAGTAAGTGAAGTTGAAAAATTTGAAAATGCTATATAATGGGAGATCTTTCTAAAGATATTAACTCAACATTTCCAAATAACAAGATTAAAGCTATGTTGAATATTATTTACACAGCAAATTGGATAAATAGTCATCAAAATGCTTTTTTTAAACCGTTTGGAATATCACCACAACAGTTCAATATTTTAAGAATTCTTCGCGGAGCTGACAAGGCCATAAAAGTACAAACAATAAAAGAACGCATGCTAGAACGTGCTCCTAATGCTACACGTTTAATGGATAAATTGTGTGAAAAACAGTTAATTGAACGTCTGCCTTGTCCAAATGATAGAAGAGTAGTGCATATCCAAATTACATCTAAAGGGCTTCATTTATTAGCAGAGATATCTAAAGATTATAAAAATGATCTATTAGAAAATTTGTCAGAAAAGGAAGCAGCTCAATTAAGTGAATTACTGGATAAAATACGTTAGCGTATTTTTTTAACTAAATAGTTTCCATGGAAACTATTGTAATAAAATTATAATAAAATGAAACTAAATACAATAAAAAGAGCCGGACGAAGTCATTTCGTTAATATGGGGGCAATACGATTAAGACAACCATTTCCAACGCAAGCCATTGAAATGATAGATCCATTTGTACTATTACATCATTATGGACCATATGAAATTTCAGAAACTAATAATCCATTTGATCTAGGACCACATCCACATCGTGGTTTTGAGCCTATAACATTTTTGGTTCAAGGCGAACAACTACATCGTGATTCTTTAGGTCATGAGAGTGTTGTGAAATCTGGTGATGTGCAATGGACTACAGCAGGAAGGGGTATTATTCATGCTGAAGGACCTACTCAAAATTTAGTAAAAAATGGAGGAACCATCGAAGGAATTCAATTATGGTTAAATCTTCCTGCAGAGAAGAAAATGATGGAAGCTAATTATCAGCATGCAAAGCATGATGAATTTAATGTTATTCTTTCCGAAGATGAAAAAGTTGAAACCAGAGTTATAGCTGGAGAATTAAATAATATTTACGGAAAAATCGCAACCCAAACAGCTGTAAATACGTTTATGATTGATGCAAAAGCAGGAGGAGAGCAAGTTATACCCTATTCTAATTTGCATCATGGTTTGATATATCTCCTTAGCGGAAAAGTAACACTAAATAATGTAGAGATTTTAGAGTTAGATTTAAATCAATTAATGGAGTTTAACCAAGATGGAGAAGGCATTGTAATTAAAGCAGAAATAGATAGTAAACTGTTATTTTTATCTGGAGAACCTATTAATGAACCCGTTGCTAGCTATGGACCATACGTAATGAATTCGCAAACAGAATTGTTGGAAGCTATGCGAGATTATCAAAACGGAAAAATGGGTTTTCTTCCAGCAAATTAAATTAATAAATAGTCACATATATACTATAGAAATTATGAAAAGAATAGTTCACAAAGCTGACACGAGAGGATTTGCAAATCATGGATGGTTAAAATCGCATCATACTTTTAGTTTTGCGAGTTATCAAAACCCAGAACGTATGAGTTTTGGCGTATTACGTGTATTAAACGATGATGTTGTTCAGCCTAAAATGGGATTTGGAACGCATCCTCATCAAAATATGGAAATTATTTCGATTCCATTACAAGGCGCATTATCTCATAAAGACAGTATGGGAAATAAACGTGCAATAGAAGTTGGTGAAATACAGGTAATGAGCGCTGGAACAGGATTAACACATTCTGAGTTTAATGATAGTAAAACTAATGAGGTTAATTTTCTTCAATTATGGATTATTCCTGAAGAATTAAATGTTGAACCAAATTATGAACAACGTCAATTCTATTCAGAAGAAAAAAGGAATCTGTTACAAACTGTAGTAGCTCCTAAAGATAAGTTGGAAAGCAATGCACTACCAATTAGTCAACAAGCTTATATCTATAGAATACGCTTAGATTTAGATAATACTATTGATTTAAAGGTGAAATCAAAACAAAACGGATTTTATATTTTCGTTGTTAATGGAGGTGTTGAAGTCGCCAATACATCACTAAATAAAAGAGATGCTATTGGTGTTTATGAAACAGACAATGTAACGATTAAAGCAAATGTGAGTTCAGAATTGATAATTATTGAAGTTCCTATGAATTAAAGCATTCTTTTGTGGTTATTCGTTTAAAAAGCATTCTTTAAAAGGGTGCTTTTTTTAGTTTAAAAAGGCGATATTTGTAATTACCTTAATTTAAAATTGAAATATGGCAATGAATAAAAATACTGTGTTAGCATGGGCTACCACAATAATGATAATAGTAGGATTAGGCCTAATTGCTCTTGGTGCATTTAGATATGATGAAGTAGCAGGCTGGGGATTTGCAGCTGTAGGTTTTGGTTTTTTTGCTATTGCTTGGGTGTTTAACGCTTTAAAAGGTAGAGTATAATGAGTGACGATAAAAAAGTGATTTTTTCTATGTCTGGTGTGACAAAGACGTTTAAGTCTGCTAATACACCTGTTCTTAAAAATATATATTTAAGCTTCTTCTATGGAGCAAAAATTGGTATCCTTGGTTTAAATGGTTCTGGTAAATCGACACTTCTTAAACTTATAGCAGGTGTTGATAAAAACTACCAAGGCGATATTGTTTTTTCTCAAGATTATTCTGTTGGTTATTTAGAACAAGAGCCAAAGTTAGATGAAGAGAAAACAGTCATGGAAATTGTACGTGAAGGTGCTGCTGAAACTGTCGCAATTCTTGACGAATATAATAGTATAAATGATCAGTTTGGTTTAGAAGAAGTTTATAGTGATCCAGATAAAATGGAAAAACTAATGAATCGCCAAGCTGTACTTCAGGATCAGATTGATGCAGCTAATGCATGGGAACTTGATACAAAATTAGAAATCGCCATGGATGCTTTACGCACACCAGATGGCGATAAAAAAATAGCGGTACTTTCAGGAGGTGAACGTCGTCGTGTTGCACTTTGTCGTTTATTACTGCAAGAACCTGATGTATTATTGTTAGATGAGCCTACAAATCACTTAGATGCAGAATCGGTACATTGGTTAGAGCATCATTTAGCACAATATAAAGGAACAGTAATCGCTGTAACTCACGATAGATATTTTTTAGATAATGTTGCTGGTTGGATACTAGAATTGGATAGAGGTGAAGGTATTCCATGGAAAGGGAACTATTCGTCATGGTTAGATCAAAAATCTAAGCGCATGGCTCAAGAAAGTAAAACAGCTTCAAAGCGTCAGAAAACATTAGAACGCGAGTTAGAATGGGTACGTCAAGGTGCAAAAGGTCGTCAAACAAAGCAAAAAGCACGTTTGAAAAACTATGATAAGCTTATGAGTCAAGATCAAAAGCAACTCGATGAAAAGTTAGAAATCTATATTCCTAATGGGCCGCGTTTAGGAACCAATGTAATTGAATCTAAAGGTGTTAGTAAAGCCTACGATGATAAATTATTATATGAAGATTTAAATTTTAATTTACCACAGGCAGGTATTGTTGGTGTTATTGGGCCTAATGGTGCTGGTAAGACAACAATATTCAGAATGATAATGGGAGAGGAAACACCAGATAAAGGTGAGTTTATTGTTGGTGACACAGCAAAGATTGCTTATGTTGATCAAAAACATTCAAATATAGATCCAGATAAATCGATTTGGCAAAACTTTAGTGATGAACAAGAGTTGGTTATGATGAGTGGAAAACAAGTCAATTCAAGAGCTTACTTAAGTCGTTTTAATTTCTCTGGTAGCGAACAAAACAAAAAAGTAAATTTATTATCTGGAGGAGAGCGTAACCGTTTGCATTTAGCAATGACGCTTAAGGAAGAAGGTAATGTATTGCTTTTAGATGAGCCAACCAATGATCTTGATGTTAATACATTAAGAGCTTTAGAGGAAGGTTTAGAAAATTTTGCAGGATGTGCAGTAGTGATTTCTCACGATAGATGGTTTTTAGATCGTATTTGTACTCATATTTTGGCTTTTGAAGGGGATAGCCAAGTTTATTTCTTTGAAGGTAGTTTCTCTGATTATGAAGAGAATAAGAAAAAACGTTTAGGAGGTGATTTAATGCCTAAGCGAATTAAATATAAAAAGTTAGTAAGGTAATCTTAGTTAATAGACATAAAAAAAAGCCAGCATTTGCTGGCTTTTTTATTTTTTATCGATTTATTTTTTGAGCTTCTCGTTTTTTTTCTTTAACGCATATACTTTTATTAGAGTTAATATAAGTAATCCTATACACGTGATATTAGTGCATAACTAGTTTACTAAGATTAGCATCCATGTATTAGTTATTATTATCATATAAATGACCATCAGTGAAATCCTTATAACTCTTATCTATTTCAGATTTATAAAAACTACTATCTGTTAATCGTTTGTTTTCAGCTTTTAGCTTATACATTTTAATAACAGCAATTGCTATGAATATTAAAAATATAAAAGCAGTAACGATGAGGACTATAGTAAGCTGCATCGTGCTTGCAAGGGAAATATTTGAGGTATAAGTGGTTAGCATTATACTTTGTTTATTTAGATTTGGTTATCAAATATACAACAAAATTTAAAAAACAAGCTATTTATCTATGAAAAGTTACACTTTGTCGATAAAACAATTTAAATTTTAGTTGTACCAGTCCAATTGAATCACTTCAATTGAGTCGCTTTCTTGATTTACTAATGTTTTAAATTTGTCAATATCACTAAGCCCTTCAGTGCCTCTATAATGATAGGGATAAACAACTTTAGGTCTAAATTCTAATACAGCTTCTGCTGCTTTATCAACTGTCATTGTCCAAGGCAAATTCATACAAACAAAAGCTTTATCAATATTTTGGAGGGTTCTCATTTCAGGAATATCTTCAGTATCACCAGAAATATAGATGCGTTCGTTTCCAATAGTTAACACATATCCATTTCCTCTACCTTTAGGATGAAATTTTAAAGCTTCTTCACGTAAGTTGTACATAGGGATAGCTTCAAATTTATAACCATTAAGTGTCATTGAATCTCCATTATTAAGAGTAATACTTTTTCCTAATTTTAAATCCTCTGGAAATTTATCTACTACAGCTTTTGGGGCAATTATAGTTGTAGAAGATAAGTCTAAGCCTTTTAGAGTTTCTATATTATAATGATCACCATGAATATCTGTGATTACAACAAATTTTGGACTAGAATATGAACTAAATGCTTCAGGTCCTCCAGTTGGGTCAACATAAATAACAGTATCACCATAAGTAATAACCATAGTTGCATGTGAGATAGGATCGATACTTAACTCAATCTCATCATTAGAGTTTTTTGTAATCAAATCATTTGTCACATTTTCAATACGATCTGTAGTTTTTTCTTTAGTATCAGTTTGACATGAAAAAACTGATAAACAACCCATTAATAACAAAAAAAATAAATATTTCATAGTTTATGTTTTTAAAACCTAAAGATAATTACAAAAAATAGGAGAATAAAGATTGTAACAAAATATAAATTTCTGCTACTGATATTTTAAGCAGATTAAGTTTCAATAATCATATTTTTTGACGAAATTGCTTATCCTAAATATTGTTCAACTTTAATACACAACATAATATGTCTGATGATTTTGATTTATTAGAAACAAATTCCAACGAAAAAACTGAGAAAGTAGATGTTAATTGGGGAAAAGCCATTGACCAAATGAAGTCTAAGCTAGCTCAGGAAGATGATCCAGATAGTCGTCAGAAAATCTTAAATGCAACATTAGACAATGTCGTTGATATGGCCGAAAAAGACCGTTCAACCTTATTAGATGCTATTAAAGATCTTACTGATTATCAAGATGAGGTTGGTATTATGTTCGAAGGGTTTTCAGCTTTGAATGCTGCAGAACAAAAAATTATAGATGATGCTATTAAACGTTTAGAGCGTGCAAAAGTAGAATTAGAAGATGCTAACGCTAAGCCAGATACATTTTGGAATAACCTTTTTGGAAGAAAAAGTAAAATAAAAAAAGCTGAAGACGAGTTAAAAGCGGCACAAAAAGAACGTGATGCTTCAGATAATGAAGCAAAAGCAATGTTTCAACTGCGTATTGAGAGTGCTGATGTTCAAACCTTACTTAATGAATTGTCATTTAAAAGTCAGGCAGCTATCAAGCGTTTAAAAGATAGGGAACTTGAGATTAAAGAAGTTGAGGAAAGTCTTAAAATAGCAATTGTAGAAGCGAGTAAAAATCATACTAAAGCTTTAGAAAAAAAGCAACAAGTAGAAACACAACTTGAAGAGCAATACGCTTTATTAAAACAAGCACGTCAAGCCTTAGAAGAGGTAGCCGATAAGCAATCTACAGCTTACTCTGAGGCTTTAGAAAAAGTAACACATTTAGAACAAAAAGTAGAAGAATTAGAAGGGCTTAAAAATGCATATACCACTTTAGCAGCTTCAAAAGATAGTTTTGTACATAAGCATAACTTGACCATTAAAGTATTAACGTCTCTACGTAGTAACTTACAAACACATCGCGCAAAATTAAAGAGTGATACCGACGAACGTCTTAAATATTATGATGGTTATGTGGTGGCTTTAAAAGCTAGAACAGATCAAGAATTTGCAGCGATATTAGAACACTTAGGTGTAAAAACCGATGAACGTATTGGTGAAACTTTAGCGGCAATGCATACAGCAAGTGCTAAAGCACGTCAAGAAATGATGGATAATATACCTGTGCATGAAAAAGTTATGCAAGGTGTGTATGGTAGCTATGCAGAAGCTTTACAAGAAATTAGAACTAAAGATTCTGAAATCCAGAAAAATTTTGCTAATCGTTATGGAATTGACATGAAAGAAATTTTTGAAGAATATTATAATGCCGATCCAAATGCACCAGCAGATGGAGGAGAACCAGAAGGTGATTCTAAACCTGAATCTAACGATGACGATATGTTGTCTTAATATAACGATGGCATTGCCTACTTTTAATAGTTAATTATTTTGGAATATCTAATTTAGATTATCGAGTAAAAGTAGGTTAGGCTTTCACTATGTATTCTCTTCGAGGAGTTCAAACAATACCGTTAAATTGCAAAGCAATCATAAGGTCGTTTGACTAACAATATATATATCAATGAATGATTTTTAACGCAACTTTGTTATGAAAAAGACTTTTTTTGCGACTCTAATATTGGTTATTTTAACCTTTATTGTAGTTGTTTTTATAGAGGTTTCAAATGACCATGCAGAGTGTGCTATAACAAAGACTCTTACTTACGGAGAAAATGGAGAGAAGATAGTCTCAAAGGCACATACTTGTAAAGAAAAATTTAATTTGTAATGATCAAAACGTATACTATTTTATCTCTAATTACTGATTACTAAAGCATGATTGTAACACCATTAGACTCAGCTGTATTAGATTCTAAAGAACAATATGTATTCTATCACAAAATGGTAGATTTCACGCTCAAAGAACTAATTGTAGCTGTACAACAAAAACAAATACTTAATACACAAGAAGTTCTTTTGTTTAAGCAGTATTGCGATTTGTTATTGTATTCTATTGAAGCCATGCGAGTGAAATATATGTATGATGATGAGGAGAATATGAAGGTTGATTTAACCGATTCTGGTTTTCCAAATTATTTAGAATTTCGTTATTTATTTAATGATTTAGAATTACGTGAAGATTATTTAGGAAAGTTAACCAATATAGAGACTTTAAAAGAAGAGTTTTTAGATACATTATTGCGTAAAAAAGAACCTATCTCAAAGCGAAAATTATTTCAAGCAGCTTCAATTGTATACTATTCTTCAGCAAAAAAAGAATACATTTTTAATCGCTTTGTACAGGGTAAAATCATAGAAGCACCACAAGATTCTCCTGGGAAATACTTGGTGAGTTGGAGTTTCTATGATGTATCTCATAACAGGCCTTTTATATGTTATATGTATTTTAATTACGATGGTAGTAATCCATTAAACGATAGAGAAGATATTTATTATGTATTAAAAATGGTTGCCGATAGAGAAATGCCTTTTGATACGATGGCTTATGCTATTGATAAACGACTGCCAGACCTATTTCCTAAGCTAATAAAACGTGTTGATTTAGGACCAATACATAATGTGTTTGCCAAAGACGAAAATGAAGTTACACATGCTATTTTACAAGGAATTGCAAAAAAGGAAATCCCTTTAGAATCTTACGCTATTTCATTTAAAATAGATGAAGTAAACTCTAAAAGTGAATTTAAGGAAGGTAGTTTTTTTAATAAACAAACCTTTCAAAAGTGGGACGATATATTCAGACAACGTTATGTGTTTGCTCCACACCGAATCATACAAATGCTATATACTAAAACACCTGAAATTATGAATAAGTTAGCAAAAGCACCTATTCAAGTAGCAGCTTTAAAAATTAATAAATAAGATTAATTTGTTATTCTGTACTTCGGCACAGAATCTAAGTTAAAAATATAAATACTGCTTACTTAATGTAAGTAGACAACAGAAAGATTAACCTATGGAACACAACTCAACATTTCCTATAAAGCAAAATGAACTTGATATGCTTCGTGATGAAGCCACATCTTATATAAAAAGTATTCAATGGGAACAAGGTCAGCGTGCAAAAAATAAAGATAAAGATGCTAAAGATGAATCTATTTTATTGTATTTGTCTAGAGCTAATAATGGAAGTAGTGCTTCAATAACATCAGTTTCTAAAACTATTTTAGAATTAAAAAAACGCTTATTACCAGAGTCGATTGCGATTCCTATACATTTAAATCAAACACTTTTTGCTGTTCAAGAAGGGATCACGCTAGGCATTTGGATTAAAGATAGTTATTATGATGCCTCAGGTTTGTCTAGTTTAGCTGAAAATAGATCAGCTTTAGACAATTCAGGAAAACGTGAGTATGAAAGTAAAATGCAAACGGCTACTGCTTTTATGCTATTTTCTACCGCATACAAGGTTTTACACGATTTAAAACCCATAGCTTCAGATGATTTAAGTGTCATGAAGAATAAATTTGCAGGAATTCCTGAAGTGTCAGTCTTGTCACCATTAAAAGGGATTTCATGTGCATTATTTTATTATGATAAATATTTAGGACATCCAGAAATTATAAAATCTGATAAAGATGTTATCGATTTTACAGTCGTTTATTTTGAAGCTTTGATTGCCGAAATCCAAATGCGTAAAAGTACTTTGGAGTATACTGAAACCATTTCTGATAGAACTTATAAACTTGAAAGCTCAGAATTTGCAGTTTCTGGTTGGGATAATATATTTCAAGGTGCAGCAAAAAGTGTTGAGTTTAATAAAATTCAATTCGAGCAAATTGTGGGTAATAGAGATGCAAAACATTTTGCGCGTCGTTTAACCGAACGTATGTTGAGTTATGATTTTGATGCTAAGAAAAATCCATTTCAAGAACTTGGTGGTTTTATGCCTGTATTTATGGGTTACGGAATTCCAGGAACTGGAAAAAGTATGCTTATAGCCGCAATTGCAACACGATTAAAAGAACATTGTGACAATTTAGATATTCCGTTTTTGTTTCATCCCATGCCAGATACATTGATTTCAACGTTTCAAGGCGGTTCGGCAGAAAAAATGGTGGATTGGATGAAGCCATTACAAGATCCTTCAAAATTAATATTTGCACCTATTGATGATGCTGAAAATAATTTACAAGAACGTACTGCTCAAGGTGTTTCGGCTGGTGTAAAAGAAGTCATTGGTGTGTTTTTAAGATATACTGAAGGCGCTTATGCGGTAAACTATGGTAATAGCTCAATAGGTTTATTTACGAATCTACCAGAAATGTTAGATAAGGCTGTGATTTCGCGTGTGCAAGGTCGTTTTAAAATTGATGGTGCACGTACCGAACACGATTTTTTAGATCAAGATCATTTATGGTGGCGAAAATTAGATACTACAATGCCAGATTTTGTGAATATGCAAGGCCCTGAAAACTATAGCTATTTGCAGGATCAAGGTTTAGCTAAAAATATGGGTGAAATTTTAAATGTATCAGGTAAGCCAACCGAGGAACGTGTTTTAGATGCTTATGACAAAACCGAAAAGCATTTTAAAACCAATCACCATTTGTTTTATGCAAATCTATATACCGAAATACAGAAAATATTTCCGTTTTTCTCATCTCGTGATGTACGAAATATTCAGAGTGCAGTGTCTTTGCGTTTAACCGATTTTGATTTAGAAGAAGATTGGTTTGAAAACCCTGAGATCTATTTTAAAAAAGATTATGATGTAAAATTTAATATGCTTCAAGAACTCATGAGAGCGAATATGAAAGGTTTAAACTTTTCTGAGATTCGTAGACAAGAAGTCGTGAGATATTTAGATAATGTAGCTACTATAGCTGATACCGACTTTAAACGTAAAGTTGATGCGAGAATAAATCAATTAAACATTGATATGGAAGCGAGAGAGCAGTTTGGGAAGCAAGAGTAGTATAATGGACAAAATAAAATGAGATAATATAGTTGGTATTATTCAAATTTTCAAATGGATTTTTTAATAAAAAAATGAACAAATTAAAAGCAGCAAATTTATATCGTAGTGAACTTATTCCAATTTCTGGAAGACTAGTAGAACGCTATAATAAATGCTTATTAAAGTTGGGGTTTATAGCAACAAAACTCACACATTTTCATATTGATGGTATTGGTTGGAGTCCAGAAGTAGCTGAAGAAAAAGATGATGAAAATTATTTGTGTAATGGAGAATCTAATCCGCATGGGATTATAATTTCACCGCTTCAAAATAAGAAGCCAGTATACTTACCCTATCATACCTTTGATAGAGAAATGATGCAACAGGTCTTTAAAATACATGGTGGAAAAATTAATGATATCACAAGGGATTCAGCCATCTGTATTGATTTTGATCAAAGCATTGATGCGTTTTATGAGCCTTTAGATGTGCTTAAATATCAAGTTGTCACCATACGATTTCATTTAATAGATAACCTAGATGATGTTAGAGAAGAACAGTTACAGCTTGTAGGAAAATTTAAAAGAGATCATAATTTTATTGACGAAGATCTTCACCGTCAGTTGCTTGAGTCGGCTAAAAAATATGGTGATTTAAGAGCACGTGATCTAAATCTTGAAACTATTAATTTTCAAACCAATTCATTTTATACTAAATCCTTTGGAGGGGTCTATGTATTGCGTGATTTTATTTCACCTATTATAGTGTTTGAAGATAAAAAATGGTACAAAGAAGCTATTAAAGATACCATTCACGATATTTTTATATTCCATATTTCTCAACCAGAACTCATGGAGAAACTTCGAGATCATATTATTATTGCTTACGATTTAGAAGATATTGTAAAAACGAAACGTTACGAGCGTATCAAAAAATTTGAATTTTCTCAATACCTTATAAATACACAACACCCTATTAAAGATATCTTGAATGATAACTTATTATTTAAAAGTTACTTGAATAAAGTAGGTATTGAGACGCGTAAAAAAGTGATGAGTATAGAGCGTTATCTTGAAAAATTAGAGACTAGTAATCAGTATAAAATTTCAGATATTGTAGATAAAGATTTATTTGAAGCCATGCATGAGCCACATTCTAGTTTACATCCAAAGCATCAAGACTTAATTTGGAAGTTGTTAGTTAATATAGCGCCTAAAGATGTTTTATTTTTGTATTGGTATGATAAACAGGAGTTTTACAAGCAATATGACACTTGGAATGACTCGTTACAAGATTGGGTGATTGAGACTATTAGTAACAATATTTAAGAAATTTAGACTAACTTTATAAAGCTTCTAACTAAAACAATAACTATGGGACTAGACTTAATTATACTTATAATAGCTGTACTTTTTGGAATTTTCCTTTATTGGAGAGAATCTAATGGTAATGGAGCATACCGTTTGGTAAACAAAATAGTAAATAGTAAAAAGTTGCAAATGAAACCAAGCAATAAAAAAGGATTCATTTATCAGCAGGCCTTTTTGCCTCGTCTTATTTTTATAGTGACTTTAGTTTTGATTGCGGCTTTGATCGTTGAATTCTTAACACCTATTTCTGTGTTTGGAAGTTATTTAGGAATCTCTGCATTTGCTTCTTTTGCAGCCGGAAGTTTACTAGGAACCTACTTAGCAAATTTTGTTTTGAAATCAAGTAAGATTATTGAAGAACAAAGCGAATCTTTAGAAGATAAGTTTGAAAATGTTGTTGAAAAAGGAAAAGATTTTATTGAAGATTTAAAAACTAAAGATGCAAAGGTTGACAAAGTCCCAAAAGAAGAAATAGAAACAGAACCGATACCAAAAGCTCAAGAAAAATCTGCTCGTGACCGTTTAAAAGACAAGGGTCTGATGTAATACATGACAGTCGCCCTGAATTGGTTTCAGGATCTCATGTATAAAAATTATATTATTATATTTTGAAATAATTCAGAATAATAAAACTTAAAGAATGATTAAATCATACTGGAACAGAGGAAAAAAGCAAAAATTCATCACCATTTTTGTGAGTCTCATTTTACTCATTGCTTTATTTGCATTTCGTGATGATTACCAACCTGTATTATTGTTTATAAGGAAATATATTTTTATAATTATATTGAGTTTGTTGGTTTTAATTTTAGGACTTAAAAAATTCAGAAATACTGTAAGCACAGGAAGACGTTTCGGGATTTTAGGATTTTTATTTGGTTTTTTTGCTTTTATATATGTTGTAGGATGGCATTTGGAATTATATGATTATATGAAAACCTATAATGTGTTTAATGATCTTAATAAAGTTGAAATTAATGAATTGCCATTAACGCAAAATGAACGTATTCAGCCATTACGAAATATTTTTACGATGGCAAATGAGAGTGTAGGAGAAACTAAAGATGTGTCATTACCACATTTAGTTCGAGTTGATAATGAAAATAAATGGACCATGGCCATTCAGCCTTCAGAAAACTATACATTTCAACAAATTAGTGATAATACCGAAGAAGTTTTTTCCGTATCTAGTACAACGCCGTTTCCACGTTTTTCTAATGAAAATAGAATTTCAGTTACCTTTTCTATAGGAGAATCATTAAAATTTAGTCGCAATACGAACAATGCAGTTGTGCAACGTTTTAACCCTTGGATGTTAGTTAATTACGAGCCAAGTGATACCTTTTATATGAAAAATGATTCAGGGCAATGGGTTCAAGTGGTGAGTTTAATTAAATGGAAAGGTTTTTTCTTTCCGTATCCAAGCTTTGGTGGTGTGATGGTGATTGAAAATGGGGAACATGATTTTAATGATTATTTAGAACGTATTGCGATTGGAAAGGGAACTTTTATTGCTCCAGAAGACATGAAAAACTATCCTTATCTCAATAAACAAAACACATTAGCAGAAGATGTATCGCAACTACAAGCAGAATCTTTAAAGTTTTTAGGCGGATTTAGTGACCCTTTGCCATGGAATATGTCAACAGCAGTAAAAATTCCAGAAATGCCTAAAGATCAGAATCAGCAACCTTATGTTACCGATTTCGATTTTGCAGGTTCAGAAAGTGATGCTTTTAGTGGTTTGTATCATTGGTTTGGACTTGAGCCAATAGGTGATGAGAGAACCAGTTTAAGTTATAGTGTTTTTATTCCTGCAGATGGAACAGATAAACTATATTACTATGATCATGCTGCTAAAAAGCAAGGCTATGCAGGTGTTTCTGCAATGCCTCAAAAAGTAAAAGAATCAAAAAAAGAAATAGATTGGGACGCAAATACACCAACAGAATTTAGGCCATATATTAAAGATATCGCTGGTCGTAAACGTTTATTCTTTTTGGGAACTGTTTCGGCTATAAGTGAAACAAATTCAAAACAGTTTGATGGTTCAGCTACACCCGATTTGGTGTTAATTGATAGTGAATATCGTGATGTCATTTGGATTGATGTGAAACATCCGAGCACTTGGGATAAAGAAGTATATGATCAATTAGGTGAAGCGTGGCGAGCAAGTGAAGGTATTGGTTATTTCTATCAAGAAGAAATTACAGATGAAGATTTGCAAAACGTTATAGACTCTATAACTGTGATACCTAAAGTTAATAAGAATTCTATAGAAATTGAAGCCTTGCAACGAAAGCTTGATTCTTTGAAGTCACTTTAGATCTTTTAGGATAAAAAAATAATGATTCTTTAAAAGTAAGAGCTATCCAATTTAATTAGATAGCTCTTTGTTTATAATTTACTGTGCATAACCAAAGGTAAAACTAAAATCGGTAGAAATATGTACCGTATCCTTTGCTGTAGTTACGTATTGAATGCCTGCAAAATTATGACAACTTATACAAGAAGAGCTTTCTTGCATATACGTTTCAGCGGTTGTATTTCCTAAATAAAACGGCGCATTAATTTTTACAGCTGGAGGTGTCCCATCTGAAGGTACCATCCATTGTGTTCCTACTAACTTATAGTTTGCAAAAACAGATTCTAGTGAGGTTAGTTTAGATTGCCAAATAGTATTCAACTGCTCAGTACAATAATAAATTGGATATACACGTGTAACCTGTGTTCCAAAATGCTTTCCTACAGCTTCTCCTGGTATTGTTGTAGCATAAGGTTCGGCATAAGGTGCTACAGTATTCCATACATAAACTGTGTCTTTAGATTTAGTAATATCTCTAGGGAGAACATGACTTGGAGGCTGGTTTACAGGACAATTTAAACATTCAGAATTATAAAAAGACCAGTTTGTTTCTTGATCTGTTTGTGCTTGTTGAACATTGACAGGAACATTATCAATATGTTCAAATGTGCTCCATATCCAATTATCAAATTCTTCTGTTTTTCTGATGATGTGTAAGCCGACAAGTCCTATAGTGCAATTAAAAGTAAAGGATTGACCAGTAACACTATTTTCTGAAGCGACATAAATAGTAGCATTTTGAGTATAGTATTTATTTAAATCATCGCCTTTGTCTGCTTCTAAAATTCTCCAACTGGCTTTAATTTCAATAGCTCCAGGACTATTACTATTTTGAACAGGTAATTCTATTGAAGATTTAGATTTGTAATAGTCATAAATACCTTTTTTTGTATTTAAATTATTCTCTGTTATAAATTTTTCCTCTATAGGATTCATTTTCACTTCATAAACTACAAAATTTAAATTTTTATCGATAAGCGGATAATTATCTGCTTCAACAAATCCTGATAACTGTACAGGATCAGAAGTCTTAGACGTTTGTGATAAAATTTTAGATGAAGACCTGCTAGATTTTAAATCTTGTAAGGCCTTAGTATTTGTATTAAATACTTTTGAAGCATTAGTGTAGTGTTCCCATACACGTAAAGAATCTTTATAATTTGTGAAATTAGATCCTAAAGGTTTACCTGAGGTATCTGCTGGCCAATTTAAGGCCACAAAACTTTGCCAAGAGAAATTGTCAAATGAAGGCTGAATGTCTGGCGCTAGTACCGATGAATATCCATTTTGAAATTGACCGTTAAGACTTCCTAAAAAATAGACTTCTAATGGTAGTTGAGAACAAAACTCATCTTTTTTGTCTTCACAAAACCGAATGGAATCTAATGTTGGACAAGCATTTGTTAAAATGGGATCTGAGGATGCAACATAACCAATTTGTTGGGATTTATTATTGCATGCTAAAAGGCAAACCAATAATAATAACATAAGTGTGTTTTTCATAATATATAATGAGTTGATTAGTTTTTTATAAACTTAAAAAGACTTCAGTAGTTATTTATACGTAGAAATACCTGAATTATAGTGTAACAAAAATGATAAGCCAGACCTATAAATAAAGTCAATTATGGCAGGTTATATGGGTTTGGGTATGGCGTCTTGGATATACAAACAGCGTCCAAGAAAACCTTTTTCAAAAAGAAAAAGTAAGCCAACATGTAATACTTTACCGTCTTATAATAGGACATTTAAATTACAGCCTTCTAAAAAATCCAATGACTTATATATTATTATAAGTGTACTGTTGTTAGGGTTGCTTTTTTTTAGTTTAAGTTTTAAAATTCCTCAATTTATTGATTATTCAAATACGCTTAATGCTAAAAAACAAGAACGTATAGAAAGGAATAATACTGCTGCATTTCAATTTTTAATGAACTCGGGTCTTAGTAGACTTAGAGGGAATAATTATATTGGAGCGTATTCTGAGTTTAAACTAGCTCATGACATATATCCGAATAATGAATTTCTAAATCAATTAATAATTGAAACCTTAAGTGCTTTATGTGAGAATGACAATGCCTATTGCGATGATCTCGAATTCAAACTAAAGAACACACTATAATTTTAATTCCATTTTAATATCACTACGTTTATAAGGAGAGTTTGTCTCTACAGGAATTTCAATAAATCCATACTTTCTATAAATATAAATGGCATTCTCTAACTTAGTGTTAGAGTAGAGTAGAAGTGATTTTGAATGTTGAGTTTTTGAAAAATCTATACAATGTTGCATCAGTTTTTGTCCAATTTTTAATCCACGGAAGTTCGGTGATACAGCCATTTTTGTAAGCTCAAAAACTCTGGACTCATTTATTGGCATGAGTGCAACAGTCCCGACAACTGATCCTTTATATTTAGCGAAAAAGATATAACCACCTTTGTTTATAATATATTTTTCAGGATCACTTAATACTTCATGGTCATAATCTTCAACATAAAAATAGGTTTTTAACCACTCTATATTTAAATCATAAAAATGATTTTTATACTCCTTTTTATAATTGCCTATAATTAAATCATTTGTTCCCGTATTTAGGCTTTCGATAACCTTTGTACTAAAACTTGTTTTCATAAATTGAGTTTCTAATTTGTTTAAATGCTCTATTAAAGATTCAGAAGAAAATCTGGTATAGGTCTTTATTGTAACTTCGATTTGTTCCCAAATAGGTTTAAGTTTTAATAGTTCTGATCTTCCTTTTTTTGATAATTTGATTATTTTTTTACGCTTATCTAATTCATTAAAATTTAGACTTACCAAGTCTTTAAGAATAAGTTTATTAATAGTTTGTGTTATAGCGGGCTGTGATAACCTTAGAGCGTCTTTAATTTCAGTATTAGTTACTCCTTTTTTATTTGCTATTATTTTAAAAGCCGGGAATAGATAAGGATCAAAATCTATATTATAATAATCGTAAACTAATTGAGTCTCTTTCATTATATAATCGCTGACACGTTTTAACCGTGATCCTAAACCTATTTCTCCAAAACCTTGTAAAGCATCCATAACATTAGTATTTATATAAGTACTTATGCAAATTTAATTAAGATTAATCATTAATCAAAATTATGACTATATATTTATGATTTTGCTCTAATAAAATCGGTAATAAGATAGGTGATGAGTTTACCTACTTGAGTTTCAGTTTCTGGTGTTGGAGCGGCTTCACATATATGTAAATAAGTAGCATGTTCATGCTTTGCAATATAATTTACAAATTGTCTTGCTTGATTTGTAGTAAATCCACTAGGTGTCATAGCACTACTAGGTATATTTTGTATAGCGTCACAATCAATTTCTAAACCGAAATTTGATGATGATATATGATCCAAAGCACGTTGCATTTGAGATTTGAATTTTAATTCCTTTCTAATTGAAATGGCTTCAAATGTATTGTATGTGATGGATTTTAATTTATCTAGGGTTTTAAAAATAGTATCTGAAGTATAATTTTCATGTAGACCAAAAATAAAATAGTTTTTTAGAAACCCTTCGGCATAAGCATAACTAAAACCATTACCACTATGACGACCTTCCTCAGCTCTAAAATCGTGATGTGCATCAAAATTGATAACATTAATAGGCTTCTTTAACGCTAGTGCTGTTCCTTTAATATTTCCGTAGGCATTATTATGTCCACCTCCAATAATGATAGGTGTTTTTCCTGCGCTTACAATTTGTGATACTAAAAATGTAACGGTATCATCTATATGTGATACAAGTTTTCTCGCTTTTGTAATATCTTTTTTACTAGTTTGATCAAATTTTTGAACTTTCTTTTGATACGATTCAAAACTTAGATGACCTAATATTAAAACTTTTTTTGGATGTGTATGCGCATTACTTTGTGTGTTTAACAAAATTTTAATGGCTGCATCCCAGGCATTATAAGTTCCTGTATTTCCATGATTTGCAAAGACACCTACATCTTCTTTTATTCCAAAAATGACATAGGTAACGTCTAATTTTAACAATTGTTCGTATATATCATTGAAGTTGGAAAGTAACAAGATATGTTCTCCAAATTTGGTCTCTTTAGGACGTTTGTTCAGAATTGATTTTAATTCTGAACTTGTAAAAGGTTTTAAGTGTTCCATCAACAAAATTGATTAATTTTGATGTAATAAAAGTACTGTTTTTTTATGGTCAGCTTCAAATAAAATTGAAAGAATTAACGTTTAAAAAATAACTAGAAACAAAAGTAGCTTATGGAAAATTCAAATGGTAAGAGTACAGGATTAAAAATAGCTTTAGGAATTCTATTAGCATTATTTTTAGGTACAGGGTTTTATACTTCAAAATTGTACAAAGAGAAAAAAGATAATGAAGCAACTCTAACGAGAGAGAAGGAGCAAGTTATGGCAGATTTAAGCTCAATGGCTAAACAATATGATGTTGCTATTGGTGAAAATGAAGTTGCTAATGATAAACTATTAGATGCTAGAGGTCGTATTCAAGGCTTGATGGATTCATTAAAAATATCTCAAAATAGTGTAAATAGCTTATGGAGATACAAGAAAAAGTTTTTAGCATTGCAAGAAGAAATGGATGTGATTTTGGAAGAAAATGATAAGCTTAAAGTTGAAAACTCGTTACTAGCAACTACATTAGATAGTACTAATGTACAATTAGCAGAGCGAACGGTTTTTACAGATTCACTTTTAGTACAAAACACACAATTAGCTGAAGTTGTTGAAAATGCTGCAGTATTACAAACAGTAGGTCTTAAAGGATTTGGTGTGATTGAGAGAAATTCTGGTAAACTAATCCCAACAGAAAGAGCAACACGTAGTGACAAGATTAGAGTCTGTTATACTGTTGCTAAAAATGCTTTAGTAGGAGCAGGAGATAAAGAGTTATACGTTCAGGTATTAGATCCAAAAAATAATGTATTAGGAGCTAATGAACAAATTCAATTTGAAGAGACGATATTAAACTACAGTTTGGTAAGTAAGTTTAATTATGAAAATAGAAACTTAGATATTTGCGAGTTTGTAGCTCCAAATGATGAGTTTGAAAAAGGCCGTTACATTGTTAACGTGTTTAATAATAAAGAATTAATTTCTTCTTCAGAGTTTACTTTGAGGTAAGTAGTATAGACGGTTAAGTTTATATCCGAAAGCTCATTATTCATTGAGCTTTCGGATTTTTTTTTATTCTGAAATAGCTATAATACAAGACTCTCTGATATTCCAAAGGTCTTCAAAGCTTAAGTGGAGTTGTTCTTTTTTAATCCACGTTTTCAAAAATGTTTGGTGTAGATTGATTTTATAATTTCCAATTTGTTCAGGTGAAATAGCATTCTCATACAATAGCGTGTTTCTAAATGAGGTATGGTTTTCTGTTCCAAACGTGATATCTAAGAGGTTATTACAATGCTTTAAATAGCAATGCGCTTCAGGAATATATTTAAGATGATTAGCTTTTAAAATGGACGCTATTTTTGGTGTATTTATAGCATTCATTTTAAAAATACCTAAGTAAAGTTTTAAAGCGTCGAAATTATTTTCTAAAGCAATTGCTTTTAAAAAAGCATGTTTTGTAGCACAAGTCCCTTTATTTTCTTTTAAAACAAGAGTATAATCACCACGGTTAGAATTTCTTCCGTAGGGCAACTGTTTGATGTAATTAAAAAGCGAATCAAAATCTGTATGTCCTTTTTCGATACATAATTTTGAAAGCGAATGTCTTTTGGATAGCTTAAAATTTTTGTCCATTAATAATAACAGTATCGATATTGTTATCACCAAAAGCATATGGTAAATGGTGATAGCTTGGAATGTCTTTAGTAATGATAAGGTTTGCTTTTTTTCCTCTAGAAATGCTTCCGTAGAGATTAGAAATTCCCATCGCATAAGCACCATTAATTGTAGCAGCATTAATAGCTTCTTCGGGAGTTAGTTTCATTTTTATACATGCAGAAGCAACTACAAAATTCATATTTCCGCTAGGTGTAGAACCTGGATTATAGTCTGTAGCTAATGCTAGAGGTAAGCCTGCATCTATAATATCACGACCAGGTGTATATGGAATACTCAAAAAATATGAGCAAGAAGGTAATGCAACTGGCATTGTATTTGAGTTTTTTAATATCGAAATATCTTCAGGGTTGAGCTCTTCAAGATGATCAACAGATAGGGCATTATATTTGACACCAAGAGCAACTCCTCCAAAAGCATTAAATTGGTTGACATGTATTTTAGGAATTAAACGATGTGCAATTGCTGCTTTTAAAATACGTTCGGTATCTTTTAAATCGAAATATCCTTTTTCACAAAACACATCAATATATTCAGCTAGTTCTTCTTTTGCAACTTTAGGAATCATTTCATTAACAACCACATCAATAAACCCTTCTTTATTGTCTTTGTAGTTTTTAGGAATCGCATGAGCGGCTAATAACGTTGGTTTAACTTTAATTGGAAAGTCTTTTTTTAAGCGCTTAATTACGCGAAGCATTTTTAACTCTGCATCAACTGTTAGTCCATAACCAGATTTAATTTCGATGGCTCCTGTACCTAATGTTATACTATTCTTTAAACGTTTTGAAGCCTGTTTGTATAGCTCATCTTCTGATGTGTTTTGTAGTTTTTCTGCTGAATTTAAAATTCCACCACCACGATTAGCAATAGCTTCGTAAGACAACCCATTTATACGATCAACAAATTCTTGTGTTCTATCACCTGCGTAAACAATATGCGTATGAGAATCGCACCAGGTTGGTAATACAATTTTGCCAGTAGCATCTATAATTTCATCAACTTCTATAGGACTATAATCATCCATATGGCCATATTCTATAATAGTATCATGCTCTATTAAAACATAAGCATTTTTAATTATAGGTAGTGTTTTCATATCATCACCTCTTACTATAGTGACATTAGTTTCTCTAACTTGAAGTAGTTCTTTGATATTTTTAATTAGTAAAGTCATATAAAAGGCTTGTGAGCCATAAATTTAATAAAAATAACACTCTATAAAATAAAAAAAGCTGCCATAGATCATATAGAGGCAGCTTTTTTTATAGTATTAGAAAGTAACTTATTCTTTTACAAACTTATAAGTAACATTATAGTTTTCAAATTTTATAATGTAAATACCACTCGTTAGTACCGAAATATCTAAGCGTCCGTTTTGCTCTATAACTGTATTAATAACAGATTTCCCTAAAATATCAAACACTTTGATGTTTAATGTTTCAGAAGTTACGCCTTTAAAATTTAATATATTTTTAGCTGGATTTGGATAGATGCTGATTGTTTCAATAGAAAAATCATCTGTACTTAATGTTTCTAATCTATTCTCGTACCAATCTAAAGTCTCACTAAAGAAACCTACAGAGGCAATATCTTTATCACCATCAGCATCAAAATCTCCAACGGTAACTCCGTAGAGTTGATAGTTGTGATCTGCAATTAACGCCTCTGTATTTAAGCCTCCCATATCTGTGCTTTCAAACCAAATAATTGCATCATCTCCCGAAGCCCCATCGGTTAAAATAACATCGTTAAAGCCATCATTGTCTAGATCGGTAACCATAACAACAGCAGGTCTTGTAATAAGACTCGCATTAGAAATCATAGTTTCAGTAGAGACACCATTTTTTATTTTGCTATACCAAGCAACTTCACCACTAGAATTATCAGATTTAACGATCTCTAGTGTGCCATCATCATTAATATCTGCAAAAGCAGCTACAAATAAATATGGATTACTACTATCAACAGTTACAGTGTCTTTAATCCAAGATACTGTCATAGTTCCACTTTCGATATATTGATTATAATAAATTTCTATAGTTCCAGAAGTTCCTCCAGCACCATCATCAAATCCGATTAAGGCATCAAGGTCACCATCGTTATCAAAATCAGCAAATGACAGATTTCCAGGAAGTGGAACACTAGCAATAATTTGCTTAGAACCAAATGTACCATCACCATTTCCAGGAAACCAAACAGCTTCATTTCCAGCATATGCAGCAACAGAAATATCTATATCACCATCATTATTAATATCTGTTATAGTCACTTGACCAGCACCTCCTACAGCAGTTGAAATTACTTGCTCTGCTGAAAATCCGCCAAGACCATCATTGGCATACCAAATTAAAGAGTTATCACTATAAGACACGGTAATGATATCATTTCCATTAATACCATCTAAATCTGCTATTGCCAATCCGCCAACGCCATTTAAACTACCCATGGTTGATACTGTTGCTTGTAATGTAAAGTTACCAACACCATCATTGGCGTACCATTTTATGATGTCATTAGAAAAGCTAAACGTACCAACAACAAGGTCAATATCAGTATCTCCATCTAAATCACCAGAACTTATCACATAAGGGTCAGTTCCTACAGCAGGATCAATATTTTGAATAGGATCCCAAGCGGTTTGGGAATACAATGTTAAGCCTATAGCAAAGGCTAAAGTAAAAAGTAAAATTTTCTTCATAATGGATTAATTAATTATGCTGCGAATATATATAAATTACTGATATTCAATATTATTGTATGGGCTTTTGTTTTAGATATTATTTTAATTCTCCAACCATGTTTTCTGGTTTTACCCATGCATCATAATCTTCAGCAGAAACATAACCTAAATTAATAGCTTCTTCTTTTAAAGTAGTCCCATTTTTATGAGCTGTATTTGCAATTTCAGCAGCTTTATAATACCCTATTTTTGTATTTAAAGCAGTAACTAACATGAGTGAATTATTTAATAACTGTTTAATCACGTCATGGTTTGGTTCAATACCAGAAGCACAATGCGCTTCAAAACTCACACATGCATCACCAATTAGCTGAGCCGATTGTAATAGGTTTGCTGCCATCATTGGTTTGAATACGTTAAGTTCGTAGTGACCTTGTGTACCTCCAACTGTTACCGCAACATCATTACCCATTACTTGAGCACATACCATCGTTAAAGCTTCACATTGGGTAGGATTAACTTTTCCTGGCATAATTGAACTTCCTGGTTCGTTAGCAGGAATAATAATTTCTCCAATACCACTTCTTGGACCAGAAGCCATCATACGAATATCATTAGCTATTTTATTTAATGATACGGCTATTTGTTTTAATGCGCCATGAGTTTCAACTAAAGCGTCGTGAGCAGCAAGTGCTTCAAATTTATTTTCTGCTGTTACAAAAGGTAAATCGGTAAATTTAGCAATGTGTTTAGCTACTAACTCACTGTAGCCTTTAGGTGTATTAAGTCCTGTGCCAACAGCTGTTCCTCCAAGAGCAAGTTCAGCTAAATGTGGTAATGTGTTTTCTAAGGCTTTTAAACCATGGTCTAATTGAGAAACGTAGCCTGAGAATTCTTGTCCGAGTGTTAAAGGTGTAGCATCCATTAAATGTGTACGACCAATTTTTACAACATCTTTAAAAGCGGTTGATTTTTCGTGAAGTGTATTTCTTAATGCCATCACTCCAACAATTGTAGTTTCTACAACTTTTTTATAAATAGCAATATGCATTCCAGTTGGAAAGGTATCGTTAGACGATTGCGATTTATTAACATCATCATTAGGCTGAATTGTTTTATCACCTTCACCAATTACCTTACCAGCAATTTGGTGTGCTCTATTAGCAACAACTTCATTAACATTCATATTACTTTGCGTTCCAGAGCCAGTTTGCCATATTACTAATGGAAACTGATCATCATGTTTTCCATCAAGAATCTCATCACAAACCTGAGCAATTAGATCACGTTTTTCACTAGCTAATACACCTAAATCACAATTGGTATAAGCGGCCGCTTTTTTTAGATAAGCAAAACCATAAACAATTTCTAGAGGCATAGATGCAACAGCACCAATTTTAAAATTATTTCTAGAGCGTTCAGTTTGCGCACCCCAAAGTTTATCAGCAGGTACATTAACGTTACCCATTGTGTCTTTTTCTATTCTGAATTCCATAATGTGTTGTGTAATTTTATCGTGCTACAAAGTTAGGGTTTTTTGATTGTTTTTTTAATAGAAAATCGAAGCTTAGTTTCAGAAATAATATCGCTATTTCAGATTCTGTTTTGATTAATATATATATGTTATGAAATGTATGAGTTAAGTGGTAAGATTTTGTTATATAGTAAAGAAGTAAAAAGCACTGATTTAACTATTCCGGATGAATCGGGATATGGTTCAAGAATAGTTAGTGGTTCATTTTTATGGACTGTCTATTTTATAAAAGTCAATGATGAACTTATTAGAATAGGCTTAAGATTAAAAAATAAGCACTTAAAATATTTTGAAAAATGTCCAATATTATTGGACAAAATTAAGAATAACGAATTCAAAAGAAATGAAGTGAAACAAATTGTTTCTTTTTATAATAAAAGTTGCGAATGATTGTTTTTTCAAAACCTGTTAATAAATCTCAAATTTCCTATTGTAAAATATAAGGCTTTATTATATCTTTGCACTAATAAAAAAAAACCACATGTTTGACTTTGACCAATATTTAGGATTTTTAGCATTTTTAACCATCTTCACAATAGGATTCTGGTTAATGATTTTCTTAGTAACTTTTGTAATCCCTTACTGGATTGGTGGTTCACTTATTGAACGTTTAAACGAAATTAAAGAAGAAAGAAAAGCAAAAAGGGAAGCGGCTCACTAAACTTTATATCATATCATAAAAAAAGGAAACCAATTTGGTTTCCTTTTTTTATGTCTATAAGTTTCATCAAATTTTGCCAAGAGCTAATAGAATTAACCTTCAAAATCAAAATTATCTCCACCACCTGAGTCGCCACGACCATTACGTTGGCGTTTCTTTTGTTGATTAAAACGATAAGTAAACGTTATATTAAAACTACGTTGTCTCCATTGAAACTCGCCTTCACTAATAAAGGTATCTGTTGTTGATGTCGATTTTCGTTTTCTAGAATTAAAGACATCACTTATATTAACCGCTATAGAAGCTTTATCTTTAAATAAATCTTTGCTAAAGGCTAAATTTGTAGAGAATATGCCTTCCCTTTTATTTTGAGCAGTTTCACTTGGTCCACGATAAAATAAACGCGTTTGCCAATCTATGTCTCCTGGTAAAGTATATTTGCTATTTATTCTTGCAAACCAGCTAAAGTTTTCGGCACCAAAATCTGTGCCTTCATAAAACCCTTCAGTAACAGATTTAAATAAGTTGAGGTTTACATTTATATTCCATTTTTTCGAGGGTCTGTAGGTCAAGGTAAATTCAAATCCGTAACGCTCATTGGTTGCTAAATTAATAGGTGAACGTTGTATGATAGGAACTTCAGTTCCGCCAACAATTGTTGTTTCACCAGTATCTAAACTTACAAATGTAAACACATCTGTAGCACGTTGGTAATATATAGAAGAGTTAAGCGTCATTTTTCCGAAGCGATTTAAATAACCAAAATCAATTGTATTTGAATAACTAGGATCGATATCCGGATTCCCTTGAAATAGATTAGTTGCACTGCTACGTGATGGAAAAGGATTGATAAAACGAGAACGTGGTCGTCTAATTCTGCGATTATAACCAAGCGTAAGACTTTGTTTTTCTGAAATCTCATAACCTAGATTAATCGTAGGAAAAAGGCCTGTATAGCTTTTGCGATCAAAATCTCCACTAGTCACCTGATCAATCGTGATACGTGAATTTTCCATTCGTAAGCCTAATAAATATGAGAATTTATTTTTAATTTTACTTCCAAATTGTGTGTAAACAGCATTGATATACTGACGATAAACAAGGTTATTACTCACATTATTATCTACAATAAAAGTGTCATCATTATTAAACTCTAATGTGTAATCTGTATCGAGTTCTTCGAAAGTACCACGATATCCAAATTCGAAATTACTTTTTTCTCCTATTGGTTTTGTATAGTCTAAACGTAGTAAAACTTCGTTTTCATGCTCTAATGTTCTTACACGTTCAGCCGCATCTCCATCTTGAGCAATAATAGATTTTTCTTCTTCGCTATTATTTTCATATTGAAAATCCATAGTTAAACGATGCTGGCTATCGCCATCAAATTGTTTATCGTAATTTACTGAATATTGAAGATTTCGATCGGTTTCTTCTTCAGGATCTAATCGAATAGATTGATTTACTAAATTTCCGTTAGCATCTAGTTCTTTAATAGTATTTGAGCTGTCGTTATTTTGATCGCTATCTCTATATAAAAAGGAAGTAGTAATTGAAGATGTTTCATTAACATACCATTCTACACCAATATTTGTACTTAGTCCTTTACTTTTCCTATCAAAATGTCTAGATTCATTAAAAAATGTATTAGGATCATCGCCATTGAAATACTCGGTTTCAGTCGTTGCATTTCCAGGCGATTCGCGGTAACGATAGCCTGTTGTATTAAAAAAATTAAAATCACCTGTCCGATAATTTATATTGCCAGAAACGCCTGCTTGTGTTGGGTCACCAGCGTTTAAAGTAATAGCACCATTAAGTCCTAATAGTTTACTTCGTCTTAGTATAATATTTAAAATTCCAGCTGTACCTTCAGCGTCATAACGAGCAGAAGGAGACGTGATTACTTCAACACGTTCTATAGATTCGGCAGGTAATTGTCTAAGCGCATCAGTAGAGTTTAAGCCAACTAATCCAGAAGGTTTTCCATTAATTAATATTGTGACATTTTCGTTTCCACGAAGGGCAACATTACCTTCTACATCAACAGAAACCGAAGGTACATTATCCAAAACATCACTAACTGTTCCTCCACGAACAGTCAAATCTCGTCCTACATTATATATTTTTTTATCGAGTTTAATTTCGACGGTTGTTTTTTCGGCAATAATCTCAACAGTGTTTAGGGCTTCAAGGTTTAGAGCTAATGAAACTGTACCTAAATTAATGTCTCTATTAAATGATTTATCGTCGTAAGTTTTTGTTTTATAAGACAGGTACTCTACTGAAATAGTATAGCGTCCAGGAGGAATTTCAATTTTAAAAATGCCTTTATCGTTTGTAATACCACCTGTGATTATTTTGTTTTCTTTTTCACTAAAAAATGACAGTGTTGCGTATTCTAAAGGTGCTTTGTCTTCATTATCAATTACTGTTCCTGAAACGGTGATTTCTTTTTGAGCATAGCTAGAAAAAGCGTATAGAAAAATAAGAAAGAGTAGAGGTAGTTTTAATGTCATTACTAAGGGTTATATTTTTACTCATTTAGATGAACAAAAATAAAACTACTTGCGATGCTTATGGTTAATCTTTTGTTAAAGCAAATTAAGCTTTGTTAAAATGCATTAGTTTTTTCGTTTACGCTTTTTCTTTTCAGCTTTTCGTTCGGCTTTTTGATTCCATTTGCCTTTGATAGCATCCATAATTTTAGCCATGATATCTTCGGATACAATGGTTTTTACATCTTTAAAATGTGCTTCATCTAAACGTTCTATAGCTGCTGTTCTTTGAAATCCTTGTAAGCGAAGTTTATTAACTTTTGTGAGTTCAATAAAATAAGAATTCATAGACTGTTTTATGATTTCTTTTTGAAAATCATCAATGTTTAATGTTGCTAAAAAATCGTTAATATAATTTTGCTTTTTCCTTTCGACTTCTTCTTCGTATTTTTCTATTTTTTTCTGATCAGCAGCATTTTGAGAAGATACACTGCCTATTAAAGCAATGCAGCAGAAAATTGTAAGATAGATTTTTTTCATTTTTTTAGTCTTTAAAGATTAAAATAGCGTTATATAATGTCTAATACTTTTACAGGTGGACGACCAATTATAGCTTGTTTTCCGTTAACAAAAATTGGACGTTCAATTAGTTTTGGATGCTTCATCATAGCTTTTATAATTTGTGCGTCTGATAAAGTCTTATCTTTGTAATCAGATTTCCAAATAGCTTCATTAATTCGAACAAGCTCAATTGGTTTTATACCTAGTAAAGTTAAAAGCGTTTTTAGTTGTTCTTCAGAAATTGGCGTATCCAAGTATTTTATCACTTCAAAATCTTTGCCAGAATTTTCTAATAATTGTAAACCTTCACGAGATTTACTACATCTTGGGTTGTGATATATTGTAATCATTTAAATATAAATTATAATTCGTTTGGGTTTTCTTCTTTTTGTCCCATCATCATCAAATACGATTTTAAGAATGGCTCAATGTCTCCATCCATTACAGCATCTACATTTCCAGTTTCATGACTAGAACGTACATCTTTTACTAGTTTATAAGGATGCATTACATAGTTTCGTATTTGACTACCCCATTCAATTTTCATTTTTCCAGCTTCAATATCCTCACGTTGCGCCATTTGTTTTTGTAATTCAATTTCATAAAGTTGAGATTTCAGCATTTGCATAGCACGAGATCTGTTATCGTGTTGCGAACGAGTTTCTGAACATGAGATTTGAATTCCTGATGGTTTGTGGGTTAATTGTACTTTGGTTTCTACCTTGTTTACATTTTGTCCACCAGCACCACTTGAACGCGCTGTTGTAATTTCGATATCTGCAGGATTAATATCAATTTCAATAGTATCATCTACTAATGGATATACATATACCGAAGCAAAACTTGTATGGCGTTTAGCATTACTATCAAATGGAGAGATTCTAACCAAGCGATGAACACCGTTCTCGCCTTTAAGCCAACCAAAAGCATAATCGCCTTCAATTTCTAAAGTTACGGTTTTAATACCCGCAACGTCGCCTTCTTGAAAATTAAGTTCTTTAACTTTAAAGCCACTTTTTTCAGCATACATCAAATACATACGCATAAGCATACTTGCCCAATCGCAGGATTCTGTACCACCAGCACCAGCTGTAATTTGAAGTACGGCACTAAGTGAGTCACCTTCTTCAGATAGCATATTTTTGAATTCTAATTTTTCGATGAGTAGACGTGCTTTGTCATATCTATTTTCTACATCTTCACTAGACGCCTCATCTTCTTTAAAAAACTCGTAAATAACTTCTAAATCTTCAACTAAAGTTTTTGATGTATTGTAGTCTTGAACCCAGTTTTTTTTCTCTCGAAGCGATTTCATAACAAGCTCTGCTTGTTTTGAGTCGTTCCAGAAATTTGGGTCAAAGGTTTGCTCTTCTTCGTTGGAGATTTCAATTAATTTGGCATCTATGTCAAAGATAGTGCCTAAGTTTATCAAGGCGTGTATTAAGATCTTTAATTTGATCTGATGTAATCATAGAAAATAATTTTTAGCGAAATTAACATATATATCTGTTACATAAAATTAAAAGACGATTATGTTTAATTACGAATTGTAGCGGCAAAATTAAATTTTAATCCCAAGGCAATGTATCCTTTGCGATTCCTAATATTATATTTAGTTATGTCACAACTAACATTTGTTGTAAATTATGTAGATTTATAATCTAAATGGCTATTATGAGAAATTTTATTCTTCAAGTGATTACATTTTTTTATGTAACGATTTCATTTTCACAGATTTTAAGTAAAAAAGAATTAAAAAAACATGATGGGTTTTTTAATTTTCATTACGAAGAAGCTTCAGGTAAAATATATCTTGAAGTTAAAGATTTAAATGAAGAATTCTTATATGTTAATTCTTTAGCAACTGGTGTTGGTTCTAATGACATTGGTTTGGATAGAGGTCAATTAGGACAAGAACGCTTGGTGAAATTTGAAAAGGCAGGACATAAATTATTACTCATTCAACCAAATTTAAGTTACAGAGCAATTACTGATAATGTATTAGAAAAAAAGAGTATAGAACAAGCATTTGCAAAGTCGGTTTTATATGGATTCAAAATTTTAGAAACCCTTAACGATACTTATATTATTGATTTGACGCCTTTTTTAATGCTAGATACTCATGGTGTTGCTAATAGATTAAAGTCTGAAGGGTCTTATAAAATTGATTCAGGAAAAAGTGCTTTATCATTGGATAGAACAAAAGCATTTCCTAAAAATGTAGAGTTTGAAGCCTTATTAACATTTAAAGGGCAAGCTAAAGGGAAACATATTCGAAGTGTGACACCAACATCATCTTTAGTAAGTGTAATACAACATCATAGTTTTATTGAGTTACCTGATAATGATTACAAAAAACGTGAGTTTGATGTAAGAAGTGGAGCTTTATCAATGTCGTATTTAGATTATGCAACACCTATACAAGAGCCTATTAAAAAACGCTATATCACCCGTCATCGTTTGAAAAAGAAGAATCCTGAAGCCGAAAAAAGTGAAGCCATAGAACCTATTATCTATTATCTAGATCCTGGAACACCTGAACCTGTTCGATCGGCATTACTAGAAGGTGCTAGTTGGTGGAATCAAGCTTATGAAGCGATAGGGTTTATAGATGCATTTCAAGTTAAAATGTTACCAAAAGATGCAGATCCAATGGATTGTCGTTATAATGTGATTCAATGGGTCCATCGTTCTACAAGAGGATGGAGTTATGGAGGAAGCGTTATTGATCCTAGAACAGGTGAGATTATTAAAGGTCATGTTAGCCTTGGAAGTTTGCGTATTCGTCAAGATTTTATGATTGCACAAGCCTTAATGAATAAACCTTTTGCCGAGCGTGATGATAATTATCAGCCAATGTTGGCTATGGCTTTAGCTCGAATTCGTCAGTTAAGTGCCCATGAAGTTGGACATACTATCGGATTTGCTCATAACTTTGCTGCTAGTGCACATGGAAGAGCATCAGTTATGGATTATCCACACCCTACACTTAAATTAACTAATGGTACAATTGATTTTAGTGATGCTTATGCTGTTGGAATAGGAGATTGGGATAAAGTAACAGTGGCTTATAGCTATTCAGAATTTTCTGAAAATGAAGTTGAAAAAACCGCTTTAAATAATATACTAAAAGCAGCAGATTTTGCTGGTATGCGCTTTATTACAGATAGTGATGCTAGAGCAAAAGGAGGCGCACATGCTTTAGCGCATCTTTGGGATAATGGTAAAAGCGCTTCTGAAGAATTGGGAAATGTGTTGAATATTCGAAGACAAGCCATTTCTAATTTTTCTAAAGATAATATTCGTCAAGGTGAGCCGTATTCGGTTTTAGAGGATGTATTTGTACCTCTTTATTTTTTCCACCGTTTTCAAACAGAAGCAGCTATAAAAGTTGTTGGAGGATTGGACTATAACTATGCTGTGAAAGGAGGTGGTCAACAGATTGTTAAGTCTATAGATGTTAAAACTCAAAGAGAGGCCTTAAATCAAATTTTAAAAACTATTTCTGCGGAAACATTAGCCATTCCGAAGGAAAAATTAGAACTCTTTCCTCCAAGAGCGTATAGGTATTATAGAAACCGCGAATCATTTTCTGGAAAAACAGGGGTTGCTTTTGATCCTATGAGTGCAGCTGTTACGGCAAGTGACATGACTTTGAAATTGTTGTTGCATCCAGAACGAGCTAATCGATTAGTGCTGCAAAAAAGTTTGAATGAAAAGCAATTAGGACTTAGAGAAATCATTAATTCTGTAATGAATAATACATTTGGTAAAAGGTACTCAGATGATTATAAGAAAAATGTTCAATATCAAATTAATACTAATGTTTTGAAATATTTAATGAATTTAGCAGTTTCGGAGAATTCTTATTTTCAAGTTAAAGCTATTGTTTATGATGAATTAGAAAAGTTTCCTAATAGTTTCAAAAGAAGTCTTCAGAAAAAACATTTTGATTCTGAGGTGTATATAAATGAGTATAACAGACTACTTAGTAAATTTAAAAAACTTCCAGAACAATTTAAAATAGAAAACGCGCCAAAAATACCGGATGGTTCACCAATAGGTAGTGATTTTTGTAATTATACCCAAAATTAAAAGATGATAATAGATTTAAGAAGCGATACGGTTACTAAACCAACAAAAGCCATGTTAGAAGCTATGTTAACAGCCGATGTTGGTGATGATGTTTATAAAGAGGATCCATCTGTTAATGCTCTGGAAAAACGATTAGCAGAGCTATTTGGTAAAGACCAAGCTTTGTTTTTTCCAACAGGGAGCATGGCAAATCAAACAGCTTTAAAGTTGCATACCAATCCTGGAGAGCAAGTAATATGTGATAAATATGCACATATCTACAATTATGAAGGAGGAGGCGCGTCTTTTAATAGTGGAATTTCTTGCAAGCTCATTGATGGAGATCGAGGAATGTTTACGGCAAAACAGGTTGAAGCATCTATAAATCCACCAGACTTTTATCATAGTCCGTTAACCACGCTAGTATCAGTCGAAAACACAACCAATAAAGGCGGAGGTGCTTGTTGGGACTTTGAAGAATTAAAACGTATTAAAACAGTTTGTAATAGGCATAATTTAGGGTACCACTTAGATGGTGCACGACTATGGAATGCTTTGGCTAATACCACTAAAACGGCTAAAGATTACGGGCAATTATTTGATACCATATCTGTATGTTTAAGCAAAGGCTTAGGTTGCCCAATAGGTTCTGTGTTAATTGGAGACAATGCCTTAATGCAAGGTGCTATTCGTGTTCGTAAAATATTAGGAGGCGGCATGCGACAAGTAGGTTATGTTGCTGCAGCGGGTTTATATGCCTTAGATCATCATGTTGATAGATTAAGAGAAGATCACCAGAAAGCTAAGGCTATTGGGAAAGTTTTAGATGGCTTATCTATTATAGCAACAGTAGAACCAATAGAAACTAATATTGTTATTTTTGAATTAGAATCTCATGTTGATGAAGGTGAGTTTCTAAAACAGCTTTCAGATAAAAATATTCATATTATTGGAATGGGAAGCAATAAGCTGCGTATGGTTACACATTTAGATTACACCAATGAAATGCATGACCGTCTTTTGAAAGTTTTGAATGACTTTTAATTGTGTCTTATAGCAAATTTATTTAAACATATCCATTCCAGGAATATTAGGCATGCCTTCTTTTGCAACAGCAGAAACTTCAGTTTCATGAACCGTTGTGGCACGTGCTATAGCTTTATTAATTGTAAGAATTAAATAATCTTCAAGCATATCTTTATCTTGTAGTAATTCGTCGTCGATTGTAATTGATTTTAAGGTTCTATTAGCTGTAATCGTAACTTTTACTTTTTCGTCATGACTATTCATGTCAATTAAAACATTGTGTAATCGCTCTTTAGTTGCTTCAACTTTCTTTTGGGTTTCTTTAAGTTTACCCATCATTCCCATCATGTCTCCAAACATATTGTTAAGTATTAAAATTATGAATTACAAAATTACTAAATTGCCAGACTTTTAAAAAGAAAAATGAATACGACTATTGAAGTGCCTATAGCAGAACAAATTCCGAAGCAATTAGAAATCCATAACGATATACGAATTGATAATTATTTTTGGTTAAATAAAAGAGAAGACCAGAATGTTTTAGATTATTTGAATGCTGAAAATGAGTTTTATGAGCAAGAAACTGCTCATACAAAGGATTTTGAAGTGAATCTTTTTGAAGAAATGAAATCGAGAATTAAGGAAGATGATTCATCTGTACCATACAAATATAATGGGTATTGGTATGTTGTTCGCTATGAAAAAGGTAAAGATTATCCTGTCTATACACGAAAAAAGGAAACTTTAGAGGCTACTGAAGAATTGCTTTTTGATTGCAATCAAATGGCAGAAGGGTATGGGTATTTTAGATTGGTAGGCTTGAGTATAAGTCCAGATAATACAATGGTAGCTTTTGGTTTAGATACAGTTGGGAGGCGACAGTACAAACTTCAGATTAAAAATTTAATAACAGGAGAGGTGTTTTCTGATGTCATTGAAAACACAACTGGTTCATCAACTTGGGCTAATGATAATTTGACATTGTTTTATACAAAAAAAGATAAACAGACCTTACGTTCAGATAAAATTTATAAACATAAAATAGGAGATTCTGAAGAAAAGGATACACTTATTTTTACTGAAGCGGATGATACCTTTGGAGTTGCTGTTTATAAATCTAAATCTCGAAAATATATTATAATTGCTTGTTATAGTACGCTAACTAATGAGTTTCATATATTAAATGCTGATACACCTGATGGTAATTTTAAAGTATTTCAAAGCCGAATTCGTGGATTAGAATATAGTATATCACATTTTGAAGATCAGTTTTATATTTTAACAAATCAGGATAATGCTGTCAACTTTAAACTAATGAAAACTCAAGAAGCAAAGACAGATCTTGAGAATTGGGTTGAGGTTATCGCGCATCGTGATACTGTTTTATTAGAAGATATTGAAATTTTTAAATCCTATTTGGTGATTAGTGAGCGTTCTAATGGGTTAAATCAAATTCGAATTAAACGTTGGGATAATCAAGACGATTATTACTTGCCTTTTGATAATGAAACCTATACTGCGAATACGGGTGCTAATGTTGATTTTGATACCGAAATTTTACGTTATAGTTATAACTCATTAACTAATCCTTCATCTGTGATTGATTTCAATATGTCTACAAAGACAAAAGAGATTAAGAAAGAACAAGAGGTTTTAGATTTAAAATTTGATAAAAATAATTATACATCTGAACGTATTTGGGCAATAGCTCAAGACGGAACTAAAATTCCTATGTCTTTAGTAAGACGAAAGGATACAAAACTAGATGGAACGGCACCTGTATTACAATATGCTTATGGAAGTTATGGTTCTACAGTAGATCCTTATTTCTCAACAATTAGGTTATCATTATTAGATAGAGGTTTTATATATGTTATTGCGCATGTAAGAGGAAGTGAATATTTAGGAAGACATTGGTATGAAAATGGGAAACTCTTAAAGAAGAAAAATACATTTACAGATTTTATAGATTGCTCTAAATATTTAATTGAACAAAACTATACGTCTACAGAGCATTTATATGCCATGGGAGGGAGTGCAGGAGGTTTATTAATGGGAGTTATTGTCAATGAAGCGCCAGAATTATATAATGGTGTTATCGCTGCAGTGCCTTTTGTTGATGTTGTTACTACAATGCTAGATGATTCTATCCCATTAACTACAGGAGAATATGATGAATGGGGAAATCCAAATAATAGTGATTATTACAATTATATCAAATCCTATTCGCCGTACGATAATATTAAAAAACAAGCCTATCCAAACTTGTTGATTACTGCAGGTTTGCATGATTCTCAAGTTCAGTATTGGGAACCTGCAAAATGGATTGCTAAGCTAAGAACTTATAAACAGGATACCAACAAGTTGTACCTAGTTACTAATATGAAAGCTGGTCATGGTGGCGCTTCTGGACGATTTGAGGCTTTAAAAGAAGACGCTCAAGAATTTGCTTTTTTGCTAGACTTAGAGGGAATTACTAGCTAATTCAAAAAAAAATCTTAGTTTTGCAAGGTTTTATGTTTCACTTTTTACAGAATAGGAAACTGATAAATAGCATTTATGAAGAAAGACATACAAGTATTTGATAATGTTTTACAGTTAATAGGTAAAACACCGCTTATCAGATTAAATAAAATGGCTCAAGATTTTGATGGAGACTTTTATGCTAAAGTTGAAGCTTTTAATCCAGGTCATTCGTCAAAAGATAGAATTGCTCTACACATTATTGAAGAAGCCGAAAGACAAGGTATTCTAAATCCTGGAGATACGATTATAGAAACAACATCTGGTAATACAGGTTTTAGTATTGCTATGGTAAGTATCATCAAAGGATATGAGTGTGTTTTAGCAGTAAGTTCTAAATCATCAGCAGATAAAATAGACATGTTAAAGTCAATGGGAGCACAGGTTTATGTTTGCCCAGCAAACGTAAGCGCTGATGATTCTCGTTCATATTATCAAGTAGCTAAGCGTTTACACAATGAAATTAAAGGTTCTGTTTATATCAATCAGTATTTTAATAAGTTAAACTTAGATGCACATTATCATTCTACTGGTCCAGAAATTTGGGAACAAACTGAAGGGCAAATCACTCACCTAGTAGCCTGTAGTGGAACAGGAGGGACCATATCAGGTATCTCTAAATATTTAAAAGAACAAAACCCTAATGTAAAAGTCATTGGAGTTGATGCTTATGGTTCGGTATTAAAAAAATACCATGAAACTCGTGAGTTTGATGATAAAGAAATTTATCCATACAGAATTGAAGGTTTAGGTAAAAATTTAATACCAACTGCAACAGATTTTGATTTAATTGACAAATTTGTTAAAGTAACTGATGAAGAAAGTGCTCATACAGCACGAGAAATTTCAAGAACAGAAGGTTTATTCGTAGGTTATACTAGTGGCGCAGCAATGCAGGCATTGAAACAGCTTAACGAAGAAGGAGAGTTTAATACAGGTGATAAAGTTGTCGTAGTCTTCCCTGATCATGGTTCACGTTACATGAGTAAAGTGTATAGTAACAAGTGGATGGAAGAGCAAGGTTTCTTTGATAGTAAAACCGAAATAGCTGAAAAAATTCAGTATATAAAATAAATTAAGAAAACACATTTATAAAAATCCTATCACGCTTTTTCGTGGTAGGTTTTTTATGTTTAATAAGGATATAAACATTGGTTTATAAAAATATTATGCGGTCATAATATAATTAACTAATTTTGTCCTAACTAATAAGACTAAAAACTCGCTTTAATGAAGGATTTATTTGAGAAGATCTACAAAGATAAAGGACCATTAGGGAAATGGGCTTCTCAAGCTGAAGGATATTTTGTATTTCCTAAGCTAGAAGGAGAGATTTCTAATAGAATGAAGTTTCAAGGAAAAGAAGTGATTACCTGGAGTATTAATGATTATCTTGGATTAGCTAATCATCCAGAAGTACGTAAAGTAGATGCAGAAGCTGCTGCTCAATACGGTTCTGCATACCCAATGGGAGCACGAATGATGTCTGGTCACACGGAACTTCATGAACAATTGCAAGATGAACTTGCCCAATTTGTAAGCAAAGAAGCTGCTTACTTATTAAATTTTGGTTACCAAGGTATGGTGTCAACTATAGATGCTTTAGTGTCTAAAAATGATATCATTGTATATGACGTTGACGCACACGCTTGCATTATTGATGGTGTTCGTCTTCACATGGGGAAACGTTTTACATACAAGCACAACGATGTTGAAAGCTTAGAGAAGAATTTAGAACGCGCCACTAAAATGGCCGAACAAACTGGAGGAGGGATCTTGGTGATTTCTGAAGGTGTTTTCGGAATGCGTGGAGAACAAGGACGTTTAAAAGAAATAGTAGCACTTAAAAAGAAGTTTAACTTTAGATTATTTGTTGATGATGCTCATGGTTTTGGAACCTTAGGGAAAACTGGAGCAGGAGCAGGAGAAGAACAAGGTATTCAAGATGATATCGATGTGTATTTTGCAACATTTGCGAAATCTTTGGCTAGTACAGGTGCTTTTATTGCTGCAGATCAAGAGATTATAGATTATTTAAAATATAATTTGCGTTCTCAAATGTTTGCTAAATCGTTACAGATGCAACTTGTTGTAGGTGCTTTGAAACGTTTAGATATGTTACGTACAATGCCAGAGTTAAAACAAAATCTTTGGACTATAGTTAATGCGTTACAAACAGGATTAAAATCACGTGGATTTGATATAGGAACAACACAAAGTTGTGTTACTCCAGTATATTTAAAAGGAAGTATTCCAGAGGCTATGGCTTTAGTTCGTGACTTACGAGAAAACTATGGGATTTTCTGTTCAATTGTTGTATATCCAGTAATTCCGAAAGGATTAATCTTATTGAGAATGATTCCTACGGCTACACATACATTACAAGATGTGTCAGTTACTCTTGATGCATTTGATGCGATTAGAGATCGTTTAGAAAATGGAACTTATAAACGCTTATCAGCTGCTGTTATGGCTGCAATGGGTGAGTAAATAAATGATATATTTTGAAAAATCCGATTCATAATTGAATCGGATTTTTTATATAATATCTTTTTTGAATGTACAACGTCTTTTATTGGTCACTGGTTTAAAATTCTTCCATAGTTTATGTATTGCTTCGTTATCATCGAGTTCTGGCCCTCTAATGCATAGTTCAATTCCTTTTTCTGAAAATGTTTTGTGAAATTCATGGAAAATAATTGCAGTAACACCTTTGTTTTGGTATTCTGGTAACACACCAATTAGGTAGAATGTCACTGTTTTTGCATGTTTTTTCGCTTGTAATAAATGACGAATTCCAAAAGGAAATAATTTACCTTTCATTTTTTGAAGTGCTTTCGCATATGAAGGTGTTACTATGCCAAATCCAACAAGTTTGTCGTTTTTGTCTAAGACAAATTTGACATACTCAGGATTAAGAAAACCAATAAATTTTTTCTTAAAGTATTCGCGTTGTTCATCATTGATTTCGACAAACGATGACAATACAGCGTGCGATTTTGTAAAGACCTCAAACATTTCATCTGTATAAGGCATAATATCTTTATTGTTTGAAAAATTTATAGCGCGTAGTTCATATCGCTTTTTTATGAGTGTTTGTACTCTAGAGAAAAATTCAGGAAGAATATTTTTAAACTCCATGACATTTTCAGAGTAACGTTTTGCTACTTCGTAACCAAGTTTTTCAAAATGAGATTTGTAATATGGAAGATTATGCCAAGTAATCATACTTCCAATTTCGTCAAAACCTTCAGTAAGCACACCAACTTTATCTAAATTAGAAAATCCAACAGGACCTTCAACATATTCTAAATCATGTTGTTTCCCAACCTCATGCACTTTGTCAAGTAATGCCTCTGTCACGTTAACGTCATCAATAACGTCAAGCCAACCAAAACGCATTTTCTTTTCGTTTTGACCTTTTACTTCTAACCAGTTGATGATAGCAGCAACTCGTCCTACAATCTTATTGTTTTGGTAGGCTAAGAAATATCGAGCTTCGGCATCTTTAAACACAGGATTTGTGCTTTTGTCAAAGGTTTTTAATTCTTCGTTTATGATTGGAGGAACCCAAGATTTTGAATCTTTATTAAGTTTAAAAGGGAATTTAACAAATTGTTTTAATTCCTTTTTAGAATGAATTTCTTTAACTGTAATCATATAGTTTGAGGCTTAAAGACTTCCATCGTCGTCAAAATCTTCTGTTCTTTTCTTTTTACCTTTTTTGCTTTTTGGTTTTCTTTTGTCTGCATCTTTTTTTGAATTGCCATTATCAATTTCTTTGTCTTTATGGAAGTCAAGTCGGTAAGACATTCCAAAGTTCACACCAAACACTGAAGGTGTGTCTTTGCTATTAAATGTAAGTGCTGTATCTAATTGGAAATCTTTACTCATTAAGTATCCAGCACCAAACCTAAATAAGTTATCTGCGTAAAAATCGCTTTGAATTCCTTGAGTTTCACCAAAAATAACCCATTGCGGATTAAATGAATGTGTTAATGTAATAATGTATTGAAAATCTGAATAATCGGTACCTATTCTGTCTTTTATTAAGTTAAGCACTAGAACCCAACCACCAGAAAAATTATTTTGAGTTGCTACCATGATTTTAGGACTAAAGCCTTCAATTCCTGGAGCAGTGTATGGATTGTTTTTAGTATCGAAATTGGCACCTGCATAAATAGCTACCGCAGGAATAAGTGACTTCCATTTAAATGAACGATTCGCATGATAACTATATAAATTTGGTTTATCTTCTTCTGCATTTTTATAAGGATCATAGACGAGATATTTTGCTCCTATAGTAAGACTTTTAAAGTTTGAGCGTTTATCTTCAGAAGCTATAGTTGAGCGATTGTCTGTAAATGTATCATTTTGATATGTCCCTTCAATATTAATTTCTAAGGGTTCAAAAAGTAAACCATAACGTGCAGAAAAATCGACTCCAAACCCTGAAACTTTATAGTTTAAAGGCGTATGTTTTTCATTTATGATATATGGTCCAACTTCAAGTTGAGCAACGTTAGTTCCTACCGAAAAAGCACTTCGAGAAACACCAGGTCTATTAGAATTTATGACTTCGGTGTATTGTGCAAACGTAAAGTGGGTGATTAACAAAGTAGTAAATAAAAGAACTTTTTTACTAAAATTCATAGATTATCGATTTAAGTCAAATATAGAGATTTTATATTTTTTTTAAGTATTAATAACAGTAATTATATAGAGATAATTGTATTTTTGAATAAATTTAATTTAATGTTACAAGAAGCATCATTATATGGTTTTGTTAGAACCATTCTCATTATACTTTTGGTGTACTACGGAATAAAAATCCTTACACGTATGTTCGCGCCTCATCTTATGCGATATATGTCAAAAAAAATGCAACAGAAATTTGAAGGACAATTTCAACAGAAACAACCTAATAAGCAACAGCAAAAAGAAGGCGAAACAGTAATAGATAAAATACCAAATGGTAATTCATCTTCAAATAAAAAAGTAGGAGAGTACATAGATTACGAAGAAATTGACTAATTTTCGAGTCTATTGAAAGTCAATTATTCTATGCAATTTTCATTTAAAAAAATCTTACCACACCTTTTAGTTTTAATTGGTTTTGTGGTTATATCATTAGCCTATTTTAGTCCTGTTTTAAAAGGGAAACAAATTTTTCAAAGCGATATCAAGCATTATATTGGTATGGCTCAACAGCAAAAAGTGTTTAAAGCTGCTACTGGAGAGGAAACCTATTGGACCAACAGTGCCTTTGGAGGTATGCCAACGTATCAACTGGGTGCGCGATATCCTCATAATTATATCAAGAAATTAGATGCTGTCTTGCGTTTTTTACCACGTCCAGCAGATTATCTTTTTATTTATTTTTTAGGGTTTTATATCTTATTATTAGCTCTTAAAGTTGATTTTAAACTAGCAGCATTAGGAGCACTAGCTTTTGGGTTTTCTACATATCTTATTATTATACTTGGTGTAGGACATAATAGTAAAGCTCACGCCATTGCTTATATGCCTTTAGTTTTATCTGGAATCATACTCACATTTAGGCGGAAATATATACTAGGTTTTCTACTCACGGCTGTTGCCTTAGCTTTAGAAATTGGAGCAAATCACTTTCAAATGACCTATTATTTGATGTTATTAGTCCTCGTATTAGGTATTACATATCTTATAGATGCTTATAAAAAGCAAATGCTACCACACTTTTTTAAGTCGGTCGGGTTTATGGTTGTTGCTCTTATTTTAGCCATAGGTCTCAATGCAACCAATATTTTGGCAACACAAGAGTATGTCAAAGAAAGTACGCGTGGTAAAAGTGAATTAACGATATATCCTGATGGGTCTCCAAAAGAAGTGACTTCAGGCTTAAGTAAAGAGTATATCACTGAATATAGCTATGGGAAAACAGAAACCTTCAATCTTTTTATTCCAAGACTTTTAGGAGGAGGAAGTGGAGAAGATGTAGGTAAAGATTCTGAAACTTATCAATTTTTTAGAACCATTGGAGCGAGTCCGATTCAAGCTTTAGAAGAATCTAAAAATGCACCTACTTATTGGGGAGATCAAACTATCGTTGAGGCACCAGCTTATGTTGGCGCAGTAATTTTATTTTTGTTTGTATTTGCATTATTCTTAGTAAAGGGCCGCTTAAAATGGTGGCTCGTAGGAGGAACCATTTTGTCATTATTATTGTCTTACGGAAGGAATCTACCATTTTTAACGGATCTTTTTATTGATTATGTACCCTTATATAATAAGTTTAGAGCGGTAAGTTCTATACAAGTAGTTCTAGAATTATGCATTCCTGTATTGGCAATTTTTGGATTGGTAAAACTCTTTAATGATTTTGATAATGATGAGAAAAAACTTAAAGTGCTTAAAATCTCCACAGGCATTGTTGGTGGTTTAGCACTTGCTTTTTTACTCTTTAAATCTACATTTTTTGATTTTGTTGGCGCTAATGATGGTTATTATAGGCAAGCTTATGGTGAGTATGGTCAAGGCTATATTGATGCTTTAAAAGCAGACCGAAGATCATTTTTTACCCAAGACACCTTACGTACTTTGATTTTAGTATTACTCGCTGCAGGAACTATTCTTATGTTCTTAAAAAAGAAATTTTCAGAAACAGTCGTCGTCGTGGTTTTTGCAGGTTTGATTCTTTTTGATTTGGTAGGTGTTGATCGTCGTTATGTAAATACTGACAATTTCGTATCTGCTATACAGGTAAATAAACCATATCAAGCCAATACTGCCGATACAGAAATTATGCAAGATGATGGTCATTTTAGAGTTTTAGATATTTCTTCAGAAGGTAGTAGAGCTCCAGCGAAAGCAGCTTATTTCCATAATTCATTAAGTGGTTATCACGCAGCAAAACTAAAACGTTTTGATGAGTTGTATGATTTTCATATTTCTAGAAATAATATGAATGTCCTCAATATGTTAAATACAAAGTATATTATTGCTGAAGAGCAAGGACAAATATTTCCTTATGTTAATGAAGATGCTAATGGTAATGCTTGGTTTATTAGTGAATTAGATAAAAAGGAGTCTGCTAATGTAGAGATTAAAGCGTTAGATAGCTTACAAACGTTGAGAAAAGCAGTAACTACAAGTGCCGAATTATCATCTAATCTATTCATGGTAGATTCTGCTGCTACGATTACATTGGTAGAATTTAGACCTAACTATTTAAAGTATAAATCTGCTAATAGCAATGATGGCTTTGCGGTGTTTTCTGAAGTGTATTATGCCAATGGATGGAATGCTTATTTAGATGGAGTATTAGTGCCACATCAACGTGTGAACTATGTTTTAAGAGGACAACAAATACCTGCAGGAAATCACGATATTGAATTTAAGTTTGAACCACAAGTAGTGCAGACAGGAAGTATGATTTCTCTTGGAAGTTCTATTCTTTTTGGATTACTATTACTTGGGGGATTGTGGTTTATGTTTAGGAAAACTTCAAACTAAAGTAGTTTTACTTGATATGAAAAAAGCATTGATTATCACATACTATTGGCCACCAGCAGGAGGTCCAGGTGTTCAGCGATGGTTAAAGTTTGTGAAATACTTACCAGAATTTGGAGTAGAACCTATTGTGTATTGCCCAGAAAACCCAAGTTACCCTATTGTTGACAATAGTTTGTTGAAAGAAATTCCTGAGGGTGTCAAAATTATTACACAGCCCATTAGTGAGCCGTATCGTTTTGCAAATATATTATCTAGTAAGAGTTCTAAGCAAATAAGCTCTGGTGTAATTCCGAAACAAAAGAAGCAATCACTTATTCAACGATTAATGCTTTATGTACGTGGTAATTTCTTTATTCCCGATGCTCGAAAAAATTGGGTTAAACCATCGGTTAATTACCTTTTAGAATATATTAAGACTAACACTATCGATACGATTATTACTACTGGTCCACCACATAGTTTACATCTTATTGGTTTGCAATTGAAACAACAATTGGGTGTGAAATGGCTTGCTGATTTTAGAGATCCATGGACCACAATAGGATATCATAAACAGTTGAAATTATCTAAATCTTCTCAAAAAAAACATAAAGATTTTGAATCTAAAGTGCTTCAAACGGCAGATGAAATTATAGTTACTAGCGAAAATACTAAACAAGAGTTTTTATTAAAAACAAAGCAACCAATTTCGGTGATTACAAATGGTTATGATAGGCATCATGTACAAAAACCAGAAAAAGACAAATGCTTTAGCTTAGCTCATATTGGATCATTATTGTCAGAGCGTAATCCAATACAATTATGGGAGGCTTTGCAAGAATTGATTCATGAACATGATAATTTTCGAAGCACATTTCAGCTAAAATTAATTGGCGTGGTGAGTGAAGATGTTTTGCAGACATTAAAAACGTATGAGCTTGACCCTTATATTAATAATATGGGCTATGTATCTCATGAGGAAGCTATAAAAGCGCAATTAGAATCACGTGTATTACTGTTGGTTGAAATTGACTCTAAAGATACAAAAGTGATTATTCCAGGTAAATTATTTGAATATATGGCATCGTCAACACCAATTGTAGCTGTTGGACCTCAAGCCTCAGATGTGGAAACTATTTTGAAGACTACAAATACAGGTCATTATTTTTACTATAATGAGAAGGAACGTATTAAATCTCAAATTTTATCGTATTTTGAAGCATATAAATCTAATTCATTAGTTGTAAACGCTATTGGGTTAGAGAAGTATAGTAGAAAGTCGCTAACCAAAACGTTGTCTGAAATTATCTAATGGGAATTGTTATTCACCAATCCTTACGAAACACGATTACGACCTATTTAGGTTTCGGTATTGGAGCCATAAATGCACTCTTTTTATACACCAATTTTATTACAGATGAATACTATGGATTAGTTGCTTACATCCTATCTACAGCGAATATTATGATGCCACTCATGGCTTTTGGAGCTCATAATACAATTGTTAAATTTTATACGACTTTTAAAACCAAAAATTCGCTTAATAGTTTTTTAACACTCATGTTATTTTTGCCTTTAGTGTTAGCTATTCCTGTTGCTATTGTTGGGTATTTAGCATATGATACGATAGCTGATGTTTTATCTCAAAAAAATGAAATTGTAAGAATATATCTCTGGTATATTTTTATCACAGCACTATCTATGGCATATTTTGAAGTTTTTTATGCTTGGATGAAGGTACAAATGCAAACCGTTTTTGGAAACTTTATGAAAGAAGTTTTTCATCGCGTAGGTGCTATGATACTATTGTTTTTGGTATTCTTAAAATATATTACCGTTGACCAATTTCTCATGGGAATTGTTGGTGTTTATGTTGTTAGAAGTTTGGTTATGATGCTTTTTGCTTTTAGTAAACGATTGCCAGTATTTAGGTTCTATAAAATAGATAAGTTAAGTTCTATATTAAAGTATTCATCACTTATTATTATAGCAGGTTCTATATCGACTATTATTTTAGATCTTGATAAGTTTATGCTTAATAATTATTTAGATATTAAGACTATTGCATATTATAGTGTAGCAGTGTTTATTGCTACTGTTATTGCTGTTCCGCAACGTGCAATGCATCAAATATTATTGCCTTTAACCGCAAAATTTTTGAATGAGAATAATAGAGTAGAGCTTAAAGACTTATACCAACGCAGTTCGCTAACACTATATGTGATTAGTGGTTTTATTTTTTTACTAATCATATTAAATATAAACGAATTGTATAGAATTATTCCTTCAGAGTTTAGTGGTGGTTTAATTGTTGTTGTTTTAATTAGTATAGCTAAACTTTATGATAACCTTTTAGGTAATAATAATGCGATCTTATTTAATAGTGATTACTATCGTATTGTGTTATTTTTTGGAGTTATTCTAGCCGTTTTAGCGATTGTACTCAACTTAATTTTTATACCTAAATATGGTATTAATGGATCTGCATTAGCGACTTTTATTGCTATAATAGTTTACAATTCGATTAAAATATATTTTGTAAAAGATAAATTTAACATGCTTCCTTTTACTTCGGAAACATTAAAAATTTCGATACTTTTAGTCCTGATTATTTTTGCATTTTACTTTTGGGAATTTCCGTTTAACCCTTATGTTAATATAATTCTGAAATCGCTTGCTATTGGATTATTATATGGCTTTTCAATTTATAAATTTAACCTTTCCAAAGATATTTCAGCTGTTATAAAAAAGTACTTGAAGTTGAAGTAGGTATTTAATCTACCTAAAAAAAATGGTTTAATAAATGAGAAAGTCCCATAAGGTGCTTTGAGGCATACTGCTTATGGGACAATCTACTAACCAACCAAAAAGTTTATATTGTTAAGATCGTGATCTTGTTTTAGAGGTTCTTGAACTTCTACTTTTTGAAGATGTCCTTGAACTTGATTTCTTAGCTTGTGATTGACTTCTGTTTCTTGACTGCGTCATATGTCTTGAAGATTTATCACTTCGCTTGTTACTAGATATACGAGAATTTGATGTTTTTGGTTTTCTTACATTCGTGTTTTTTCTTACAGTTCTAGTTCTCGTTTTATTATTAGACACAACTCTAGGTGATTTAGTCACATTTCTAGTTCTAGGTGTTGATGTAGTTCTAGGTGTTGATGTTCTTGGCGTAACTTTTGTATCTCTAGTTTTTACTTTTCTAGGCGTTACAGTTCTTGGTGTTGATGTTCTAGGTGTTGTAGAGGTTAAATTTCTATCATTACCACGTCTAGGTGTGCTATTTACAGCTCTGTTATTACCACGTCTTGGTGTTGCATCTTGTCTGTACCTGTCACTAATTCTTGATGAGCGACGTCCAGTAGTCACTACAGTTCCACGTCTGCTATTTACACGAACAGGTTGTCTATAGTTATCTCTATATGGTCTGTAGTAATTATGTCTAACAGGTGTGTAAAACTGTCTATATGGTCTAGCATATACAATGCAATAGTTTACAGGAGGAATTACATAATAGGTGTGCCATGGTCTATAAACATAAGCTCTATTATATACATTTATAAATCCTGTACAATGAGAGAATGTTCTATAACTATTATAATGAATATATAATCCACCCACTCGTGCTACGCGACCATAGCTGTTATAATTAATATTCACATTTCCTACTTGAGAAATACGGCCATAATAATCATAATATAATGGTGTGTTTTCTATTTGAACAATAGCTCCATAATCATCATATTGAACATATGGATTATAATCAAATCCAGTATTAAAACTGATAGATACATTTGAAGAACTAAATCCTACATTTACATTCGGACCGTAATTTGACATGTAAAAATCAAATTGTCCATCTGGAAAGATTGAGAATTCAATTCCGTCTTCTATAAAAATGAAAGAATTTCCATAACCTCTTGCATAGTTGTGAGATGCATTAGACTCTACTGTGTTAGTGGTTGATGCGTTTACAGGTATTACTGCAATAAGCAACAATGTGAAAAGTGACACTATTTGTTTACTCATTTTCTTTTTATTGCTCAGATATTCGTGAATCTTCGATTTCATAATTGTAAGGATTTTTGATTACAACTATGATTAAACAATTAGTGTGCCAAACTGTATTAATGTTTGTTGATGTCTTGTTTATCAGTATTTTATAGAAACAGGTGAATCTACCTATAAAGATGTGCTTGCAAATTTTTATCTTGAAGTATCTTTAAAATGATATTAAATAATGAATATATTACAAGACCCTCAAGTTAAAAACGACCGCGTTAAACTTCCTTTTAAATTTGATCCTAAACGGATGTTAAATGAATATTTAGCTTTACCGCTTAATGATTTTGAGTATTATAATGTTATTCAATTAAGAGCACCTGCTCATCTTGTAGATAGATCATTACCGGTTCCTCCTCCAGTAGAAGATTATGCAGATGGATCTTGGACTGAGTGGCGAAATACATCTGAATTAGAAAAATCTCCATATTTAAAAGAAATTGTTGAATGTTTTAGTGAAATCACAACAGTAACTTTGGTGCGTTTATTACGTCTGGCACCTTATTCTGAAGTAAAAGAACATAAAGATCCAACTTTAGGCTTAGACATTGAGAGGTCTGTAATACGATTAACAATACCAATTATTAAAAATAGTGAGGTTGTATTTTATTTAAATCAGATACCTGTAGAAATGCAATTAGGAGAATGTTGGTACTTAAACCTTATAGATTCGCACAGCGTTATAAATGCCGGAGCTACTGAGCGTGTGAATCTTACGATTGATATGATTCCTAATGCAAACTTAAAAGCAGTGATATGTTAAAAAGATGTATATAAATTTATTTCAGAGGTATAGATTATTGTGTATTAATTATTAAATTTGAGTTGTAAATCCCCCAACTTGATTGATGAACCTAAAACTTTATATAAAAAGTATAATAAGCTTTTTTGAAATAAGAAATAAAAAACATTATAGTAGAAATTATAGTGAAGATGATATAAAGAAGACTTATGCAATAAAGGAAAATTATAACAAATTAAAACAAGAATTAATTAATAAAAACACATTAGTTAGCACTCAGCTAATTAGTCCCATTGAAGATACACCATTTGATTCTTTAAAATATAAATCTATTTTAAAATCTCTAGGAGACCCAAAGTATAAGGTATTAACAAAATTAGGAGATAGAAAAATAGTAGTTAGTATTTTCTATACTGGAAAAGGTCGGTTTAAATCTAAGATCATTTCCTATAGTTTTAAAAATGAAGTATTTCTTTTAACATATGAGTTTAAAAACAAAACAAGAAAGCAGATAAAAGAAATAACAAATGTTATTAGAGCTAAATATTTAGACGTACAAGAGCTTGATCTTACTAATGATTTTATTATTGATGAGAACAATGTTATTTTATCTTTTGATATAGATTTTGATCTAAGTCTGAGCTATCATAGTAATTCTGAAATTTATAATTATGTGGATTATTTAATTGATTTAGAGAAACTTACTAAAAGAGACAAAAAAACAAAACGATATAAGGAGTTTTACGATAAATTATAAAATTTAAAATCCCGAGGCTTGGGGAAGCGCATCGGGATTTTATATACTCACAGTGTATGTGAATACTCAATTAATGAAAATTAGAACTTAATTTCTTTTATTTTTCTTCATTTTTTTTACTTTTCCATTTTTGCGGTAGTAATAAAAATCATCATCAAAACTTTCATCATAGTCATAATTGTTATATTCATGACCGTTATATCCAGAACCAACACCACAGTTTAATGTTGCATTACTTTGATTAACAATCCCATTTATAGTTACAATTTCTCCCCAACGATTATAGTTAATCCTTAATCCGCCAACTTGACGAAGCAATCCATTACCTCTGTGGTAACTTATATATACAGATCCTACACGTTTAATACGACCGCTTCTATCATAATTGATAAAAACATTTCCAATTCTTCGTATTTTCCCATTACTATCATGAGTAATAATAACACCTCTTGGTCTTGGTGTAGCGTAGTGTATTCTATTTACAGTTCCTGGTGCGCCATAAGTTGTATTTACAGAGCTTCTACGAGTTCTAGAAGTTCTGTAATAAACGTCTGAAACGCTATTTCCGAATTCTGTATTGAAATCGAAACTTCCATCAGGAAAGATTAAAAATTCTACACCACGCTCAATGAACATTATAGGTTCTGCAAAACGATAGCGTGAATTATTAAAATCAAGGCCTTGTGTTGCAGTTGTTATTCCTGCTGCTGATACAGTTGTTAATCCCATTAACAAACCTGTAAATAATAGTACTAGTTTTTTCATAGTATTAAGGGTTTAGATTTTGCCTACTCATAATTGTAGCTTTTCGGCTTACGCTATTTACTTACAAATAACCAATATGCATGCCAAAAACATAAGATTCTGATTTTTAGCGTTTTAAATTGGTGTTAGGGGAGATATAAAACGCTGTTAGTAAAATGAAAATGAAAAAACTCATTTTTTTTATTACTTTTATAGAACTAACCAATCCAATTTATGGAAGATCCATCATTACAATGTCAAAACTGTGAATCTCATCTAAAAGAACAATTTGAGTTTTGTCCAAATTGTGGACAAAAAACTAACGATGAGCTTACAATAAGTGTTTTGTTTTATAATACAATTAGTAATTACTTTTCTTTTGACGCTAGATTCTTGAAGAGTTTTATTCCATTAATGATTAAACCAGGTTATTTAGCAAGACGATTTCTTCAAGGTAAGCGTTTATTGTATTTACATCCAGCACAGATGTATTTGTTTATATCTGTAGTTTTCTTTTTTTTATTTTCATTTACGGTTCGACAGCAAGCCGAAACATTAAATGATGAACTAAAAAAAACCTTTAAAAATGATAATACAATAGTTCTAGATTCTATTACAAAACGAAGAAATGATTCGATAAGTCATGTTAAAGACTCTTTAGAAAAAATAAAAGTTAGAAAAGCATTAGAAAAGAATAAATTTTTAACTGGTATGGATGATAAAGCTATTGATTCTATACTTGCTAGTGGTAATTATAAATCCAGTAATGTCTCTTTTGGTTTTAATGAACAAGAAATAGATTCGCTAATCACAGCTAATGCTTCAGATGACGAGATTTATAAGTTTATGGGAATGGAAGATGATGAAGGTTGGTTTATGAGAAAAATGTATGCGCAAGTATTAAAATTTTATAAAGCTCGTGATGGTGGAAATGTGTTAAAAGCATTTTATGATACCATACCTATAGCATTATTCTTTTTATTGCCAATTTTTGCACTTATTTTAAAGGTATTCTATTATAGAAAAGGTCGTTATGCACATCATTTGGTGTTTAGTTTTTATTATTTCTCATATTTATTCACCGTATTTAGTATCATTTTTGGTATTAATATGATTTGGGATATCCCAGATTGGATAGATTGGCTAGTTGCGTTGTCAACGTTTATATATCTATTTATTGCATTAAAACGTTTTTATAGTCAAGGTTGGTTTTTAAGTTTTTTAAAGAGTAGTATGGTTACATTTGTGTTTATGGCAATAGTGATACCAACAGCTATAATTATAATTGGCTTATTTGCATTTATGTTTTATTGATAGATGAAAGGAGCGGTTTTATTTTTAATCCTGCTTGTTTCTTGCAAAAGGGATTTAAATTTTTTCTTTTAAATACTCACCAGTAATAGACGCTTTGTTTTTTACAATGTCTTCAGGTGTTCCTTGAGCAATTAGTTGACCACCACGAATTCCGCCTTCAGGACCTAAATCGATGATGTAATCTGCACATTTAATTAAATCAAGATTGTGTTCAATAACAATAATAGAGTGCCCTTTACTTATTAAAGCTTGAAATGATTTTAATAATTTTTTAATATCATGAAAATGTAAACCAGTTGTAGGTTCATCAAAAATGAATAAGGCATTATCACTTTTAGATCCTTTTCCGAGGAAAGAGGCTAACTTAATACGTTGTGCTTCACCACCAGAAAGGGTAGAAGAACTTTGTCCTAAAGCAACATAACCCAAACCAACATCTTGAAGTGGTTGTAGTTTGTTTTTAATTTTAGTGATATTATGCTTTTCAAAGAATGCAATAGCATCATCAATGGTCATAGTTAAAATAGCGTCTATGCTTTTGCCTTCAAAAGTGACTTCTAAGACCTCTTTCTTAAAACGCTTTCCATTACAGGTTTCACAAGTTAAGTGAACATCTGCCATAAATTGCATTTCAATAGTTACTTCACCATCACCTTTACACGTTTCACAACGTCCACCATCAACATTAAAACTAAAATGTTTGGCTTGATAGTTCCGAATCTCACTCAATTTTTGATTAGAAAATAAAGCTCTGATGTCATCATAAGCTTTGATATAGGTCACAGGATTGGAACGTGACGAACGACCAATAGGGTTTTGATCTACAAATTCAATGTGCTTGATATTTTTAAAATTCCCTTTTAATTCTGTAAATTGACCAGGTTTATCACCAAAACCTGTGAGTTGTTTTTGAATGACAGGGAATAAAATATTTTTAACAAGTGTGCTTTTTCCACTTCCCGAAACACCAGTAATAACAGTTAGCATTTCTAATGGAAATGTAACGTCTATATTTTGAAGGTTATGTGCTCTCGCACCAATAATGTCTATTTGATATTTTGAGGTTCTCCTTGTCTTCGGAAGTTCTATCTCTAGCGTTTCATTGAGGTATTGAGCTGTTAATGAGTTTGATTTTAGAATGTCTTTGAAAGTTCCTGTAGCAACAACTTCACCACCTAAAGTTCCTGCTTCTGGACCAATATCTATAATTTCATCTGCTGCTTTCATGATGTCTTCATCATGTTCTACAACAATTACAGTATTCCCTAAATCGCGAAGTGCTTGCAATACTTTAATTAATTTCTCAGTGTCTTTTGGATGTAACCCAATACTTGGTTCGTCTAATATATACATAGAACCAACTAAGCTACTTCCTAATGATGTTGCTAAATTAATACGCTGACTTTCTCCTCCAGATAGTGTATTTGATTTTCTATTAAGCGTTAAATAGTCTAAACCTACATTACTTAAAAATGAAAGCCTGTTATTGATTTCTTTTAATAAACGCTTAGCAATTTTAGTATCGTAATCATCAAGCTCTAATTGTTTGAAGAAACTAGCGAGTTCATCTAAAGGCTTTTCTACCAAATCAGTAATGGTAACATTTGAAATCTTAACATAGTTAGCTTCATCGCGTAAACGTTTTCCTTTACAAACAGTACATTTTGTTTTGCCTCGATAACGAGATAACATGACACGATTTTGAATCTTATAGGCTTTAGATTCTAATTCAGAAAAAAACGTATTCAAGCCTTCAAAATATTGATTACCATCCCAAACCAATTGTTTTTGTGCTGCAGATAATTCAAAATAAGGTTTATGAATAGGAAACTCAAATTTATGAGAGTTGTTAACCAATTGATCACGATACCAACTCATGCTTTCCCCTCTCCAAGGAAAAACTGCGTTTTCATATATAGATAATCCAGTATTTGGAATTACCAAATCAGCATCAATACCAATGACATCACCATAACCTTCACATTTCGGACAAGCGCCATAAGGATTATTAAAACTAAATAAATGAGGATTAGGCTCTAAGAAGGTTATATCATCTAATTCAAAACGATTGTTGAATTCTGTTCTTTTTTTATCTGAAAGCGATTCTATAATAGAAGTCCCTTTTCCTTCAAAAAAAGAGGTTTCTATCGCATCAGCCAATCTATTAAAAAAATCTTCTTCGTGTTTAACGATGATACGGTCTACAACTAAAAATACATTTTTATTGATGTCTTTTTCAATGGCATCATCAATTCTTAGCACCTCTTCTTTATATTGAACTCTAGCATAACCTTGTTGTTTCAATACATTTAGTTTGTCTTTCATTGTTCGCCCTTCTTCTAAGACAATAGGAGAGAGGAGTAACAGTTTTTCACGTTCGTCAAAAGATTTGACTAAATCTAAAACATCTTTTGTACGATGTTTTTTTACTAAATTTCCAGAAATAGGTGAGTAGGTTTTTCCTATTCTAGCAAATAATAATTTTAAGTAGTCATAGATTTCAGTTGTTGTACCAACTGTAGATCTTGGATTGGTGCTATTTACTTTTTGTTCAATAGCAATAGCAGGTGCTATACCTTTTATAATATCCACTTTAGGTTTATTAAGTCTTCCTAAAAATTGACGTGCATAACTAGATAAACTCTCTACATAACGTCGTTGACCTTCAGCATATAAGGTGTCAAAGGCTAAAGTAGACTTCCCAGAACCTGATAAACCAGTGATAACCACCAATTTATTTCTAGGAATGACAACATCAATATTTTTTAAGTTGTGCAATTTTGCACCTTTAATAATGATATTTTCTTTAGGATTAAGGTCAAGAATGTTACTGTTCATAAGAGTTGTAGCGAATATGAAAATGCAAAGATAGGTCTTTTATTGAAGCATAAAAAATACATTATCGATGATTAAAATGTTAAAGTTTGATGCTTTTTTTTGGAATTTAGGAATGATTGTTGTTATATTTGAGAACATAAACAGTTAAAATCAAATTGCCTATAATATAATATTACTTTAAAATTTAACCCCAAGCTAAGAATTATTTCTTTGCCATTAAAGTAATTATTATGAGACACGAACTTATCACAGACGCTGTTTTAGTTAAGAACTATATGAATGGAGACGAAAGCGCTCTATCTGTCCTTATCCATAGACACAAACAAAAAATTTACAGTTTTATTTATTCAAAAGTTTTTGATAGAGATGTCACTGAAGATGTTTTTCAAGATGCTTTTATTAAAGTTATAAAGAATTTAAAACTAGGAAAATATAATGAAGAAGGTAAGTTTTTACCTTGGGTTATGCGTATTTCTCATAACTTAGTTATTGACCATTTTAGAAGAAATAATAGAATGCCAAAATTTGATAACTCTGGTGAGTTTAGCATATTTTCGGTATTAGGAGACCCCTCATTAAACGCTGAGAAAAAATTAATTAAAGATCAAGTAGAGTGTGACTTACGACGTCTTATTGATGAGCTTCCAGAAGATCAAAAAGAAGTATTAGTTATGCGTATGTATAAAGACATGAGCTTTAAGGAAATCTCTGATAGAACAGGTGTTAGTATTAATACGGCATTAGGGAGAATGCGTTATGCACTTATTAATTTAAGAAAGGTAATCGATAAGAATAATATTATTTTAACAAATTGATACAATAAGTTAAGTTTTATTACGTTTATGAGATTATAACAAACTAAAAACGTAAAATGGCAAAACTTTACTCTGAATGTCCTCAAAAACAAAACAACCTAAATCCAAAAGAAGAAACAGTCGATTTTCTTTTGAATTATTCTAAGGCTTTAAGTGTTATACATTATAATAATTTGAAGTTTGAAGCACTTCAAAACTAAATTTTGAAAAGTCCTGAATCGTTAGTCTTCAGGACTTTTTATTTTTTTTTGTATAATAATCCTTCAAAACAGAAGTTCTTCCAATTGTTTTGGTAATGATGTCTTTGTCTAAATCCCAACCTCTAGCTGGAGAATATTCTCGTCCGTACCAAATAATTTGAAGATGCAAATCATTCCATAACTCTTCTGAAAATAAACGTTTTGCATCCTTTTCTGTTTGCACAACATTTTTTCCATTTGTGAGATTCCAGCGGTACATTAAGCGATGAATATGCGTATCTACAGGAAATGCAGGAATACCAAATGCTTGTGATAAAACAACAGCAGCTGTTTTATGACCAACAGCAGGAAGCGCTTCTAAAGCTTCATAGGTCTGTGGAACTTTTCCTTCATGTTTATCAATTAAAATATGTGATAAACCATGAATGCCTTTGCTTTTCATTGGTGATAAGCCAACAGGTTTGATAATCTCTCTAATGTCTTCTACAGACAGTTTAATCATATCATAAGGATTATCTGCTTTTTCAAATAAAAGCGGTGTGATTTTATTTACGCGAACGTCTGTGCTTTGTGCCGACATCAAAACCGCAATAAGTAGTGTGTATGGATCTTTATGATCTAATGGAATAGGGATGGTTGGATATAATTCGTTTAGAGTACTTATTACAAAATCTACTTTCTCTTGCTTGGTCATTGTCGTATATTTGAAAACAAAAATAAGCAATATGAAAACATTAAAGGTAGGAGATAGTGCTCCTAATTTTTCGGCAAAAGATGAACAAGGAAATATAATTTCTTTAACAGATTATAAGGGAAAAAAATTGGTTGTTTTCTTTTATCCAAAAGCGAGTACTCCTGGTTGTACAGTTGAAGCTTGTAATTTAAATGATAATTATGAACGCTTTCAAAATCAAGGATATGAGATTTTAGGTGTAAGTGCTGATAGCGCTAAACGTCAATCAAATTTTAAAAATAAATATAAATTTCAGTACCCTTTATTAGCAGATGAAGATAAGACGGTAATTGAAGCGTTTGGAGTTTGGGGACCAAAGAAGTTTATGGGTAGAGTATATGATGGGATTCATAGAGTTACATTTGTTATAAATGAAGAGGGTATTATTGTGCGTGTTATTGATAAGGTTAAAACTAAAGCGCATGCTGAACAAATATTTTCTAACTAAAGTCTGTTATCGTTATATCTAATTTATTAGGCAGCTCATTTGATGTTTTTTTTATCTTAAAGTGAAGTTCGTTCTAGTGACAATCAAAAATAAAGCCGCATAAAATTAAATTTTATGCGGCTTTATTATACTGTTTATTTGATAAGATTACTCTCCCAAATGGACTTGTTCTGTTTCGCAACCAAAGAGACTTTGTTCTTTTATCAATTTAGCAACACCTTCTGGTAACATGTTTTCCCAGTCATCAATACCTTCTCCCTCAGAAATCATTTTTAAAACAGTTCTTGAAAATACTGAAAGTATAGATTCATCATACGCTGTGATATCTACAACCTTGCCATTATATTTGAAGAACTTGTAGAGTTCTTTCATCCTTGGATGCACCTTAAGATTTTCACTATTAGTTAATGTTCCATCTTTATTCTGCATTGGGTATAAGTAAACTCTTAAATCTTTGAAGAATAGTTTCCCAAAAGCTTCTAGAATTCCACCGCTTAAGTGACGATAATATTTCTCATCAAAAATATCGACTAGGTTATTAACTCCCATTGCTAATCCCATTCTACTTTTAGTGTATTGGGAGAAATATTCAACCAGTTTATAGTATTCTTGGAAATTGGATATTAAAACGGTTTGTCCTAGAGAGCATAAAAGTCTTGCACGATCCATAAAATCCTGCTCGTCAATTTCTCCTTCAGCTCTAAGATTAGATAGTGTAATTTCGAAAATAACTTGGGTCTTATTTATGTCTACTTTATTTTCTTTAATAAACATGTCATAAGATTTCTTATACATATCCATATTAACCTTAGTTACAGGTCTAAAACTACCACGCAAGGTTAAAATGTTTTTTTTGTAAAGGACTCTTGCAGGTAGTACGTTGTTTCCATCTGGCGCAAACATGACAGCATCTGTCATGCCATTTTTAACCAATTGCAAACTCATTAAACGGTTGTCTACATTTTTAAAGATTGGACCAGAGAAATTGATTGTATCAATTTCAACTTGATCTTTATGTAAGTGGTCGTATAAATAACGTAATAATTTTTTTGGCTCATTATACTTATAGAATGCACCATAAATTAAATTCGTACCTAATACACCTAGAGTTTCTTGTTGTAACCTTGCATCATTTTCTCTAAAACGAAGATGTAAAACAATTTCGTTATACCCTTCATTTGGATCTACTTGATATTTAATTCCAACCCAACCATGTCCTTTATATTTTTTTGCAAAATCAATAGTTGCTACTGTATTAGCATAAGCAAAGAACATTTTATTTGGATGTGTATCTCTTAATATACGCTCTTCTACTAGATTTACTTCATGATCTAACATCTTTCGAAGTCTAGCTTCAGTAACATAACGCTTGTCATCCTCAATACCATAAATGGCATCACTAAATGCTTTGTCATAAGCAGACATAGCTTTAGCTATTGTTCCAGATGCACCTCCAGCTCTAAAGAATTGACGAACAGTTTCTTGTCCAGCTCCAATCTCTGCGAATGTTCCGTAGATATTTTCATTTAAGTTGATACGTAGACATTTCGTTTTCAACGAAGGAATCTCATCAAATTCTTTATCTCCTTTTAAGGTTATTTCCATTTTATGTTTTTGGGTTTGTCAACTATACAAAGGTATTAAAATAGGTGGTCAAACTAAAAAAATAAGTTTTATTTTTGTTGCAAATAAAAATTAGATTGAAAGTTACATTTTTAGGAACAGGAACATCTCAAGGCATTCCAGTAATTGGAAGCGATCATCCTGTGTGTTTGAGTAATAACCCTAAAGACAGGCGTTTAAGGGTTTCAGTATTAGTGGAATGGGATGGTTTTAGTTATGTGGTCGATTGTGGACCAGATTTTAGACAACAGATGCTTAGAGCTAATTGTAGTAAGATAGATGGCATCATTTTTACTCATGAACATGCAGATCATACTGCTGGATTAGATGATATTCGTCCATTTTATTTTAGACAAGGTGATATCCCGTTTTATGCACACAAACGTGTTTTAGATGAATTAACTAAGCGTTTCAATTATATTTTCACAACAGAAAACAAGTATCCAGGAGTTCCTAGTGTAATTCAGTACGAAATAATGAATGCGCCTTTTTTTCTTGGAAATTTGAAAGTTATACCTATTAATGGGTTTCATCATAAGTTACAGGTTTTTGGTTTTCGTTTTGGAGACTTTGCCTATCTCACAGATATGAAAACAGTAGCTGATGAAGAGATTGAAAAATTAAAAGGAGTTAAAATACTGGTTGTTAATGCATTAAGGGAGTCTAAGCATATATCACATTTTAACCTTGAAGAAGCTTTAGAGTTTATTAAAAAAGTTCAACCAGAAATTGCTTATTTAACGCATATTAGTCATTACTTAGGGTTTCATGATGATGTGCAACAATCTTTACCAGATAACGTTTTTTTAGCTTACGATAACTTACAAATAGAATTATAAATTATGAAGAATAGAATTTTTATATACTTATTTATTTTCACGTTACTACTCGTGATTTTTCAGTTCGTGAATTCAAAAAATATTATTGAAAATTACGATCAGAAGCTTACCAATTATATGGAGAAAAATACGCAACTGAAAGATTCTATTTTAATGATGGAAGATGATAAGGCATCAAATATTTATACATTTAAGTTTGATACTAACGATGATGCTATGACGTATTGGGAAAAACGCGGATTTAGAATTTCAGAATTTGTTCCTTTTATTAAAGACGAATTGATGAATTTAAATGTGTATAACACTGAAGATCATCCATTAGTGCCTTATGCTTCGATGACAGATAAAAAGATGTTGATTGATCAAATTAGAATGCTAAACCATAAATGGATTATAGTTAGTTTTACAGATGGGACGTATTGGGGAGAAATGCTTTTGACCTATGATCTCGAAAATAGAGAAAATTTAAAATTTAGAGTAGTAGAGTCTACCTTATATCAGCCTTAGACGCTTTTTCTATCTTCTCACTTCTTTTTGGTTTTCGTTTTAAGAAAATCACTTTTAGTATTCAAGACAATTATGATAAACTTAAGTAGGTTTTATCCTGTTGAATGCTATTAGTCTGCTATGGGGATATATCCTTCCTGCCTGACTTCATGAAATATGATCACCCAATTTCAAAATAATTTGCATTTATTGTAACAGTCATCTTTCGGCTGTGTCTAAATTATAAAGCGAGTATAATATTAATAAAAGAAACTTTATGATTTACAAAACACAATCGAAATTACTAATGGTTATCTTATTTTGTATAGCCTCATTAACCATTAATGCACAAACAAATAGCACAAAAAAGATGACAGAAGAAGAACAAAATGTATTGAATACAATTAAAAAGATGACAAAAGCTTTTGAAAATAAAGACATAGATGGAGTCATGTCTTGTTATGAGTCTGGAGCTGTAATTGTATTTGAACCTGAAACGCCAATATCTGATATAAATGTATCGCGACAGATGTTTATTGAAATATTTAAAATAAACCCTATGTTTTCATATAATGGACATGACGTATTTATTACAGGAAATATTGCAACGCATATTACTCCTTGGGTAATGAAAGCAAAAGCACCCGACGGAACAGAAATTAAACAAAACGGATTATCAATTGCGGTTTTAAGAAAACAAGAAAACGGAAATTGGTTAATGGTTTTAGATAATCCACATGGGCAATTTTTAATGAATAACTAAATTAATTTTAATTACAATCTGCCTTAATTACTTTAAGGTAGATTGTAATATGCATATAATTAAAAATGAAGGAAAAATCATTTGACATCAGAACTTCAGATACAATTTTAATAGAACAATCTCTAACTGGAAACAGGCAAGCTTTAGAAAATCTTATTAAGAAGCATCAAGATTGGATTTATAATATTGCTTTAACATTTGTAGGTGATAGAGATGAAGCGGCAGATTTGACACAAGAAGTTTTAATAAAAATTGTCACAAAGTTAGATTCATTTAAGCAAAAAAGTACTTTTAAAACCTGGGTATATCGTATTGTAAAAAATCATTTCTTGAATATGAAGAGAGGTAAATATGAAACAAATGCTCTAACATTTGAACAATTTGGACAAGGAATTGACCAATTGCCAAATGAAAACCTTTCAAACTATTCATTTGAAGTTGAAGATAAACTCTTAGTTAAAGAGGCCAAAATAAGTTGTATGAAAGGTATGTTGTTGTGTCTTGATAGAGAACAACGAATGATTTATATTATTGGAGAATTATTTGAGTTTACTGATACTATTGGTAGTGAGGTGATGGAGATTTCAAAAGAAAATTTCAGAGTAAAATTGCATAGGGCAAAAAAACAATTATATAATTTTATGAATGACAAATGCGGCCTAGTAAATAAACGAAACCCTTGCCGTTGTGCAAGAAAAACAGCTGGATTTATAAAAATGGGATTTGTTGATCCAATACACTTACACTTTCAGAAAAATACGATTGCGAATATTAACAATGTAATAGAAAAAAAAGTGGAAAATTATGAAGGGGAAATAATATCAGAATACCAGAAATTATTTCAAAAACACCCATTCATACAAAGTCCAGATAAGTTGGAGTCTATAAAAAAAATGCTTTCATCAAAAACAATAAAAGAAACCTTTGGGTTTGACTAAATATGGAAAGAACTAGCGTTAATGCGTTTTATAAAAAGAAATATTATGCCTTTAATTCTTTTTGCTTTAACCACTCTTCTCTAGTAATACTAAAAACATTAAATTCTTTAACTTGTTTTTCAAAGGTCATTCCGTTTTTCTTAGCAACAATTTCAGACCCAATATTGTCAACATGCACCATAGACAAGAGATTATTAGTAAGGTGGTGTTCAAAACAAAAGTCTTTACATTTTATTGCTGCTTCTTGAGCATATCCTTTTCCCCAATACTTCGGAAGAATTGAATATCCAACCTCTAGACGTTCTTCATCTTCAACGTTTTGAATTAGAAGTCCGCACTGGCCAATAAGTGCATTAGTGGTTTTGTCGATAAGTGCATTCATGCCTCCAAGTCCGTTGTCATATCTATGAAATACTTTTTTAAACCAAAATTCACAGTGTTGAACTGGAGATAAACCTTCTTCCATGGCTAAGAATTTTGCAATATTTTCTTCTTTAAATATTGGGAGCCAAGTGTCAAAATCATCTTTAGTGACTAATCTAAATTGTAAACGTTCGGTTTCTTTATTCGTGAGAAGGTATTTCATTTTTTTTATATTCTTTTCTCTAACCAGCTTCTAAGGTCATAAAAATTTTGTGGCGCAACACCATGACCAATTGGGAATTCTGAATAGGTGTTTTTAATACGGAGTTCGTTTAAAAATTCAGGAGCTTTTCTTGCCCAATCTACAGGAATAACTTGATCTACACTTCCATGAGAACAATAAAAATCTAAGTGTGAGTAGGCTTCACTTTCTAAGTTGTTTACAAGCATATCTTCACTTACATAACCACTAAGAGCTATGATGTTTTTAACTTTCTCAGGGTAGCTAAGTGCTACAGCATAGCTTAAAATGGTGCCTTGGCTAAACCCTAAAAGGGTAACGTTATTTTTATCAACGGGATATTCAGCACAAGCATCGTCAATAAAACCAGCAATTTTATCACGTGATTCTATGGCTTGCTCAATATCGTTCCATTTGTTTTGTTGAGCATCAAAATTAATAGCATACCAAGCATTTCCATAAGGTTGCATAGGGTAAGGTGCTCTCATGGAGATGATAAATAATTCTTCTGGTAATTCTTGTGCAAATGAAAACAAATCATTTTCATCACTGCCATAGCCATGACACATAATCAATAATGGTGCATTTTCTTTTAAAGACGAAGGTCTAGTAATATGATGTAAGTTTAATTCCATTTTTTATTGTCCAATTGATGCAAATATTTTTTGAAAGAAAGGGCCTAAAACTGGTACTTCATTTTTTTTACCAGCTACAGCTCCAAAAATTCCATAGATAAATAGTACAATAAAGAAAACCCAAAATGATATTGATATCATCCAGCTGTCAAATGCTCCAATAAAATATCCTAAGATCATATGTAATAACCACAAGCCTAAAGCTTGACGTACATGAAAAGACACCATTGGATTGCGGTCTTCTTTATTCATGAAGAAAGCGATTAATGTACCAATAAGTGTGATGTAGCTTACAATAGCTAAAGTGTTGCTTTGTTTTTCTGGATTTTTTTGCATGACTTATGTATTTGAAATTTTATGTTGTAAATCAAATGGAGACCTATAAAATAGGTTACTTTCCATTAACTTTTTAGTATTGTTTATTTATGAGCTTGTTAATGATAACTGATTATTAGCAATAATCCCATGTACAATACCTTTTAATTTTTTGCCATTAAACATGGCATTCTTGGATGTTGAAACGATATCTTTAGGTGAAAAGGAATAAGATTCACTAGGATTAAACAAGGTCAAATTTGCTTCGTTTCCAATTGAAATAGAAGAAGATTTAATACCGAAACGCTCTTTTCCTTTAGTGAGTAGTTCAATAGTTTGCTTTATAGTGAATATAGTATTTAATGCTCCAAAAGCACTCTCTAAACCAATGGTGCCATACTTAGCAAAATCAAATTCTATTTTCTTGTGTTCGATATCTACTGGATTATGGTCACTTGTTGCCATATCTATTGTACCATCTTTAAGTCCTTCAATAAGTGCATCAATATCGTTTTGTGTTCTTAAAGGCGGTAATACTTTAAAATTGGTATTAAAGGTTGTTAATTCTTTATCAGTAAAAACTAAATTATGAATTGCAACACTACAGGTTACATCGAGCTTTTTTTGCTTTGCAGCTCTTATAAGCGCAACAGATTTTGAAGTTGATACCGTTGGGATATGTAGTTTACCTTCGGTATATTCTAAAATAAATAAATCTCTAGCGATTTGTAGTTCTTCAGCTAATGATGGATTTCCTTTTAAGCCAAGCGAAGTACTTGTTATATTTTCATTCATAACTCCTAATCCACTAATTTCCGATTCCTGCGGAAAAGAGCAAACCAACCCATTAAAATTACTAGCATATTGTAAAGCTAGCTTCATTAGGTTAGGATTAGAAATTGGTTTTTGATAATCATAAAAAGCTATCGCTCCAGCATTTTTCATGTCGTATAATTCGGCCAAATCGGTTCCATCACTATTTTTGGTTAATGCACCAATGGGATAGAGATTCACAGCATGTGCGCCTGCTTTGGCTTTTAAAAACGAAATAGTTGCATATGAATCTATAACTGGATTTGTATCCGAGTTTACTGCAATGGCCGTAAATCCTGAATGTGCTGCAGTTTTAAGTCCGTTTTCTATAGTTTCACGTTCTTCAAAACCAGGTTCGCAAAAACTAACACTACTATCAAACCACCCTTGTGAAACATGAAGGTTGTTGAGTTTAATCTCTTTGTAGTTTTTAGGATTTTTAATGTGTTTAGACATTTGGGAAATGGTCCCTTTTTCTATTAAAATGTCAATGGTTTGATTGTGAAAATCGCTTTTAGGGTCAACTATAGTGGCAGATTTTACAAGTACGTTCATTTCAGAAATTTTAAGATGAGCATTTCAATGATTAAGAAAATCACTGCAAAAATAACAAACCATTTCCATAGTTCGTTAACATTTGTTGCACTTTTGATATTGTTTATGGCAGATGCTACCGAATTATCAACAACGGTATTGCTAATGTTCTGTGTGTCAAAATAGTTAAGATTACTTTCGTTTCTGTCAAAATTAAAGCTTAAATTTTTAAGGAAAGTTTCTTTATTTTGAACCGAAATAATACCAGCAACATCAGGATAGTTATTTGTTATCAATTCAACTTTGTTATCATATGTTTGCTGTAAAGGAATTATAGAGCTTACTCCATTTACTAGTGTTAAAATATCATCTTGTTGCAGTTTCGTTACAATATCTATTGTGTTTTCTTTTCCAATAGTATAAAATAAATCTCCAGTTTTTAAACTCTGCTTTCCAATATTATAAAGAATAGGAACAATAAGAGGGGAGTTTTTGAAATTTGAATTTTTAGTATCTAATGCTGCTGAAAAACGATATGTATTTCCATATTGAGATAAAAATGACTCACCATCTTCAAAACTCAATATTGACCTGACTTGGTTTGATGCATTTGTGTAAAATGAATTCACTTTCGGATACTGAAAATTATTAACGCGTTTATCAAACACATTAGCTAATAAAGGATGAGAAAAATTAATTGTTGTGATTTTCTTTTCTACAGAAGTTAGAGGATTAAAGCTAGAGACGTTTAAAATTGTAAATAATTGGTTGTAAGTGTTTAATGTTATGTTTTTTGAAGGAATAATTAAAATGCTGCCACCATTATCTGTAAACAGTTTTAATGTCGTCGCTAACGAGTTTGGAATGTCTTTAAGCTCATTTAAAACAATTAAATTTTGCTGTTCTAGTGTATTATAATTTAGTGCACTAAAATTGGTTGATAGGTATTCAAATTCATCGCTTGTATATATTTTTCTTAAAAAAGTGTCATCAGTTTCATTAATAGAAAGAACGTTTATTTTTTCTCGCTTGTCGATATTAAAAAATAAAGTATTGTCATATTGAAGATTACTATCTTCAATAACAAGACTTCCGTTAAACACAGTATTTGTAGGAATTGTGAAGCTAGCTGTCGTTTCGTCAATAATATTAACAGCTGTTTTTGCAATGAGTTTATCATCATTATATAAGGATACAGGTAAAGTTTCTATAGCATTACCTTGATTCTTAATTTTAACTGCAAGCTCAAAATTTTCAATGGTTGTTTTTGAGATATATACACTATCGATTGTTATGTTACTTTGGTTTGAAGGTTTAAGTTGAACTAATTTTAATGTAATTAAAGGGTCTTTTATAATTGTTAGTGCTTCAGCCTTTTGTTGAAAATCAGATACTAAAACTAAGTTTTTAATCGAACTTTTATCATTTGTAAACAGCTTTTTTCCTTTTAAAACTACAGCATCATAACTCAATTGATTTGGAGAGTGGTTTAGTTGAATTAAATCATTCTTAATAGCTTTTATGCTTGTAGTATTGAAATTAGCATTATTGGTGAAAATAGAGATTTGTTCATTCTCATCAATATGCTCTATAATATCTTGAATAGCTGAATTTAACAAACTTCCATTTATACCTGGTGATTGCATACTAAAGGAGTTATCCAAATAGATAACGGTTTCGCTTTTGGTATTAAAACTCTTAGAGTTAGAAATGTATGGCTGTGCAAAAGCAATAATTACACAAGAAAGTAATAGTAAACGTATAATTAAAGTAAGCCACTTTTTAAGCTGCGAACTTTTTCGGGTTTGAATGGTCAACTCTTTTAGGAACTGAACATTAGTAAACGCAACACTCTTGAATTTTCTTAGTTGAAATAAGTGAACAATTATAGGAATAACGAGTAGTAATAACGCGTAAAGAAGTTCTGGGTGTTTAAACTGCATTCCTTTTTTATAATTGTTTTAGTTAGAAATCAAATATAGAAAATGATAAGGGATTAGTCGCTTTTGCTTTTGAGAATTTTAACGTTTTATTGTATTCTTAGCAGAAAAAGAAATAATCAATCATTGGCGACATGTGCTGCGATTTAAAATAGGTCTTAATGTCTTCTTGGGATGCTGCGTTGGCAACTGAAACAATACTTTGAGGTTTGTTTAATTTTTGTAAATGTTCAAAATTATAAAGGAACTCATCATAAATATGTTTTCCTATTTTTTTCGGATTGTCACAAATCCAGATGAAACTAATTTTCTTTTGCTTTAAAAGTCGCGCTACTTTCTTCCCTTTTTGTCCAGCTCCCCAAATGGTAAGCGGTCTCGATTTATCATAATTTAGGGCTAGGAAGTAATCTACTTTTAGTTCTAAAAAATGATTTTCGGCATAGTGTTCATCAGTTCGTGATGCTCTTGTACTATAGTCTCTCCAATAATGTAAAATAGTTTGGCTAGGAATACATTTGATATTATTTTTATAACATCTAAACGTTAAATCATAATCTTCGGGATAACGATTAGGAGTAAAGGCTTCGCAAGTTAAAAAATCATCACGATGTAACATCCAACAAGGCGAAGGAATAACGCATTCTTTGTAAATTTCAGAATAATTATTGCCTTGAGATGTTAAATTATTTAACCAAGATTCATATTTAGCATAGCCATCTCCAATACCATTGGCGCTAAAATATTTGACCAGACCTAGAGCAATATGTTTTTTACCATGGGTTTTCAAATCTGCGATCATTAACTGCAATTTTTCAGTGTGCATAATATCATCACTATCCATTCTAGTAATATAATCTCCAGAGCTTTTAGAAAAGGCTAATTGTAATGCGGCAATAATTCCGTTTCCGTGATTTCTAAATAGTTTTATACGCTTATCTTTTTCCGTATAAGCGAGAACAATATCATAACTATTGTCTATAGAATGATCATCAACAATTAAAAGCTCCCAATGTTGATAGCTTTGATTGATTATTGAGTCTAAGCATTCTACCAAATATGTTTTGGTGTTTTTAAAAGGAATGAGTATGCTTATGAGTTCATTTTGCATCACACAAAAATACCATTTTAACAAAACCTTAGCTAAATTAATGGTAACAGATTGTAGTTTTGTACGTCGTATACAAAAATCTATTAAACTAACTATGAAAAATTTTCTATCAATTATTGCCGCTGGTACATTACTTGTGGCCTGTGGGTCTTCAAAATCTACAGTAAATGATTTAGCAACAGCTAATCCAATTTCAACCGCTATTAATTTGTCTGCTGTAACAAACGATAAAGCTCCTGTAACAATAAATCCAGGGCGTTTTATTCAAGAAACAGTAACCTATAGATTGCCTAAAGTTATTCAAGGAACCTATTCTGTGAGTGACTTTGGAAAGTATATAGACGATTTTAAAGCTTTAGATTACGACGGAAATGAAATGGCAGTAACCAAAGTAGATACGAATACTTGGACGATTGCTAATGCAACTAATCTTGATAAGATAACATATTTAGTTAACGATACATTTGATCAAGAAGTAAATGGCGGTATTGGAGGAGACGTTCCTTTTTCACCAGCTGGTACTAATATAGAACCAGATAACTACGTATTAAATTTGCAAGGTTTTATAGGCTATTTTGATACTTTAAAAAATGCACAATATAGTTTAGATGTTACTGCTCCAGCTAGTTTTGAGCGTACATCTGCATTGCAAAACACAAATACAACGTCTAGTGCAGATGGCACCCAAATTACAACGTCTTACTTTGCACCACGTTATTTTGATATCACAGATAACCCAATGATGTATGGTAAATTAGATGTTGAAGAGTTTATGGTTGGTGATATTAAAATTGTTTTAAGTGTATATTCACCTAATCAAGTTCATACTGCGGCAAGTTTGAAAGAGACAATTTTCAAAATGATGGAAGCTCAAAAATCTTATTTAGGAGCAATTAATAGTACACCACGTTATGATATTTATTTGTATTTATCTGATGGAAGTGAAGGTTCTCCAAAAGGATTCGGTGCTTTAGAGCATCATACTTCTACAGTAGTTGTATTAGGAGAAAATTCAAGTAAAGAACGATTAGCAGCATCTATGACAGATGTGGTTGCTCATGAGTTTTTTCATATTGTAACACCACTTTCAGTACACTCAGAAGATGTGCACTATTTTGATTATAGTAACCCTACATTTTCAAAACATTTATGGATGTATGAAGGTGTAACAGAATACTTCGCACAACACTTTCAAATTTATGAAGGCTTAGTTGATAATGACACTTATTTCGCAACCGTTAATCAAAAAATTCAAACATCTAAAAATATGGATGATGCAATGAGTTTTACAGTAATGAGCGAGAATGTTTTAGAAGAACCTTATGCATCAAATTATTATAATGTGTATATGAAAGGTGCTTTAATTGGAATGTGTGTTGATATTTTAATGCGTGAAGAAAGTGATGGTCAAAGAAGTATGTTGTCTTTAATGAAAGAGCTTTCGGCTAAATATGGAAAAGAAAAACCATTTGTTGATGACAATCTTATTTCAGAAATCACAGCAATGACATATCCTTCTGTTGGTGAGTTTTTAAATACTCATGTTGTTGGAGGTACACCAATTGACTATGATGTATTTTTTGAAAAAGCAGGACTAGTTTCGGGAGAAGCAACTGTTCCAACAAGTTATATACAAAGTGGTGCTGGTTTTATTTTTGATGCAGATCGTGAGAAAGGTCAAATTAAATTTTCAGATGGTGTTAAAGCTAATAGCTTTTGGACAGAACAAGGTGCTATGCCAAATGATATCATCAAAACAGTTAATGGTCAAGCTTTAACAATGGAGAATGCACAAGCGATGCTTGGTGGTATGTTTCAATGGAAAGAAGGCGATGCTATTAATGTTGTCTTAGAACGTGACGGAAAAGAAGTCGTAGTAGAAACAAAATTAACACCTGCATTTACGACAGCTAAAAAGCTTATGGAAAATGAAAATGCAACAGCTAAGCAAATTGCAACTAGAAAAGCTTGGTTGAAAAGTTAAGCTTTTTTTATAAATAAAATTTACGACTGATGAATAACACTATTTATCAGTCGTTTTTTTTTTGCGTTACCCTTTGGGTCGCGCTTTTCGTTATATCTTTTTCTCTTAGCTCAAAAAAGGATGCCACTACAATCGCTAACGTAAATAAAAAGGAACTAATGTCTTTTATACTGTTGGAGTATAATGATAGTTTTTACTAATCATTAACTATCAGAATCCTTCAAAAACACCTAGTCCAAATAGAGCAAAATCATATTTTACAGGATCATTTGCATCTAATTGTCTTAAAGCTGTATCCAGCTCTAATAAAGCTTTACCATCATTTTGTTTTCGCTTTAGGAGTTTTAGTTTTCTTGCAACATTTCCAGAATGTACATCTAAAGGGCAAGATAGTAGTGCAGGAGAGATGTGTTTCCAAATTCCAAAGTCTACACCATTATTATCCTGTCTTACCATCCATCGTAAATACATGTTGATGCGTTTGGCAGCTGAATTTTTTATAGGATCACTAACATGTTTTTTTGTGCGTTCTAAATGATCAATTTCAAAGAAATGTGTTTTGAATTCATGTATAGCGTGTTGAAGGTTATTGTGCTCTATACCTTTTGAAAATATAGCTTCTAATCCATTATAATTAGTGTAAATATGTTTTAAGCTTTTTATAAACTGAATAAAATCATCACTATTAAAAGTTCTATGGACAAAAGATTTAAAGTGTCTAAGATCACGATCTTCATGATTTATAATAAAATCATGTGGCGAATGCTCGAGCAAATCCATCATTTTGTTAGCATTTTTAATAATGCTTTTTCGATTTCCCCAAGCGATAGTTGCCGTTAAAAACCCTGAAATTTCAATATCTTCTTTTTTAGAAAATTGATGTGGAATTTGAATGGGATCACTCTCAATAAATCGTGGGTGATTGTATTGTTCTACTTTAGTGTCTAGAAATTCTTTGAGATCTTTTTTATTCAAAAGCTAGTATTTTCTTTTACAAATTTACGCTTCTTTAATTGTTAACACAATAGTTTCTGGCAGACTCAGAAAATCTGTTATTTTTGTGGATATAATTAAATATTATGAAGCAATCAATCTATATTATCTTATTAGCATTTATAACCATTTTGTCTTGTGATCGTATTAAGAGTAAAACGCAAGAGACCATTAATGCTGAAAGTGAAACTGCAGCCGAATTTGTTGAAGGTATAGACAAAACTTTGGAGGTTAAAATAAAATTGTCTACAGCGCTAGAAAAGAAGGGTTTAAAAATGGGGAAATATGCTATTGAGGATAATCCGTTAGGTGGTACAGATAATTTATTAAGACTCTATATTATTTTTGATAATGATTTTGAAGACATATTATATGTAAATGTGTTTGATAAAAAAGGACTTGAAGCTGGACGAGCTAAATTAGAAGTTAAAGGAGAAAAAGGACATGCTGACTATTTTGAATTTACTTTTAATAAGCATATAGAAATTGAGTTTAAGAGTTCAATTGTTATTGAGTAAAAGTAGGATTAATAAAGTAATAGATTATTTACCCAACAATCTTGCCATCAACCATAGTTAGTTTTCGGTCTGCCATATTTGCTAAATCTTCGTTGTGTGTAACGATAATAAAGGTTTGACCAAACTCATCACGTAGTTTAAAGAAAAGGTCGTGAAGGTTCTCGGCAGATTCACTATCTAAGTTCCCTGAGGGTTCATCGGCAAATATTAAATCAGGATTATTAACTAAAGCTCTAGCAACAGCCACACGTTGTTGTTCTCCTCCTGAAAGCTCATTAGGTTTGTGATTATAACGATGTGATAACCCTAAGAAGTCTAATAATTCTTTGGCGCGATTTTCAGCTATAGATTGCGATTTCCCAAAGATATAAGCTGGAATACATACATTTTCTAAAGCTGTAAACTCAGGTAATAATTGATGAAACTGAAATATAAAACCAATGTGCTTATTTCTAAATTTAGCTAAAGCTTTATCGCCTAATTTAGCTACAGAAATGTTATTGATAATTAATTCGCTATTCTGACTTTTATCAATCTGATCTAAGGTGCCAAGAATTTGTAGTAAACTTGTTTTTCCTGCACCAGAAGCACCAACAATAGAAACGATTTCTCCTTTTTTAATATTGAGATCAACGCCTTTTAAAACGTGTAAATCGCCATAGTATTTATGAATGTTTTTTGCTTTAATCATTGCTTTAAAATGAAATCCGAAAATACTACTTTAATATGACTTTTCAGGTATTTACATGATCTGAGTAGTCTTATCAAAACTATTTGAGACTGCATTCAGTTTGTCATTGTTTTTGTCTTTCTTTTTGAAGATGCTTTTAAAGTCACTATAATCAATAAAATACTGTACTCTTAAAGAAAAAGAATGGAGTATAGGTTGCTCAAAAAGTGTGCTAACACTTTTTCCAAATGTTCTAGAGGCTTCAGTGTCACTATTAAATAATTGATTTCTATATAAAGCAGTTAAAAAACTGCCAGGAGCAAACTGCCAAGTGTAATTAAGATCTAAGTTCCAAGTGCTAAAATTAACGTTTGAACTTTCCAATCCTAAATCTTCAAAGCTGTTTTCTGTATTTATAAGACGTCCATTTTGTTGTAAAAAATAAACATCATCTTCGTAATCTACAACCGACCAATAATTTCTGAATGTTAATCCTAAAGAGTGAAAGGGGTTAAAGCTATAAGTTCCTGTTAAACGATTAACAATTGTTGTTTGATCACGTTGGCCAAATACAATTTCATCTTCTATATCATTAGAGCTATTGGCATAACCTCTGTCTTTAAACGTTTTGTTGTAGTCAAAAGCATAAACAACTAAAAATTTATCACTAATACGTACTCTAGGGGTAAACCCTAACCAATACTCGTTAGTATCTCTATGATTTTCAAAGAATACGGCACCACCAATATTAGCGTCAAAAGCAAATATATTATTGTAATTAGAAGATAACCATACATTAGAATTTATTCGGTTTTCATAGATAAAATAACGACCGTCTTCTCTCGGTTCGAAATAATTAAATTGTCTTCCAGGTTGTATGTTGATATTTGCACCAAAATTGTGAAGTGTTTCTTTGGTTTGTGCATTGAAATTTATTCCGAAATTAGTGCCTGTAAAAACATTTGGATTGGCTAATCTTCTGTAGTTTATATAAGAATTCCATCTATATCTATTGAGTTTTTTAGTAGGTTCAAACGTTCTGTAGCCAAAATCAACACCAAAATTATTGAAGTTATTTCTAAAATTAAGCCCTAAGTCATTGATGTCATATTTAGTATCTGAATAGCTGTGATCAAAACTATATCTGTAATTACCATGAATTTTTCTAGCCATAAAAAACGAACTAAACCCAGTAGTAGAACCATCAATCTGGTTCACATTACTCATCTTTACTTGTCCTCTAATATTGTAGGTATTTCTTTTATTAGTGATATCTGCAAGTAATGCAGTTACATTACCATCTCTAAAATGGCCATCTCTAGTCACATTAGTATTAACTAGACTTATTGATGAATTTTGATTAAACTGTTGGTCTAATACTAGAATATTATAGTTAGATAAAGGTTCAATAACTTGATCTCTAAATTGCCCAGTAATTGTATCTCTTATACTTGCATATGTTTTTTCAGTAATTGCATTAAAAAAACCAATTCCTAATCCTTTTTTTGTTCTACCAGAAACTTTAGCAGCATTAAGTACTTTTACAGTATTTGGGTAATTGCTTATTTCTTCGTTCTCTTCTAGGTTTACATCACCAACAGGACTACTTCCTACACGTCTTGAGAAAAATAAATTTCCTTTATTAAAAAGGTCAACACCTTCAGTGAAAAATTGTCTTTGTTCAGAAAATGTCTGTTCAAAAGGACCAAGGTTTAATGATAGGTTGTCAAATCCCGCTTGACTAAAATCTGGCACTAAAGTCATGTCTAAAGTGAAATTTTCTGTAATACCATATTTTACATCTAAACCAAATTTTAAGTCTGTTTCTGTTTTTCCCTCAAAGCTATTTATAATACCTGTTGAAAAAGGGTAAAAGCTTAATCGCGTTGGTGGTTCAATATTTTTTAAACCTGTAAGCTCTCCATGATATAAACCAATATTTCCTTTGGTAATATCTATTGTACTCCAAGTGTATTGTGAGCGATAACGTCTAAACTGTCTGTGGAATTGAATTCCCCAAGTCTGTACTTCTTGATTAGAAAAGCGAAGGGCACGATAGGGGATTTTCATTTCAACAACCCAACCATCATCATTTATTTTAACAGCACTATCCCAAACGGCATTCCATCCAAAGTCTTCGCCATTACTTGGTGTTGCTGTAGCATCGGCTTGTGTGCCAGAACTAAATACAAAAAATTCAGTATCATTTTGAGCATCATTATTTGGGTTTAAAACAAGTCCGAAAAAATCACTTTGTCCAAAATTATCTCTACTTGTAAATTGACGCATTATTTGAGTAGGGTCATCATATAAATATGCCGACACGTAAATAGCTTTATCATCATAAGCCATTTTTACAATAGTTCTGTTTTCAATAGAATCTTTAATCCCTGCTTCTGGTCTAAATTGCGTGAACCCTTTAGCTTCATTAGCGGTTTTCCAAACAGCATCATCGAGAATGCCATCTATTTTAGGAGGTGTAGTTGTTCTTTCAATTTGCAGTTGCTTTTTTATCTCTTCCTGAGCATTTGATTGAAAACACAAAAAAGTGAGTGCGAGAAATAATAAACGAAATTTCATTTGATTGATGATTAATGATTGAATATAAACAAAGACACTAAAAAATATAGTTTGTTACAGTTTGTCATACAAATCTACCTATGTTAGCGACTCTATTGTCATAAGTAAACGTTAAAAAGCACGCTTTGTTGTTAATCTTTTAACGCTTTTGTCTGAGTTTTTTTACTACATTTATTGAAATTTAATACACAAAGAATGCCTTACCATAAATTTGAAGAGTATAACATGAAAGTTACAGACGATGTCAAGAAACGTTATGAACAAATAATTGAAGATCTAGGCGAAGACACACAACGTGATGGCTTAATAAAAACACCTGAACGTGCTTCTAAAGCGATGCAGTTCTTGACACAAGGGTATAGTCAAGATGCTGCAGATATTCTTAAAAGTGCTATGTTTAAAGAGTCTTATGATGAAATGGTTATCGTAAAAGATATCGAACTTTATTCGCTTTGTGAACATCATATTCTTCCATTCTTTGGAAAAGCACATATAGCATATATTCCTAATGGACATATAGTTGGCTTAAGTAAAATACCAAGAATTGTAGATGTATTTGCAAGACGTTTACAAGTTCAAGAGCGATTAACAGAGCAAATTTTAGACTGTATTAATGAAACACTTATGCCAAAAGGCGTGGCTGTTGTTATTGAAGCTTCACATATGTGTATGATGATGCGTGGTGTTCAAAAGCAAAACTCTACAACGACCACTTCAGGGTTTAGAGGCGCTTTTAAAAATATAGAAACAAGAACTGAATTTTTAAAGCTTATTAGTGAAAAACTGTCATAATTTGATTTGTGGAACGCTATTTGTTTCGTTATTAGTAAATTAAATACATACATGACTTTCGAAAATTATTCAAAAACAAAAAAATTAGCACTCGGTATATTCTTTGATGCACTAGGCTATGTTTCATTTGTATTTCCTCCCTTTGATTTTGTTTGGGCTCCTGCTTCTGCTTGGTTAATGACTAAACTTTATGAAGGTAAAAAAGGAAAAATTGCAGCAGTATTATCTTTTATAGAAGAAGCGTTTCCGCTTTTAGATGTTATTCCAACATTTACATTAATGTGGCTTTATACTTATGTTTTTTCTTCAGAAAAGAAAACAGAAACAACGGTTATCGATATTAATTAAAATACGAGTATAAAAAATTAAGTTCATTTAACTTTCATACTCGTATTTATTGTTTTAATCGTTACCATGTGATACCCAATAATATTGGTTCAAAATGGCGCTTTTAATTATAGCGTATAATTCAATCCAAAACTTATATTACGTCCCATATTTAAAATAGCATCAGATTTCAATCTAGATAGGTGATTTATGTAGGTCTCATTTAAAATGTTATTAGCAGCAATAGAGACTTCAAGGTCATTTTTGAAAACGTTTAAAGTACCACCTAAACCAATGCTAAGTAAGTTGTATCCTTTAGTTTTAGTTTCAAACAGACTCACATGTTTTTTATCAAATGTAGAACTATACTTTGTAAAAGCATAACCATTTTTAAGCCATGACTTTTCAAACTCAACTCTCACTGTATTGTGTAACGAATTTGCTGGAATTAATGGGAGGTAGCTATTGTCGTCCAACTGTCCAGTAACCATTTCGAAACTCGTTTCTAAATGTAGCCAGTCTAACGGATGTGGGTGAATATGCCAACCAAATTCACCTCCATATAAATTTGCATTGTCTTGAATGTAAGTAAAAACGGGATCCTCATCAATAAATTCGCCATTTGGGTTTAGAAAAATATAATCATTGATAGCATTATAAAATACATTTGCGAAAACCTCTACATGTTCATTTTTAAACTCTAGAGCAAAATCTATCTGAAAATTGTGCTCGTTGTTTAAATCAATATTCCCAATTTCATAGCGATTTGTACCTTCATGAGTTCCGTTAGATGCTAGTTCGGCTAGGTTAGGTGCTCTAAATCCTGTTGCAAGATTTAGACGAGCTGTTATTGTATTAAATAGTTTTGTTTTCAGTCCGAAAGCTCCATTAAAACTATTAAAATCTCGACTTGTTTGATTGTTTATATCAATATTTCTACGATCAAATCGTGCTCCTAGTTGGATGTCTATTTTATCAAAATGAATATGTGATGTAGCTAAAAGACCAATATCATTTGTGGTCGCATTTGGTATTAAAAGTTCTTCGCCAAAATTATTATTGTCTTGATTCATACCTTGTAAACCAACAATTGTTTCAAATCGGCCTAGTTTTGGAAGGTTGTATTTTACATTGTAGTTGAAGGTTTTTAACTTCATATGAAGTGCAGGGGCTTCATCACCAATCATTTCTTCTTCATGTTCTTCATCCTCATTTTCATGTTCTTCTTCACCATGATGATGATCTTCAAATTCTTTTCTATCGTTGTAGATATATCCTAAAGTAAAATCTAGACTTGAATTGTTAAAAAACACTGTAGATTTCGAACTAAAAATATGATTGCTAATGTCTTGAAATGGTTCTAAAGGTGTTTTGTTTGTGCTTTGTTCTCCTATGCCTTCAGGGATTCCAAGTTTAGAATGATTGATATTATAACGGAATTCGGTTTTGAATTTGTTCTTTTGGTATCCTAAAGCTGCTTTAAAGTCTTGTTCTTTAAAACGTGTATTAGTAACGCGATAGTTTTTAGTGTCATAATCTGAATGTTCTGCAACACTTCCTCTAAATAGGTACTTGAAATTTGTTCCTGAGGATTTAAATCCAGCAGTAGAATTATAACCTTGTGTATTTGTAAAATAGGTCGTACTTATATTCCCTTCGGAAGCATTTTCATTTGCAAAACGTTCAGGATTAAAATATAAAACACCGCCAAGCGCGTCACTACCATAGAGTAGAGAAGCAGGACCTTTAATTACTTCGACACTTTCTATTCCAGAATCACTAATGCCTAAACCATGCTCACCACCATATTGCTGGTTTTCTAGACGAATACCTTGAGTGTATACTAATACGCGGTTGGAGCTTAAACCTCTAATTACAGGTTTCCCAATACTAATCCCTGTACTTACGCTTGATACTCCAGCAATGTTTGCTATACCTTCTGAAAGATTGATAGCGCCTTGAGATTTAAGTTCTTTAATACTTTGTCGTTCTACTTTCATTACATTTTCACTTTGTAATTTATGAAAAGGTGTAGAAATAATTATTTCTTCCATCTCTATTGCCGAATGCGTTAAAGCAATATTTAATACTTCGGAAACAGGAAAGCTTAATGTTTTTGAAAAGGTTTCATAACCTACAAATGATATTATGATTTTATGGTTTCCACTAGGAATATTTTCAATACTAAATTCACCACTGTCATTGGTAATAGTTCCTTTTTCAAACTGTGGTAAGTATATGTTAACAAAGGCTAAAGGTTGAGCTGTTTTAGCATCTGTAATTTTACCTTCTAGATGATGTTGTGCAAATAATGATTGTAACGCTATAAGGCATAGCATTACTGTAAAATGTGTATTTTTCATTTTTAAGTTTAATAGTTAAATAATAATTTTCAAATAAAATATTAACTATTAAATGGAGGTCCCCTAAGAGAAAAATGCAAGCGTTGATAATCACTTAGAAAAGTATAGTAAGATGGTGTTGTTTTATGGTTGTTGTTTGTAGATAGCAGCTCATAATTAGGTTTTAAAAAGGTGTTTTGGGTTTGAATTTTGAATTTAAAGAATTCGCAATCTAAATCAACCTCATGAAGGTGCGTTTGATTTTCGCCAAAGCAAACTTCATGCTCATGGTGGCTAAACACATGAGAAAACTTAACAACTGAAGGTAATATTAATACGAATGTTAGTAATAATATTACAATCTGAATTGATATGTGCTGTTTGTTGTTTGTCATTTATCTATAAACTTTCCAAGTCCGAAACGTCTAAGCATTTTCTTTTCAAACTCCCAGAAAAATTTATGCTGTCCAAATAGCCAGCCAAATGTTACCAAAAGAATTTGATAGAAAATGAGCCCAATACTAATAAATAATATCCAATATAGGACTGGATTTAAGTTTTCTTTAGTAATTCCAATGAGTTTAATAATTGGTTGTCCAACAAACACTGAGGAGGATCCGGTAATGGCAAATACGATGAAAATTCTAATCATCTCCCATCTAAAATCTACAATCCATTTGTTTTCTAGTTTTTTAAAAAAAAAGAGTATGAGTTTTAAAAGAATAAAAAAGAAAAGAGCAGATAGACCAATTGTAAAAAAAATAGAATAGCTATTGGTGAATTTTAGACCAAATTTAAACGAACTATAGCCTAAACCTAATATTCCTAAGAAAGGAAAAATAAGTTGCCAGTTTTTTTGAATGTCCCAGTTAGATTTGAAGTCTTTAAGCATAACAAAATTTTGCTATGCAAAGATAATTTAAATTCTAGGAATAATTGTAGATAGTTTTTGATTATGTGTTAATTGAAAATAAATAAAATAGTTATATAGTTTGTAATTTAAATCATAACCATAATCAATATTGGTTCTATAATCTATCTGCATTTCATATAGATTTGGATCATACCTATTTACTTGTAAAACTCTTGAATTCCATGCTTGTACAAATATTCGATTTCTAGATTCCATGTAAGATTGAGAATAGTAGCCTTGAGGTCTTGCAGTTGAAGCTAGCCAAGTATTAAAACCAGGTTCAATAATAACAATCTCATATTCAGCCTTTTCACTGGTAATTTTAACAATATCTTCTTCTGCAACATCAGTTTGTGCTGTATTTTCAGATATAGAATTTGTACTGCCACAATTAAATAGAAGTAATGCAGGTAATAAAAGATAAATTAATTGTCGTTTCATCACATTTTTATTTATAAAGTTACAAAAATCATTCCTTTTATAGTGTATTACTAATTTGGATTTCTTTTCTAGATACATCAAAGGTAGATTTGATTTTCGATATACAAAAACGGCAATGAGTAAACGATGCTTTTTGTTGAGTAAACTCTTTATTAAAAATAAAAGCCAAACACAAGGTTTGGCTTTTATATAATTATTAGATGCTAATATTATTATTTTCCAAAAAGACCTCCTAAAAGGCCACCAAGACCGTCTTTTTTGCTAGCATTTCCTAATACCATTCCTGCAACATCATCAATCATGCTTCCGTCACCATCAGCATCTAGTATTTTTTCTAAGAAACTTTGCTCTTCTTTAGCGTCATTACCACCTAGTAAGCCGCCTAATAAACCGCCTATGTCATTTGAATTACTAACATTGTTTTGTTTAGCTTGTTTTCCTAAAACACCCATCAAAATAGGAGCAGCTACTTTAAGAATATTTGCTACAGATCCAGCATCTAGTCCAGATTTTTCACCTAATATTTTTTCTACGCCTTGTTTTTTGTTTCCAAGAACATGACCTAAAATTTTATCACCATCATTAATAACGCCTTTATCAACACCTCCACCAAATAAGCTACCAAGATTATCTAAGATGCTACCATCGTGTTTTCCACTTAGTGCTCCCATTAATCCTTGAGCACCTTGAGGTGTAGAAGCATTTCGTTCCATTGCTTTCATTAAAACAGGCAAGGCCATTGTTAAAACACTGCTAGTTTTATTTTGGTCTGTTCCTGTAGAGCCAGAGACACCACTAATAATTGTTTTACCAAGGTCACTGTTTAATAAGTCTAAAATTCCTGACATAATATTTTTAAAATAAGATTAATATAATAGAACAATAAATTTACAAAAAAAGTCCTAACATTAAGTAGGACTCCTTTTTTTTGTTTTAGTCACATTTTATGAGAAACTATTTTAGAATACGAATAATTTGATCCGCTAATTCGGTACCAATTCTATCTTGGGCTTCATTAGTAGCAGCACCTGTATGAGGTGTTAATGATAAGGCAGGATTCATTAATAGTTGAATTTCTGGCTTTGGTTCTTTTTCAAAAACATCTAAAGCTGCTCTTGCAACTTTTCCGCTTTCAAGAGCTTTAACAAGTGCAATTTCATTAACAACACCTCCACGAGCAGCATTCGCAATAATAACACCATCTTTCATTTGTTTAAACTCGGCCTCATCAATTACATAGTCTTTTTGAGCAGGTACGTGAAGCGTTAAAAAGTCAGATTGTTTTAAAACCTCTTCTTTTGAAATCGTTTCTATTTCAAAATTCACTTTTTGACCATCAAAGAAATTTAATTCTAAATTTGCTTTTTCTAAGAAAGGATCAAAAGCAACAATTTTCATTCCAGCTCCTATAGCTACTTTTGCTGTAGCTTGACCAATACGGCCAAAACCTAAAATACCTAAAGTTTTACCTTTTAATTCTGTTCCTTTAGCATAGGCTTTTTTTAAACCTTTAAAGTTAGCATCACCTTCTAAAGGCATATCACGATTTGAATTATGTAAAAAACGTGCTAAGCCATAAAAATGACCAAATACTAATTCTGCAACCGAATGCGAGGACGCTGCAGGAGTATTAATAACATGTAAACCTTTACTACGCGCATAGTCTACATCAATATTATCCATTCCAACACCACCGCGACCAATAATTTTTAGGCTTGGACAGTTGTCTATTATGTTTTTTCTGACAGTTGTAGCACTTCTTACTAACAAAACAGAAATTTCATTTTCTTTTATGTGGTTTTCTAATTGCTCTTGCGCAACTGTGGTTGTTGAAACCTCAAAACCAGCACTTTCTAATACTTCGATTCCACTTTGTGAAACACCGTCGTTTGCTAATACTTTCATTTAATTTTTTTTATGCTTTTCTTTCTAATTCACTCATAACATCAACTAATATACCAACGCTTTCTAATGGCATTGCATTGTACATAGATGCTCTATAACCACCAACACTTCTGTGACCGTTTAGTCCATTAATACCAGCTTCTTTCAGCATAGTTTCAAAAGTCTCTTTTAAATCTTCATTAGCTAAAGTGAATGTAGCATTCATTGTAGAACGATCGGTTTTTGTAGAAAACCCTTTAAATAATGGATTAAGATCAATTTCAGAATATATTAATTGTGCTTTTTTATCATTTTCTTTTTCAATTGCTGAGATACCACCAAGATTTTTTAGCCATTCTAAAGTTAGCATAGAGGTGTAAACAGCAAAAACTGGAGGTGTATTGAACATACTGCTTTTGCTTATATGTACTTTGTAATCCATCATTGAAGGAATCTTACGAGATACTTTACCCAAAACATCTTCTTTTATTACAACTAAAGTTGTGCCAGCTGGTCCCATATTTTTTTGAGCGCCAGCATATATTAAATCAAATTTAGAGAAATCTAACTGACGAGAAAAAATATCACTACTCATATCACAAACCATTGGAATAGGAGTGTTAGGAAATTCTTTCATCTGTGTGCCAAATATGGTATTGTTTGATGTACAGTGAAAATAATCGTAATCTGTTGGGATATCATATCCTTTAGGAATGTAGTTGTAATTGGCATCTTTAGAAGAGGCTACTTCATAGATGTCATCATAAATTTTAGCTTCTTTAATTGCTTTATCGCTCCAAGCTCCGGTGTTTAAATAACCGGCACGTTTTTCTAGCATATTAAGTGCTACCATTAAAAATTGGGTGCTTGCACCTCCTTGTAAAAACAAAGCTTTATAACCTTTCCCTTCAAGACCTAATAGCTCTAAAGCTAAGGTCCTAGCGTTTTCCATAATATCAACAAAAGGTTTGCTTCTATGTGATATTTCTAAAAGAGAGAGTCCATTATCAAAATTTATTACTGCCTCTGAAGCTTTTTGAAGGACACTGCCTGGTAAAATACATGGTCCTGCGCTAAAATTATGTCTTTTCATAGTTATGATTTTTTCTTCCGTAGGAACGAAAAATAAGTTGTGTTTTTAATCTCCACAAAGGTGCTAAATTATACTAAAAAATAGGTTATAAAATTGATAATTTATCAACTAGTTTTTTAACAAAAACGCAATAGTATCTACGTTATCAGCATAATCCCAAAGATTTGGTAATTGGGTTTGTCCAAATTTTATTTCATCATCCATAATTCCGTTAGAAACCACACATTGAATTTGATCCTTTTTCTCTTCAAGTATTTGTTTTAAATGTTCTTCGGAAGTATAGTATTCATAAAACATGGTTGCGATAGGGGAAGCGAAACTTTTGTCTTCTTTTATCATCAAGAATCCATTTTCAAGCATTTCAAACTCACTCATTAAATATACGGCTTTATTGTAATCGTAATTATTAGCATATTTAGCTAAGTTGATGATTGGGTTCCAATCATACATAGCTTTAAAGAAGTTTTGAAAATCATAATTTTTAGGCACAAAAAGCTTAGAGACATTTCTACAGCCTAAACCATAGTATCTGAAAATATCTTCGGAAAGTGCTTTAAGTTCAGCATCGGTTTCTTTTCCAGTTAAAAGGGCAATAGAATTTCGATTTTTTCTAATAATTGAAGGCTTATTTTTAAAGTAGTATTCAAAATAACGTGCTGTATTGTCACTTCCAGTAGCAATAACTGCATCAAAATTTTCTAACTTTGTTTCGGTAAACGTTATTCTATTTTTAAATTCGGGTTCTATAAACTCTAAATATTTAGCTAGAAATGGAAGTAGATGTTTGTCGTTTGAAGACTGTTTTACCAAAACCTTATGCCCCGAAATTAATACCGACAAAAAATCATGAAAACCTACTAAGGGTATATTCCCAGCCATGATTATGGCTATAGTTTTTGGTTGTAGTTTTTTAAATGGATACTCTAATAACCAGTTGTTAATATTACTATGAGTTAATTGGTTAGACCAACCATTTAATGCGAAAACAATATTATTTAATGTAAACCATCCATTGTGTTCTTTTGCTAATTTTATTTGATGTTTAAAGCCATCAAAAAATAAATCATTGTGAGGGATATTATCTTTTTTTTTGAAGTCTTCTGAAGAAAATTGACTTAAAAAATCGCCTAATTTCACAAAAGCGTTAATTCTTTGCTGTAAATCCATGTTGTGTTTGGTTATACGATGTTTTGGCTTTATTTTTGCAACTGCAAATTTACGCAAACTATTAAGAAAAATCACTATGGCGATTATTATAACAGACGAATGTATTAACTGTGGAGCTTGCGAGCCAGAATGCCCAAATACAGCAATTTATGAAGGTGCTGATGATTGGCGTTATAATGATGGTACGAGTTTAGAAGGTGATGTCGTATTGCCTAATGGAAATGCAGTTAATGCAGATGAAGCTCAAGAACCTATTAGTGATGAGATTTATTACATCGTACCTGATAAATGTACTGAGTGTAAAGGGTTTCATGAAGAACCGCAATGTGCTGCTGTTTGTCCTGTAGATTGTTGTGTGCCTGATGAAGATATTGTTGAAACCGAAGAAGTACTTCTTGGTAAACAACGTTTTATGCATCCTGAAGACTAGTTTATAATAGATGTTTGATTATAATGGAGATCCTGAGTAATAAAGCTCGGGATTTTTTGTTTTAAGTTTATGATGAGTTAGGAATAATGTAGCAAAACCAAATTCTATTCGTCTATTTAAAAACCAATCTAAAAAGTAAATGCCAAAAACAGCTTCGGAAATTAAAGAAACGTGGAAAACAATAGTTCTATTTTTATTACTATTAACTGCTTTGAGTTCAATAGGATATTATGCTATTTTAAAATTAAACCCAACTAGTATCTATGTTGGTTTGTTAATGATATCGCCAGCTTTAGCATCAATAATTACATTAAAAATTAGAAAGAGACCTATTTCAAATTTGCCTTGGAGTTTAAAAGAGTTGAAATACTTAAAACTTTCATACATCACACCTCTATTATATGTTTCAATTGCTTATGTGTTAATTTGGTTTTTTGGCTTTGGCGATCTTGTAAGTACTGAGAGAATAACAAAATGGAGTAATGAATTAGGTATTGATAGTGCTAATCAAACACTTGTTATAATAGTAATGGTTTTTCTGCTATTGACTGTTGGTGTAATCAAAAACCTAGGTTCTACATTGGGAGAAGAAATAGGTTGGCGAGGCTTTTTTATATTCGAATTGAGAAAAGTAATGTCTTTTAAATCTTTAGCAATTGTAAGTGGAATCATTTGGGCAATTTGGCATTTTCCTATAATCGATTTGATGTATGGAAATGGCGAAAACCTTTTGTTGCATATGGGAGCTTTTACTATTATGATAATTGGAATCTCCGTTATTTTGGCTTATTATACTTTTAAATCAAATAGCTTATGGCCAGCAGCTGTGTACCATTCTATTCACAATATTTACATTCAAAAAGTATGTACACCTCTAACTATTTCAAATGATAACACTACCTTTTGGATTGATGAATACGGATTGATGATTCCTATTGTAACGACTATTTTTGCTATTTACTTTTGGAGAAAAGCAGAAAAGGAAAATTTATAAAATTGAAAACACAGCGTCTAGCATCATGTATAATTAATGCTTACTTGGTTTATGCCTGAAATTTTCACATCTTTATTAATTTGATTTTCCTGCAGAAAATCAGCCGTATTTGCAAACGCACAAGTCATACATAAAACCGATAATGAGAATACATGTAATTTTTTTTTGCGCTATAATTATTGTATCATGTTCTAAGAGGAAAAATAAAGGATTGACCCCTTTGTTGATCGCATATGCCGATGATGTGCCTCGTTTAATGGTTAAGCATGAAATTCGTTCTGCTTTTGAGATTATTACTAATGGAAATATAAGTCGATTAAATGTAGATGATACATTAAATTATTATAGGTTGAATTTAAATAAATCGGTTAATCAGAAGCTTAGAAGTTTTATGTGTTGCTCTTATGATTATGAGTTTGATTCTTTAGGCATACTAAAACAAAAAAGAGAATTCACGGATTATACGGAGTATTTTACTTTTGAAAGAGAAAGGAAAATAGATACGATTTTTGAAAACATGAGAAGTAATTTTGGTTGGTCTATTGATTATGAATATTTATTAAAAAACGAGAAGATCATTTCAAAAATAGGTGAGATAAATAAAGAGAGTTATCAAAAAGGTGTTGTTTTTTATGATGTCACCAATTATAATTACAATGAAGAAGGGTTACTTACAAAAAAAAATCAAACACAACTGAATTATCCTGGATCTGATTTTAGTTATCGCAAAACAGAGCAAAGCTATGTATGGGATGATGATGTTTTAAAACACGTTAGTATTTTGTACTTTTATAATGATAAGGATATTGAGCCTAATTATATTATTAATATTAAATATGATTCCATCGGATTTCCTTTTATGAAAACGATGATACAAAAGAAAGATACATTATATCAAACGTTCATAATTAAAAAATAATTTTAGAGAGCTATACTTAGAGTTTTTGTTTAAAACAATAAGATATTTAATTACATTTGCAGTCGCAAAAAGCGATTTCCGTTTTACGGGAATAACTAAATAAATTTACTCGATGAAAGCTGGAATTGTAGGATTACCAAACGTAGGAAAATCAACCTTATTTAATTGTTTATCTAATGCAAAAGCGCAAAGTGCTAACTTCCCATTTTGTACTATAGAGCCTAATATAGGAGTGGTAAATGTTCCAGACCCAAGACTTCAAAAATTAGAAACCTTGGTTAACCCAGAACGTGTATTGCCAGCTACTGTAGAGATTGTTGATATAGCAGGTTTAGTAAAAGGAGCAAGTAAAGGTGAAGGCTTAGGGAACCAATTTCTTGGGAATATTCGCGAAACAGATGCTATTCTTCATGTGTTGCGTTGTTTTGATAATGATAATATTATCCATGTTGATGGAAATATAGATCCTATTCGTGATAAAGAAACGATTGATATGGAGCTGCAACTTAAAGACCTTGAAACGGTAGATAAGAAATTAGATAAAGTTAAGCGTGCTGCAAAAACAGGAAATAAAGAGGCTCAAAAAGAAGAAGCGGTTTTATTAAAATTGAAAGCAGGACTAGAAGCAGGAAAATCGGTAAGAGCTTTAGAGTTTAGCGATGAAGATCAAGAAGAATTTGTTGGGCCAGCACAATTAATTACTGCAAAACCTGTATTGTATGTTTGTAATGTAGATGAGGGTAGTGCTGTGTCAGGTAATTCATATGTAGATCAAGTAAAGGCTATTGTAAAAGATGAAAATGCTGAAGTCTTAGTGTTAGCTGTTGGAACAGAGGCAGATATAAATGAGTTAGACGATTATGAAGAGCGTCAAATGTTTCTTCAGGATATAGGGTTAAGTGAGCCAGGTTCTTCTAAATTAATCCGCTCGGCTTACAAATTATTAAATTTACAAACCTATTTCACGGCTGGTGTTAAAGAAGTTCGTGCATGGACTATTGCTATTGGAGCAACAGGACCTCAAGCAGCTGGAGTAATTCATACCGATTTTGAAAAAGGATTTATTAGAGCTGAAGTGATTGCTTATGATGATTATATTCAATTTGGAAGTGAATCTAAAGTTAAAGAAGCGGGAAAGATGCGTGTTGAAGGAAAGAATTACATAGTTAAAGATGGTGATGTAATGCACTTTTTGTTTAACGTATAATGCCGTTAATTGAAATTAAAACCTTTATTAAAGCAGATATTAAAACCTGTTTTGATTTGTCTCGTGACATTGGTTTTCATGAAACTTCATTAGAATTTTCTAATGAAAAAGCTATTGCAGGGAGAACTTCAGGTTTAATTGAGCTGGGTGAATGGGTTACTTGGGAAGCTATGCACTTTGGAGTTAAACAACAGCTTACTTCAAAAATCACACAATTTAAACCACCTAATTATTTTGTAGACGAAATGGTTTCAGGTGCTTTTAAATCATTTAAACACGAGCATATTTTTCAGAATAAAAATGATAATACGTTGATGATTGATAAGTTTTATTTTCAATCCCCTTTTGGTGTCTTCGGAAGATTGGCCAATATGTTGTTTCTAAAACGTTATATGACTAACTTGCTTAGAGCTAGAAATACATTCTTAAAAGAAAAAGCTGAAAATTCACCTCGTGTGCAATAAAAGAATGAGGTTCTCAACAACATTGAGTTTTTATTGTTAATTACTTTGTGTAAACCCTATTTTATTTTTTGAAACGTTGTGTTATATTAGCGTTCTATCTAATTTTTTCATCTATTTATGTCTCAAGAAACCAAATATACTGAAGATAATATACGCTCGCTCGATTGGAAAGAACATATTCGAATGCGACCAGGTATGTATATTGGGAAATTAGGAGATGGTTCGTCGCCAGATGATGGTATCTATATTTTACTCAAAGAAGTGTTAGATAACTCTATTGATGAATACGTCATGGGAGCGGGAAAGACTATAGATGTTTCTATTCAAGGTAATAAAGTCATTGTTAGAGATTATGGCCGAGGTATTCCCTTAGGGAAAGTAGTTGATGTTGTTTCTAAAATGAATACTGGCGGAAAATATGATTCACGAGCATTTAAAAAATCGGTTGGATTAAATGGTGTTGGTACTAAAGCGGTAAATGCACTTTCAAACTATTTTAGAGTAGAATCTACCCGTGATGGTAAATCGGCATCAGCAGAATTCGAACAAGGAAATTTAATTAATCAGGAAATGCTTGATGATACATCAAGACGTAAAGGAACTAAAGTATCTTTTATTCCTGATGAAATTATTTTTAAAAACTATAAATACCGTAATGAGTATGTTGCAAAAATGCTCAAAAACTACGTGTATCTTAATCCTGGTTTAATCATTATTTTTAATGGAGAGAAGTATTACAGTGAGAATGGACTTAAAGATCTTTTAGCTGAAAACATAAATGAAACAGATCGACTTTATGATATTATCCATATTAAAGGTGATGATATCGAAGTTGCATTGACGCATAGTAGAACTCAATATAGTGAAGAGTACCACAGTTTTGTTAATGGACAAAACACAACGCAAGGAGGAACACATTTAGCAGCGTTTCGTGAAGCCTTGGTAAGAACCATTCGTGAGTTCTATGGAAAAAATTATGAAGCTTCAGATATTAGAAAATCAGTTGTCTCAGCAATTTCTATAAAAGTTATGGAGCCTATTTTTGAAAGTCAGACAAAAACAAAATTAGGATCTACAGATATGGGAGGTAACTTACCAACAGTTAGAACTTATATCAATGATTTCTTAAAAAAATATCTTGATAATTTTTTACATAAAAACCCAGATACAGCTGAAAAAATCCAAAGAAAGATTCTTCAGGCTGAGCGTGAACGAAAAGAGCTTTCTGGAATAAGAAAGTTAGCAAAAGATAGAGCAAAGAAAGCAAATCTTCATAATAAAAAACTAAGAGATTGTCGTGTGCATTTTGGAGATGCAAAGAATCCAAGAAATCTAGAAACGACCTTGTTTATTACTGAGGGAGATTCAGCATCGGGAAGTATTACAAAATCTAGAGATGTAAATACTCAAGCGGTTTTTAGTTTAAAAGGGAAACCACTTAATTGTTATGGTTTAAGCAAAAAAATTGTTTACGAAAATGAAGAATTTAATCTTTTGCAAGCAGCATTAAATATTGAAGAATCTCTTGAAGATTTACGCTATAATAATGTCGTTATTGCTACTGATGCTGATGTTGATGGAATGCATATTAGGTTGCTCTTAATTACATTTTTCTTACAATTCTTTCCTGAAGTTATAAAAGAAGGGCATTTATATATTTTGCAAACACCTTTGTTTAGAGTGCGTAATAAAAAGGAAACGATATACTGTTATTCTGAAGAAGAACGTCGTGATGCTATAGAGAAATTAAAACCAAAACCAGAGATTACTAGGTTTAAAGGTTTAGGTGAGATTTCACCAGATGAGTTTGTGCATTTTATTGGAGATAATATCCGGTTGGATCCTGTAATGCTAGATAAAGACATGTCTATTGAAGAATTATTGTCTTTCTATATGGGGAAAAATACACCGACACGTCAAAAGTTTATTATTAATAATTTGAAAGTTGAATTAGATTTAATTGACGGTGATAAATAGAAATGGAAAAAGCATATTTAAGTCTTACCTTAATGATTTTAATATGTAATGGAGTTAATTAGTATAAAAAGATAGGTTTTAAATGCGCATAAATAATTCAAAAGTAAAAAGCACAATTATATCAGTGTATTTCGTGCTGGTAATGTTGTTTATTATTTTTGCTTTTTTGTTTGGAACGTTTGGAAATCTTACATCAAAATCTACGCTAATATCTTTGTTTGTCTCTTCTGGCTTTGTGATCTTGTTTTTTGTAGTGCATTATATTTCTAAATATTTTGAATATGATAGTGATGGACTAAAAGTGGTGGTTACTAACAAGGGCTTATTGTTGTCGGATCGGTTTAATTACAGAGAACAATTACTGGAGTTTGAAAAAAACGAACTTTATGCCTTCAAGTTTAAAAATTATTTTATCTATAAAACACTAACGTTTTATTTGAAAAATAAACGTGATAGAAAAACCAATGCAGTGTTTAATATTACTTTGGTTAATAGAAGAAAGAGACGCTACATTAGGCAATCTTTAGATAAAATAATAAAATCGAATAAAAATAGCGCAGATTAATGAGTGAAGATAATACAGATATCATAGATAATCAAGATGAACCACAAGAGAGTATAACCAGAGTTACTGGGATGTATAAGGACTGGTTTCTTGATTATGCATCTTATGTAATTCTCGAGCGTGCAGTTCCAGCTATTGAAGATGGTTTTAAGCCAGTGCAGCGACGTATCATGCACTCAATGAAAGACTTAGATGATGGTAGGTATAATAAAGTAGCAAACATTGTTGGACACACCATGCAATATCATCCACATGGAGATGCTAGTATTGCCGATGCTATGGTGCAAATTGGTCAGAAAGATTTATTAATAGATACACAAGGAAACTGGGGGAATATTTTAACCGGAGATAGTGCTGCAGCATCGCGTTATATTGAAGCTCGTATTTCAAAATTTGGTTTAGATGTTGTTTTTAATCCTAAGATAACACAATGGCAAGCCAGTTATGATGGTCGTCGAAAGGAGCCAATTAATCTTCCGGTAATGTTTCCGCTACTATTGGCACAAGGAGGAGAGGGGATTGCTGTAGGGTTGTCAACCAAAATATTACCGCACAACTTTATTGAGCTTATTGATGCGTCTATAAAGCATCTTAATGGAAAACGTTTTACGATAGTTCCAGATTTCCCAACAGCTGGTATTGCAGATGTGTCAAACTATAATGATGGTTTACGTGGAGGGAAAGTAAGAGTGCGAGCAAAAATATCTCAGTCAGATAAAAATACGTTAACAATTACCGAAATTCCTTTTGGAACGAATACATCTTCTTTAATTGATTCTATTCTGAAAGCGAATGATAAAGGGAAAATTAAAATTAAAAAAATAGAAGATAATACAGCTGCAGATGTTGAGATTTTGGTGCATTTACCTGGTGGGATTTCACCAGATAAAACAATTGATGCATTGTATGCGTTTACAAATTGTGAAAGCTCAATTTCTCCTTTAGGTTGTGTTATTGAAGATAATAAACCATTATTTGTTGGTGTTACAGAAATGTTGAAGCGCTCAACAGATAATACAGTTCAGCTTTTAAAGAGTGAATTAGAGATTAAATTAGGAGAGTTTGAAGAGCAATGGCACTTTGCTTCTTTAGAGCGCATTTTTATTGAAAAACGAATCTATCGTGATATTGAAGAAGAGGAAACATGGGATGGTGTTATTGATGCTATTGATAAAGGGCTGAAGCCTCATGTTAAACATTTAAAACGTGCAATTACAGTTGAAGATATTACGCGTTTAACTGAAATTCGAATTAAGCGTATTTCAAAATTTGATATTGATAAAGCACAACAAAAGATTGATGCTTTAGAAGATCAAATAGCAGAAATGAAACACCATTTAGCAAATCTTATAGCATACGCAATTGCTTATTTCCAACGTCTTAAAAAGGAATACGGAGAAGGGCGTGAGCGAAAAACAGAGATTAGAACATTTGAAGATGTAGATGCAACTAAGGTTGTTATTCGAAATACTAAATTATATGTTAATCGTGCAGAAGGTTTTATTGGTACGTCCTTGCGTAGAGATGAATATGTTTGCGATTGTAGTGATATAGATGATATTATTGTTTTTACTCAAGATGGTAAAATGATGGTAACAAAAGTAGATAGTAAGACCTTTGTAGGGAAGGATATTATTCATGTTGCTGTGTTTAAGAAAAAAGATAAACGTACTATTTATAATATGATTTATCGTGATGGAAGTAAAGGTCCTGCTTACGTAAAGCGTTTTGCTGTAACAGCAATGACTAGAGATAAAGAATACGATCTAACAAATGGAGCTAAGAGCTCTAAGATGTGGTATTTTTCTGCAAATCCTAATGGAGAGGCAGAGGTAATAACTATCTTTTTGAGACAAGTAGGAGGTATTAAAAAACTAAAATGGGATTTAGATTTTGCTGAGGTTCTTATTAAAGGTAGAGCGTCTAAAGGAAATCTTGTTACAAAATACGCTATCAAAAAAATTGAGCTTAAAGAAAAAGGTGTCTCTACATTAAAGCCTCGTAGAATATGGTTTGATGATACGGTTCAACGTCTTAATGTAGACGAAAGAGGTGAACTTATAGGAGAGTTTAGAGGCGAAGATAGATTAATTATCATTACGCAGTCTGGTTCTGTGAAAACAATACGACCAGAATTGAGCACGCATTTTGATGAAGATATGATTGTACTTGAAAAATGGATCCCTAAAAAACCAATATCAGTTATTTACTATAATGGTGAAAAAGAGATGTATTATGTTAAACGCTTTATAATTGAAAATGAAGGTCGTGAAGAGTCTTTTATTTCAGATCATCCAGATTCTCAACTCGAGATTGTTTCTACCGATTGGAAACCAATGGCAGAAATAGAATTTAAGAAGGAAAGAGGGAAGGATAGAAAAGAGAATGAAACAATTAATCTTGAAACGTTTATTACAATTAAAGGCTTGTCGGCACTTGGAAATCAATTAACCAAAGAAAAAGTAAATCAGGTAAACCTATTAGATCCTTTACCGTATGAAGCTCCTGAAGTGGTTCCGGCTGAAGAAATTGAAGTGATTGATGAAACTATTGAAAGTATAGATGAGGTTGTTAATACTGAGGATGCCTCTGAAGAAAAAAAAACTAATAATTCTGATGATGAGTCTGCCGATTTAGATGACCAAGGACAAATTACATTGTTTTAATATAAAATAGGCATAGTTTGTCGCTGCAAATAAACATTGTTATGATTTGCATTTAATGACTGTTTAATAAAACGCGTATTTTTCAATATGAATTTATATGCTATTTTAACTTTTTTTAACTGTTTAGGTATAATTTTTTGAGAGGAGTGTCGTTTAAAAAGTTATAATTTAATTAATCGTAATAATGAAGAACAAAATTTTGATCCTATTGGTTTTATTAATTTCTGTATCTGGTTTTTCTCAAAACTGGATTACAGATATAGAGAAAGCTAAAGCGTCAGCTAAAAAAGAAAACAAAACTATAATATTGGTTTTTCAAGGATCAGATTGGTGTGCACCTTGTGTTAAATTAGATAAAAAAATTTGGCATACTGATGAGTTTAAAGACTATGCTAAAGATCATTTTGTAATGTTAAAAGCTGATTTTCCTAAGCGAAAAAAGAATGCTTTAAGCGCGGCGCAACAAATGCACAATAATCAATTGGCTCAAATGTATAATTCAAAAGGATACTTCCCTTATGTTGTTGTTTTAGATGAGAACGGAAAATTTTTAGGTTCTGTAGGTTATAAGAATGCATCGCCTTCAGGATATATTAAACTTTTAGAATCATTTAAATCGTGATTTTTTGAAAAGACTTTTGATACTTTCAGTTATAATTGTCTTTGGGTTTTTTACAGAAACGGAAGCCCAGACAGCTCATAAGCAAACTTTGAAGCTTATGGGAAGTCGTTTTGATATTACTGTTATAGCAAAGGATTCAATTGAGGCTCAGGACTATATTGGTCTGGCTGTTTCGGAAATTAGTAGAATTGAAAGTCTTATTTCTTCTTGGGATGCAAAATCGCAAACATCTGAGATTAATAGATATGCAGGTATTAAACCTGTGATTGTAGATAAAGAACTTTTTGATCTTATAAGCCGATCATTAGCGATTTCTAAATTAACTGATGGGGCTTTCGATATCTCGTATGCATCGATGGATAGGATATGGAGGTTTGATGGGAGTATGACAAAAATGCCTTCTGAAATTGATGTTAAAACTTCAGTAGAAAAAGTGGGTTTTGAAAACGTTATACTTAATGCTTCTAATACTTCTGTTTTTCTTAAAAGAAAGGGGATGAGAATTGGTTTTGGTGCAATAGGAAAAGGGTATGCGGCAGATAAAGCTAAAGCTCTTCTAATAGAAAAAGGTGTTGCTTCAGGAATAATTAATGCCTCAGGAGATATGAATACTTGGGGAAAGCAGGTTAATGGAGAAGAATGGAAAGTTGCTATTACTAATCCTTTAGATAAAGAGAAGGCGTTTGCTTTGCTTCCAATAACTAATGGAGCAGTCGTGACATCGGGTAATTATGAAAAGCAAGTGACATTTAACGGTAAGCGCTATTCGCATATTATTGACCCAAGAACGGGGTATCCTTCTTCCGGGATTATTAGTGTTACTGTATTTGCTCCAAAAGCAGAAATAGCCGATGCTCTTGCAACTTCTGTTTTTGTAATGGGAATAAATGTTGGTTTAAATAGAATTAATCAGTTATCTAATATTGAATGTATAATAATAGATGATAAAGGGAGTCTTTTTACGTCTAATAATATTAAAATCAATAAAATATGATCAAACGAATAATATTGCTTCTAGTAGTTTTGTCATTTTCGACATCATGTGTTGTGGTAAAAGAATATGATAAAATAAATTTAAATGATCCTGATATGGTTTTAGCAGCTAAAAAGGCTGATAGGAATATTACAACTGTACATTCTTATAGAGAAGCTGCAGCTGGTGCGAATGGAGGGAAAACAGGTGGTGGCTGTGGTTGTAATTAATTCATTTAAAATGTAAGTATGAAAAAAATAACGTTTGTCATTTTTACTGTTTGCTCAATTCAATTATTATATTCACAAGCTCAAGATTCTACAACGGTTTATAAAAAACGTGTTTTAGAAACTACTGAAATTGATTTTTTGTCAAGTTATTATTCTCAAGATGGAGATAATGCAGCGGTTAGTGGAGGAATAGGAACTGAAGAATTAACAGATGTAACTGTGACTTTTATTGTTTCAATACCATTAAATGATGATGATATCCTTACCATTGATGCTGGAGTTTCGGCTTACACGTCTGCATCTTCAAGTAATGTAGGGCCTTTTGATGGAAGTAATCCTGCAGATCCATTTGTTGCAAGTTCTGGCGCTTCTGGAGCAGATTTGTGGACGAATTTAACAGGTTCTTATAGTCATAGTTCAGATGATAGAAATGATATTTGGTCTGCTAAGCTATCTGTGTCTGCAGAATATGATTATTTCTCTATTGGAGTTGGAGGGAGTTATGCGAAGCTTTTTAATGAAAAGAATACAGAAGTAAGTGTAAATGGAAATATTTATGTAGATACTTGGAATGCTTTATATCCAACAGAATTAAGACCGTTTACTGAAGGAGGGAATGGATTAAATAGTGATTTGTTTACTCAAAATGTGATTATAGGAAACACTAATTATAGTCCTGATTTTTCAGTCTTTGATGATGAAGGCCGCAATACATATGCCTTAGGTTTTGGCTTTTCACAAATCTTATCTAAAAACCTACAAGGTTCATTAGCTTTAGATCTAGTGATGCAAGATGGTTTGCTTTCTACGCCTTTTCAGCGTGTCTATTTTAGTGATGTGGCAGATTCTTTTATTGATAATTTTCATTTGGCCGATGATATTGAGCGTTTGCCAGATTCTAGGTTTAAAGTTGCTTTAGGCGGGCGTTTAAATTATTATATTAATGAAACTTTTGTTGTTAGAACTTTTTATCGTTATTATTTTGATGATTGGGGAATTAAGTCGCATACGGCAAGTGTTGAACTGCCTATAAAACTTAATGATAAATTTACGTTCTATCCATCGTACCGCTTTTATAATCAAACGGCTGTAGATTATTTTAACGTATATGAAGGGCATCTGTCTACAAGTGAATTCTATACGTCTGATTACGATTTGTCAAAGTATAGTGCAAATCAATTTAGTTTTGGAGTGTCATATACAGATATTTTTACCAAATTCCATATCTGGAAATTAGGCTTAAAAAGTATAGATTTAAAATACACACAGTATGATAGGGATAATACGCTTAGTTCAAATATTATTACCGCTGGATTTAAATTTGTAATGGATTAAAACCCATTTAGAGTTCGTCTTCATTGCTCTTTAGATAAGTTGTTACAATCTAGCTCTCATAAATTAATATGACCTGTAAGTGTAATGAAGAGTTTTAGAGCTTGTTTTTATGCGTCATTAACGATTAAAGGGTAGGTAGGTAAAAAGTACCAAGCTAATTATGCTATAGCAGCATGGCCAATCGATAAAAATCTAGCATATTATTTAATCTTTTTTGCTGTTCCTTTTTCTACGCGCTTTTTTTTATAGGCATCTTTAACGGCTAATTGGTATTCAAAAGTATAAGAGTCATCACTTGTAGTAAGGATCTTCATGTGTATTGCTTTTTCCTCATTTTTACGCTTTGGGTTGATTTTCTTCTGAATAAACTCACAATCGTTTATCCATCTAATTGTTGCAGAATCTATTTTGTTCTCATAGTAGTCTATGTTTAAATCATTCGTGCGTACAAATGTTCCAGTTTTCTCTATCCCATCAATAGTATATGTGAATTCAAATGTTCCAGTTTTAAAATCAGAACAGTTTCGTTCAGCTTGATAGCAGTTTATGAAAAGTAGAGGTGAAAGCAAAAGGAAAGCTTTTCGCATAGTATAAGTTTTATGCAAAATTACAAAACCGTATGCGATTTATCGGAATCGGTATTTTAAAAATTGCAGAAAACTATGAATGCTCAAAATTTTTGAAAGTACCATCTGTGTAAAAAATTACAATCCGTTCAATTGTTTTGTCTTCAGATTTGGCAGCTTGGGAAATTTGAGGTGTTTTTGAAATAAGGTGTTTTTTTTCTTTGGAAATTTCTTCTTTGCGTGTCTCTTTTTTTTCAGCAGGGAAATTCCCTTTACCTTTCATTAGCCAATATAATTCGACTTCAGGAAAGGAGGAAAGCACTTTTAATACAAAGTCTAAACTTGGCTTATTTCGACCAGATAAAATATGCGAAATGCTAGAGCGTTGCACTCCAATTTTTTCAGCAAAAGAAGATGCAGATTCTCCGTAAAAATCGATGACTTTTTGAAGCCGTTTTGTGAATTCTTCGTTGTTTATCATTGTAAACCTTGAAAGGTTAGTTTTGTAACGTTACAAATGTAAACATATTGCTGTAGTTATACTAGGATAAGCTCTAAATTAAATTATCATACGAAACAATAACTTCATGTCACTATGTTTAAAAGGTTGATTAATAGAGTGATATATGCTGATTTTTATTTTTATGATATAATCTTGATTATCAGAATGCATTAGGCTTCTATCTTGTATACATTAGTAACTAATTTTGAATGAAAATTGAAATTCAAGGTGTTTACAATTGTAAATTATCAAATGTTTACCTTTGTGTATATTAATTAAAATGCATGCGTCTAGAAACTCTAAAATCGTTATTTAAAACCTATAAAGAAACATTGCTTTTTGGTAGGTATATTCATCATGAGTCTGTTGCTCCTATTCTTGAAAAATTGGATAAAAAAATTGATATCTTGGAGGTTGGGAAATCTGTAAATGGTATTCCGATTTATACGTTGACTTTTGGTTGTGGTGAGAAAAAAATACTCATGTGGTCACAGATGCATGGAAATGAAAGTACAACTACAAAGGCGGTTTTTGATTTACTTAATTGTGTTTCTGATGAGAATTTTAGTGCTATATTAAATACATGTACTATTAAGATTATACCAATATTAAGTCCGGATGGAGCAAAAGCATATACGCGGTTAAATGCAAATGGGGTTGATTTAAATAGAGATGCTCAGAATTTATCACAGCCTGAAAGTAAGGTGTTGCGATCTGTATTTGATGATTTTAAGCCGCATTTTTGTTTTAACCTGCATGGGCAACGCACTATATTTAGTGCCGGTAATACTTGTAACCCTGCTACGGTCTCATTTTTAGCGCCAGCCCAAGAAGAAGAGCGATTAGTTACTAGTACTAGGAAAATCGCAATGGAGGTTATTTCTATGATGAATAATAATCTCCAAAAACAAATAGTGAATCAAGTTGGTGTTTATGATGATGGATTTAATATTAATTGTGTTGGAGATACATTTCAAGCTCTAAATGTGCCAACAATTTTATTTGAAGCTGGGCACTATGCTGGTGACTATATGAGGGAACAAACACGTGAGTTTATTTTTCAATCGTTACTAGTGTCTTTGAGTTATATATCAGAAAATCAGGTTAATGGTGACTATTGTCAATTGTATTTTGATATTCCGAAAAATAGAAAACGTTTCTATGATATTATTGTGAAAAATACTAGCGATTTGGATGTGGCGATACAGTATCAAGAGGAATTAATTGATAATTCGTTGGTGTTTGTTCCTAAAGTCGAAAAAATCTCAGATTTGAGGCATTATTGTGCTCATAATGAGATTGATGCTAGAGGGAGTCAGGTGTTCGAGGGTGGTGATTTAGCTGTAGTAGAAGGTAGCGAAATCGATTTCGTTGTTGTGGGTAATGAAAAATTCTTACTAAAACTGTAAAAAAGTCACTTTTTAATGCGATATCTTTAAAGGTTTTGCGTTATTTTTGTATAAAATTTATGTAAAGTTACAAAATGGCAAAATTTAAATTAGACGAAATCGATCATCAGATTTTAGATATGTTGATTGATAATACGAGAATTCCTTTCACAGATATAGCAAAAAGACTAGTTATTTCTGCTGGAACAGTACATGTAAGAGTAAAGAAAATGGAGGAGGCTGGAATTATTCGTGGCTCATCTTTAACATTAGATTATCAAAAGCTTGGATATTCGTTTATAGCTTATGTTGGTGTCTTTTTAAATAATACGTCTCAAACTAAGTTTGTGTTAGAGCGCATTAATCAGATTCCTTATGTAACCGTTGCTCATATTACAACAGGTAAATTTAATATTTTCTGTAAAGTAAGAGCTAAAAACACGTCTCATGCTAAAGATATTATTTTTATGTTAGATGATATTGAGGGTATTTATAGGACAGAGACTATGATTAGTCTTGAGGAGAGTATAAATGATAAAAAGCGTTTGATGCATACTATTTTCAATGAATTATAGTAGTTTGGAAATCATAAAAAAACAGCCCTTTGTCGATACGTTTGACAAAGGGTTTTTTGTTATTTTTGAATAAAACACATATGTAATTATGACTAAAGAAGATTTACGGAAAGAGGAGTATAACCCATATTATCAGACTTATATTGAAAAAGTTGGTTCTGTGACATTACTAAATGGTCTGAAAGATAATGGAGATAAAACCATTGCTTTTTTAGAGTCCATTTCTGAGGATAAATTAGAATATAGGTATGAGGAAGGTAAATGGACAATTAAGGAAGTTATTCAGCATTTAATCGATACAGAGCGCGTGTTTGCTTATAGAGCGTTGTGTATTGCTAGAAAAGATAAAGCCTTGTTTCCTGGATTTAGTCAAAATGAGTATGCGATGCATTCTGGGGCAAACAATCGATCTATATATAGTTTGATGAATGAATATAAAGCGGTGAGGTTGGCTAGTATTATTTTGTTTGACAGCTTTTCTGAAGATATGTTGTTGCAAATTGGTATTGCGAGTAATAGTAATCTTTCATCAAGAGCTATTGCCTTTATTATAGTTGGTCACGAGAATCATCATTGTGAGATTATTAAGGAACGTTATTTGTAGATGTTTGTAGGTAAACAGTAAAAAAAAAAGCGTTTTCATCTGAAAACGCTTTTCTTCTTCTTCTTCTTCTTCTTTCTCTTAATTTTTAGAATCGATATCTAATCCCAAGAGCGATATCAAAGTCTAAATCATCTCTATAGTCGCCAAACCCAAGCTCAGGTCTAGCATCTAGTGATAATTGTAGTGGAATATCAAAGTTATATTCAATACCTATATTCCCTGCAGCAAAAATAAAAGTTTCGCTATCATCAACGCCTTGAGGGGTGTTGTCTAGGTTTATTGACCCTATTCCGCCACCGACACCTGCATACCAGTTAAAATCTCCATCAAGAGCCCATACCCATTGGTATACTCCTGCTAGTTTAAATCCGTCATAATTGTTTCCGCTTGTGATACCGAGATCAAGTTCAAGTCTATTGTTTTCTCCTAGTGCACGTTGATAGGAGATTTGTGCTCCAAAACCATCACTGTCTCCTAATCTAAGGCCAATAGCATTGTCTGAAATGTCTTGAGCATTTACTGTGGTAAAGCCAATAATAGCAATTGCTGCTAAAAATAATTTTTTCATAAAATATAAGTTTTTATTGTATTAATTAATTGTAAAATACACACCTTAAAAAGGTTGAATATTTCTATTTCGGATTAACTTTACAAAAATAACGCCAAAAAAGGAGTTTTATTAAATTTCTTTTTAGCTTTATGTATACTTCAGCATATATATGATTAACGAATCTCAATTACATGTATTATCTGCTCAACTAGAGGGCGAGTTGTATTATGATGAGTTGATGAGGGTTTTGTATGCAACAGATGCTTCAGTGTACAGGATGCTGCCTTTAGCAGTAGTCTTGCCTAGAACTAAAGATGATATAAAGCGACTTATTCAATTTGCAAGAGTATATAATACTTCATTAATACCTAGAGCAGCAGGGACATCACTAGCAGGTCAGTGTGTGGGAAAGGGTATTGTGGTTGATATTTCAAAATATTTTAATAAAATTCTAGATGTAAACGAAAAAGAGCAAACGGTTACTTTGCAACCGGGTGTTGTTAGGGATGAGCTCAATAATTATTTAAAGCCTTTTGGGTTGTTTTTTGGACCAAATACATCCACTTCAAATCGTTGTATGATTGGAGGTATGGTGGGGAATAATTCTTCTGGCACAACGTCTATTCAGTATGGAGTTACTCGTGATAAAGTTTTAGGATTACAGGCTATTTTGAGTGATGGAAGTGAGGTTGTTTTTTCAAGTGTATCTCTGGAGGAGTTTGAGGGAAAAACAAAGCTAGATACCTTAGAGGGGCGAATTTATAAAACTATATTTTCTGAATTATCTTCTATTGAAGCACAGCAAAACATAAAGGCTCAATATCCTAAACCTGAAATTCATAGAAGAAATACGGGTTATGCAATTGATGAATTGCTTAAAAATGAAGTGTTTTCTAAGTCGTCCGATGCTTTTAATATGTGTAGCCTTCTTTCGGGTAGTGAAGGAACTTTGGCTTTTACAACTCAAATAACTCTGAAATTAGATAAGCTTCCACCGCCAGAAAACGTAATGATTGCTGCGCATTTTGAATCTATTCAAGATTGTTTAGATGCGGTTACTGTGGTTATGCAGCACGATTTATATACTTGTGAGATGATTGATAAAACCATTTTGGATCTCACAAAGCATAATAAAACACAGCAAGTCAACAGGCAGTTTATTGAAGGAGATCCAGCGGCAATATTGCTTTGTGAAATAAGAGCAAATAATGTTGAGTGTTTAGATCTCATGGTTGAGTCTCTTGTTTCGGATTTAGAAAGGTCTGAGTTGAGTTATGTGAACCCTATACTTAAATCAAAAAATATAGATAAGGCTAATGAGCTAAGAAAGGCAGGTTTAGGTTTGTTAGGAAATATGATTGGAGATGAAAAGACGGTAGCTTGTATAGAAGATACAGCTGTTGCTTTGGCAGATTTATCTAGTTATGTTAAAGAGTTTTCTCTTTTAATGGAAGCTTATGATCAAAAGCCTGTGTATTATGCGCATGCAGGAGCTGGGGAGTTGCATTTGCGACCAATATTAAATCTTAAAAAGAAAGCGGATGTTGCATTGTTTAGGAAAATAACAACAGATGTAGCGCATTTGGTGAAACGGTATCAGGGCTCTATGAGTGGTGAGCATGGCGATGGTATTGTGCGTGCTGAGTTTATTCCAATGATGATTGGTGAAGAGAATTTTACGATATTAAAACGAATTAAATCGGTTTTTGATCCTAATAATATTTTTAATCCAGGGAAAATTGTAGACGCATTTCCAATGGATAAATCCTTTAGGTATGAGTCTAATAGGCGTGAGGTTGAAATAGAAACTATATTAGATTTCTCAAGTGCATCAGGTGTGTTAAGGGAGGCTGAAAAATGTAATGGCTCAGGAGATTGTAGAAAGTTGCCTGAATTTGGAGGAACAATGTGTCCGAGTTACCGCGCGACCCGAAATGAAAAAGATACAACAAGAGCGAGAGCAAATGCGCTTCGCGAATTTTTAACGCATTCTGAAAAAGCTAATAAGTTTGATCATGAGGAATTGAAGGTGGTTTTTGATTTGTGTTTAAGTTGTAAGGCTTGCTCTAGTGAGTGTCCTAGTAGTGTAGATGTGTCGAGTCTGAAAGCTGAATTTTTACATCAATATCAAAAAGCAAATGGTGTAAGTTGGCGCACAAAACTCTTTGCGTATAATAATCGCTTAAATAGCTTTGGAAGTAAATTTCCGCGCTTGACAAATTTTATGTTTTCTAATAAGATTACGGCTTCTATTTTGAAAAAATCATTTAGAATCGCAAAAGAAAGATCCATGCCTTTGATTTCAAGAAAAAGTTTAAATAAGGTAGTTCAAGAATTTGAAAACGAAATAAATAACAAAAATTATATTAAGAGTATTTATTTTTTTAATGATGAGTTTACAAACCATCTAGATACTGATATTGGTGTTGATGCTATTCGACTTTTGAAAGCTTTAAATTATAAAGTTACTGTTGTAAAACACTTTGAATCTGGGCGCTCATTTCTTTCAAAAGGATTGCTTAAACAAGCCAAGAAATTTGCTAATAAAAATGTTTCAGTATTTAAAGATTTAGTTTCAGAAGACTCTCCTTTAATTGGTGTTGAACCTTCTGCTATTTTAAGTTTCAAAGATGAATATTTGAGACTAGTAGATGATAAAGCTTTAGCAAGAAAAGTTGCAAAGCATACGTTTTTAATCGAAGAATTTCTTCAACAAGAAATTGAGTTAGGACATATTAGGCCAGAACAGTTCACTTCAGATGAGCGTTTAATTAAATTTCATGGACATTGTCACCAAAAAGCTTTAGCAAACCAATCGTCTAGTTTTACAGTATTAAATTTGCCTAAAAACTATAAAGTTACAATTATACCAAGTGGTTGTTGCGGAATGGCTGGTAGTTTTGGGTATGAAAAAGAACATTATGAGATAAGTATGCAAATTGGAGAGCAGACGCTTTTTCCTGCTATTCGAAATACAGATCCTACTGTAGTTATTTCGGCTAATGGAACGAGTTGCAGACATCAAATTAAAGATGGAACTCAGCGTGAAGCATTACATCCAGTAACCATACTTCGGCAAGCCCTAATTTAACTTTTTTGGATTAGCAATTTAAATGCAAAGAAACCGATACGTTTTTTAATTAAGGTGAAACCTATAATCAACAATAAATCAATTAGTTGCTGGGTAGTGGCTGCGTTCTTTTTCTTTTCAAAGAGGAAGCTTTGTTGGTTTCTGTTTTTGTTTCTCTATTTTTAGAATTACATTAGCGTAAAATCTTTGTTTATGGCTGGGAATTCCTTTGGAAATATTTTTAAACTTACCACGTTTGGAGAATCTCATGGTGTTGCTATTGGAGGTATTATAGATGGTTGCCCTGCAGGATTAGAGTTAGATTTTGAAGCCATTCAAAACGAATTAAACCGACGTAAGCCAGGACAGTCTGAGATTGTCACACAACGTAAAGAACCAGATGCAGTAGAGTTCATGTCTGGAATTTTTGAAGGTCAAACCACAGGAACACCAATTGGGTTTGTAATTAAAAACACCAATCAAAAATCTAAAGATTATTCTCATATTAAAGATGTATATCGACCAAGTCATGCCGATTATACCTATGAAAAAAAATATGGTGTTCGTGATTATAGAGGAGGAGGTCGAAGTTCGGCAAGAGAAACAGCATGTCGTGTAGTTGCTGGAGCTATTGCTAAACAATTATTGAATTCAATAAAAATTAATGCTTATACGTCTTCTGTTGGTGATTTGTTTTTAGAAAAACCTTATCAAGATTTAGATTTTTCTAAGACGGAAAATAATGCTGTGCGTTGTCCTGATGAAGCTGTAGCAGAACAAATGATTGCTAAAATAAAAGCGATTAAAAAAGAAGGAGATACTATTGGAGGAACTATTACATGTGTGCTTCAGAATGTACCAGTTGGTTTAGGCGAGCCTGTTTTTGATAAACTTCATGCAGATCTTGGTAAAGCAATGTTATCTATAAACGCTGTAAAAGGGTTTGAATATGGAAGTGGGTTTTGTGGCGCAAAAATGAAAGGAAGTGAGCATAATGATTTGTTTAATGAAGATGGGACGACAAAAACAAATCTGTCTGGAGGTATTCAAGGCGGAATAAGTAATGGTATGGATATTTACTTTAGAGTTGCTTTTAAACCTGTAGCAACTATTATTCAAAAACAAGATACTTTAGATAGTTTAGGGAATATTGTAGAAATGCAAGGGAAAGGAAGACATGATCCTTGTGTTGTGCCACGTGCTATTCCAATTGTCGAAGCTATGGCTGCTTTGGTACTAGCAGATTTCTATTTGCTAAATAAAATGTACAATTAAGAATATATTATAGAGTTTAAAAGAGTAAAGAATATATGAAAAAACTAGCATTACACTGGAAAATTATTATTGGAATGATCTTAGGAATCATCTTCGGATTTATTATGAATTCTGTTGTTGGAGGAAAAGGTTTCGTTACCGATTGGATTGCACCTTTTGGAGAAATATTCATCAATTTACTGAAACTTATAGCTGTACCTTTGATTTTAGCGTCTTTAATCAAAGGGATTTCAGATTTAAAAGATATTTCTAAAATTAAAACAATGGGATTACGTACCATCGTTATTTACATTGGTACGACCTTAATTGCAATTATTATTGGTTTAACTATAGTAAACACAGTAGAACCAGGCGCAGGAATGTCTGCAGAAACCATTGCTAAAATTAAGACGAAATATGAAAATAATGAAGGTGTTATCGATAAATTAGAAAAAGCTTCTGCGCAGCAGGATGCAGGACCTTTACAAGCTTTGGTTGATATTTTTCCTAGTAATATCTTTACATCTTTGGGTGAAGCGAAAATGCTCCAAATTATTTTCTTTGCTCTATTTGTTGGGATTTGTTTATTATTAATTCCAGAAGAAAAAGCAAAACCACTAGTAAAATTTTTCGATTCGCTTAACGAAGTGGTTATGAAAATGGTGGATTTAATCATGCTGTTTGCGCCTTATGCCGTATTTGCATTAATGGCCAATGTTATTATTGCTTTTGATGATGCCGAAATTCTACTTAAGCTTTTAAAATATGCTCTATGTGTCGTAGCTGGATTGGCTTTAATGATTGGGTTCTATCTTATTCTAGTAAAAGTGTATACTAAGAAATCTCCAATGTGGTTTTTAAATAAAATTTCACCAGCCCAGCTCTTAGCCTTTTCTACAAGTTCTAGTGCTGCAACACTTCCTGTAACTATGGAACGTGTTGAAGAACACTTAGGTGTAGATAAAGAAGTGTCTGGATTTGTATTGCCTGTTGGCGCAACAGTAAATATGGATGGGACTAGTTTGTATCAAGGGATTGCTGCGGTATTTATAATGCAAGTGATTTGGCCTGAAGGATTGACCTTTACCAATCAACTGGTAATTATAGCCACAGCGTTACTCGCCTCGATAGGTAGTGCGGCTGTACCAAGTGCAGGAATGGTAATGCTTGTGATTGTATTAGAATCTATTGGGTTTCCAGCAGAATTATTGCCTATTGGTTTAGCCTTGATTTTTGCGGTTGATAGACCTTTAGATATGTGTAGAACGGTTGTGAATGTTACTGGAGATGCTACAGTGTCAATGCTTGTTGCAAAATCTTTAGGAAAGCTACATGATCCTAAACCTAAAGAATGGGATGATCATTATGACGCAGTAAAATAATTATATGATTAATTATTCTTTTTAATTTTGTAGAAACTATGGATCAAGTTTCAGCTACTGTGAGTTGTGAGTGGCTTCATGACAATCAAAATTTAGAGCATTTAATTATTCTTGATGCAAGTGTTGGATCTGATACAGTGTGTTCTAATGAATGGATACCAAATTCTAGATATTTTGATATTAAGGGTAAGTTTAGTGATGTATTTGCTGAATTTCCTAACACCATTCCTTCAAGAGAGCAATTTGAAAAGGAGGCATGTGAGCTAGGAATTAATAATGAGTCATTAATTATTGTTTATGATAATAAAGGAGTTTATTGGAGTCCGAGAGTTTGGTGGTTGTTTAAAACCTTCGGTTTTGACAATGTAGCTGTTTTAGATGGCGGACTTCCACAATGGAAAAAGCTTCACTATGAAACGGTGTCGACATTAAATTCTAAAGGATGGCACGTTGGAAATTTTAAAACAAATTATCAAGCTGATAGAGTATGTTACTTTCATCAAATCTTAACGATTTCAAGAGATGAAAACTGTATCATATTGGATGCGAGATCCGAAGAACGATTTAAAAAGATAGCTCCAGAGCCTAGATTGGGGCTTAGAAGTGGTACGATACCAAACTCGATGAGCCTTCCATATATAAACTTACTTAATGAATATTGCTTAAAGCCTAAAGCAGAACTAAAAGTCATTTTTAATACTTTAAAAATAGGAGATAGGTCATTAACCTTTTCTTGCGGATCTGGAATAACAGCTTGTATTTTGTTGTTAGCTGCTGAAATAGTAGGGTATAAAAAACTGTCTGTTTATGATGGTTCGTGGACAGAGTTTGGAACATTAACAAAATAAAATTATGAAAAAATTAAACAATTGGCTTTTGGCTAATATTTTTGGAATCTCATTATATATAGTGTTAACAGCATTGTTTTTTGAGGCACTTCCGTTTTTTGTGGACTCCAATAATAGGTTAGATTGGTTTTATGTCATTTTTGATGTAAGCTATGTGCATCTTAATTTTTTTAGATCAGAAGTGTTTTCTTTTCATGTTCCAATAGATGAAAACTCTTATACCTTATCGGGTTACTTAAATTATGTTTTTTATCTATTGTTTTTGATAGCTGTTATTGTGTATAGGTTTTCAAAAATGCAAGAAACTAAAGTTCTTAAGTTTTGTTATAGTATTGTATTTATATTTTCGATTATCGGAATACTCTTTCAGGTGTTTATGATATTTTATAGACCAGGTGTGTTGGGGGTGTTATTTTCTTTAATTTATTTGTTTAAGGCGGTATTTTTGACTTATATAAGTTGTTTGTTTTTAAGAGATTGGATGTCTTTAAGAGTATATATAGATGAAGATGTTTTAGATTTGCCTAATTTTCAGAAATTCACTCTAAAACGTGCAGATTGGTATCAACGCCTTGGACATATATTGCTAGATACATTTTTAATTCTTTCAATATTCTCTACCTATGTTTTTGATTACTATACTAGAGATTTAATGATGTCTTTAGATAACCTAGTAGGTGAGCGTTTTGCTGTGACTCTAGTTTTTGTGTTTTTTAGCTCGATCTACTATTTGATATTTGAAGGTTTGTTTAAGTCTACACCAGCAAAATTTTTAACACAAACCAGTGTGGTTAATTTAAAAAATGAAGCGGTAAGTTTTCAAAATATTTTAGGAAGAACACTATGTAGGCGTCTTCCGTTTAATGCATTTTCATTTTTCGGAAAACTAGGTTGGCATGATAGCTTAGCATATTCTACAGTTGCAAAACATCAAACAACGCCTTCGAAGTATACGTTAGTATATATTGTGTTTAGTGTGATACTAATTGCTTTTGTTTTATATAGAGTTTTAGACGAGTTTAGGATACTTTAAAAGATAAAATAATAAAGCCTTAAAGCTTAACAATTCTAAACAGAAGTTTTAATTCTGAAACTTATAAAATGTCAGACTTTACATTATATAAGAACATGATCTATTCCCAACTAACGGAAGTTGGGCTCATGTTGAATGTTTTGCTTTAAGGCTTTTTGTCACTTGCTATAAGTTTACCCTTTTGTACTTTGGGTATTTTACAGTATATGAAAATTGATAGATGCCTTTGTCATTTGCTGGAATGTTGAGGTTCCATGTTATGATGCCTTTTTTGTCATCATATTCTGAATTTCCAGTTTCTATATCATCAATCTTAATGTCTTTATTTTGGCTTATCGGAATGCGATCATATAATACTAAGTCTATTGCTGATGATTTATTGTTCTTTAATTCAATATCATAGTGCTTTGAAATAATTTTGTTGCTTCCAATGAATGCATTCTTTTTAAAGTCTTTAGGCTGTGTACGTTTTACCACAACATTTGGATCAACACCTAAAGAGATCGTAAGTTTTTCTTTTGTACTTTGCGGATTAATATTTGTTTTACCAGAGTAACTCCCTTCAAAGTAAACGTTAGCTTCTGCAGGTAGTAGATTATATTGTTCCCAATCATCTATTTTAACGGTTAGAAATACGTTTTCATTTAATACGGGAGCTGCAAAATATGAATACTCAGCTGGTACGTCATAGTTTTCAATTTCAATAACGGTAACATCGCCATTTGTAGGAATCGAGTATGTTTTTTTAATTTCAAAACGTGTATTGGTAATACCTTCTTCAATACTATCACCATTGGTTGTGAAATTTCCTTTTTTTGTAGTAATGAGAACAACACCATTTGCGCCACGATTTCCGTAGATAGCAGTTGAATTAGTATCTTTTAATACATCAAGAGTTGCTATGTTATCAGCGTCTAGTGCACGAAAAGAATCTTCATTAACAGGTATGCCATCAATTATAAATAACGGTTCTGTGTTACCTGATAAAGAACTTACGCCTCTAAGGTTTATTGCTTGTCCATTTCCAGATGTAATATTTAGACCTGCTACTTGTCCGCTTAAGGTTTGTGCAAAAGATGCATTAGGTTTGTTGTTTGACCTGTATGCATTTATTACAACTTCATCTAGGGCTTTGTTATCATTTTGCATTGCTACATTCATAATACTTGAGTGTATTGGTAGATTTTCCGTTTTCATTCCTACATATGAAAACACGAGTTCTCGTCCATTAGAAGCTTGTAAGGTGTATTTACCATCAAAATCGGTTTGAGTACCATTTGAAGTTCCTTTTTCAATAATAGAAGCGCCAGGAAGCGGTAACCCGTCATCTGAAGTTGTTATAATACCAGAAATTGTTTTTACTAATGGATTATATTTATACGTATAACTTTGCGTAGCTCTTTGTTTTGTATAGTTGCTATATTGATTTATGAAATTTAAATATTTGGGGTTTATATCTGGTTTTACATTATTTGTGTTTGGATCACTTGTTGATAATGTAAGCTTTATATTATTCCAATCGTTACCTGTATTTTGGTAAACGTGCGCCTTGTACGCTAATTGTAAAGGTGTATTAATTTTTTCTGCTTTGATGTCATAAATAGGGAACCATCCAGCTTCGGTAACATTATAAGTAATACTTAAATCTAAGTCTGCTGAAGTATCACAATTAAGCTTTATTTTAATTTCTCCAGTTTGTATTTTTTCATCTGCATTTAATTCATTGAGTTGTTTTTTTAAATCTGAAATTTGAGTATTCAAACTGTTCTTTAATTTTGTTGATTTAAAAATTTCAGACTTAATTTCTGTTGTTCGCGTTCTGTAGTATGCAGCAAATTTTTGAAGTTTTTCGAGATTTACAACTTCGGTTGTAGTCCCTAATGTTCTGTTTTGTGTAATTAGGTATAGCTCTTCATTATAACCACTTATAATATGGTCTTCTGCTTCAATACGATTATATAAGTCTTCCATTTGTTGTTGAAGAGTCTTAACCTCTTCAGTTTTATTTTGTTTTGCGAGATAATTTATTCCGAAATTTATAGATAGAATAGATGTGTTTTTTAATCCGGAAACTTGGATACTACTTTCTTGAATGTTTGGTGAAAGTCTGTCAAATGTAAACTCTGTTGTGCCAGCAGATAGTTTTATGTTTGCTGTGCGTTTAATCTGTGCTCCACTTAAGTATACAGTGGCTTCTTTGAGTTTTGTTGGCGTGCCTTTTTTAGTATTTGCAAAACTGATTGTAGTTATTAAAAATATGAGTAGTGTTATTTTTTTCATGTGATTTGATTTTAATTAATGCTAAAACTATGGCACAGCATTAATTAATAAAACTATACATGAGTAAAGTGTTATTTTGAGTGAGTAAACATATCTTTTGAATGAGTTTTAAAAAAAACAGATTGGAATTATACATCTTATAGATGATTTTTACACTTCTGTTTTTTTAAACAATTTTTTAGGGCTTATACCGATTTTTTGACGATAGTATCAAGTAATAAAGTAGCTTTATATTATAAATAATGTGCTATTAATCAATAATCTTATTACTAGATAATCCCTCTTTGATTACAAATTATTTTAAAGTTAAATTAAGTTTTAATTAGTTGTTAATTATTAAGGTCCTTATTCCCGTAAGGGCTTTTCTTATTCTAGGAACTTTGCTTTTAATTCTGGTGTAGGTATCATACATGCTTCTCTTTTGCCATACCATTTGTAACGATTTTTTGCAATATAATCATAAACTATATTGCGAATAAATGTTGGTATAATAAAGAAAATAGCCATTAAATTTCTCGGAAAACCTAATTGTTTAGCGACTTTTAAAGCTGCTGTAGATTTTGATGAAAGTCCGTTTTTTTGAGAATAGAGAAGAATAGAATCTATTTTTAATAAGTCTATGTTATAGTGTTCAATAATTTGTTTACCAATTTCACTTTGTAAAGGTGCAAACCTAAATTTATCCTTTTTATCGTGCTTGATCACGTATTGTATGGAAGAGTTACAGAGGTTGCATACACCATCAAAAAGAATTAATTGTTTATGTTTTGGTAAATTTATCATTGTTTATTTGCGCTCTACAAGTTCTAATAAATCAATATTGATATTAGTAGTAAAAATCCCATAATTTACAATCGCTTTGTTTTTCTCAATAGTATCAATGCTACCAATGGCTCTTCCATCATGCATTCTAACGCGATCTCCAATTTTTAATATAGGTTTTGGTATCGGTGTTGTAATTGCTTTTCTTTTGGCTTCTTTCTTTTTCTTACGAATCACTTCAACCTTCTTTTCCGCTTCTTTTTTTATTTGAGCGTCTTTAGTCTTTTCTATGTGTTTTTGTTTAGCTGAAACTTTTTTACGTTTAGAGTTTTCAATCTGAACAAGTTTAAATAATTCAGCCATTAATTCACGCTTCTTTTTGTCTTCAAAGTATGTTTCTGAAATATCATTTACTTTTTGACCAAGATAGATGAGGCGTTGATTGCTATCATATAACTCTTGAAAATTTTCTAATTTTTTTTGAACCTTAGCATTAATTCCTTCAAGTTTTTCGGCTTCAGATTGTTTTTTCTTTTCGTTTTCTTTTAATGAACGTTCAGTCTTTTCTAGTTTGCTACGTTCTTTTTGAAGTTTTGCTATTGTAGCGTCAAATCTAACTTTACCACGTTCAATTTTCTTTTTTGCACGATTAATTAGACTATATGGGATTCCGTTTTTTTGAGCCACTTCAAATGTAAAAGAACTTCCTGCCTGACCCAGAATGAGTTTAAACATTGGTTCTAAGCTTTTTTCATCAAACATCATATTAGCATTTTGCATATAAGGCAATTCGTTTGCTAATACTTTTAAGTTGGAGTAGTGGGTTGTTATGATCCCATAGGCTTCGCGATGGTAAAACTCTTCTAAAAAAGCTTCAGCTAAAGCGCCTCCTAACTCAGGGTCACTACCAGTACCAAATTCATCAATAAGAAATAAAGTGTTCTTATTACATTTCCGAAGGAAAAAATTCATTTGTTTTAATCGGTAGCTGTAGGTGCTTAGATGATTTTCAATAGATTGGTTGTCTCCTATGTCGCTTATAATTCTATCAAAAAGACAAATGTTACTTTTCTCATGAACAGGAATTAATAAGCCGCTTTGCAGCATGACTTGCAGTAGTCCAATAGTTTTTAGTGTGATGCTTTTTCCTCCTGCATTTGGACCAGAAATAACAATAATTCTATTTTCTGGATGTAATACTATAGACTGAGGAAAGGTTGTTTTGCCTTCATTTTTGTTTGATATGTAAAGGAGTGGATGATAAGCGTCTTTTGCTTCGTAAACCTTTTTATCATTGATTTTTGGGAGAATTGCATCTAGAGATTGCGCATATTTTGCTTTAGCATAAACAACATCTAAACGGACTAAAAATGTTTGATATTGTTCAAGTAGTGATGTGTAAGGTCTAATGTATTCAGTTAGAGATCTAAGAATTTTATCAATCTCTTCACTTTCATCAAACTCTAAGTTATTAAGTTCTCGTGCGTATTGAAATGTAGTTTCAGGTTGTATGTAAACAATACTTCCTGTTTTACTGCTTCCCATTATGCTACCTTTAACCTTTCGTCTGTACATTGCTTTTACTGCAAGTACGCGTTTGTTTTCTACTACAGATTCTCTAATATCGTCTAGGTAATCGAGATTATGATAAGTGTTTAAAGCAGAGGTGAAACTTTGATTGATTTTACCTCTAATTACATTTATAGCTTGGCGTAATTGATATAATGTATCTGTTGCATTATCTTTTATGTCTCCAAACCTATCAATAATGGTGTCAATTTCTGTGACAATAGAAGTGACCATTTTTAAATCTTGAACAGAGGTGTAAAGTGAAGGGTAATACTCTTCAAACTTTTTTAAAAATTTTAAAATCTCATTAACGGTTAAAGTTATAGCAGCAATTTTTTTAAAACTTTTTGTATCTAAATAAGAGTTTTCAATTTTTAAAAATTTGATTTCTTTACTAATAGGCTCAAAACCATGATTTGGTATGCGATTGTCATTGTAGAATGATGATACATACTCATTTGTAAACTGTAAAGATTGCATAACATCATCTCTGGTAGAAAAAGGCTCGATTTCTAAAGCTTTAATTCTACCCAAATCTGTAATACAGAGTTCTGCAACTTGTTGTAAAACTGAGTAAAATTCAATGTCTTGTAATGTCTTTTCGTGTATATTAATCATTAAGAATGTAACCTATAGCAGTTAAGGATTGTAAAGGTACTTATTAATGATTTAGTAAGAAAATGTTTATAGGATAATGCTAGATTAACGTCTAACACGTTTTCCTTTATCATCATAATAGTGACACACACAATTTTTTGGACTAAATAATCCAACACTATGAAGTTTACGTTTAATTAGCTCTGAAGATTTCATTTTGAAATTATCAATAGGAGTGAAGCCAAAATTATTTGAACTTATCGAAATATCTAGACCATAAACACAATGCCACCATGTTTGTGGAATAAATAACATTTCACCTGGATTGATAATAGTATATTGAACATTTGCATTTTTAAATATTGCATGGCTACTTTCGTTAAAATCTTCCATATTTACATCACTCAAACGAGAGCCTGGTTCATATTTACCACTAGGACACATATTTCTAGATTCGTTTGGATTTACTAAAAACACAAGCTTTCTACCTTTAATTAATGCTAAGATGTTATTTGCAAGTCGGTCTGTATGCCATCCTGTAATTGTTCCTGGAGGACCAATCCATAATGATGTAGAATTACGTATGGTGTTGTTTGAAATTAAAGAAAAGTCTACATGGTCCAACAGTTCAGGAAACATTTGAGCAATAGGCATATTTCCTAAATATGTATCTGTATTAGAGCTTCTAATTTCATTTAAATAATCTTGGAATGCTCCAAACTGCCAATTCGTATCGTTTTGTCTGATGTTCCCTTTGTACATATAGGTTTCTTTGTCTTTTCCTATTTTCTCAAAGTAATCTAGAGACCATAATTTTGTAGCTTTCCAATGCGACATCATTTTGGAAATTTTTACAGGTTTATTTTTCTTAATGTGATTAGCGTAGAAATCGTCATGAGAAATTTCATCTATAGTATTAATCTTCTTAAGGTCTTTATTTAGAATGCTTTGCACTCTATTTATTATTGTTTCTTCCATGACTTAAGCATTTTGCTTTGACGAATATACTATAATTGATTACACAAATTTATGACTTATTTCATATTTTAGACAATAAGAATTTTTATTAGATAAAATGAATATTAATATCCATAATAGTTGGCAGAAAAAACTCATTAGCGAATTTGATGAGTCTTATTTTAGAGCGTTAGATAGTTTTGTTGATCAGGAGTATAGCTCAAATATTTGTTATCCTCCAGATGCACAGATTTTCTCAGCTTTTAATCTGTGCCCTTTTGATGATCTAAAAGTGGTAATTATTGGCCAAGACCCTTATCATGGTGCTGGTCAGGCTAATGGTTTATGCTTTTCTGTTGCAGATCATATCTCGTATCCACCATCTTTAATTAATATTTTTAAAGAAATTGAAAGTGATTTAAATATTCCATATCCTAAATCTGGAAACTTAGAACGATGGGCAAAACAGGGTGTTTTACTTCTTAATGCAACTTTAACGGTTAGAGCTCATGAAGCTGGGAGTCATCAAAATAAAGGCTGGGAACAGTTTACAGATAAAGTTATTAGTGTTATTAGTCAAGAAAAAAGCAATGTTGTTTTTTTACTTTGGGGAGGGTTTGCTAAGAAAAAGGTTAAGCTAATTGATGAAAATAAACATATAGTGTTTACTTCAGGTCATCCATCGCCATTAAGTGCAAATAGAGGGTATTGGTTTGGGAATAAAAATTTCAGCAAGACAAATGCTGTTTTGAAATCAAAAAATAAAGAAGAAGTAAGTTGGTAAATTAGCTGCCTGTTGGAGCTAACTGAGCTGTTGTTAGTTTTTGTGTTGGTATAACAGCTTTAGTTTGTCTTGTAATTACCTGAGTTTTATTAGAAGTTTTCTTTACCGTTTTATTGCAGCTAAATATTAATAATAAAAAATTTATTACAACTAAAAAAGAAAGTATAAAAGTAATTGTTATAATCATATTTTATAGTTTTTTATCAAATAAGCATATAGATTTGGTAGGCTAAATGTAATTAAAATTTTGACAAATAGAAAGTTAACCTATTTAAAAAGTTAGGAGCCTATTAATTTTTATCAATTATAGATAATAATTCTGCTACTATTATAACAAGTAGATGTAACTAATTCCTACCCAAAAAATTAGTTTATAAGTCTTACTAGCTTACTATAATCTACTTTTTTTGGAATGATTTCAAGACTAAGAAGTTTTTCTTGAATTGTATAAACCGTTTCTTCATCAATAATATTCTGTGACCATTGAGTTAATGATAACCATTCTTGGGCATCTTCAAGTTTTTGATCATATCTGTTAGATATAGTTTTGTCAATACTTGGTATGTTTTTGAATTCTTCAGTCGTATTATTTATAATTTCAAGTATGGTTTTTACATCTTCAAGATTATTGTCTAAAAAATCTTCTCTAACAGCTATAACAAAGCAAGGCCATGGTGTAGGGCAGTTTCCAATATGTCTAAAAACACCATCATCTACTATAGGTTTGGTAGTAAATTTTTCCCACATAAAGTAATCTGCAACACCATTAGTTAAACCTTTAACTGCGCCATCTAGGTTTTTTATGACTTCAAAATTTAAATCATTATCTAGATTCCAATTATTATTCTCAGCATTTATATAAGCCATAAGGTGAGAGCCTGAACCATATCTGCTAATAGCAGCTTTGGTGCCTTTTATATCTTCAATGGTTTTATACTTAGAATCGTTTGCAACATGAATACCCCAAATTAAAGGGGATTGAACAAACGTTTGAACTATTTTACTTGGATTTCCATCAATAATATCTTTTATAATGCCTTCAGTGAGTATAACGGCCATGTCAATTTCTCCATCACGAAGGGCTTTATTCATTGCTCCTGTACCACCAAAATAATCTTTCCATCGTAAATTAATACCTTCTTCTTTGTATTCTCCATTTTTTAATGTGAGATACCAAGCTAGATTAAAATGTTCTGGAACACCTCCAATATTTATTCTTTTCAATTTGTCTTGTTTAAAATTTAATCTAAATCAACTATTTTATTCAATGTATAAGTAATCAAATCATCTACAATTTGTTTTGGGTCATCACTAAATTTACCCGTAGCGCGATTGGCTATTATTGCATTCATTGATAATGAATGATGGCCTAATAAATTTGAAATACCATAAATACCAGCAGTTTCCATTTCTAAGTTTGTAATGGTTTTTCCATTATAACTAAATGAGGCTAATTTGTCATTTAAATTATTGTCTTGAATTGGTAATCTCAATATACGTCCTTGTGGGCCATAAAATCCAACATTAGTTGCAGTGAAGCCTCTAACGGTTTTTTCACTTTCAATGGCTTGTAATAATCTATCACTACATTTAACAACGTATGGATCAGATTTTTTACGATACCAATTGGTATGTTGTTTTAATGCTTCGGAAATTTTAAAATTTTGTATTTGTTCGCTGTCATAGAAATGTAATAGGCTATCAAAACCTGCAGCATATTCACTTACTACAAATGAATTGATAGGGATTTCCTTTTGAATAGAACCTGAAGTCCCAATTCTTATGATATCTAAAGACGTAAGATTTGATTTGACTTCTCGTTTTTCTAGATCTATATTGACAAGGGCATCTAGTTCATTAAAGACAATATCGATATTGTCGGTACCAATTCCAGTAGAAATAACTGTGATGTGTTTTCCTTTGTAAGTCCCTGTTTGGGTATGAAATTCACGTTTGTGAGTTTTGAATTCAATGCTATCAAAATGCTGTGTTACACTTCCTACACGATCTGGATCGCCAACAGTTATAATAGTATTTGCAAGATGTTCAGGACGCAGATTAAGGTGGTAAACACTTCCATCTGGATTTAGTATTAATTCAGAAGCTTTAATTGGCATGAATTATAGTTTTTATAAGTTTATTTTGTTTTTTATCAAATTTATAATCAAGACTACTTACACCTCCAAAATAAATGGTATTCTTCATTTCGCTTTGGTAATTATGTTGATGTTCTAAAGCTAAATGTCCTTTTCTGTTAAGCTGAAGAGCGCCTTCTTCTTCAGTAAAAAATATAGAAAGTAAATCTATGGCACGTTCTAATTGAAGATCGCCATATCCATAGTATCCTTGGTAATGAAGCGTGTAGCCAACCAAATGATGTCTTGAGGTTATGTTATTCTCTTTTACTAGTTTTAAAATATTGTATTCTAATGTACTAATACCACTTCTGGTATCTGGGAATCTTTTTATATGTGCTTTTAGGCAATTGCTCATGTATTTAAATGATGATGATCTAACTATTAAAGGCAGCAATAAATTAGGATCTTTTCCGCAGTAGATTTGCCACACTTTTTTTGCTAAAGCGATATCATCAACAGTAAGTTTAACGCGATTATTATAATGGGACTTTAATTGTTTTGGATTGAGTTCAGCTAAACCTTTTAAGCCTTTTTCACTTTCAACACGACCACTACATACTAAGTAGACAGGTAGATAAATACCTTTTTGTTCTAATAAACTAATCACAGCAACCATATTGATATGACAAAACAAGTCATATTCAAACCATAATATAATTTCAGTAAAATCAGAAATATCATCTAATTTATTGAGTTCACTTGTCATCTGTTTACGACTTAAAGTGATGTTATAAAAGGCTTCAAAAAAAGTTTTCCTTATTTTAATAAACTCATCAGAAGCTATATGTTCAACCGTTGGGCCAACACAAAGCATTTCTTGCCAGGTAATTGTATTTGCTTTAGTTGCAAGGTTTAATTTAAACAAATAGTTAGTTAAACTTGTGCCGTTTGTAATATGTAAAGAATTTGAAGTCATTTAGCCGCCAACACGTTTTACATTAAAACCTTTCTTTTTTAAAATCGCCATGATTTTATCTCTATAATCGCCTTGTATAATAATTTTATCATCCTTAAAACTACCACCAACACTTAGTGTTTGCTTTAATTCTTTTGCTAATTTCTTAAAGTCTTCAATGGCACCAGTATATCCTTCTAGAATCGTAATAGGTTTTCCCTTGCGTTTTTCGTATTTGCAAATTATAGGCTCGTCTTGTAGCCAAATACCTTGGTCATTTATGTCCTTCTTTTCAGGAATATTATCGCTAACATGATCTGGAAAAAGGTTTTTTAATTGGTCTTCTAAGTCCATTTTTAAACACTAAATTGATTTACTTTTTTAAACCAAGCTCTATTAAACGTTCATTTAAAAATGTACCAGCAGTGATGTCTTCAAATTGTTTAGGGTTTTCTTCATCAATGCAACTGTCTAATACATCTAGTTTCATCTCACTAATTGGATGCATAAAAAATGGAATTGAGTAACGTGAAGTTCCCCAAAGTTCTCTGGGAGGATTTACAACTCTATGAATTGTAGATTTTAGTTTGTTGTTTGTATGTCGAGATAACATATCACCAACATTTATCATCAATTCGTCAGGATCAGCAATAGCGTCAATCCATTCGCCTTCATGATTTTGAACTTGTAATCCACGGCCTTGAGCTCCCATTAATAATGTAATTAAATTAATGTCACCATGAGCTGCAGCACGTACAGCATGTTCTGGTTCTTCAAGAATAGGCGGATAATGAATAGGTCTTAAAATAGAATTCCCATTATGAATATAATTATCAAAATAGGTTTCTTCTAAATCTAAGAATAAAGCTAAAGCACGCAAAACATATTTTGCAGTTTTCTCTAACATTTGATAAGTCTCTTTACCAATTTTATTAAATTCAGAAAGTTCGTTAACAGTTACATTTTCAGGATATTCTTTTGCGCGTTCAATATCATCTTCTACGTATTGTCCAAAATGCCAGAACTCTTTTAAATCGCCTTCTTTTTTTCCTTTAGCACTTTCTTTTCCAAAAGAGACATAACCACGTTGACCTCCAATGCCATCTATTTCATAACTGCGTTTGGTATCTACAGGTAAGCTAAAAAAGTTCTTAACTTCTTTATATAAATTGTCTACAAGTTCATCATCTAAAAAATGACCTTTAAGTGCAACGAAACCTATTTCTTCGTAAGCCTTTCCAATCTCATCAATAAACTTTTGTTTTCTATCTATATCTCCAGAAATAAAATCTTGAAGATTAACGCTAGGAATGATATTCATATTATATGGTATTTAATTCAACTACAATACTACAAAAATAACGAAAACATTGGTAAAATCACAGTTCAAATTTTGTCTAAAAAAAATGAACTAAGGATATGATTCTTTCAATTTTTATTTACATTTGATTTACTAACGTAATAAATCAAATAATGTTGACCTCAACCAAGAGCCTAATAGCCTACGATAAGAAAAATCTAGACAACAAAATGCTCTTAAGCCTTTATAAAAAGATGCTTAAACCTCGCATGATAGAAGAGAAAATGCTCATTTTGCTACGTCAAGGTAAAATTTCAAAATGGTTCTCTGGCATTGGGCAGGAGGCGATTTCTATTGGAGTGACCATGGCAATGCAAAAGGACGAATATATCTTACCTATGCATCGCAACTTAGGCGTTTTTACAACTCGAGAAATACCTTTGTATCGTTTATTTAGTCAATGGCAAGGAAAAGCAAACGGGTTTACAAAAGGGCGTGATCGTTCGTTTCACTTTGGGACTCAGGAGTTTAATATTATTGGAATGATATCGCATTTAGGGCCGCAATTAGGTGTTGCAGATGGTATTGCGTTAGCGAGTTTACTGAAAAATAAAAACCAAGTTACTGCAGTATTTACAGGAGAAGGAGGAACAAGTGAAGGTGATTTTCATGAAGCTCTTAATGTAGCTTCTGTTTGGCAATTACCAGTTATGTTTTGTGTTGAGAATAATGGTTATGGATTATCAACACCAACTAATGAGCAATATAGGTGTAAAGATATTGCTGATAGAGGTAAAGGATATGGTATGGAATCTTTTATTCTTGATGGAAATAATATTATAGAAGTCTACACAAAAATGCAAAAATTGGCGGCAAGTATTAGAAAGCGTCCAAGGCCAATTTTGATTGAGTTTAAAACCTTTAGAATGCGTGGACATGAAGAGGCTAGTGGTACGAAATATGTGCCAAAACCCTTAATGGAAGAATGGGCTAAAAAGGATCCTATCGAAAACTTTCAGACTTATTTAAGAGACCAAAAAATATTATCAGAAAAACAAGAAGTCACTATTAAAGAAACGATTAAGCAAGAGATTAATGAACACTTACAATTGGCATTTGATGAAGCACCAATTGTGCCTAATAAAACTACAGAATTAAATGATCTATACAAGTCATTTGATTATAAAGAAACTATACCGAAAGCTAAAACGGAAAAAATCAGACTTATAGATGCGATTTCTCAAGGCTTAAAACAGTCTATGGAAAAACATAAAGACTTAGTCATTATGGGTCAAGATATTGCAGAGTATGGTGGCGTATTTAAAATCACCGAAGGTTTTGTGAAAGCATTTGGTAAAGATCGTGTTAGAAATACACCAATTTGTGAATCTGCTATCGTTGAGTCTGCAATGGGATTGTCTATAGCTGGTATTAAATCTGTTGTGGAAATGCAGTTTGCAGATTTTGTAACTTCAGGGTTTAATCCAGTAGTAAATTATTTGGCTAAGTCATATTACCGTTGGAATCAACAAGCAGATATCGTTGTTAGAATGCCATGTGGTGGAGGTGTAGCTGCAGGTCCATTTCATTCACAAACTAATGAGGCCTGGTTTACAAAAACACCAGGTTTAAAAGTTATATATCCGGCATTCCCTTATGATGCCAAAGGATTGTTGGCAACTGCGATTGAAGATCCAAATCCGGTATTGTTTTTTGAACATAAAGCATTGTATAGAAGTATTCGTCAAGACGTGCCTACAGATTATTATACACTTCCCTTAGGGAAAGCATCTATGTTAAAGGACGGTAATGATATTACTATTATAACCTATGGAGCAGGTGTGCATTGGGCTCTAGAAACTCTTGATGCTAATAAAAATATTAGTGCTGATCTTATTGATTTGAGAAGCCTTCAGCCTTTAGATACTGAAGCTATTTTTAATTCAGTACAGAAAACTGGTAAGGCGATTATTTTACAAGAAGACTCTTTGTTTGGAGGGATTGCTAGTGATATTTCATCATTAATTATGGAGAATTGTTTTGAGCAATTAGATGCTCCCGTAAAGCGTGTGGCAAGCATGGAAACACCTATTCCTTTTATTAATCAATTAGAAGATCAATATATGGCAAAAGGTAAATTTGAAGACGCTTTACTAACATTGTTGGCATATTAATTTGTACTGTTAGTTGCTTCTTTAGTGCTGATAAATTGAGATTACATCAATACTAGGATTTATAGATGCTTATCTTTATTGTGTATTTAAAATAGTGAATAGAATTATAAGTCGATTAATAACGTAACAAATTAAAGAACAATGTCTGTTAGATTAAACTCCCACAAAGGTTTTAAATTTGCTATTCTTGCTATCGGTTTTTTTCTAGTGTTTGTAGCCTTAAAAGTATTAGTTACTACTGAAAATATATCTATTGCAACTTATACAAATGCTAGCGCTTTTATAATGTTGGTCGTAATTATATGTTCAATTGTAGGTTTTATCTTTAGTATTAAAGGACGAAAAGATCCCAATTCGATAAAAAAAATTATCGGTTTAATTATAAATTCAATTTTAGTACTATTGTTTATAGCGACAATTGTTGCAAATGTTATAGATATACAAAATTCATTTTCTTAAAGAATATTAAATGTGAAAACGAAATTTTTTATCATAATTAGTTTTGTTTTTTTTTTGAATTGCAAGAAAAAACAACACAATCCCTATGAATGGAAAACTATAGAAGTCACAGCTACTGCCTATAATTCATTAGCTTATCAAACAAGTTCTAATCCACATATAACAGCTTTTGGAGATAGTTTAAAGCCTGGTTTGCGTTATATTGCTGTATCTCGAAACTTATTAAATGAAGGGTTGGAACACAATACACTTGTAAAGATAGAAGGATTGCAAGGGACATATCTAGTAAAAGATAAAATGAATAGACGTTGGAAAGATAGAATAGATGTCTATATGGGAACTGATGTTAAAGCTGCAAAGCAATGGGGCAAGCGCAAAATTAACATCAGTTATAGAATTGAAGTTTTTAAAGATTCGTTAGTGAATTAGTGTTTTACTTCTGCTTCTGATAAAATGAAAGGGTAGGCTTCTTTTACTTGTTTGAGTTCTTCTTTTGTGAGTGTAATAGATGATTTTTTTAATATGTTTTTGGCATATTCATTTCGAAGTTCATAATAGGCTTTTGTAATTTCATCTTGAACTTTAATATAAAAGGTATATGATGTTTCTTTATCATTAATTAGAGAAATAACAGCTGTTTTTGGGTTTTCTGATGCTTCAGAAGCATTTAAACCATTACAGTAATTACAAGATTTATCACCATCATTATCAATAAAATTTTTAGTAATTGCTTTAAGCTCTTCGATGCTAATAATAGCATTGTCTACTAATAATTGATTTTTTGAGTTGATTTTAATTTCTAAAACGTTGCGTTTTTTAATTGTTTCGTCACATATAGTATTTGGCGGACAAGGTGCTGGTAATTTTCGTTGTATACCTTTGTCATTTGGTATCATTGCTGTTACTAAAAAGAAAATAAGAAGTAAAAAGGCAATATCAGCCATTGAGCCTGCATTGACTTGAGGCGATTGTCGTCTTGATGTTTTCATAATAATAGTTTTAAGATTGCTTTAATGCATCAACAGTCTCAAAAACGATACCACTATTATTATAAAAATAAAAAGACCAGCATACTTAGCAGATACCGGTCTTTTCAGATTGTATATTGAAAATAAATTCAACATAAATTTTGATTGATGAATAAGATAATTGTTATCCCTCTACTAACGTAACGTTTCTAAATCGTCGTTTGCTGTATGAGATGTGTTGATAATTTTTGATAAAGCTTTCATGATAGAATGATTTTTGATTGATGTTTTATAGATCTATTATCTATAGCGTCTTTTTTGATTCCAAGTATAAATTTTTGTTTCGATTGATGTACTTGATAATTGATTGTTGTTTAAAGTTCTCATAATATTTTATTTTGTTTGAAATAGATTTTATCTGAATCTTCTTTTTTTGTTCCAAATATGAATTCTTGTTTCTATTGATTTACTTACTAATTGATTATTGCTTAAAGTTCTCATAATTTTAATGTTTAATAATTGATGTTATATCTAAAAGACGACGGATCTTTAGAAATGTTACAGTACTTTGTATCACATAGTAGTAATTTAACATTTTTTAACATAATTAGAGAAGAATTACTTTTTAATTGTTTTGAACAAAATGCTTAGATAACCTTATAAAAGCTTAATTTTGTGAAAATTTTTTTTTGACAAGTATTAATTATTTATATGTCTGAAACTCTAGAGATTACAAACACAAAGGAAAATAAAAAACGCCTTTACGATTATCAAATTGCTGATCTTAATCGCATATTTGATGTGTTTGAAGCTGCTCCTATTAATTACAACCTATTATATCAATTGCCAACTGGAGGAGGGAAAACTGTGATTTTCTCTGAGATTGTAAGACAGTATATTAAGAAGCATAAAAAAAAGGTGGTTATCTTAACCCATCGTATAGAATTATGTAAGCAAACCTCTAAGGTGTTGCATGGTTTTGGTGTTAATAATAAAATTATTAATAGTAAAGTAAAGGAGTTACCAGATCAAGATCAGTACCAATGTTTTGTTGCTATGGTTGAAACACTTAACAATAGATTAAATGATGGTAAACTTAATCTAGAAGATATAGGTTTGGTTATTATTGATGAAGCACATTATAATTCTTTTAGAAAATTGTTTAAGTTTTTTAATAATTGCTTCATTATAGGTGTCACTGCGACTCCTTTAAGTAGTAATATTAAATTACCAATGAAGGATAACTATAAAGAGTTAATTGTTGGTGATAATATTTCGACATTAATTAAAAACGGATTTTTAGCTTCTGCTGAAATCTATAATTATGATGTTTCTCTTAATTCTCTTAAAATTGGAATTAATGGTGATTATACGGTAAAATCTTCTGAAGCATTATACACTAACTCAGCAATGCAAGGCAAGCTTTTATTTGCTTATGAAGAATTGTCAAAAGGTAAGAAAACACTAATCTTTAATAATGGTATTAATACCTCAAAAGAAGTATACTATACTTTTAAAAGAGCGGGTTATGATGTTAGACACTTAGATAATACATCATCAAAACAAGACCGTAAGGATATTTTAAAATGGTTTAAAAATACACCTGGTAGTATTTTGACATCGGTAAGTATTTTAACAACAGGATTTGATGAACCTTCTGTAGAATCTATTATTTTAAATAGAGCGACACGTTCATTAACATTGTATTTCCAAATGATAGGTAGAGGTTCTAGAATTTATGATAATAAATCTAAATTTACAGTTATTGATTTAGGTAATAATGCAGTACGGTTTGGTCCTTGGAGTCAGCCAGTTGATTGGCAACATATATTTAAGAATCCAGATTTTTATCTTGAAAACCTTCGTGCAGATGAAGATATTGAGCGAGAATTTATTTACAAAATGCCAGAGTCACTACGTAAGCGATTTAAAAAGAATCCTGATGATGATTTCGATATAAAAGCCGAGTATAAAAAAGTAACTAGAGAAGGAAAAAAATCAATGCAAGCTATAGAGAATAGTATTGTGCAGCATTCTAAATGGGTTGTTTCAAATAGTGAAGATGTTTTTGAAGCCAGAGAACTTGCTAAGTTATTGCACGATGATATATGTTACCGTATAAAGCAATATTGTTATTGTATTATGAATAGTACTAAAAACTATAAAGACTGGTTGTTAGAAGAGTATACTCGTAAATTAAGATTGAGTTTTAACGGAAAGTTTTAACGAAAAATTAAAATAGTTACGTTATAAACGTGTTACTTTTGAAATTAGGTATGGTTTTTGAAAATACGATACCAAATAATTTGTGATGAAAAATAGCCTCTTTTTATTCTTGTTTTTAGTATGTACTTGTTCGGCGTTTGCTCAACCAGATACAAAGAAAAATGCTATAAAAATACCTGCGGTTGAAACAAAAAAGAAAGATTCTACATCTGTGGTATTAGATATTAAACCAAATTCTAAAATTAGTATAACTAATGTCAAAAAGAATATAGCAGGAATTCCTATAGAAAGTAAAGTATCTATTAAAAAGCAGAAGAAAGATTTTTCTATGATAGATAATAATACATTGCGAAATCCTGGAGAACTTTTCGAGAAGCGTTTTAATAAAATTGCTGTAGAGCAAGGTTTTAAAACAAAAGTTATGGCTGATGTCTTTCTTGGAGATATTAGTAGTAACGGTGAATTTGTGAAAATCGTATGTCGTGATCATGAGTTTCCAGATGGAGATTTAGTTAGCGTTTTTGTAAATGATGACCTTATAATTCCAAGGTTATTACTTACTTCTGGTTACAAAGGTTTTAATGTAGCATTAACTCCAGGAGTTAATAAAATTGTTTTTCTAGCATTAAATCAAGGTGAATCTGGTCCAAATACAGCTGAGTTTATTGTTTATGATGATAAAGGAAACTTAGTGTCTTCAAAAAAATGGAATCTTCTTACGGGTGTGAAAGCAACTGTTAATGTGATTAAAAGTCAACCAGAACAAAGTGAAACGACTGAAAAAGGAAACTAATCGATCTTAAGTTTTTTAGAGTTTTAATTGTATTTCCGTTTTACAAACCATATACCTTCCAAACTAAAATTAATAGATAACACATGATAGTTTTCTTTAATTAAACCGTTAGAAACAGTTCCTCTTTGCCCGTATGAATAGTTTAGATTTATCATAGAATTTGAATTCTGATTAATTGGAAGGCCCAAACCAAAATTAATTCCGTAATTGTTTAATCGTGTATTGTCAATAAGTAGATTACCATTGTCAAAATTTATGCCGGCTCTATATTGTATGGTATTAAGGTATTTAAAATTACTTTTTAAAGTTAGATACTGAAGTCCTATACCAAAAACATCTCTATTTATATAATCTCCAAAATAGTCAGATTGATTGGTGTTAGACCAAAATTCTCTTTTGTAATCTGTCGTTAATAAAAAGTTGTCATTTAGATTTGTTTTTATGCCTAACCCAATTTCTAGTGGTAGTTTAAAGCTGTCTAGTTTGTTTTTAGAAATGTCATCATCTGCGTAATTTTGTGATACTGTTGTTGTTTGATTACCAGAGAGTGTTGCAGGGAAGGAAATTATAGTTCCAAACGATGTGTTAGAATTTATATCATACTGAGCACCTAACCCTAATTGTAATCCAGAATAGTTGTTTTCATCTTCAATTTGTAAAAGCGTATTTTCAGAAATGTAATTTGTTTCAGTTTGCTGTATTTGCCCAAAACGAAAATTAGCATCAAAACCCAAATTCAATTTTTTATTTATACTGTAACCATAGTTTAAATTTAATTCACTTAATCCTCCATTTCCATAGGCGTCAGATATAAAAGTTTGAGAAGAGCCTTCAATAGGAGATTCAATGTTAGAGATATCATAGCCAACATTAGTGTATGGTGACAGTGTGATTCCAAGACCAGACCTTTTGGTTATAGCAAAAGCCAAAGCTATGTTAGAAAAATTAGCGTTTAGAGCTGTTTGCGTACCATTGTAATTTGTAAATAGTTCTGTTCCAAAATTAATACCTAAATCAAACATAAATGAATTCCCTCCAATGTTAGCATATGAAGCAGGATTGAGATTGTTTATTTCGGTTTCACTTTTTAATGCCAATCCAGTTTTTCCTAAACTATTTGTTTTTCCTGAGCTAAATGAATTTGTAACGCCTAGACCATATAATGAATATGGCGAACTAGACATTGAGCTAGACGTTTGTGAAAATGTGTTTAAAAAAAATAATGTAAAAGCGACAGTAGTATATTTAAAAAGGGGCTTAGTCATATACAGCATATATTAGTTCTAGTTTTAATTTGATATCATCAGTTAGTGATTCTCCATTCAAAATATAACGATCCACTGAAGAATTAAAATCTTGTGGATAGATTGCCAAATAGTAGTTTTGTCTATTAGAATGGGTTAATTTTAAATCGACAAATGTTTTAATAGAGGCCCTGTAAGTTTGGGTATCAAACTCTGTGTTTTCATCATTACCTAAAAATGCATAGGCATTATCGCCACTATAAAGCAAAAGTTCGGAAACGACTTCAGATTTTTGATTTATAACAAATAAAGATAAAGAGTCTCTCGTGCTTAATATTTCAGAATTAGAATTGTTCTTTAAGGTTATTTTTAAGTTGGCTTCTAAAATAGTTCCAGTTCCATTTATTTGTCCTAAAGATTCTAAATGTGGTACATCTATTCGTGTTAAAATACCTGTTCCAGATTGCATAAAACTAGTATTATTAATCTCTGAGCTATTAATAAAAATACTTTGATCATTTAAAGATTCAAAAGGAGTTCCTGTTTGATTACTAGAGATATTATGAAAACTATTATTAGTGTTAAACGTTAGGTCTAAGGTTTTTTCGACATTATCAGTACCATCAGGAATTGTATAATATAATCTGAAAAGGCTTGTGTTTTCAAAACCTAAAACAGCAGTATTATTAATGTTAGGTGTTATTAAAAACCCTTTGTATTCATTTATAAGCTCATTATAGTCATTAAATTCATTTCCTTGAATATCATTAAAAAGAAGTTGACCAAAATCAGAATTAATCGATACATGAACGGAATCTAATTTATTTGGTTTAGGGGTGAAGTTTTGTATTGCTAATGGTGTATTGTCAATCTCAAAATTTGAAGTATTATAGTAATAGTCATCTTCATCTGGTCTAATAGTTTGTAAAACTTTATACAGTTTTATTTCTTGTGTAGCTGTAGTGTCGTTATAAAAATAGGTGTCATAATTAAGTATTAATGCTATGGAATCATATACAGCATCATTATCAATGTCAATAAAATTAGATGAAAAATTAGTATAAATCTCACTCTTAGTAACACCAAAAGTTGGATCTGTATAAGCACCCAAAAGAAGCCTATTTGTTGATGACACAATAATAGAATCAAATTGAAAGGTTGAAGAATTAATAGTAAGTGAGTCTATATAGTATAATCTTGTATTAGTTTCAATTAAATCTTTTCCAAGATCTGTGCTGTCATTATCGCAGGATATAATACCAAAGAGAATAAAAATAAATAGAATGGCGTATTGAATTGTTTTCAAATTTGAGATCTTAAAATTTCACGAGACGAACCTAACTGTAATAAGAGTTTAAAAAAAAAGAGATATACAAACTAAGGAGTTTAATAGGCGAAAAGCTCAATTTTATCTTCCAAATGAAAATGAATCAGTTTGTCTATAAAATAAAGGAATTCATATATAGATTTTGTAGGTACTTCTACTATTTTTTTTTTGCCCCTTTTTCCTAAATAATTTAGCCTCATAATTAAATGATGATACATGAGTAAACACATCTTTTCAATGATAATTTTTAGTTTTGGATATACTGTATATGGTCAAATTAGTCAGGAGGACTCAAATAAAGTTGTATTCGATTATGATTTTATGCCTGCTGTTAATGATGATATTCAAATCTCTACTATTGCATTAGGTGTAAATTATATTTCAGAATTAAAAAAAGGAAAACTCATTAATTCATTTGAGGTCGAAAGCACAACTATTAATTACGAACGTTTTTTTGATTTTAGCATGTCAAGTTTAGATAATATTTATAAGCTAAATTATCAATTAGGCTATCAATATTCATTAAGTGAGACTATTGATATAATTTCTGAAGTTGAAATGTCTTTAGTGTCAAATTTTGAAAATAATAGTATTAGTGTAGATGATTTTTTAATTGGAGGAAGCTTTATGATGACAAAAGAAATAATGCATTCTACTGCAAAATCAATTTTAAAATTAGGAGTAACATATAATACCTTTTTAGGTAAACCCAAATTACTACCCCTTTTTAGCTATGAAATGCAAGTTAATAATAGGTTATCATTTGGAATAGGTTTCCCTGAAAGTTATTTACAGTATAGTCTTAATAAAAGAAGCTTGATTGAGTATAAATTTGAATATGGAGGCATGTATGCGAACATCACTGACGCCTATAATTTAGATTTAAATACCGCAATTAGTCATGCTGAGTTTAGTTCGAAAGAGATGTCACTTTCTTATAAATATAATATGGATGAATACTGGAGTATTTCATTTGATGTGGGTTATACATTAGATTATAATTATAGCCTATATCATGACAATGATACCAAAGTATTCGAGTTTGATACAGCCCCAAAACCCGTAATTAAAACAGGTATAATTTATAAATTAAAATAACAAATATGAAAATTAGATTAAAAACAAAATTGATATTTAAAATGGTATGTATTGCTTTTTTAATTTTAAGTTGTTCAAGTGAAGACGATGATACACAAATAGGAGACTGGCAAGAACGTTCTGTTTTTGACGGTATACCAAGAAGTAATGCTGTAGGCTTTGTAATTAATGCTAAAGGGTATATGGGAACAGGTTATGATGGAGATGATTATTTAAATGATTTTTGGGAATACAATATTGAAGGTGATTATTGGGTTCAAAAAGCCGATTTTATAGGTGTAGAAAGAAGCTCAGCATCAGGGTTTGCAATTGATGGTAATGGCTATATTGGTGTTGGTTATGATGGTGATAATGAATTAGGTGATTTTTATCAATACAATGTATCTACTAATACATGGGAACAAAAAGCCGATTTTGGAGGTGGTTTTAGACGTTCGGCAGTAAGTTTTTCTGCGAATAGTTCAGGATATATTGGTACTGGTTATGATGGAGAAAATGACAAAAAAGATTTTTGGAAATATAGCCCATTAACGAATCAATGGTCTGAGTTAATTGGATTTGGAGGAGATAAAAGGAGAGATGCTACAACTTTTGTAATAGATGATAAAGTTTATTTGGGTACAGGAGTTAGCAATGGGTTGTATAAAGATGATTTTTGGGAGTTTGATACCGGTTCTGAAACATGGACACGTTTGGAAGATTTAGATAACGAAGATGATCTTTTGCGTTCAAACGCTGTAGGTTTTAGTATTAATGGATTAGGGTATATCGCTACAGGTTATAATTTTTCTTCGATGTCTTCAATTTGGGAATATAATCCTTCAAATGATTCATGGGATGAGACTACAGCTTTTGAAGCTACTTTTAGACAAGATGCTATTACATTTAATGACCAAGATAGAGCCTTCGTTTTATTAGGAAGAACAGGTAGTCTTTATTTTGACGACAATTATGAGTTTTTGCCTACTGTAGAATATGATGAAGATAATTAATACATAAAACAGTTTTGATTTTTTGATTATTGATTGTAAAAGGCATCTGAGTTATTTGAGCAAAAATGCCAAGAGGATGCCTTTTGAGTTTTATAACAAGTTTAACTATGAAAAAAAAGTATAAAACACTGCTGTGCTTTATTTTAGCGCTTTCAATTTTACCATTAGTGTTCTTTATTTCTAAAACCAATTCTATAGGACAGGAAATCTATGTAGAAGTGTACGAAAAAAAGGGAGGTTATGGATATAAAATTTCTATAAGTGAAAAAATAGTAATACAGCAAGATCATATTCCTGCGATACAAAAACAGATAGTTTTTAAAAATTATAACGATGCTTTGCTTATCGCAAACTTGGTGAAATCAAAATTGGAAAGTAATAAAAACCCTAGAATTACTATTGATGACCTTAATAGCAATAATGTTGAATACAATGAATTTAAATAGTATATAAATGAACAAAAGCAGACATGCTTCAATAATTAAACTCGTTCAAAAAAAAGAGATTATTATCGCTTTTGTATGGGTAGTTTTTATTTCATTAAATCTCTTATCATCTTACTTAGAACGTGGTAAAATATCTTCTTTTGTTTTAATTTTATTCGCTATCGTAATCTTACTATTTTATATTAATTATATCATTTTAGTGCCTAGATTTTTATTAAAGAAAAAGCTAAAAGTCTATTTGGTTTCCATTTTTATTTTAATAGTCGTGCCTACACTAATATTTGAACTTTTCTTAAAAGATGCCGTTTTTGATCCTCCAAGAATATTTAAGCCTGAGTTTTTAAATAATAGACCAATTAGAGTCGGATTTAGATTTATAATGTTCCCTTTAATACTAAATACTGCAGTTGTAGTTTTTGGCACTGTAATTTCTATCTATTCGGAATGGATTAAAAACGATAGAAATAAAAAAGAAATAGAAATGCAAAAATCTAATGCGCAAATCAATTTTCTAAAAAATCAATTAAGCCCACATTTTTTATTCAATTCCCTAAACAGTATATATTCACTTACAAATAAAAAGTCTAGTGATGCACCAGAGGCAGTAATAACGCTTTCAGAATTAATGCGTTACATGTTGTATCAGGCTGATGGTGATTTTGTTTGTCTTAAAGATGAGCTTGAATATGTGCAAAATTACTTAAAACTTCAGCGTCTCAGAATTTTAAATAATGAAAATGTAACACTAAATATTCATGGTAATGTTAATCAACAAAAAATTAGACCATTATTACTTATTTCTTTTATAGAAAACGCCTTTAAATATGGTACTGATTTTAAAGGTAACACCTACGTTAAAATTGAAATATTTGTAGATGATTTAGAATTTAAGTTCTCATGTGTTAATAGTGTTGGAAGTAGAAATGAAAGTTACGAAAACTCTGGTATTGGGCTAAAAAACACTAAAGAACGATTAGAATTATTATATCCCGAAAATCATAGTTTAATGATTTCAGAAGTAAATAATGAATTCAATATAAATTTAATTTTAAAATTAGAATAGATGATTAAGTGTGTTATAATAGATGATGAACCTTTGGCTTCAGATGTTATTGAGTCTTATCTCAATAAAATTGGTGGTGTAGATATTGTTGCAAAAACGCACAACCCTTTAGAAGCTATAGGAATTTTAACTAAAAATAAGGTGGACTTAGTATTTCTAGATATTGAAATGCCTAATCTTAATGGAATTGATTTGGTAAAATCAATTGAAAATATTCCTCAGTTTATTTTCACAACAGCCTACCCTCAATATGCACTAGATGGTTTTAATCTTAATGCAACCGATTATTTAGTAAAACCTATCCCATTTCATCGGTTTATAAAAGCGATGGCACGTGCAAAAGAAAAATACGAGATGTCTAATAGATTAACTGGTGTTAATTTTGTGTCTGCAACCTCTAATAACACTAGCGTTGAGGATAATTTTATTTTCGTTAAATCTGAATATGAAAATGTAAAAATTGAAATTAATAATATACAATATATACAAGGCTTAAAGGATTATCTAAAAATTTATAAGGTTGGTTGTAATAAAGCGATTATTACATTGTCAAGCTTTAAAGATATCTTAGATAAATTACCACAAAATCAATTTTTACGAATACACCGTTCTTTTGTTGTAAATGTAAATTATATAAAGGCATTACAAAAGACAAAAGTTGTTATCGATGATGTTAGAATACCAATAGGAGAGACCTACAAAGTTGATGTTTTAAAGCGTTTGGGTGTATAAATCGGAAAATTTGTAGTAAAGCAGTTTTTTTCAATTATATTTGTAATATAAGTCACTAAATTATTTTTTTTAGTGTTAAAAAATAAATAACATATTACTAAAGAATGGCAAAGTCGCAACAGACATTTAACAAAAGTGAAAAAGAAAAAAAACGTTTAAAAAAGCGTGAAGATAAGCGCAAAAAGATGGAAGCGCGTAAGCTTGATAAAGAAGAAAATGGAGGAGAAAGTATTCCATTTGCTTACGTTGATCAATTTGGTAACTTAACAGATACACCTCCTGATCCATCAGATAAAATTAAAGTTAAGGCTAAGAATATTGTAATTGGAATTCCTAAAAGAGAAGATATTGAGGAAGAAGAATACGATCCAATTAGAAAAGGGAAAGTATCTTTTTATGACAGCTCTAAAGGGTTCGGTTTTATTATTGATACAGAAGATCAAGAAAAATATTTTTGTCATGTAAGTGGTTTAATTGATGATATTCAAGAAAACGACAAAGTACAATTTGAGCTTGAAAAAGGACAGCGTGGTATGAACGCAGTTCGAGTGAAGCTTGTTTAATTCACTATTAAAAAAACCTAAATTCTTATATTTTTTTGTTCAGTATGGTCGTCTTATGCTCAAAAATTAGACTGTTCTAGCTTAAGGCGAGACAGTTTGAATTTGTAATAAAGATTATGCTGAACTTTTGACGATTAGAATAGATTCTTCACAAATTGATTCGTAACCTGATCCTATAAAATGACTACTAGTCATGTTGCATGGTTGCCTAATAGCAAATATAAATTTGACATACTACAACTAAGTAATCCTACATTTAATATGTTAATTAGTGTAGTATGCATTTATAAATCTAATCCGCATAAATGAAATTAAAAATAAAGGACTTAAGTATTGACAAACGCGAAAGGGTATCCTTTTTATTAACCTTAATAGCAACATTAGTAGGTGTTTTGATTGCTTTATGGCTAACTAATTCAGGAATGCGAAATAAAGAAAAAGAGGATTCAATAAAACTTTTGGAAACTGCAAACTTGATATTAACTAATACTCATAAATATACTAAGATATTAAATAATACTGTTGTTGAGCAAGAAAAGGATACAATAAATAATGGAATAGATGACATGGAAAAGTTGAAGACTTTAAACCCTATTCCTTATCCAGAATTATTGGAAACCATTATTTCTAACGAATTAATTTCTAAGAATATATCTGAATATACACATAGTTCTATCTATAACGGATTAATTAATTTAAAAAAACTTGCTAAATACGAAACTGCAGAATATTACCAGAATTACTTGGAACAAATGATATTACTATTGAGTTTAGAAATAGAAAGACTAGAAGGAGAAATCAATTCGGAAGAGTTGGAGTCTAAATTTAAGAATGGAAAAAATAAAATTGAAAGTAAAGTATTCAAATAATTAGATTTAATTCCTGCGCTTCTCCCATTAATAAGTCGTCTAAAGTAATATTCCCAATACGAATACGTACTAATCGTAAGGTTGGAAAACCAACTATAGCCGTCATTTTGCGTACTTGACGAAATTTGCCTTCATTAATTGTTATTGAAATCCATGTAGTTTTTCCATGACGTTCGTTTCTAATTTTTTTTACGCGTTGAGGGAATTCTGGAATGGCATCAAGTTTTAAAGCGAGGCAAGGTTTTGTAGTGTACGTTTCGCTTTTGTGACTAATCTCAACACCTTGTTGTAATAGCTCTAAAGCTTCATTTGTAATGTCACCATCAACTTGCACATAATATTCTTTATCGGTTTTTGAACTGGTAATATTATAACTTACTTTGCCATCAGTTGTGAGAAGTAATAATCCTTCTGAATCTTTGTCTAAACGTCCAATGGCCATAGTTCCTTCTGGGAAATCATATAATTCACCTAAGAATTTTTTGTTCTGTTCATGTTTCGCATTAGTTTGAAACTGACTTAGATAACCATATGGTTTAAAGAGTTTAAAATGGCGATGTTCCATAACTAAACATGGCTTTTTAAAATGGTGTACACTAGGTCTTTTGTTAGTGTTTTGTCTTTAGCTTTTAAACGAATATCATCAAAAGACATTTTGAAATCACAACCTATTTTATAAGCACTGCAACCATATGCCGTTTTGCCTTTAATAATAGTTCCGTTTTTGCATTTCGGACATTTTATTTGATTGTCAGTTGTATTTTCTGAAGGTTTAGAACTTCCTTTTTTAGGTTCTAATACCAATTTAAAACTGTCGTCAAAACGTAATAAGCCTTCGGTGTTTCCTGTTTCAGATTTGAAACCTTTAAGGTTAACAGTGGATCCTTTTTGTAATAAACGAATGAATTGCTTTTCGGAAATCTTTTTTCCGAAGTTTTCAAAAGACAATATAAAACGGCATCCAGATTTAAAAGAACTACACCCATAAGCAGATTTTCCTTTGAGGAGGCTTCCTTTTTTGCATTTTGGACACATTTCAGAAGTAATACCAGAAACTTTCTTTGTTTTAACTTTTGCTTGTCTTTGTTTTACGACGGTAGCTTGCGATATATTAGCGCGTTTGGTTTCACTTCGTACTTCATAAACCAGCTCGTCAACCATTTTTTTCATATTATTAATAAAGAGACCAGCACTGTATTCGCCTTTTTCAATATCTTTCAATTGTTTTTCCCAAAGGCCAGTGAGTTCTGCAGACTTTAATAATTCATTTTGTATGGTATTAATCAATGCAACGCCTGTTATTGTTGGTAAAATTTGCTTTTTATTACGTTTAATATACTGACGCTTAAAAAGTGTTTCAATAATATTGGCACGTGTAGAAGGTCTACCAATACCATTTTCTTTCATTAAGTCTCGAAGCTCATCATCATCAACTTGTTTTCCTGCAGTTTCCATAGCACGTAGGAGAGAGGCTTCAGTAAATTGATTTGGCGGCTTAGTTTGTTTCTCTAAAAATGATGGTTCATGAGGTCCTTTTTCCCCTTTTTCAAAATTAGGCAAGGTGTCTTTCTCTATTAAATGGGGTGTAGTAGATGTCTTTCTAAATTTAAAAACAACTTTCCAGCCCTCTTTTAGAGTTTCTTTTCCTGTGGTTTTAAAATTTACATCAGCAGCTTTTCCAATGACTGTTGTATTTGAAACATCACAATCAGGATAGAAAACAGCAATAAAGCGTTTTACAATAATATCATAAACTTGCTGCTGATTGTATTGCAAATTAATTTGAATTCCTGTTGGAATAATCGCATGGTGATCAGTAACTTTTTTATCATTAAAAACTTTTGTCGATTTCTTTATTTTCTGACCTAAAAGGGGTTGTGTTAATTCTGAATAATTGGTTAGTTTTTGAAGTATACCATGTACTTTTGGATACACATCATTTGGTAAAAAAGTGGTATCTACTCTGGGATAGGTAACTGCTTTTTGTTCATACAATTTCTGAACTAATTTTAAAGTTTCGTCTGCAGAAAAGCCAAATTTTGTATTGCAATACACTTGTAAACCTGTTAAATCAAATAGTTTTGGAGCATATTCTTTTCCTTTCTTTTTGGTCGTTGAAACGATTTCAAAATCATCCTCTTTTACTTTATTAGCAAGAACTTCACCATTCTCCATTTTTAAAAATCTGCCATCTTCATAGGTAAATAAAGTATCGCGATATAGGGTTTGCAATTCCCAATACGGTTGTGGCTTAAAGTTTTCAATATCTTTAAAGCGATTAACAACCATTGCTAATGTTGGTGTTTGAACACGACCAACAGATAACACTTGTTTGTAGCCACCATGTTTTACAGTATATAAACGTGTCGCATTCATACCAAGTAACCAATCTCCAATAGCACGAGAAAACCCTGCATAATAAAGATTATCATAAAGTTTAGAATCTTTAAGGCAATCAAAGCCTTCTTTGATTGCTTCAGTAGTTAAAGATGAAATCCAAAGCCGTTGAACTTTTCCTTTATAATTAGCTTGGTCTAACACCCAACGCTGTATTAATTCTCCTTCTTGACCAGCATCACCACAGTTGATGACCAATTCGGCTTTATCAAAAAGAGATTTAACAATATTGAACTGCTTTTTAATACCCGAATTACTAACCACTTTAGTTTTAAACTTCTCAGGGAGCATAGGTAAATTGTTTAAATCCCAGCTTTTCCAATACGGTTTATAGTCGTTTGGCTCCATAAGTGTACATAAATGCCCAAATGTATAGGTAACTGCATAGCCATTACCTTCGTAATAACCATCACGTTTGGTATTAGCACCAAGAACGGAAGCTATTTCGCGAGCAACACTAGGCTTTTCGGCTATACAAACTTTCATACAGTAATGTTCATTGTTGAGTTATAAAGAGAACTGCAAAATAGGGATTTGTTGTTATTTTTTATAAGAGATTTATGGAGAGTTATTAACTAAATTCGAAATTTAAAACCTGTTTTATATAGCTTGGATAAAATTTTCATTTTTAATTATAGCTAAACATCCACTGCTATAATTAAGATAAAGCATCAAGACATTATCCTTACCATTTTATTGCATACCATATGTTTATGTATGGTGAAGTTGTATTGAATAGAACTAAATTAATAAAAGAAAATGAACCATTGGAAAATCTTTAGAGTTTTCTAAAGAAACAAGATTTTCGTGAAACAATTAATGTTATATTAATTTTCCTTTTCAGCTTTATTCCAAAAGTAAGCTGTTATAAAATGTAGTTATATCATTAATGAAGGCTGTATATGTGTGCATTTGTTTCAAAGATGTTCCTTTTTGAGGCTATTAATTTTTAATAGCATTATTTCTAATCTTTTTATTTAGAGAGGTCTATGAAATAGTTTGTTAAGAGTAGTTATTTTAGTTAGATAAAAAAAAGGAGGTTTTCATAAATCTTAGGTTATTTGAATAAGACGATTTAGATGCAACGATGTTACTTGATTTTTTAGTATAACAGATTTATATATAGTATTGTGTGGTAGATAATAGTTTCTAGATCAACACGAATTCTTAATAATTGACTATGATTCCTTTTCGCGTATCAGGTTTTTAAAGCTTGATTGTGACTATTGTTCTCTAAAATTTATTTTTACAGTTATTCAATTAGTTTAAAACTTATTTTTTCAAGCTCTATTCCATTTATTATTATAGATACTTGATGTTCACCTATGTGAAATTTTCGAGTTGTAATTACTTTGAAGGATTGTTTTCTATTGATTTTGGTTGTCGATTTTTCTAAATAATTTTTCTCACTTATTTTAAATACTTTTTTCGATAAAGAACTATTTGCTTTTTGATAATAAAGCCCATATTCTAATCGAATTTTTGATTCTGTTTTACATGTGTTTATTAGATTAAATGAAAACTCTAAAATACCTCCAATTTTAACTATTGGTGTAATAATTGCAAAATCGGTTATTTTAATTTTATCAATTGCGCCAAAACCAAACAATTTCATTATTTCAGAATTACCTTGTTTTAAAAGGGTTCTACAGGCATGTTTCGTCAATGAATCAGTTTCTTTTGTTAGCCCTTTCCACTTTTTAACGAGGTCTATTACTGTTTCTGGATTATCTTTAGAAATATCATTTAGGTTATTAGCAACACTTCGTCTTACCGATTCTGAAACATCATCTTTTAAGTTTTCAAGAATTGAAATAATCGGTTCTGGATTTTTCTTTAAAGCTGGTAGTGCCATTGCCCAGGGAAGTCTTGGTCTACAGCCTTCTGTAGCAAGCCTTCTTACCATTGAGTGTTTGTGATTAGACCAATCAAACATCTGTTTTAGCATTGTTTCTTGATTATTAATGATAAAGGGTCTAACAGCAAATTCACAACTAACAAATTGAGTAATGATTTCAAAAGCATTAACAGAAGTCTCGTAATTGTTAGCACCATAGATTTCTATAAAATCCGGAAAAAATATAAACTCTAAATTATTTGGCTTAAATCCGTTTTTTTCTAATACAGGAATAAGTTTTAATATAATTTCAACATTAGTTTTAAAATTATTTGATAAATGATTTTTGAACACATAAGTGATATGTCTCATTCTTTGTTTTAACTCTTTATTTTCCCATTCTTTATCATAAATCTCTTTAAAAAAAGACTCAGTATCAAAATCAGAAACAACGTCTTTAACAGAAGAGGTAAATCTGTTAAAGAATGTTTTGTTATAGATGTTTTTAAATAATTCGGCCATGTAATATTGCTTTATTTATAGCATTTCATTGTTATATCAAAAATGATGTAAACTGTTTTATTAGTATATTCTATTCATTGTTTAGCTAACAATCACAATTAATAATAGATGTTGTTTTGTAATGTGCTATTTTGCTTTTGTGAATACCATTTTTAGAGCAAGTCCAGCTAATACAGATGCCATAAACCATTTTTGTATTCGTAACCAAATTGGTTTTTTTGAGAACCAACATGCCATTTTAGCTGCAGATATTACAATTAAAAAATTAATCGAAAAACTTATTATTATTTGCACAATTCCAAGTTGAAAACTTTGAATTAAAATAGAACCGTATTCAGGCTTAATAAATTGCGGAAAAAATGAAAGATAAAAAATCGCCATTTTGGGATTCAAAACGTTTGTTAACAGTCCGATATTAAAAAGTTTAAGAGGTTTGTCAGGTTTAAGATTTTGGTCTGCGTCAAAAATTTTGTTCTTTGATGTTACAGTATTGTAAGCTAGATATAATAAGTATCCAATACCAATAAATTTAACAGCTACAAATGCATAAGGTATTGCAAAAAATAGTGTAGTAAGACCGAAAGAAACCATAAGGATATGGAATAGAAATCCACACATGACGCCTAAAAGAGAAATGATGCCAGCTTTTTTTCCTTGCGATAATGATCTTGAAATTAAATAAATCATATTTGGTCCAGGAGAAAGCACCATGATTAATGCTGCTAGTGCAAATATTAGTAAATCGTTAATTGGTATCATATTTCTACTGTTATATAGAATATTTGTGTTCTATTTTATGCTGAGGGTTAAATTATTTATGCATATTAGTTGTACATCGTGGGAGGTTTTTCTTTTAAAACCCTTTTCCGTAAAATTTAGAGATGTCAAAATAATAAGAAATAGTTTCGCCATTAGATTTTTTTAAATTGAGGATATCGTATGGTTTCTTCTTTTCAAAGATTAATGATTGTCCTAATAATTGGCAGTCAGAACAAGCTTTTCTTACATATTCGTATTCTTCAGCAATACTTTTAACAATAATTGCTTTTGCAAAAGAAGTTCCATCTCTTTCTGTTGTATGTCCAATATTCTTTGTCGAAGCGCAAGATGTTGTAATTAGGAGACTTACTATTAACCCAAACTTAATTATAGCTTTCATATGTTTATATATCTAGTTTTAAATTTAAGGATTAGTTTTTACATAATTGATAATGTACTCATGTAAGATTAGTTAGGATTAAAATAAATAACGGAAGTGATTCAAGTATAGACAAAAACAAGCAGTAGAACAATATATATTATTCGTATAAGAACCTAATCTTTGGGTATCCAAAACCCACAAGAAAGACCATATTCCAGAGGATCGATTTGCATAAATAGTATTATTTTGCCAGTTGTAAAATTCTTCATTTCCAATTGGTTATAACAGTTTTATGTCTATTTCGAACAACGATATGGGCAAAGTAGAAAGGTTAAGCAAAAAACGTTTAAGTCAAATATAGATTATTTCTTTTTTACGGTTAGATATCCAAATTCCTCTAGGTCTATGTTCACTAGTGTGTTACTAATTTTATTTGATTCTTCAAATCTACCAACAGACCATTTTTGTATTTCTTTTTCTAATTTACGTTTAGTAGTCACGTTAAATCTTGCAGGCGTTATGTAATTTAGGATCAATTTAGTTTTTTTTGCTATTCTTTTTAATCTGTAAATTTTTAATTTGGTAGAATTATTTAATGAAGAAGAAGATTTAATGTAATTATTGAGAAACCGAAATTTATACTCAACATAGTAGTTTTTATTTACGTTATATTTTTTATTAAATTTTATTGTTTCTGATATTATTTTTTCATCCAAAAAGCCACTCAGAATATCAATAAATTTGGCTTTGTTGGTGCTAAGTAGCTCATAAGGCAAGACAAGTACATTATTTTCACCAAAAGTCTTTTGATAGTAACTTATTAGGTAATGATATTTAAAATAATTGGAACAAAACCCAGGCTTTCTACCATCATATTTTGTATTTAAAAAATTCTTTAAACCTAAGGTTCCGCCTTCTTTTAGGTATTGAAAATAGTTAGATAATATACATGAAACTTGTTCTCTTAGGACAACTAAAATTTTGCCACTTGGGAAGGTGTTTTTTATTCTATTTGCTATAATTGCCGAGTCAAACCCAGAACTTGTTGGGTGTCCAGATAAACGTTCATGAGACATTACAAATGTTTTATTTATATTGTCTTTCTTTTTAAGAATAGATTGAAAAGCCTTTTCTATAATTTCAGTATTATAGTCATATGGGCTCAATAAATTCATGTCGTTATCAAAAACGAAATTTTCGGCAAGCGTACTATGTCCATTAGAAGTGTTGGATTGATATAGAGGCTCAAATACATTACTTTCAGGTATAAATAGTTCATTCTGTAACCATGTAGTACCAGTCTTGTGTAATCCAATATGGATTAAAACTTTTTCCATTTTTTGATAGTCAAAATTTTGTTATTTCATAAATTCAGGTAATTACAAAGCTATCTAAAAGAATCATCAAAATATATAAATGATATACATTTATCTAAATCCTCTACTACTTTTCTAATCATTTGAGTGTTTTTTACTTGTTTTAATTCGCTAGAGCAATTAATGATACACGTTGTTATTATTAAGAAGAATTAGTGTTATGCAACTGCTATGCAACTGTCATATAACTGTCATAGCAGTGTCATATCGGTTTCAATAGCAAAGAACAGTTTATACTTATCTTTGTTTAATAATTAATATTAAAGACCTAGAAGCAATAATGAATTCTGATACAATTAAATTAAGAGATATTAAAAAAATGAGATTGGAGCGTCATTGGTCACAAGATCAACTGGCAGAAATGAGTGGATTAAGTATAAGAACTATTCAGCGAATTGAAAATGGAGAAAATGCAGGTTTTGAATCATTGAAATCTTTGGCAGCGGTTTTCGAAATTAATATTTCAGATTCTGATAAGAAAGACGAAATTGAACAAATTAGAAAAGAAGAAGAATATGTTCAAAACGTGAAAGGTTTTTATAAGCTTTTTGCAGTAGCAGTTTTAAGTTTAGTTAGTCCATTTATTATAGCTGTTAATGATTCAGCCAGTTGGAATCTTTTTTTATGGATGTTATTTTCTTGGGGAGTAATATTAGGGATTTACTCTCTTAATGTTTTTGATTTCTTTGGAGAAGAATGGAAAAGAAAAATAATTAAAAAGAAATTTAAAAAAAAATAAGAAGCTTCTAATTGATCCAACGTTTCGTATTTAATTGTAATTATATATAACATAATGAATCAATTCTAAATTGAAATATTACATTTTAGAATTAATTATATAACTTTAACACTTAATGTCATACTGTATTTAAATGATTTTTAGGAAGAAAAATAGTTATATAATAATTACTGTGATAGCTTTTATTAGTCTGTTTACAGATTGTACGTCTGCGGCTGGTAGTCTTAGTTACGGCCCAAATTCCTGTGGTCATGGTTTTCAAGGCGTAGAAGTTTATTTAAATAATCATAGCCCTAAAGCGATACGATATACAATAAAAATAACGACAACAGCTTCCGATAACACAAGGAGAGAGAGTAAAAGAATCTTTGATTTATCAGCAAATGATAAGAGATATATTGGTTGTACAAAGGGCAATTTTTTTCCTCCTCTTACTATACAATACCAAGTAATCAAGAGAGAAGAACTAAATTAAAAAATTAGATAGTCTTAAATCTCAAACGTATCATTTTAATGTCGCTTCTTATCGCTTCTGAATTTTAATTGCCTATAATAATATATTCATAGATGATTAATATGCGCTAAGAACTATACACGATATTGGCAATACTTATTGAAAAACGAATATTTGCATATTTTCATAGTCATAAACTAAGACATCATATCCCCATATATTGGTTGGAGTAGGTTGACAGTTATTACTTTCAATACAAACTAGAAAGTTTTTTAATGTTACTAGTTTATCATATTCAATTTCTGGAGATCCATGGGCACCAAACAATTTGTAATCATCGTTTAAAATAGAAATAAGGTGTTCTACACTTTCTTTATAAACGGGAAGATCATCATTGTCAAATAAAAATAATGATCCATTATAAAGATAATCTCCTAAAAAAGCCATTTTATTTGTTTTATCAATAATAGCCACAGATTCATTAGTATGACCTGGTATATTGACCAGTTGAATAATTCTATTTCCTAAGTCAATATCAGTATTTACAGGGAGCCATTCATTTACTTGGACTTGGTTAGGGTAATTACCTAGAAATAAATCATCGGCTGAAAAATGGTAAGTATCATTTGTTGTAACGCTTTGTCTTAAAAAAGGCAAATCGGGAAAACCAACAGTATTAAACTCTGCTATGTTTTGATTGTGATCAAAATGAAAATGAGACATTATCAATGTTGTTGGAATTTGTGTTAACTGATCTATAATGGGCTTAATTTTAAAACCATTTATAGCTTGATTCTCTCCAGATCCAGTATCAAACATAATAGATTTTGAACTTCCAATGAGTAGATAACTTACATTGTACTGAGAACTCTGAGGTTCTATAAGACTATAAGTTTTAGGGTTAATATAGTTAACATCAAACCAGTCTGAGTTTATAGTAATTGGAATGTAAACTTCTTCTTCTTCTTCTTGAGTAAAGGTAAAGGTGTCATCTTCATTATTACAAGCTGTAAATAATAGTAAAAAGACACTTATTTTATAGATTAGTATATTTTTTCTCATTCGTTATTTTTTCCAATGTGATTGTTTATAATTAGTAGTGTATTACATGCTGTAAATTAATAAAATAAAAACGAATAAGAAAATCTATAGGATCTTCTGAGAATTACATACATAGGACTTTAATAAATGGTAGATATCTGATGTTAGTGTTCGATAATAACGTAACCCATTTACTATCATTATGTAAAGAATTAAGACCGGAATCATTTAGTTATTTTCATAGATCTATTGTTTAGAATTAATCAACATATTTACTTACAGCTGCTGGTTGTGTTGATTGTAGTAATAATTAAGCGATCACGTTGTTTGAGACCGTTTTATTTGTTCCTTATTTTTTCATCCTTAATAGGCGAGTAGTTGGTTTTTAATTCTCCATTTACTAAAATTTCATCAAAATAACATTTTGCGCCAGTTGCTATAGTCAAGTTTTCTACATTTTGAATATGAAAGTGTAGGTGAGGTTCGGTTGAATTTCCAGAATTTCCACAAAGCCCTAAAAGGTCTCCTTGTTTCACCTTTTGTCCTTGTTTTACTTTAATAGAGAGCTGTTTAAAATGGGCAAAAAATAAATATTCACCATTTGCTGTCTTAATAATAACTGTATTTCCAGGAATGTATACAGGGTTCATCGTTCCTGGTGTATTGTCTTTTACTCCATCAACTACTAAAACTACTTCACCATCACAAGGCGCTATTAGTTCTTTTCCGAAGGCGTAATAATCTTCATTTGTTAGTCCGTCTGTTTTGTATGATTGTCCTTTGTCATTTGTAATTAGAATGTCAAATGCATTTTTTTGAGATTCTTCAATCACATGATAATTTAATTCTTGCGTGTCTCCTCCCCACAAAACGGTCCACTCGCCTCTAAAAGGGAGTATGAGTTTGGTGGTGTTCCTTTCAATTTTTGGTAGATTTCGATTATCTTTAAAAGGTTTTACCATAAAACCATTGATATTAGAATTATGATCTAAGGAGATATTGAGGCCATATAATGCACGCTCAAAGTTTGTTTTATAAAGCGCAACACTTCCATTTTCATACGTCACAAATTCTCGATTAGTGATTTTTCCAGCTTGTGATTTTAAGTTCGTTAGAAACGCTGTTATTTTGTTAAGAGGTACTGCTTTTTTCATGTCATCAGAAAACATTGAAAAAATAATATCAAAGTTGTCTTCGTTAAAATTTTTCTCAAATTTTTCTGCAACTATTTTGTAGCTTGTTTTTTCAGTTTGTGCAAATGTTATATTTGCTACTAAAACCATTACTATAATTAATGCGATATGTTTCATAAGTTTATTTTTTAATTTCAATCTAAGATACTTCTACTAGTTGTTAACTCGATTTTCGTTTTTTAATTGATCTTGAATTCTTTCAATATCTCTGATGATTGGATTAATCCTTTTAATAACTGTACGCTTGTTGATCCAGATAACAAAAACATTAAATATTAGTGCACCTGAGATATAGATGATTTTCATCTTTAATGAAATTGGTAACCAGTGGAGTAAGTTTTTATCAGAAAGTGTCTCAATGATTAAGGGTGACCAGTCATATGCTATTGGATCACCAAACCCGAAAATAAAGAGGATGTTAACAAACAACGGTGGTAATACATACCAATACAAGACTGTATTTAATAGCTTGGCTTCTGTTTGCATATTTTTATTCTGGTTATCAAGCTGTTCATGGATTGGTAAATTCAAATCATTGAGTTGCTTTTGGCGCTTGTTATTTTTTAATTTAAAAATGAGGTAGGCAAACCATAGGATGTTTAAAACACATGCTATTTTAGTAAGCGTAAAAGGGATTTCATAGGCAAAATACCCAAAAATAAGCATGCCAAATAGAGAGGCTGCTATTTCGGTTATATCTCTTCTTTTAATGCTATTTTCGATGTGTTTCATCTTATCATTTAAATCTATGAGCAATTGAGGGGTTTCGAATTTTATTTTTTTTGTTTCAGAAGAATGCTTCCAAATTTCCTTTAGTTCTTGTTCTAACATTTTAATTTAATTTTGGAGTGATACAATCAAATAATTTTTTTCGTATTCTTTTCATTTTTACAGCTATATGATTTTCTGATAAACCAGTAATAGAGGCTATTTCTTTATATGATAAATCTTCTAAGTATAAAATAACAATAGATTTGTCACCTTCATTTAATGAGGAGATACAATCGCGCAAGAATTGATATTTTTCTTGTTCAGATTCATCTGGAATATGCTTTGGTGTTAAAAACTGTATAGATTCTAATCGAACCATTTTACTATTCTTTTTATCAAATTTTATTTTTGAACGAAGACAAACATTTAGGGATATTTTATAAATCCATGTACTGATATGAGCTGTTCCTTTAAATGTTGAATAAGACTTCCAAATTTGAAATACAACTTCTTGGAAAAGATCCTGTGGCTCTATTGGGTAAACCGCATAAACCTTACATATTCTATATATTTTGTGTTTGTTTTTCTCAAGTATTTCTTCAAAATCTATCTCAGGGTTACTTTGCATTTTATTAGGGTTCTATCTATTATTTAAATTTATCAAAATAAATTCTATTTAGTTCTTTTTAAATTTAATCGTGTTCGATTCCCTTTTTTAAGGCTTTATTTGACGAGGATATTCGTAGGAATTCAACAAAAAATCCAGAAATAAGGATATATAGTATTTCTTTATTTGAGCTTCCTAAATTAAAAGAACATCCCAATATAACAGAAGCCCAAACTATACTACTTATAACAAGATTTCTTGTTAGGGTTTGATTACGTTTTTTTTTCATTTTCTTAAGGTTTTAATTATTGCTTTAGTGCCTCTATAATAGTTAGTGACAAACTTTAAGAAAATATGACAAGAAAAATAAACTTTTTTATTCAATAGTTTGAATTCCCTAGTAATCTTTAAGGTGATAGAGGATAAATACAGTAGATTTTTCAAACATTATATTATACTCTATCAATCATAGATAATGTATTAAGGACACAATGAGCGATAATTAATGGCCATAAATTCCGACCAAATTTTACATATGCAATTCCCATAATTAAGCCAATAATCCCAACAGTTATTGATCTTTCAGATAAATCATAGGAGTGTCTAAAGCCAAAAATTGCAGCTTGTAGTAATACGGCTAATAAAGTAGCCATTGAGGTTTTAGAGAATAGCTTTTCAAACCAATTAATTAAGAAGCCTCTATCTAATAATTCTTCTAAGAATGATTCAATTAATACCATTGGCATTATTGTTAAAAAAAGCAACCAATTGCCTTTAAGGTTTCCAAATTTTGATGAAGTAGGCTCTGTAGTTATTTTTGTATCTAATACTTTTTCTGCAAAAAAGGGTATGTGATCTTTTATTATATTGAAGATTAATAAACTAATAATTATTGTTGCTAAAATTACGCCAGTATGTATTAGTGTTTTTTTTATGCTTGTTGGTTTGATTAACCCTAAATCTTTCCAAGAAACACCTCGGATTTTCATTCTCCAACTTGCCACGACTAAAGTTGTTATGGACCAAAAAAGTCCATTAACAATAAAACTAGTATTTGGAATTGATACTTCTCTAATCAAAAACATTACAGCTATGTAAATAATTAGATCAAATAAAAAACCTTTGTAATTTGTAGTTGTTGTCATACTTTGGTATTAATTCTTGCATAGGACGAAATCTACCTTGAAAAGGTTACAATTTTATATTAATATCTGTTATTTATTTCTGCAGCAATTTTTTGAAGTTGTTATAGGGAATGTTAGTTGCTCATAATTACTAGTTTTTCAACGGTTCTTTTTCTGTTGTAATAGGTGCCAAATAATTTTTATGTGTACTCCAAATATCGTTAAATGTCATTATTATTTTTTACTTGTGCATTACATTTTTTATAGATTTTGTTGAGAATTCCTGTAAAAATATAGGAGGAGGGGAGTTAGACTATTTTTCCTAAATATAAAGATAATAATTTGTGAGAGATTTTTCTTGTTCCAACTAAATAGAATTGCAGCTACTGTAAATATTGCTAACTACTAAAGTATATTATGGTTGTAATATTATTTTATCCCACAAATTATTGTCTTTTGTATATAATTCTCTAAAATGAAATCGATCTTTTTTGAATTGCATAAATTCAATTCGTTTAGGGATAATGTAAAACCCTGACCAATGTTTTGGTCTACTTATCTTAATATTATTGTATTCCGTTTTAGATTTTTCGAATAAAGAAGTGAGTTCAGTTAAGTCTTCTATTTCAGTTCCTTGTTGACAGATTTGACTAACTATTTGTGATTCTTTATTTCGTTCGCTAAAATAGATATCTGCTAATTTATCTTCAATTTGGATAGCATCTCCTTGAATTCTAACTTGTCTTTCTGTTTCTGTCCACCAAAATGTTAAAGACGCTTTCGGGTTTGTAAGCAATTCGATGCCTTTTTTTGAGTTTAAAGGTCCAGTAATAACGAATTTATTCTCCAAAATTTCTTTTAGAGATACAATTCTAGAATTAGGATAGCCATCAGTTCCAATTGACGTTAAACAGCATGCAGAAGGTATTCTAAGAGCACTTCTTTTAGTCTCTTCAGTATACCATTTGTCAAACTTTTCTAAAGGGTTCATTTTGTTTGTAGTTAGCGTGTTTACAGATGATTGTAACATTGATTGGAACTAAATTAGTAAAAGAATGATGAACCAAAGTAATCTCCTAGGCTTTTCTACACACAACAAAACATGTTGTGTGTAGTTTTTCTGACTTATTTTACTTTATTAAACATATAACGCGCTATTTTCCAGGTGTTATTTTGTTTTTCAAATATAAATAACTCTCTGTTTTCTTCGGGAATTGTTTCTCCATTTGCATGAATTAAAGTCGTGCCTTTTGAACTTGTTACTGCATAGGCAAAAGTGTCTTCAACTGTAATCTCTTCAATGTGAAATTCAATGTTTAGTTCTATCTGTGAAAACACAAAATCATAAGCGTCTTTAATTTTTTTAGTTCCTATTGCTGATGGAGCATTACTTGGCATAAATATTCCATTTTTGGTATATAAAGATGTCGCTTTTTCTGCATCAGATGTATTTAATGTTTTTTTATAAGTCATTAATAAACTTTCAATTTCTTGTTTTGCTAATTTTTCCATAGTTTTTATGTTATTGAGGTTTGTATTATTTGCGTTTTCAGATGTGCTTTGGCATGAAGTTAATAGCGTTATTGCCATTAAAATAATTAGAAGATTTCTCATTGATTCTTTGTGTTAATTATATATACTACAAAGATGAGCTGTTTTAAGAAGGTTAACCTATAAGGTACATTAAGAAAGCATCTTAATGTAGATTAAGATTTTGCTATTTTCTTGCGGATAGTACTTAAGAATTCTGGCGTAACACCAAGGAAAGACGCAATTTGAACATTCGAAATACGATTGAAAAAATAGGGATAACGCTTCGTAAAGTCAAGATAACGCTCTTCGGCTGTCGAACTAATATTTTGTAATACACGTCTCTGGTATGTTACCAAAGCATTTTCAGTGAAGACTCTAAATAGTCTATTAAATTTAGAATGATTAACAAACAAATCTAATTGGTCTTGTTTCTTAATTTGAAGAATTATAGAATTCTCAATAGCTACAATATATAATCTACTAGGCTCTTCTGAATGGAAGCTTCCAATATCGCCTATCCACCAGTTTTCTATAGCGAATTGAATATTATGTTCTTTACCTTTTTCATCAACAAAATACATTCTAAAACAGCCTTCAACTACAAATGTATTTAATAAACAGACGTCCCCTTCTTGAAGTATAAATTGCCTACGTTTTATTGTACGTTTTTTAAATACTGCTCTTACTGCATCTTTTTCTGTAGAATTTAGAGGCAAAATTTTAGAAAAGTATTCTATAATTGGTTCAGTATGCATTATTTAGATCGTCTACGACGGTTTTGTCTATGAACGTAATGGTCTTAATTGAGCTATTTAATGTTCACAAGCAAAGATAGCAGAAAAGAACTTTGCATAAATTAATTTATTCAAAAGGTAGTAAGTCAGGTTTTAAAAAACTTGATTTTGCTCTTACTGAAGTAAAAACATCAATTGAATAATGACAATTAATTAGCGCTTTAAAATTAGTTTTTAGAATGTTATTTTCGATAATAAAATCTTCGAATTTTTCCGTTTTTGATTTTTGCATAAAATGATTGACTGCTTTAATTGCAATAATCGTTACAGTTGTGTGATATTTATCTGTTGCTCCAACATGTGTTACAAACCGTAGTAATAGCTGCTGAATTGCTTTTATAGCTTTGTCTACAGCTAACTCATTAATCAAAATCCAAGCAAGCCGTAAATGTGCTTCATGGTTAAATGTTTTAGGATTTATAGAGCAATTATTCAATTGCTCTATAAATTCAGTATCTGATAATTCGTTATGATTCAGTATGCTTTTCATAATTTTATTTTGACAAAGGTATTGTGTCAATGCAGGATTCTCATCGACATTTGTTGAGAAGTGATGAGGCTAAATTAAAAATATGAGTTTAAGATAATGAAAGAAAGAAACGTAATTGGGAATTCTTTATTTTTTGTTAGTTGTTCTTTCTTTTTCAATAAGTTGCCTTCTGGCACGACTTAATTGTGTTGGTGTTATACCTAAATAGTTAGCGATGAAATAATGCGGAATTCGGTTGATTAAACTGGAATATTCTTTTAAAAATAAATCATATTTCTCTAACGAATTTAAATTTAGTAATGCGACTAATCGGGATTGGAGTTGGTTATTAAGTTTTTGAAATTGTTTGGTAATCACTTCTGTTATTTCTGTGTCTTTGTTTACATGACTCATTACTTCAGAATAATTGGCAACTGAAATTGTACAGTTTTCCAAGGCTTCGACAGTCATTACAACATTTGTATTAGGAATAAAGCTTCCGATAATCATATCTCCTTCTTGATAGAAGTGTGTCGTGATTTCGTTTCCTTCATTATCATAAACAAAGCCACGCATTATTCCTTGATCTAACATTCCAATCTCTTTACAAGGGTTTCCATACTTTAGAAATTGGTCCCCTTTTTTTAAGACTTTAATAGTATGAAGCGATTCATTTTTAGTTTTTTCACGCATTTGAATTCTAATTACTAGGATTTATTCGTATGTGGCTTCTGACGATTTTAAGTATAAAAGAATCGTTTTAGACAAAAATTTGCTAGAGAAGGAGCGAGGTAGAGCCAGACTAGTTCTTTGAGCTATATCAGTTCTTAATAAAGGTAAGAATTTTTATTCTACTTAACCAATTAAAGGAATCTAGAATATATATTGTTAGTTACTGATTCCTTAATTCAATCGTTTTTTAAAACTACAAAACAGGAAGTTTTGAGTTGACCCAAATGGTGTTGTATGATTTTCTGTTAGACATTGAATTTTATCAAACCCATTGTCTAATTCTGATGTTAATTCCTTTTCGTTATATTGTTTTATTTCAAGTCCGCTACATTTTTTTGGTCCATTTTGTGAAAAGGTTCCGATAGTTAAATAACCATGCACAGCGCTTCTTGCGATTTCTAAATATGTTTCAATTTGTTTTGTCGTAGTAAGAAAATGAAAAGCTGCTCTGTCATGCCAAACATCATAAGTTGTTTCAGGTTTGAATTCTATAATATCACTTACTATCCAATTTACTTGATCTGCTTTTTTTCCGAGTCTCTTTTGTGCTTTTTCAAGTGATTTTTCTGAAATATCAAGCACAGTAATATTTTTAAACCCGTTGTCAAGTAGATAATCAACAAGATTACTGTCACCACCACCAATATCTATAATTTTTGCAGTTTTATCTAGTTGAAATGAATTGATGAATTCGAGAGAAGTTTTTGGAATTTCTTGTGTCCAACTTACTTGGTCTGGATTTTTAGTTTCGTAAACCGTTTCCCAATGCTTCTTTCTATCTAAATTCATTTTTTTACTTTGTTAGTTGTCGTTTTTTTTATTCTAAATATTAATGCATATATCAAAGTTAAAACTAATACGATTAATATAATTATATCAAGCGTCTTTAATCGAGGTTTTGATCCAATAATATAGATCCAAAAACCAAGCATTGAAAGATTAAAAATCAAAATAAGTGGTTGTTTTATTTCAATTTTATTTAATTCTATATTCTTTAATTTCGTGTTTTTAATAACAAAAGTATTAGACAGGTAGTCATGTATAGCTCTTTCATCATCGCTAATTCCAGAAGGCAAGCTAATGAATCGACTTAAATTTCTTTTAATTAATTGAAATATTGTTGGTTTTTCTCCATTTTGATTAACAACAATTGTTTGAGTTTGATATTTTCCAGGTGTTCTACTAAATGAAGATTCAAAACAGAAGTAGTAAATAAACCTTACAAGTAAATAAACTAGAAAAGCAAGAGTGAAATTTTTAAAAGTCAAAAAAGCTATACCAAGTCCAAAAACTGAAGAAATTATAAAATCAATTATTAGATTTTCTCCACGTTCATCTTCGCTTGCTAAATTAAAGTTTGTATATTTTTTATTTGTGATTTTCATCAAATTACTCCTAATGTATAGATGTATTATTCTGTTATTTTGTTTATTAGTTGTATTCCTTTTTCTAAGACTTCATCTTTTTTGGTCGTTGTTTGTTTTATATAATTTGTTGGAATATAGGCTTCTCTAATAGTTCCGTTTATATGAAATAATTTTGCTGTTGAAAGTTTATACCCATAGTTTTGATTTTTGAAACCAAAGTCATACACTTCTCCAGCTAATCTTCTCATTTCAGAACCAACAATTTTTGCTCTTTCCATTCCTTCAAAGCCAATTGCAAGCCCTTCTCCCATACTTCCTGTCCAACGACCTACTAATATTACAACAGGGTTTTTATATTGTTTTAAACGTGGACTCACATATTCGACCCAGCTTCTTTCAATATTTGGATTGTTTTGTGATTTTGCAAGGTATGAATGTCTTTGATAGGGTTTAGGTTTGCTTATAAACCTACTCATAATCCCACGAGCTTCATACGAGTCGCCACCAAATATTGTATTTCTTAAATCTATAATTAGACCTTTTGTACTTGATAGACTATTTAATGTTTTGTCAAACTCGTCTACTAAATTATCATTTCCTAATGAGTTGTTTATTCTTATTATTCCAATGTTGCTGATCAATTTCGAAGTTAAAAGCTCATTAGTATCTTTTAATTTAAGATGATCTAAATCAAATTCAATTTCTTCATTATTGGGCAGTTTTAGAGACAATAATCTTGGTTCGTTGCATCGACCTGCTAAAATTTTATTAGCAATCCACTCTTTAACTTCTTGTGAGCTTTTATCATTACAATGTGTTGGGAATTCTTTAATAACCTGTTCAAAATCAATACCGTTAAATTTTATGATTTCAGCTCCTATTATATCTTGGTTTAAGTTTTCTATTTGCGTTTGCCAAACATTTGTAATAATTGGTTTATTATTTTCTATTGTTGTATAGATTGGTGCAAAAAGGCGATATGAAGAATTCCTATTGGTTCGTAAAGTAAGGTGGTTGTCATAAAATTCGTCTAATAAATACTCAAAAAACAACACAGTTTCCTCTTCGGTTTTTATATTTTTAATTTCATTTCCGTAGTATTCTTTAATACAGTTTAAGCCAATGTTTTTTTCTTTAAGGTAAACGTAATTTTGTGATATATCGGTTATAATTTCGTTTAAATCTTCTTTGATTTTATCTTGATCAATCCCTTTATTTTGTGAGTTTGCGTAAGATATATTAAGAAAAATAATAATAATAAAAATTAAATTTTTCATTTGGCTATGTTGTTTGTTTAAAATTATGTGATAAGGTTTTATCTATGGCTTAATTACATTGGTAAGAACGAAATTAGTAAAAGAAAACGAACCTATAGGAAGTTTAGAAAAGGTTTTTCGAACCTATAAAGTTAAGTATTCAACTATTTTTCTGAAATTATAGTATATTCAGATAAAGCTTGCAAGAATAGGATACTAAATGCGTCTCCTGAATATGGATTTTGACTTGTTACTAAATGCCTGTCTTTAACTGCAAAATTAGCTTTTGGAAGTCTTCTTTTATATTTTAAGCCAAGTCTTCTTAGCGTTTTTGCTATTTTTCTATTTTTAGGCTTGCCTTTCATAATAAATTTTTCAATAACAAATTCTTCTAAGGGAGAAACAGCGTTTACCTTAAAACCAATATATGGATTTTCTGTTTTAGGAATTGTTGTTATTAAAATAGGTGCATGGCAAATTAAACCTGTTGGCTTTTTTTCATCTGCAAAATGTTTAAGTAAAATGGGAATTTTTTTGTCATAAATTAAATCAACCATTAAGCCTTGTCCACCTGGAATTATTAATCCACTATACTGTGCCTTCCTTTTTATTGCTTTATCAAGAGAAATTGGATTTTTAAATTGCGTACTTGTGTCAATGAATACTAATGCTTCATTTTTAATCTCAAGTTTATCTTTCCAATAGTTATCGTTTTTACTTTCGTAGTCTATAGTTGATTGTATGCCATTTGGTGTTGCGAATTCTACTTTATAACCAGCATCTGTTACAGATTTGTAGGCTAAATAAAACTCATTTAAAAAAACGCCTGTTTGTCGCAATTTTGAGCCATTATTTAGTTGTATGGTATCTTCTGCACTCATAACAAATAAGATTTTTTTTGATTGAGAGGAACAATAGGTTGTGAATAGCATAATAATAGAGATTAAGGTTATATTTTTCATATTTAGTTGTATTTAATTGAACTTATGTATACCCAGATTATGAATAGTAGTTGTAGAGGAATCCTAAACAACAAATAAGAGAGTCCCTTTCCATCGTAAGCACTTGTTTGATAATTTATTTGCTCAATAGATGCTTTAATGTTTGCTGGTAGCATTAGCACAAAGAAGATAATTAATAGATAAGCTGCAATATGTCTAAACTGAGAGATGTGTAAACTAACTGCTGCTAGAATTTCTATAATTGCCGTGAAATAGACTAGTTCTCTTTTTAATGGAATGATATCGGGTATCATCATTGCCATTCCATCGGTGTAAAAAAAATGACCAAGCGCAGTAAAAAGTAGCATTACAGATATGGCAATACGAGCAGAAAAGGGGATGTTATGTTTACCAAATGTAAATTTTAGCAGAAAGATTGCAACTATAAATGTCGACAGTAATACAATAAGTGGTTTCATCTTTTTTTTTGACAAATGTCAGAAGAAGACCCTATTCATACTATGAACCTAAGTTAAGAAATTCGTTTTCGGATTCTACTTAATGCTTGAGGAGTAACACCAATATAAGAGGCTAGGTATTTTAGGGGGATTTCTTTAATGAAACGTTTTTGTTCTGAAAATAGTTTTAAATACCTCTCTTCGGCTGTATCATTAAGTAATGATAATTCTCTTTTAGTTTTCATCATAAATAAATTCTCAGCTACTTTTCTACCAATAGTTTCACCAACTGTTGTATTGTTATAAATGTCTTGTAAATCAGAAAATGTTAAGCGCCATAGGGTAGTTGGAGTCATGGTTTCTAATTGATATTGACTTTTAGATTGCGTAATGAACGAATCATAAGCACTAATGAATTGGTTTTCAAATTTAAATCCAAAGGTTATATCGTTCTCTACTTTGGGAATATAAAATCTAACGGTTCCTTTTTCTATAAATGAAAGGTGATTTTCTACCTGTCCAGTTTTAACCAGTACTGTTTTTTTTGAAAATTCACTTTTTTTGAGTTTGGATGAAAACACTTCCCAATTTTTATCATCTAAAGCAACTATTTGTTCTAAATATTCTCTTACTTGATTCATTAACTTGTTGAGTATTTTCTTGTTACTTTTTATTTTTCCTTTCCATAATTTAAAATCAAAATTAATAAAAGCGCTAGTATTTAAATTTTATTTATCTAGAGACATTTTCATTAGTTCTTCTCTTGCTTTTTCTTGTAATTCTTTATTTTGGGGATCTCTCATTGATTTTATTTCAGCTTCAACATATTCCGGATACTTTCTGTTTTTTATTTTTAATAGGCTTTCATACGGTATTAAGTAAAGCGAAACAGCAAAAGTTCCAATAAAAATTAGTCTTTTTAAAATTGAAGAGTAAAATTTGTTTTTAGAGGTCAAATACTTGATTAATGCAATAATAATAACAATTAATAGTCCATAAATTGAAATTAATAAACCTTCATTACCATATGGCCAAAGTTGAAACTTGAACAATGAGTAAATTAAGGTTAAAGACAAAATGAATCCAGTAAGTACTGTTCCCAATATTCTTAAAGGGCTGGTTTTTTTATAAGATTCTTTTTTAAAAATATTCCTTAATCTAATATTATTAAGTAACCCAAAACTTAACCATAAATAAAGTACCGCTAACAATAATATAGAAAAAGTAATAGCAATTGCAGAAAAGGGATAAGAGAAAAATAGGCGACTTATCATAAATAAAAGAATAAGTGCTCCAAGAATTTTTTCAGTTTGTTTCATATTCAGTTTAGGGTGTATGCAAATGGCTTTGTGTATGATTTGTTATGTTGACTAGAACTAAATTAGTAAAAGAAAACGAACCTATAGATAATTACTGAAAGTTTTCGGAGTATACACAGAATAAAGATTTAACTCATATGTATTGTCTCCTTTTGGTTATCTTTTTATGTTTAAAATGGCATTAACTTCTTAAGTATTAGCGTTTAACGGTTTTAATATTTATCTTTAATACGTATTAATTTAAAATATAATCTTATGGCAATTTCAAGACAAGTAAAGCATAATTTGGATTTAAATGGTAATCAAGCTGCTAATAATCCAGATATTATTTATTCTGTAACACCAGAAGACGGTAAGCGAGAAGCGCATCAATTAGATAGAACTTATAAAGTGCAAATTGAAAATCTATCTATTAAAGAATTTAAGATGTCTAAAAAGTATACAGCAGCTAATGGCAGTGAGTTTTATCAAGACATGAACATTGTGGTAGGCTCAGGAGAACGAAAGACACTTGAAGAGGTTACGCTTAAACATGACGCAGACCATGCTAGAAATACAGACGTTATTGTTTCAGATAAGGTCAAATATTGGATATGGGATAATGGGACTAATCGACCAATAGTGAACACTGAAATTGAGATTAAAGATACTTGTGTTGCTTAATAGATTTTTAAAGACTTACTAATTGTGGTTATTTAAAATACCAAGCAGATTTATCGCTAGGCTAGGATTTATGTACCTTACTGTAATATACTTTTAATACCTCTTCTATAGTCTCGACTACTTTTTTAGCATCTTTTTTTGTAAAAATCATGGCTGGTTTTGTTTTAATTACATTATCAAATGGGCCATCGGTACTAATAAGTATATTTCGATGTCTAAGTTCATTTTTGATATGATTTGCTAACTCAGTATTTGGCTCTGTGTGATTTTCTTTAACTATCTCTATTCCTAAAAACAAACCAGAGCCTCTTACATCACCAATGCAATTGTATTTATTCTGTAATTCTAAAAAAAGAGTTTTATAAAAATCACCTACCATTTTTGCATTTTCTTGTAATTTCTCATCTTCAATAACATCTAAAACAGCACTTGCAATGGCACATGATACTGGATTTCCTCCAAAAGAACTAAAAAACTCGACTCCTTGGCTAAATGATTTTGCAATTTCATCTGTACAAATTACTGCTCCCATTGGATGACCATTTGCCATTGGCTTACCTATAATAACTATATCTGGCACTACATCGTGAGCTTCAAAGCCCCAGAAATAATCTCCCAGACGGCCAAAGCCTGTTTGTACTTCATCACTAATGCAAATACCTCCCTGTTTTCGTATTGCTGGATATATTTCTTTTAAATAGCCACTAGCTAAAGGGACTTGTCCTGCACACCCTACAATAGGTTCACTAATAAATGCTGCAATAGGCATATTAGAATTATCAATTTGCTCGATAGTTTCTTCTGCATATTTTCTCCCAGGATTGTTATCTTTAGTAGTGTATTTACCTCTATAAGTATCAGGAATTTGGGTTTTGATAATATAGTTTTTTTGCCCCTGACCTTTTGGATTATTGAATTTATAATCACTAATATCTGTCGCAGTTTGAGTATGCCCATGATAGCCATGTTCCATCACCATTAACTTTTCATGGTCAGTATGTATTTTGGCAATTCGTATTGCTAAGTCACTAGCTGCGCTACCAGAATTCACAAAATACACTTTGCTAAGCGTCTCTGGGAATTTTGACAATAATTTTTCGGCATAATCAGCTATTTGGTCATAAAGATATCGCGTATTAGTATTTAATTTTGCCATTTGCCGTTGTCCTACTTCAACTACTTTTGGATGAGCGTGTCCAACATGTGGAATATTATTATAGGCATCCAAATACGAATTGCCAAAAGCATCATACATATATTGGAAAGCTGAACGCACCATATAAATTGGTTTGTCATAACTTAAGGATACTATTGGACTAATATATTGCTGTCTTTTTTTTGTAACGTCTTCTATGAATTTTGGTTCTTTAACACTAAGTCCAATAGCTGCTCTAAATTGATTTTCGGCTTTTATTGGGTTAATAGTTAGCCAATAGTTAAGCATTTTCCAAGCCAATTTTTCGCTTGATGACGCATAACTGTTTTTTGGATCTATTTTTTTTGAATGGGCAGAATTGCACACACTTATTACTAACCGAATAGCTATTAAATAGTACAATACTTTTAGTTCATTTTCTTTAATTGGTAATTTACTGTTATACGCTTTTATTAATATTGAAGCCCATTCTATAGGGTTTTCTTTATCATAACACGCATAAGTTATAGCAATAGCAAGTTCATTAATAAGCGGTGAATAAGCTAAATCACCAAAATCAATTAAACCAGAAATTTTTCCATTCTTAATTAAAACATTCCATTCATTTGCATCGTTGTGAATTATTTGTTTTCTTAATTGAGGAAGCATTGGTCTAACAATTTCTTCAAATTGTTGTAAAAAGTAAATTGCAATGGTTCTATCTTTGAGATTAGCTATATCATTGAGGTATTTTTTATTCAAATCTGCATATTGAATATCCCATTCCCATTGGCGAGACATAATCGTGTATGACTTAAAATTTTGAAGCTTTAAATCTGTTTCGGCTAGAAATACACCAAATGATTGGAATACTGTTTTAGTATGTTTTATGTCTCCTAAAAAATCGCCTTCAAGAAAAGTGAGCATCCTACAAATACACTTTTCACCATCTATATCAATAATTTTAAGATAAGATTTATCTATAAATTGAACAGGTTCTGGGTATTTACCCTTATCTGTTTTTTGTAGAAATAAAAGTGTTTTGTTTTCAGATTTGATTAAATCTATTAGTTCTTCATCAAACTTATATGTTTTAAATATATATTTATTTCTATCTGTTTTAATAAGATAATTGGCATTATCGTAGCCATCTAATTTTTTTATTTCGAGGACTTGAAAGCCAAATTCTGCTTGTAATAGTTTGTTCATTTCTAAATGTATTACAACGTGATTATTTAGGGATTGTTAGGTTGGCACTAAGATAGAGAAAAGGACACAGATTAGACAGCTAGGATTTTATAAGATAAAAATTAGATGCAATAAACTACACAGGTTATTATGCCTGTAAATCGCTAAATATCAATTAATTATAATAAGGTTAAAAATACTTAGTCCTAAAACCCATTGGCGTGAACCCTGTTTTTGATTTGAAATTTTTTGAAAAATAGGCATAATCTGAAAATTCAAGCATATTTGCAATACTAGCTAAATTATTGTCTGAATGAACAATTAATCGTTTTGCTTCTAATAGTATTCTTTCAGAGATTAACTGACTCGTAGTTTTGTTTATCGTGTTTTTAACAACTCTATTAAGATGCTTCGTTGTTATGTTTAGTTGATTGGCATAAAACCGCGGTAATTTTTCAGTATAAAAGTGTTTGTTTATTAATTTCTCTAAATTATCAAGTATTTTAAAATAGCTTGGAGAAACAATCTTTTCTAAAGTTATATCAGCAGTATATACTCGTGTTAAATCGATATAGATGCTATTTATTAGGTTAATTATTTTTAATTCCCTTAAAAGATTGTTTTGTAGGTATTCTATATAGACTTCTTGAAATTTTAGTTTCAATTCGTTTATTTTTTTTTCAGATAATTCTAATAAAGGTGGGTTTTGATAAGAGTAAAAAAATGGAAACGAGTTGAGTTTATGATCTAAAAATTTTAACTCATAAATTTCTTGAGAATGAAAAAAGATAAATCCTTCAGGTTTTGTGTCAAATTTCCAAAAATGTGTTTGTCCAGGTTTTAAAAAGAAAACGCTTCCAGAATTTATAGTATAAGAATTAAAATCAATTTCATGTACTCCAGTACCTTCTGTAAATAGAACACATAAGTAGAAATCATGGCTATGCGGTTTGTTAAGTAAATTCTTATTCAATTGAATATGATTTGAAAAAGAATTTATATACAAATCATTTAATGGCTTTGATTCCTGAAATTGATTAATATTTAAAACTGGTATTTTCATAATAAATGTCCTAAAAGTACAAAAAGTAGTGACAATATTATATGATTAATGGAGCTTTTTAATTCTAATTTTGCGATGTAATTAATTAGATGTTATGAGTAGAGTTTTTGATATTTTAAATTGTAAATGTCCTAAATGCAAAAAGGAGAAGATTTTTTATGACCGAGGAAATATTATCTTATTTAAAATCCCTAAAATGCATGCTAGATGCAGAGAATGTAATTATAAATTTGAAAAAGAAACTGGATTCTTTTTTGGGGCAATGTTTGTTAGTTATGCACTCGCGGTAGTAGAAATGATATTATGCCTAGTTGTGTTTTGGCATTTTATTGATTTTTCTCCTCTAAAAGTTTTTTTGATTGTTACTTTAATACTAATGCTGTTAAGCACGATTAATTTTAGGGTTTCAAGATCAATTTGGATATACCTGTTTTATAAAGATTAATTTGATACTTATTAGTATTATGCAAGAAGAAATGTATTTCATGAACAGCTTTTATTTATTACCGTTTCATTCTTCAAATATTATGGGTCCATCTAATTGACATTGCTTTGTTTTTACTCGAATATTTTTTTCTAAATTATTTTTGAAGCCATTTCTTTCTACTTGCCAGCTGTCATTATATACCGATTTATAGCAAATCTTAATGCTAATTTTATCTGCATTTTTGTATATGTATCCCATTAACTGTTTGTTGTTGGTCCAATCAATTAAAGACCAATCTTCATATGGACGAATTACCTTATCATAAAGGATATCATTAGAGTGACCTCTAATAGTATCAGGAACTTCAAGTAGGTCATAAAGCTCATTCCAATTCCTAATTGACTTACCCATATAACTTATTTGAGATTTTTCTATAATGGCAGGACCAGGACCTCTATTAGAGATGTGAATGTCAAATCTATTTACTTCACTGTTAATTACAGATCTATTCATTTGAATGCTTAAATTTGGCCAAGCACTTGACTTAGATTGTTCTAAGAGAATTTGTGTTTGTTCACTCATGATTGAGGCTTGTTGGACATATACAAATAATGCCGCAAAACTTGCTAATAAAACTCCAATTGCAATTATTAAATTTGGATCTAATTTTTTCTTTTTACCCATAGATTTATCATGAAATAATATGAGATGTAAATGTATTCATTAATTGTTTGAATCATAAAGGAAATTTGGATTTAATACTACAGTCTTAATCAAATTAGGAAGTATAAAGTTTCTCCAAGTTGTTTCGAGAATTACTTCTAGAAATTCAGATGTTTTATCTCTAATAAACTTATCTCAGTTTTGTGAAATTCCATTGTTTTAAAATTATAACTATAATTTCGCATTAGAATGATTAAGGCTTTTCTTTATTAAATATCAGATTATGTCAAAAAAGCAGTAATATTATCTCTAAAATTTTCTCCAATTGGGATTTCCATCTGTCCAATTTCAATATCATTTTTTGTATAAGCCGTAATTTTATCCTTGTTGACGATATAGGAGCGATGCACTCTTATAAATCGATCATCTAATTTTTTCTCAAAAGCAGAAATACTGTACTTGGTAATATGTGTTTTTTCGTCAGTATGTATTTTAATATAATCTTTTAGGCTTTCTATGTACAAAATAGCTTCAAAATAGACTTTGACCTGCTTCCTGTCTTTTCTGATGTAAATAAAAGTCTCTTTAGGTTCAGATATATCTGTTGGAGTAGGTGAAATACTCTGTTGTAAAGTCCTAAATTTTTCTATCGCTTTAAAAAAGCGTTGAAAGGTAATAGGTTTTAAAATATAATCTACGGCATTAAGTTCAAACCCTTCAATGGCATAATCTCTATAAGCTGTGGTAAAAATAACTCTGGGTTTATGCATTAAATTATTAAAGAAATCTGTGCCTTTTAAAACAGGCATTTCAATATCTAAAAATAAAAGGTCTATAGTTTTTTCTTGAAGTACTTTGCTCGCTTCAATAGCGCTAGAGCAAGATGCGATTAATTCAAAATCACCTAATTGTGACAAATGCGTTTCTATGAGCTCTCTTGCCAATTCTTCATCATCAATTATTAAACATTTGTATTTCATTTTGCGGGCAATTTTAAATGAACATTAAAATTAGTAGTTTCTTCTTTAATATCTAAGATGTAATCTTCAGTATATAATAATTCTAGTTGTTGTTTTACATTATTTAAACCAATGCTGGACTTGTTAGAAGACACCTTGTTTTTTGCAATAGAATTTATAATTTCAAAGTAAATATAATTTCCTTTTAAAGCGATTTGGATATGTATTTGAGCTTCTTTTAATTCTTGAGAGACGCCATGTTTAAAAGCATTTTCTATAAAGGTTAACAAAATTAAAGGTGCAATTTTTACATCATTTTTAACTCCTTTAGTAAAATTAATCATGACCCTTTTGCCATAACGCACTTTTTCTAAGGCGAGATAATTCTCTATCAATTCAATTTCTTTATTAAGGGCTACATATTTCTCATTACAACCATATAACATATAATCTAACATCTCTGAAAGCTTAGCAATAACCTCTGGAGCTTGGTCAGACTTTTTTATGGATAAGGCATATAAATTGTTAAGAGTATTAAATAAAAAGTGTGGATTTAATTGATGTTTTAATATGGTGAGTTCGGTAGATTTTTTTTGCTCGTTAAGTTGCAAGTATCTTTGTTGGTTTTTATAAAACTTAGAAATAACTAAAAAAATAGTAGGTGTTAAAATTATTGTAGACTTACCTAAAAAGACACGAAAATCCAATAATTTCTCCCAAAATATCTTATTAGAATCATATATAGAATTATCATCTGCTTTGAGATATTTGGGTATATGATAATATTCATGAAAACCAATAAAAATGATAAATACGCCTGTCAATAATAACAATAAACTCATTGCAAATTGAATATGCTTTTTTGGTGTTAAGAAACGAGGTATTAAAAAAAAGAGACATGCATAGGCTACAATAATTTGACTAAAAATATAAATAGCGAAATGTTCTATAACTTCCTTATAGCCACTATAATAAGTTATATTCACAGTGCCCACAAAATAAGCATAAACACCTATCCAAAATAGTAGATGTTTGAATATTGGAATGCTGAAAAATGACTGTATATTTTTTAAACTGCTCATGAGTGTACTAAAATACAATTAAAATGATGTTACTTATTTAAAAGTTGCTAAATCCTAAATTTTGGATGCTAAACTCCCATTTTTCATAGACAAACCCTTGTGTCGTTCAATAATAACTTTTTATAGTTGTAGAAGTAGTATTGGTCTCTTTTTTTGATTCTCAACACAAGTTTCTTCTAGTTTTGTTCGCTGATTGTGCTTAGTCTAAGCCAATTAGTATGTTTAATTATTGAATTTTATAAGATGAAAAAAATTGTTCTATTTTCAATGTTGATTGGTGGACTTATTAATATCCATTCACAGGCAGGAAAAATTGTATTTAGTGAAAACATGATCCAATTAGATGGAGAATTAAATGAGTCGATATGGAATGATCTCATACCTGAAGACGGATTTCTTAATTATATACCAAATAATGGTGATTTAGCGTCAAACAAAACTGAGGTTAAACTATTTCATAATGGTAAAAACCTATATATAAGTGCAGTGTATTATGATACAACTTCCGATGTTCAAATAGGATCTTTAAAACGCGATGATATTGGAAATTCTGGAGGGAATAGTGATTCTTTTGCGATAATTATTGATACGTATAACCAACAACAATCGGGATATTTCTTTATCGTCAATATGGGTGGTGCATTAATAGATGCATTGGTATCTAGAAGTGGAGATGGTTTTCGGGTCAGTACTAGTTGGAATACTGCTTGGAATGCCAGAACGTCTGTAAAAGGGAATTTAAAAATCTTCGAAGTCGAAATTCCATTAAAAGCATTAGGCTACAAAGCTGATAATCCAAATTGGGGACTTATGTTTCACACGAGAAATATAAAATTAAACGAATGGACTACGAGCACTCCTATAGACCGTAATTTTTCACAATTCGATTTGCGATTATCTAAGCCTTTTGAAGTAGAAAATTTGTCAGAAAATAAATCTTCACGATTTGCCGTAACACCATCTATAACGATGAATAACTTGGAGAATGTGACAAATAACACTAAGGAAACCAATATAAAACCTAGTGTCGATGTACAATACAATGTGAATTCTTCTTTAAAACTAGACGTTACCATAAACCCTGATTTCTCGCAAATAGATGTCGATAGACAAGTTACGAACCTGAGTCGCTTTTCTGTGTTCTTTCCTGAACGTCGCAACTTCTTTTTAGAAAACAGTGATCTTTTTACTAATCTAGGTGTAAGTGGTGTAAATCCATTTTATTCTAGAAGAATTGGCGCAGAAAGTGATATCTCCTTTGGGGTAAAATTATCGGGAAATATTGCTAAAAAAACACGTTTAGGCATGCTTAATGTAGCAACAAAAGAAAAAGACGGGAATTCAGCACAAAATTATGGCGCTCTAGTGGTACAACAACAATTGTCTGATGCCTTCACTGCTACAGGATTTATCATCAATAGACAAGAAACCGATGGTTTTTCATTTTTAGATGACTATAATAGAGTAGGAGGACTTAACTTGAATTATCAATCGAAAAATAATAAGTGGTCGGGACTGGCAAATATTGCACAGAGTTTTACTAGTAATGTGTCTGGAGATAATAATTTTTACAATTTAGGAGTTTGGTACAATACTATAAATGTATCTGGTTATGCTGGGATTAGAAAAGTGGAAAAAAATTACATTACCGATGTTGGTTTTGTACCGCGTTTATATAATTATGACGCTATTTCAGAAAGCATCATAAGAGAAGGATATACTCAAGCTAGTGGTCGTTTCACTTTAACTAAATTTTATAAAGATTCTAAAATCGTTGATAATTACCGCTATTTTAATCTGTCAAATAACATCTATTGGGATGATCAAGGTGAAGTTTTACAATCTAGGAGTGTTTTAAATAATAATCTAACATTTAAAAATCAGTCTTCTATTTATGGATGGATAATTCATGAGTATGTAAATTTGAAATATGCGTTTGACCCCTTGAATAATGGAAATGCCATCATGGTCGATCAATATAATTATATGGATACTGGTTTGGGATATTCTTCTGCTGATAATAAAAAGTTTCAATATGGAGGTGATGTTGGTTTTGGTAGTTATTATAGTGGACATAGAAACCAATTTAGTGTTAATGCCCAATATAGATTAATGCCTTCAGCGCGTTTGCAGTTGAGATACGAGCGTAATGGTATTGATTTAAAAGCATTAGGAAGTGATACATTTCATTTAGCGCGATTTACAGGTGAAATTTTCTTTTCCAATCGATTAAACTGGACTACCTATGTACAGTATAATACACAGTTTGATAACTTTAATATTAACAGCCGTTTACAATGGGAGTACAATCCCTTGTCATATATTTATTTGGTGATTTCAGATAATTATAATCAAGATATATCTAGGAAAAATTGGGGAGTAGCCTTTAAATTAAATTATAGATTTGATTTTTAAGAGGTAATATTTTTTTCTTATAATTTGATGGAATTTCCAGAATGATCTTTAAACAGTATTTACTATAAGTTGTTGTTCCTCTTTTTTATCTCAGTTATTCTTGCTAGGTGATGATCATCGTGTTCAGCAACAAATAAAAACAAATCCATTGTTCTCATTGGTTGTTTTAGCCTTGGATGTAGAGCTGCATTATAAATTTCTTGCTCGTTCAATTGGTATAGTGTAGCTAAAGTAGCTTCGCGCAATTTCTTAAATCTTGAAAGTAATTCATTAATTTCTGTTTTATTATGCTGAGCTAAATCTGTTTTTTGATTGCTTAAATCTGCTGATCGTAGAAATTCCTTATTTTCTAAAATATCAATAAGACGGCCTTGCCATAATGGTTCTAAATCAATTAAATGCCCAATATTTTCTTTGATTGACCATTTATTATCCTGTTTTATTTCTAATAATTCGACAGGTATTTTATTGATTTTCGCTTGAAGCCTTAAAGACGTTCCGTCAAGTCTTTCAACAATTGACGGGAAAATATTTTGTTGGAATGAAAAAGAAAATTTTCTTTCGAACCATCTTATTTGTTTCATGTTTTCTTTTTTAATGACTCAAACTGTTTTGTGTATTGCTAGTCGTGTTTGCGAACTAAGTTAACAAAAAAGGACGAAGAGTCTGTAAATTCAAAAGAATTTTCCGAATGGTTTTTATACACGAATAACTAGATCTATCGTATTTGTATAACTTTAGTATAATTATACACGTTATAGTTTAGAAGCTTGTTATTTTAGAGCTTTCTCTAAGACATAATCATCCATGATATAACCATTGCCAATATCCTGTATAATAGCTTCAATAGTATTGAATCCCATTTTTTTATACACTTCTATTGAGTTTGTATTATACTTGTTTACCGTTAATTTTATTTTTTTTAGATCAAGTTCTTTAGCTTTCGATTCTATAAAAGAGAAAGCGGCTCGACCAATTCCTTTTCCTCTAGCGGAATTTAGAATATATAGTTTACTTAAAAATAGAAAATCCACACTTTTACTGAATGAGAAATAGCCAACGTTAGTGTCTTGATATTGTATTATATAATACAAAATTCCTTTTTCTATTTGAGCTTCTATAGCTATAGCCGATTGAAATTTTTCAAGCATATATGCAACTTGTAACTCTCCAATTATTGGCGTATAATGCTCTACCCAAATACTGTTTGCTAAGTTTTCAATTATCGTATAATCTGTTTTTGTTTTTGCCGATATAATAGTAGTCATAGTTCAATACATTCCAATTCATATCATTACATATGATTGTAAATAGATTTTAATTTACTTTTTTATATTTCAATCCAGGCCCATCACATTGTTCCCAATTACTAAAAAGTATATTTTCAGATTGAAAGTACATTCCTTCGTTGAGATTCGAATAACAAGATCCTATAATGTCACTCTCGCTGTTATAAGTTAGCTCTAATAGATTTTCATTTGAAGAGCTTAAAAGAGTATACGTCCCAAATAGTTCTGTTATAATTCCGTTTCTTTCCCTCGATTTTTTAAATGTTCCGTCGGCATTTAATATGTAGAATTCTTGCCATTCCATTTCCGAACCAGTAGTTTCCGAATTTGGAATACTTTCACGCATTTGAGTCAATACCCATTTTCCTTCGTAATTTATTAGTGGACTTTCATTATTACTAGAACAAGAAAGTAAAGTAATTAATACTACAAGTAGGATATTTAATTTTTTCATAGTGTTTGTATTTATTCTTTTATAACCTTTTCACCATTAACAAATTCTTCTGAATGCGTAAATACACCATCATCAGTATAAAAATTGAAAGTTCCATTTCCATTTACTAAGGTTCCTTTGTCTAAAGCAGTTCCATTCTTGTCAAATAATGAAATAATATCCATTAATTTATTTTCGAACCTCACCAATTTAAGTTGTAGTTGTCCATTGTCAAAATACCATTGTGAGATACCAGTTTCTTTACCGTTTTTAGCATTTAAAAGATACCGTAATTGTCCATTTTCATAATATTCTTTGCACACTCCAGATTCGTGTCCATCTAGCCAGTTTTTAACCTTAAAGACCTGTCCGTTCTTATAATATTCTTTCCATTCACCTGTTTCTTTTCCGTTTTCATCATAAGAGCTAATTTTTTCTAGTTGTCCATTTAAATGAAAATCTTTAGCCACACCTATTTTATATCCTTTTCTATATGTTACTTCTGACATCAACTGCCCACTATCATAATCCCAATACCATTTTATTTCTCCATTTAATAAATTGTTTTCATAATTAAAAATAGCTTGCAAGGTTCCTTCCTCTCTATACATTTTCCATTTTCCTGTTTTCAAACTATTTTCATAGATGCCTATTTTATATAATTGGCCATTTTTATGATATGTTTTCCATTCACCGGTTTCCTTTCCTGCAACCTTGACGCCCGTTTTCTGAATTTCTCCATTTATGTAATAGTATTCCCATGTTATAAATGAATTTCCTGAAATATCTTTAGAACTAATGCCAACTCCATATAACCTTCCCTTATATAGATATTCTTTCCATTGACCAGTTTCTTCACCAATCAACCAGTTTTCAACCTTAGATAGTTTTCCATTTGTGTGATATTCTTTCCATTCACCTGTCTTCTTTTCGTTTTCATATTTACCAATAGACTTTAGTTGTCCATTTTTGTAATGTTCTTTGGTCTGGGCAATTAGGTGAAAAGAAAAAAGACCAAGCACTATCAACAAAATTGTTTTTTTCATTCTTAAGTTTTATAATGTTTGCTAACTGGATTATGTGTTGTGAGTACTGTTCGTGAACTAAGTTAACAAAAAACAACTAAGCACATAGAAATTCAGTAGAATTAGCTGAACTATCCTTAAGACTATAGTATTAGAACTTATGGCATTTGCTTTTTATGTGGCATATCATTTTTTATTCAATTCTAATATACTCTTCAGTTATGGTCTGTATTATTGGGTCGTTAATATTAAATAATGATGTAAATGTTTTTGAAAAAGAAGTATTGGAAGAGAACTCAATGGTGAATTCGGAAACTTCATTTTGGGAATTTGTAAAAGAATAAGTATTAGAATTATTTTTCTCCCAAGTTCCTATAAACTCTATACTAGGATTATTTAAACAATCAGAGTTTATAACGGCTGCATAATATAATTCATTATATGTTCCGCTCTGATTATAAGAGTATTCGCTAAATGATTCACATTCTCCTAAAGTGCTTTCAGTATTATCTACTAGACGTTGAATTATTTTCCAATTTCCAATTAATTTTTCAGAATTATTATTTATTGAATCATCATCATTTCCACATGAAATAGTTGTAAATGATATAATTAGAATTAAAAAGAAACTTTTCATTGGTGTAGAGTTAAGTTTTAGAGCTAAAATGTTATTTATTAAGTAATTGTATGCATTTCACTTACTTTATTACCTTTTCGTAAGGTTTTACGATAGAGGAAGCTGCGATATCATGTATTGCTTGCCTTTTTTCCGTTCCAGAGATCGTAAGCAAGGAAATCCAACCTAGAATCAATTTTAAAACACACCTTATAAACGCTAAAGGAAAAATTATATTTTTAGTTTCATCCTTTTCACTTTTTACAACAATATCATTAAAAAAATGACCAACTGTAGCACCAAATACAGAAATTAATAGTGGTTCATATAAAAAGAAGAGAAAAATAAATATTACAATCCTTGCATTGATTGCAACTGAATCAAACAAATTTAAAACCATTGAAGCCAAATACATTAGAATGATTAGTACTATGGCATCAACAAATACAGCTTTCATGCGTATAGATAAAGGAGCATATTTTTTTTTCATAGATAGATGTAATAAAATGGCAAAGTGTTCGAGAACTAAGTTAGTAAAAAAGAATATAGTGTACTAAGATTAGGTAGAATTCGCTGAACCTTCGATAAACACTATTAATAATAGATGTAGTAATACTTTATTTTGTATACCGTAATTTACAATGTTCTCATTCGAAGTACGTTTTGATTCGAACCTTCGTGATGATATTCTTTAAATATTTTGAATCCATATTTGTCATAAAAGGCTCTTCCAATATGATTTTTTTCGAAGACTTCAACTTCTAATTCATAACGCTCTTTTTTTATGAAATCTACTAATTTTGTTCCAATTCCTTTTGAGTGATGACTTGGTTTTACAAATAATCCGCCAATTTCATTTTCTAACATTGCTATAAACCCGATAATCGTATTAGATTCAATATAGACCCAAGTATCAGAATTAGGAAGATACATTTCAGTCATTGCTTTTTTTACTATTTGAGTAAATTCGGCATCTAAAAATGGATGTGCTATTGTTGATGCTTGTTCCCATATGTCAATAAGCATAGGGATTTCTATGTCGTTATATTTTCTTATCACTTTATCTTTTTAGTTTGTAGCCAGCGGTTTCTTATTATTTTTAATTATATCTATAAATATTGCAATAATAAACAAAGATAGATTTAGTTTCCTTTTATCCTGTTTTTACACAATTACAATTAGTCTCCGGCAATAAGGGCATTCATTTTTCATCCAGACTTCCTGTATAAAACCAAGTTATTTTATCAATAGTAGAGAACTATTTTTCATAATCAATAGTTACAATTCCCTTCTACCATTAACATAATTTATTTGTTTTAAAAGGGTTCCATTAATATCATATTCTTTAACAGTTCCATTTCCATTTATCAATGTGCCTAGATTTAAAGTATTACCATTACCATCAAAACAAGACGTAATATTCATTAGCATCCCTTCATTATAAATATGAACCTGATAGATTTGTCCATTCTCATGATACAGTTTCCATTCTCCAGTTCTATAATCTTCTGAATAGTTGCCAATAGCACTTAAGGTACCATTTTGATGATAGTTCATCCATTCGCCTTCTTTATAATAGTCTATAAAGTTTCCTACGGAGTTTAATTGGCCAGTCTCAGCATTGTATATGGATTTCCTCATTGTTTCTTCATCTACATGGTTTTCAATACTGGTTAATTGCCCCTGTTTATTATAGTATTTCCATTCTCCTATTTTTAAATCACTTGAAAAGTTGCCTATATAGTGCAATTGCCCTTCATCATAATAATATTTCCATTCCCCAGTGGGGACTCCTTTTGTATAGTTCCCAATAGAACTTAACTTCCCGTTTTTATGATAGGTTTTCCATTGACCTATGCGCTTTCCGTTTGCATAAAGCCCAACTTGTTCTAATTCTCCATTTTCACCATAGATATTCCATTTCCCGGTTTCTTTTCCACCCAAAAAGGTGCCATTATACCTTATTTGACCATTGGGATGAAAGTGTTTTTCTTTTCCTTCTTTTTTTCCATTCCCATAGTTTTCTATGAAATTCAATACTCCTTTTTTTGTATAGAGTTTCCAGTTTCCCGTTTTTTCTCCTTGTAAAAAATGACCTGTTTCTTTTAATGTCCCCTCAAGATAATAGACTTTCCATTCTCCAGTTTTTTTCCCATTTGCAAAGCTTCCTATTTGTAATAATTGTGAATTTGTATAATAGAATTTCCATTCTCCTGTTAGTTTACCCTCAAGATAGCTTCCACTGTACTGCAATCCTCCATTTTTATAATAGTATGTCCATGCACCTGTTGGTTTATCATCAGAATAGTTTCCAACGGATTCCAATTGACCATTTGCATGATATGTTTTTTTCTCTTGTGCCCCAGCTTTACATAATACAAGAGCAAATGCCACTAATAAGAATATATTTTTCATTTTGCTATTTGTTTCTTAAACTAAAATTATTTGAGTCTCGCTTCTCTATTAGAACAATGTTCCTAAAAGAAATAACTGTGTTGGAGTGTTTGTTAAAACTAGCTTAAACCTGATTATAAGTACACTCACTAGTTGTAGTAATAAGGGTTTCAACTGTAAGTTTTGAAAACAAATGATTTCCAATTGTAATAGTATCTCCTTGAATTATTCCCTGAAATTTTCCTGCCTTAATTAAGCTATTGTCATCAGCAATTTCTCCATAATATTTCATTTGCCTTTCCTCATACTCTGAAATATCGATTTTTATTGTGTCATCAATAGTTCCTGTTTTTTCTAGATTTAAATGGATTATATTTTTATCTACTGTCCAATCACCTTTCATAGTAAAAGAGTCTGGGATATTTAATTTTGGAATTTTAGTAGACCTAATGCCAATTACTGTACCATCTTCATAAAATCGAAGATTAGCATAGATGGTACTATGATTATGTTTATCTCCGTCATTATCAAACCACCAAGTTTTTGAATTTTGTTGGTAAATCATAAAGTGAAGTTTGTCTTCATACTGGTTATAGGGTGGTGCATTGAGATTTTCTGAAGTAGTAGAAAGTTGATTCTCAGAACTCTTTTCTTTTTTAGTATTTAAAAAAATAATTAATAAAACAAATACGAGGATAGTACTAGCTATTAAATGTCCATTAATTGTAGACCAAAGTGCTTCATTTATGTCAAAGGCAATCAAAACGACCTGAACCAAAACATAAATCAAATATCCAATAATACCAATGCGTAAAATGAAATAAAAGTTAGTTTTCATACATGAAAATTTATCACTACCAAGTTAAGAAAAAAAACGTTCCCTTTTTGATAGTGAAATTCCCAGAACGATCATTAAGCACTATTGGTTATATACGTTATTATGAGTAGTTTATTTATTATAAAACCTCTTTTCGTCCACCATAATAGTTGTTAATTCTACAGTATGCCCATCAGGATCTTTTGTGTAAATTGAATAAAAATAATGGTGATCTTGTATATTAAATTCCAAATTCAAGTTTTTATAACGTCTTTTCGCTTTTTCAAAGTTTTCCTTTGTTACGTTAAAAGCAAAATGGTCAATCTTAACGTTTTTAGATTTTGGATCAATTTCTTTATCAGTGCTATTTGCAGGAAATAACGCTATTCCAGATTTGTTCGCCAACATAAAAATCGGAAAATCGCCCCATTTAGATAATTGATGCTTTTTTAGTCCTAATACTTCTTCATACCATTTCACAGATTTTTCTATATCAATTACTCGAATAGCTACGTGGTCTAAAAATTCAATTTCTATTATTTCATTTTTGTTAGTCATTCGTTAATGTTTTTCACAACGGTTTTATATATAATTACGTTGCGTTGGTTAGGATTAAGTTAGCAAAAAAGAATGAGAGTGTGGGAATTCAAGCAAATTACCTAAAGGATCTTAAAATAGTATTGTTTAGACATCTTGATGGCAATTGTATTTTAATAATGTGTTAATCTTGAAATAATTTGTTCTTTATCAGGAAATATAGTTGTTAAATCTTTTCTAGACTTTAATTCAAAATCTTCGAAGCTAAATCCAGGTGAAACGGTACAGCCAACCAAAGAATAAGTATTATCATTTATAACTTCAGCAGCAAACCAACTTCCTCCAGGGACAACAAATTGTGGCACTTCGCCTTTTTCAAAATTGATTCCAATATGATGATTACTATATACTCCTAATTCAGAAATGATGTGTAGGTTTATAGGCGAACCATTATAAAAATGCCAAATTTCGTCTTGTTTTATTCTATGAAATGCAGAAAAACCACCTGAGGTTAAGAGAAAATAAATACAAGTCGAATAATTTCGTTTTCCTTTGTATTGCGCATTTAAATTACTCTCATTAATTTCTCCAATACTTCGATAAGTCTCTTTAAAGAAACCGCCTTCTGGGTGTGATTTTAAGTCTAGTTTTAAAATTAAGTCATTAATTGAAGTATTCATGCTAATAGTATTGCCAATAGTTTTGTTTATGGAACGTAATAGTTTTAGATTACGCTTTCTTAGTTAGATTAAAGGTAACTAATTTGTATTAAAAATTCCTAGTATTATTAACATCGTGATGTTTTATTTGTGACCATATTCTTATACTAATGTATAGATAAGACACAAAATATTTGCTGTACTAAAGACAAGTTCGAAAATTAACCCTTGAATTATCTGTTTATTTGGTTTTCCATCTAAGCTAATACTAAGTAACCTACCTAATGCGAATCCAAGAAAAATTAAGATTGCAATAGTGAATGATGTAATGGCTAGTTCGGGTATAAGTGTTCCAAGCAATATAATTAGTCCTCCAAATAACATTACAGCGCTTACACCGCGTATTTCGTTGAGCAAGTTAACATCGTCATCTAGTGTAATTCCAGAATTCTTTGCATACGTTTTTTTAGGATTAATTAACCTCATTGTACCTACAAAGAGTAGCATAAGACTTGATAAGGATAGAATAACGATTTTGATAATTTCCATTTTTTATAGTTTTAAGATTATTTTAATGCAAACATAAAACAGGATTGTGACAAAGATATGTCAGGGGTATTTTTGATTTTGTACATAATCTTCAAAATACTTTTGAATAGTCATATTATGTGGTGTAAATGTTTCGTTTTGAGAAACCAGTGATTCAATAAAATCTATTCTAAAGGCTCTAAAATCTTTTCTTAATCTACAAAAGGCAATGAGTAAAAAATTACCATTAATACTGTAGATAGCAAAAGGTTCTATGCTTCTAGTGGTATGTTTTTTTTCTGAAGAATGATAGCGTATCGTTAATACCTGAAAATGGATGATAGCCGATTGAATTTGCATTAGGTTATTACTTGATGTTTCTTGGTTTTGATTTCCACCAAAGTATATTCTGTCTGCTAACAAATCTGCATTTCCTTTTTGTGAATACTTTAAAATAGATTTTATTTTTTCTATAGCGCTAGAAACATTTTCACGAAATGATTGGTCTTTGTTATTAATCACCAATTGTTCTACAGTAATAAGAGCATTGGCTTCATCTTCAGTAAATAGTACAGGAGGGAGATGATAACCTTCCATAATAGAATAGCCTTTACCTTCTTCAGTTACTATCGGGATTCCAGATTTTTCAAGAGTACGAATATCCCGGTAAATAGTTCTTATGCTTACATTATGTTTTTCAGAAAGGTATTTTGCAGTGACAATTCTTTTGGATTGTAGTTGCGTAATAATGGCTGTTAATCTGGAAAGTCTAGGTTTTTCTTTTTCTTCCATGTTCTTTTTGTTGGCTTGCGGCTAACGATTTTATTTACGGTTAATTGCGAATTCTCAATTGAAACGACTTAGCTTGGGTGATCCGTTTTCGGTAAAAAATTTGCAAGAGAAAGAGAGAGGCAGAGTTATACCATTTCTCCAGTATAAATATAATAATTTGTAAGAGATTTTATTTGTATTAAATAGCCTAGCTATATTTTACATGGTATTATAATTAGTTATTATTTGTGATAATCACTTTATCTAAATTCAATAATGTCACCATCATTGGGAATGTGCGTTTTTTCAATGAGTCCGCGTTTACTTAATTCTAAATTTAGGTCTTCTCTAGTTGTTGGACAATGATTAACGGCTTCTAAATGATTTGCTATAACATGTCCTGGTGAATTTTCAACAAAACGGATAATGTCATCCATCACCATTAATAAAGGCTTAAAGATATCCAATTGAGCAGAGCCGCAAGCTACAACACTAATACCTGGCTTGTAGCGTTTGAGTACTTTATCAACGTCATCTGTATAGATTGTATCGGCGCTTATGTAAAGTGACTTTTCATCTTGAAGATTGATATAAAAACCCATTACATTTCCCATTGGTTTGGCAACAAATCCATAGCCATGTTTTGCTGGAATTCCTTCTATCGTTCCGTCAAGAAATGGAGTTTGTTTCCAATAGTTTACAGTTTGAACAACATTTAATCCTCTTTTTTTTAGGATATTTGCATCTTTATAGCTACAAATTATAGGTGTATTTTTTTCTTTTAAAAACGCTTCTGCGGCTTTATCTAAATGATCTGGATGTAAATGTGTAATTAAGCAATGTGTTGTTTTATTAACAATCTCCATGGCATTATGAGGAAGGTCTAATATTGGATTTCGTTGTGGTTTAAATCTAAATAATGTAAATGTTGGACCTGCAGTTCCTTTTTTTCCTAACATAGGGTCTACTAATATAACCTTGTCCTTAGTTTCTAGGACCATTGTGGCATTTCTCAAGTGATGTATCTTCATTATTATATGTTTTTATGCAAATTTGAAAAAAGCAGCAAAGGATTCCATTGACTTGAATCAAGAAATTCGTTTTCGTATTCTACTCAATGTCTCTGGAGAAATATTTAAGTATGAAGCAATATGGTATTGAGGAATTTTTTCTAACCAATTTGGTTTGTAGATGAAAAGTTCTTTATATAATTCATCGGCAGTTTTAGTAATTCTATTGTACTCTAAAAGTTCTTTGTGTTTTAATAACTTTTGAAATGATAAATCAATAAATGACTTCCCGCATTCATGTTTTTTTAGCAATTCTCGAAATGCTTTTTTCTCAACACATAAAAGTTCAATTTCTGTTAAACTCTCTTGGTTTTTTTTAGTTTTTGAATCATTAATAAAAGAGGATATGTCTGTAATGAATTGAGGTTTTGTATAAAAATTAATATTAGATTCTTTTTCTGAAGTAGCATAATATTCCCTTATAACACCAGTGTTTAAAAAACGAAGCTGTTTCTCTTCTTGATTAGTTTCAAGAATTAAATTCCCTTTTTTTATAACTTTTAGCTTGAACAAAGAAAGTAATTCTCTTAAGCCATCTTTATTTAGCGGATATTCGGTTTCAAAAAACTTAGATACTTCTTTAAATTCGGAGTTCATTTTTTAGTTTGTTACCAGCGTGTGTGTATGATTAATAATGTTGGAGAACTAAATTAGCAAAAAAGAATGAAGCAAACAGAAATTTAATATAATTTAAAAACGATCTTTAAGTACTATTAACTTGGCAATAGTGTTTAGTGTTTAAATAAATATTCAACTATTACTTTTGCGGCAATTTGACTGCCTTTTAATGAAGGATGGAACCCATCAGAGCCATAATATTCATTAGATTTAGTGGAAGCTATATCATCTTTCCAAATCTTACCAACTGGGAGCAGAATTGAGTTGTTTAAGGCTGCAGCATCCTTATGGTTTTTTATAACACCATCAAACGTATAATAGTAGTTTAATGATGGCCAAACCATAAAGTAACATAGTTTTGTGTCATTCAATTTGCATAAACTGTTGTATTTTTTTCCATATTCAATTAGCATTTTTCTCCCATCACTTTGTGATGAAGGACCTTGCTGTATAATTACAAAGTCATATGCTTTACTTGAAATTAGTTTTTGGACCTGCCCATCATTCCAATGATCTTCAATAGCATAGTTAGGAAATGCTATCATTTTAGTATTAATATCTATTTCTTTTTGCAGTGCATATTCCTTAACGAGTTGTGGTAAATTATTAGTATAAGTAAGACTGTTACCAATAAATAAAATATTAAACTCCGTTTTTGTAGTATTAAGATTTTCTTGTTGACTGTATAAACTAGAATGTGTACTTATTAATGCGAAAAATAAAAGAAATAATTTTTGCATAGGTTAGGGGTTTAATTGTTGCCTAATGTTTTGAGTATGGTTTGTAGTGCTTTTGTTATTCATCATTATTACCTAGAGTCCCAAGTTGTTCTCCCATTAACTGGTGTTGATAAGTGTCCTTTTTTTCTTTCTTAGGCGCATCTAAAACAAATTGCGCTTTCTCTTGGAATATTGTAATAAAATCGGAGCCTCCAAATAGAAAGTAACCTAGCATATCACCTTTTGAAACCTCACTACCTACATGCAAATTATCTTCAAAATTAACAGAAGATACAGGCCACATTCCAATAGGGAGTAATGCAACTAGACCATATTCTTCGGTTTCTAATATTACACACCCTCTAGTTTCTATGGATTGCCATCCTACTGAAGATGCATCAAATTTGTATCTTTTGTTTTTAGAATCCCAAGTCGTATAGCCTCCAGATACACTTTCACCTTGTACTATGCGTATTTCTTTTATAGTACCACTTAAAGGAAAATGATAACGATGATAATCTCCGACGTCTAAAAACGAATGAGTGAATGTTCCATTAGCAAATAAATCTTCATACGCGCTACTTTCACCTATGAGGTTTTTAACATCATATAAGGTTCCAGATTTAATTGCAATTCCTTCTTTTTCAACAATTACTGAAGTGCTGTCAATAGCCCAAACTCCTTGAGGTTGCGCATCTGCAGGTGACACTACAATATTTTGATTGTCAAGTCCAGTAATTGGTCTTTCTTTAGGTGATTTCAAATGTCGCGCAAAGAATTGATTGAATGTTTTCCAATTTGAAGGAGATTCATACCAATCATTTTGAAGGCCAAAAATACCGTCGGACAGTGCAATTTGATAATAATCAGAATTCCAGGATACTTCAGTATTCATATAATCTCCATAAGTTTTATTGAAACTGGTAAGCCATGATTTATAAGGTTCGTGGTATTGTAATGAATTATTAAAATACCCTTTTCCTTCCAGTTCCTCTAAAGGCTGGTCATTTATAAAGAAAAAATAGCATAAACTTTGATCAATTTTATCATACAATGTATTCGCATAATCTACTTCAAGAAATTGCCATGGCATAGCATTTTCAGACCAACTAACAAATTCATAATAGTCTTCTAAGTTTTGTGCAGGATTGGTTTTTATATCAGGATTTATTTGTTTCGCTTTTTCTATTGAAGCTAAAAGCATGGATTTAATTTCTGGATTCGAGTTTACAATGTCGATTAACTCTAAAGTTTTAGAATTGTACTTTGAATGCTCCTGCTTATTATCATGTTTACATGAAAACAGTAAAATGATTAAGAAGGAAAGTAATATTGAATAATGCTTTTTCATTGTTTTAGTGTTTCTTTATCATTTAGTATATGGTCTAGTTATATCGGTAATTTTAGTTATTAGTGCATCTGCTTCGTGATATCGATCCAAGCTTTTTTGATGCATATACAAATAATTATCTAAGAGATTTTCATATTCTAACAATTGAAATAGGGGATAGTAGTCTTTTTTTAATTTAGAGCTACCTGACCATTCAAAATTACCATAATTATCCATTTCTTTAAATGAAATATATTTTGCAATAAAAGGAATAACCTTTTCATCAGACCAATTGTCTTTAATTACCTCTCTTTGATTAATAACTTTTACTAAAGCGTCCCATTGATAAATTAATTTAATGATTGTGTTATCTTTAATAATATTTAGCTTCCCATTTTGAATAATATTAGAAATAGAATGTTGGGTTGATGTAAATTGTGCAGCAGGTAGAGATTCATAAAACAGGCTATCTAAATTGTGTGAGTTTAATTCTTCTTTTGAACTCCCTATTAATTTCATTATAGATTTATTCGCTTTATAAGCTTCACTTTCAGTTTGTAAAACGTCTTTTAAAAACCCTCTATTTTTTACAAACTCATCATGAATATTTGACAAAAGGATTTTTTCATCAATATCATCTAAGCGTCTTTGGTTCCAAGCATTTACTTGTAATGCTAATAGAATGCCAATCATTACTAATACAATTTCCCCAATAGCATAAATTAAGTATTTACTAAATTTATTTTCAGTGAGTAAACGCTGACGTATTCTTCTAAAGAATTTTATCATTGATTTTTAGTTGATTATAACAGCAGCCAACTTGTTTGTGCATGTTGGTTACATTTTTTAGGTTGGATTAAAGATAATTAAATTATAAGATATGCCTTTGTTTTGACAAATTCAGATTTGATCTGTACATGACGTTTGTTTTTTGTTGTTTATAAGTAATTTTATTTTTCAGCTTGTATATGGACCCAATAGTCTTCTTTGAAATGAATTTGAATATTTATAAACCCAGCATTTTTCAACCACTCTAATTGGATTTGATAATCTGTCGGTTTATCAAAAGCTTCATAATGTTCCATAAGCCAGGTCCATTTTTCTTCATCTGAAAAATTAGTATTCACAAATGTTTTCCATTTCTCCAATAGCATTGGATGATCTGGATTTGTTTTACTGATCATTAAATCGCTATATGAAAATAGCCCTCCTTTTTTTAAGGAATTATTAATGTCATTAAAAATAAATTGCTTCTCATTTTCATCACAATGATGGAGACTAAACCCTGCAACAATGAGATCATAGCTATCGTTCTTAAATAAGAAGTCTTTGAAGTACTTGTTAATATAAACAATATCATAATCCTTGAATTGATTACGACATAAATCAATCATTTCGGCAGAGGCATCTATAAGTGTAAATGTAGCTTTTGGAAAATAAGGAATAAGTTGCGCTGTAACATTTCCATTGCCACTACCAAGATCAAGTATGGTTTGTGGATTGAAATTATTAGGAAGATAATTTACAAAACTCGAAATGAGCTGTAAATAATGTGGTACACAACCAATCATGTCATTCGTATAGTTTTTCGAAAAATCGTTGAATTCTACGGCTATGTTTTTTCCTATTTTCATTATTTGATTATGCTCTAAGTTTCTTAAGTAATTATTGATTTAGCAGTTATAATTAATGGTAATATATTTGTGTAGTGTTAGTTATGTTGGTAAGTAACTAAGTTAGTAAAAGAAACTGAACCAGAAGAATATCTATAGAACTTTCCAAGTATACGTATAATTAGAAACGTGCTATACATCTGTTGGGGCCTTTTTTAAATAAAAGCGCTTAACTATTGTAGTTGGTTGCATTTCAGCGCCTTGTCTGTTAGTGTGTTTTAAAAAGCGTATCTTTAGTGTACTCCAATGTTGATCTGTTATCTTAAATATGTCTATTTCTAGGCTATTTATTATATGGCTGCTCCTTAAAAATATTTATTACAATCTTACTGTACAATAGTTGTGCAGTGACAATTAATCAACTAAAACAAGTAAATATGTTTAAAAAAGTATCTGCATCATTATTGATGCTTGTAATAGTATTTGGAGTTTTTGGAACTCTTAATGCTCAAGAAGATAAAGACTACAAAATGTGGGAAAGCATTATGCTAACTCCAGACAAAACAAAACTTAAAGTATTGGCAGATAATATGCGGAAACACAATGCAACTTATCATACCGAAGATCCTTATAAAGCGACGGTTTATAGTATTTCTTCAGGACCTAATGCTGGTAATATTATTTGGGAAATGGGACCAATGATGTTTAAGCACAACGATACACGACCAGGTGAAGGTGGTCATGATGATGATTGGAGGGATAATATAATGCCTTATATAAAGAAAATGCACACTATAGAGTATTGGAAGCAAAATGAAAAACTGTCTAATACTAGTTCTTTAACTGAAAATAATTCGGATCATCCTATTTTATTTATTAGATATTTTGAAATTAATGAAGATCATGGGTATACAATGAACTCTGTGTTTAAACAAGTGAGTGAAACCTTAAAATCGATGGAAGGTGATTATCCTTGGGGATTGTATTATAATGTGTTTTTACAAGGTGATTTAGGACGCCATGTTGCAACAGTAGGGTTTTATAAAAACTGGACGCAATTTGATGAAGATATTAAATTTAAAGAGGCTTACGAAAAACTTTATGGAGATAATTCATGGGATGATTTTTTAGATACGCTAGATGATACCTTCTCTAATCGATGGGACGAAATTTGGCTATACAATAAACACATGAGTGGTGATTAACCAATGACTTACACCTATATATTGCCTATTTAATAGTAATACATTTTTTGTAATAAATATATTAAAACCTCAACAATTAATAGTGTTGAGGTTTTATTGTGTGTTAGATATATGCGAAATTTTAGAAGTACCGCTTAGCCATTTTGTAAATGGTGATTATTATTCTTATTTAAGAATAGCAACAATCCTTAATGGTGCTCCGCTACCGCCTTTAATTTTCATTGGTAAGGCAATTATTTCAAATCCATTACTTGGTAATTGATCTAAGTTGGTAAGGTTTTCAAAAGCAGGAATGTTTTGAGAAAGTAGAATAACATGACTTTTAAAATATTCAGATTGGCCATAATCAATACTCGGTGTATCAATCCCAATAGCATTGATATTACGTTCTTCAACCAACCATTTAGCTGCTTCTGGAGACAAACCTGGAAAATGAAGTTTTTTAACCGCTGCATCGCCTCGTTCATCAGTTCCCATGTATTTAACTTTATTTGGATAGTATTTTGAAAACCCTGTTTGTAATAAAACAATACTTCCATTCGGAATTTTAATTTTTTCCTTTGTTTCCCAGTTTGTCAAGTCATCAATACTTATCAAATAATCTGAATTATTAAGTGCTTTTGAAGATACATCAACTTTTATTGCATGTCCGATTAGTTTCTCAAGTGATATTTCATCAACAGATTGACCTTTTTTCGCAAAATGGATAGGTGCATCAATATGTGTTCCACCATGTTCTGCAGTACTAAAATTATTTGCTGAATAATAAAACCCTTTATCTGTTTGTCCATTAAAAACGGTGTCCAATTTAAATTCCTTTGCAGTAACCCAATATATAGTTTCAGCAGAATAGGTATGCGATAGATCGACTAATTTTCTTTTCGATGTTTCTTTATGTATGGACCCGTTCGAATCTTGTAAATTTGTAGTTTCTTCATTACATGAAAGCAGTAAAAAAAATACGAGTTGAATAAAAATTAACGATTTCTTCATAATCTAAATGTTTTATAATCACGTACAACTTGTTTCTGTCTGGTTAATCGTATTGACTGAAACTAAGTTAATAAAAAAGAATATAGTATATAGAAATTTAGCAGAATTCTCCAAATGATCTTTAAGCGCTATTAATTATACACGTTATTGTGGTATGTTTAGCTGTAGGTAAATTTTTATTAGCTTTATAAATATAAAATGCGCTAACTAGATCAGCTAACGCATTTCTTTATATTATTTATGCAACCACACTTAATTTTTCTTTAGTGGTATTGTTTTTAGATTTCATTTCAAATTGGTTTGAAGTATTTTTTTCGCCTCCAGCTTTTAAAGCTTTATCTCCAGCAAAGAAGCTTTTGTGATCATCACTTAAATCTGACCCTGCCATACGTTGATGTTTTACACAAGAAACACCTTTACGAATTTCTCGTCTCTGAACACCTTTTACATATGCTAACATACCTTCTTCTGCAAAATATCCTTCTGTTAAGTCATTCATATGAAGAGCTGTTGTATGATACGTTGGAAGCGTAATTAAGTGATGAAAAATTCCTGCATCTCTTGCACTATCTGTTTGGAATGTTCTAATTTTCTCATCAGCACGATAGCATAATTCCGAATCATCATACTGTGAATCCATTAAATTATTTCTATCATAAGCGGTCATGTTTTCACCTTCTGAAAGCATCTCTTCATATGCTTGGTTGCGGAAGTTTAATGTCCAGTTAAAAGAAGGCGAGTTATTATAAACCAATTTAGCATTAGGTACAACGTCTTTAATTCTGTTAACCATATGAGCAATCTGTTTAACATTTGGTGTAGGTGTTTCAATCCATAATAAATCTGCTCCGTTTTGAAGACTCGTAATACAATCTAATACAACTCTATCTATGTTTGAACCGTTTTTAAATTTATATAAGCCATTTGCCAATCTTATAGGACGTACTAATTTACCTTCTCTTTTAAGAAGAACGTCATCTTCTTTGGCATCATTAATAGCAATCTCTTCAGCTTCTACAAAGGCTAAATATTTAGAAGCTAAATCTCCTGGTTCTTGACTAACTGGTAATTTCTGGGTAAGACCAGCGCCTTCAGAGTCTGTTCTTGCAACTATAACTCCGTCGTCAACTCCTAACTCTAAAAATGCATATCTAATAGCATTTAATTTAGCAATAAAATCTTCATGAGGCACAGTAACCTTTCCGTCTTGATGTCCACATTGCTTGGCATCAGAAACTTGATTTTCAATCTGAATAGCACAAGCTCCAGCTTCAATCATTTTTTTTGTTAACAAATAGGTCGCTTCTTCATTTCCAAAACCTGCATCAATATCTGCAATAATTGGAACGATGTGTGTTTCAAAGTTATCAATTTGATCTTGTACATTTTCTCCATTTTCAAGTCTTTTAAACAAATCATTTAATGCTATAGCGTCTGCTTGACGTAAAAAATCATAAATTTCTTTTATTAACGCTGGAACAGCCGTTTTTTCGTGCATAGATTGATCTGGTAACGGCCCAAATTCTGAACGTAATGCTGCCACCATCCAACCAGAAAGATACAAGTACTTTTTATTGGTCGTTTTATGATGTTTTTTTACCGCTATCATTTTTTGCTGTGCCACAAAGCCATGCCAACACCCTAGAGATTGTGTGTATTTAGATGAATCAGCATCATACTCTGCCATATCTTTTCTCATAATGGCTGCAGTATATTTTGCGATATCTAAACCTGTTTTAAATCGATTTTGAGTAACCATTCTTGCTGCACTTTCAGGGCGAATTGCATTCCAAGTTTCTCCGTACTTTTCTTTAAGATTTCTTATAGTTTGCAATGCAGAACTATAATTTGTTTGTGATAAATTTTTCATAATTTTGTGGTACGTTATTTATTATTAATAATTAGATCCTGTTGATTGTTGCCGCAATCGCAGGATTGTTTTTTTTATATGTATTGATATGCTGGAAGGGTTAAAAACTCTTCGAATTTTTCTGAAATTACTAGTTTATCAAAAAGATCAATGGCCAATTTAAACTTGCTGTGCTTTATGTTTTCTTCGCCAAATTCTGTAATAATTTTTTCTACTTCATCATCAAATAATTCCAGATACAATTCAATGTTGAATTTCCTTCCATCATCTAATATGACTTCGTTTTTTAACCATTGCCATACTTGTGTTCTTGAAATTTCAGCAGTAGCAGCATCTTCCATTAAATTGTAAAGCGCTACAGCGCCATGACCTCTTAGCCAAGCTTCTGTATATAAAATACCGACATTAATGTTTTTTCTAACTCCAAGTTCTGTTACAGTACCTTTTGGTATTTCTACTAAATCTTGTTCAGTTATGTTTATATCATCACGTGTTACGTGTAATTGGTTTGGTGTTGGCATGTGTTTGTTAAATTCGGTCATTGCTACTTTAACTAAAGCAGGATGCGCAACCCAAGTGCCATCATGACCGTTTTTTACTTCACGCTCTTTATCTTTTCGAACTTTTTCTATAGCAATAGCATTAGCTTTTTGATTGTTTTTAATAGGAATTTGAGCTGCCATACCGCCAATGGCATGAATACCACGTTTATGACAACGCTGAATCACAAGTTTTGAATACGCATCCATAAAAGGCGTCGTCATTGTTACTTGATCACGATTTGGAACTACAAAATTTGGATGATTTCTGAATTTTTTGATATATGAGAAAATATAATCCCAACGGCCACAATTTAAACCAACAATATGATCTTTAAGCTCGAAAATTATTTCGTCTAATTGAAAACTTGCAGTAATTGTTTCTACTAGAACAGTTGCTTTAAAGGTTCCTAAAGGAACATTTAAATATTCTTGAGCAAAAGTGAAAACGGCATTCCACCAACGCGCTTCTAAATAATGTTCTAATTTTGGAAGATAAAAATATGGAGCCGTATTATTGCTTAATAAGGTTTTTGTATTGTGAAATACGTATAAACCAAAATCAATTAAACTTCCTGAAGCGTCTTCATTGTTAATTTTAATATGTCTTTCGTTTAAGTGCAAACCTCTTGGTCTTACTAAAAGAACAGCTGTTTCATTATTTAATTGATAAGATTTTTCGCGTTTTGTATCTACTAATGCGATTGTTTTTTTATTAGCATCTATTAAATTTTGTTGTCCTTGAATACTGTTTTTCCATGTAGGAGCATTGCTGTCTTCTAAGTCGGCCATAAATGTCTTGGCTCCAGAATTTAATGCGTTAATAATCATTTTTCGATCTACAGGACCAGTGATTTCTACGCGTCTATCTTGCAAGTCATGTGGGATATTGCCTGCTGTCCAATCTGCATTTCTAATCTCTTTTGTCTCAACAGGAAATTTAGGAAATTGTCCTTTGTCAAATTCATTTTGTTGATGTATGCGTTTATTTAATAATTCTAATCGTTCTCCGTTGAATTTTTCATGAAGTGCTGCTAGAAAATTATGAGCTTCATCTGATAAAATTTCTGGATAATAATTATTAACGTCATTTGAATACGTGATTTTTGGTAATCTTAATAGTGTGTGTGTCATGATGAGATTATGTTATGAGACAAAATTAAAACAAAGATCTCAATTAGACAAGCGAACGTTCGCTAAATGTGTTTTTTCGCAAAAATGAGATATTCGCAAAAAAGATTATATTTGCTATTATGGAAGAAGATTATATTAAACTCATATTTGGCTTAAAGCTAAAGCAAATAAGGACTGATAAGAATTTATCCTTGTTTGGGTTGTCTAAACTTTCGGGTTTATCAAAGTCCTATTTAAATGAAATAGAAAATGGAAAAAAATATCCAAAACCTGATAAAATTGCTATCCTTTCTGAAAAATTAGATGTGCCTTATGATCGAATGGTATCTCTTAAATTAGATAAAAATTTAGCGCCAATTGGAGAGATATTACAGTCTAAAATACTCAAAGAAATACCATTAGAACTTTTTGGAATTAAAGAAAGTAATTTAATTGATATTGTTGCTAATGCACCTGCTAAAGTAAATGCATTTATTAGTACAATTATTAAAATAGCACAGCATTATAATTTTAGTAGAGAGAGTTTTTATCTTGCTTCAGTACGTTCTTTTCAAGAAGCAAATAAAAATTATTTTGAAGATTTAGAGCAAAGTGTTTTGAAGTTTGCTAAAGCTTATCAAATAGATTTGAGTCAAAGAATTACTTCTAAGGATTTAGAAGATATATTAACTGAAGAGTTTGGTTATAGTATTGAAGGAAATGAGTTAAGCAAATATGAAGCTTTGGGTAATTTACGATCTGTGTTTGTACCAAAAACCAAAACGTTGCTACTTACAAATGAAATAGACGAAGCACAACGTACCTTTATTTACGCAAAAGAATTGGCTTATAATTTCCTTGAGATTAATGAGCGTTTATATACATTTCCGTGGATAAAATTTGACACTTTTGATCAAGTTTTAAATAATTTTTATGCCTCTTATTTTGCAGGTGCTTTAATTATACCTAATGCTAAAATTAAAGCGCAATTAAATGAGATTTTTGAAAAAGACACTTTTGATACATCTCTCTTTTTAAGTGCTTTAGATGCGTTTAATGCTTCGCCAGAATCTTTTTATCAACGGTTAACTAATATTTTACCCAAAGGCTATAATATTGAAAATTTGTTTTTTTTAAGATTTACTCATAAAGCAAAAAGTAATAAATTTCATCTTAAAAAAGAATTGCATTTATCACATCAACATTCGCCTCGTGCTAATGAAACTAATGAGCATTATTGCAGACGTTGGGTCTCTTTAAAGTTATTAAAAAATATTAGTAAAAGTAAAAATGAACATGAATTTGATTTGCAGATTTCTAACTATGAAAATGATGGTGCAAAATATTTAGTATTGTCGTCGGTAACTAAAGACCCTTTTAAGGATAACCATTATAGAAGTATAAGTGTTGGATTGCTAATTAATAAGCAATTGCAACGAAAACTTAATTTTTTAGCAGATCCTAAAATAAAAAATCAAGATGTAGGTGTAACTTGCGAGCGTTGTGCTATTAAAAACTGTAAGGTTAGGGAAGTTCCTGCAATTATATTAGATAAAGAAGCTAGAAACAAAAAGATAGAAAAAATTGTTGAAGAATTAAATACAAAGTTTATGTCATAAATGTGTTCCATTGTGCATGCTTAGATGCGGATTTTATGCTGAAGCGACTTAGCTTGGATGAGCAGTTTTCGGCAAAAATCTGATAGAGAAGGGACGAAACTATTTCTTCGAGTTATAAAAAGGAGTGATTTGTAAGAGGTTTTTCTTGTCTTAATTAGCACAATTAATTGCGCATAGTTTTTGATGTTATGTATTCTTTAATTGAATAGTAAGAATCCCTATTCTTTTAATCCGTTTTATTCCTGGCATCTAAAAGTTAAATAAAACTCATGAATGCATTGTTCCTGTTTGTAAGTTGTTATTATTTTAGTTTATAAAATAATAAACGACTTTGCTTATTCATTGGCAATAAAAGCAGGTCTTTCTCTTTTATATAAGCAATATCGCCTACACTTTGTCCCACTTGAAGTACTTGTTCGGTATTGCCATCATGATCTATTAAATGAATGTTTCCGCTATTCCAATCTGAAATGATCATATGATTTTCATCATAAAACCTAATACCATCTAGATTACCAATGATTGAGGATATAGAATCAATGGATTTTGTTACCATATCTATTCTAGACACACGACCACCATTTGGTTGACTTCCCCAAGATGCAACATACATAATGTTATCTTGAATTAATAAGCCATTGGGATTATCTAATGCAATCTCAGCCAGCCATAAACTGAAATGACCTTCTTTATCAAGTCTATAAATCTCTGATGTGCTTGTATCGGAAACAAAAACATTACCTGCATCATCAATAGCGATATCGTTTAAAAACTGAATACCATCAAGAGTGTATTTTTTAATTATTGTTCCTGTTGCTAAATCTGCTTCTACAAGTTCTGTGACATCAGAGACGTAAAGTCTATCTTTTGTAATTGCAATTCCTTTGGGATCGTTAAGTCCATTAATGAATTTTGCATTAATGAGTTTTCCATCCATGTTTACTGTAGCAATAGAGCCATCACCATCTTCGCTGTTGCCGATTAGAGATGCATATATAATATTATTTTCAACATCATAAACAGCAGATTCACAATGTGTTAATTCTAAAGTCTCAGTGATAAAAGTTGCTGTTGGTGTTTTATAAGGTTCGACTGTAGAATTACCTTCGGTTAAAGGCGCCTCAGTAGATGTGTTGTTTTTACAGCTAGTGATAATAAGTAATACTGTAAATAAAATGTAGAAGATGTGTTTCATTTTAATTCTTTTTATATATTGCTTTATAGTTTCCTTGCGTTTTTATGCTTTTTAAATTCCATTTGAATTAACTTTTCTAGTTCTCTAAAATCGTATTTCAATGTATTTGAAGTAATCGAAAGTGGCGTTTCGTACATATTCATATTCGCTCGCATAAGTTTAGCTTGTATTCCGTTTTTTGCCTTTCCGATATATTTTTCTGGGTTTACAATATCTATCAGAAGAAATTTTGTTGACATCACTTGCTTTGTTTTAATTTCTGAAATATCATCCCATTTAATTAGTCCGATACTGGAGGCATTTGAGTTATCTGTTATTCCGTTTGAATCGATAATCAGTCCGATTTTTTTGTCAAAGAATGTCTTTATTCCATACATTCCTGCTGCTCCAAAGAATAGAACCCCTACAATTCCAATAATTCTAATAATCTCGGGATTAGTAATTTTGAAAATATTAGGAATAAATTCTTCTGGATTAACTGCAATCCAAATTGCACCTGCAACGAATGCTATTGATACTAATAGGAGTGATGCTATTTTCTTTTTGCTTAATGGTATTTCAATTCGAGTATTCAATTTTTCTGATTTTGAATGAATTCAAATGCAAGGTAGCCGTTTTGTGTATAGTTAGAAATAAAGTTCGTAAAAGAAAATAAATCTAAGGAAAAACCGTAAGGTTTTCCGAGCACACAGAACACGAGCAATTAATTATACAGGTTAGTGCCATTTGGCTTTATTTAAGGCTTTTTCTGCTTGTTTAATATGTCTTTCATTATGATATATTAATACTCTAAAAGTATCTCCTAACTTTAGTTTAATTAGCTTTGATATAGAAATCGCCGTTTTTGTTTTATCAAGATTCACAAATTTTGACTTGTCCAATAATTCAATTAATTGATGTTGTTGATTTATAAATTTATGGAGCGTTTGAATATCTAGTTTTGAGTTTAATGGGTTCATTGATTTAAACGTTTTCATTTTATTTAAACTCTCATTATATGAAACCGATTTGCTAAAATAATTTCCTAGCCAATTGCTTTTAAATAGTTCTGAATTCTTATGTTTAGAAGTTTTTATTTTATTTGTTATTTCAGGAATATAAAAATCGCCGTATCTGTTTAAATGTTCAATGCATTCTAAAGCGCTCCAATTTTCAGGACCTTGTTTCCAATTTAAAAGATTAATAGGTTGGGCCTTTAAATGTTCTACAGTGTTTAGATTCTCACGTGTAATTTCTAATAAGTCTTGCAATAATTGTTTAGATGTTGATTCCATTATTTTTTATTACAAATTTCGATATATGGTTTGTTTAAAAACTTGATTGAAATTAAGATTTTTTAATTCTTGAAAGTGTTTCAGGAGTCATTCTTAAATAGGATGCAATATATTTATTTGATATTTCTTGAAACAGTTGAGGACTCCTCTTTAAAACTCTATTATATCTTTCGATAGGAGAGGATGTGAGAAGATCTATTTCCCTTTCCATTTGTTGTAAAATAAAACTTTCTAAAACCTTAAGCCATATTTTTTTATTCTCGATAGATGATTCAATAAAAGATAGATAGGTTTTCTTATTGATAACTTTAACGGTTGTTTTCTTTAGCGCTTGAATATAGAAATCAGACGGCTTTTCATTTAAAAAGGAATCTAAAGATGCTATGAGATTGTTTTTGTATCCAAATCGTATGGTATGTTCTTCATATTCATCTATTACAAATATTCTCAAGCTTCCGTTTTTCACTAAATAGATATTAGTATCAATACTACCTTTTACTTTTAAATACTCATTACGTTTTAATTCTATTTCTTTATCCCAAAGATTTTCGTTGTTGAGTTTGTCAATTAAGTTTGAAATAGGGTTCATATTAGCTTGCAGATAACTGTTTTATGGATGCTTAGTAGTCTTGGAGAACTAAGTTAGCAAAAAAGAACAAAGAGCGTGTGAATTTGACAGAATTTACAGAACGAACTTTAAACACTATTAATTAAATACTTTGTTAGTTTTTTAGCCCTTTTTACCTGCTTATTGATTCATTTCTTTCTTTTCCCAATCATTTTTTAGATATTTTAAAGCATCTATCAGTGCTTTTTGGGAAGGTTTAGGATTAAACTCTAATTCTTTTTTTGATTTACTAATATCATAATCCTGTTTTAATCCATAAAACATATCTAAATAATGACGTTGTAACTGAGGTTCTTTTCCTGTTATTTTACTCCCAAACTCCATTAATCCTGCAACAGAGTATAATAAACATTTAGGTACTTTTTTTGGCATTTTTAATTGTAGTTCTGGGAATAATTCAGATGCTATTTTAACACTTTCTTGTAATGTAGTGTGCACTTCGTTTGAGAGAATATATCGTTCTCCATTTTTGCCTTTTAGCATAGCTTTGTATGCGCCAAAAGCAACATCCTTTACATCTACCCAATTTAATGTCACATTGGTGTCAACAGGAATTTCTCCATTTAAAATTTGATAAACAAGATTGTTGGTATAGTTCAACGTATACGCTTCACTACCTATCATTGCAGAAGGTAATATCAAAACAGTTCTGATTCCATATTTTTTCCCTAACTCAAGAGCAAGTTTATCAGAATCATTTTTAGAGTTGTAATACCAGTTTCTTCTATCTTTATTGTAGCCATTATCAACATTTGCTGGCAATTTTGTAAAGTCTAAAGATGCAACTGAACTTACATATACAATATTTTTAATACCACATTCTTTTGCGATATCAAATACATTTTGTGTTCCTTGTACATTATTATCATAAATTTCAACTTTAGGATTTTTAGCCCACATACTAAAGTTGGCGCCTACAGCATATAAATTTGTGATGCCTTTAAATGCTTTTTTAAGTGATTCTCTATTGGTAATATCTGCTTGAATTACGTCACAATCTAATCCTTCAAGAGATTCTTGATTATTCATATTTCTTAAAGTTGCTCTTACTTTTTGATTTTCTGAAAGTAATAATCTAACCAAATTATTACCTAAATGTCCGTTAGCGCCTGTCACTAATGAGATTTCGTTGCTCATGTTTTTGTTTTGTTTGAGCAAATATCAATAGCTTTTAAGAATTTAAAAATAACATTTGTTAGAAAGTGATTTGTTTCCTTATCCGACTTAAGGATTGAGGTTCAATACCTAAAAAAGAAGCAATATTATCTACAGAAACGTTTAATGCTAACTTTGGGTATTGATTTATAAATTTTAGGTAACGTTCTTTAGCAGTTAAAATTTGAAAATCTTTAACACGTTCTAATTTACAGCTTAAATGTTCATTGGTAACTGTTTTTACAAAATCATTCCAAAAGGTGGTGCTTTCTTGTAAAAGTTCAAAGTCAAGTTTAGATATTTTTACGAGTGTACAATCGGTAATCGTTTCGTAATAATCTAAGGAAGGTGTTTCGCTCATAAAACTATCTAATGATGTAAAAAAATCTTGTTCAGGAACTAAATGTTGAATTACTAATTTACCATCTATGTTTTGATACCCTTTTACAATTCCTATACTTAAAAAATAAACATAACGTTCAATTTTTCCTGCTTCTAAAAGTTTTGTTTGCGCAGGAACATTTACTGTAATAAAGCATTTTTCAAGTAAATTAATATCATCATTAGTTAAAGTAAAGCGTGATTGAATATAGTTTATAAGGTTTTTCATTAGTACGTTTTGAAATAGGATATAACTTATTTGTGGGTGGTTTTATTTTCAATCATCTAGACAGTATTATGAGATATATTGTTACATATTATCCATTTTATTTTAATCAATTTTCTTCCAGACCCTTAAGATTTAGATAAAATCTTTAAAGGTGTTTTTCTGTTGAAGAGTTAGTTATTTAAATTTTAATCTGAAAAATGAAGTTTTCATTTCGATAAAGGCAAAAGTCTTCTTACTATTTACTGATTTGATTGTAATTTTATTTTTATCCTGTACTCTTAAATTTGTTAAATACTTATGAATTTCTGTGTCTTTATTTGAAGATAAGAAATGACGACTATCTATTTCTCCGTTAACAATAATTTCAATATAAGCACCTTCATCTTCCAAAGATCTTAAAGCAATATTAGTTAACACTTCTGTGCTTGCTTTTTCCATCTTAAAGGTTAAATTAATGCTATTAATTCTTTCAATTTTTTTATAAAAAACTTCACTAGTTTGAACTTTTTTTGCCCATTTTCTTCCTGAAGTACTATAACCTAATTTTACATCCCATTTGCCAGTATAATGTTTCCCATCAGGTTTAGTCCATAGGTAAGCCGTTTTGTAGGGCATGTCAATTTTTAACTTTCCAGGATACACTTGTATAATACCAAGTTTATCTGTTATTGAAAGATTTGTATTATTGCGAGTTGATTCACCTTGAAGCATAAGTTTGCTATCAAAACAGTAAAGCATGATTGAGTAATCATCAAAAAGTGATGAATTACAACTATGTTCATAATCTCTTGTATCTAAAATATTTCTATTGCAAGTCGTTTCATCCCAATTATCAGATTTTTTACAATCTTTTAGGACTGCCTTTGTATCCCATTTAATAGGAGTAGAGTAGTTGAGATGTTCATGTATTAGGCCAATTGCATGCCCAAACTCATGTAGTACAACTCTTTTTTTACGTTTATATGTAATCGAAGATTTACTTAGCTCTCCAAGTATCATTGATGGATTATGATATCGAGCTATATCACGAGAATCTGTTCCTATATAAGAAGAATTTCCATTTCCATTAAATGTAATAAGAATATCTGGTGTATCGGAAGTTCTTAATTTACCATAATGAAATTTAAAAGTTAAATTTGCATAATCAGTCCATTGCTTGGCAATTGTTGCTACTGATTTTTGCAAAACGTCATCACCATCTGCAAAATAGATATCTATAACTTCCCCTGTTTTCCATTTTTTCTCTCTATTAAAAACATGAGACATTTCGGGAGTAGATGAAAAGGCACAGATAGAAACTATTGATAGAATTAGGGATAAAATAAATTTCATTTTTTTTCTCAAAGATAATTAGTTTTTTATTTCAGTTAGTTATTCTAAAAAATAGTCTAGTTATATGAATAAACTACGCGACTCTCATCATTTTCGTCTTTATCAAATAGTTTTAACAAAATCTAAAAAGACTTTTTTATGACGTTCTAAATCCATATTTGGTGAAAGTGCTACACGAGCAATATAATCTTTATCGCCTTCTTTAGTGGTACCTTGAGTAGATGTTGCAGGGATGGTCCAATAACACCCTTTTAACTGCCCGTAGCTTACACAGTATTTACTTTCATTAGGGATTTCTTTAATCATTAGATTAATTAACCTAAGATTTAATGCTCTTTTATAGGTTTCTTTTTCTTCATCAGTATTCCCTTTTGTAGGGAGGTCTAATGAAAATACAGAAGGCGTAAATCCTTGTTTTGCTAATTCTTCTGAAACAAAATTGATTTTCGCTTTAGGTAAAGTCTCGTTCACGAAGTTTACAAATTCACGTGTGTTTTTATAGGCATCATGGATTCTTTGATTCATAGAAGGCAATTGTTTTGCTAATATGTCATACTGAAGATCTGTAGCCTCATTATCACAAAGCCTCAGATGCAATTCTATGTTATCCATCAAAGCCTCAGCTTTTTTATTTGCGACACAGTAGCCAGCTGTACATTTTCCACCACTCGGAAATTTAGATCCACTAACATATGAAATGGTTTTCACCGTTGAAAGCATATCATCTTCACCTAAAAAATGAACGTTAGGACAAAATGTTTGATCTAAAATAAAAACGGGAGCTATAGCTATTTCACCAGTTCCTGTTTTTCGTTTCTGACTTAAAACATCTTTTAATTTTATAAGATCAGGAACTTCAACTCTTGGGTTTGTTGGAATTTCAGCGATGATGTATGGAATTGCATTTTCTTTAGCAATTTTATCTAAAATGATATCAATACTTTGAACCATGTCATTACCACCATCAACTGGTAAATCTACGACTTCCACATTATCAATACAAGCAGCAATTCGTCTTGCTTGGTCATTTGTTCCACCATAACAATTTGGAGGAACAATAAATTTAATATCTTTTCCTTTATGATTTTCTAATGCATTATGAACAAGTCCCATAGCAATAGCATATTGAATTGATAAGCCACTAGAACCAACTATAGCCTTGGTATTTGCACCAGTAATCTTATTAATTGTATTTAAAACACTTGCTTTGTTGTTCTCAACATTACGGTTCTTTTCAGAAGAAGGTTTCCCTACAAGAGTATTTAAAATTTCAAGACAGTTGACTGGAGTCATTGCAATAGTCTCTCGTCTTCTTACATGCTGAATTTCTGACACATAATTGTTATTTTGTTCACCATTAACGAGTACAATACTTCCTAACAGAGAATCAATATTGATGTAAAAATCATAATTTGAAGCGAGGTGAAAATTGCAGAGATTGTCTTGTTCTGAAATAAAAATGGTAGTTCCCTCAAAATTTGAAACCTCATCAGCTGCTTTCTTTAAATCAAATTTATAACCGTAAATATCTCGTATGACCTCAGCATCAAAAAATGCAGGTAATTCACCATTATAAATTATTTGAGTGTTTTTGTTCGTCAATAAATTTTTTCTCAAAACTGCTAAAATAGGAGTAGTTTGTGATGAAAAACTGATAACATTTTGCGGGTTTAGATTGTTTAAGTTAGCAATAATCCATTCTAGTACACACGATAATGGATGACCTAATCGAATATAATCATATGCTGTAGGTAATTTATGGAGTACCGATGATTCAGAATTATTGTCATTAAATAAGATCTCGAATTGTTCTAAGAATTGAGTTTTGGCCAATTTTTCATCATAAATATCTAATCGATGGGTTGTTAGACTCAGCCATCCCATTGGCATATTTTCTAATACATCTTTAATAAAACTTAACATTTTATTATCTTCCATAATTCTCTCCTTTTGATAGGCCTGCAAGATACATTAATTAGATTTTTTAAAGTGTTTCAAAACGTTTTGTTTCATTGTGTCTAGCTGTTTTATGTATGATTTTCCGCAAGAAAATTATACACGTAAAGCCGCAAAACTATGAAATAAGTCAAGTAAGTATTAACTATGCTCGTTGTTATCAAATGTTAATATTTCCTTTACCTTTCTATAATTATTTATTAGTAATTCCGTAATCATTTAAAAAGGTATATTTAGAGAAATAGTGTAATTAATATCAATGTTCAAAGTACTAAACACTGCTACTATCATTAGTCTCCAGCAACAAGAATAGCTAATTTCCATTTATTATTAATAAACTCGAAAGAAGCCCTATAATCAATCGGTGACCATATGTAATCATGAAAAACGAAGCCTTTTAATTTCCCATCAAGACTTTCTACATAATACCAAATTGGTTCATCAAAAAAACGAATTGATTTTTTGTAATCGACTTTTACAATATCATAACTAAATTGTCCAATTACTTCTGAGGTTTTAAGATCTGGGTTAATTCTAACATTTACATTTGTTCCTGTAATGACCATATGCTCAAACACACTGTATTTTTCATCTTCGGGCCAATTGGAGAATATATAAGGGATTAAATAGAACCCATCATTTTGATATTTCCCGGCTCCTAGCCGTAATAATTTATCCATTGTTAACCAAAAAGTAGAGTCATCCGAAGACCAATCCCAGTGAGTCTTAAATTCCTCAATTCCGCCATTGCCTCCATGACTCACCAAAATATCTTCACTTAAAATGTTAATAATGTATTCTTTATCCTTGCTCTTGATAGCATTTTTTAAATCGGTTATGAACTCATTAAGAATTGAATCATTAATTTCCATTTTCGGAGGAAGTAGTTTCTCTTGTCCAAAAGAACTATTGCTGATAAAAAACAGTGTAATAAGAATAGTATATAACTTCATAATTAGATTTAAAAAACTAAATAGTTAATCCTTGTATAGATCGAACAGAAATTCCAGTCTCTCTAGACCAACTGCTCTTCTCCGCATATTCGGCATAATAAGTAAAACCTCGGTGGCATGCATGACTTATTCGTTCTTCAGTAGAGCTCCACTAATAAGTTTTAGCTCCTTTCAAACCTCCATTTTTGAATTTACTATTTTAAACGAATTCTACCTGGAAGCCCTTCAAAAACATCTTTTTCTCTTACATTTTTATAATCGTTCCACATAATCATGAGTTTCATTTTTTTATGTTTGCTAACATCTTCGTGCAGAGTTTTTGGTCGTTATAATCAGGTGATTAAAGGTATGAATTTAAATTGAAGTAAGATTATATCATTAATTATACACGGTTATTCTTTCTTATATATGGCTTCGTAGTCCCCTTGTTTTACCCATAATTCTTCTTTAGCTAATGAAAAAATAAAAGTAAATGATTCGGCATATACTTGCTCGAACAAGAATTTATGATCTCCTTTATAAATCAAGGTTTCCCTATATTCTTCACCAATTTCGAGGATTAGAGCGTTTTTCTCATGTGTAAATGTAAAGTTATCTGCCTTGTCCTTAACAGAGGTATATGCACCTGCATATTTTTTTAAATCTTCTTCTAATGCTTCGAGAAATGAGTCATTAAAATAATAGCTTAACGCTTCAGATAGTATCTCCTGCTTTTTGTTAGCATCTCCATTAGAGGTTATAGCAATTCCTAATTTTTCATTTGGGAAATACATGGCCAGAGACTTAAAACCGCCTAAGGAACCACTATGTCCAAAGCTTTCTCTATCATTAATAGAATATCGAGAAAGACCCATTCCATAAGTTCCTTTAATGGTAGTCATTAGTTCAATACTTTGTGCAGATATAATTTTTCCAGAAAACAGCGCTTCCATAAAAGTAGTGACATCACTTGAAGTAGAAACTATTGCGCCTGCTCCCATGGGTATAGACATGTCAACTTCAGGTCCTTGGGTCCATTCTGTTGAAAGTTTATAAGAATTAGATTCATTGTCTGCTACGTTTATTTTAGCTCCATAATAAGTGTTTTTAAGATGAAGAGGAACAGATATTTTTTCTGTAATGAGATCTTTTAAACTAGAATCATAAACTTTTTCGAGTATGATTGAGAGCAGGACATAATTTGAATTGCTATAATCACCTTTAGTATTAGGTTCAAAATCACTTTTGAAATTTGAAATGATTTCAACCATTTCTTCTGGTGTTTTGTATTCTGTGAGGTAGGTTATAAATGCTTCATCATTGGTGAAATTAAAAATACCACTTCTATGATTTAATAAATTTTCTATAGTGATTTTGTTGGCATTTTTAACTTTTGGAAAATAGGTTTCAATAGTTTGCTCTAGTTTTATCTTGTCTTCTTCTACAGCTTTAAGTACTAAGGTGGCGGTAAACATTTTAGAAATTGAGCCAATTCTATATTTTGTGTTTTTAGTTGCTTTTTTTTGTGTTTCAATATCAGCAAAACCGATGGCATTGGTGTATATAATTTTTCCGTCATAAGAAAGAGCTATACTACCCATAAATTCACCATTCTTATCAAGTACTTCAAATAGGCTATCTAGTTTAGAGCTGTTTAAAGTATATTCATTCTTAGTATTGGTATTCTGAGTACTCGTGTTTTGAGTAATGACTTCTTTGTTTTTGTTTTCTGAACAAGAAGATAATAGTGTAGTAATAAATACTACTAATAATAGTTGTTTTTTCATTTTTTTGATTGATTTTGATGAAATACAAATGTATAACATAGTACTATGTTATACATTAAATAATTTATAATTAACATTTAATTATGATTATTTAATGTATGTGTACAATGTGTTTGTGCATGATTTGTTCCGTTGGCAAAAGAAGGGGAGTCATTATTCATTAGCGAGAAAACTCCAATGAAAATTTGAGGCGCAACGAATCATAATATGGTAATTCTTTTTTCGAAGTATTAAGCCCGCATTATGTATTAGGTTTTGTAATGTATAATGCGGATTAAAAATTAAACAAAGAGAATTTACTCTTTCCCTTTTGCATTTTTATCGGTATGACCATTGTCATATAACCCTTGCAAAGCAGTTATAGTGTTCCCTTCGGCTAAAAAACGTATTCTAAAGCTATCAAGACCCTTCAGTATAAATTCATGATTACTATACGGAAGCAATTCATATTTTGTTCCACTGCCTCTCTGATAGAATAATTTTCCACTCTCGAAAGTCACCATACGTGGACCATAAATTCCTGCGAAAGCTTTTAACGTTTTAGCATCTAAGGTCATGGGATTAGTCTTTAGACTTAGTTCGGCGAGTGGCCATTCGTAGAATGCTTGTAGACCTTCGTCGTCCTTGTTATTTTTCATAAGTAACTCCAAAACGTTCTTATAGGCTATATCTAACGCATCTGCAGCAGGAGTCTTAATATGTGGACTAACACCAGTACCTTCCCAATTGGTATTGGTGATTGGGTTAATGGCTCTGCCCGTAGGAACCCAAACCATAAATCGATCTGTTGCAACAACCGAACCGCCAGGATGCGCACCACCACCAGTTGTTTCACCTACTAGAGTAGCACGTTCTAGATGCTTTAAATTATAACTAAACTCTTCTGCTGCCGAAAAAGTCCCGCCACTAGTTAATACAAAAACGGGAGTATCCGGACTGCGCTTACCGCTTACATGTGGTAAAGTCCAAGTTTGAGAATTTAGATTTGATGGACGCCAATAGAAATTGTTTAAATGAACCGGGTCGTTTCCAAAGAGGTAACTCGTTATGAGTTGGATCATTGCTGGACTTCCACCTCCGTTATTTCGAAGATCAATAATAATCGCATCTGTATTACTCAAAAAATTCATGGCAGATACTGCTGTCTCTCCAGCGTATTCTACATTAGAAAAACTTCGAAGATCCAAATAACCAATATTACCAGCCATAATTTTCACTTCCTTAAAACCAAAGTTATTTCGTTTCATATTGTTGACATAGCGATTCAAATAGGCGATGCTATCTTCAGCTGTAACCGTCTGTTGTTGCTCGGCTATTCGGCCTGGAGCAAAAATGACTCTCAAATGTTTATCGTTGCTAATCGCTTGGAGATCTGCCGTTAATGTAGTAGCAAATTCCTGAGGATCTAAGATGGATTTATAATTACCGTTCTCGAGCTTCGATTCAATACTTGAGACCATCTTTGTGGCAATCTCTGGAAAAACATAGTTTGCGTTTAGTTTACTACCTATAGAATCGACAACAGTTTGTTGTTCTTTAGCTGTTAATATCTCTACTTTTTGCTGTGCGCTTAGTTGAGAGACAAGTAGTATAAAAAAAGTGACTGTGACTACGGTAAATTTGCTTATAACTTTCATAATGTTATGTTTTTGTACAATTGGTTCTGATTTTACCTAAAATAATTTCCAATTGATTAAGTTCGTTTTTTGTGATTCCTTTTAAGGATAAATTTCTATTGTGATGAATGATGGGAGGAAGGGTTTCTAATACTTCTTTTCCTTTGTTTGTGATTTCAATTTTGTAACGTCTTCTGTCTTTAGGATTTATGGAACGTTTTATGTGTTTTTTCTGAACCATGGTATTGATCATTCGCGTCATTGACGCGTTGTCTTTAAACACTAGTTCTGCAATTTCTTTCTGATTTAAGTTTGGATGCTTATTTAGAAAGAGGAGTACTAAACCTTGATCGATGGTCATGTCCTGTATTTGTTCTGAAATGTTTTTCTGTGCAAATTTCCGATACTCCTTTATGGTGCTTTCAATGACGTGAAATATTGTTTCTGATGGAAGTGGCAGGTTCATATGTTATTTAATTGATACAAATATAATTGATATATCAATTATATAAAACGATTTAACTTTTTTTTAATTTCCTCTTCATTGGTTTTGGTTTTGCCAAATTCAATGATTGGATTTTCAATTTCTTTTTTTGATACGAAGCAAAACAAGAACTAAAATTGTCAGTCCTATTAGATAAGGTCTAAAAGGTTTAATTTTTGCTAACTTATTTTAGGAGAGTTTATATTTCGAATTATACAGGTGTTGTGAGTCGTTTTTTTTTGTGAGCAATTTTAATCTTTTTCTTAGCCTTATAACCATGATAGTAGGTAGTAAAGCTATAATTAAGCCTAAAAAGAGTCCTTTAATCGTAAATTTCATAGTTTGAGGCGTTTCAATATCATGCCGATGGTTCCAAAATTCAACTATTTTACCATCTTTTATTCTGAATACATTAATGATGCTTATGGGTTCATTGGTTTCCAAAGCGAAACGTCCAAACAACGTCTTTGAATTAAAAGAACCTGTCCATCGGGTTGCTACCAAATCTCCTTCGGCAATTTGATAATCAATTTTGGAATCGAAGTCACCGTTTTTCCAAAAAAAATCAGCAATATTTTTTTGTTCAATTGCTGGTTCTGTAACACCTTTTCTATCTCCTATATCATGTACTATATAAGTATCGGCAACATATTTAGAATAATTATCTGTATTGTTAGTAAACCACAAATCTTGATAGAAATTTTGAGCAATTTCTTTATTGATTTCTAATTGATTTTTTGGGATTGTAGTTTGTTCTTGTGAAAATGAACTTGCGATTAACAAGTTAAGGACTAGTATAGAATAAATGGTTTTCATTTTTTATAGTTTTATATTTTGACAATTTAGAAAGTAAAACCACTTAAACTTTAATGCAAAAAGACGATTGATTAGTTAAGGAAGCCGAAAATATTAAATACATGAAGATGGTAATTTGCCAAAATATTTTTTGTAAGCTGTTGTAAAACTGGATGGATGTGCATATCCTAAATCATAACTTATCTCTGTTGGCGTTTTTCTTTGGGACACTATCTCTTCTCGTGCAAATTCCATCCTTATCTTGTTTCGGTATTGAATAGGTGCACTACCAAATAGCTGTTTAAAAGTAGTTTTAAATTTAGTAATTCCCATATTGGCAATAGAAGCGAGCTCATCTAGTGATAATATTCTTTTGGATAAGGGATTTCTAAGATGAACAGAAGCGATGAATAAGTTTTTTACATCTTCTGAGTGCAAAATTTCATGATGAGAATTTCGAGAATGAATACGTATTTTTTTAAAAAACAGGTTCATAAAATGAAGTACATTGGCATGACATTCTATTTTGTTTCGAATAGAAAATAATGCTTTGTTTAAAGCATTTTCTAACTTGTAATCTAAATCTTCATACACCAAATTCTTAGTAGTGTCAATACTATCTTTCCAATTTTCAAAATAAGTATCAAGAAAGGAACGATGAAAATGGATAGTTGCTAATTCCATTTCTATGTTAGCTGGTAATTGTGTGTCTATTTCAAGCCCAGGGCCATAAAGTAAGAGCCCAATAGGAAGATGTTTTTGAAAATCAATGAATTCATCCTTAACCTTTTTTTGTTGCTTAGTATTCGAAAGATTAATATGAATCAGGAACCATTCACTATCAATAGGATTAACCGATTTCATCTGAATAGGAATTTTGAAATACGACTTCTTGAAGTGGTAAAATTCCATTTTACCAGGAAAATTAACAAATTCCATACTTTGACCACCACCAACTGTTGAATCTAAAAAATACTCTCCCTGAACTTCTTTTAGTTTAAAATATCTTTGAAACTGGTTTTTTAGATTTTTAGTAATATTTAATTGAACATTCAATTGGTGGAATTTAGTTTTTATAATCTCAGTTATAATGACTCAAAACGGTTCGTGACGGTTTTAAGCTTACATTTATTTTGGTTGGAATAAAGGTAATTAATTTGTAGTAGAATATCCTGATTTTAATCAACTTAGCTATGTTTTATACGCAATATTATGAGCTTTTTTTATTCCTCAGTATTTTTACTATACGGTTAATTACGATTTCTGATAAATTCCAGTCGTATCCATCAAAGTTAGTTGTATTCACAAATTGAATGACCACTGTGTCGATATCTTTATGGTATTCTGCAAGACTCTGATAGCCAGGAACCAAACCTCCATGTTCGTAAACGTAAATGGACGAATAGATTTCCTGTTCGCCTTCATCAAAAACAGAACCATCGTTTAATGCCCTCAAGAATATACCCACATCTTCTGCTGTTGCTACCATTGAGCCGCTGGTGCCTACAACATCATAAACAAGCTTCATATCCTCTTTATAACCTACATAATACCCGCTAGCAACTTTTTCTAAATCAACTTCACTAAGTAAACTGTAAGTATTATTTAGCTCAAGTGGTATCAAAATTTCCTTCTTAATATATTGACGATGGCTATGCCCTAATTTTTTATCAAGGATTTCGCCAATTAATAAATAATTGGTGTTTGAATAACCATAATTTTTATCAGGTTTAAAGTTAGCAGGTAAATCAAGTGCTAATTCAAGTGTTTCCTTTTTACTATTCGGTGGATTATCCCAATAGCCATAATCGGTGTAGTTAGGAATACCACTCCGATGTTGTACCATCATTCTCAAGGTGATTTTATCGGCATTTTCAATTCTTCCCGCCAATTCTGGGAAATATTCAGCGAGCGTTTTATCTAAAGACAATCGTTTATCATTGACTAATTTGGCAACAGCAACGGCGACATATAATTTGCTAATACTGCCAATTTTGAATAAGGATTGCGGGTCTGCAGGTATCTTGTTCTCCCTGTTTTTCCAGCCCGCTGTATAAAATTCTGGTGATTTACCGGCTTCGTCAACATAAACAATCATTCCATCAAATCCATGACCAATTGCTTCATTTACTTGCTCTTGAACCGTATCAGGCAGTGGTAAAATCCATGCCTTTACCAAAATCCATGGGACGAAGAACAAAGAGGTTATGCTTGCAATAATAAATACTATTTTGAGTATTCGTTTTGTTTGTTTCTTTGTCATACTATTTCAGGAAAGTTCAGTTTTTCAAATTGGTTACAACATTTAGTATATGAAAAGTAGCAGTTTTTAGGTGCTAACTTTTCAGTTAAAAACAAATATACAAAAAAGCACAAGTCATAATAACTTGTGCTTTTTTCTCTATTTCGATATATTAGGCGTTATATTTTTAAAAAGTAGCTACACCAATGAAAAAGTATAAATTGCTTAATGAAGCATCTCTTTTTGGAAATAGTGCTTGCATTCTTTCATCAGTACCCATTTGTTGTAGACCATCCATAGAATCGAAATAAAAACGATGAATTTCGTTTGGCATTTCTAGGTTTCCTTTAGATTGGAAAGGAGCGATAAAACGTTCGAAATGAGTTCCAAATTCAGGCATAATTTCGCATGCACCTTCATGGTACTCTTCAAAGAGTTTTTCTTTGCCATCATTAAAATAGAGTAGCGCTACACCATAAGTTTTAGATTTGTCTCCAGTTTCTTTTTTAAATTCGAAATTGGTATTCTTACTTGTGAATACAGAAATGTTTTTTAATGCTGGTATTGCATATTCGTCCCGGATTTTAATAAACTCAGGATCTGTATTAAATTTGTTAAAGACTTCAATACTTGGGTATGTAGCAAAATGAATTTCTGTTGGCAATTCTAATTTGCCTTGTGCCAACATTGTGGGTTTTATAATTCGTTCTATTTTTCCTCCATATTGTTCAAGGATTGCTCCTCCTTTTCTTTTATATTCATCAAAACGTTCTTCTTCTCCTTCTTTTACATACATCAACGCTACGTTTACTATTTCTTCATTTATTGTATCCATTGTTTTTGTTTTTTTTGAATTGTTGACTGTTAAATTTGTTTTTTTGTTTGTATTGCAAGAGGTCGCTAAAAAAGCGATAAGAATAAAACTTGCGAATTTTGTTATTGATTTCATCTTTGTTTTTTTGTATTAAATGATGATACAAAGATGAATAGAAGCGAAAGGAAAACGTTTTATGATTAGTTCAATGATTTGCTAAAATGGGTCATCTTATAAGAGGTAGGGGAAACGCCGTAATGAAGCTTAAAAGTTTTAGAATAATGTGATACGTCAGCAAAACCACATTCATAAGCAATATCTGTGGTTCTTAAATCTGTTGAACCTAACAATTCTACAGATTTTTCTATTTTTTTTTCTCTTAAATAGCTAGCAGGAGTAGTATTATATGTTTTTTTAAACTCTCGTTTAAAAGTAGAAAGACTCTGATTAGTTAATTGAGCTAACTGGTCTAATGTAATATTAGAATAATAATGAGATTCTATAATCTCTCTAAATGAATACGATGTTGGATTAAATAAGTTTGAGAGTATAGCCCGAATAGCTGGCGCGTTGGTTGTTTGATTTAATAAAAGAATAATTTCTTTTAATTTTAAAATTAATATTTCCTCATTGACTAAGTTGGGGTTCTCGAAATAGAATAAAATCCCTTCAATATACTTTCGGATTAAGATATCACTATTAAGTTTAGACATACTAACAGCAGATGGCAGTTTGTCTTTAAGAAAATTTGGTAGCTTATTTTTATAAATTTTCAATAATATCTCTGGAAAAAAATGAATAGCAAGCGCTTGATATTTATCAGATGATTTAGATGGTAACATATTGGATGTATAATTACCACATTTCATTAATATAGATTCTTCAGCTTCTATTCTTAATTTTTCAGTTTCTGAAATGGAATCATACTCCCCTTTTAATATGTATAAAAAACAAGCTTCATTAGGCATAAGGTTAGGCTTCTTATATGGAGGCTCTAAAATTATTGTCTCAAAAAGAAGTTTGCCAAATAAGTCTATGGTTTTATAATCAATAATCATTTCTTGTTTTCTTACAAAAATATTATTAAAAAAGGCTTTTATATGTTATGATTTGTTCAATGTTTTGTCAATTCGGTTCAGTTGGTTTAATGAATGCGAACGGTGTTGTGTTTGATTAGTAGTGATGGGAACTAAGTTAGCAAAAAAGTGCGAAGAGCTCTGAAATTTGGTAGAATATCCCGGACTCATCTTTAAATACTATTAATTATACACGTTGTTGTAAAACATTTTTCCTTTGATGAGTTGGCAGTTCTATAACATATAATCTGTACGTTTATTTTTATATTACATTTAAATACATCTATTTTTGTTATAGTTTATATCGACCAAGTTGAGTGTTTATTAAGAAGAAAAAAATGGGATTTAAAAGACTAAAGAAACCTTGGCCAACTAAAGAAGCTATGGAACAAGTTTATAAAATGAAACTTTGGGGAAGTAACAAATCTAATTTCTATTCTGGTGTTGGGTCGCATCATCCTGAGATAGTAAATCAATATATAGATGTTTTAACATCATTTTTAGTGTCTTTTAAAAACCCTCTTGTGGTATGTGATTTAGGTTGCGGAGATTTTAATGTCGGGAAAGAATTAGTAAAGTATACTAAGAAGTATGTTGCTGTAGATATAGTAATAGACCTTATAGAGCATAATATAGAGCAATTTAAAGAAGAAAATTTAGTATTCCATTGCTTGGATATAGCAGTTGATAATTTGCCTTCTGGAGATTGTGCGATATTAAGACAAGTACTACAACACTTGTCGAATGCTGAAGTACAAAAGATAGTGAATAAGTTAACAGGTTTTAAATATGTTATTTTAACAGAACATTTGCCTGAAGGAGATTTTGTTCCCAATGAAGATATTATTTCAGGACAAGGAATTAGATTAAAAAAACAAAGCGGTTTAAACTTATTAGTCCCACCATTCAATTTTAAGGTAAAAGAAGAAAAACAATTATTGTCAGTTATTTTAAATAATGATAAAGGAGTTATAGTAACTACGCTTTATAAAATTTATTAGCCATATATGTATAGGCATTGGATTACATTTAAATGTTTGGTAACGTTGTTGTGCGTTTTTGAGGTATTAAATAAGGCCATTTTTCCAAATTTTATAGTCTGCTCGCAAGCAATGTCCACAAGGTCTAAACCTAAGTTCTTTTGCTTGTTCGATAGTATAAAAAAAAATACGATTTTCTTTTTTCATTCTTTTACCCGATTTGCATTGTAAAGTTCCGTAAATTCTCAAATTGAGATTTCCACCATAAATGATTTCTTTTCGTTTTATTCTTTGGTGAAGTTTTGCATCATCAATGTCTATATGTTTTATCATTTTATTAGCTGGTTGCTTCGTGAAATATAACACCTAAAGTATGCCGTTCTCCACTAATCACTTCACTAACTCCATGTTTCATATTTACTCGATAATGCCCTCTTATACCTTTAACTGGTCGAAAATTTGTAGTAAAAATGAGCATATCACCTTTTTTTGGTTTTAAAACGATGGCTTTAGATTGGGCTCTTGGCATTTGTTGTGTCAAAACAAATTCTCCGCCTGTGAAATCTTTATCAGGTTCGTTTAAAAATAGAACGCATTGTATTGGGAAATAAACATCTCCATATAAATCTTGATGCAATGTGTTAAAACCTCCTTTTCCATATTTTAATATTAAAGGAGTTGGTTTTAACTGATTATTTTGATGGCAAAGCGATTGCAATTCTTCAAATGTTTTTGGAAATATTTTATTAATATTGAGCACTTTCATCCAAAGGTTTGCAATAGGTGAAAGTTTTGGATATATAGTTTCTCTTACTGTTTGAATAATTTTGGGGAGTGGATAATCGAAGTATTTATATTCGCCCAAGCCAAAGCGGTAGCGTTCCATTACGACCGTTTTTCGATATATAATTTCGTTATTGTATTCATGGATTAGTTCATTGCATTGTTCTTCTGATAGTATTTTGGAAATAATGGCATAGCCATTTTCATTCATTGATTCAGTTACTAATTGCCAATTTATTGTGGTAAGTTTTGTTTTTAGCTTCTCCATTGCTATACAGTACTATTTGAAGTGTTGATTTTTGAGGCTTCCCAACCTATTATTGCAGTTTTTCGAGCTGTTCCCCACATATAACCGCCAAATGTCCCTGTAGATTGAATAACTCTATGACAAGGAATTAAAAAAGCGATAGGGTTATTCCCGATAGCAGTTCCGACAGCTCTTGAAGCTTTCGGTTTTTGAATTAGTTTTGCAATATTTCCGTAAGTTGCTAAATTTCCTGTTGGAATTTTTAAAAGTGCTTCCCAAACTTTTAGTTGAAAATCTGTTCCTTTTAGGTGTAATTTTATCTTATTTATCTTGCTCCAATCTTGTGTATAAATTTGTAAAGCATTTTGTTGAATCTTGTCTGTTTGTTGTATAAAACTCGCTTTTGGAAAGCGTTTTTTTAATTCTGAAAATGCATTTTTTTTGTCATCCGAAAAACCCATATAACAAATACCTTTGTCTGTAGAGGCGACTAAAATTAGCCCAAACAAACTTTCTGCGAAACTATAATTTATATTAAGATTTTCCCCTTTGTTTTTGTATTCTCCGGGTGTCATCCCCTCAATTTTCACGAACAAATCATGTAATCTACCAGTACCCGAAAGGCCTGTTTGATATGCCGTATCAAACAAAGTAGATTGTGAATTGTTTAGAATTTGCTTTGCGTGTTGAACGCTTATATATTGCAAGAATTTTTTAGGACTAACTCCTGCCCAATCTGTAAAAATTCTTTGGAAGTGGAATGGGCTTAAATGTACTTTTTCGGCAATTTCTTCAAGAGTTGGTTGCTCTGTGAAGTTCTGCTGTATGTATGCAATAGCTTCTGCTATTCTACTATAATTAATGTATTCTTGTTTGCTCATTAAACTCAAATTTTATAACAGCAAAAATAGAATTGATTTCACTCCTATAAAACCCGAAACTTGCTGAATGCATAGCTTTTTTCTGTCGTGCTTATGTTTTTTTAGCTTTTATTAGTAATGTAGATGTTTTTATTAATTCACCATTTATCTCAACTTCGGGTTCGTTTTTTTCCAAGATATCAATTACTTTAAAATTGTTCTTTGATATTAATTCGGCCAAGTCTTCTTTTGTAAACATTTTAAATCCATACTTTACAAATGGGTAATGCTCCATGATTGATTTAGGTCTGACTGATATAGTAATTTGTCCGCCAGGTTTTAAAACCCTCCATATTTCAGAAAGGACTATTTTTGGATTGTCCCAAAAGTAAATTGTGTTAATCGAAAATACTTTATCAAAGAATTCAGAATCAAATGGTAAATCATTTGCATTTGCCTTACAAAATCTAGCTTGTCCATTTGTAATAAACACATTATTTTGTTTACGAGCTTCAACAACCATTATTTCAGAAAAGTCGCAACCTGTATATTTTATTGAATTATCTGATGATAAAATGTTTTCTACAAAAAAACCGTTTCCCATTCCAATTTCAAGAATGTGATCTCTTTTTGTTAGATTAAGAGCTTTAAAAGTGTTTAGATTTATATGCAAATTACCTTCATTCATTTTTTTTCCAACTTGAATCGCATAATTCCCACTCGGTTGTCTTAATTGCCCAGCAATTGTCCTTAGTGTTTTTTCGTCCATATAATAATTATCATTGTTAAGTTTGTCGTATTTGTATGGTTGCTGCTAACGGTTTATATAAGAACAGTAGCGGATTAAAGCTTAACTACTTTTCAGATAGCAATATATTAAATTAAACAAAAAAAACGGTTTGAGTACGCACCCAAACCACTATTGTTTTTATACATTGTTGTGTACCTTTATTTAATTAACCGTGAACATAATAATTATATGTCTTTCCTCATATTCTTCGTTTTTTATTTAAAGAATAATTTTTAAGCTCGTTTTATTTATGCGTGATAATATCTTTCCATTCGGTAGCCACAACCTGCTCTGAAACCATAGTCGTTCCATCATTTAGTATTAGAGTCATTACAGTAACATAAAAAGAATGATTTCCTTGTACAGCATAACTACCTACTTTTGCATCACCATTTACTTCCCTTAACTCTACATCATTGTGTAAATAAGTTTCCATTGCCTTCATAAATACACCTTTAGATAATAATTCATGAACATGTACTAAGTTTTTTCAATTTGATTTTCCATTTTATTTGTGTTTTTTTTAGATACCAAAAATATTAATTGTATTCTCCAAGTTTCATCTAATAGGTGTTGTTAAAACAATCTCTCTATCTTCCAATAAAGGGACAATTTTTCCTAAAACCAAATCTTGAAAATGTGATGAACTTCGGTGTTCTGAAATCGCTAATTCATCTGTATATCCTTCAAGCAATACAAGTGTGTTTAAATCTGAATTACTTTGATGAATTTTATAGAACAGATTTCCCTTTTCTTTTACACTTTCATCTTGCACCTTTTTTAAGATGCTTAAAACATTTTCTATTTCTCCTACTTTAACTTTCCACGTAGCAAACACGTTAATTGTCATTTTACTTTTTTTTGTTAGTTCTTTCTAAAATGGAAATCATTTTTTCAGCCACTCCTTTTGCTGATTCTGGATTTTGCCCAGTTACAAGGTTACCATCCGCAATACTATTAGCAGACCAATTTGCAGCCGCATGAAATTTTGCTCCTTGTTTCGTTAATGCATTTTCTAATAAGAAAGGCACATCCTCAATAGCATAAAGCTCTTCTTCTACATTTGTAAAAGAAGTGATATTCTTACCATTTAACAGATACGACCCGTTACTTAATTTTACATTTAATAACGATACTGGACCGTGACAAACTGCTCCGACAACTGCATTTCCTTCATACGCTTCTCGAATTACTTCTTTAAGAACAGTATTTTTAGGCATATCAACCATAGGTGCTAGTCCTCCAGGTACAAAAATGGCATCATAACTGCTAACATTTACCTCCGATAGTTTAACCGGTTTTTGCATAAGCTCCCATCCTTTTCCTGTTAAAAACGCAAGATTTAGAGGATCATCTGCCAAATTAAGAGCATCTAAATATGGATTACCTCCTGTTAAGGTGGCGAAATCTATTTGGTAATTTGTCTTATCGAATTCGGCATAAGGATGTGCTACTTCAGAAAGATGTGTTCCTGTTTTTCTCTTGTTTGGTCCAATCTCATTTGTGTTGGATAGAATAATTAATATTTTCTTTTCCATTATTTTCTGTTTTTATGAAATTTTAGTTGTTTTTTTAACTAGAATAGTATACTGAGTATCTGTTTCATCAACAGTTACTTCAACTTCGTCACCATATTCTTTGGCAAAACCTAAAATAAATCCTTTTGCTAAAAACGCCATTCTCCTATGTGAGCGTATGTTAATTTCCAACTCATTCTTGTTCTTTCTTTCAGGTTTTAAAGCAGGAGGGAATGCTCCCATTTCTTCGCGGACGTGCCTGTGCATTCTTGGTTCTACATGTTCTAATAAGTCAAGCACATCCCAATCTGGATCACAAAAAGCTTTAAAAGCATCTAATAATCCTGGAGCGGCATCAAGTCCTGCATTAGTTAAAAACTCTTCTCTATTTGTGGACAAAATTTTAATCGCTGCAGAAAGTACATCTTCGGTTTTAGCATCGTTGTGATAGTTTTCAGCCTCAAACTCTTCTTTCTCTATTCCAGCTTCATTTAGAACCTGTAAATATATTTCTGAGGAATGTTGATTCTCTACATAGCCTTTAATAAGCTGATGAATTGATACGTGCATAATTATAGCTTTTTAATATGTATTAATTATTTTTAATTAGTTTTGAGAATGAGAATCATAAACTTTTCCGCTTATTTTCCATTCTCCATTTTTTTTATAAAGTACAAAGAAATCTGTAAAACGGAAGCCTAACCAATCGATAAATTCGACTTTTGCAGCAGCAGCAGGACCGGAGATATCTATCCAAGCAACATGATGTTGTACATTTTCTGAAGCTCCGAAAGAACTCAAATCTTTTCCAAATTGATCAGCAGTTTGGTGTATATACTTTCCGTTCATAGACCCTATAATATCAGCATGGTCATAAAATGCAGATCGACTTAGTTTTCCATCGCCAGTCTTGGCACTTTTAATATATGGTTGTAATGCTTTTAATACTTCTTGATACTCGTTGAAACTTTGTGTTTCGTTTTTTTGATCATTCATTTTTTTAAGATTTAAAGTGTTATTAGAATTAGTTTTATTGTTTTGTTTTCCTTGGGCTTGTGAAAAAGAATTGAAACCGAAGGCTATTAGTACTATGAGAATTGATTTTTTCATTATGATTTTTTTAAATAGTTAAACGTTCTTAATATGCTTAATGATGTATTGTGTTCATAAGGACAAAATTATATGATATATAAGTGGTTTTGATGGAGAAAGCGCTCTTATATATGAACAATTAGTTCAACTTTTTTATACCTAAAACAGCATTAAATGGTATTAGAAATCTTGAGCCGTTGGGCGAATTACAATTTCGTTGACATCTACATCATTAGGTTGTTCAATTGCAAATGCAATTGTTCTTGCAATAGAATCTGAAGGGATTGCGATTTGATAAAAATCTTTCACAAAATCAGAACTTTCTTTATGAGAGCTACCATGCTTTAATTCAGAATCTACTACTCCTGGTTCAATAGTGGTTGTTCTAATTTTTCCACCAACTTCGTGACGTAGACCTTCAGAAATTGCTCGAACAGCAAACTTTGTTCCACTGTACACAGTTCCTCCTGGGCTGAACACTTTTACACCGGCAACAGATGATAAATTAATAAAATGTCCTGATTCTTGTTTTTGAAAAATAGGCAAAGCTGATGCAATACCATATAAAACACCTTTTATGTTAATATCTATCATACGATCCCATTCGTCAATTTTGATTTCGCTCATTGGAGCAATTGACATTAAACCTGCATTATTGATCATCACATCCAATGTACCAAACTCACTTACAGCTTTATCAACTAAAGCATGCACATCTTCTTTTTTTGTCACATCGGTTTTCACGTAAATTGCTTTACCGTTTCCTTGAGCATTTATCTCCTCAGTGATCATATGTAAACGCTCTTCTCTGCGAGCACCTAAAACTACGTTTGCACCTTTAGATGCTAAATGACGTGCTGTAGTTTCTCCTAATCCACTGCTTGCACCTGTAATTACAATTACTTTTCCTGTAATGTTATTTGTTAAATTCATCTTGTTATATTTTAAATAGTTAAACTTTTTTGAGCATATTCAGCATATGCTTTGATATCGTAACTTTTACCGATACAAAAATATATGACATCTAAAGAGTACAGATGGAGAAAGCGTTCTTAAGTATGGACGATTAGGTCAGGTTGTTTTATTTCGAAAACTTGAAGGGGAAATACCACCTCTTTTTTTGAAGATTCTGGTAAAATATTGTGGGTCGTTAAAACCAACTTCATAAGCTATCTCGCTTATTGATAAGTCGGTCATTAGCAACAATTCTTTTGCCTTTTCTAATTTTTTGGAAATAATATAATTAGTAGGACTATCGTTAAACTCCTTTTTAAATTCTCGTTTAAAAGAAGATAAACTTAAGTGACATAGTTTTGCCAACTCTTCTAAAGTTAAATTTGAATGCAGATGAAGTTTTATTATTTCCTTCACTTGTACAGCTTTAGTGGAATACAAATTATTGATTAACTCTAATACAGATGCTACATTTTTAGATTGTATAAGCAAAAGTATTAGTTCCTTAATTTTTAGCTCAAGTAAATCGTTATTCACTAAAGATGGATTTTGAAAATAAAATTCTAATGAATCTATAAACTTTGTAATAATGTCATTAGAAGCTACTACTTGACTTGGTTTAGATGTATTGTGTTTTACAAGTATTTTAGGTAACTCTTTTATGTATAATTTTTTCAACATCTCTGGAATCAGATGAAAAATAATAACTTCTACTTGCTCATTTTCAGATTCCTTCAATAATTCTAAAAAGTGATTTCCGCAATTAAGAAGAACAGCTTCTTGTCCATTTATTTGAATATTCTCCATAGCGGAGTATAACTTTGGCCCTTTCTCTTTAAAGTATATAAAACAGCCTCTGTTTTGAAAGATAGCCTCATACATAAAAGGTGTACCAATTTTCACCTTTTCTATTAAAACCTTATCCTGATATTCAAATGTGTGTCGCTCAAGAATCATTTAATTTATTCATTTTATTTAAGGTTTGCTTAATGGTATAAAACGGTTTTGTGTATGATCAGTTGCGAAAAAGTACACCATTGATTTTCCGCCGTAAACCAAAGATAGTAAAAGCGCGATGACTTTCCGACAGGAAATTCAGAAGCTATGAGCTATACATGGTGTTGTAGCTAGTATTTCAATCTAAATTTACTTTAATATTTCTTTCATTTTCCTCAATTAATTAGAATTCATTAAAATTGAATATATTTAACTTTGAATACTGATGAATGATTCAATCAAAGTATAAAATCAAGAGTTAAATGAAATTTAAGGATAAAATTCTTCAATTACGTGATGAGCGAAAAATATCGCAAGAAGAATTATCAGAAGCCTCGGGGATTTCAGTAAGGACAATACAGCGTATTGAAAAAGATCAGGTAAACCCAAGACCTTTTACTACAAGAAAACTATTAGAGGCACTAAATGTTTCTTTAGAAGAGTTTAATTCTGATTCACCCAAGAACTCAAAATATCATATAGAAGAAAGTACAAAACTAAATAGATTTATAATGTCAAATTTTTTGGTCTTTCTATTACCTGTAATCTTTTTAATATTTATAGTTGCCATCTGGAAAAAAGGAACATGGTCAAATACATCAAATTTAATTTGCAAGAAGGTTTTGAGTTTCCAAATTTTATGGACCATTTTAAGTGTCATTCTAATGTTATTGAATCCTTTTTTTATTAATTTATTTGGAGGTCAAACTGTAGTTGGAGAATCATTACCCATACCGATATTAGTATATTTAGGTTTAAGTGTTATTGATGTGTTTATCGTTTTAAAAATAGTCAAAAGTCTTAAACATTCTTCTTCAGAATGGACTTCGGTTATCCCAAATTTATTCTAAAATTAGATATGACATGTAAATGTCATGTCAATGACAGGATAGATTTTTCCTTTCTTTATTGAAGCTATATTAGTTTTGTAGTTAACTAAATTTTGGTTACATCATTAATACAAATCATAGAAGTTAATACATGAAACATCTTTTAAAAAAAAGCATCATTGGAGTAGTTGCAGTTTTATTAACTGCAACATTTATTTTTTATATTCTAGTAACAATTCCATTACCAGAACCTCCTAAACCAAATAAATCGCTTACAGATATTGTCATCAAAAACACAAACATTGTTGATATAGAATCAGATTCTATCTATGAGCAAAGTCTATTAATAAAAAATGGAGTGATTATAGAGATTGGAGATTATGAGGCATTTCAAGTTCCAAAAAATACTTATATAATTGATGGAAAAGGAAAGTATGCTATTCCTGGATTATGGGATATGCATGCCCATGTTAATTCTATATTGGCTCCACATTTTAGTTTTCCTTTATATATTTCAAATGGAGTTACCCATATTAGGGATATGGGAGGACATGCTGAGTTTACACTTAAAAAAGAATGGAGAGCGCAAATAGAAGCAAACACTCTTTTAGGCCCTAGATTAGAAGGAATTGGCAGTACATTTGTTTCCAATTTGACAAGCGTTGAACATACTAATGCCATTATAAATTCATTTTCAGGAGAAATGAATGATTTTGTTAAAACGTATAATGGAATACTTCCGAAATACTATTTTCAATTATTGGACGAGGCTGAAAAAAAATCAATATCTATTTTAGGTCACCGACCAAGAGCGGTTAGTGCAATTGAAGCTTCCAAAGCTGGGCACAAAAGCTTTGAACATGCAAGACTATTTTTATTTGAATGTTATTCTGGATCTGAAGAATTAAGAGCTAAATATTTGACTAGATACAAAGGTGAATTCAACGAAGGAGGAGCGTTAGATAATACTACTGCTTTACGTGATATGATTGATAACCATAGTGAATCTATGTTTGAGGATTTAGTTAATGAAATGGTTAAAAACAACACTTGGTTTTGTCCCACTCATCTTACACGAAAAATGGACGCTTATGCAGATAATGAAGCATACCTTAACGATCCTCGCTTAAAATATATTAACGCAATAGAAAGGAGAAATTGGATTGGAGATACAAAGGGAATGATTAATATGGACCCAACGCCCGAAGGGAGAAAAACATATATGGACTTTTATAAAAAGGGTCTGGAATTGACAGGTAAAGCTCATAAGGCAGGTGTAAAAATCTTAGCAGGTACTGATGCAAATGACACATTCTGTTTTCCTGGTTTTAGTATTCATGATGAATTGTTAGAACTTGTTAAGGCTGGATTAAAACCTTCAGAAGCATTAAAATCTGCTACAATTCATCCAGCTTCTTATTTTAATCTTAGCCATAAGTATGGCACATTAGAAATTGGTAAAGTAGCAGACATTATTATTCTTGAAAAAAACCCACTTTCAAATATTGCAAACACAAAAAAAATAAATATGATTATAGATGGAAGACATGTATATTCTCGCTCAAATTTAGATGAGATATTAACCTTTGTAGAATTAATGAATGGCAATACAAGAGCGACTTTGCGCTTATTTTGGATTGATTTTATGGATTAATTTTAATTTGTTTGCAATATATTCATTAGTTTTCTCCACTTCTCAAATTGACTAGAGCGGTTTGTGTATGGTTAGTAGCGTATGTAAGCAACTAATTTAACAAAAAGAAACGAACCCGTAGAAAGACCCATAGGATTTTCCAAGTGGGCTAGAACCAAGCAATTATTTTTATATGTTGTTGTACGTCGTTTTTGTTAAAAATTCAGGACTTTAATGTATTCGTTTGTGATTTTTGAAACTTCGGTAGAGTGTTTACCATACCAGATCATATGTTCGGCATTCTTTACAGTATGTAGTTTAATATCATTTCCTAGTGATTTCATTTCTTTATAAAAATATTCTGCATTCTCGTAAGGACAGTTTCTATCTTTTTCACCATGAATTAATAACATTTTAACAGCGCTCTTTTTTAATAAATGATTTGGAGATATCTCCTTTACAATGCCTCGATTTTCATAATTTTCAGTAATCCATCTAGTAGAGTTGGTTGTTAAATCATAGACTCCAGAGTTTACTATTATTGCATTAGGTTTAGTACTTATTTCAAAATTATCAGTACTCTCATTCCAATTATCAATTAATGCAATAGCTAAAGACAAATGACCACCTGCAGAATTACCTGTTGCGATAATTTTATTTGGATCTATATTATATTTTTTAGCGTTTTCTCTTATCCAGCGCATTGCCGATTTTGCATCTTTAACAGATTCAAAAGGATATGTGCCTTGTCTTCCTTTAATTCTATATTCAACCACTCCAACTATCCAACCTTGTTTAGTATAAGCTTCTGCGGTATTAAAAAACCAATCTGGTTTACCTTCCGACCAACTTCCTCCATGAAATTGAACTATTGTAGGTCGTTTTCCTTTAAATTCTTCTGAATTTGGTAAAAAGAGATGCATATCTAATTTAAAACCGTCTATTTCTTTATAGGTTTTTATAATATGGCTGGCTCTTCCTTTTTTGTGAGAATTATATAAAGCATTAATGCTTTCTGAATACTCTGAAGTTTTACAAGAAGACATAAAACTTGAATAAATCTTATCAATATTTTTTATCCCTAAATTATCAATATGGTACTTTAAATACTTGTGTTTCCAAAAATCACTGAACTTGCTATTAGTAAATATTGTATCCATAATACTCCAATCGGCATTTAATTGCTGATTGTCTAGTTTACTAAAAATGGGATTTTCTAATATTTTATTAGATTCAATTCTTATATATGTAGCTATATAATCGTTTAATTCTCTGCTTGTAAAAAGTGTTTCGTCATTAAAAAAAAATAGATTTTTATTTAATTTAGATTGGTTTTGTTTAGATAAAATAATGCTTTTTCCAGTATATCTTTTATGAAGTTCGGGATATCCTAATATTAGTTTGTCAAAAAAAAGTTTGATTAATGCCGTTTCATTATTAAATGTACTCTTATCTAACATATCTTTATTTATGGCAAGATAATTAGTGAAAATGGCTTGTAATGAATCTATCTTTTTTGTAAAATCAATTTGATTGAGGATATTTAAAGGATACTTATTACTCCTAATATATTTCCCTATTGGTGTACCAAATTCTGCTTGTTTTTCTAAATAAATACTTTTGTTTTTTTCAAAGCCTTCATTATTAGTTTTACAATTAAATATTAGTATTAGAAATAATAATAAAAAATGTCTTTTGTTCATTATCTGAAGTTTGTTATATTTTAACTTTGGGTTTTAGTTATCTCTGAACATATCATTTACTATTAGCCATTTCCCATTGATAAGCTGCCATTCCATAATTCCTATTTGTTTATGTGAGCTTCCTTTATAGTTATACACACTTTCGTATTTTTCTACAGCAATGGAATCACTTATACTAATTGCTATAGTGTTGTAGTCTAGTATTTTATAGTCTTTATCAATATTGTTATTTATCATTTTTCGAATTTGAAACTTTCCGCATATTGAATTTAATATGCATGCATTGTCACTAAATTTAGTAAGCACTGAGTCTACTTGCTTGTTATTAATCCATCTTTTAATATTTGATTGATTTTTTTGAATGATTTCTTTGACTTCTGTAGCCGATTGCACTTTATAGCTTGAGATAAATTTGAAAATAACAATAGAGACTAAAGAGGTTATTAATAGTAATAAAATGTTCCTAATTACATTTTTTTTTAAATTAAATGAACCTTTAGAATTTACTGATGAATTATTATTTGTTGAATTAAAACCATCAAAATCTAAAGTCTTAAATATTAACTTAAGTGTATAGCTTCTAGGTGTAACTTCTGTCGATTCTATTCTTTGAATAGTTCTTAAACTTAAATTACACTTTTCTGCGAGTTCAGTTTGTGTTAAACCTTTTGCAAGTCTTAACTCTGATATTTTTTTACCTAATTGAGGTTGTTTCATTTTTTTAAATTCAATACAAGATTAAATCAATCTCTAATTCCCATCAAATTTAAGCAATGTATTTGATACGTCATTTATGTGACATTTAGCCTGTAAAGAGAGTTATAATATGACTTTTGGAACTGGAATTAAATTGCGTACAGCTGTGGCGAGTATGGTTAGTTGTGAGCTTTCTGCAAAAGCGACTAGCTAGGTTGAGTCGTTTTCGGCGAAAAAATCCGTAGGAGAAGGAGCGAGGCAGACCATTTCTCCAAGTTATCATGTTTTCAATAACAGTATTTTTTTTTCTGCTTAACCAACAAGAGCAATGAATTATACACGCTGTTGGGTTTAGTAAAATTCAGTAAATCATTCTGTTATCAGAAATGTATTTCAAAAAAGATCAAGTACTTAAAAATTATTCAAGCAACTTTTTAAAAACCCTTTTTTTAGCGTGTCTAGTCCTAAAATATAGTTATATGCTAAAATTTTTACACTAATAATTGGTATATCATGTTTGATGTTTTATAGTTTAAAGATAAATGTAATACATCATTCCACATATTAGAGAAGAAGTCCTCCGGGTTTTAATTTTCGAGTTGATTTTAATTCTGATTAGTTGCGTACTATACACCGAGTTTATTCTTAATGTAGTCGCTTGTGAGATGCTTGGTGACGTCCAAAGGTTCGCAGTCGCTGTTTGATTCGAATTGGATAGGTCCTATTGATTTAGCCACCTTCAAGGCACTCGCATTTAAAACTGCATTTCGTTTACCAATACCTATGAGTGCACCACCCATAGCAAGTTGTACAGCTTTATGCACCTTATGAAAAGAAGTACTGATTTCTTGAATTTTTTTTAAGAAAAAGGCATCAACTGGAGCATCTTTTTTCTTGGACTTTGATACTTCATATAGTAATCCATAACCACAGCTCTGGCGCATTGTATCTTTGCTATTTATCCATTCAACCAATAAAGGAACTACAAAATGTGTTTTGGCTAAAGATGCGCCACAAGATGAGAAAACGTGGGCGAGATGACCATGTCTTAAACTCTCAACTTGCATTTCAGCTTGTTCTCGAGTTATTTGTTTTGGGTCATCAATTAGTAAAGCTATAATCTTTGCGTCATAAATATCAGTATCCCAGAGTTCCAGAGCTAGATTACGATCTCTTCCAATTTGTTTTGCAAGTTTGCGCAAAACTGTCAAACCAATACCGAAGCTTTTTAGTTTGCCAGATACTGAACTGCCTTTATCCCACCTCTCAATATTTTTTTTGTTTTGATTGGCTTTGAGTAGAGCTATTACCTGAATATTATTCATAACTTTTAATCTTAGGTAATTATTACTTACACACAACATGCTGTGTATAGTTAGTTGCGTTTGAAGGAACTAAGTTAGCAAAAGAAAACGAAGCAGAGGAAGATCCGCAAGATTTTCCGAGTAAACACAGAATAAGCAATTGGTTATACATGTTGTTGGTCGTAGTTGTTTTTTTATTTTCCATTTCGTTTATTCCTTAAAGTAGGGTTGGCTTATATTATAATTCAGAATTTATTCTGAAAGATTAAGTTGCCATGAAATACCATATTTATCTTCACACCATCCGAATTTTTTGCCAAAGCCGTAATCTCCTGAATCGTAGTTGTCAAGAGGAACCATAACCTGGCCTCCATTTGAAGAAAGGTTTTCGAATAAAGTTTGTATCTCATCTTCAGAGTTACATTCAACGAACAATGATACCCCTGGTGTAAATGACCAAGCGTGATTAAAATTACTTTCGGAAACCATGTACTCTGTACCATTTAATGTAAATACTCCATATTTGATATGCTCTGGTGTTCCTCCAGCCTCTCCCTCTAGGTATTTTATTATGCTTTTAATTTCCGAATTAAGGAAGATAGAAGTGTAGAAATTTATTGCTTCTTCAGCCTTTCCGCATTGGTCACCTACAAATGTTAGAAATGTTGTTGTTTTCATTTTTTTTTGAAATTTGAGCTCAAACCCAAAATTATCAATTATATAATTAACTTGTTTCTTGAAAGTTGCTATTAATGATTAATGGCATAATTGGTAATTGCTAAGTTCTTTTTCGTAAAATGTTATTCTAGTGTTTTCTAGTATTACTGCCAACGGTTTTGTGTATGGAATGTAACTTTTTAGGACTACATTGTTTTCAGTTAGACTAAAGGTAATTAATATGTAAGAGAATATCCTAGTCTTAACCAGCTTAACTATGTTTTATACACGTTGTTGGCAAATGGTTGTGCTATATGTGTTTAACAAAAGAAGACAAAGAGTACCGATAGCATTATCCTCGAACTCCAATCCCAGCTGCTTTGTTATACTCTTTTTTAAATTCTTCTTTTTCGTCTTCGTTAAGCCATTCCAATATATTGCTTTTTAAATCCGACCACAAGGAATCAAAAAATAAAGCTTCTTCTTTTACATATGGTTGTCCAACGTATAAAATGGTATGGCTTATATAATCATTTTCAATCATCGCATGTGTAGTATGTATCTGTTTTTGGATTAAGCTATCTATTGCTTTTTTATTCGTAGTCTTAAATTTAAAAATGCGTTTAGCTACCTTTGTTTTACATAGATCATAGTCTACTTCTAAAATAACCACCCAATCATTGGGGTTTAGATAGAGGTTCTCCCTATCTACTTTTGTTGCTGTTTTCTTTTCAAGTGCTTCTTCTCGCTTTTTAAGTAAATTATTTCTTACTTCAGAAGGTATCTCTTTAGGCAACATCAATGATTTATAGGTAACATCTGAATTGCAATAATGATTATCTGTTTCAATAACTTTAAAGATGGTGTATACCATTTGTTGTGGTTTTTGGCAATATCCACGAAATGAAATAAAGACAAAAAACAAAAGGAAACTATATTTATTCATGCGCTTGTATTCTTAATTTTTAGATTCCTCGTAAGCCGACACATAATGAAAACCAAAGGTATAGTTGGCATAGACTTTATATCCTCTATTTCTAAATTCTGCGATGGTTTTATCTCTTTGTTCATCAACTTTGCCATAAGATTTCCATACCCAGGCTTCTTTATAAAAACAATATGTTTTCAACTTATAATTTGCAAACACCTTTTTTTGCCATTTACGTTTTAATTGAGATTCTTCATTGTCGAACCATAGATGAGGAACAGTACATGATACTATAGGGCTAAAATAAACGACTTTGCTATCATTGCAGGAATCGGATATTGTATATGCAAAATTGTATCTTTTCTCTGTGTCTTGCGCATTTATAGTATATGTAAATAATATAGCCATGGCTATAAATAGGTTTTTTTTCATTTCTTATTTCTTTATTTAAAATTTATCTTTTCTTTGGCATAATTCAATTCCACGGGAAAATGCTTTTTCAATTCTTTCTAGCAATTCTTTATTTGTGGACCACATAATTTCTCTGTTTTTAAAATAATTTGTTTGTAAACTCCCATCCCGTTTATGAATAACTTGTTTAAAGTCCTTGTAATCATTTTTAGAATTAAATATTAGGCTGAAAATTTTTTCATTGTTTATCGTAATACCGCTACCTAGACTTAGCTCTCCTATTTTGGATCCTTCAGTAGTCAAATCTGATAAAGAGAAATATAATTCATATTTTCTATTCCAAAAAACATCGCCTGACCTCTCACTTCCAGTTTCTTTATCATAACTTATTCTACAATCACAACCTGTAATAGATATGATAGTATTTGATAATTTACTTATTGTATTACCGGTTACAACATAGTTCTCCAGTCGAAATTTTTGTTCAACAAAATCTTTTACTTCATCTAATGTAGCATCAGATTGTGCGTTTGTAAATTGAGTACTAGCTATTAGTACTAAAAGTAATAGCACTGTTTTTTTCATTTTCTTACCTCTTTAATTGATATTAAAATTTGTATTAATGTTTGCCAACGTGTTTGTATACTGCCTGTGCCGATATTCAACAGAGTAGGTTATACGAAAATTTATTTTTCTAAAGGTAATAAATTTTAGAGTATGTAGGAGGTCATGGGTTATACACGTTGTTAGCCACTTTAGTGCAGCAGTGTCCATTGGTAAAGTTCTTTGATAGCAGGTTATCCTAATTGCAACCGAACCAGAATGCTGTTTTTTTAGCATTTAGGTTGCAATCACTAGTATAATTACTGTCACCTTTTTTTTGAAAAAGAACGAGTTAGAACACTAAAGCGTTTAGTTCTCTAAAAAGTGATAAGATCAAAGAGTTTTAAAAAATCCGATAACTTAGTATTACATTCAGAAAGATAGAGTAGACATAGAATAAGCAATTAATTGCACACGTTGTTGCATGTTCGTTTATTCACTATCTATTAAAATAACGTTTATGGTCTCATGGTAATCTAAAAGTTTAGCTTTAAAAACATATCCATTATCGATTAGAGCAATTATTTTAACTTTTATTGATTCTCCAATGAATTTCTCTCTCTCTGCAGAATTTGCAGTTAAGAATTCTAATTGATATTCGCATGGAGAAGACCAAGATATTTTATACTTTTCTTTAAAGGGATCATCTTTATTTCTCTTCCCGTTTTTCTCAATCTGCTTATTTTTTCTTCGTTTGATTTTAGTTTCTTTGACTCTAAAGTCAGCATATCGAAAATTTCCAGTTTTAAACTTATTACATTTTGCATAATCCGATTCATTTAATTCAGCATTTTCATAGTTTTTATTAACAAACTCGAATGTTGAGTCATAACAATTGTTTCTCAATTTGCTGTCTGGATAATACTGAATTTCTTTAAGGTAAGTTATCAGATTTTGTATAATTTCTTCATTCTTATAAGTAGTTTTTTCGAGTAACACAGTAACTTTACTAATTCGAGCAGAGTCATTCACACAAAAATTGACAGTTACATAATCTATTGTTTTTGCATCATTGACATAAAATCTTTTTTGGACTTGTGAATAAGAGAAAGTAGATATTAATAAATAAAATAATAATAAATTTTTGTTCATAGTTTTTAAATGACGTACAACGTGTTGTGTGTGGTTAGTTGCGTTTTAGAGCCTTGCTTTAGTTTAAACTTTTGCCGAATCAACCAACAAAGGAGGTAGGCAAAAGCAGTGTTGGAAGGAGCGAGGCTTTCTCGCTTATTTTCCGAGAATCTAAAGATAATAATTTGTAGGAGAATTTCCTTGTCTTAGCCAGCGTTAGCAATTAATTCTGCACGTTGTTAGCAATAGGTTTTTTGCTTTTTTAAAATTTTCGTCCTAAGTTTTCTCTTAATTTTAACTCAGTTTTTATTTTTTTTATATTGCCAAACTGTAAAGGAAGAATAGCACATAAAGAAAATGCAACGACTAATCCGCAGATAAATGCTCCGTTGTTATCTTTCCATATTAGGCCATATAAATTCACAACAAATAATAAAGTTAAGACTCCAATTAAAGCTCCAGCAATTATTTTAATTCCGTTTAATTCTGCTTTTAACTTTTCAGTTGGTTTGTCTTTTAATTCATTTTTTTTCATACTGTTTAGTTTTTTTAGCTTGTTGCTAACTGTAGTGTGTATGGTTAGTTGCGTTGTGTGGAACTAAGTTAGTAAAAGAAAACGAACCAGAGGGAAATCCATAGGGTTTTCCGAGTATATACAAAGTGAGCAATTTAGATATATGTTGTCATTAATTCTTCATTATTATCAATAGTATTGTAATTGATTTATTCATCTAATCAAGATTTTTGTTCATATTTAGGATAAGGGAGTTCTTCTTTTGTTTCATATTTAAACTCAGTTTTTTCTTCTCCTGTTAACCAATCGACCCAACCCCATTTTCCATTTTTAGAAACTGCTAAGTAGGTTATACCGTTGTTGTTATAACGTTGGTATTCTTCATATAAACAAGGGACAGTTTGCTTCGCTTTATCTCCATAAGACCATTTTGCTAAATAGAAACCTACTTTTCCATCATTGTAAACAGCTGTAAAAGCACCATTAAACGGAAAGTACTTTATGCTATCATACTTCATAGGAATAAGTTCTTTTACATTAGTTCCTTCGTACGTCCATTGATACATACCCCATTTTTTAGATCTTTTACTATTAGCTTTAAAAACGCCATCTTCATTACCTTCATCCATCTCTATTTTGCGAGCCTTTAGTTTTTTTAAAATCTCTTTTTCAGGAAAAGACTGTGAGAAGCTTGATATGGTGAAAAATGTTAAAATGGTTACTAAAAAGATTCTTCTCATATTTTTGTTTTAATGTTTGCCTAACTGTGGTGTATGATTAGTTGCGTCTTAGAGCTTTATTCTATGCCGAATCAATCGACGTAAGGAGGTAGGTAAAAACGACGTTGGAAGGAGCGAGGCTTTCTCGTTTATTTTCCGATAATCTAAAGATAGTAATTTGTAGGAGAATTTCCTCGTTTTAACCAGTTTTAGCAATTAATTATACACGTTGTTGACAGCCGTTTATATCAAGGTAGAAATCGTTTAAAGCTTGAATTTTACTTTACAGGCATTGGAATATTTTCCCAATGATTCATGACATCTAATATTCCGCCCATCAGTGCAAGTGTAATGATCCAGTAGAATACATTGATTAACATACTTTTCCATCGTTTTCTCTCAAATAATCCATTTGTTATTATGACTGGTGTAACAATAATAATAGCAATGAATGTTCCGTGCCAAGCACCATGTAGAAAAGTATCAAATTCACCTTCTTGATTGATGCCATCATTATTGAAATTTAATAAAAAAAATGATAGCAAAAAGGAAAAAACCAATGATACACTAAGAGTCACTGCCAAATTCGCTTTTTTTGCTTTTTCATCCGTCATGCCAATCGAATCTAGCCATGCTTTACCGAATACAGCTTTGTGATAATAAATAAATCCAATAAACATTGGAGTAAGGGTCGCTAAAATTATTGAAAGCCAATTTATATTTTCCATGTTTAATATAATTTGTTAATTAAGTTTATGAAGTTACTTTTAAAATACTATTAGATCAAATTCATATTTGGAATTCTAATGGCTGCCAACTGTGGTGTGTACTTGTAATTACTTATAGCCATTGTTGTGCTTTCGTTATTTTAAATCTACTTTTCAATTTCTGATTTTAATAGTTTATTCATTTTTACCAATAATCCTTTAGAAAATTCAGCCAACGAACTACTAAACGCAGTACTATATTTTTTGAGTAAAAATAAAAATTAGGAGTCTAAAAAGATTTCATTTACCACGGAGGATTGTTGATCGTTTTTATCTTTTGGAACATCGCCTTCCCAGGTTTTGTATCCATATCCTCTGTCTGCATCCAAATTCCAATTCGTGTAAACTATCTTTTTTATGTCTTCTGCCGCGCTTTCATCAATAGCATTTTCAATAACCCATGAGGTAAAATCTACCGCATTACCTATTCTAAGAGAACCTTGATATAATTTCACCGTATCTTTAATTTCATCTGATTCAGCGTATAGTTTCAAAGCGTCAAAATTAAAAGGGGTATCGAAAATAAATGAATTAAGGGTTGTAATAAATCTTGGATAAAAATCGGGTCTGGTTTTAGGTTTTTCAGATCCGTCAAAGGTTATCGTTAAATGCGATTTAGACTTGTCTCTAAATATAGGATAGCTAATAGGCTCTCGAGGATCCAGTTTTGGAAGCGTAAGATTTTCTTCATGACTATTATTTAAATCTTCAGGTTCCGGAGTAATAAATCCTTCCAAAGCTAATGTATGTCTAAGCGTTTGATATAAATCATACATTTGCAACTGTATTCTATACAAAATTGCAAAAAGTACTTCTAGACTCATAACCAATAAAGCACTACTTAATAAATCAATCAATGCAAAGATGGAATTTAAACCCCATTGTATTGTTTCTGCTATTTGTTTAATAAAGTCGTCTAAATTTTCAAATGCTTCTGTATAACATCTACGAGAATCTGATGTAACACCAAAACTTAAGGCGTCTGACCATGAACAAGATCCTGCAGAAAAGTCGATTTCTGGCGGATTTGTAAAGTGTTCCAAAAAATCACCTAAGACGCTGTCTAAAAACTCCAATGCATTTGGGAAAGGCTCAGTTGGCCTTTCTAACGTCATACTTTTTGTAATATCTAATATTTTATAACATATTTCGTAGGTATCTTTAATTTGTTGTTTGCTCAAATAACCACTATCCTGTGTGAATGAATCTCCATTTTTAGTAACATTAACTAATTGAGGGTGACTATTTGGTTCTGTATATGTTTCTTTGAACGCATCAAATAATAAATCAATAACTTCATCATCTAAATGCTCGAAATTTTCAGGAAACTTTAGTCTATCTTTTAGTGTTGCATTTACACTTGTGCCATCGTGTTTAAATATGGCACTTACATCCATAAAACTTTCAACCACCACATGTCTTTGACTTGCTAACCGATATGGGCCACCAACAACTTGATTAACATAGGCATGGCCTACAACATCACCTGTTATATGTGAAAGATAACCGTAAGCGTAAGCTCTTTGTTTAGGCGTTCCAATGCTTGCAATTTCTACTAAATTCTTTGCAAACTCACCTGTTTTTCTATAATGTAACATGTCAAACCAGTACCAATCTGTTTCTGGCTTATTGGTTTGCATTCCAGGAAGAAATTCGTCAAAAAACTTCCCCGTTGCCTTATTCCATCCAGCAGCATCAGTCACTATATTTGCACCTTCAACAACCCCAGTCAATAAACCAGTCCTTACTAAACTTGAAAATACATTAATGGTTTCTTCTATTTCTTCTTTTGCCAGTTGAATGAGTTCAACAGTGTTTGGAACCATAGAGCCTATAATGGCATCGACCGGCTCAGTAACAGTATCTTTAATTTCTTTTATTGTATTTGCTATTTTCTTAAACGGTGCTATAACTTTTTCAATATTTTTATATAATTGAAATATTTTATCTACCGCCTCATAATCAGGAGAAAAAAAGAATAAATCCGGGCCTATAGAGCCTAATAAAGCCATGTCTTTATTGGCTTTTATATCATTTAGATGATCTGTTATTTCGTTGTTTTCAACAGAATCTAGCTTTTCTAAAGCCTTCTCTAATATTAAACTATGAATTCCCCATTTTGGCATATGATTATTTTTTTCTTATAAAAACATTAACATTTCGTGTGAAATCTGCTTTGAAATTTATTAAAGGATCACTTATTGGATCATGAACTACAAAAAAGAGAAGTTCAATTTCATCAGTAACAACATTTGGCATGAGATTAAAATATTTGTCATCAATATCTTTAGCCATTTCTTGTCCAGGTTGTATACTTATTATTTCTCTATTTTTAAAAAGGAATTGAGAACCAGGTAGCGGCTGACTTTTGTCCCATTGCAAACCACTCTTCAATATATAAAAATCAACATGACAATTCCATGAAGCTGTATTGCCTAAGTTATTAATTATAAGCTGACTTTTATTATGACTATCTACTTTTATAAAGGGTCTTAGTTTAGAAACATCACGCTTAGAGGAAAATCTTTTTTTTAAAATTTCAGAATATTCTTTACTTAAGTGCCTTTTTGATTCTTCGTTGAATTTAACAGGATTTCTTTTACTAGGAGGTTTTCGTTTATCATCGATTTCCACATTTTTAGATAGAAAACTTTTCTTTATAGCTTTAATTATCTTTTTAAATGCCGCTTTTGTTTTTTTACCTATTGTCCTGAAATTTGGCATGGAAATTATTTTGATTAAGTTAAAAATACAATAATTTTTATTTTTTAATCAGAAAAATAGAGTATAATTTTCTAATAAACAGGTTGTTATAGGTATTAAAGCCCATTCAAGAAGGATTTTTTATAGTTGTTCAACCTCTTTTAAAGTGCTTTAATCCTAGATATTTTGTCATTAGTTCCTACTATAACTCTAGTATTCATATGATTTTTACCTTCGTGCTTTCTAATTCATTTATTGATGGTTGTTGGAGCAATTTCATAATGTTTTACTAATTGACTCTTGGTAAACTTTCTAGTACTAAGTTTATCAAGAGTCATAATGAAGCACAATGTGTTGTGTATGGTTAGTTGCGTTTAAGAGTCTTGCTCTAGTTTAAGCTTTTGCCCAATCAACCTACGTCTGGAGGTAGGCAAAAAATAGTGTTGGAAGGAGCGAGGCTTTCTTCGCTTATTTCCCGACAATCTAATGATAGTAATTTGTAGGAGGTTTTCTTCGTTTTAGTCAATTTTAGCAATTAATTATACAGGTTGTTAGCAAACGTTTTATTAGAATTGATAAATGGAATGTTCTAACTAGTAACTGTTTAATTAATGCTTTTATTCACTTAATTAACATTACTCTTTTAGGCATCTGACAGAAATTCCAGTATCCTTATTCCAGCCACTTCTAACAACATATTCTGCGTAATAAGTAATACTTCGGTACCAAGTATCGGTAGAACTCCACCAATGAGCAGCTTTACCTTTAATGCCACCATTTTTAAAATTTCCTTTTAATCGGATTCCACCAGGAAGTCCTTCAAAAAGACCTTTTTCTCTTTTATTTTTATAGTCATTCCACATAATCATGCTCTTCATTTTAATACCTGCATTTTCTTTACCACCTAGATTATCTGTAAGTTCTGTCCATTCATCATCTGAAGGAATGTACCATCCTAAAGGAGCTAAGCCTCTCTCATCATTTACAGCATACCAATTATACAGCTTCCCTAAAATTGCACCATTATTGGGTTCATTTTCATAATAGCACCAAGCAGGAGTACCATTTTCACCTGCTTTATCCCATGCTTCTTTAGATTTAGCATGAAGAATGGGATCTCCATTTCTGAAATTACTTACATTAAGATTTTTACTCATCCAAATCTGATTACCAATTTTAACAGACTTGAAATCATTTTTATCAGTGTTATAGTCTGGATGATTTTTAGTTATCACTTCATGTTTGTCAATATTACCAGATTCGGAAGATTTATTATCAGTGTCATTGTCTGGGTCGTGTTTTAATTCTCCTATTAAATTTCCACTTGAAAAAGTCTCAGTACTTTTTATTTTCCCATTCTTATAATAGTGCTTCCATTCTCCTGTTTTTACATCAGAAAACCAAGTCTCATCATCAGCATAGTTTCCAGTTTGACTCAATTGACCATTTTCAAAATAGAGCTTATATGCTCCAATTTTTTTTGTTCGTCCTATCGCGCTATTACTTTTATAGCTAACACTTTCTTTTAATTTTCCATTCTTGTAATAGGTTTTTGACTTCCCTTTTTTACGACCAAAACTATAACTTGAAATTTCACTTAATTGTCCGTTGTCATAATAGAATTTCCATTCACCGTGTTCGGTTTTACTATTATAAGCACTCAACCTTTTATGACTTCCTATGCTTTTTAATTGTCCATTTTCATAATAGGTTTTCCATTCGCCTATTTTGATCCCATAATCACTAGTAGACTGATCATAGCTTCCTATACTTTTTAATTGTCCATTATTATAATAACGTTTAATCTGTTCTTGTGCATTTACCTTAAACACTAGAACAATAAAAATCGTGAATAGAATTAATTTTTTCATTATTTAATGTTTTTATTAATGTTTGTCAACTGCGGGATGTATGGTTAGTTGCGTTGGTAAGGAACTAAGTTAACAAAAGAAAACGAACCAGATAGAAATCTGTAGGATTTTACTTATACACAAAAATGAGTAATTACTTATACACATTATATTTCAGATAGCTGAATTAGCGTTTACTTGTGTATAGTTTTACTAGAGAAATTAATCTTTTAGTCGGTTCAATTGTTACTCCTTCAGAATCCCAAAATTCCCATTTGTTGATATCAACAGTATTTACTTTATAAGAGAAGGAACAACCACCTTGATCATCAATAGTAATGATTTCTATATCATATTCACCTTTTGCTATTTTCTTACCATTTTTAGTTTTTATAATCCAAATACCAATTCGATAAGAGAAATTTATTTCTTGAGGAATGGTAGAACAAAAAGTATAGGTGTCTTCTACAGACTTTCCTTCTTGGATTATTGAAAATAGGTTTTTTGGATATTTTTCTTCTTCTTTAGGATCGTCAGTACAGGAGAATAACAAAGTAGCAATTACGATAAAAAGGCTTTTATACATTATATTTAAGTTTAAAAATCAAAAATCTAATATTGCTTCTAACGTGTTTGTATATGTTGATTTAATAACTAATTTAGTAAATACAAACAGAATAGAAAATCCGAGGAGATTTTCGTAAGTAGAGTAGTAGTACTTGAAATTAATTATACACGTTATTATCAAACGTATATTAAGTTAGCATCAAAATTATGTTTACCAAATTTATTGTTCCTTCTTAAAATATGCCGTTTTTAACTTGCTGATAATTTCTGTACTTACCCAATAAATGTTTGATAATCCTCCTTCTTCATTATATCTGCCAAAAAATAAATATTTACCATCTGGAGTAATACTCGGACATGTTTCAGCAAAATTAGAATTTGCTTCACTTCCAAGGTTAATTGGTTTTGACCATGTTCCGTCTTTCTTCTTAAAATAGACATAGATATCGCTTTTTCTTTGATCATCTTCTTTGTTTCTAGCATTTACCACTATATAATCTTGAGATGGGGAAATAAAAGCGTGAGCACCTCCGATACCAACTTCATGTACTTTGGGGAATTCACCATTTTTATTGGGTGCATAATACGTTTTTCGTTTTGAAATATTGAAATAATAGAGATCCCCATTTCTGGCTTCATTTGAATAAAAAACCATATCATCATTTATTGGCGAATCAAGTTTTTTTGCTTCACTCCAGGAATTCTTCAAACGGTCTACGTACCAAATTTTTTCATCCCCAAAAATAGAGTCATAAGCCGTAAAATATATTTTATCCCCTCCAAGGTTCACAAACGATTCCATTTCTTCCTTTTTTTTGCCTTTTGTAAAATTTGCTTTTTTTGGAGCTGGCCATTTTTTGTCTTTAAGTTTAGAGTAATAAATACTTGCATCTTCGTCTTTTTTACTAGCCGTAAAATATATTTCATTTAAATCAGGAGAAAACGAAACAGAATGTTCATATCTTCCATTTATTGAAATAATTCCAGGTGCAAAAATTTCAGCAGTTAAGCCTGGTGGCTTCTGTCCAAAATAAGGGCTTTCTATAGTTGACGAATCACTGTCCTTTGAGTTCTGTGTTTTAGTATTACAGGCACTTAAAAATACGGAGAATACAAGTGCTAAAATAAAATACATTTTTTTCATTGTTCAAACTTTACAATTATTGGCAACATAATATAAATGCATAGCTACAATTATTCATAGTATATTCTTGTTAAGAAAATACTAAAAACAGTATTTTACGGATAACTTCATTTGAAAGTAGTTTTTCTATTTTTGTTAATATGTTTGATAACGTGTTTGTATATGATTAGTTATATGATTTAAGCACCTAATTTAGCAAATACAAACCGAATAGAAAATCCGTATGGATTTTCATAAGTAGGCTACTAGCAATTAATTTTATATGGTGTTGTAGCCAGTTCTATTTATTTCCATTTGTTGATTTTGGACCTAGAGCCTTTATCCCAAAAGCTATAATTACTCCTCCAGTAAAGAACATAATAAGACTATAAACAGCAGGAGCAATAGCATAGTTATCATTCATTAATATTCCTGAAGCAATGGCAATAGCCATGGTGCCATTTTGAATTCCAGACTCTATTGAAATCGTTAACGATTGAGCTAAATTTAATTTTGCAATTTTTGCAGTTGCTAAACCGACTAGCATGGTTGTAATATTTAATGCTAAAGTTGTTAATCCTGCTTGTTGTAAATATGGAATGAGATCTTCCTTTTTCTTTATCACCAATCCAATTATGACTAAAAATAAGACAGCGGCAGAAGCAATTTTAACAGGTTTATTCATTTTATCTGCAAAAGTAGGTTTAGCTCTCTTTAATACCATACCAAGAGAAACAGGAATGATTACGATTACAAAAATTTGAATTACCGTTTGCAATTTGTTGATTTGGATCATTTCGTCAGCATCTAAAAATCGGGTTAATGCAAAGTCTACAACAAAAGGAATGGTGAAAATAGTAATCAGGCTATTGGCAGTCGTTAAAGAAATGGATAAGCCAGTATCTCCTTTTGCTAAATAGGTGATAAGGTTAGATGTTGGACCACCAGGGCAAGCCGCCAAAATCATTATACCAATGGCAATATCTGTTTCTACATCAAATATGGAGATTAATATATAGGCAATAATTGGCAACAAGATAATCTGATTAACTAGACCAACAATTATTGCTTTTGGATGTTGAAATAATCGAATAAAATCATTTTTAACCAAGGACAAGCCCATGCCAAACATGATGATAATTAATGATATTGCAAGAAAGATTGTTCCTATATCCATTGTTCTTAAGTTCCTTTTTAATTATATTTTAATTCTTATCAACGCTTTGTTTTTTAGGCTGTTGCTATCTTGAGTTTATTAATTCCCATTATTCGTTATTGACGGATTTCAGAACCCCTCTAAATGCGTTCACGAATAAGTTTAGTAGCGTTTGTTAACATTTGTTCATTATCTCCATTTCAGATTTTCAAATTGGCTACAACGTGATGTGTATGGTTAGTTGCGTTGGTAAGGACCTAAGTTAGCAAAAGAAAACGAATTATAGGAAAATCCGTAGGATTTTCCGAGTATAAACAAACTAGTAATTGATTATACCCGTTGTTCTCTGCAGGCATTTTATTTAAATAGCTCATACTGCCCATTTAGTCTAATAGTAACGACAATATCTTCGTTCGTTTCGTTTCTAAAATACCAACCATGTTTTCCTTCAAAAGGAGCAGTTAGTGTTCCAGCCATATTGTTTGAATATGCAAGCGTATAACTTTCATAAAAAACGTTTTTTGGTGGATTTTCTTGTTTTACTTCACCATGAAAATCTATATAAACAATGCCTATATCTGTTGCCCACTCGTATTTAATGCTACCATATTTTAGACTTTTAAATTTATATTCAATTCCTTTTTCAGCTGGTACAATAACTTCTATGGAATCCTCTCTGTAAGGATACTGAACTTCTGGAGGTGGATTGTTAGCTTCGTTAGGTTTTGGCGTGCTTTGCGGCGATCCCAGTTTTTCCATTTTTATTTTATTAAAATTTAAACTGGAAGCGGTATCAATAGTTTCTGTTTGATTATTTCCTTGGTATAATTTAGAAAAACCAAATAATTCACCTGTTCCAACAGGGTCGATTCCATACTCCGCAGGTAAAACAGCAGTTACTAGCACAACTGCACCAATAAGTAATGCTATGAGTAGTGATTTTAATATTTGGACTTTTGTTAAATTAGGTTGCTTATTTGCGGTCATAGTGTAATATGTATTAAGAAATAAAGTATCCTGTTAATTGATAACCAAACAATAAAAATCCAGCTGCCATTAATACTAAGTTAGTGAGTTTGGAAAACTTGATGTAACTGCTGTATTGTCGCCAGAATGTAATGATTAAAAGTACAAATCCTAATGCTAAAAACTGTCCAATTTCTACACCTAAGTTAAAGCCTAGTAAGTTTGTGAAAAGCCCGTCTTTATCAAATTCAAATTCTTGTAATTTGGTTGCAAGACCGAAGCCATGAAATAATCCAAAAATTAGAACTGCTGCTTTGGTGTTGGGTTGTTTTCCAAATATCTTTTTGAATCCTCCCAAATTATCAAAACCTTTATAGACTATAGATAAACCAATTATGGCATCTATGATATAGGCATTTACATTTATATCTGCCATAACACCAAATAAAAGTGTAAGACTGTGACCAATAGTAAAGAAACTTACATAGGTGATAATTTCTTTGGTTCGATATAAAAAAAAGATAACTCCAATCAAAAAAAGTAAATGGTCGTAACCCGTAATCATATGTTTTGCACCTATGTAGAGAAAAGGTCCAAAAGCAACACCTTTGTTTGATGTTAAAAATGATTGTGTCTCTTCATCTACACCATGCGCAAAGGCTGATGCCGATATTAAACAACACAGTATTAGTATAACCGGAGTTGTTATTTTTACTAATCTCATATAGTTTTAATTAGTGTGCATGTCCATGTTCTTTTACCTGACGAATACTATCTAACTTTCTTTTTTCGGCTTCATCAACATTGTCTTCAATGGATGTTCTGTTTTCTCCGGATTTAATTTCTATCTCAGGTTTCTTTTCAGTTTTTTTCTTGTCAGTACAAGCTGTAAATAAACCTATTGATAGTGTTAAAGCAATAATTAATGTTCTAGTTTTCATAAATTCAATATTTATCCTTCTTATTCTTTACAAGAAAGCTTTATGTTCTACTTGCAGCTTGCAGAGAATTGTGGTGTGTATGGTTAGTTGCGTTGGCGAGAACTAAGTTAGTAAAAGAAAACGAACCAGAGGAAAATCCGTAGGATTTTCCGAGTACTCAAATAATAAGTAATTAATTGTACACGTTGTTGGCTAATGTTATTTAAATTCAGTTCCAAGCCATATTTCGAAATGTCGTGGTCTTATGTTTGAATTTTGATAGCGATTGCTTAAATCAATCAATTCAATCGGTATTCCAGATTCTTTGATGATATTAACGATTTTATTCGCTAAGTTGACTTCTTCCGGCTTAAACACTCTAAATTGTGATTTCATAAAACCGTATTCTTTAAACTCTATCCCAGGAATACTTATACCTTTCTTAAATTCGTTTTCGTTAGACTCAATAATAGATTTTAATTTTCCCGCGTTGGCTCGTTGGTTTTCATTATTAATATGAAAATATACTCTGGAGAATAATTTAACATCTAAATCTTTTAACTCATCATTATTTTTTGAATTTGATTTAATTTGTTCTAATATTTCACCTGTTTTAATTGCAGTTTCAGAGTTTTTTTCTTCTGCTTGAACACTTGATAATATATGGATTAACCCATCGTCCAGCAGACTTTTTTTTTGAAGATATTCAGCATAATTGAAACCTGCTATTCTTAAGTCTTTATTTTCGTTATTACAAAGCTTTAGTAACTCTACAGTATTTTGAAAATCTCTTTGATGCTTGTTTGCTTGTTCTTTTTCATTATTAAATTTTTGACCAACTAGAAAAATGGTTAAAGGAATCAGAATAACTCCGATTATTCTGCTAATTACCTCAAACTTTGACCAAAAATCTCTATTTTTCTCCATTTCAGTTTAATGTTTGCCAGCTTTAGCAATTAATTATACACGTTGTTAGAACCAGTTTTATTTCTTTTTTTCTCGTAAAATTTTTTCCATTTTACGACCTCTTGCCAATTCATCAATGAGCTTTTCCATACGTCTGCATTGTTTATACAATTCAAATTCATCCTCTATTTCTTCAATTCGATACCCACAAACGACTCCTTTAATCAAGTGTGCATTAGGATGTATTTTAGCTTTTTGAAAAAATGTTCTAAAAGTTACTTTCTCTTCAATAAGTACTTGTAAATCATCTTTATCAAAACCAGTAAACCATTCTATTACTTGGTTGAGTTCTTCTTTTGTTCTACCATTCTTCTCCAACCTATTCAAGTAAAGTGGATAAATGGATGCAAATATCATATTAGCGATTTTTTCATTTTTTTCGGCAGTAACTTTCATCTTTTGAATTAATTGGTGCTAATGTGTTCGTGTTTGGTTAGTTGCGCTTTAGCGCGTTGCTCTAGTTTAAGTTTTTGCCGAATCAGCCGAGGTTAGGAGATAGGCAAAAACGGCGTTGGAAAGAGCGAGGCTTTCTCGCATATTTTCCGAGAATCTAAAGATAGTAATTTGTAGAAGAACTTCCTTGTCTTAGCCAGTTTCAGCAATTAATTATACACGTTGTTGGCAACTGTTTTTTATTTTTTCATAATTGAATTGGATCTATTCTTCTTCCAACATATCCAAATAGACGTCCTCAACATGTTCACGAGCCCAACGTGTTTTTCTCAAAAACCCTAGGCTTGATTTCATCGTAGGGTTATACATGAAACATCGAATATTGACACAATCAGCCAGATGTTCCCAACCATAATGCTCTACCAGGCGTTCTAAAATCTGAGCCAGTTTCACTCCATGTAGCGGGTTGTTAAGTTGTTCTTCAGTAGCTTGTCTCCTGTTTCGTCTAGCAGGGTTCTCTTCATTTAGATCTTCGTTCGTCTTTGGTTTGAACTCTGTATCGGAAAGCTTATCTGACTGCTTCTGTTTATCAGTCGGCTCTTTATTATTATCGTTTTTTAAAACCATTATTGAAAACTATTTTATGTTTTTACTTACTTCTCGGCAAACTCTTTAAAAGCGTTCAAATATTTCATGGATTGCTTTTTAAACATGCCTTTCATTAAAGGGCCTAAAATCTTCATAAAGCCTTTTAATTGGAAATAGCTGTTGTTAATTTGTTTTGTGCTGTTATCATTTATCTGTTCAAATACCATTTCCACTTCATTATACCCCGTAGAACTGGTAAAGCCAAACTTGATCTGGTTGGGCATATTTTGTTCAAGAATGGTTTCATCTATCACAAATTTTTTATTCTTATACAAGGAATGAAACCTGCTTTTGGCACCAACTTCATATGGATTAGGAGATAAGCGCTCTATTTTTTGTAGTCCCTCCATCCATTGTAAGGCTCCATCGGGTTCCAGAAACTTAGCCGCAACTATATCAATAGGTTTATCAATGGTGTTTGAAATAGTGTATTTCATGGTTTATTTATTAAGTGAGGGAAATCAGAAGTAATTAATTATACACGTTGTTGGCAAATCGTTATTTTTTGATAAGTTTAATTTGTTGTTGTTCATTTTGAGTCTTTAATTGAATAAAATAAATTCCAGCAGGTTGATTTAATTTAAACTGATATACGGTATCAGTAATATTTCTTTTTTGATAAACTATTTCGCCGATAACATTAAATACTTTTAGGTCTACATTTTCTAAATTTCCAAAATTCAAATTAATTCCACCTTGACTCGGGTTTGGGTAAGCAGAAATTTTTTCATTGATAGTGTTTTCTGAAATACTTAATACTGGCATTGAGAAATCTAAGTCATCTATCATTAAGAGCGATATTGAACCAGTAGGAGTACCTCCAGTAAAACGAATTTCATCAATGTTCTCCCAAGCGGAAGAAAAAGTTAAAGAACCTCCATTAGCAAATGGATTAGAATTTTTAGTGTATGTTACAGAACTACTTGTATCACTTGCTGTAAAATCTATATTATCAGTAATGATACTTGCACCATCTCTATATCCTGTAATAGTTGCAGTAAAGACATAACCATTAGCAGAAGGCTTAGCTGACATATCAGCTTCCATAGATATAATTTTGAATTCTGAGCCATCTGAACTACCTAATCGATAATCAAATGTTCCAATATTTGGACCATTAATAGTACCTGAATTATCAATATTATATAGCATCCCTAAATCACCAGATGTTGGAGTAATAATAAAATCACCACTATCTGAAACTGATGCCATTTGACTTATAGAATTAGGTGATATTTGTTGAAATCTAATTCCATTTGTTGTGTAGTCTAACCCTCTTAAAGCAGGAGTTAATGCATTAAAATTTTCATCATTTACCTGAGCTAAAAGGGAAGACGATATTAAGATTAATAAAATTGTAAATCCATTAATGTTGAAATTGTAATTTTTTTTCATGTGTTATTTTTTAGAGTTATTGCTTTTAATGTTTGCCAACTGTGGTGTGTATGGTTAGTTGCGTTGACTGGAACTAAGTTAGCAAAAGAAAACGTACCAGAGGAAAATCCGTAGGATTTTCCGAGCACACACATAACGAGTAATTAATTATACACGTTGTTGCCTACAGTTTTTTTATTCATTTTTCTCATCCAATATGCTATTATAAATCCGCCAATAATTCCAGGAATAAACCAACCATAAAAACTTGGAAAAAAATCATTCACTACTACAAATGCTGTTGTCGCTGAAATATAGCCGCCTATCATTTTTCCTAAATGTAATTTCAACCATCCTTTTCTTAATTGTTCAGGTTTTTTAAATAGCATTAAATCTTGAACAGAAAAGATCATTCCAATAATAGCAAAGACAACAAGAATGATGTTTATACTTTTTGTTAATACAATTGGTAATAGAACCATTAAAATTCCAGTTATAATCATAATGATTGATATCAATTGGTCAATTTTTAAATTAAGATTTTTTCTTTTAAAATTCAAAGCTCTATTTCCTGTTAAAACAAAATATAAACTAAAAATTCCGACTGCGAATAAAAAAGGACTTTCATGTTTTGGTAAAACAGCAACTACCATAGCAATTATTCCAGATAACATCATTGAATAGAAAAAAATCAGTCCAGATTTCTTATGGATTGTTTTTCCTTTTTTTGTGACCATTGCAATGAAACCTGTTAATAAAGCAATTCCACCAAAAGCTGCGTGAATATAAATTAAAATTTGAATCGTTTTTCCATTTTTTTAGTTCAGTTTAACGATTCAAAATTCAGATAATAAATTCGTTTAGCATATTTTTAATTTCTAAATTGTTGTTTTTTAACGATGAGTTGGTTAATAGTTGCCAACGGTTTGTGCGTTTACAAACGCAGCTGATTTTCCGCAGGAAAATCAGATTAATAAAGATGCGAAAACTTTAGGAGTAAACCAAGTAAGCATTGATTATACACGTTGTTGGCAATAGTTTTTATTCAGAACTTTTATTACTTTTCAAGAATTCATCAAATGCTATCTTGCTTTCATTTGTTAAATATTTTTTTGCTAATAGGATTATTGCATCCGGTCCTTTGTTTACCCATTTTGCGAGATTCTCATCATTCCCTTTGGCCTCTATCGCGAGCCATACCGCAACAGGCAAAGCACCCCATTTTTTTTTCATAGAACCTCTAGATAGGTTAGCGTGCAAATCGTTTTTTTCTTCACTTGTAAGGTTTGACTGAGTAGATACTTTAATAATTTTTTCAGTAAATATTGGATATAAATTTTTGAAAGTATTTTTTGATGTCAGGGATAGAGAATCTCCTATAGGAAACCATTTAGCGGACATTGAACGATACATCCCAAAACCCTCCTTTACACATTCCCATAAAATCTGATCTTTAAATGTTTTGAGTTCTAAGTTGTTTTTATTTGCCCATTGCTTATGAAGTAAATGTGTGAATTCGTGTGCAAATATACGGTCAATTCGATTGTCATTAACTGAGTTTTTTGCAGAACCGTATGCTTTGTTTAATGCTTTTACATCGAAACAAACAGTTTGATCTTTATATGAAAAAGCATCATCGCCACCTTGATACCCTAAAAGGACAGAAACGGTGTCTTTAAGTTTGATATTCTGAAAAGGTATTTTTAGAGAGTCTCTAAATGCATTCCATTTATTTGTTTTGGATTCAATTAAGTTTATCCAATCTCGTTCTTCTTTTGTTATTTGTTTAACCACATTTGAGAGAGAGTCAAGTTTATTAGCACTTTTCCTACTTACTAATACATTTTTCCATTCATTAGATATCTGATCGGAATCAATACCTATTTTAACCTTTATAAATCGGTTGTCTTCAATTTTGTTGATTAAAGAGTTCTTTTTTACTTTTATACTTGATGGAGTTGTGCTTTCTGAATTAGTTTCTTTTTTTGAGTTTGAGTTACAATTCACTAATAAAATTGAAATAAGAGTAAGGAAGTAAATACTTAAGTTTTTCATTCGATTGATTGATTGATTGATTGATTGATTGATTGATTGATTGATTGATTGATTGATTGATTGATTGATTGATTGATTTTGAATATGAGTGTTATAAAACATTTTTATGTTACATGACACTTGTATATTTTTTTGATAAATTATAATATTCGTTCATAGAAGATTATTTGTTCTTTATCTTCTACAAATTTTAATTCAGAAATCCTATTATAAAATTATTGCCAACTGTGGTGTGTATGGTTAGTTGCGTTGGTAAGAAACTAAGTTAGCAAAAGAAAACGAGCTAGAGGGAAATCCGTAGGATTTTCCGTGTAGATACAGAATAAGTAATTAATTATACACGTTGTTAGCTGCTGGCTTTTACTTCTAAAGCATTAAACTTCTAGGTCTATGTTTTGTTTTTGAAAATAATAGGGTGGCATTTTTTAATAAATAGTTCAACATCTTTTGTGGATATATGGTTTGGATATGACATGAGTAATAATTGCAATGGAGATTGACTTACTTGTGCTGGAGGTATTTCATAATAATGTTGATTTAGTCTAAAGCCAATTCTTTCATAGAATTTTATTCTACGTTCATTAATATTAGATGTAGGCAGTTCCACTTCCAGCAGAATTGGTTTATTATTAGTATTAATGAATTTATTAAGAATTAACTTCCCTATCCCTTTATTCCTTTGATCTAAGGATGTTGCAAAGTGATCTATGTATCTATGTGTTTCAAAATTCCACCATAAGATAAATCCAATAAATTGTTTTTTATCAATTAAAATATCAAAATGATAATTATCATTTTTTAAGATAGAGATTTGGTCATCTAATAATCTTCGTTCTTCAGAAGGAAAGGCTTCTTTATAGAGCTTCCAAGCATTCTGGAAATAATTATCTGAAATATTTTTTAGACGTATTAGCTTCATTAGGTCGCTTGCTGCTAACGGTTTTGTGTGTGATTAGTTGCGTTTTAGAGCCTTGCTCTAGTTTATGCTTTTGCCGAATCAGCCGACGTTAGGAGGCAGGCAAAAACAGGGTAGGAAGGAGCGAGGCTTTCTTCGCTTATTTTCCGATAATCTAAAGATAGTAATTTGTAGGAGAATTTCCTCGTTTTAGCCAGCTTTAGCAATGAATTATACATGTTGTTAGCAAACGTTTTTTAATTGCTTAACGCTATTGACGGCTTACGTATCATAAATATTCCAACCCATAGAAACCAAATTATTTGACTAATTCCAAAAATTTCTGTGAAAATTTCTAGTGGATAGATAGTTAGAATTCCTGCCGTTCCAACTACAATACCGATAAAAATTAATGGTTTTGAAAACAATTTCCCTTTAAGAGCTATAATACTTATTAATAATACCCAAATTCCGCCGACAATTTCGTTTCCGCCACCAAGTCCTTCAGAAATGATACTCACACTAGACCAAATTAGCATTGCCTTTTCTGGTTCATTAGTTCCAATTTCGATTACAGAGTTCAGCCCTATGTTTGCTATCATTCCACTAGCAATAACTAGTCCGACCCATATTATACCAAAAATAGAAGCTAATTTTGAAAAATTTGGTGAATAATTTTTTAATCGCTGATGAATTGCTTGAACTAAAACTGCCAACAAAATTCCAAATAACACATAACTAATCAGATTTAAAATTGACAAAATAAGATAATTGTCAGAGAGAAAATTCAATTCCTCTGCTAGACTAGCGTTTGCATTTGGGTAGGCTAATATTCCTCCATAAACAATGAAGGCTGTGATGTAGATTAACGCTTCAAGAATGGCAAATATTCCACCAATTTTTTGTAATTTTTTTAATCCCATACTTCAAACCTTTTTTTTAAGACGATTTGGTATTGGTTTTGTTACAATGTTATTTCAAATGTTTGCTAACGGTTTTGTGTATGATTAGTTGCGTTTTAGAGTCTTGCTCTAGTGTTAAGCTTTTGCCGAATCAGCCGACGTCAGGAGGTAGGCAAAAATAGCGTTGGAAAGAGCGAGGCTTTCTCGCATATTTTCCGATAATCTAAAGATAGTAATTTGTAGGAGATTTTCCTTGTCTTAGTCAGCTTTAGCAATTAATTGTACACGTTGTTAGCAAACGTTATTTTTTTATGAATTTAGATGTAATTCCATTGTCAAATCTTATGAAGTATATTCCATTTGCTAAACTTTTAATATCAATTTTGTTATCGTCTTTAATGCTACTAAAACTTAATTGGTTTCCTGTAATGTCTAATATTCTATAACTTAATTGATTGGTTAATCCTTTAATTTGGATATAATCAACTGATGGATTTGGGAAAATTTTTAAATTACTCTTAACTGAAGTAAACTCTGGTATATCCAATGTTGGCGGATTAAACACAAAGGAATCAACAACATCAAAAGCACCTCCAGAAAATGTAATTATGGCTCTATCTATGTTTTCAAAATTAGTATCTAGTGAAACAACTCCGTTTGAGTCAGATATAGGAAACCCATTAGTTTGAGATGCTACAGAAATATTATCTTTAAAACCTTCGATTGAAGCTCCATTTCCAAAAAAGTTTGTTAAATAGAAAGATTCGAATTTAAATTCTGACTGATCTATTGTTTCAATTGTTAGTGTTTCATTTGCTATAAAAAACAATAAGCTAAGTCCATTTGATGAAGACTCGCCATTATCAGTGTCTTCAAAGAAATTACCAGAAGAGAATATAAGCCTAAAATTACCAGATACATAGGTGTTTGAACCATAATCAGCAGTCTCAACAAAGGATTCAGAGTCAAAGTCAATTGTTGTTTGTGCTATTAGATGAGAAATGTTTAAGATTAAAGCTAAACCTAAAATGTAAATTTGTTTCATAATATTTTTTTTATTTCTATTTTTTAATGTTTGCTAACGTGTTTGTGTATGGTTTAGTGACTAATTTAGCAAATAAAAACCGAATAGGAAATCCGCGGGGATTTTCGTAAGTAAACACAGACCAAGCAATTAATTATACACAGTGTTCTACGCAGTTTTTATTCAGGTTCTAATTCCGTTTCTTTTATTTCTCCGTTATTTATGTTTTCTATTTCGCTAATTTCAACTCCATAAATATTATTCTTATTTTCTGGATGTAGCATTTTCATTGTTTCATAATAATCAGCCAAAAACCTGTTTAAATCGATTAAACCTTTTGTGAAATAATGAACTTTAATTCCATTGTGCGAAACTTGAAGAGTTCCGTATTTTTTTTCTTCAGATTTCTGTCGTTCAATATTCCGTTTAAAGAATTCCTCAATTTTCCATATTGTATCAGTAATCGGTATTCTCTTTTCGTAAACAACTTTCCATTCAGGATTTTCTTCGAAAGTATCTTCTTTAAATTCAGTTCGTATTTTTATTAAATCAGATTCTTTTGTGATTTCAATTCGTTCAGCTCCTTGATATGTGCAAACTGAATGGTTAAACCAAATCTTCAACGTATCCAATTCGGTTATTTTTTTCTTAAATTCTGTAATATCCGCTTTTAGATTAAATTCCGATTTTGCTAATTCTATTTTCTTTTCAGTTTCTTTTTTACAAGAAACCAAAATCAAAGTCAGAAGCATTATTTTGATTAATCTATTCATTTTGATGCTCTAATATTAGTTCAATCTTATTTTCCGCAATCAATTTTTGAATATCACTAAACTCCATTTGTTTTATTTTTTCAATCTCAATTTTTGGTCGATATACTTTAATTTTCGAATAGTAACTTGCCTTACTCGCAAAAGTGTATAAATCAGTCGAATCTTTCTCTTTAGTCCAAACGTTTAATCTTTTCCAATTTTTCCCAACAATTCCAAATTCAGATGTTTCTCCATTAACTATTATATCTGAATCTTTTGATTTGTAATAAATGTTTTGATAATCGCCATATTGGTCT